>NZ_JBIRHH010000001.1:833082-1141279 GCF_044328425.1 Streptomyces sp. NPDC017943 | reverse complement strand
TCAGCGGCTCGATCCGGTCCCACATCGCATCGGTGATCATCAATCGGACAGGCACATCCGATCAACTGATCAACCCATCAAAGAGACACGACCTAGTGGGAGGGGCCGGTTCCGGCGGCCGCGGCGTCCCGTTCGCGCCACGGGAGCTCCGCCGTGACCGTCGTCGGGCCGCCCTCGGGCGACTCCAGGACGAACAGGCCGTCGACCGCGTTCAACCGGTCCGCCAGGCCCTTCATCCCCGTACCGCCGTCGACGCTCGCGCCGCCGCGGCCGTCGTCCCACACCTGGATCAGCAGCCGGTCGTCCGTGCGCCACACCTCGACCGAGGCCGACCTCGCCCGGCTGTGCTTGCTGACGTTCTGCAGCAGCTCCGAGACGGTGAAGTAGGCGATGCCCTCGATCGCGGCCGCCGGACGCTCGGGCAGGTCGACCGTGACCTTCACGGGGACCGTGCAACGCGAGGCGACCGACGACAGGGCCGCGTCCAGGCCGCGGTCGGTGAGGACCGCCGGGTGGATGCCCCGGGCCAGGTCCCGCAGCTCCTGCAACGCCAGCTTCACCTCGCCGTGCGCCTCCTCGACCATCGCCGCCGCGGCGTCCGGGTCCTCCAGCACCTTCTCCTTCGCCAGGCCCAGGCCCATGGCCAGATTGACCAGCCGGGCCTGCGCCCCGTCGTGCAGGTCCCGCTCGATGCGCCGCAGGTCGGCCGCCGCCGTGTCGACCACGACCCCCCGGTCCGACTCCAGTTCGGCGATCCGCCGCTCCAGCTCGTCGGAGGGCGACAGCAGCGCCCGCACCATCGCCCGGTCTGCGTTGGCCAGCCCGCGTGCGATGAACGGCAGCACCGGCCACAGCACGAACAGCGAGGCCGTCGTCACCGCGAAGGTCAGCACCCCCCACGGCAGCCGGATGAACTCGTACAGCACCGTCCGCCAGCCCACCGGGTCCTTCAGCTGCATCCACAGCCGCTGGAAGAAGCCGCCCCCGCCGCGCAGCCGCAGCCGGCTCGGCTCCTCCACCCGCACCCCGAGCAGCGCCCGTGCCCGCGCCCGCTCCAGCCGACCCAGCTGCCGCGCCCCGATCAGCCCGGCCGCCAGCAGCGGGAAACCGACCACCGTGACGGTCAGCCCGAATCCGGTGAACAGCACGGTCACGACGTAGGTGAAGCCGAGCAGCGACACCGGGAGGTTCGCCAGGAGGTGGGCGATCTCCTTCCAGGTGTGCCGGTCGTAGGCGAGGCGGGGCGGCGGCGGGTGGCCGTCCTGTCCGGCTGCCCCCGCGGCCGCCTTCGCGCCGGGGGACGGGAAGCGTTCGGTCATGTGCGTAAGCCTGCCGGGCGGCGGACGGCCGCGCCATGAGGTGGGCCGCCAGGATCCACTGAGGAAAACCCCACCCCCTTGATCCCGGCGGTGACGGGCTGCTTACCCTGCCCTTATCAGGGCCTAGACTCCCGTGCGTACAGATCGCCGAACGACGGCGTCCGTGTCTCCGGCCCCCGCCGGGGTACCGCGGGATCGTCAAGGAACCAGTGCGAATTCCAGGGAGCGAGGGAGGGACGTGCCGGAACCGACCGTCGTCACCACGACCGTCGTCGCGGCGGACTACTTCCGGGCCTACTCGGTCGTCGGCCTGCTCGCCGTCGTCGGCGTCCTGTTCGTCGCCGTCGCCTTCGGGGCCGGCCGCCTGCTGCGGCCCGTGGTCCCCACCCCCGAGAAGCTCCTGACCTACGAGTGCGGCGTCGACCCCGTCGGCGAGGGCTGGGCCCACACCCAGGTCCGCTACTACGTCTACGCGTTCCTCTACGTCATCTTCGCCGTCGACTCGATCTTCCTGTTCCCCTGGGCGACCGTCTTCGCCGCCCCCGGCTACGGCGCCGCGACCCTGGTCGAGATGTTCGTCTTCCTCGGCTTCCTGGCCGTGGGCCTGCTCTACGCCTACAAGAAGGGCGTCCTGGCATGGACGTGACCCCCGAGCCCGTACCGCTGCCGGAGCCGCGGCGGCTGGGCACCCTCGCGCGTCTCGCACCCGAGCCGATGAAGGTGATCCTCAACTGGGGCCGCCGCTACTCGCTCTGGGTCTTCAACTTCGGCCTCGCCTGCTGCGCGATCGAGTTCATCGCCGCGTCGATGGCCCGCCACGACTTCATCCGCCTCGGCGTCATCCCCTTCGCGCCGGGCCCGCGCCAGGCCGACCTGATGGTCGTCTCCGGCACCGTCACGGACAAGATGGCCCCGGCCGTGAAGCGCCTGTACGAGCAGATGCCCGAGCCGAAGTACGTCATCTCCTTCGGCGCGTGCAGCAACTGCGGCGGCCCGTACTGGGATTCGTACGCCGTCACCAAGGGCGTCGACCAGATCATCCCCGTCGACGTCTACGTCCCCGGCTGCCCGCCCCGGCCCGAGGCGCTCCTCCAGGGCATCCTCAAGCTCCAGGAGAAGATCGCTCGCGAGTCGCTGGGGGACCGGTACGGCGACGGCCCGGCAGGCCCGGCCCGCCCGTCGGCTGCGGCACTGCAGAGCGGCCTGGTGCGGCCGCCTGGTGCGGCCGGTCCGGCCACCGGTCCGGCCACCGATCCGGCCACCGATCCGGCCGTCGACTCCGCCGCCGCCCGGGGTGCCGAGGGTGACGCGACGTCCGGGGAGGGCCGATGACCGCGGTCGGCTGGCTGCCCGCCGACGCCGTCGAACTCTTCGGCCCGGACGCCACCGCCGAGGAGTCCTACGAGGTCCTCACGGTCGACGTGCCCCCGGCCGCCTGGACCCCCGCCCTGGAGACCGCCCGCGACCGGCTGGGCTGCACCTACTTCGACTGGTTGAGCGCCGTGGACGAACCGGGCACCGGTTTCCGCGTCACGGCCCACGTCGCCGCGCTGTCCCCGGTCCGCCGCCTCCTGCTCCGTACGACGGTCCCGCACGAGGCCCCCACCCTGCCCTCGGCGATCGGCGTCTACGCCGGCGCGGGCTGGCACGAGCGCGAGACGCACGAGATGTTCGGCGTCGTCTTCGAGGGCCACCCGGGGCTGGACCACCTGCTGCTGCCCGACACCTTCGAGGGCCATCCCCTGCGCAAGGACTTCGTCCTCGCCGCGCGCGTCGCCAAGGCCTGGCCCGGCGCGAAGGAACCCGGCGAGTCCGAGCACGGCGGCCCCAAGCGCCGCCAGATGCTCCCGCCCGGCGTGCCCGACCCGAACGAATGGGGCCCCCTGAAGGGCCAGCTCCCCCCGGCTCCCGCCCGCCCGGCCCGGGGCGCCCGCGCGGCAGGCGAACGCCCGGCCCGCACGCCCCGCGCCGCGGGCGAGCGCCCGGTGCGGCGCACGCGCTCGGCCTCGGAGGGTTCGGCGAGCCAGGCGACGGCGTCGGGAAGCGCTGGGGCTTCGGGAAGTCCTGCGGCTGTGGAGGGTGCTGGGGCTGCCGCATCGGTGGTGCCGAGCGCCGGCGAGGCCGCATCCGCGCCTGAGGCCGCAGCCCGGGTTGCCGACGCCGCTGAGACGGCCGGCGCCGCGAGTGCTGCCGAGGCGGTGGGCGCAGCCGAATCGGCGGCCTCCACCGGCGAAGGCCCCTCCGCCCAGGCCGCGGAAGGCCACACCGCCGCGTCGACGGGCCCGCGCCGCTCCCGCAGCGCGAGCGAAGGTTCGGCGTCGCAGCGCACGCGGCCGGGCTCCTCCGCCGGGCCCCGCCGCGCGCGCAGCGCGTCGGAGGGCAGTGCGAGCCAGCGTTCCGCCCCGCCGGCCGAGCCCGAGGCGGACAACGGCACGACCACCCCGCCCGGCAGCCCGACCCGCACTCCACGCAGCACGGACGCCCCCTGGCACCACGCCCGCCCGGCCTTCGACGAACCCGCACCCGAACCCGCACCCCAGCGGTCGGACAGGGCGGGGGAGGCCCCGCACCCGACGGACCAGCCGCAGCCCACCGAGCCGCGCGAGTCAGAGAAGGCCGCCGACGAAGCGCTACCGCGTGACGGCGAGCGGCCCGCCGACGAGCCCGACAGCCACGACGACCCGGTCAGCTCCAGCGGAACCGATTCCCAGCCCGAGCCCGAGCCCGAGCCCGAGCCCGGATCCGGATTCGGGCCCGGATCCGAAGCTGAATCTGGCTCCGAGGCTGATTCCGAGCCCGAGTCGGACTCCGCGTCCGAATCCCGTCCCCGTCCCCGTCCTCGTCCCGATTCCCCAGGAGGCCCGCGGTGAACGACGTGCTCGACGTCATCCTGCGACTCCTGATCGTCTTCGTCGTCTTCCTCACCTTCCCCCTGATCATCGGTCAGACCGAACACAAGGTGATGGCCCACATGCAGGGTCGCGTCGGCCCCATGTACGCCGGCGGCTTCCACGGCTGGGCCCAGCTGATCGCCGACGGCGTGAAGTTCGCGCAGAAGGAGGACATCGTCCCCGCGGGCGCCGACCGCCGGATCTTCCAGCTGGCACCCGCAGTCGCCCTCCTGCCCTACCTCCTCGTCCTGCTCGCCATCCCGATCGGCCCGGGCGAGGGCGCCGTCGGGCAGGTCGTCGACGCGGGCGTCTTCTTCGTGCTGGCCGTCATGGGCGTCGGCGTCCTCGGCTCGCTCATGGCCGGCTGGGCGTCCGCCAACAAGTTCTCCCTCCTCGGCGGCCTGCGCACCGCCGCCCAGCTCCTCGCCTACGAACTGCCGATGCTGCTGACCGCCGCCTCGGTGGCGATGGCCGCCGGCACCGTCTCCCTGCCCGGCATCCTCGACGCCTTCGAGTGGTGGTGGCTGCCCTGGCAGATCGTCGGCGCGATCGTCTTCTTCGTCGCCGGACTCGCCGAACTCCAGCGCCCGCCCTTCGACATGCCCGTCGCCGACTCGGAGATCATCTTCGGTGCCTACACCGAGTACACCGGCCTCCGCTTCGCCCTCTTCCTCCTCGCCGAGTACGCGGGGATCGTCGTCCTGTGCGGTCTGACCACCGTCCTCTTCCTGGGCGGCTGGCACGGCCCCTGGGGCGCCGACGGCCTCGGCTGGGTGTGGACCCTGCTCAAGACCGCCGTCCTCGCCTTCCTCGTCATCTGGCTGCGCGTCACCTACCCGCGCCTGCGCGAGGACCAGCTCCAGAAGCTCTCCTGGACCCTCCTCGTCCCCCTCGCCCTCGCCCAGATCGCCCTCACCGGCGTCGTCAAGGTGGTGATCCAGTAACCATGGCCCCCATTCCAGGAAGTGGCCTGGCCAAGGGCCTGGCCGTCACCCTCCGCACGATGACGAAGAAGTCCGTCACTGCGCAGTACCCGGACGTCCAGCCCGACCTCCCGCCCCGCTCCCGCGGTGTGATCGGCCTGTTCGAGGAGAACTGCACGGTCTGCATGCTGTGCGCCCGCGAGTGCCCCGACTGGTGCATCTACATCGACTCCCACAAGGAGACGGTGCCGCCCGCCGCCCCCGGTGGCCGCGAACGCAGCCGCAACGTCCTCGACCGCTTCGCCATCGACTTCGCCCTGTGCATGTACTGCGGTATCTGCATCGAGGTGTGTCCTTTCGACGCCCTGTTCTGGTCCCCGGAGTTCGAGTACGCCGAGACCGACATCCGTGACCTCACCCACGAGCGCGACAAGCTCCGCGAGTGGATGTGGACCGTCCCGGCCCCGCCGGCCCTCGACCCCGGCGCGGAGGAACCGAAGGAGATCGCCGCCGCCCGCAAGGCCGCCGACAAGCTCGCCGCCCAGCAGGCCCCGCCCGTCACCGAACCGCACGCCGACGAGCAGGCCCGCGCCGCCGAGCAGCCCACCCGCGCCCACGGCGACTCCAAGCAGCAGGTGGACCGGCCCGGGCCGGACTCCGACCGGCCCGGGCCGGAACAGGGGGGCACCGCGTGACCGCCGTCGCCAGCGCCGCCCAGCTCCTGGCGCACTCCGCGACCGCCGCCGCCGAGACCCGCGGCTTCCTGTCCCCGACCGGGGTCGAGATCGCCTTCCTCCTCGTCGGCCTGGTCACCTTCGGCGCCGCCCTCGTCACCGTCACCACCCGGCAACTCGTGCACGCCGCCCTGTGGCTCGTGGTCGCCCTCGGCGGCCTCGCCGTCGAGTACCTCCTGCTCACCGCCGAGTTCATCGCCTGGGTGCAGGTGCTCATCTACGTCGGTTCCGTCGTCGTCCTCCTCCTGTTCGGCCTGATGCTCACCAGGGCCCCCATCGGCCGCTCACCGGACGCCGACTCCGGCAACCGCTGGGCCGCCCTCACCGTGGCCGTCGCCGCGGCCGCCGCCCTGGTCTGGGTCGTGGTGGACGCCTTCCGCACGACCTGGATCGACCTGGACGGTCCCGCCGCCGGGTCCACCGAGGCCACCGGCGCCGGCCTCTTCCAGAACTGGGTCCTCCCCTTCGAGGCCCTCTCCGTCCTCCTCCTCGCCGCCCTCGTCGGCGCGATCGTCCTCTCCCGCAAGGCCAAGCCCGAGGCGGCCACCACGGCCGGCGCGGCCACCACGGCCGGCGCGGCCACCAAGGCCGGTGCGACGCCCCGGGCCGGCGCCCCCACCCAGGCCGAGGCGACCACCGAGGCCGCCAGGACGGCGACCCAGGCCGGGACGGCGACCCAGGCCGGGACGGCGGCGGAGGCCGGGACGGCGACGCAGACCGGGACGGCGACTGGGCCGGAGAAGGCCACCGGAACCGACGCGCCCTCCTCGGACACCGGCCACAACCCCCGCCGCGGCACGGAAGGGACCCGCTGATGCACCTCGCCTATCCCGCCGTGCTCTCCGCCCTCCTCTTCTGCACCGGCCTGTACGGCGTCCTGGCCCGCCGCAACGCGATCCTCGTCCTGATGTCGGTCGAGCTGATGCTCAACGCCGTCAACCTGAACCTCGTCGCCTTCGACGTCTGGCTGAGCAGGACCGCCGAGGAGACCCTGCACTCCGGCCAGGCCCTGACCCTGTTCACCATCGCCATCGCCGCCGCCGAGATCGGCATCGGACTGGCGATCGTCCTCGCCGTCCACCGCAACCGCGGCACCGCGGACATCGACAAGCTCCGCGACACCGCCGAGCTGCACGACCCCGACGGCCCGGACGGACCCGGCCACGACACCCGCACGGCCGGCCCGGCCGACGAGGCCCGGAAGGCAGAGGCCACCGCGTGACCACGACCACCCTCGCCGTCCTCGTCCCCCTCCTGCCCTTCCTCGGGGCCGTCGCCGGCCTGCTGCTGGGCCGCACGGCCCCCGGCTTCACCCGCCCGCTCGCCGTCCTGCCGACCCTCACCTCCCTGGTGCTCGCCGCGCTGGTCGCCGCCCGCCAGGGCGGTGGCGCCGCCGTCGACTCGGCCACCGAACTGACCCCCACCGGGTCGGTGCCGATCGAACTGGCCCTGCACGTCGACGGCTTCGCCGCCCTCGTCGCCGTCGTGGTCGCCCTGGTCGCCTCCTGTGTGCAGATTTACTCGACGGGCTACCTGCGCGACGACCCGCGCTACCCCTCCTACGCCGCCCTGGTCTCCCTGTTCACCTCCGCGATGCTGCTGGTCGTCTACTCCGGCGACCTGATGGTCCTGCTGGTCGGCTGGGAGGTCATGGGCATCTGCTCCTACTTCCTGGTCGGCCACTACTGGGAGACCCCGGAAGCCCGCGCCGCCTCCCTCAAGGCCTTCCTGGTCACCAAGCTCGGCGACGTCCCCTTCCTGATCGGCCTGTTCGCCCTGGCCACCGACGCGGGCTCCTTCCGCGTCACCCGCATCCTCGGCACCGTCGCGAGCGGCGGACTGGACCACCCGACCGTGATCGCCCTGCTGCTCCTGGCGGGCGTGGCGGGCAAGTCGGCGCAGTTCCCGCTGCACACCTGGCTCCCCGACGCGATGGCGGGCCCGACCCCCGTCTCCGCGCTGATCCACGCCGCGACGATGGTCGCCGCCGGTGTCTACTTCATCGCCCGTCTCCTTCCGGTCTTCGAGGCCTCACAGGCCGCGATGGTGGTCATGGCCGTCATGGCCGCCGTCACGATGGCCGGCTCGGCGCTCGCCGCGCTCGCCCAGGACGACATCAAGCGCGTCCTCGCCTACTCGACGATCGGGCAGCTCGGCTACATGACCGGCGCCCTCGCCGTCGGCGACCGCGGTGCCGCCGTCTTCCACCTCCTGTCCCACGGCGCCTTCAAGGCGCTGCTGTTCCTCGCGGCCGGCGTGGTCATCCACGCCGCCGGCACCAACTCGCTGGCCGCCATGTCCCGCATGGGCGGGCTGCGCGACCGCGTCCCCGACGCCTACTGGACGATGACTGTGGCGCTGCTCGCCCTCGCCGCGATCCCGCCGTTCAGCGGCTTCTTCTCCAAGGAGGCCGTCCTCGGCGTCGCCGAGCACGTCGTCACCGGACACAGCGAGCACGCGCCCGCCGCGGCCGGCTGGATCGTCCTCGTCGCCGGTCTGCTGACGGCCGTGCTCACCGCCGCCTACGCCACCCGCCTGTGGCTGCTGGCGTTTCGCGGCCGGGGCGCCGAGGCCCCCGACCACGGCAGGCAGCCGCTGACGATGACCGTCGTGCTGTGGGTCCTCGCGGTGCCGTCCCTGGCTCTCGGCGGGTTCGCGTTCCGCCTGCTGCCCGACTGGTTCGACGGCCGCGACCTGGGCCCGACCCTGACGACCTCCGTACTCGGCACGGGTGTCGCCCTGGCCGGCGGCATCGTCACCTACGCCGCCTGGCGGCACACCACCGCACGCGCGGCCCGTGTCCCACTCGGCGCCGTCGCGGCCCACCCCGGGGGAGACGCCGCCCGGGTCGAGGCCGAGGCCATCGCCAGCCACGAGCCGGCCTACGGTGACATCGCCCTGGCACCCGACCCCGCCGACCCGGGACGGCTCCTGCTCGGCCCCCTGCACCGGCACGCGGCAGCCGGCTTCCACCTGGACGCCGTGTACGCGGCCCTCTTCGTCCGCCCGGTGCAGGCCGGAGCGAGCCTCGTGCGGTTCCTCGACCGGGAGGTCGTCGAGACCTATGTGCGCGGTGCGGGTGCGCTGCCCCGCTGGCTCGGCGCCGCCGTACGGCGCGCCCAGACCGGCAACGTCCAGACCTATGTGAGCGCGCTGCTCGCCGGCACCGTCGTCCTCGCGGTCGCCGCCGTCCTCGTCGCCACGGGAGCGTGAGCAGGCGTGATCGATATCAGCGAGTCCGTGATGCAGTTCCTTCTGGCGTTCGTCGTCGTCGGCCCGCTCCTCGGGGCCGTCGCCGCTCTCCTGCCCGCCCCACCCGGGCTGAAGGGGAAGTCACCCGAGCAGGCGGTGCTCCGGCACGGCGTGACCGTCACCGGCGCCGTGCTCCTCGCGACGATCGTCCTCGCGCTCGGGTTCGACCACAACCAGCCCTCGAAGATGCAGGCCGGCACTGACATCAGCTGGATCCCCGCACTCGACGTGCGCATCCACCTCGGCGTCGACGGCATTTCCCTCCCCCTCCTGGTCCTGACCGCGCTGCTGACCTTCCTCTGCGCGCTCTACTCGTACTTCAACATGCCGGCGGGCCCGGCCCCGAAGGCCTTCGTCGCCCTGCTGCTCGTCCTCGAGTCCGGCACGCTCGCGACCTTCGCCGTCCTCGACCTGCTGCTGTTCTTCCTGGCCTTCGAGATGGTCCTCATCCCGATGTACTTCCTCATCGCCCGCTGGGGCGGCGAGGACCGGACCCGGGCCGCGTGGCGGTTCATCCTGTACACGCTGCTCGGTTCCGTGGTCATGCTGCTCGGCCTGCTCCTGATCGGAATCAAGGCGGGCACGTTCGACATGGTGGCACTCGCCACTGACAACGGCCGGTCGATCACCACATCCGTGCAGGTCATCGCCGTTCTGGCGATCGGGATCGGGCTCGCCGTGAAGACGCCGATGTGGCCCCTGCACAGCTGGCTGCCCGACGCCCACACCGCCGCCCCGACCGTCGGCTCGGTCCTGCTGGCCGGCGTCCTGCTCAAGATGGGTACGTACGGATTCGTCCGGATCCTGCTGCCCGCCGCGCCCGACGGTTTCCGCACCTTCGCGCCCTACCTCGCCGCCCTGGCGGTCGTCGGCATCATCTACGGATCCCTGGCCTGCCTCGCCCTGGCCAAACGGGGCGCGAAGGGCGACCTCAAGCGCCTCATCGCCTACTCCTCCGTCGGCCACATGGGATTCGTCCTGCTCGGCATCGCCACCATGACGCCGACCGGCGTGAACGGCGCACTCTTCGCCAACATCGCCCACGGCCTCATCACCGGCCTGCTGTTCTTCCTGGTCGGCGCCCTGAAGGACCGCACCGGCACCACCGACCTCGACACCCTCGCCGAGGAGACCGGCGCCGCCCTCTACGGCAAGGCCCCGCGCCTCGGCGGCCTGCTGGCCTTCGCGGCGGTCGCCTCCCTCGGCCTGCCGGGCCTGGCCGGGTTCTGGGGCGAGATGCTGGCCCTGTTCGGCGCGTTCCAGCCCGCCGAGGGCCTCAGCCGCCCCGCCTTCCTCACCTTCATGGCGATCGGCGCGTTCGGCACGCTGCTGACGGCCGCGTACCTGCTGACCGTGGTCCGGCGCGTGTGCATGGGCGCCCTGCCACAGGACGCGCCCCGCCTCACCGACGTCCGCTCGTACGAGTTCGCGGCCTGGACCCCGCTCGTCGTCCTCACCGTCGTCGCGGGCCTGTGGCCCAAGGCCCTGCTCGGCCTGAGCAACCCGGCCGTCCAGCAGCTCCTCGCAGGAGGCACCCGATGAGCTCCACGGCCCAGCCCCTGGCCGCCTCCCTGGTCCAGTCCGTCGACTGGCTCGCCATCGCACCGCCCACCCTGGCAGCCGTCGTCGGACTCGTCGTGCTGGTCGCCGACCTGTTCGTCCCCGAGCACCGCAAGGCGATCCTCGGCTGGACGTCCGTCGCCGGGCTCGCCGCCGCCACCGCGCTGCTGTTGCCCCTCCTCGACGGCGACCGCAGCACCTTCTGCCTGAACGGCGACGCCGGCGTCTGCAGCTACACCGCCGACCGCTTCACCCTGGTCATCCAGTTCCTCGTCCTCGGCGGCGCCCTCCTCGCCGCCCTGCTGTCGGTGACCGCGCTGAAGGACGCCCGCAAGGACCTGCCCGAGGGGGAGTACTGGTTCCTGCTCCTGTCCTCCGCCGCCGGTGCCGCCCTCCTGCCCGCCTCCCGCGACCTCGCCACCCTGATCGTCGCCCTCGAAGTCGCCTCCCTGCCCGCTTTCGCGCTGGTCGGACTGAAGTACGGCGACCGCAGGTCCTCCGAGGCGGCCCTGAAGTTCTTCCTGTCCTCGGTCACCGCCACCGCGGTCAGCCTCATGGGCGTGAGCTTCCTGTACGCCTCGACGGGCACCCTCCACCTCACCCGGATCGCCGAGCGCATCCAGCACGTCGACGGCCGGCTCGACACGCTCGCGCAGACCGGCGTCGTCCTCACCCTGATCGGCTTCGCCTTCAAGACGGCCGCTGTGCCCTTCCACTTCTGGGTCCCCGACACCTACGTCGGCGCGCCCCTGCCGATCGCCGCCTACCTGTCGGTCATCGGCAAGGCGGTCGGCTTCACCGGCCTGATCCTCGTCACGGTCGTCGCCCTCCCGTCCTACGCCGACGTCTGGGGCCCGGCCCTGGCGGTCCTGGCCGCGCTCACCATGACCGTGGGCAACGTCGGCGCCCTGCGTCAGCAGACCGCGCGCGCGTACAGCGCGGTACGCCTGCTCGCCTGGTCCTCCGTGGGCCAGGCCGGCTACCTCCTGGTGCCGATCGCGGCCGCCGCGTACTCCGAGGACCCGGAGAAGTCGATCGGCTCCACCGTCGCCTACGCCCTGATGTACGGCGCCGTGAACCTGGGCGCCTTCGCCGTCGCCGCACTCGTCGGCCGGACCGCGACGCTCAACCGGGTCGCCGACTACCGCGGCCTGTACGCGGCCAGCCCGCTGTCGGCCCTCCTCCTGGCGTTCTTCCTGCTCTGCCTGGCCGGGCTGCCCCCGGGCGTCATCGGCCTCTTCGCCAAGGTCACCGTCTTCTCCGCGGCCGTCGACGCCGGCCTCGGCTGGCTGGCCGTGGTCATGGCCGTCAACGTCGTCATCGCGCTGGTCTACTACCTGCAGTGGACCGCCCTGCTGTTCCGCGCCCCCGAGGGCGCGTCCGAGAAGCAGCGCGTGCCCGCCCCGCTCACGGCGGCGATCGCGGTCACCGGAGTCCTCGGCATCGCGCTTTCCGGCGCGCCGCAGCTCGTCCTGCGCTTCACCGACACCGGCCTCTTCTGAGCCCGGCCGCCGCCCGGGTCCCGCTTTCACCCCACGCGTGCGGGGAACCCGCCCCCGCACGCGTGCGTGGCGGGACGCGCGGCTGTCACCCGAACGGCTCACGTCCGGTCACGCGCGCACAAGGGAACTAGTGCCTCCCGCCTGGCGTTGACCAGTACGGGAGGGTCCACTGGACGTGACACCACAGCACCGGTGGCACCGCAGACGCAAGCGAGGGTTCCCCTGCCGCACGACTTGGAGGGCGTACCGTGCACCGCCGGCACAACGGGCTCAGGACAGCAGTCCTCCTGGGGGGACTGTCCGCACTCATCATCGTCATCGGCAGCTTCTTCGGCCGCATGGGGCTCGTCATCGCCGTCCTGGTAGCACTGGCCACCAACGCGTACGCGTACTGGAACAGCGACAAGCTGGCCCTGCGAGCGATGCGCGCCCGTCCCGTCAGCGAGTTCGAGGCCCCGCAGCTCTACCGCATGGTCCGTGAGCTGTCCACCCAGGCCCGCCAGCCGATGCCGCGCCTGTACATCTCCCCGACGGAGGCGCCCAACGCCTTCGCCACGGGCCGCAACCCGCGCAACGCCGCCGTGTGCTGCACCGACGGCATTCTGCGCCTGCTGGACGAGCGCGAGTTGCGCGGCGTCATCGGTCACGAACTGAGCCACGTCTACAACCGCGACATCCTCATCTCGTCGGTCGCCGGCGCCCTCGCCTCCGTGATCATGTTCCTGGTCAACTTCGCCTGGCTGATCCCGATCGGCCGCTCCGACGACGACGACGGCCCCGGGCTGATCGGCATGCTGCTGATCATGCTGCTGGGCCCGCTCGCCGCCTCGGTCATCCAACTGGCCATCAGCCGCTCCCGGGAGTACCAGGCAGACGCCTCGGGCGCTCAGCTCACCGGTGACCCGCTCGCCCTGGCCAGCGCCCTGCGCAAGCTCGAAGTGGGCACGAAGCAGCTCCCGCTGCCCCCCGAGCCCCGCATCGAGACGGCCAGTCACATGATGATCGCGAACCCGTTCCGCCCCGGCCAGGGCCTTTCCAAGATGTTCTCCACACACCCGCCGATGGCGGAACGCATCGCCCGGCTCGAGAAGATGGCAGGTGGGAACCAGTGAGGACCGTACTCAACGTCATATGGCTCGTCCTGAGCGGCTTCTGGCTGTTCCTCGCCTACATGGCGGCGGGCCTGCTCCTGTGTATCACCATCATCGGCATCCCGTTCGGCGTGGCCGCCTTCCGCATCGGCGTCTACGCCCTGTGGCCCTTCGGATATACGACCGTCGAGCGCCATGACGCCGGCGCACCGTCCTGCGTGGGCAACGTGCTGTGGCTGGTGCTCGCGGGCTGGTGGCTCGCCCTCGGCCACATCGTCACCGGTATCGCGCTGTGCGTCACGATCATCGGCATCCCGCTCGGCGTGGCCAACTTCAAGCTCATCCCGGTCTCGCTGCTGCCGCTGGGCCGCGACATCGTGCGGACGCACGAGCCGTTCGCAGCCCGCTGACGCCGCGGCGCAGGCCTGGCCCCTCACGGGCGGAGGGTCTCCACAGACGCAGGTTGTCCACAGGCGGGGGGTTGTCCACAGCCCCGCACATCTTCCGCCGACGGCCCGCAAGATGAACCCATGACCGCGATCGAGCAGTCGCCGAGCCCGATGACCACCACGCCCACCGACGACTCAACTGACAGACCCGGCCTCATACAGCCACAGGGGCCCGCTCATCGTTGACGACGCAGCCGCTCACCCCGTGGGCGGAAGCACGACTCGCCGACGCCGCCGACGCGAAGCCCTCGGCCTCACGCGCCGCCGGCCCCGGACGCGGATCCGTTCCCGCCCCACCGCCGCCGCACCCCGTACGCGACGGCCCCCACCGCCAGCACGCCCGCACCCACGGCCACGGACCCGCCCGGCAGCGCGAACGCCAGCACCACACACCCGACCAGCCCCACCGCCGGCACCACCCGCGCCACCGACGACGAATCGAGCGTCCACGCCGACGCGTTGGCCACGGCGTAGTACGCGAGCACACCGAAGGAGGAGAACCCGATCGCGCCTCTGACGTCCACCGTGGCGGCCAGCAGGGCGACCACCGTGCCCACCGCCAACTCCGCCCGGTGCGGCACCCGGAACCGGGGATGGACCGCGGCCAGCGCCACCGGCAGGTGCCGGTCCCTGGCCATGGCCAACGTGGTCCTCGACACCCCCAGGATCAGCGCGAGCAGCGAACCCAGCGCGGCCACGGCGGCCCCGACCCGCACCACCGGCACGAGCCCGGGCACACCGGCGGCCCGCACCGCGTCCGCCAGTGGCGCCGTCGCGCTCCCCAGCCCACCGACCCCCAAAACCGAAAGGACAGCCACCGCCACACACGCGTACACGACCAGCGCGATGCCCAGGGCCAAGGGAATCGCCCGGGGGACGGTCCGTGCCGGGTCACGGACCTCCTCGCCCAGGGTCGCGATCCGGGCGTACCCCGCGAACGCGAAGAACAGCAGGCCGGCCGCCTGCAACACCCCGTCCACCCCACCCGACGCCCCGATGCGCAGCCGCGCGGCATCGGACTCACCCGACACCAGACACACGACCACCACGGAAGCGAGGACGGCCAGGACCAGCGCCACGATCACCCGCGTGAGCCACGCGGACTTCTGCACACCGCCGTAGTTCACCGCGGTCAGCGCCACCACGGCGGCGACGGCCACCGCGTGCGCCTGCCCCGGCCAGACGTACGCGCCCACGGTGAGCGCCATGGCCGCACAGGAGGCCGTCTTCCCGACCACGAAGGACCAGCCCGCCAGATATCCCCAGAACGGCCCGAGCCGCTCGCGCCCGTACACATACGTGCCACCGGACGCGGGGTAGAGGGCGGCGAGGCGAGCCGACGACATGGCGTTGCAGTAGGCGACCACCGCGGCGACGGCGAGCCCGAGGAGCAGCCCCGACCCGGCCGCGTGGGCCGCGGGCGCGAGGGCGGCGAAGATCCCCGCCCCTACCATCGAACCGAGTCCGACCACCACGGCGTCGCCCACACCCAGGGTGCGGCGCAGTTCTGAACCGGAGGCTGTCACGCGTCGCACCCTACTGATCACCGCAACCGGTGGATGTCCCGCGGACGTCCTCCCCGTCAAGACGGCATGAACGCGCGCGGCAACGACGACGCACTCGCGGACACCGTGGCACCACCCGCGACAGCCGGCCGCCCGGGAGCAAGCTCACGGAGCCGGGGCCGTGCGGGCACAGCGTGAAAGGGCAGGTTCACGGCATGACCATCATCAGCTGGATCATCCTGGGACTGTTGGCCGGAGCCATCGCGAAGTTCCTGCTGCCGGGCCGCGACCCGGGCGGTCTCATCGGCACGACCCTGATCGGCATAGCGGGCGCGTTCATCGGCGGCTGGATATCGGCCCGCTGGATGGACCACCCGATCACCAAGGACTTCTACGACGGCACGACCTGGGCCGCGGCGATCGGCGGATCGCTGGTGCTGCTCATCGCCTACCGCCTCCTGTTCGGTCACTCCCGGGACTGACCAGGGCAGGCCCTCACCGCGCCCGACGGCCGGGGTGGCCGTGTTCGCGGGAGCAGGAAGGGTGGGCGCCGGAACGGACACCCACCCTCTGCTCCTCCGCGTCCGGGCCGGAGGACCGGCCCGGCAGCCGGACCTACCGGTAGTTCACGAACTGCATCGCGAAGTCGTAGTCCTTGCCCTTGAGCAGGTTGATGACGGCCTGCAGGTCGTCACGGCTCTTGGAGCTGACCCGCAGCTCCTCGCCCTGCACCTGCGCCTTCACGCCCTTGGGGCCCTCGTCACGGATGGTCTTCGCGACCTTCTTCGCGTTCTCCTGGGAGATGCCCTCCTTGATCGACGCGAAGATCTTGTACTCCTTGCCGGAGAGCTGGGGCTCGTCCGCGTCCAGGGCCTTCAGCGAGATGCCCCGCTTGATCAGCTTGGACTGGAAGACGTCGAGGATGGCCTTCACCCGGTCCTCGGAGTTCGCCTCCATGAGGATCTTCTCGCCGGACCACGAGATCGAGGCACCCACGCCCTTGAAGTCGTAGCGCTGCGAGATCTCCTTGGCGGCCTGGTTGAGTGCGTTGTCGACCTCCTGCCGCTCGACCTTCGAGACGATGTCGAAACTGGAGTCGGCCATGTCCTGTGGCTCCTTGTATCGGGGTGCGTGTCGTGCGTACCGCGTGTGTGAGGGGTGCGGCAGGAACCGTTCCGGGCCCGGGCCGCATCCGCACAAGCCTAGCCACCCCCGGCCCTCCGAGCGCAGATCAATCGGGTGGCGAAGCACCCCTCCGCATCGGGTATTGTTTACGTCGTTGCCACGGAGCGCCGCGGAAAGCGGCTCGACGGGCAGCAAACCCCGGCGGTGTGCCCGAGCGGCCAAAGGGAGCAGACTGTAAATCTGCCGGCTCAGCCTTCCCAGGTTCGAATCCTGGCGCCGCCACACGGAAACAAGAGGCCCGTGACCTGCGATATCAGCAGGTCACGGGCCTCTTGCCGTACGCCGCCCCGAGGGGCGGGGTGTCTCACCCTGTCTCGCGTTCGAACGCCCCGTCTCGGACTCTGCGGACGGAGCGCGGACGGGATTTCCGCCGCGTCAGACGCTCCGTTCCAATCGGGCGGAGATCTTGGCGTTGGCCGCGTCGTCACCGTCCTTCAGGAACTTGGCGTACACGCGAAACAGGACCGCCACACTGTGGCCCGCCCGCTCAGCCACGAGCTGTGGTTCCACGCCCGAGCTGAGCCAGGTAGACACTGCGGCGTGACGAAGGTCATAAGGCCGCTTCGCCAGTGCAGAGTGGAACTCGGCTGGCGTGAGAGCGCGCGACCGCGCTTCAGCCCACACCTCCCCGTATCCGGTGTCCTGCACGAGTCCACCCCGCAGCGTCTGGAAGACGCGGCCGTCCGGCGCCGTGCCGTACGCGGTGAGGTGCCACCGCAGGAGCGCGACCAGTTCCGGCGGAATCGGCACGGGCCGCACTGCCTTCCGCGGGCGGTGCTTCAGGCCCCGTTTCTCGTGCGCCTCACCACTGTCTGTCCATGCGGTGCCGGATCGGGGACGGGTTTCATGGAGCCGGAGCACGCCCCACTCCCGCCGGGGAAGATCGCAGTCCGTGACCCGTAGGCCGATCACTTCCGCCGGCCGCGCGGCGGCGTAGTACATGCAGCCGAAGAACGCAGCGAGCCGGCGCCCCCGCTTGCTCTGGTCACGCACTGCGGTCAGCAGCTTGGCGGCTTGCGCCGGATTCGGGACGCATGCCGGGTCCACTTCCTCCGTAACCTGCTCGGGCGCCTTCCACTTGACGCGGTCCAAAGGGTTGTCCGTCAGCAACTCGGCATCGACCGCGAACTCAAGGGAGTTGTAGAAGATCGCACGCTTGCGACTGATCGTCCCCGGGGCCGCCGTCTTCCCGTCCAGCCGCTTGGACAGGGCCCTGAGCGCGGCCTTCACCAACAGCCGGTCCGTGAGGGCCGACATGGGCAGCGACTTCCGCTGGAACCAGGCGAGCACCTGTGCCACCTCGGCCGGAGGCTCTTCCTCCCACCGGTTCTTGTTGAACGCCCACCCGTACAGGGCGCTCCGTACGGTCCGGGCGTCGGGCATGCCCTTGGTGTCCTTCACGAACGCCGGCGTCACGGTCGCCATGGCTTCGGCCAACGTCCGCCGGGTGTTGCCGGGGGAGTCGTCCCACTTCATCGCGATGTAGTTGCGTGCGTGCTCGTACCAGGAGATGTCACGCTTCTGGTCGACCATGGACTTCGGGAGGCCGCTCTCCACGTCGAACGGCTCACCTTTCCGGGCCGCCGTCATGAGTTCCGACCGGCGGCTGTCGGCCAAGCCCTGGGTGAGGAACGATTCCGCGTGTTCGCGGGTGCCCACCATCCAACGCAGTTGGTACGGCTTCCGGTAGCTGCGCTTTCGGATGGCCCAGAACTTAACGGTGTAGCTCCACTCGGTCACGCGGCCTCCAACTCGTCCTTGAAGGCGTCCAGGACGCTGCGGCGTACGCAGATGCGGCCGGACGGTGTGCGGCGTGCCTCGGGGGTGAGGCCACGGTCGCGCCAGCGGTACCAAGTCGGGCGGCTGATGCCGAGTTCTTCCAGAACTTCCGGCAGGGGAATCAACTCGTCTTTCGGAGTGCGGCGGTGCCGGGTGGGCGTGGTCATGCTGGGGTCTCCATACCTGGGCATTTCGGGGTGCGGGTGTACGCGGCTGTGTCCGAGGTGCGGATTTCGGCGTCACCCGCGTCATCTGCGTCATTCGGGGCCCGGACCTGCGGTTTCAGGGTGACGCAGGTCCTGGCAGGTGCGTCACCGGTGACGTAGACCTGCGTCACCGGGTGACGCGGGTGACGCGGGGTGACGCAGGAATCGGCCGTCTGCGTCACCGCTGTTCCGGCAGCTCACACGCCGTTTGCGGGGTGTGGGTGACGCAGGTGACGCAGCGTCTTCCTACGTGGGACAAAGAGGGGTTGGTGTCTGTTGTGGTGCGCGGCTCAGGGCATGAAGAAGGAGCCGCTTCGCGGCGCGACCTTCGCAGGGCGGCGGCCGCCGCCGAACAGCAAGAGGAGCACGCGTTGCCGGGTGCTCCTCTTGCTTGTTCCGGCCCGCCGGGTGCCGGGCGGTCAGAAGGCGGCTTCCTGCTCGGGCGGCGGTGGTGCGGTGGGGCGCGCGATCTCGATGTACCGGGACGTCTTGGTGCGTCCCCAGTCAATGAGGACGCCACGGGCGGCGAGGGTGGGCTGAAGGCGCTTGAGACGGTCTGAGAGCACCTTTCCGGTAGTCGGCCAGCCTTTTGGAAGGGGACGGCACTCCTCGCCGCTGTAGAGGCCCGTGAGGGCGTACAGCCACTCGGCGGACGTCATCCGCTCTTCCGCCCCGGGCGCGATGCCGGCAGCGTGCTTCAGCACGGTCTGCGCCAGCAGGTCGCCCTCAATGACGTCGTCGTTGAGGTCGTCCAGGCTGGCCCGGTAGGCGGCAAGTGCCCCGAGACCAGTTGCGGCGTCGAGCTGCGCGCACAGGTGCGCGAAGTCGGCCATGCGTAGGTCCGTCGGGATGTCCGCCTCAGCCGCCCGCACCTGCACGGTGAGGTCCAGGAGCGATCCGAGGATGACGGGCAGCACCTCTGCGAAGTCGGACCACAGTTCCGCCTCGGTGCGCCGCACGCGGGGGCGTTCCAGCCGCAGCGGGAGGAGCCGTTCGGCGAGGTCGGGGCGGATAACGCCCACGTCGATGCCGGTCAGCAGCAGCGGTCGGCGGTAGCCGACGCGGAACACGTCCCCGTCGGTGAACAGGGCCCGTTTGACGTTCTCGGCACCGGTGACGATGCAGCACATTGCGTCGGACAGGTCAGGGGTCATGTGGGAGAGGTTGTCCAGGGCGGTGACCCAACCGGCGGCGACCGCCGCGATCAGGTTTTCCTCATCCTTCGGCGCGCGGCGCAGGTCGCCGCTCATACCCTCGATGATCCGTACGAGCATCCGCCCGCCCGTCGACTTGCCCGCCCCCTGGGGCCCGGTGAGGAACGGCGCGGGGACGGGCACGGACGGACCCAGGCAGCCGATCAACCACGCAATGGCCAGGCACTCCGTCTCGGCGTTGGCGAAGTTGCACAGCCGCATCAACAGATCGATGCCCTTGCCGTTGGTGTCCCGGACCGGCAGGGGCAACTCCCCCGTGAGCTGAGTACGGCGCCAGCACACCTCACGCGGGTCCGGGGTACGGATGTCCCAGCCGGTGGGGTGGATACGCACCGACTGCCCGTCGCTGCGCCCGAGGTCAAGCCACGTTGCCCCGTCGAACCCGGGAGCGACGCGGATGTGCACGGGTTGCACGTCCTCGGTCAGCGCCAACGCTTCGATCAAGTCCAGCGCTTCCTTCATGGCCGTGCCGTTGAACACGCCTACCCCGTCGCGGAATAGACCGACCATGAGTTCCTGCCGGTGGCTTCCGGTGGTGCCCTGGGAGCGGATCGGTCGGGCCACGGGGTGGCCGTTCTTCTGCGCGTACACGGTGCCGTCAGCGGTGCGGAAGTACCGGAAGTGGGATTGGGCGTAGTCGGTGATGACCTGGCGTGCGGGGTTCTTGTCGTCGTCGGACATCGTCACATTCCCAACGTGGTGCGGGCGTTGTTCCACGCGTCCGTGCAGTGCCGCAGAGTCTCGCCCTTGGTCTGCGCGGCGGTGAACAACCGGGCGACGTGGGTGTCGGTGAGGCAGCCGCACCGGCCGTGCCGGGACAGCACCGCGAGGAACGCCCCGTAGACCGTGGCGTGGATCGCGCTGCGGGCCGTGGTGATGCGCTGCACGGCCATAGCGATGCCGCGTTCCAGGTAGGCGGGCGTGCGGTGTGGGCACTCCCCGCTCCCGGGCCCCGCAGGTACGGCGGCGGCGTGCGGCGCCGACCGGACCGTCGGCGGCTTCTTCACCGCGAGGGCGCGTACGGCGTCGGGCAGGTCGGTCATGGTGCCGGTGCCGGGCCCGAGGTAGCGGGCGTAGGACATGGACGACTTGATGTCGACACCGGGCCGCACGGCGTTGGACGACGGCATGGCGCCCTGGTAGATCCAGTGCTCACCGCGCGTCGTCGGCACCGTGCGCGTGGCGGGCAAGGAACCGCGGGCCCATGCGATGGCTTCCGCGTCGTCCAGGTCGACCACGGTCAGACGGGCGCCGCCTGGGTGGTAGCCGACACACACCGCCCGCCGCCACGCCGCCCGCCACGGGGGCGAGACGATGACCGCCGGGTCGGTGGTGGCGGCGGCCCACGCGTGGCAAACGTCGGGGCAGTCGCAGGGCCCCGGGGTCTTCATGTTCGGCCGGCCGCCGCACGCGTTGTCCGCGCACGCGGGGCAGTTGCCGAACGGCACCTTTCCCCGGCGCAGGGGCAGCACAGGCACGCCGGACGCTGCCAGACTCAGCGCGAGGTGCTGCGGGTACAGCGTGTCGCTCATGCCGCCACCCCCAGCGCGGGGGCGAGGGTGGCGAGCCAGGCGCATGCGATCCACTCGGTGTAGGCGGGCGGGAGTGCCTCCCGCAGTCGGAGATGATCGGTCGACCAGTCGATGCCCTTGGCGTCGCGGATCTCCTGCACGGTGGCCTTACCGCCGCCCTGGCCGTACGCGGCGACGTAGGGACCCTCGCGGTAGACGCCGTGGCGCCAGCCGCGCACGTAGCCCCGGTGGCGGGGGTGCGCGGGCTGCGGGGCCGACCAGCCGCCCAACTCGAAGTAGCGGTGCATGATCACGTCCAGGCCGAACATCTCGCCGCACAGGCGCAGGTCCTTGCGGACCTCGGAGCCGGCCACGTTCTCCATCACGTACGGCCGCCCCGTCGCCTCCAGCGCGGCCCGGGTTGGCGCGATCAGCCGGGGGTAGGTCCGGCCGATGGCCGCGTTCCGGGCGCGGTTGGTGCCCTTGGTGGGGGCGCCCTCGCCCTGGCAGGGCGGGGAGGCGTGGATGAAGTCGAATTCGTGGCCGTGCGCGCGGATGAACTCGATCGCGTCGCCCTGGTGGAAGGCGTCGCCGCAGTAGTCCGGCTGTGCCTGGATGTCCACGCCGGTCACATGCACGCCGAGGATGGCGCGCTTGATGCCTTCGGTGGCGCCGCCGATGCATGAGTAGGCGTCCAGGACCCGGATCGGCCGGAAGGTGTCCGGTGCTCGCCGGATAGGGGTCGGTTGCGTCATGCTGGGAGACCTCCAACAGGTCTGTTGAGGACGGTTGGACAAGGGCGGCCCCGGACTTTGCCGAGACGGGGGCCGCCCTTGGCGTAGCTAGCTGTGGAAGTGGTTGCGCTTGATCACGGCCTTGCGGATGTTGACCGTGGTCCCGCTGTGGTGGCCGCTCGCGCTGAAGACCTGCACGGCGATCCATCCGCCGAAGATCACGGCGGCGAGGATGATGAGTTGGCCGATGAATGCGGTCAGGGCGGCGATGAACGAGGTGAGCAGCAGTAGGCCGCCGCACACCGCGAGGAACCCGACGCCCCCGAGGGCGACGTTCACCGCCGTGCGGGACACGGCCGGCTTGGCGGCGACCGGTTCCGGCTGAGCCGGTGCCACGGCGTAGCCGGTGACGACGCGGCCGTCCGGCAGGACGACGCTCGCCACTGTCGGGACGTGGCCCGGCTGGACGGGGACGACCGGCGCCGCGTGGATGACGGGGGTGATCGGGGTGGGGTGGTGGACCACGAGGGGCGCGGTCCGGTGGGTGGTGGGTTCGTTCACGGCCGGGTCTCCTTCAGTTGTCGAGGGCGGACAGGGCGTCGGCGGATGCCTGTACGAGGTTGTGGATGGGCTCGTAGGCGCCGGTGCCGGCGGCGAAGAACCCGAACAGGAACAGCACGAGCGCGGCGCCGCCGCCGGCGGACTTGGTCTTGACCGCGAAGACGGAGGCGGCGCCGAACAGCAGCACGGCGGAGATGTCGAGGATCATCGGGAGCCTTCCGGGGTGTCGGTGCCGGCGCGGTAGATGCGCGCCCAGCGGTTGTAGAGCCAGCGGCCGGTGCGGATGCGCTTGCCGGTGGCGTGGCAGCGGCGGCAGTCCTTGCCGCGCTTCATGCGTCCCTTGCGGTCCGTCTTGAGCGCGTGGCCCATGCCACGGCAGCGGCGGCAGTCACCGAACGGCGACGCCGCACACACCCCGGCGTAACCGAAGGTGACGGTGAGCAGGCAGGCGATAGCGAGCAGGGCGGGGGTCACGTGGGGCCCTTCCTGGCGGGGTTTCGGGGTTTGCGCAGGTGGGCCGCTATCCGCTAGCGGCCTGATCAGAGGTGGTTTGGGGCGCTAGCAGGGCCGCTAACGTTAGCGAGGGCTGCCGCTATCGTTAGCGGCCCCGGAGCCTCAGCCCGCGTCCCGCTTTCCGTCACGCTCCGTGATCGCGGTGGTGATGTGGGAGCGGTCGACACCGCGCCGGTTGACGACCTTGCCTTTGACCCGGCGTCCGACCTGGATGGTGGACACGCCGTGCGGCTTGAGCGCGGCGGCCAGTGCATCGGGGTCCCATCCGTCGTAGACCTCCGGGCGCAGGTCCGCCAGCCGGGTCACGATGGTTTCCGACCACGCCTTGGCCTCCTTGGCCGGGACCACCGCGAGGATGTCCGCCAGCAGGTCATAGGCCGCCGTGGTCGGCTCGGGTGCTTCCCCGAGGGCGTGGCCGGCGAGCAGCCCGGCCTTCTCGCGGACGCGGCGGGCGCGGGCGGCGATGGCTTCGGCGCCGCCGGCGTCGACGTAGACAGAGCGCACGATACGAGCGTCGGAGCCTTCCCCCACGAAGTAGTGGATGCCCTTGTCTCCCCAGGCGAACATGGTCGCCCGCACCCCGCGCTTGTAGGCGGAGGTGCCCAGCACCATGTCGTTCTCCAGCTGGCCCATCACCTTCAGGCACCACCGGGCCGAAGCGTTGGCGCTGATGCCGGTGGGCAGCGACTTGGCGTCCGGGCGCTGCGTGGCCAGCAGGACAACGATGCCGGTGGCGGGGCCGCGCTTGACCAGGTCGGTGATGATCTCCTCGAACTCCTTGCCGTGCTCGGGGTGCTCGAAGAGGACCTGGCACTCATCCACCCCGACCACGATCGGGTGCAGCCCCAACGACCGCTTGTCGGCAAGGGCGCTGGTCACCTTGGACTCGGGGCAGATGTCACGGGGCAGGGAGCGGATCACCTTCGTGCGGCGGCGCAGTTCCTCGCGCAGGGCCCGGAAGTCGTCCAGCGCGTACTGCACCGGTTCGTCGTCGTCGCCGGCGGCGTGCCGGTACCCGACCGCGTTGCCCACCGGGTCCAGGTCGCCGGTGCCTTTCATGTCGTAGGTGTGCAGCTCAGCACGCGGATCCAGAGCCGCGATCAGCAGCAGCAGACGCAACAGGAACGTCTTGCCCATGCGCGGGATCGCGCCGATGACGCCCGCGATGTACATGAGCGTGACTTCGGTCCACCGGCCGCGCTGGTCGGTGCCGTAAGCGACCGGCTTGAACAGATCCACCTGCCCGGACTTCAGCAGCGGCCACGCCGGCTGAGACGCCCGGGACATGTCCTGATCCCCGACCCACAGCACCAGGTGCCCGGTGTGCTCATCCGGGACCGCCTCGGGCCACACACAGCCCAGGGGGCGGCGCAGACCGGAGGCGAGCCGCTCGCGACGCTCGATGATGTCCGTCACGGTCACGCCATAGGGCAGGTTTCCCTCTGCGCGCCAGCCGGGCCCGTCGCGGGTGATGGGGGCGGTGAACTCGAACCCGTCCCGGCCCTTGCCCTGCGCCTGATTGATCGCGGGAATGCTCAGCGCACCCAGCGCCCGCAGGACGATGTCACTGGTCAGCTTGGTCGCCTTGGGCAGTTCCACCGCCCGGTGCACGACCGGGGCGTCAGCCTTACGGCCGGCGGCCCCCAGGGCGAGGACGACCGCGCCCACGGAGACGGCTTGCAGCCAGTCGGGGGCCAGCACGTACAGGGCGAGCGCCAGACCGAGACCGGTGAACATCGCGAGCGCGGCGACCAGGGTCCGCAGCCGCACCCGTCCGTCACGCTGCCGCGACAGCTTCAGGTACTCGGCAGCGTCCTCACGCCGCACGGCGGCCAGGCGGACCGGTTCGCCCTCGCGGTCGGCCACCCACCGCATCGTGCCCCCGACCACCTTCGCAGCGCCGGCCGGGGCCTGGAAGGCGAGGCGGGCGGCGTAGACCGGGGCACGAAGCGCGTGGTAGCCGGCGGCGTGGGCGTAGTGGCGGGCTACCCATGCGGAAGCGGTGCGCAGCTCCACCACGGACTTGAGCCAGACCGGCACGACCGCGCGGCGGCGGGCGCCGGCGAGCCGACCGAGGTAGCCGGGACCGGTAGCCGCGGGGGCGGGCTGGTCGACCATGACCGGCGTGTCCGGGTCGGTCGGCTCAGACTCCGGGGTGGGGGTGGGGGCCGGTTCGCGGGCGGCGCGTGCCTTGTCCAAGTCGACCACGTCGGCGCCGTGGTCGGCGGCCATTTCGGCTTCCAGGCGGTTGAACAGTTCGTGGTCGTCGTCGGGATGCTTCACTGAGACTTCCTTCTCTCGCAGAGGGAAGGCGGGGCCCGGTCCGTCGCTGTAGGAGGTGGTCGGACGGGCTCTGCCGGATTTCAGGCGGCGTACTGCTCGGGGTAGGCGCACGGCACGCACATGCCGAGCGTCGGGGGGATGACGTAGCCGGCGTCACGACCGCAGGCGGGGCAGGTGCGGCGGGCGGCGTTGGCCTTGGCGAGCGCCGCCCACCGGGCCGGCGTCATCGGACGGACCGGCTTGGCCAGGTCGACGCGGTAGAGGTAGGCGACCAGCGGGGCCCGACGGCGGCGCGGCCGTTCGAGCTGCGCGGCCACACCCTGACCACCGGGCCGCAGCCCGCGCGCCCGGAGTTGGCGGCGGGTGGCGTAGCCGTCCGGGGCCAGGCGCCACCGGTAGACCGGCAGCGCAGCCATCAGGCGACGCGCTTCCACGCGGCCCGCAGCCGGACCTCAGAGGCGGAGTGGCCGGCGGCCCGGAAGCGGGCGGCCATGTCGCGGTACGACAGGGGCGGCGTCTGGCTGTGCCGGATGTCGTTAACGAGTGTGTCCAGCGCGTCATCCGACAGCGAGGGCGCCCCCGCCTCCAGCGCCGGCACCGGATCGGTCGGGCCCCACACCGGGAGTTCCCAGCGAGGCGTGACGTCGGGTGTGACGGGGGTCGTCACGCTGGTCAGGGCCCTGCCGGTCTCCTCGCCTTTGCGGGCGGACTCCAGCGTCGACCACGCACCCGCGAGGGTCTGTGCGGTCTGTGCCTGGACGCGTGCGACGCGGGCACCGGCTTCCGTCACGGCCGTCAGCCGCGTCTCCTCGGTGGCCGCTTCCGCCCGCAGCCGGGCACGGGCCACGGCGGCTTCGTCGCGTGCCTCCTGCTGGATTCCCCGGATCGCGTCCAGCGCGAGCGGCGTGAGCGCCGTGCGCTCCCACAGGCTGTGCACGAGCCACAGGGCCTTGGCCGCGATCGGCAGCCACGCCACGGCCAGCCACGCGCCGGCGGAGTGCTCAACGGTCAGCGCGTGCGCGACCAAGACGCCGGCGGCGAGAACGCCGAAGGACCAGCCGACCGCCGTTACGGTGCGGTTGTGGTCGCCCTGCGCGGCCAGGCGGCGTTCGTAGGCGAGGGTGGCCAGCCATCCACCGTCGATACCGAGACCGACGATCAGGGCGACCGGCCACGACACTGCCGCACCCAGCCACATCATGACCACCGCGAGGGTGAGCACCATCGACACGGCCGTCATCGCGACAGCCGGGAGCACGGTCTTGGCCTTCACCGGGCACCTCCCGCCGGGGCACGGTCGGCGGCGGGGAGGTCGGCGTACGCGGTCAGGACGATGACCGCGCCGGCGAACGATCCCTCAGCCGCCAGGACGCGGGTGCGGCCGTCGCTCTGGGTGCGGGCGTCGACCGCGTCCGGCGCGATACGCAGCGCGGTGCGCCACTGCTCGAACGCGGCCAGGCTCTCGCACGAGGTGTCGTGGAAGGACAGCCGCAGCCGCTCCGGGTAGAGGGGGGAGACGTCCACGTTGGGGGCGGACAGGCCCGGGAAGTCCACGGCCAGCAGTCGCAGCGTCCGCAGCGGGATGGCGAGCTCTTCCAGCGTCATGCCGCACCCCCAGGCATGCTCGTACCTGCCGCGCGGTTGACCAGCGCGACGCGGGCGGCGAGCGCCCGGCGCCGGGCCCGGCGGATACGCCGCTCGTCCAGCTCGCTCGGGGTGCGGTCCAGGGTGACGATGTGCGCGTCCAACAGGTCGACGTCCGCCAGGATGACGGGCATCTCCTGCTCGATCGCGTCCAGCTCCGCAGCGGTCGGTTCGATGAAGTCCGCGAACGCCGTAGCGGCGTCCTGGTATGTGACGATGTCGCTCATGGGTCGTGGTTCCTTCCAGAGAGGAACGGCCCGAACACGGCTCCCGGGTGGCCCCCCGGGAGTCGCTTGCCGTTGGAGTCGGTTCCGGCTCCCCGCGCTCCCGTCCGTACGTCCTCACGCCATGCGCGGAACGGACGGGCGGGAGAGGCAGCCGGCCGCAGCGGGATGTGCTGCGAGCCGTGGTGGACCGTGCTTGCTGTGCAGGCGCCGCCGGCCGGTCCGAGCGGCGGCGCCCTTGTATGTCTTCGGTTCACGACCGACCTCCCGCGTTCGCAGGGACACGGCTTGCATCGGTGCTCCGTTGCCACGGGGCACCGGTCCCGAGCCGGTGAAGTCGGGTGCGTCATCGTCACTGCTCTGACGCCAGCAGGGCGGCCCACACCGGGCGGAACCCCAGATCAGGGGTTTTCTCCGGAGCCGGTGGGCTTGGCATTGCCGCCGACGACATCACCCGGTCGTCGCGGGGGCGGTCTCACTCTTGCCGCCACGTGCGTTGGGGCCCCGCTGTACTTCCCCACACCCGAGACCGGGTGGCGCCTGCCAGGCGCGTAGGGGGAGAGCAACGGTTCACCACGGCGGTTTGCCCCCGGACCCTCGCCCTGGGCACCTGCCGTGACCGCCGCTCTCGCGTCAGCCCCGCACGATCACTGTTCAGTTCTCAACTAACGGCCGCTTCCTTCGTACTCACCCTCAGCGAGAGCCGGGGCTTTCCTCCGTGCGATGCGGTACCTGTTTTACAGGTACCGCATAGGGGTTCGTCAAGTACGGCGACGCAATCTCTTCGTCTCGCGCCGGGACGTCTTGACGCATCTTCAGAATTCCGGCAGCTCAGGGGAGTTGGTCACCCCACTCATGGACAGCTCTGGGACTTCTAGCTACGGTCAAGAAGTCCCTAGACGTCCCACCGGGGGTGCAGATGTCGAACGAGCGCTTACGGACCGCTCTCCTCGCCCGTGGCATGACCGTGCAGAGCCTCGCTGAGGCGATCGAGGTGAGCCCCAAGACGGTCGAACGCTGGATTACCCAGGGCAAGGTGCCGTACCTGCGTCATCAGTACGCGACGGCAGCGGCCCTCAAGGTCGACGTCACCATGCTGTGGGAGGACGGGCGGACCGTCGGCAGTGCGGCGGACCTCACCAAAGCCGAGATAGCGACGGTCTACCCGCATCGTCACACGGTGCCTACTGGCCTCTGGCGAGAGCTGTACGGACGTGCTGAGCGAAACCTAGACGTCCTCGTGTACTCGGGTCTCTTCCTGTCTGAGGACCCGCTCTTCCATGACCTCGTGAGGGCGAAGGTGGAAGCGGGTGCGCGGGTGCGCATCCTGCTGGGGGACCCGGAGTGTGCGGCTGTCCGGCAACGCGGCATTGACGAGGGACACCACATCATGGACGGCAAGATCCGCAATGCCCTCGTGCTGTACCGGCCCCTCATGCGGAGTCACCCGGACGTCGGTTTCCGGCTGCACGATTCGACGCTGTACAACTCGATCTACCGGGCCGATGACGAGATGCTCGTCAACCCCCACGTCTACGGCATCGGCGCCTACATGGCGCCCGTACTGCACCTGCGGCGACTCCCCGGCGGAAGTCTCTTCAACACGTACGCGAATAGCATCGATCACACATGGGAGAACGCGCGTCCGGTCACTGACCAGGACGTCAAGAGCATCACGGGAGCCTGACCATGGGACGTATCGACTACCTGCACGACCCGGACGCACCGCCAGCCAACTCGGTCGTACCGTCCGTCGTTGCTTTCGTCCAGAACGACGCAGGGCAGGTGTTGATGATCCAGCGTTCTGACAACGGTAGGTGGGCACTGCCCGGCGGTGGTCACGACGTGGGGGAGTCCATCAGTGACACGGTGGTCCGTGAGGTCTGGGAAGAGACCGGCATCAGGGCGGAAGTGATCGACGTGTCCGGACTCTACACAGACCCCGGGCACGTCATGCAGTACGACGATGGCGAAGTCCGTCAGCAGTTCAGTATTTGCTTCCGGGCCCGGCCGGTCGGCGGCGACCTCCGTACGAGCAACGAAACGACTCAGGTCCGCTGGGTTGCCCCGGCGGACCTGGCGACGCTGGACGTGCACCCCACGATGCGGCTCCGGATCGAGCACGCCATGGACCGGACGCGCACGGCGCCCTACATCGGCTGACACTTGGCGGTGGCGACTCGTTCGAGGACGCGGCAGGTGCACGCGAGGATCTCGGGTTCGGCACGCCGGATGAACTTGCCGATCAGGCTGTCCGGCCCGTAGCGCCCGGTGATTTCGTTGATCCGGTCCACGGGGTTGGTCGGGGTGCCGTCCGGGGTGGTGTTCATGTCGCAGTAGCAGAGCGCATCGTTCAGGTGCTCGCTCTCACGGGGGAACTCGCCGTCAAGCTCAGCCCGCAAGCCGCGCGCATCCGCCTCAAGCCACGAGCACGAGTGATGGGCGACCAGGTTGACGACCTGCTCGTCGGCGGTAGCCACGTCCCGGAGATACCGCGCGCCGTCCAGGGGGTGGAAGCCTGTCTTGGCAAGGTCCGGCGCGTAGCCGATGTCATGCAGGACCGCCGCCGCCTCCAACAGGTCCGCGTCCTGGTCGAGGATGAGCGCGATGTTGCGCGCCCGCTCAGCGACCCCGAGACAGTGTTTCCAGCGTCGTGGCAGCGGCTCAGCGAGCAGCGACTCAGCCAGGGGGTAGGCCCACTCCGTCAACGTCGACAAGCTACGAACGCCCCTCTCGTGCCGGCACGGCGCGGACCGTCCGCACCCTGCCCTGACCTCCACCCGCCAGCACGCCGGCGGCTTCCAGCTTCTCCAGCGCTTTGGCCACGGTCGGACGTGACACCCCGAACCGTTCGGCCAGCACGGAAGCGCTCGGGAACGCTTCCCCTACTTCGAGTCCGTCAGTCGCGATGACCTCTGCGATTCGCTGATCAAGCGGGCGCCGGTCGACCGGCGCCCCCGCGCGTACGACTCGCCACCGCTCGCCCCGCACCGGTTCGGCCACGCCTTCCTGACGCAGTACGCCGAACGCACGCAGGGCGACCCCGCGCGAGACCTTGTGATCGCGCATGAGTTCAGCCAGCGACGGAAGCTCTGTCATGGTCGGGTCGTCCTCGATCTGCCTCTTCACTGAGTCGGCAATCTTCAGGAAGGTTCCCCGAGGGTTGGCCTGCTGCGACACTCCCTCTCCCTCTCCGTCTGGCAGTCGACACCACCGGTAAGCCTCCCACGACTGCTGGCCGGCGCGGAGGGGTGGCGCACAGCGGTGCGCAAGGGGGCGCAGGTGATGGCTGACCAGGTCTGTGCACTCGTCGAGCAGTCATGGCAGGGCAGGCGCGCTAAGCGGGCCCTATGTCGCCTGCTGGCGCCAGGTGCGGTCACTGTTAGTCAGTTTTCGAGTTTGGACGGCGGGATGAGGCCAATCGAATTGCCGTCACGAAGGGCGCGTCCTCCATTTGGGTGTCAGTGTCAAGTTCGGCGTAAGGCAGAATCGACGGGTGCTTTCCGCGAGTCATCGTTGCCCACGCGGCCCAAGCGTCATGAACGTCCGAGGCAGTAACTGTTGCACCTTTTGAGCGCAGGAGAACTGCATAGAGTAGGAACAAATTGTCTGAATTGTCTGGAATGCCTACGTTTCGAGGAACGCAGCTTCTGATCAGTCGCGCATCAGACTCAAGATAGTTCATGAAGCTATCCTAGCCGCATACAAGAGTGCATATAGCAAAGCGAAAACGCCAGGGATGACTCTTTCCACATACCCTAGCTCTGCGTAACGCTTTCGCAGTGGGGGTAGGGGGTCACGTTTTAGAGTCTCCCATTCGTCCTTAAAGAGTTTGAGCGGAAGCTTTTCCTCGATTTTGTTGATTACCGTGAATTTCGCACTGTTCAGATCTCTATAACTGCGTAGCTGTAGCCACCATGATGCGGAGAGTGTAATCCCCGCAAGTGAGAGTGCCAAAAATACGCATTGATGCGTTTTCTCGAGGCGCTCATAGGTTAGAGCAATAATAGAGATCAATGTCGTTTGCACTGAAAGGAAAAAAGCATTCGCGCTCCCGCGTCGAGCGGAGACCCTGTCGGCCATTTCGACGGCCAGTTTATAGAGGTCGAGGACCGTAGGATCTGGCGTCTCGGGATTCTCACTCACCGGCCACCGCCGATAAGGACTTTCAAGTGCGGCCACGTCCAAGCGTAGAGCTTATCGGCTGTCTTTGCTGCCTTCGGCTTGACACATGCGACATCCTTGTAGCCCTTCAAGAGGAAGTATGGGATCCCTTCTTCCTGTGCGATCCGAACTTCCACGTCGACTCCTACGGCACTATCCGTGTGCTCGCCGCAGAGCACTGCCACGACGTCACTGGCGCGGATTCTCCGGCGCGCTTCTTCTTTCCATCCAGGCGAAGCGACCTTGATTGACCAGTCGGAAATGAAGAACGGGCTGTCGTCAAGCTTGGACTGTCCGATCAGAAACTGCTTCAGAACTGCATCGTTGTCATAGTCAAAGCTGACGAAGACACGTGACTTCATAAGAACTCCGCCTTGGTGTGATTTGTTCAACGCCTCGCCTAGAGGGTGAAGCGGTTTCCGCAAATGAGGCAGTGGATTGGGTCGATCCAATCGTCAAGGACCTTAAGCGGCTCCCAAGGGTGGCAAGGGGATTGGACCATCAGCATGTCGTCAGGATCGATAGGCGGGCTGAGTGGTTCGGGGGTTGCGCTGGAGTCCACGCTCAACTCGAAACCTATCCCGCTCTTTCGCGACTTGTTTGACTTGAACGATTCCTGCAACATCCTGGTGATCTCGTCCATGACCGGCCCAGCGGCGCACGATTCGGCGTACTCAAGCTGAGATGTCGTCCACCAAGAATCCTTACCGGAAGGGATGCCGCAATACGGGCAGAAGTAGTTCTCTGGATCTAGGAAGTCTTGGGGCCTCCTTTCCGTCTCGCCATGGAACCATTTGAACTCTCTTTCGCAAGAGGGGCATGCGCGTCGCAAAAATCCCGATGGGTCAGGGAAAATCTGAACTTCGAATTCCATGGCCGACATCCATCCCGCTATAGGCTGATCTTTACTGGGAACTCTACTGGGGTCCCATCTTCCAGCATGCCTTTGATAATCACATCGAAGATGGACTTACCGCCCCCCATTACCACCGACGCTAGCAAGCGAACACTTTCGCCAGGTCTGAGTACATCCAAGGGCAGGTCGTTATCCAAGAGGTGAAAGCTAGATGCTTCAGGCGGAACCTCGACACTCACCTGTTTAACAATGCTGGTGCCTGTGTTGGAGAGCACGAACCGCCTGCTGCCCCTGCCCACGTTATGGAGCGTGGCCGTAATGCGAGGCGTACCTTTGCGTGCAGGCGGTTCGGTCAGAGCCTTCCCTTTAGGAAGTTGCTCACGGTCAAGGATCGCCCGAATTGATCGGCGTAGCCGCCACTCCAGTGTCTCACGCGCGCCCGATGGGTTTTCCTGCCCGTAGAGTGCGGCTCGGTATGCAGCGATGTCGAACGGCAGATCGTGAGTATCCTCAGCAATCAAGATCGGATCATGCTGTTTCCACGCATACCCGAGCTCGAAGAAGACGTTAGCGCTCTTGCCGGTGCATACAGCGAAGACGATATCCGCTGCATCAATATCTGCAAGGATTTGGTTCAATACCGATCCGGGCTCGAAGACGTCGTCTCCGCGTTTAGGCTTCACACCCTCGGCGAGGCATGCACTAACGATCGTGTGGTGTAGCCAGTCAAGCTCGCGAGTGAAAGGCATAATGATGAAAGCTGTGCCGGCGGCACGGTTTTCTTCCACGCTGACCCCTCGTGACAGAACTTATCCTTGCGTGGCTGGTTCGGGCTGTCACATTACGCTCCACAGCAGGGTGTGGCTAGCTACTTCACCATTTCAACCACAAGCCCTATAGTCGCCCAGCGCGGGTATGCAAACGAGGGAGCAGCGGCTCGGCCACCAGGTAGTGAGCCGGGCCGTCCGAGGGCGACCACCGACGACCATCAGCGACCGACGATGACCACGACGGCAAGGTGTCCGTCGTGGTCATCTTCGCGCGTCTGCTCAGTTGGACCCACGCATCCAGCCACATCCGCGACCGCCATGGGTCGATCGGGACGGCCTGGCCCGTGTACCGGGGCCAGAAGTAGATGCTGCGCCACCACTGGCGCTCCTAGTGTTGCCTCACGGCGCAACTAGCGGGAGGGAACCGTGCAGGAGCACCTCAAGGCGCTTGAGCACGAGGAAGAGATCGTCTGGACGGAGGACATCGAGAAGTTCGACTACGTCCGACAGTCAGTCGCTCAGTCGGTCAAGACTCGTCAGCGTCCGGTCCCCTGGCGCGGCAACGGGCGACGGGTGGGCTACGCCGTACTTCGTGTCAATGCCCCGAGTGGTGCAGTGCCCGGCCACTTCGTTCGACGGGTCTTTTGGGTCAAGCAGCACGACAGGTCCGAGCAGCCGAATGGCATGTACCGGAGCTCCGCGCCAGCTGAGGCCGTCGACCCTCGCACCGTGGCTCCCGGGGTGTGGGGCGAGGTCACTGAGCGAGCGTGGGGAGCACCTGTGAACGAAGCCTAGGAGCGGGACGCTCTCAACGCTGCGGACGAGATGCGGACGGCATCGGTTTCGTTCTGTTTAGGTCACCGCTTCTCCGCAGGCCAGAAGAAGCGCAGAGGCGCCATCGTGTGGGGACTGTAAATCTGCCGGCTCAGCCTTCCCAGGTTCGAATCCTGGCGCCGCCACACATGAGGAAGCCCCTCTGGACTCAGTCCGGAGGGGCTTCTTCGCGTTGCACCACGGCAGGTCGGTGTGGCCTACGTCACTCATGCGCCCACGATCCCCGGAAGTACCGGACGCAGCAAAGGCGAGGAGTCCTGCTCCTCGCCACTCTCAACGTATAGCGCGAGGGGGCTCTTGCGGCAAGCCCCCCGTGTTGTCGGAGAATCCTCGGCCTGAAGCAGGAATGGGCGGAAAAGGGGGGTTCGCGTGTACGACGTGATCATCGTCGGTGGTGGGCCGACCGGCATGCTGCTGGCCGGGGAGCTGCGGCTGCACGGACTGGACGTCGTGGTGCTGGAGAAGCTGGCCGAGCCGACCGGGCAGGCCCGCGCGCTCGGCCTGCACGTCCGCAGCATCGAGATCCTGGACCAGCGCGGACTGCTGGAGCGTTTCCTGGCGCAGGGCAAGAAGATCGAGAACGGCGGCATCTTCGCCGGTCTGACCAAGCCGTGGCCGCAGCGGCTGGACACCGCGCACGGGTACATGCTCGGCATCCCGCAGACGGTCACCGAGCGGCTGCTGACCGAGCACGCCGCCGGGGCCGGTGCCGAGATCCGCCGCGCCTGCGAGCTGGTCGGACTGAGCCAGGACGAGGACGGTGTGACGGCCGAACTGTCCGGCGGCGCACGGCTGCGCTCACGCTGGCTCGTGGGCTGCGACGGCGGCCGCAGCACGGTGCGCAAGCTACTGGGCGTCGGCTTCCCCGGTGAGCCCAGCCGGACCGAGACGCTGCTGGGCGAGATGGAGCTGACCGCGTCGCCGGACGAGGTGGCGGCGGTGACGGCCGAGGTCCGAAAGACGCAGTTCCGGTTCGGCGCCATGCCGCTCGGGACGGGGACGTACCGGGTCATCGTGCCGGCGGAGGGAGTGGCCGAGGACCGTACAGCTCCACCGACCCTGGAGGAGTTCAGGCAGCAGCTGCGGGCGTACGGCGGCACCGACTTCGGGGCGCACGCACCGCGCTGGCTCTCCCGCTTCGGCGACGCGACGAGGCTGGCCGAGCGCTACCGCACCGGCCGCGTCCTGCTGGCCGGCGACGCCGCGCACATCCATCCGCCGACCGGCGGCCAGGGCCTCAACCTCGGCCTGCAGGACGCGTTCAACCTCGGCTGGAAACTCGCCGCACACGCACGCGGATGGGCGCCGGAGGGACTGCTCGACAGCTACCACCTGGAGCGCCACCCCGTGGCCGCCGCCGTACTGGACAACACCCGTGCGCAGATGCAGTTGCTGGCACCCGAGCCGGGCGCGCAGGCCGTGCGCCGGTTGCTGGCCGAACTCATGGACATCGAGGCGGTGAACCGGCACCTGATCGAGAAGGTCACGGCGATCTCCGTCCGCTATGACTTCGGCGCGGGCCACGACCTGCTCGGCCGGCGGCTGCGGGACGTGCGGCTGACCAACGGCCGCCTCTACGAGCGGATGCACGACGGCAGAGGACTGCTACTGGACCGGACCGGCGGCAAACTGTCCCCTGCGGGCTGGACGGACCGGGTCGGCCAGGTGGTCGACGGCGGTGCGGAACTCGACGTTCCCGCCGTGCTGTTGCGCCCGGACGGCCATGTGGCCTGGGTCGGTGAGGATCAACTCGGGCTGGAGGAACAGTTGCTGAGGTGGTTCGGCCCGGCTCTGCCCTGAGCCGGCCACGACGCGAGGACCAGACCACGACCGCCGGGCGGGGTGAGTGGCTCCTCGCCCCACCCGGCCCTTGTTCACCCGCCGACCCGCCCGCCGTCCCTGGCCGGTTCCTCCGGTACGGCCCGCGTCCCGCCCGCCGCCTGCTGCGCGCCGGCCGCCCCCGAACTCCCCATCCGCTGGCGGGGAATGAACGCGGCCACGGCGAACGCCAGCAGCGCGGCCCCTGCTCCGATGGCGAGGACGACCTTGAAGCCGTTCTCGGACGGCAGGACGGCCGGTCCGAAGGGGGTCGTGAGCTGCGCGAGGATCACCCCGGCCACCGCGCTCGCCGTCGACGTGCCGATGGACCGCATCAGCGTGTTGAGGCTGTTGGCGGCGCCCGTCTCCGAGGCCGGCACCGCGCCCATGATGAGCGCGGGCATCGCACCGTAGGTGAAGCCGATACCGGCTCCGATGACACACGTGACGAGCACGAAGTGCCACAGCTCGGACATGAGCACGATGTTCAGCCCGTAGCCCGCGGCCACGATCAGGGCGCCCACCATCAGCGTGCTCTTGGGGCCCTTGGCCTTGGACAGCGCGGCCGACACCGGTGCCGTGACCATCATCACCAGCCCCGACGGCGCCATCGTCAGCCCCGCCACCAGCAGTGACCTGCCCAGCCCGTAGCCGGTCGCCTCAGGCAACTGGAGGAGCTGCGGAATCACCAGGGACATCGCGAACATGGCGAACCCGACGGCGATGGAGGCGAGGTTGGTGACCAGGACCTGACGGCGTGCGGTGGTCCGCAGGTCGACCAGCGGCTCCTCCACCCGCAGCTCCCACCAGCCCCAGACCAGCAGGACGACCACGGCCGTCACGAACAGCCCGAGCGTGGTGCCGCTGCTCCATCCCCAGTCCGCGCCCTTGGAGACGGCCAGCAGCAGGGACACCAGCCCGGCCGCCATGCCGACGCCGCCGACCAGGTCGAAACGGCCGCCGGTGCGCACCCGCGACTCGGGCACGACGACCGGCACCAGCACCAGGGCGACCGTGCCCAGGACGGCCGAGGCCCAGAACAGCGCGTGCCAGTCGAAGGTGTCCGCGATCAGTGCGGCGGCGGGCAGCCCGAGAGCGCCGCCGACACCGAGCGAGGCGCTCATCAGGGCCGTTGCGGAGCCCAGCCGTTCGGCGGGCAACTCGTCCCGCATGATGCTGATGCCGAGCGGGATCACGCCGGACGCCAGCCCTTGCAGTGCCCGGCCGACGACCATCGGCGCGAGCGAGTCGCTGAGCGCGGCCGTCACCGATCCGGCCACCAGCATGACGAGGCTGACCAGCAGCATCCGGCGCTTGCCGTACATGTCGCCGAGTCGGCCGATCACCGGTGTGGCGACGGCGGCGGCGAGCAGCGTGGCGGTGACGGCCCACGCGGTGTCGGACGCGGGGGCGTTCAGCAGCCGGGGCAGGTCGGGGACGATCGGGATGACCAGGGTCTGCATCAGCGAGACCACGATCCCGCCGAAGGCCAGGGCCGCGACGACCGCGTCGGCCCGCGGCGCGGCGGATCTCCCGTCCTCGACGGGGCGGGACAGGGCTGAGGGCATGGCCGAGCCTCCATAAGCGTGCAGGGGGCAGCAGTGACCCGCACAAGCTAAGCCTATTGATTGACTTAAGCAACTGGATGGGTCGCGCGGGGCCCGCACAGCGAGGCGCCCTCCGGCGTGCACCGCGAGGCGCCCTCCGGCGTGCACCACGAAGCGCCCTCCGCAACGCGGCACACTGGCCCCATGTCCTCACGCCGCAGGTTCTGCCCCGAGTGCCGCCGCGAGATCGCCGTCGTCGCCGGGCGGTACGCGCGCCACGACCCGCCCGGAGCGCGCGAGCACGGCGAGCTCACCTCGTGCCCCGGCTCCCGCCGCCCGGCCCTCCCGGGCCCGGAGCAACCGTCCCTGGACGGTTACGTGGTCCCGGACTTCCCCGGCCAACTGCCCCTGTTCTGACGGCGCGAAGGCGTCACCCGCCGCAGCGGCCGCGACTGTCGCGACGGCCACCCGCCGCAGCAGCCGCGCCCACCCGAACCGTCAGTTCCCCGCCACCGACTTGACCGCCACCGACACCGGCGCGGATCCGCTGATCAGCTCCAGGGTCAGCCCGGCGGTCGCCGGGGTGTCGACCAGCTCCGCGAGCACCGCGGCCACGTCGTCGCGCGGGATCGGCCCCCGCCCCGTGCGGGCCTCCAGCCGCACCAGCCCGGTACCGGCGTCGTCCGTGAGCTGGCCGGGACGCAGGATCGTCCAGTCCAGGGCGTCCAGGCCGCGCACATGGGCGTCCGCCTCGCCCTTGGCGCGCAGGTAGACGTCGAAGATCTCGTCGCCCGCGTGATCCGGGTCGGCCCCCATGGACGACACGATCACGAACCGGCGTACGCCCGCCTGCACCGCCGCGTCCGCGAAGAGGACGGCCGCGTCCTTGTCGACCGTGCCCTTGCGGTTAACGCCGCTGCCGGGGCCCGCACCGGCCGCGAAGACCGCGGCGTCGGCGCCCCGCAGCCGCTCGGCGACCTCGTCGACGGACGCCGACTCCAGGTCGAGCACGACCGGTTCGGCACCCGCCTGCCGCAGATCGTCGGCCTGCTCGGCCTTGCGGATGATGCCCGCCACCTCGTCCCCGCGCGCGGCGAGCAACCGCTCCAGCCGCAACGCGATCTGACCATGACCACCAGCGATGACAATGCGCATGTCTTCGACCGTACGCCCGGACAGCCCCGTCCGCCGCACGACTTGACCGCACCCCCGCGCCCCACACCCCCGAGCCCTCGCACGCCCACACGCGCCCCGGGCTTCCTCGTCCCCCGTGCCCCGCCCCCTACGACACGTCCCCCCGCCCCTGACGCGGCAGTCCCAGTTCCACGGAACCGGTGGAACTGCAGTACTCCCGCACCGCGCTGGTACGCGCCACCACACGCCCCCGGTGCACGACCACACGGCTGTACGCGAGCGAGAGCGCCCCGGCCAGCCGGTCCCCACGCACCGCCAGCAACTCGGCCGGGAAACCGGCCTCCACCCGCACCTCGGGGAGCCCCAGCACGGCCCGCGCTGAGGAACTCACCGCCTCGTACGCCTCCTCCGGGGACAGCCCGTAGCGCGAGGCCAGCAGATAGGCCGCCTCCAGCGGGTCGCCGCGGCCCACGGGGTTCGAGACGTCCCGCAGGGCACCGCTCCCGGCCGCGACCCGCACCCCGGCCGCCCGCAGCAGCCGCACCGGCGCGGCGCCGCGGCGGTCCACACCGCCGCAGCCGCCCTGCGGCAGGCACACCACGGTCACGCCGGCCGCCGCCAACTGGTCGGCGGTCCGCGAGGCCACCTCGGACGGCAGCCGCCCCAGGTCACCGCAGGGGCTGAGCGTCACACCGGGGCGCAGCCCGCCCGCCATGGCGGCGAGCCGGGCCAGCCGGGCCGGGTCACCCGCGTCCGTGTGCAGGTCGACCGGGCAGCCGTGTTCGGAGGCGACCTCCAGGACCGCCTCCACGTAGCCCGTCGGATCGGGGTCGAGGTCGGGCCGGCCGCCCACCACCGAGGCGCCCATCTTCACCGCGTCCCGCAGCACCGCCAGCCCGTCGGCCCCGGCCACGCCGGTCAGCACCCGGGGCACCGCCACGGTCGTCAGCTCCGCGAGCCCCCGCAGTGCCCGGCCGGCCTGGAGCACGGCCGCCAGCGAGCCCAGCCCCTGGACGTCCCCCACGCGCACGTGCGCCCGCACCGCCGTCGCCCCGTGCCCGAGCTGGAGCAGCGCGGCCTCGGTGGCCCGGCGCTGGACGTCCTCGGGTTCGTACGAGACCGGGCCCTCGCTGTCGGCCGACAGGGCCGTGTCGGCGTGGGCGTGCGGTTCGGCCGGGGCGGGCAGGAGCAGATAGCCGCCGAGGTCCACCCGGGCCCCGCACGCGCGTGTGCCGCCGCCCGCCCGCAGGCTGCCCGCCGTGCCGACCGCCTCGATGCGCCCGCCGACCAGCTGCACGTCCACGGTCCGGCCGTCGGTGAGCCGCGCCCCGCACAGCAGCAGCGGCGCGGGACCGGTCGGGCCGGGTGAGGAGGACGGGGGAGGGGGCGGCTGCGGCCGGCTGTCGGGCATCGCACTCCAGGGGCTCGGGCTGCGCGCGGGAGGACGCGTGATCACGCAGAGTGAGACGAGCCTAGGGCGGCCTCCCGCCCGTGTCGGGGAGGAGCGCAATAGTCGTACCGGTGTGGTCCGCCGGGCCCTCGGCAGGCCGGCCCGTGTGGTCCGCCGCCATGGATCCGGGCGCGCACCGGCCGCCGGGAGGGCGGTCGGGGTGCAGGGGGCGGAAGCCTCGAAACGGATTTGGGCGAACGGCGGGCGACCGTGTAATGTCTTCATCGCTCGCCCCAATAGCTCAGTCGGCAGAGCGTCTCCATGGTAAGGAGAAGGTCAACGGTTCGATTCCGTTTTGGGGCTCTGGTGTGAGAGGTTCCCGTCGCAAGACGGGGTCCGATCGCATCACAGCGGTGTAGCTCAGTCGGTAGAGCAAGCGGCTCATAATCGCTGTGTCACCGGTTCAAGTCCGGTCACCGCTACTGACAGTAGCCGATTGCGGGGTCGGTCCTTCAATCGGCTACTCTTTCCTGCGTTAATACCATCAATCCGTTCGTCAAGGAGCACTCACGTGGCTGCCACCGACGTCCGCCCGAAGATCACGCTGGCCTGCGTGGAGTGCAAGGAGCGGAACTACATCACCAAGAAGAACCGGCGTAACAACCCGGACCGTCTTGAGATGAAGAAGCACTGCCCGCGTTGCAACGCGCACACCGCGCACCGCGAAACGCGATAAAACAGGCTCGTACACGAGGCCGTTCCCGAGTGATCGGGGGCGGCCTCGCGTCGTTGTACGACTCGTACCGGTCAGCAGAGCAACCAGGAGGTACCGGGCCATGGCGCTCGACCAGTCCTTCGTGGGGCGGACGTACCCGCCCACAGCGCCCTACGAGGTGGGCCGCGAGAAGATCCGTGAGTTCGCCGAGGCGGTCGGGGACGCCAACCCGGCGTACACGGACGCGGAGGCCGCCAAGGCGCTCGGTCACCCGGACGTGATCGCCCCGCCGACCTTCGTCTTCGCGATCACCTTCAAGGCCGCGGGCGAGGTCGTGCAGGACCCGCAGCTCGGCCTGGACTACAGCCGCGTCGTGCACGGCGACCAGAAGTTCGCCTACCGCCGCCCGGTGCGCGCCGGGGACCGGCTCACGGTCACCTCGACCATCGAGGCGATCAAGTCCCTCGCGGGCAACGACATCCTGGACATCCGCGGCGAGGTCCACGACGAGGCCGGCGAGCACGTCGTGACCGCCTGGACCAAGCTCGTGGCCCGCGCGGCCGAGGAGGCGTGAGCGATCCCATGACGGCGAAGATCTCCTGGTCCGACGTCGAGGTCGGCACCGAACTGCCCGCCCGGACCTTCCCCGTGACCCGCGCCACCCTCGTGCAGTACGCGGGTGCCTCCGGTGACTTCAACCCGATCCACTGGAACGAGAAGTTCGCCCGGGAGGTCGGCCTGCCGGACGTTATCGCGCACGGCATGTTCACCATGGCCGAGGCGATCCGCGTCGTCACGGACTGGGCCGGCGACCCGGGCGCGGTCGTCGAGTACGGCGTGCGCTTCACCAAGCCGGTCGTCGTGCCGAACGACGACCGCGGCGCCGAGATCGAGGTCAGCGGCAAGGTCGCGGCCAAGCTCGACGACAACACGGTCCGCGTCGACCTGACGGCGACCAGCGCCGGGCAGAAGGTCCTGGGCATGTCCCGGGCGGTCGTACGACTGGCCTGAGCGCAGAAGAGTGCAGGTGAGGGGCGCTTCCCACCGGGGGCGCCCCTCTGCCGTCTCCCGGGCCGCAACCGACCGACCGCCTTCTCTTGACTTGGTTAGTGATTGAGCACTAACTTCGTATGCATGGCCAGGATGAGTGCGGAAGAGCGGCGCGAGAGCGTCATCCGGGCGGCGACGACCGAGTTCGCCCGGGGTGGCTACCACGGCACCTCGACCGAGGCGATCGCCCGGCGGGTCGGCGTCTCCCAGCCCTATCTCTTCCGGCTGTTCCCCGGCAAGAAGGCGATCTTCCTCGCGGCGGTCGAACGCTGCATCGAGGACACCATCCGCACCTTCGAGGAGGCCTCGCGGGGTCTCCACGGAGAAGAGGCCCTGCACGCCATGGGCAACGCGTACACCAAGGTCATCGAGGAGCGCCCCGAGCGGCTCATGATGCAGATGCAGATGTACGTGGCCGTGAAGGCCGCCGAGGAGGAGGGCGACCACGAGTTCGGTGAGTCGGTGCGCGACGGCTGGATGCGGCTGTGGGACACCGTGCACGTGCCGCTCGGTGCCGACGCCGGTGAGACGACGGTCTTCATGGCGTACGGGATGCTCATCAACTGCCTGGTGGCCATGGGATTTCCGGCCGGGCACCGCGTCTGGGAGGGCATGTACCCCTCGGTGCGCGCCACGGGCCGGCCGGAGCACTGACCGGGAAGGACGAGGAGTCGGCGCCTTCCTGTGACCGCGAAAGTTAGTAATCAATAACTAATTGATCAACGCGCGATTCGTTCTTGGGGGAGCGATGTCACAGCAGACCGCACGTCGCGGGGGAGCCGGCTGGGCCCTCGTCATCACCAGCGTCGCCGGATTCATGGCGGCCCTCGACAACCTCGTCGTCACCACCGCCCTGCCCTCCATCCGCGAGGACCTCGGCGGCGGACTGCACGACCTGGAATGGACCGTGAGCGCCTACACGCTCACCTTCGCCGTCCTGCTGATGTTCGGCGCGGCCCTCGGTGACCGCTTCGGCCGCAGGCGCCTCTTCATCGCAGGCCTCACCGTCTTCACCGGAGCGTCGGCCGCCGCCGCCATGGCACCGGGCATCGACTCCCTGATCGCCGCCCGCGCGGTCCAGGGCGCGGGCGCGGCGGTGATGATGCCGCTGACGCTCACCCTGCTGACCGCCGCCGTGCCCGCCGCCAAGCGCGGCATGGCCTACGGCATATGGGGCGCCGTCAACGGCCTCGCCGTCGCCTCCGGACCACTGGTCGGCGGCACCCTCACCGAGCACATCTCCTGGCAGTGGATCTTCTGGCTGAACGTCCCGCTCGGCCTGGCCCTGCTTCCCCTGGCCCGCCTCCGCCTCGCCGAGTCCCACGGCACCGGCGCCCCGCTCGACGTCCCGGGCACCCTGCTCGCCAGCGGCGGCCTGTTCGGCGTCGTCTACGGCCTGGTGCGGGGGCCCGCCGACGGCTGGACCTCGTCCCTGGTCCTGACCGGGCTGGTCGCGGGCGGAGCCCTGCTCGTCGCCTTCGTCCTCTACAGCACGCGCGCCAAGAACCCGATGCTGCCGATGCGGCTGTTCCGCTCGCGGGCGTTCTCCGGCATCAACGCGGCGAGCCTGCTGATGTTCCTCGGCATGTTCGGCTCGATCTTCCTGCTCAGCCAGTACATGCAGGGCGTCCTCGGCTACTCGCCCACCGAGGCGGGTCTGAGGATGCTGCCCTGGACCGGCATGCCGATGCTGGTCGCCCCGCTCGCCGGCATCATGGCCGACCGCATCGGCGGCCGCCCGGTCGTCGCCACCGGACTGTTCCTCCAGGCTCTGGGCCTGGGCTACATGTCGGTCGTGGCCACCACGGACGCCTCCTACACCGCGCAGCTGCCCGCCCTGATCATCAGCGGCGTCGGCATGGCCCTGTTCTTCGCCCCCGCCTCCCACCTGGTGATGTCCAGCGTCCGACCGCAGGAGCAGGGCATCGCCTCCGGCGCCAACAACGCCATGCGGGAGGTCGGCGGAGCGCTCGGTGTCGCCGTGATGGCCTCGATCTTCGCGGCCCAGGGCGGCTACGAGACCGGCCAGACCTTCGTCGACGGCATGCGCCCCGCCCTGGTCACCGGCTCCGCGGTGGTCGCCCTGGCAGGCGTCGCCGCCCTGCTGATCCCGACCCGCCGCCGGACCGAACGGCAGGCCGCACCCGCCGAACCCGAACCGGTGCTCGAGACGGCCTCCCACTGACCCCGCACGGACCCGACAAGGAGAAGCGGCCATGCCGACCCTTCCCTGGACCGTCCCGCACACCCCGCCACCCGGCACCGAGGTGTACGTCTTCGCCTCCCGCTTCGAGACCCGCACCCTGTGGGGAGCGCTCAGGTTCCTCGCCGGAACGCCCGGCGTGTGGCGGCAGATCCGCCGCAGCCCCGGCGCCTACGGGGCGACCCTGCGGGCGAGGCCGCTGAAGCGGACCTTCTGGACCCTGTCGGCCTGGGAGTCCAAGGACGCCCTGCACAGCTTCGCCCGCGCGGGCGCACACGGACCGGCCTCCCAGGGCCTGGCCCCGCGGATGAAGGACTCCGCCTTCACCGCCTGGCAGGCGAACAGCGACGACCTGCCCGTCACCTGGCCCGAGGCGCTCCGCCGGCTGCCCTGACGACCACCACGCGTGCGTGCGGCCCCGTTCCCCGCGGAACGGGGCCGCACGCACGCGTGCCCGACCCTCTCGGCGCCGTCTCGTAGTCTTGGGCCCGTGCAGGAACTCCACGACGCCCCCCTCGCCCCCCTGACCACCTTCCGGCTGGGCGGCCCCGCGACCCGGCTGGTCACCGCCACCACCGACGACGAAGTGATCGCCGCCGTCCGTGAAGCGGACGAGACGGGCACCCCGCTGCTGGTCATCGGCGGCGGGTCGAACCTGGTCATCGGCGACAAGGGCTTCGACGGCACCGCCCTCGTCATCGCCACGAAGGGCTTCTCCCTCGACGGCACCACCCTGGAACTGGCCGCCGGCGAGGTGTGGACCGACGCGGTCGCCCGCACGGTGGAGGCGGGCCTGGCCGGCATCGAGTGCCTGGCCGGCATCCCCGGCTCGGCCGGTGCGACGCCGATCCAGAACGTGGGGGCGTACGGGCAGGAGGTCTCCGCCACGATCACCGAGGTCGTCGCGTACGACCGCCGCACCGGCGAGACGGTCACCCTCTCCAACGAGGAGTGCGCCTTCTCCTACCGCCACAGCCGCTTCAAGTCCGACCCCGAGCACTACGTCGTCCTGCGCGTCCGCTTCGCCCTGGAGGACGCCGAGGGCCTCTCCGCCCCGCTCCGCTACGCCGAGACGGCCCGCGCCCTCGGGGTGGAACCGGGCGACCGCGTGCCCCTCGCACAGGCCCGTGAGACGGTGCTCAAGCTGCGCGCCGGCAAGGGCATGGTCCTGGACCCCGAGGACCACGACACCTGGTCGGCGGGCTCCTTCTTCACCAACCCGATCCTCACGGACGCCGACTTCGAGACGTTCCGCGCCCGGGTGCGCGACCGGCTCGGCGACGGGGCCGAGCCGCCCGCCTACCCGGCCGGCGAGGGCCGCACCAAGACCTCCGCCGCCTGGCTGATCGACAAGGCCGGCTTCACGAAGGGCTACGGCGAGGGCCCGGCCCGCATCTCCACGAAGCACACCCTGGCCCTCACCAACCGGGGCAGCGCGACCACCGAGGATCTCCTGGCCCTGGCCCGCGAGGTCGTGGCAGGAGTCCACGAGGCGTTCGGCATCACCCTGGTCAACGAGCCGGTGACCGTCGGGGTCAGCCTGTAGGCACGGGGCGCTGCTACCGAGGCCCGGTGGGCCCGCAACCCGGCGTCGCGACGAGCACGGCGTCGATGCTGAAGCCCGGTAGGCCCGCAACCCGGCGTATCGGGGTGCCGCCGCGCCCACCCTCCCCCAAGCGCTCGGCTTCGCTCGAGCAGGGGGGACCCCCATCGCCCTCAGCGGCACGCATGCCCGCGGTGAGGCGGGGGCCGGCGCAGCAGGTGCGCGGCGTCGATGCCGAGGCCGGGTGGGTCCGCAGCCCGGCGTAGCGGCGGGCACGGCGTCGATGCCGAGGCGGGGTAGGTCCGCAGCCCGGCGTAGCGGGGTGCCGCCGCGCCCACCCGTGCCGCCCTTAGCGGCACGCATGCCCGCGGGGAGGAGCGGGCCGGCGCAGCAGGTGCGCGGCGTCGATGCCGAGGCCGGGTGGGTCCGCAGCCCGGCGGAGCGGGGTGAGGCCGCGCCCACCCTCCCCCAAGCTCTCGGCTTCGCTCGAGCAGGGGGGACCCCCATCGCCCTCAGCGGCACGCATGCCCGCGGGGAGAGGACCGCGACCCGGCAGGTGCGCGGCGTCGACGCCGAGGCCGGGTAGGTCCGCAGCTGGGGCGGCGCGCACCCGCCATGCCACGCAAGGGGACGTGTCGGGGGGTGTCCGCCCGCAGCTGGTTGGCGCGTCGACGGACAGTGAGTCGGTGTGAGACCCCATCGCGCCGTTCCGAGGACGGACACCCCCCGGCGCGGCCCCGACCCACCACCGCCGGAAGGCGAAGCCACGGTCAGCCGGCCAGCCAGTCGTCCACCCCCGCCAGCAGCTTCGCCTTCACGTCCTCCGGCGCCGCCGACCCCCGCACGGACTGCCGGGCCACCTCCGCCAGCTCCGCGTCCGTGAACCCGTGGTGCTGCCGCGCGATCTCGTACTGCGCCGCCAGGCGCGAGCCGAACAGCAGGGGATCGTCCGCGCCCAGCGCCAACGGCACACCCGCCTCGAACAACGTCCGCAGCGGCACGTCCTCCGGCTTCTCGTACACCCCCAGCGCCACGTTCGACGCCGGGCACACCTCGCACGTCACCCCCCGGTCGGCCAGCCGCTTCAGCAACCGGGGATCCTCCGCCGCCCGGACCCCGTGCCCGACCCGGCTCGCCCCCAGGTCGTCCAGGCAGTCCCGCACCGACGACGGACCGGCCAGCTCGCCGCCGTGCGGGGCGGACAGCAGCCCGGCCTCCCGCGCGATCGCGAACGCCCGGTCGAAGTCCCGGGCCATGCCCCGCCGCTCGTCGTTGGAGAGCCCGAACCCGACGACGCCCTGGTCCGCGTAGCGCACCGCCAGCCGGGCCAGCGTGCGCGCGTCCAGCGGGTGCTTCATCCGGTTCGCGGCGACCAGCACCCGCATCCCGAGCCCGGTCTCCCGCGACGTCGTCTCCACCGCGTCCAGGATGATCTCCAGCGCCGGGATCAGCCCGCCCAGCCGCGGCGCGTACGACGTCGGGTCGACCTGGATCTCCAGCCACCCCGACCCGTCCCGCAGGTCCTCCTCCGCGGCCTCGCGCACCAGCCGCTGGATGTCCTCCGGCTCCCGCAGGCACGAGCGCGCCGCGTCATACAGCCGCTGGAAGCGGAACCAGCCCCGCTCGTCCGTCGCCCGCAGGCTCGGCGGTTCCCCGGAGGTCAGCGCCTCGCTCAGCGCGTCGGGCAGCCGCACCCCGTACTTGTCGGCCAGTTCCAGCACGGTCGAGGGGCGCATGGACCCGGTGAAGTGCAGGTGCAGGTGGGCTTTCGGCAGCTCAGAGACATCACGTACACGCTCCATCCAAAGATCCTGCCGTACACCTCAGCTGCCCCGGTAGCGGTTTCCCCGAACGTGGTCTTGCTCGCACGGGCAGACGAAGAAAGCGGGCCGCTCCCCGCAAGGGGAACGGCCCGCCACCGCCTCACGTGAGGCGCAGGTCAGTCCCGCGCCTCCGCCAGCAGCTTCTGGATCCGGCTGACGCCCTCGACGAGATCCTCGTCACCCAGCGCGTACGACAGCCGCAGGTACCCCGGGGTGCCGAACGCCTCACCCGGGACGACCGCGACCTCGGCCTCCTCCAGGATCAGCGCGGCCAGCTCGACCGTGTCCTTGGGACGCCTGCCGCGGATCTCCTTGCCCACCAGGGCCTTCACCGAGGGGTAGGCGTAGAACGCGCCCTCCGGCTCCGGGCACAGCACGCCGTCGATCTCGTTGAGCATCCGCACGATGGTCTTGCGGCGGCGGTCGAACGCCTCCCGCATCTTCGCCACGGCGACCAGGTCGCCGGAGACGGCGGCGAGCGCGGCGGCCTGGGCCACGTTGGACACGTTGGACGTGGCGTGCGACTGAAGGTTCGTCGCGGCCTTGACGACGTCCTTCGGGCCGATGATCCACCCCACGCGCCAGCCGGTCATCGCGTACGTCTTGGCGACACCGTTGACCACGATGCACTTGTCGCGCAGCTCGGGCAGGACCGCCGGCAGCGACACGGCGGAGGCGTCGCCGTAGACGAGGTGCTCGTAGATCTCGTCGGTCAGCACCCACAGGCCGTGCTCCACGGCCCAGCGGCCGATGGCCTCCGTCTCGTGCTCGCTGTAGACGGCGCCGGTCGGGTTCGACGGCGAGACGAAGAGCACGACCTTCGTCTTCTCCGTACGGGCCGCCTCCAGCTGCTCGACGGTCACCCGGTAGCCGGTCGTCTCGTCGGCGACGACCTCCACCGGGACGCCCCCGGCCAGCCGGATCGACTCCGGGTAGGTCGTCCAGTACGGCGCGGGCACGATGACCTCGTCGCCCGGGTCGAGGATCGCGGCGAAGGCCTCGTAGATGGCCTGCTTGCCGCCGTTGGTGACGAGGATCTGCGACGGGTCGACCTCGTAGCCCGAGTCGCGCAGCGTCTTCGCGGCGATCGCGGCCTTCAGCTCGGGCAGGCCGCCGGCCGGCGTGTACCGGTGGAACTTCGGGTTCTTGCAGGCCTCGATCGCGGCTTCGACGATGTAGTCCGGGGTCGGGAAGTCGGGCTCACCGGCGCCGAAGCCGATCACCGGACGCCCGGCGGCCTTGAGGGCCTTGGCCTTGGCGTCCACGGCGAGGGTGGCGGACTCGGAGATCGCGCCGACTCGGGCGGAGACCCGGCGCTCGGTGGGAGGGGTTGCAGCGCTCATGCGCCCCATCGTTTCAGACAGGAAACGCGCGCGGCACGGGGGTTTCACAGACTGAACAACCCGGGGAAACGCCTGAACACCAGTCCGGATCGGCCACGCCGCCAGGGGCGATCTTCGGCCGACGTCCCCGGTCCCGGCCCCCGCTTCCCGGGCGATCTTCCGCCAACGACCCCTGCCTCGCGTCCTTTCTGTTCGACGCCCGGCCGCGGACCACGTACACTCTCACCTCGTTGGCCTCCGCAGGCCGCGCTCGTCCGGTGCACACCTGGCATCCGGACGGATGCGGTACGTTGGGGGACACAAAGGGTCGTAGCTCAATTGGTAGAGCACTGGTCTCCAAAACCAGCGGTTGGGGGTTCAAGTCCCTCCGGCCCTGCTACACACTCCATCGCCAGGATGTGTGCGCATGTACGTACAGCAATGCACCGCCGTGCGGCTCAGACCGGGCGCGGCACGGCCACGACCCGGAATCAGGTGAGGACGAGTGACGGACGCCGTGGGCTCCATCGACATGCCTGATGCCCAGGACGAGGCGCCGGAGTCCAAGAAGACGCGCAAGGGCGGCAAGCGCGGCAAGAAGGGCCCGCTGAAGCGCCTGGCCCTCTTCTACCGCCAGATCGTCGCAGAGCTGCGCAAGGTCGTCTGGCCCACGCGCAACCAGCTGACGACGTACACGACCGTGGTGATCGTCTTCGTCGTCATCATGATCGGGCTGGTCACCGTGATCGACTACGGGCTCAGCAACGCCGCCAAGTACGTGTTCGGCTGAGCAGCCAGCGAAGAGCGCCGAGGTACCCGGCGCTCCTTTCGCATGTTCCACCCCTATGTATCCAGGAAGAAGCAGCCACCGTGTCTGACCCGAACGTGAACGACGCCATCGAGCCTGTCGAGTCCGTCGAGGACGAGCTCGACACCGTCGAGGGCGCGGACAGCGAGGACACCGAGGCCTCCGCCGAGGTCGAGGCTGCCGACGCCGTCGCGGACGACGACGCCGCCGAGGCGGAGACCGAGACCGGTGAAGAGGTCGCGGCCGAGGCCGAGGAAGAGTCCGAGGCGGAACCCGAGGACGACCGCGACCCGATCGAGAAGCTCCGCGAGGAGCTGCGCGTCCTGCCCGGCGAGTGGTACGTCATCCACACCTACGCCGGCTACGAGAACCGCGTGAAGACCAACCTCGAGCAGCGCGCCGTCTCGCTGAACGTCGAGGACTACATCTTCCAGGCCGAGGTGCCGCAGGAAGAGGTCGTCCAGATCAAGAACGGCGACCGCAAGACGATCAAGCAGAACAAGCTCCCGGGCTACGTCCTCGTCCGCATGGACCTGACGAACGAGTCCTGGGGCGTCGTCCGCAACACCCCCGGCGTCACCGGCTTCGTGGGCAACGCCTACGACCCGTACCCGCTGACCCTGGACGAGATCGTCAAGATGCTCGCCCCGGAGGCCGAGGAGAAGGCCGCCCGCGAGGCCGCCGAGGCCGAGGGCAAGCCGGCCCCGCAGCGCAAGGTCGAGGTCCAGGTGCTGGACTTCGAGGTCGGCGACTCGGTCACCGTCACCGACGGCCCGTTCGCCACGCTGCAGGCGACCATCAACGAGATCAACCCGGACTCGAAGAAGGTCAAGGGCCTCGTCGAGATCTTCGGCCGCGAGACGCCGGTCGAGCTCTCCTTCGACCAGATCCAGAAGAACTAGTTTCTTCCGGACACCACCGCTTCCGCGCAGGTCAGGCGAACGCTCCGGCGCTTGCCTGACCTGCTCGGTTTTTGGCCGCGCATCTATACCCGTTATCGTTGTGCGGTATGCCTGCATCCGGGTGGTCCCCGAGTGCGGGCAGGACCCGAATCGAAAGGACCCGGAGAGCTATGCCTCCCAAGAAGAAGAAGGTCACGGGGCTCATCAAGCTCCAGATCCAGGCCGGTGCCGCCAACCCGGCTCCGCCGGTCGGCCCCGCGCTGGGTCAGCACGGCGTCAACATCATGGAGTTCTGCAAGGCCTACAACGCCGCGACCGAGTCGCAGCGTGGCTGGGTCATCCCGGTGGAGATCACGGTCTACGAGGACCGTTCCTTCACCTTCATCACCAAGACCCCGCCGGCCGCCAAGATGATCCTCAAGGCCGCGGGTGTGGAGAAGGGCTCCGGCGAGCCGCACAAGACCAAGGTCGCCAAGATCACCCAGGCGCAGGTCCGCGAGATCGCCGAGACCAAGATGCCCGACCTCAACGCCAACGACCTGGACGCCGCGTCGAAGATCATCGCCGGCACCGCCCGTTCCATGGGCATCACGGTCGAGGGCTGAGAACCCACCTCGTAGACAGCAGTAGTGGCAGGGCCTGCTCGGCCCGGACCACGACTCCTAAGAATCCCCAGGAGCAGTAGTGAGCAAGCGCAGCAAGTCCCTTCGCGCTGCGGACGCCAAGGTCGACCGGGAGAAGCTCTACGCCCCGCTCGAGGCCGTCCGTCTCGCCAAGGAGACCTCCACGACCAAGTTCGACGGCACCGTCGAGGTCGCCTTCCGTCTGGGTGTCGACCCGCGCAAGGCCGACCAGATGGTCCGTGGCACCGTGAACCTCCCGCACGGCACCGGTAAGACCGCCCGGGTCCTGGTCTTCGCGACCGGTGACCGTGCCGAGGCCGCGCGTGCCGCGGGGGCCGACATCGTCGGCGCCGACGAGCTGATCGACGAGGTGTCGAAGGGCCGTCTGGACTTCGACGCCGTCGTCGCCACCCCGGACCTCATGGGCAAGGTCGGCCGCCTCGGCCGCGTGCTCGGTCCGCGTGGTCTGATGCCGAACCCGAAGACCGGCACCGTCACCCCCGACGTCGCCAAGGCCGTCACCGAGATCAAGGGCGGCAAGATCGAGTTCCGTGTCGACAAGCACGCGAACCTGCACTTCATCATCGGCAAGACGTCGTTCGACGACACCAAGCTGGTGGAGAACTACGGCGCGGCGCTGGAGGAGATCCTCCGTCTGAAGCCGTCCGCCGCCAAGGGTCGCTACATCAAGAAGGCCGCCATCAGCACCACGATGGGCCCCGGCATTCCGGTCGACTCCAACCGCACCCGCAACCTCCTCGTCGAGGAGGACCCGGCTGCGGTCTGAGCCTGAGGCTCACCCAACCGGTCACGGGCCCCGCACCTCCTACAGGTGCGGGGCCCGTTCCCTTTTCCGGTACGTACGCCGGTGGCCTGGGTTAACGTGCGGGAACCGGATGCGAACGGGGGGACGTATGCAGGGCACGACCGTGCGCCGTACGGGACTGGGGCTCGCGGTGGCGACCGCGCTGACGGGGCTTCTGGGCGCCTGCACGTCCCCGGCGCCCTCCGACGGGTCCGGCGAGAGGGGACCCGAGGGCAGGTACCTGACGGCCCTGCGCTCCGCCGAGCGCGCCACCGAGCGCGCCGGGTCCGCCCGGGTGGAGTCCACCACGGCCATGGGCTCGCTGATGTCCATGAGGGCCGACGGCGCCCTCGGCTGGGACGGTGGCATGACCGGCACCCTCACCATCACCTATACCGGCGGCACCGTCGCCGACACCATGCGCCGGCTCGGCAGCGCCTCGATCCAGGCCCGCTACCTGCCCGACGCCTACTACGCGCGCATGAGCGAGAAGTTCGCTGAGAGGACCGGCGGCAAACGCTGGATCCGGTACGCCTACGAGGACCTCGAAGCCCTCACCGGCGGCTCCGGGGCGCATTTCGGCGACCAGATGCGCGGCACGACCCCCGACCAGTCGGTGAAGCTCCTGCTGGCCTCCCGGGACGTCAGGAAGGTCGGCCGGGAGACCGTCCGCGGCCGGGCCGCCACCCACTGGTCGGGCACCGTCGACGCCGACGACGTCACCGACGCCGGCCTGCGCGGGCAGCTCACCGACGCGGGGGTCACCAGTGAGACCCTGGACGTCTGGGTCGACGGGCGGGACCTGCTGGTCAAGAAGGTGGAGAAGGCGCGGACGGCCACGGGCGTGACGACCCAGACCGCGTACTACACCGACTACGGCGTGCCGGTCCGGGCCCAGCGCCCCCCGCGTGCCGACACCGGAGACTTCGAGGACCTCCTGCGCGAGCGCCCTCCTTCCACCCCTTGAGGGCGGATTTGCTTGACGGCGACCCGTTCCCGTACGCTCCTACAGAAGCCAAAGACCGCTGGTCGTTACCGCGCGCTCGCACGAGGGCGTGGTGGCCGAAGGATCCGCTGAACGGCGGACGACCCGCGCAGGTGACACTGGAGAAGCTCCCGGAGTCCGCCGCCCCGTGCGTGTGGAGATCCGGTCGAGCTACGCCCCGTGCGCTTGCGCCGGGGCGTTTCGTTTTCCCCAGTCCTCCTTCGGGTCCGCGCGGTCCGAATCACCCGGAAGGAGGCCGAGGCTCTATGGCGAGGCCCGACAAGGCTGCCGCGGTTGCCGAGCTGACGGACAAGTTCCGCAGCTCCAACGCCGCCGTGCTGACCGAGTACCGCGGTCTCACCGTGGCGCAGCTCAAGACGCTGCGTCGTTCGCTCGGTGAGAACGCCCAGTACGCCGTGGTGAAGAACACGCTGACCAAGATTGCGGCCAACGAGGCCGGGATCACGCTCGAGGACCAGCTCTTCGCTGGCCCGACGGCCGTCGCCTTCGTCACCGGTGACCCGGTGGAGTCGGCGAAGGGTCTTCGTGACTTCGCCAAGGACAACCCGAATCTCATCATCAAGGGCGGTGTCCTTGACGGCAAGGCGCTGTCCGCCGATGAGATCAAGAAGCTTGCGGACCTCGAGTCCCGCGAGGTTCTGCTCTCCAAGCTGGCCGGTGCCATGAAGGGCAAGCAGTCGCAGGCTGCCTCTGTCTTCCAGGCGCTGCCGTCGAAGCTCGTCCGCACCGTGGACGCGCTCCGTGCCAAGCAGGACGAGCAGGGCGGTGCCGAGTAACTCGGCTCGCATCCCGGCCCCCGCTGCCTGAACGCGGAGGCCGTCGCGGGCCAGTAGTACGCCCGCCTCACATGTACATCCGGCACCAGCCGAATTAGTGGAAGGACCGCCATCATGGCGAAGCTGTCTCAGGAAGACCTGCTCGCGCAGTTCGAGGAGATGACCCTCATCGAGCTCTCCGAGTTCGTGAAGGCGTTCGAGGAGAAGTTCGACGTCACCGCCGCCGCGGCCGCCCCGGTCGTCGTCGCCGGTGGTGCCGCTGGTGGCGCCGCCGCCGAGACCGCCGAGGAGAAGGACGAGTTCGACGTCATCCTCACCGGCGCCGGCGACAAGAAGATCCAGGTCATCAAGGTCGTGCGTGAGCTGACCTCCCTGGGTCTGAAGGAGGCCAAGGACCTCGTGGACGGCGCCCCGAAGCCCGTTCTCGAGAAGGTCGCCAAGGACGCCGCCGAGAAGGCCGCCGAGTCCCTCAAGGGCGCCGGCGCCTCCGTCGAGGTCAAGTAAGACCTTCCGGATCCGCCAGGATCCCCGACACGTCCCGCAGGGCGTGTAACGCGCAAGCGTGGAAGAGCGATCATCCATCCGGGTGGTCGCTCTTCGGCGTTCCAGGGGTGCGGCCACGGTTGCCTTGCAGCCTCTGTGGCGGGGGGTATGGTGATCTTCGTCGTGTCTCCGGGCGGCCCCGGTCGGTGGCAGGGGGGCCTTGACGAACCGCACGCAGCGCGCAATTCTCAGGACGCGTCGTCACAAGGATCCGAATCCGAGGCATGGATCGACGACGAAGAGGGCAGTATCAACGTGCGTTGAGAGCAGGACCTTGTCGCAGGAGTGGAACAACGAGGGTGAACACGGGCCTGACAACCCGGACTGGACATCAGTGTGCCAAGTGGCTACACTGACCCTTTGCGCTGCCTGTTAGCTGCCCCCTGCCCGTCACCAGGGGTCTGCCCTCGCCCGAGCATCGATGACAAGACATGCCTGACCTGGCCTTTCGGCCCCCATGGCACAGCTTGTCTCCGTGTACGGGAGAGGGGCCGGTACGCGCGTAGTGAGTCCGAGCCCTCGGAAGGACCCCCTCTTGGCCGCCTCGCGCAACGCCTCGACCGCGAATACGAACAACGCCGCCAGCACTGCCCCGCTGCGCATCTCTTTTGCAAAGATCAAGGAGCCTCTCGAGGTTCCGAACCTGCTCGCGCTGCAGACCGAGAGCTTTGACTGGCTGCTCGGCAACACCGCCTGGCAGAGTCGGGTCGAGGAGGCTCTCGAGAACGGTCAGGACGTCCCCACCAAGTCCGGGCTCGAGGAGATCTTCGAGGAGATCTCCCCGATCGAGGACTTCAGCGGGTCGATGTCGCTGACCTTCCGCGACCACCGCTTCGAGCCGCCGAAGAACTCCATCGACGAGTGCAAGGAGCGCGACTTCACGTACGCGGCCCCGCTCTTCGTCACCGCCGAGTTCACCAACAACGAGACCGGCGAGATCAAGTCCCAGACGGTCTTCATGGGCGACTTCCCGCTCATGACGAACAAGGGCACCTTCGTCATCAACGGCACCGAGCGTGTCGTGGTGTCGCAGCTCGTCCGTTCGCCCGGTGTCTACTTCGACTCCTCCATCGACAAGACGTCCGACAAGGACATCTTCTCCGCCAAGATCATCCCGTCCCGGGGTGCCTGGCTGGAGATGGAGATCGACAAGCGCGACATGGTCGGTGTGCGCATCGACCGCAAGCGCAAGCAGTCCGTCACCGTCCTGCTCAAGGCGCTCGGCTGGACCACCGAGCAGATCCTCGAGGAGTTCGGCGAGTACGAGTCCATGCGCGCCACCCTGGAGAAGGACCACACCCAGGGCCAGGACGACGCGCTGCTCGACATCTACCGCAAGCTGCGTCCGGGCGAGCCCCCCACGCGCGAGGCCGCGCAGACGCTGCTGGAGAACCTCTACTTCAACCCCAAGCGCTACGACCTGGCCAAGGTCGGCCGCTACAAGGTCAACAAGAAGCTGGGTGCGGACGCTCCGCTGGACGCGGGCATCCTGACCGTCGAGGACATCATCTCGACGATCAAGTACCTGGTGAAGCTGCACGCGGGCGAGACCGAGACGGTCGGCGACAGTGGCACGAACATCGTCGTCGAGACCGACGACATCGACCACTTCGGCAACCGCCGCCTGCGCAGCGTCGGCGAGCTCATCCAGAACCAGGTCCGCACGGGCCTGGCGCGTATGGAGCGTGTCGTCCGCGAGCGGATGACGACCCAGGACGTCGAGGCGATCACGCCGCAGACCCTGATCAACATCCGGCCGGTCGTCGCCTCCATCAAGGAGTTCTTCGGCACCAGCCAGCTGTCGCAGTTCATGGACCAGAACAACCCGCTGTCGGGTCTCACCCACAAGCGCCGTCTGTCGGCTCTTGGCCCGGGTGGTCTCTCCCGTGAGCGGGCCGGCTTCGAGGTCCGTGACGTGCACCCCTCGCACTACGGCCGCATGTGCCCGATCGAGACGCCCGAAGGCCCGAACATCGGTCTGATCGGCTCGCTCGCCTCCTACGGCCGGGTCAACGCGTTCGGTTTCGTCGAGACCCCGTACCGCAAGGTCATCGACGGCCAGGTCACCGACGAGGTCGACTACCTGACCGCCGACGAGGAGGACCGCTTCGTCATCGCGCAGGCCAACGCCACGCTCGGCGACGACATGCGCTTCGTCGAGGCCCGCGTGCTGGTCCGCCGCAAGGGCGGCGAGGTCGACTACGTCGGCCCCGAGGACGTGGACTACATGGACGTCTCGCCGCGCCAGATGGTGTCGGTCGCGACCGCCATGATCCCCTTCCTGGAGCACGACGACGCCAACCGTGCCCTCATGGGCGCGAACATGATGCGTCAGGCCGTGCCGCTGATTAAGTCCGAGTCCCCGCTCGTCGGCACCGGCATGGAGTACCGCTCCGCGGTCGACGCCGGCGACGTGGTCAAGGCCGAGAAGCCCGGTGTGGTCCAGGAGGTCTCCGCGGACTACATCACCACCGCCAACGACGACGGCACGTACATCACGTACCGCCTGGCCAAGTTCGCCCGCTCCAACCAGGGCACCTCGGTCAACCAGAAGGTCATCGTCAACGAGGGCGACCGGATCATCGAGGGCCAGGTCCTGGCCGACGGTCCGGCCACCGAGAACGGCGAGATGGCGCTGGGCAAGAACCTGCTCGTGGCGTTCATGCCGTGGGAGGGTCACAACTACGAGGACGCGATCATCCTGTCGCAGCGCCTCGTGCAGGACGACGTCCTCTCCTCGATCCACATCGAGGAGCACGAGGTCGACGCCCGTGACACCAAGCTCGGCCCCGAGGAGATCACCCGGGACATCCCGAACGTCTCCGAGGAGGTCCTCGCCGACCTCGACGAGCGCGGCATCATCCGCATCGGCGCCGAGGTCATCGCCGGCGACATCCTCGTCGGCAAGGTCACGCCCAAGGGCGAGACCGAGCTGACGCCGGAGGAGCGCCTGCTGCGCGCGATCTTCGGTGAGAAGGCCCGTGAGGTCCGTGACACCTCGCTGAAGGTGCCGCACGGCGAGACCGGCAAGGTCATCGGCGTCCGCGTCTTCGACCGCGAGGAGGGCGACGAGCTTCCCCCCGGTGTGAACCAGCTGGTGCGCGTCTACGTCGCGCAGAAGCGCAAGATCACCGACGGTGACAAGCTCGCCGGCCGTCACGGCAACAAGGGCGTCATCTCGAAGATCCTGCCGATCGAGGACATGCCGTTCCTGGAGGACGGCACCCCGGTCGACATCATCCTCAACCCGCTGGGTGTCCCGTCCCGCATGAACCCGGGACAGGTGCTGGAGATCCACCTCGGCTGGCTCGCCAGCCGCGGCTGGGACGTCTCCGGTCTGGCGGAGGAGTGGGCCCAGCGTCTCCAGGCCATCGGCGCCGACCAGGTCGCCCCCGGCACCAACGTCGCGACCCCGGTCTTCGACGGTGCCCGCGAGGACGAGCTGGCCGGTCTGCTGAACCACACCATCCCGAACCGGGACGGCGAGCGCATGGTGCTCCCGACCGGCAAGGCCCGGCTGTTCGACGGCCGCTCCGGCGAGCCGTTCCCGGACCCGATCTCCGTCGGGTACATGTACATCCTCAAGCTGCACCACCTGGTCGACGACAAGCTGCACGCCCGGTCGACCGGTCCGTACTCGATGATCACCCAGCAGCCGCTGGGTGGTAAGGCCCAGTTCGGTGGCCAGCGCTTCGGTGAGATGGAGGTGTGGGCCCTCGAGGCCTACGGCGCCGCGTACGCCCTCCAGGAGCTGCTGACCATCAAGTCCGACGACGTCACCGGCCGCGTGAAGGTCTACGAGGCCATCGTCAAGGGCGAGAACATCCCCGAGCCCGGCATCCCCGAGTCCTTCAAGGTGCTCATCAAGGAGATGCAGTCCCTGTGCCTCAACGTGGAGGTGCTGTCCTCGGACGGCATGTCCATCGAGATGCGCGACACCGACGAGGACGTCTTCCGCGCTGCGGAGGAGCTTGGCATCGACCTGTCCCGGCGCGAGCCGAGCAGCGTCGAAGAGGTCTGACGGGAGTCCGGCGGCCTTCGTCATGAAGGCCGCCGGCCCCAGGACCCCCGTATCAGACCCCATGACTTACAACCCTGAGAGGGATTGACGCATAGTGCTCGACGTCAACTTCTTCGACGAGCTCCGGATCGGTCTGGCCACCGCTGACGACATCCGTCAGTGGAGCCACGGCGAGGTCAAGAAGCCCGAGACCATCAACTACCGCACCCTCAAGCCCGAGAAGGACGGACTCTTCTGCGAGAAGATCTTCGGTCCGACCCGGGACTGGGAGTGCTACTGCGGCAAGTACAAGCGCGTCCGCTTCAAGGGCATCATCTGTGAGCGCTGTGGCGTCGAGGTCACGCGCGCCAAGGTGCGCCGTGAGCGGATGGGCCACATCGAGCTGGCCGCGCCCGTCACGCACATCTGGTACTTCAAGGGTGTCCCGAGCCGGCTGGGCTACCTGCTCGACCTGGCTCCCAAGGACCTCGAGAAGGTCATCTACTTCGCGGCGTACATGATCACGTACGTCGACGAGGAGCGCCGCACGCGCGACCTGCCCTCGCTGGAGGCCCACGTCTCCGTCGAGCGCCAGCAGATCGAGCAGCGCCGCGACGCCGACCTGGAGGCCCGCGCCAAGAAGCTCGAGACCGACCTGGCCGAGCTGGAGGCCGAGGGCGCCAAGGCCGACGTGCGCCGCAAGGTGCGCGAGGGTGCCGAGCGCGAGATGAAGCAGCTGCGCGACCGCGCGCAGCGCGAGATCGACCGCCTCGACGAGGTGTGGAACCGCTTCAAGAACCTCAAGGTCCAGGACCTCGAGGGCGACGAGCTGCTCTACCGCGAGCTGCGTGACCGCTTCGGCACGTACTTCGACGGCTCGATGGGTGCCGCGGCGCTGCAGAAGCGCCTGGAGTCCTTCGACCTCGACGAGGAGGCCGAGAAGCTCCGCGAGATCATCCGCACCGGCAAGGGCCAGAAGAAGACCCGTGCGCTCAAGCGCCTGAAGGTCGTCTCCGCGTTCCTGCAGACCAGCAACAGCCCCAAGGGCATGGTGCTCGACTGCGTGCCGGTCATCCCGCCGGACCTCCGCCCGATGGTGCAGCTGGACGGTGGCCGCTTCGCGACCTCCGACCTGAACGACCTGTACCGCCGTGTGATCAACCGCAACAACCGCCTGAAGCGCCTTCTCGACCTCGGTGCGCCCGAGATCATCGTGAACAACGAGAAGCGCATGCTCCAGGAGGCCGTGGACGCGCTGTTCGACAACGGCCGTCGCGGCCGCCCGGTCACCGGCCCCGGCAACCGCCCGCTGAAGTCCCTCAGCGACATGCTGAAGGGCAAGCAGGGCCGCTTCCGTCAGAACCTGCTCGGCAAGCGCGTGGACTACTCCGCGCGTTCCGTGATCGTCGTCGGTCCGCAGCTGAAGCTGCACCAGTGCGGTCTGCCGAAGGCGATGGCGCTGGAGCTGTTCAAGCCGTTCGTGATGAAGCGCCTGGTCGACCTGAACCACGCGCAGAACATCAAGAGCGCCAAGCGCATGGTCGAGCGCGGCCGCACGGTCGTGTACGACGTGCTGGAAGAGGTCATCGCGGAGCACCCGGTTCTGCTGAACCGTGCGCCCACGCTGCACCGCCTCGGCATCCAGGCCTTCGAGCCGCAGCTGGTCGAGGGCAAGGCCATCCAGATCCACCCGCTCGTCTGCACCGCGTTCAACGCGGACTTCGACGGTGACCAGATGGCCGTGCACCTGCCGCTGTCCGCGGAGGCGCAGGCCGAGGCCCGCATCCTGATGCTGTCCTCGAACAACATCCTCAAGCCGGCCGACGGCCGCCCGGTGACGATGCCGACCCAGGACATGGTCCTCGGTCTGTTCTTCCTCACCACCGACGGCGAGATGCGCGACCTCAAGGGCGAGGGCCGTTCCTTCGCCTCGGTCGCCGAGGCGATCATGGCCTTCGACGCGGGCGAGCTCTCGCTCCAGTCGAAGATCGACGTCCGCTTCCCGGTCGGCACCATCCCGCCGCGCGGCTGGACCCCGCCGGCGCGCGAGGAGGGCGAGCCCGAGTGGCAGCAGGGTGACAGCTTCCGGCTGAACACCACGCTGGGCCGCGCGCTCTTCAACGAGCTGCTGCCCGAGGACTACCCGTTCGTCGACTACGAGGTCGGCAAGAAGCAGCTCTCCGAGATCGTCAACGACCTCGCCGAGCGCTACCCGAAGGTCATCGTGGCGGCGACGCTCGACAACCTGAAGGCGGCCGGCTTCTTCTGGGCGACCCGCTCCGGCGTCACCGTGGCCATCTCCGATGTCGTCGTTCCCGAGGCGAAGAAGGAGATCGTCAAGGGCTACGAGGCGCAGGACGAGAAGGTCCAGAAGCAGTACGAGCGCGGTCTGATCACCAAGGACGAGCGCACGCAGGAGCTCATCGCGATCTGGACCAAGGCGACCAACGAGGTCGCCGAGGCGATGAACGACAACTTCCCGAAGACCAACCCGATCTTCATGATGGTGAACTCGGGTGCACGAGGCAACATGATGCAGATGCGTCAGATCGCCGGTATGCGTGGTCTGGTGTCGAACGCGAAGAACGAGACGATCCCGCGTCCGATCAAGGCGTCGTTCCGTGAGGGCCTGTCCGTGCTGGAGTACTTCATCTCCACGCACGGTGCCCGTAAGGGTCTGGCGGACACCGCTCTGCGTACCGCCGACTCGGGTTACCTCACGCGTCGTCTGGTCGACGTCTCCCAGGACGTCATCATCCGCGAGGAGGACTGCGGCACCGAGCGCGGTCTGCGTCTGAAGATCGCCGACCGGAACGCCGAGGGCACGCTGGTCAAGACGGAGGACGTCGAGACCTCCGTGTACGCGCGCTGCCTCGCCGAGGACATCGTGGTCGACGGTCAGGTCCTGGCCCCGGCCGGCACCGACCTGGGCGACGTCCTCATCGAGGAGCTCGTCTCCCGCGGCGTCGAGGAGGTCAAGACCCGCTCGGTCCTGACCTGCGAGTCCGCCGTCGGCACCTGCGCGATGTGCTACGGCCGTTCGCTGGCCACCGGCAAGCTGGTCGACATCGGTGAGGCGGTCGGCATCATCGCCGCCCAGTCCATCGGTGAGCCCGGCACCCAGCTGACGATGCGTACCTTCCACACCGGTGGTGTGGCCGGTGACGACATCACCCAGGGTCTGCCGCGTGTCGTCGAGCTCTTCGAGGCCCGTACCCCGAAGGGTGTCGCCCCGATCTCCGAGGCCTCCGGCCGCGTGCGGATCGAGGAGACCGAGAAGACCAAGAAGATCGTCATCACGCCGGACGACGGCAGCGACGAGACGGCCTACCCGATCTCGAAGCGCGCCCGTCTCCTGGTCAGCGAGGGCGAGCACGTCGAGGTGGGCCAGAAGCTCACCGTGGGTGCCACCAACCCGCACGACGTGCTGCGCATCCTGGGCCAGCGTGCCGTCCAGGTCCACCTGGTCGGCGAGGTCCAGAAGGTCTACAACTCGCAGGGTGTGTCGATCCACGACAAGCACATCGAGATCATCATCCGGCAGATGCTCCGCCGCGTGACGATCATCGAGTCCGGCGACGCCGAGCTGCTGCCCGGCGAGCTGGTCGAGCGCTCGAAGTTCGAGCACGAGAACCGTCGTGTGGTCCAGGAGGGCGGTCACCCGGCCTCCGGTCGTCCGCAGCTGATGGGTATCACCAAGGCCTCGCTGGCGACGGAATCCTGGCTGTCGGCCGCCTCCTTCCAGGAGACGACCCGAGTCCTGACGGACGCGGCGATCAACGCCAAGTCCGACAGCCTCATCGGCCTCAAGGAGAACGTCATCATCGGTAAGCTCATCCCGGCCGGTACGGGTCTGTCCCGCTACCGCAACATCCGGGTCGAGCCGACCGAGGAGGCCAAGGCCGCGATGTACTCGGCCGTCGGCTACGACGACATCGACTACTCGCCGTTCGGCACGGGCTCCGGCCAGGCCGTTCCGCTGGAGGACTACGACTACGGTCCGTACAACCAGTAAGCGAGTCGCTTGAGCCAAGGGCGGTCACCCTCCGGGGTGGCCGCCCTTCGGCGTTCCCGGACGGCGCACGCGCCCTTGTGAGGGCCTCCGGCGGACCGCGTGCGCCCCCGGCGCTGCGCCGGGGCCGGTGGCCGACACGCCGTCCTGGGTGGGGACGCACCGGTGCCGGAACGGGGTGTTCGGCGCATCATGGAAGGACTTGGGCCCCGGGGAGGTGCTCCGTGTCGCAGCCGCACTATCCGGCCTGGCAGCCCTGGCAGGGCGCCGGCGGACCGTCGACCATGCTCGCCTCGCACGCCGACCGGGAGCGGGCCGTGGACGTGCTCAGAGCCGGGTACGGCGAGGGGCGGATGGAGCGCGAGGAGTTCGAGAAGCGGGTCGCACGGGCCTACGGGGCCCGCACGGTGGGGGAGCTGGCGCTGCTCGTCGCCGATCTGCCGCAGGGGCCGCTGGCGCAGCCGGCCGGCGTGATGCCCGTGCCGCGCACGTTCGTGGCCGCGCCGCGGCCGCGGACGAACGGGAAGGCGGTCGCGGCCGGCGTGTGCGGGCTGCTGTGCGTGCCTACGATGGGTCTGACCGGCATCCCGGCGGTCGTGCTCGGGCACGTGGCGCGGGCCGAGATCCGCAGTCGCGGTGAGCTGGGGGAGGGGCTGGCGCTGACCGGGATCGTGCTGGGGTGGTTGTCCACGGCAGGCTGGGCACTCGTCCTGGTGTTGCTCACGGTGGTCTCCGCCCTGGCGGCCTGACGGGTCCGCCGGGTCGACCGTCCGCCGTCGAATTGAAGATCGTCGAGGGCCGAGGGTCTTGACATGCTCCGCATGGCGATGCGGGCGGTGCCCATTTGTTTTGACCGCAGCGAATGCGGTAGGTACGCTCAGACCTTGTGCCTGGGGTGTGCCCTGGCTCTCGTGCGTGCCATCAACCGCACAGCGAGCTGACACCGGCCACCGCAATCCGCGCTTGATCCCGCCTGGCGGCAGGGGTCCGCGGGATGCGACACACCCGACCGCGTGGGTCGGCGACGTTCCAGGTTAGCTTCACCAATCGGCACACAGAAACCGGAGAAGTAGTGCCTACGATCCAGCAGCTGGTCCGCAAGGGCCGGCAGGACAAGGTCGAGAAGAACAAGACGCCCGCACTCGAGGGTTCCCCTCAGCGTCGCGGCGTCTGCACGCGTGTGTTCACGACCACCCCGAAGAAGCCGAACTCGGCCCTGCGTAAGGTCGCGCGTGTGCGTCTGACCAGCGGGATCGAGGTCACTGCTTACATTCCGGGTGAGGGACACAACCTGCAGGAGCACTCCATCGTGCTCGTGCGCGGCGGCCGTGTGAAGGACCTGCCGGGTGTTCGCTACAAGATCATCCGCGGCTCGCTCGACACCCAGGGTGTCAAGAACCGCAAGCAGGCCCGCAGCCGCTACGGCGCCAAGAAGGAGAAGTAAGAATGCCTCGTAAGGGCCCCGCCCCGAAGCGCCCGGTCATCATCGACCCGGTCTACGGTTCTCCTCTGGTGACGTCGCTCATCAACAAGGTGCTGCTGAACGGCAAGCGCTCCACCGCCGAGCGCATCGTCTACGGTGCCATGGAGGGTCTGCGTGAGAAGACGGGCAACGACCCGATCATCACGCTGAAGCGCGCGCTGGAGAACATCAAGCCGACCCTCGAGGTCAAGTCCCGCCGTGTCGGTGGTGCGACGTACCAGGTCCCGATCGAGGTCAAGCCCGGTCGCGCCAACACGCTCGCGCTGCGCTGGCTGGTCGGTTACTCCCGCGCCCGTCGCGAGAAGACCATGACCGAGCGTCTGCTCAACGAGCTTCTCGACGCCTCCAACGGCCTCGGTGCCGCTGTGAAGAAGCGCGAGGACACCCACAAGATGGCCGAGTCCAACAAGGCCTTCGCGCACTACCGCTGGTAGTCGCTACCCACATCGAGACCGAGAGAAGACTGAAGCCTTATGGCTACCACTTCACTTGACCTGGCCAAGGTCCGCAACATCGGGATCATGGCCCACATCGACGCGGGCAAGACGACCACCACCGAGCGGATCCTGTTCTACACCGGTGTGTCTTACAAGATCGGTGAGGTCCACGACGGCGCTGCCACCATGGACTGGATGGAGCAGGAGCAGGAGCGTGGCATCACGATCACGTCTGCTGCGACCACCTGTCACTGGCCGCTCGAGGACAACGACTACACCATCAACATCATCGACACCCCGGGTCACGTCGACTTCACCGTCGAGGTGGAGCGCTCCCTGCGCGTGCTCGACGGTGCCGTGACGGTGTTCGACGGTGTCGCCGGTGTGGAGCCGCAGTCCGAGACGGTGTGGCGTCAGGCCGACCGCTACGGCGTGCCGCGTATCTGCTTCGTCAACAAGCTGGACCGTACCGGCGCCGAGTTCCACCGCTGCGTGGACATGATCTCGGACCGCCTGGGCGCGCAGCCGCTGGTCATGCAGCTGCCGATCGGTGCGGAGGCGGACTTCAAGGGCGTCATCGACCTCGTGACGATGAAGGCCCTGGTCTGGTCGGCCGAGGCGACCAAGGGCGAGATGTACGACACCGTCGACATCCCGGACACCCACGCCGAGGCTGCCGAGGAGTACCGCGGCAAGCTGCTCGAGGCCGTCGCCGAGAACGACGAAGAGCTGATGGAGCTGTACCTGGAGGGCACCGAGCCCACCGTGGAGCAGCTCTACGCCGCGATCCGTCGCATCACCATCGCGTCCGGCAAGGGCGACGGCGTCACCGTCACCCCCGTCTTCTGCGGCACCGCGTTCAAGAACAAGGGCGTCCAGCCCCTGCTCGACGCGGTCGTGCGTTACCTGCCCACCCCGCTCGACGTCGAGGCCATCGAGGGCCACGACGTCAAGGACCCGGAGCAGGTCATCTCCCGCAAGCCGTCGGAGGACGAGCCCCTCGCGGCCCTGGCGTTCAAGATCATGAGCGACCCGCACCTCGGCAAGCTCACCTTCGTCCGCGTGTACTCCGGCCGTCTGGAGTCCGGCACCCAGGTGCTGAACTCCGTGAAGGGCAAGAAGGAGCGCATCGGCAAGATCTACCGCATGCACGCCAACAAGCGTGAGGAGATCGAGTCGGTGGGCGCCGGCGACATCGTCGCCGTCATGGGCCTGAAGCAGACCACCACCGGTGAGACGCTGTCCGACGACAAGAACCCGGTGATCCTGGAGTCCATGGACTTCCCGGCGCCGGTCATCCAGGTCGCCATCGAGCCCAAGTCGAAGGGCGACCAGGAGAAGCTCGGCGTCGCGATCCAGCGCCTGGCCGAGGAGGACCCGTCGTTCCAGGTCCACTCGGACGAGGAGACCGGCCAGACCATCATCGGCGGTATGGGCGAGCTGCACCTCGAGGTGCTGGTCGACCGCATGCGCCGTGAGTTCAAGGTCGAGGCCAACGTCGGCAAGCCGCAGGTCGCCTACCGCGAGACGATCCGCAAGGCCGTCGAGAAGGTCGAGTTCACCCACAAGAAGCAGACGGGTGGTACCGGCCAGTTCGCTCGCGTCATCATCGCGATCGAGCCGATCGAGGGCGGCGACGCCTCGTACGAGTTCATCAACAAGGTGACCGGTGGCCGTGTGCCGAAGGAGTACATCCCTTCGGTGGACGCCGGTGCGCAGGAGGCCATGCAGTTCGGCATCCTCGCCGGCTACGAGATGACCGGCGTCCGCGTGACGCTGCTCGACGGCGCCTACCACGAGGTGGACTCCTCCGAGCTCGCGTTCAAGATCGCCGGTTCGCAGGCCTTCAAGGAGGCCGCGCGCAAGGCCAGCCCCGTACTGCTCGAGCCGATGATGGCCGTCGAGGTCACCACGCCCGAGGACTACATGGGTGAGGTCATCGGCGACATCAACTCCCGCCGTGGCCAGATCCAGGCCATGGAGGAGCGGGCCGGTGCCCGCGTCGTGAAGGGCCTCGTGCCCCTCTCGGAGATGTTCGGTTACGTCGGCGACCTGCGCAGCAAGACGTCCGGCCGTGCGAGCTACTCCATGCAGTTCGACTCCTACGCCGAGGTTCCCCGGAACGTCGCCGAGGAGATCATCGCGAAGGCCAAGGGCGAGTAACGCACCGCGTCTACACGCCGTAGGCTTGACTCCGGAGCCTTGAGGGGCATTCCGCCGCAATCGTGGTGAGAATGCCCCGAGGCCCGGGCTTTCCAGCAAAGATCACCTGGCGCCGATGAAGTAAGGCGTACCAGAACCACTCCCAGGAGGACCCCAGTGGCGAAGGCGAAGTTCGAGCGGACTAAGCCGCACGTCAACATCGGCACCATCGGTCACATCGACCACGGTAAGACGACCCTCACGGCCGCCATTACCAAGGTGCTGCACGACGCGTACCCGGACCTGAACGAGGCCTCGGCCTTCGACCAGATCGACAAGGCTCCTGAGGAGCGCCAGCGCGGTATCACCATCTCCATCGCGCACGTCGAGTACCAGACCGAGACGCGTCACTACGCCCACGTCGACTGCCCCGGTCACGCGGACTACATCAAGAACATGATCACGGGTGCCGCGCAGATGGACGGCGCCATCCTCGTGGTCGCCGCCACCGACGGCCCGATGCCGCAGACCAAGGAGCACGTGCTCCTGGCCCGCCAGGTCGGCGTTCCGTACATCGTCGTCGCCCTGAACAAGGCCGACATGGTGGACGACGAGGAGATCCTGGAGCTCGTCGAGCTCGAGGTCCGTGAGCTCCTCTCCGAGTACGAGTTCCCGGGCGACGACCTGCCGGTCGTCAAGGTCTCGGCGCTCAAGGCCCTCGAGGGCGACAAGGAGTGGGGCAACTCCGTCCTCGAGCTCATGAAGGCCGTGGACGAGAACATCCCGCAGCCCGAGCGTGACGTCGACAAGCCGTTCCTCATGCCGATCGAGGACGTCTTCACGATCACCGGTCGCGGTACGGTCGTCACCGGCCGTATCGAGCGTGGTGTCCTGAAGGTCAACGAGACCGTCGACATCGTGGGCATCAAGCAGGAGAAGACCACCACCACGGTCACCGGCATCGAGATGTTCCGCAAGCTGCTCGACGAGGGCCAGGCCGGTGAGAACGTCGGTCTGCTCCTCCGTGGCATCAAGCGCGAGGACGTCGAGCGCGGCCAGGTCATCATCAAGCCGGGCTCGGTCACCCCGCACACCGAGTTCGAGGCGCAGGCCTACATCCTGTCCAAGGACGAGGGTGGCCGCCACACGCCGTTCTTCAACAACTACCGCCCGCAGTTCTACTTCCGCACGACGGACGTGACCGGCGTGGTGACCCTCCCCGAGGGCACCGAGATGGTCATGCCGGGTGACAACACCGAGATGAAGGTGGAGCTCATCCAGCCCGTCGCCATGGAAGAGGGCCTGAAGTTCGCCATCCGCGAGGGTGGCCGGACCGTGGGCGCCGGCCAGGTCACCAAGATCAACAAGTAAGTCCCCGGACTGACTTGAGGGTCCACTGACCTGAGTGGCTCGAAGGGGCCCGTACGACTTCGGTCGTACGGGCCCCTTTGCCGTGTCCGGCGGTGCTGGTGCGGGTCAGGAGGTCAGCCGCGCGTCCACTTCTGGTTGGCGGCGCCGGTGCACGTCCAGATCTGCAGCGGGGTGCCGTCGGCCGCGGAGTTGCCCTTGGCGTCCAGGCACTTGTCCGCGCCGACGTTGACCAGGTCCCGCGCGGCGGTGTGGACCCACTGCTGGGCCTTGGTGCCGTTGCAGGTGTAGAGCTGGACCGCCGCCCCGTCGGCGGTGGAGCCGCCGCGCACGTCGAGGCACTTGCCGAGGGCGCGCACGGTGCCGTCGCCGCCGAGGGTCCACTTCTGGGCGTCGACTCCGGTGCAGTCGTGCAGCTGGACGGGCGTCCCGTCGGCGGTCGAGGCGCCGGCGACGTCGGCGCACATGCCGCCGATGCCCTTGAGGGCACCGGTCGCGCCGCCGGAGCCGCCCTGCGCCCCGTCGGACGTCGAGACGCGGACGTAGTCCACGGTCATCGTCTGCGGGAAGCGGGTGTTCGCGTCCGGGCTGCCGGGCCAGTTGCCGCCGACGGCGAGGTTGAGGATCAGGAAGAACGGGTGGTCGTAGACCCACTTCTTGCCGCCCAGGTCGGCCGGCGTCCGGGTCTGGTACGTGTGTCCGTCGACGGACCAGGTGATCTTCCCCGGGGTCCAGTCGACGGCGAAGACGTGGAAGTCGTCGGCGAAGGCCCGGCCGCCCGGGAGCGTGTACGCCGCGCCGATGCCGCCGCTGCCCGAGTAGCCGGGGCCGTGCAGGGTGCCGTGGACGGCGCCGGGCTCGTAGCCGACGTTCTCCATGATGTCGATCTCGCCGCTGTCCGGCCATCCGACACTGCCCAGGTCGTTGCCGAGCATCCAGAACGCCGGCCACATGCCCTGGCCGCGGGGCACCTTGATGCGGGCCTCGAAGTGCCCGTACGCCTGCGTGAAGGTCCGGGCGGTGTTCAGGCGGGCGGAGGTGTACTGGCAGCTGCCGTACCAGCACTGGAGACCGGGGTCGGTGTTCTTGCGGGCGGTGATGACGAGGTTGCCCTGGCCGTCGAGGGCAACGTTGTCGCGACGGTTCGTGTAGTACTGGAGCTCGTTGTTGCCGTTGCCCGAGCCGCCGGTCTCCACGGTCCACTTGGCCGGGTCCGGGGCGCTCCCGGCGGCGCCGTCGAACTCGTCCGACCAGGTCGCCGCGGTGGTCGCGGCGTCGGCCCGGCCGGCGGCGGGGCCGACCGCGGTCAGGGTGAAGGCGGCGGCGACGGAGGCGCAGACCAGCGGGACGAGCCCGCCGAGCGTCCACCGGCGTGTGCGATGAGCAGCCATGGCTGAACACACCTTGTCTGTGGGGGATGGGGGGAGTGGGCCGACGCTGCCGGCCGTGCAGGGATGCTACGAACGGTTCACCGCACAACCAACTGCCCGTTTGGTCCGGCAACACCGCCTGAACTGCGACGAGTTGGCGCCGGTCGATCGCCCTCCGCTTGGCTTAAGTCCTGCTTAAGGCTGTGTTAGGGATGCGGGCACCGCTCAGAGGTCGAGTTCCGCCCAGACCGTCTTGCGGGGCGGGAGCCCGCGGGCGACACCCCAGCGGTCGGCCAGCGCGTCGACCAGGAGCAGACCGCGGCCCGACTCGGCCTCACCGTCGACGGGTGGGCTCTGCGGCAGCCGGTCACCGCGCGTGTCCGTCACCTCGATGCGCAGGGTGCGGCCGACGACGTAGAGCAGCAGGCCGAAGTCGCGCCCCGCGACCCGGCCGTGCGTGGCGGCGTTGGCGGCCAGTTCGGCGACGACCTGCGCGGCCCGGTCCGACGGCAGCCCCCAGGTGCGCAGCTGCTCGGTCGCGAGGAGGCGCGCGAGGCGGGCGCCGCGCGGAGTGGGGGAGAGCCGGAGGTCGAAATGGCGCAGGGGCGTGCCGGGGCGGGCTTCGGTGGAGTTGTGCTTCACGGCCCTCAGCGTGGCCGTCCCCGCGTACCGTGAACAGTGACTCAGCGGGTGCGTACGGTCACTGTCCGGAGCTTGTCCGGCGGTGTCCGGGCTGTCGGCACCGGGCGCGCGGGTAGGGCGCCGGGGCGGGGGGCGTACGACGGAAGGGTGGGCGATGACGGCCGAGGCGGCGGACACGGGGCGGCTCAGCACCGAGGGGGACGAGCCCGGGTGGGAGGTCGACCCCGACGACGAGTGGGGTGTCGCGGTGATCGCCACGGTGGGGCGGCAGCTGAAGCTGCGCCGGGAGGGGGCGGGCATGCGGGCCGCCGCGTTCGGCACGGCGGTCGGCTACGGCGAGGACATGGTCTACAAGGTCGAGGGCGGCAAGCGGATCCCCCGGCAGGACTACCTCGTCCGGGCCGACGAGGTGCTCGGGGCGGGTGGGCTGATCGCGGCGACCTGGGAGGACGTCAAACGGGTCCGCTACCCCAAGAGGGTGCGGGAACTGGCCAAGCTGGAGGAGCAGGCCGTGGAGATCGGGGTGTACGAGTGCATCAGCGTCGCCGGGCTGTTGCAGACCCCGGAGCACGCGCGGGCCCTGTTCGAGTCGTGGCAACCGGCGTACTCGCCTGACGAGGTGGAGCGGCTGGTGGCGGCCCGCATGGCTCGGCAGGCCGTGCTCGAGCGGTCGCCGGCTCCGTCGTTCAGCTTCGTCCAGGAGGAGGCCACGCTGAGGCGCCCGGTCGGGGGCACAATGGTCTGGCGTCGGCAGCTCGAACGTCTGCTGGAGGTGGGGCAGTTGCGCCATGTCAGGCTCCAGGTGATGCCGACGAGCAGCGAGGCGCACCCGGGCCTGAACGGCAGGATCGAGGTGCTGAAGTTCGCGGACGGCACTGCGGTCGGACGCTCCGACGGCGCTTTCAGCGGCCGGCCGAGCACGGAAGCGAAGCAGGTCCGCATCCTGGAGCTGCGCTATGGCACCATCCGGGCGCAGGCCCTTCCGCCACGCGAGTCGCTGGCCTTCATCGAGCAACTGCTGGGAGAGACATGATCGGCACCGCTGAACCGGCGTGGTTCAAGAGCAGCTACAGCAGTGGCCCCGACGGCGATTCCTGCGTCGAGATCGCGATAGCCCCCGGTACCGTCCACGTCCGGGACTCCAAGCACGCGCAGGGCGATCGGCTGGGCCTCTCCGCCGCGGCCTGGGCCGGATTCCTGGCCGGGGTGCCGCACCTGGAGCGCCCCGGCCGCTGACGCACCGGCCCCGCGGTTTGAGTTACGTCACTCCCGGGGTACTCTCTCCGGCTCGATTAGCGTCGGGCCTGCCCCATATGGCAGACTGTCCGAGTTGCTCGGTCGAGTGTTGATGCTGCGCGCCTCCCGCCGGGAGGACCGGAAGCGAGTCCCACAGTACTCGTCGCCCTAACTGCCTCACGGCAGCGCTGGGGCGGACGTACGGGAATCTTCCGGGAAGTGTATGCGCGGCACCGGCCAGGCACCCGGTGGGCCTTCGCCCCCGGCCTGCGGTTCCGGAAGGGCCGTGTGCATTCCCAGCAGGGATGTTCGAACAAGGGACATCTGTGTCAGCGGGAGCGCGACACGCCCGACCGCGTGGGTCGGAGGAACGGAGGCAGCAGAAGGAATCCGCCGGGTTCCAGAGCGTAAGAGAGACAGGACTACTGAGTAGCCATGGCGGGACAGAAGATCCGCATCCGGCTCAAGGCCTACGACCACGAGGTCATCGACTCCTCGGCGAAGAAGATCGTCGAGACGGTGACTCGCACTGGTGCGTCGGTCGCGGGCCCGGTGCCGCTGCCCACTGAGAAGAACGTGTACTGCGTCATCAAGTCGCCGCACAAGTACAAGGACTCGCGCGAGCACTTCGAGATGCGCACGCACAAGCGCCTGATCGACATCCTCGACCCCACCCCCAAGACCGTTGACTCTCTGATGCGACTCGACCTCCCGGCCGGTGTCGACATCGAGATCAAGCTCTGAGGCCGGTGATCTGAGAGATGGCTAAGCAGATCAAGGGCATCCTGGGCGAGAAGCTCGGCATGACGCAGGTGTGGGACGCGAACAACCGCGTCGTCCCGGTCACCGTCGTCAAGGCCGGCCCGAACGTCGTCACCCAGGTCCGTACGAACGATGTCGACGGCTACGAGTCCGTCCAGATCGCTTTCGGCGACATCGACCCGCGCAAGGTGAACAAGCCCCTCAAGGGCCACTTCTCCAAGGCCGACGTCACCCCCCGTCGCCACCTCGTCGAGATCCGCACCGCGGACGCCTCCGAGTACACGCTGGGCCAGGAGATCACCGCTGAGGTGTTCGAGGCCGGCGTGAAGGTCGACGTGACCGGCAAGAGCAAGGGCAAGGGCTTCGCCGGTGTCATGAAGCGCCACAACTTCCGTGGCCTCGGCGCCGGACACGGCACCCAGCGCAAGCACCGCTCCCCCGGTTCCATCGGTGGCTGCGCCACCCCGGGCCGTGTGTTCAAGGGCCTCCGCATGGCGGGTCGCATGGGCAACGAGCGGGTCACCACCCAGAACCTGACCGTCCACGCCGTTGACGCGGAGAAGGGTCTGCTGCTCATCAAGGGCGCGGTTCCCGGTCCGAACGGCGGCCTCGTCCTGGTCCGCACCGCGGCCAAGGGGGCCTGAGGTAATGAGCACTGTTGACATCCTTTCGCCGGCGGGCGACAAGGCCGGTTCCGTCGAGCTCCCCGCGGAGATCTTCGGCGTTGAGAAGGTCAGCATCCCGCTGATCCACCAGGTCGTCGTCGCACAGCTGGCCGCTGCCCGTCAGGGCACGCACAAGACCAAGACCCGTGGCGAGGTCCGCGGCGGTGGCAAGAAGCCGTACCGCCAGAAGGGCACCGGTCGCGCCCGTCAGGGTTCGACCCGCGCGCCGCAGTTCGCCGGTGGTGGCGTCGTGCACGGTCCCGTGCCGCGTGACTACTCGCAGCGGACCCCGAAGAAGATGAAGGCTGCCGCCCTGCGTCACGCCCTCACCGACCGGGCCCGCCACAACCGCATCCACGTCGTCTCCGGCGTCGTCGAGGGCGAGAGCCCGTCGACGAAGGCCGCCCGGACGCTGTTCGGCAAGATCTCGGAGCGCAAGAACCTGCTCCTGGTCGTCGACCGCGCCGACGAGGCCGCGTGGCTGTCCGCCCGCAACCTGCCCCAGGTCCACATCCTGGAGCCGGGCCAGCTGAACACGTACGACGTTCTCGTCTCGGACGACGTGGTCTTCACCAAGGCCGCTTTCGAGTCCTTCGTGTCCGGCCCGAAGGCCACTGACACCGAAGGGAGCGAGGCCTGATGGCCATCCGTCACCCCGCTATCGCCTCCAAGGCCGCGAAGAAGGCCAAGGCCGCTCGCGTCGCCAAGGCGCGTCGCCACGCGACCGAGGGCAAGAACACCGTCGAGACCCCGCTGAGCAAGTCCTTCACGGACCCCCGTGACGTGCTGCTCAAGCCGGTCGTCTCCGAGAAGAGCTACGCGCTCCTCGACGAGGGCAAGTACACGTTCATCGTCGACCCGAGCGCCAACAAGACCCAGATCAAGCAGGCCGTCCAGGCGGTCTTCTCGGTCAAGGTCACCGGGGTCAACACGATCAACCGCCAGGGCAAGCGCAAGCGGACCCGCACCGGCTTCGGCCAGCGTGCGTCCACCAAGCGCGCGATCGTGACCCTCGCCGAGGGCGACCGTATCGACATCTTCGGCGGTCCGACCGCGTAAGCGGGTCGGATCGTCCGATATCGGACGAGGACTGAGAAATGGGAATCCGCAAGTACAAGCCGACTACGCCGGGCCGTCGCGGCTCCAGCGTCGCCGACTTCGTCGAGGTCACGCGGTCCACGCCGGAGAAGTCGTTGGTCCGCCCCCTGCACAGCAAGGGTGGCCGTAACAACTCCGGTCGTGTGACCGTCCGCCACCAGGGTGGTGGCCACAAGCGCGCCTACCGCGTGATCGACTTCCGTCGTCACGACAAGGACGGCGTGCCGGCGAAGGTCGCGCACATCGAGTACGACCCCAACCGCACCGCGCGCATCGCGCTGCTGCACTACGCCGACGGCGAGAAGCGCTACATCCTCGCCCCGCGCAACCTGCAGCAGGGTGACCGCGTCGAGAACGGTCCCGGGGCCGACATCAAGCCGGGCAACAACCTGGCCCTCCGCAACATCCCGGTCGGTACCACGATCCACGCGATCGAGCTCCGTCCCGGTGGCGGTGCCAAGTTCGCCCGCTCCGCCGGTGCCTCCGTGCAGCTGCTCGCGAAGGAGGGCCAGATGGCCCACCTGCGCATGCCGTCCGGTGAGATCCGCCTGGTCGACGTCCGCTGCCGCGCCACCATCGGCGAGGTCGGCAACGCCGAGCAGAGCAACATCAACTGGGGCAAGGCGGGCCGTAAGCGGTGGCTGGGCGTTCGCCCGACCGTCCGTGGTGTGGTCATGAACCCGGTTGACCACCCGCACGGTGGTGGTGAGGGCCGGACCTCCGGTGGTCGCCACCCTGTGTCCCCGTGGGGCAAGAAGGAAGGCCGTACTCGTTCGCCCAAGAAGGCGTCGAACAAGTACATCGTCCGCCGCCGCAAGACGAACAAGAAGCGCTAAGGACGGGTTGAGATGCCTCGTAGCTTGAAGAAGGGGCCCTTCGTCGACGACCACCTGATGAAGAAGGTGGACGCCCAGAACGAAGCCGGCACCAAGAACGTCATCAAGACCTGGTCCCGTCGCTCGATGATCGTGCCGGCCATGCTCGGCCACACGCTCGCGGTGCACAACGGCAAGACCCACATCCCGGTGTTTGTCACCGAGTCGATGGTCGGCCACAAGCTCGGCGAGTTCTCGCCGACCCGCACCTTCCGGGGCCACGTCAAGGACGACCGGAAGTCGAAGCGCCGCTAGTCGGCGGGGTGCAATCGACCATGACAGACACTGAAGGGACAACCATGGAAGCCAGGGCCCAGGCGCGGTACATCCGCGTCACGCCCATGAAGGCCCGCCGCGTGGTGGACCTCATCCGTGGCATGAGCGCCACGGAGGCTCAGGCGGTCCTGCGTTTCGCCCCGCAGGCCGCGAGCCAGCCGGTGGGCAAGGTGCTCGACAGCGCCATCGCCAACGCCGCGCACAACTACGACCACACCGATGTCGACAGCCTCTTCGTCTCCGAGGCCTACGTCGACGAGGGCCCGACCCTGAAGCGGTTCCGTCCGCGCGCCCAGGGCCGTGCCTACCGGATCCGCAAGCGGACCAGCCACATCACCGTGGTCGTCAGCAGCAAGGAAGGAACCCGGTAATGGGCCAGAAGGTAAACCCGCACGGGTTCCGGCTCGGTGTCACGACCGACTTCAAGTCGCGTTGGTACGCCGACAAGCTGTACAAGGACTACGTCAAGGAAGACGTCGCCATCCGTCGGATGATGACGTCCGGCATGGAGCGCGCCGGCATCTCCAAGGTCGAGATCGAGCGCACCCGTGACCGCGTGCGTGTGGACATCCACACCGCTCGTCCGGGCATCGTCATCGGCCGCCGCGGCGCCGAGGCCGACCGCATCCGCGGTGACCTCGAGAAGCTCACCGGCAAGCAGGTCCAGCTGAACATCCTCGAGGTCAAGAACCCCGAGACCGATGCTCAGCTGGTCGCCCAGGCCGTCGCCGAGCAGCTCTCCTCCCGCGTCTCCTTCCGCCGTGCCATGCGCAAGAGCATGCAGTCGGCGATGAAGGCGGGCGCCAAGGGCATCAAGATCCAGTGCGGTGGCCGCCTCGGTGGCGCCGAGATGTCCCGCTCGGAGTTCTACCGCGAGGGCCGCGTGCCCCTGCACACGCTCCGCGCGAACGTGGACTACGGCTTCTTCGAGGCCAAGACGACCTTCGGCCGCATCGGTGTGAAGGTCTGGATCTACAAGGGCGACGTCAAGAACATCGCCGAGGTCCGCGCCGAGAACGCCGCCGCCCGTGCGGGCAACCGCCCGGCCCGCGGTGGCAACGACCGCCCGGCCCGTGGTGGCCGTGGTGGCGAGCGGCGCGGTCGCAAGCCGCAGCAGGCTGCCGGCGCCGAGGCCCCCAAGGCCGAGGCTCCCGCCGCCGCTCCGGCTGAGAGCACCGGAACGGAGGCCTGACCGTCATGCTGATCCCCCGTAGGGTCAAGCACCGCAAGCAGCACCACCCCAAGCGCAGTGGTATGGCCAAGGGTGGTACTCAGGTCGCGTTCGGCGAGTACGGCATCCAGGCGCTGACCCCGGCCTACGTGACGAACCGCCAGATCGAGGCGGCTCGTATCGCGATGACCCGCCACATCAAGCGTGGCGGCAAGGTCTGGATCAACATCTACCCGGACCGTCCCCTCACCAAGAAGCCCGCCGAGACCCGCATGGGTTCCGGTAAGGGTTCTCCTGAGTGGTGGATCGCCAACGTCAAGCCCGGACGTGTGATGTTCGAGCTGTCGTACCCCAACGAGAAGATCGCGCGCGAGGCCCTGACCCGTGCGGCTCACAAGCTGCCGATGAAGTGCAAGATCGTCAAGCGCGAGGCAGGTGAAGCGTGATGTCGGCCGGTACCAAGGCGTCGGAGCTGCGCGAGCTGGGCAACGAGGAGCTTCTCAACAAGCTCCGCGAGGCCAAGGAAGAGCTGTTCAACCTCCGCTTCCAGGCGGCGACGGGTCAGCTCGAGAACCACGGTCGGCTCAAGGCCGTCCGCAAGGACATCGCGCGGATCTACACCCTGATGCGTGAGCGCGAGCTGGGCATCGAGACGGTGGAGAGCGCCTGATGAGCGAGAGCAACGTGACTGAAGAGACCAAGACGGACCGCGGTTTCCGCAAGACCCGTGAGGGTCTGGTCGTCAGCGACAAGATGGACAAGACCGTCGTCGTCGCCGTCGAGGACCGCGTCAAGCACGCGCTGTACGGCAAGGTCATCCGCCGTACGAACAAGCTCAAGGCCCACGACGAGCAGAACGCCGCGGGTGTCGGCGACCGCGTCCTCCTCATGGAGACCCGGCCGCTGTCCGCGACCAAGCGCTGGCGCGTCGTCGAGATCCTCGAGAAGGCCAAGTAATCCCTCCTAGGGGGACCCCCTAGGCATCGTTCCGCCAGGCTCGGGGCGGGTGCACGCTGTGCACCCGCCCCGGGAACCGGCAGACAATCAGGAGATAGACGTGATCCAGCAGGAGTCGCGACTGCGTGTCGCCGACAACACTGGTGCGAAGGAGATCCTTTGCATCCGTGTGCTCGGTGGCTCCGGTCGCCGCTACGCGGGTATCGGTGACGTCATCGTCGCCACCGTCAAGGACGCGATCCCCGGTGGCAACGTGAAGAAGGGTGACGTCGTCAAGGCGGTCATCGTTCGCACCGTCAAGGAGCGCCGCCGCCCGGACGGCTCGTACATCCGCTTCGACGAGAACGCCGCCGTCATTCTGAAGAACGACGGCGACCCTCGCGGCACCCGTATCTTCGGCCCGGTCGGCCGTGAGCTGCGCGAGAAGAAGTTCATGAAGATCATCTCCCTCGCGCCGGAGGTGCTGTGAGCATGAAGATCAAGAAGGGCGACCTGGTCCAGGTCATCACCGGTAAGGACAAGGGCAAGCAGGGCAAGGTCATCGCGGCCTTCCCCCGCGAGGACCGCGTCCTGGTCGAGGGTGTCAACCGGGTCAAGAAGCACACCAAGGCCGGTCCGACGGCTCGCGGTTCGCAGGCCGGCGGCATCGTCACCACCGAGGCGCCGATCCACGTCTCCAACGTCCAGCTGGTCGTGGAGAAGGACGGCAACAAGGTCGTGACCCGCGTCGGTTACCGCTTCGACGACGAAGGCAACAAGATCCGCGTTGCCAAGCGGACGGGTGAGGACATCTGATGGCTACCACCACCACTCCGCGTCTGAAGCAGAAGTACCGTGAGGAGATCACGGGCAAGCTGCGTGACGAGTTCAAGTACGAGAACGTCATGCAGATCCCCGGTCTCGTCAAGATCGTGGTCAACATGGGTGTGGGCGACGCCGCCCGCGACTCCAAGCTGATCGAGGGTGCCATCAAGGACCTCACCACGATCACCGGTCAGAAGCCGGCCGTCACCAAGGCCCGCAAGTCCATCGCGCAGTTCAAGCTGCGCGAGGGCCAGCCGATCGGTGCCCACGTCACGCTTCGTGGCGACCGCATGTGGGAGTTCCTGGACCGCACCCTGTCGCTCGCGCTGCCGCGCATCCGCGACTTCCGCGGCCTGTCCCCCAAGCAGTTCGACGGCCGTGGCAACTACACCTTCGGTCTCACGGAGCAGGTCATGTTCCACGAGATCGACCAGGACAAGATCGACCGCACCCGGGGTATGGACATCACCGTGGTGACCACGGCGACCAACGACGCTGAGGGCCGCGCGCTCCTTCGTCACCTCGGCTTCCCCTTCAAGGAGGCGTGAGCGAGATGGCGAAGAAGGCTCTGATCGCGAAGGCTGCCCGCAAGCCCAAGTTCGGCGTGCGTGCGTACACCCGCTGCCAGCGCTGCGGTCGTCCGCACTCCGTGTACCGCAAGTTCGGCCTGTGCCGCGTGTGCCTTCGTGAGATGGCTCACCGTGGCGAGCTGCCGGGCGTGACCAAGAGCTCCTGGTAATCCCCCCAATCAGGGATTAGCAGGACTCTCGGTAAGCAACCGGGGCGGCAGGACGCCCAGCCCGCATGCCTTAGGCTTGTGGGGTTGGGCGTCTGCCGCCGCCCTTACGACTTACTACGCCGTAGGTCCACCGCGCCGCACCCGTCCCGTCTCGGATCGGGGAGAGGGATGGCGCATCAGGAAACCCCGGCGAGAGAGGCCGAAGGCCAATTCATGACCATGACTGATCCGATCGCAGACATGCTTACGCGTCTGCGGAACGCGAACTCGGCATACCACGACACCGTGGCGATGCCGCACTCGAAGATCAAGTCGCACATCGCGGAGATCCTCCAGCAGGAGGGCTTCATCACGGGCTGGAAGGTCGAGGACGCCGAGGTCGGCAAGAACCTCGTCCTGGAGCTGAAGTTCGGCCCCAACCGTGAGCGCTCCATCGCGGGCATCAAGCGGATCTCCAAGCCCGGTCTCCGGGTGTACGCGAAGTCCACCAACCTGCCCAAGGTGCTGGGCGGCCTCGGCGTGGCCATCATCTCCACGTCGCACGGGCTCCTCACCGACAAGCAGGCCGGCAAGAAGGGCGTGGGTGGGGAAGTCCTCGCCTACGTCTGGTAGCGGAAGGGAACGGAGGAAACAGCTATGTCGCGTATTGGCAAGCTCCCCATCACGGTTCCCGCCGGCGTGGACGTCACCATCGACGGCCGTACGGTCTCGGTCAAGGGCCCCAAGGGCACGCTGACCCACACCGTTGTCGCGCCGATCGACATCGCCAAGGGTGAGGACGGCGTTCTGAACGTCACCCGCCCCAACGACGAGCGTCAGAGCAAGGCCCTGCACGGCCTGTCCCGCACGCTGGTGGCGAACATGATCACCGGCGTGACCCAGGGTTACGTGAAGAAGCTCGAAATCAGCGGTGTCGGTTACCGCGTGACGGCCAAGGGCTCGAACCTCGAGTTCGCGCTCGGCTACAGCCACCCGATCACCGTCGAGGCGCCCGAGGGCATCACCTTCAAGGTGGAGACCCCGACCCGCTTCTCGGTCGAGGGCATCGACAAGCAGAAGGTCGGCGAGGTTGCGGCCAACATCCGCAAGCTGCGCAAGCCCGACCCGTACAAGGCCAAGGGCGTCAAGTACGAGGGCGAAGTCATCCGCCGCAAGGTCGGAAAGGCGGGTAAGTAAGCCATGGCATACGGACAGAAGATCCTCAAGGGCGACGCCTACAAGCGCGCCGCGATCAAGCGCCGCCACATCCGGATCCGTAAGCACATCAACGGTACGGCGGAGCGTCCCCGTCTGGTCGTTACCCGCTCGAACCGCCACATCGTGGCCCAGGTGATCGACGACATCAAGGGTCACACCCTGGCGTCGGCGTCCACCCTGGACACCTCGATCCGCGGTGGCGAGGGCGACAAGTCCGCGCAGGCCAAGCAGGTCGGCGCCCTGGTCGCCGAGCGCGCCAAGGCCGCCGGTGTCGAGGCCGTCGTGTTCGACCGTGGTGGTAACCAGTACGCGGGGCGCATCGCCGCCCTGGCGGACGCCGCCCGCGAGGCCGGACTCAAGTTCTGAGTCGGTTCCGTAGCTAGCGGAAACAGAGAGAGGTAATTCCAATGGCTGGACCCCAGCGCCGCGGTGGCGGTGCCGGTGGCGGCGAGCGGCGGGACCGGAAGGGCCGTGACGGCGGCGCTGCTGCCGCCGAGAAGACCGCGTACGTTGAGCGCGTCGTCGCGATCAACCGCGTCGCCAAGGTTGTGAAGGGTGGTCGTCGCTTCAGCTTCACCGCGCTGGTCGTGGTGGGCGACGGTGACGGCACCGTGGGTGTCGGATACGGCAAGGCCAAGGAGGTGCCGGCCGCCATCGCCAAGGGCGTTGAGGAGGCCAAGAAGCACTTTTTCAAGGTCCCCCGCATCCAGGGCACCATCCCGCACCCCATCCAGGGTGAGAAGGCTGCCGGCGTCGTGCTCCTGAAGCCCGCGTCGCCCGGTACCGGCGTTATCGCCGGTGGTCCGGTGCGTGCCGTGCTCGAGTGCGCCGGTATCCACGACGTGCTGTCGAAGTCGCTCGGCTCCGACAACGCGATCAACATCGTGCACGCGACCGTGGAGGCCCTGAAGGGCCTGCAGCGTCCCGAGGAGATCGCGGCCCGCCGCGGTCTGCCGCTCGAGGACGTCGCCCCCGCGGCTCTGCTGCGTGCGCGTGCCGGGGCGGGTGCGTAATCATGGCGCAGCTCAAGATTACGCAGGTCAAGTCCTACATCGGCAGCAAGCAGAACCACCGTGACACCCTGCGTTCCCTTGGTCTCAAGGGCATCAACACGCAGGTCGTCAAGGAGGATCGTCCCGAGTTCCGCGGCATGGTGCACACCGTCCGCCACCTCGTGACGGTCGAGGAGGTCGACTGATCATGGCGGAGCAGAACCCGCTCAAGATCCACAACCTCCGTCCCGCCCCGGGCGCCAAGACCGCCAAGACCCGTGTGGGTCGTGGTGAGGCGTCGAAGGGTAAGACGGCCGGTCGTGGTACCAAGGGCACGAAGGCCCGTTACCAGGTTCCGGAGCGCTTCGAGGGTGGCCAGATGCCCCTCCACATGCGCCTCCCGAAGCTGAAGGGCTTCAAGAACCCGTTCAAGACCGAGTACCAGGTCGTGAACCTCGACAAGCTGGCCGCCCTGTACCCCGAGGGTGGCGAGGTCACCGTCGAGGGTCTGGTGGCCAAGGGTGCCGTTCGCAAGAACGCGCTCGTCAAGGTGCTCGGCCAGGGCGAGGTCTCCGTGGCGCTGCAGGTGACGGTCGACGCCGTCTCCGGCTCCGCCAAGGAGAAGATCACCGCCGCCGGCGGTACCGTCACCGAGCTCGTCTGACCATCACAGGCGTCTCGATGACCTGAACGATCCCGACCGGGGATACCCCACAAATGGGGTATCCCCGGTTGGTCGTTCCTAGGGCGGCAGTCCCGCCGGTAAGGTGGCCTGCACTGCCCTCTTCTCACGGGGTGCTGCACTTCCGGCACTCCGAGCGGCAGTTGACCGTTACCCATGTCGTAGTTCCATTGGACTCTCAAGACCGTCACCCTTGACGCAGTTGCGCGGGGGTCGCAGGAGGCACCGTGCTCACCGCGTTCGCCCGGGCGTTCAAGACGCCCGACCTGCGCAAGAAGCTGCTCTTCACGCTCGGCATCATCGTGGTCTACCGGGTCGGTACGCACATCCCGATCCCAGGCGTCGACTACCGGAACGTCCAGACCTGCATCGACAACGCCCAGGCCAACCAGGGTCTCTTCGGGCTCGTCAACATGTTCAGCGGCGGCGCGCTGCTGCAGATCACGATCTTCGCCCTGGGCATCATGCCGTACATCACGGCGAGCATCATCCTGCAGCTGCTGACCGTGGTGATCCCGCGTCTGGAAGCCCTGAAGAAGGAGGGCCAGGCCGGGACGGCGAAGATCACGCAGTACACGCGTTACCTGACGATCGCCCTCGCCATCCTGCAGGGCACCGGTCTCGTCGCCACCGCCCGCAGCGGCGCGCTGTTCCAGAACTGCCCGGTGGCCAGCCAGATCGTCCCCGACCAGTCGATCTTCGTCACCATCACCATGGTCATCACGATGACCGCCGGCACGGCCGCCGTGATGTGGCTCGGTGAGCTCATCACCGACCGCGGCATCGGCAACGGCATGTCGATCCTGATGTTCATCTCGATCGCCGCCACCTTCCCGTCCGCGCTGTGGGCCATCAAGCAGGAGGGCTCCCTGGCCGGCGGGTGGATCGAGTTCGGCACGGTCATCCTGGTCGGCTTCGCGATGGTCGGCCTGGTGGTCTTCGTCGAGCAGGCCCAGCGCCGCATCCCGGTGCAGTACGCCAAGCGCATGATCGGCCGCCGCTCCTACGGCGGCACGTCCACCTACATCCCGCTCAAGGTGAACCAGGCGGGTGTGATCCCCGTCATCTTCGCCTCGTCGCTGCTCTACATCCCGGCGCTGATCGCTCAGTTCGCCGGAGGGACCTCGGGCTGGAAGACCTGGATCGAGCAACACTTCGTCAAGGGCGACCACCCGTACTACATCGTCACGTACTTCCTGCTGATCGTCTTCTTCGCCTTCTTCTACGTCGCGATCTCGTTCAACCCCGAGGAAGTTGCCGACAACATGAAGAAGTATGGTGGCTTCATCCCGGGCATCCGGGCTGGCCGACCGACCGCTGAGTACCTGAGCTACGTACTCAACCGGATCACCTGGCCGGGTTCGCTGTACTTGGGACTGATCGCTCTCGTGCCGACGATGGCGTTGGCGGGTTTCGGGGCAAACCAGAACTTCCCGTTCGGCGGGACCAGCATCCTGATCATCGTGGGTGTCGGTCTCGAGACGGTGAAGCAGATCGAGAGCCAGCTCCAGCAGCGCAATTACGAAGGGTTCCTCCGCTGATGCGAATCGTCCTCGTCGGGCCGCCGGGTGCCGGTAAGGGAACGCAGGCCGCGTTCCTGGCCAAGAACCTGTCGATCCCGCACATCTCCACGGGCGACCTGTTCCGCGCCAACATCAGCCGGCAGACGGAGCTCGGCAAGCTGGCGAAGTCCTACATGGACGCGGGCAATCTCGTCCCCGACGAGGTCACCATCGCGATGGCGAAGGACCGCATGGAGCAGCCGGACGCCGAGAACGGCTTCCTGCTGGACGGCTTCCCGCGCAACGTCTCGCAGGCCGAGGCGCTCGACGAGCTGCTCGAGCGCGAGAGCATGCAGCTCGACGCGGTGCTCGACCTCGAGGTCCCCGAGGACGAGGTCGTCAAGCGGATCGCCGGCCGGCGCATCTGCCGCAACGACTCCTCGCACGTCTTCCACGTGACGTACAAGCAGCCGGCCAAGGACGGCGTCTGCGACGTCTGCGGCGGCGAGCTGTACCAGCGCGACGACGACTCCGAGGAGACCGTCCGCACGCGCCTGGAGGTCTACCACACCCAGACCGAGCCGATCATCGACTACTACAAGGCCCAGGGCCTGGTGGTCACGATCTCCGCGCTCGGCAAGGTGGAGGACGTCACCGCGCGCGCCATGGAGGCGCTCAAGCGCGGCGGGGACGACGCGTAGTCGTCACCGCACAGCCGGCCGCGGTTCCCCCCGGGGGAGCCGCGGCCGCTGCGTGGGCGGGCCGGTCGCGCGGCCCCGTATCGTTGAAGGCGTCCGACAGCCGCCGTAGGTCCAGAAAGGCCCAGCCCCCATGGTGCAGATCAAGAGCCCCGAGCAGATCGCCAAGATGCGTGAGGCGGGGCTGGTCGTCGCCGCCATCCACGCGGCGACCCGGGAGGCCGCCGTACCCGGGGCCACGACGAAGGATCTGGACCAGGTCGCCCGCAAGGTGCTCGCCGAGCACAACGCCAAGCCGAACTTCCTCGGATACGGCGGCTTCCCCGCGACGATCTGCACCTCGGTGAACGAGGTCGTCGTCCACGGCATCCCCTCCGACGACGTGGTGCTGAAGGACGGGGACGTCATCTCCATCGACTGCGGCGCGATCATCGACGGCTGGCACGGCGACGCCGCCTTCACGGCCTTCGTGGGCTCCGGCCACTCCCCGGAGGTGATCGAGCTCTCCCGGGTGACCGAGGAGTCGATGTGGGCCGGCATCGCGGCCATGAAGCAGGGCAACCGGCTGGTCGACATCTCCCGCGCCATCGAGACGTACATCCGCCGCCAGCCGAAGCCCGGCGGCGGCAAGTACGGGATCATCGAGGACTACGGCGGCCACGGCATCGGCACCGAGATGCACATGGACCCGCACCTGCTGAACTACGTCGACCGGCGGCGCGGCAAGGGCCCCAAGCTGGTGCCCGGCTTCTGCCTCGCGATCGAGCCGATGGTGTCCCTGGGGACGCCGCGGACGGAGGTCCTCCAGGACGACTGGACCGTCATCACGACGGACGGTACGTGGTCCTCGCACTGGGAGCACTCGGTCGCTCTGACGGAGGAGGGGCCGCTCGTGCTGACGTCTCCCGACGGGGGGAAGGCGAAGCTCGCCGAGCTGGGCGTCGTTGCTGCGCCGGATCCGCTGGCCTGATCGCCTTCCGGGGCGGGTGGGCCTGCCCGACGGCGGCTGCCGGTGCGTGAGGGCTGGTCGCGCAGTTCCCCGCGCCCCTTGGGCGCGCTTAAAGCCCTGCGTGCCGGGGCAGACTCTCTCGATTCGTGTTTCCGAGGGCCCTGACGTAGACTGACTCGTCGGCTCTTGTGTACCCGCATGTCCTCATGCGCTCCGCACGGAGTCGATCAAGGTAGTCGATTCGAAGGGCGAAGCGTGGCCAAGAAGCAAGGTGCCATCGAGATCGAGGGCACTGTCGTCGAGTCTCTTCCGAACGCCATGTTCAAGGTCGAGCTCCAGAACGGCCACCAGGTCCTGGCACACATCAGCGGCAAGATGCGCATGCACTACATCCGCATCCTCCCTGACGACCGGGTCGTGGTGGAGCTCTCTCCGTACGACCTGACGCGTGGCCGGATCGTCTACCGCTACAAGTAGATCTTGCCCGCATCCCGTTCCGGCGGGGTGGTGGCACTGACCCGGAGAACCTCAATCCCATGAAGGTCAAGCCGAGCGTCAAGAAGATCTGCGACAAGTGCAGGGTGATCCGCCGTCACGGTCGGGTCATGGTCATCTGCGACAACCCGCGCCACAAGCAGCGCCAGGGCTGACGCACGACCGATCCCTCTGCCTTCCTCGCAGAGTCTTCGCGCGACGCAAGCTGAATAGTTCATACGCAGGGCCCAGGCGGACACCGATCCGTCTGACACCCCCGGTCGGAGGCCGGGGACCCAGTTCGTACCTGGTACGGCGGCTGGGAGCCGGTTCCTGTGGAAGACCTCCGTCAAGTAACTGGAGCCATTGAATGGCACGCGTTTCCGGTGTTGACATCCCGCGCGAAAAGCGCGTGGAGATCGCCCTCACCTACGTGTTCGGCATCGGCCGGACCCTCTCGCAGCAGACGCTGGCCGCCACCGGCGTCGACCCGAACACCCGCGTTCGCGACCTCTCCGAGGAGCAGCTCGTCGCGATCCGCGAGTACGTCGACAACAACATCAAGACCGAGGGTGACCTCCGTCGCGAGATCCAGGCCGACATCCGCCGCAAGGTCGAGATCGGTACCTACCAGGGTCTCCGTCACCGTCGTGGTCTGCCCGTCCGCGGTCAGCGCACCAGCACCAACGCTCGTACCCGCAAGGGTCCGCGTCGCGCCATCGCCGGCAAGAAGAAGCCGGGCAAGAAGTAGTCCACAGCGGACGCCTGTCCACGGTCTTCGCTGTAGGACCGACCACCTCCCGTAGGAGTTATAGATGCCCCCCAAGGGTCGTCAGGGCGCTGCCAAGAAGGTGCGCCGCAAGGAAAAGAAGAACGTCGCTCACGGCCACGCGCACATCAAGAGCACGTTCAACAACACGATCGTCTCGATCACGGACCCGTCCGGCAACGTGATCTCCTGGGCCTCCGCCGGCCACGTCGGCTTCAAGGGCTCCCGGAAGTCCACGCCGTTCGCCGCGCAGATGGCCGCCGAGTCGGCTGCCCGCCGCGCCCAGGAGCACGGCATGCGCAAGGTCGACGTGTTCGTGAAGGGCCCGGGTTCCGGTCGTGAGACCGCGATCCGCTCCCTGCAGGCCACGGGCCTCGAGGTCGGCTCCATCCAGGACGTCACCCCGACCCCGCACAACGGCTGCCGTCCGCCGAAGCGCCGCCGCGTCTGACGCGTCGCCTTCGGGTTCACGGTTCTCGGGCGGTACGGCTCCGTAAAAGGGCCGTATCGCCCGTACCCTTGCAGTACCCGCGCTGTTCCCGGTGCGGTTTCCGTCGGGCGTCATATAGCGGGCGTCCACGAGAGAAGGATCTGATCCACACATGCTGATCGCTCAGCGTCCCTCGTTGACCGAAGAGGTCGTCGACGAGTTCCGCTCCCGGTTCGTGATCGAGCCGCTGGAGCCGGGCTTCGGTTACACCCTCGGCAACTCCCTCCGCCGGACCCTGCTGTCCTCCATCCCCGGTGCGGCTGTCACCAGCATCCGCATCGACGGTGTCCTGCACGAGTTCACCACCGTGCCGGGCGTCAAGGAGGACGTCACCGACCTGATCCTCAACATCAAGCAGCTGGTCGTCTCCTCGGAGCACGACGAGCCGGTCGTGATGTACCTGCGCAAGCAGGGCCCGGGTCTGGTCACCGCCGCCGACATCGCGCCCCCGGCCGGTGTCGAGGTGCACAACCCCGACCTCGTCCTCGCCACGCTCAACGGCAAGGGCAAGCTGGAGATGGAGCTGACGGTCGAGCGTGGCCGCGGTTACGTCTCCGCCGTGCAGAACAAGCAGGTCGGCCAGGAGATCGGCCGGATCCCGGTCGACTCGATCTACTCGCCGGTGCTCAAGGTCACGTACAAGGTCGAGGCCACGCGTGTCGAGCAGCGGACCGACTTCGACAAGCTGATCGTCGACGTCGAGACCAAGCAGGCCATGCGCCCGCGTGACGCCATGGCGTCCGCCGGCAAGACCCTGGTCGAGCTGTTCGGTCTCGCCCGCGAGCTGAACATCGACGCCGAGGGCATCGACATGGGCCCGTCCCCCACGGACGCCGCCCTGGCCGCCGACCTGGCGCTGCCGATCGAGGAGCTGGAGCTCACCGTTCGGTCGTACAACTGCCTCAAGCGCGAGGGCATCCACTCCGTGGGTGAGCTCGTGGCGCGGTCCGAGGCCGACCTGCTCGACATCCGCAACTTCGGTGCGAAGTCGATCGACGAGGTCAAGGCCAAGCTCGCGGGCATGGGCCTCGCGCTGAAGGACTCGCCTCCCGGATTCGACCCGACCGCTGCCGCGGATGCCTTCGGCGCGGATGACGATGCAGACGCCGGGTTCGTCGAGACCGAGCAGTACTAAGAGCTCGGGACCGACTGCCCGTTCTTGACTGCGGACCGTTGTGGCTGGTCGCGCAGTTCCCCGCGCCCCTTTGGGGCGCGGGGTCTCCGACAGGCGACCGCCTGCTCGGATACTGACCCCGGTACCTGATACGGCCGGGGCAGACACCTAGGAGAAACACCATGCCGAAGCCCACCAAGGGTGCCCGTCTGGGCGGCAGCGCCGCGCACGAGAAGCTGATGCTCGCGAACCTCGCGAAGTCGCTGTTCGAGCACGGTCGCATCACCACCACCGAGGCGAAGGCCCGCCGTCTGCGGCCGTACGCCGAGCGTCTGGTCACCAAGGCGAAGAAGGGCGACCTTCACAACCGTCGTCAGGTGCTCCAGGTCATCACGGACAAGAGCATCGTGCACACGCTCTTCACCGAGATCGGCCCGCGCTACGAGAACCGTCCGGGTGGCTACACCCGCATCACCAAGATCGGTAACCGCCGTGGCGACAACGCGCCCATGGCCGTCATCGAGCTGGTCGAGGGTCTGACGGTGGCGCAGGAGGCGACCGGCGAGGCCGAGGCCGCGACCAAGCGCGCCGCGAAGGACAACGAGGCTGCCGAGGCCCAGGTCGACACGACCAAGGCCGACGAGGCTCCCGCCGAGGAGTCCAAGGACGCGTAAGCGTCTGCCGGGGGCTGTGCGTCGGCGGCTGCGGCTTCGTCGTGGTTGTTCGCGCAGTTCCCCGCGCCCCTGGAGGGCGTTGTTGGCGGGTCCGTTCCCTGGAGAAGGGGGCGGGCCCGCCTTCGTTTCGGTGAGAGGATCCTGGGGTGAGTGACGAGGTAGAGGCCGGGTTCGTGCGGGTGAGGCTGGATCTCTCCTATGACGGGAGCGAGTTCTCCGGCTGGGCCAAGCAGGCCGGGGGGCGGCGCACCGTGCAGGGCGAGATCGAGGACGCCCTGCGGACCGTGACGCGGTCGCGGGAGACGTACGAGCTGACCGTCGCGGGGCGCACCGACGCCGGTGTGCACGCCCGGGGGCAGGTCGCCCACGTCGATCTGCCGCGCGAGGTGTGGCACGAGCACCACCAGAAGCTGCTCAAGCGGCTCGCCGGGCGGCTGCCCCGGGACGTCCGGGTCTGGGCCCTCAGGGAGGCGCCCAGCGGATTCGACGCCCGCTTCTCGGCGATCTGGCGGCGCTACGCGTACCGGGTCACCGACAACCCCGGTGGGGTCGACCCGCTGCTGCGCGGCCATGTCCTGTGGCACGACTGGCCGTTGGACGTCGACGCCATGAACGAGGCCGCCCGCGGGCTGCTCGGCGAGCACGACTTCGCCGCGTACTGCAAGAAGCGGGAGGGCGCCACCACCATCCGCACCCTCCAGGAGCTGAGCCTGGTGCGGGGGGACGACGGGATCATCACCGCGACCGTGCGGGCCGACGCGTTCTGCCACAACATGGTGCGCTCGCTCATCGGGGCGCTGCTGTTCGTGGGGGACGGGCACCGGCCGGCCGACTGGCCCGGCAAGGTGCTGGCGGCGGGCGTCCGCGACTCGGCCGTGCACGTCGTCCGGCCGCACGGGCTGACGCTGGAGGAAGTCGGCTACCCGGCCGACGAGTTGCTCGCCGCGCGCAGCAAGGAGGCGCGCAACAAACGGTCGTTGCCGACGGCCGGGTGCTGCTGAGCGCCGGCTACTCGTTCGCCGCGGCCGATGCCTGGGCCTCACCGCGGCGGCGGATCTGGTTGAACGTGAACTGCTGAAGGTCGTTGCTGGTGCGGAAGACCGCGGTGTCCTTCGGGGTGACGTCCTTGCCGCTGGTGAACCCGGAGTTGGCGAAGTAGGCGTAGCGGCCGTAGGCGTTGGTCGTCGTGTTGCAGATGGCGGACTCGCAGAAGCCCTTCACGCCGCCGCCGGACAGCGACTTGACGAAGCTCCGCTTGTCGGCCTGGTCCTTGGCCTTGAGCGCCTGCGCCTCGGTGTCGAAGACGGCCACACCCATCGTGACGGCGATGCCGTCCTTGACGTAGGTCACGCGTATCAGGCGCGTGCAGTCGTGGGCGGTGAGGGCCTTGGGGAGGGTGCCGCCGGCGGCCGAGGCGCAGTTCCTCGTGTCGGCGGTGGGCCCCTTCTTGTAGACGGTGTCGCCCATCGTCAGCTGGGTGCCGGGGAAGAGCGTCTCCGGGCTGAGCGGGGCCTTGTCCTTCTTGGCGCTGGCGATGAAGTCCTTGGGGTCCAGCGGGGGCGGGGCGCTGGTCGGGGCGAACGACGGCGCCGACGACGTGCCGCTGGGGATGTCCGCCGTGGGCAGGGAGGCCGGGTTGTTCGCCCGGTCGTCGCCGTTGGCCGAGACCACGGCCACCGCGACGGCCGTGCCGATGGCGACGGTGGCGAGCGCGCCGCCGCCGATCAGCAGCAGCCGGCGTCGTTTGTTGCGGGCCTCGGAGGCCTCGGCGAGCGCGGCCCAGTCGGGGGACTGGCCGCCCCCGCTGCTCCAGGGCTGCTGCGACTGCGGTTTCCAGGGATCCCACTGGGACTGAGGTCCCCCCTGCCCAATGCTCATGGGCCGCATCTTAGACGGGACATGGGGTGTGCTGGTCCGCCCGGATCGGCCTCGCAGCCCCTAGCGTTGCGCCCGTGCGCATGGGCAAAGACGACATCTGCGGGTGGTTGGGGCGGCTGCTGCCGGCGGTGCTGGTGCTGGTCTGCCTGCCGTCGTGGCCGTCGCTCGGCGCGGGCGTGTGGCCATCGGTCGTGGTGGGAGCGGTGCGGGCGCTGCGGCGGCCGCGCGGGGGAGGGTCCGTGGCGGGGTGGTGCCTCGCCGTGGGTGTGGATCTGCTGCTCTCGTCGGTGTTCCCGTACGCACGGCCGGTGCGCCGCCGGAGCCTGAGACGGGTGGTGACGGTGTGTGCCGCCGTGTGCACGCCGAGGGACGCCCGGAGCGGTGCGCGGGCGCGGTGAGGACCGCGTTTTGACCCTTGTGGAGTGCACCGGTATTCTGCTTGTTCGTTGTGTATTGGCTTGCTCATTCTCACGGGACGGGCCCTTACACCGGTCCACCGGGCCGATGACCAGCGACCCCACGTACGCGGTATGCGTCGCCGCAGTGCGGTCCAGGCTGTCGTGATCGTTTCGGTGACCAGTTATGGACCATTCACTCGAAGCGAAGGCTACGAACCGTGCGTACGTACAGCCCCAAGCCCGGCGATGTGACGCGCCAGTGGCACGTCATCGACGCTCAGGACGTTGTCCTGGGTCGTCTCGCCACCACTGCCGCGACGCTCCTCCGCGGCAAGCACAAGCCGATCTACGCGCCGCACGTCGACGCTGGTGACTTCGTCATCATCATCAACGCCGACAAGGTGCACCTGTCCGGCAACAAGCGGACCCAGAAGATGGCGTACCGCCACTCCGGCTACCCGGGTGGTCTGCGCTCCGTCCGCTACGACGAGCTGCTCGACAAGAACCCCGAGAAGGCCATCGAGAAGGCCGTCAAGGGCATGCTCCCCAAGAACACGCTGGGCCGTCAGATGCTCTCGAAGCTGAAGGTCTACAAGGGTGACCAGCACCCGCACGGCGCGCAGCAGCCGCAGCCGTACGAGATCACCCAGGTCGCGCAGTAAGTCCGGCCACCACCCCTAGACCGAACAGAATCTGAGGAGAATCGTGGCCGAGACCACTGCCGAGCAGCCGCTCGAAGAGCTTGACATCGACAGCTACACCACCGAGTCCGAGGTGCCCGTCGAGGGCGAGTACACCTCGGAGTCCATGGCTTCCCGCTTCGGCGAGCCCCAGCCGGCCGCCGGCCTGGGCCGTCGCAAGAACGCCATCGCCCGCGTCCGGATCGTCCCGGGCACCGGCAAGTGGAAGATCAACGGTCGCACCCTCGAGGACTACTTCCCGAACAAGGTGCACCAGCAGGAAGTCAACGAGCCGTTCAAGGTTCTCGAGCTCGAGGGCCGTTACGACGTCATCGCCCGCATCGCCGGTGGCGGTGTCTCCGGCCAGGCCGGCGCCCTCCGTCTCGGTGTCGCGCGCGCGCTGAACGAGGCCGACGTCGACAACAACCGCGGCCCGCTGAAGAAGGCCGGCTTCCTCAAGCGCGACGACCGTGCGGTCGAGCGCAAGAAGGCCGGTCTGAAGAAGGCCCGCAAGGCTCCGCAGTACAGCAAGCGCTAAACGCGACGCCCGTCCTCGCGACTGGCTTCGCCTCGATCGCCCCGGCGGCACGGTTGTGCTGCCGGGGCGGTTCGTTTACACAACCCCTACCGGTCCCGGACAGTCTCAGGGAAGGTACGCGGGAAGGTGAGCCGCACTCTCTTCGGCACTGCCGCATTCTCTTCAGCACTACGGAGGACACCACTGTGGGACGACTCTTCGGCACGGACGGCGTGCGCGGTGTCGCCAACGCGGATCTGACGGCGGAGATGGCCCTGGGCCTGTCCGTGGCCGCGGCGCACGTACTGGCCGAGGCGGGCACGTTCGAGGGGCACCGGCCCACCGCTGTGGTCGGACGTGACCCGCGGGCGTCCGGGGAGTTCCTGGAGGCCGCGGTGGTCGCGGGTCTGGCCAGCGCCGGGGTGGACGTCCTGCGCGTCGGTGTGCTGCCGACGCCCGCGGTGGCGTTCCTGACCGGGGAGCTGGGCGCCGACCTCGGCGTGATGCTCTCCGCGAGCCACAACGCCATGCCCGACAACGGCATCAAGTTCTTCGCCCGCGGCGGCCACAAGCTCGCCGACGAGCTGGAGGACCGGATCGAGTCCGTCTACGAGGAGCACCGCACCGGCGCCCCCTGGGACCGGCCGACCGGCGCCGGAGTGGGCCGCGTGCGCGAGTACGGCGAGGGCTTCGACCGGTACGTCGAGCATCTGCTGGGTGTCCTGCCGAACCGGCTGGAGGGGCTGAAGGTCGTCCTGGACGAGGCGCACGGCGCCGCGGCCCGGGTCTCGCCCGAGGCGTTCCAGCGGGCCGGCGCCGAGGTCGTCACCCTCGGGGCCGAGCCGGACGGCCTCAACATCAACGACGGGTGCGGCTCGACGCACCTCGACAAGCTCAAGGCCGCCGTCGTCGAGCACGGCGCCGACCTGGGCATCGCGCACGACGGCGACGCCGACCGCTGCCTCGCCGTGGACCACACCGGCGAGGAGGTGGACGGGGACCAGATCCTCGCCGTGCTCGCGCTGGCGATGCGGGAGCGGTCCACGCTGCGCTCCGAGACCGTCGTGGCGACGGTGATGTCCAACCTGGGCTTCAAGCTGGCCATGGAGCGCGAGGGCATCCGCCTCGTGCAGACGGCCGTCGGCGACCGGTACGTGCTGGAGGAGATGAAGGAGCACGGGTTCGCCCTCGGCGGTGAGCAGTCCGGGCACGTGATCATCCTCGACCACGCGACGACCGGTGACGGCACCCTGACGGGGCTGATGCTGGCGGCCCGGGTCGCCGGGAGCGGACGTCCGCTGCGCGAGCTGGCCTCCGTCATGGAGCGGCTGCCGCAGGTGCTGATCAACGTGCCGGACGTGGACAAGTCCCGGGTGAAGACCTCCGCCGAGCTGTCGGCCGCCGTCTCCGACGCGGAGCGGGAGCTGGGGTCGACCGGCCGGGTGCTGCTGCGGCCCTCGGGCACGGAGCCGCTGGTGCGGGTGATGGTCGAGGCCGCCGACCTCGGGCAGGCCCGGGCCGTGGCGGGGCGGCTGGCCGATGCGGTGAAGTCGGCGCTGGGGTAGTCGCCGCCCCGGTGCTTGAGGGTGGGGCGGGTTCGGGGTGGGGGCTGTCGTCGTCCGCGGGCTTGCGGGCCGTCGTGGCTCGTCGCGCAGTTCCCCGCGCCCCTGGCAGGCGTTGCCGCCTAGCGCGTGGTCTTGTGCTGCCTGGACCACAGCCCCTTCTGGATCAGGAGGGTGAGGGTGCCGGCGACGATGATGCCCAGCAGGTTCAGCAGGAGCTGCTCCGAGGAGCCCCGGGTCTGGGACATGTCGCCGTAGCTCAGGGCCACCGCCGCGTTCGCCGCCGCCGGGATCGTGGTCACCGAGATGGCCACGCCCACCAGGGCGCCCGACTTCGCCGAGGTCAGCGACAGCGTGCCGGCGGTCCCGGCCAGGACCGCCACGACGAAGGAGAACCAGTCGGGCGCGTAGATGAAGCCGGTGTTGGGGCGGTCCGCCTCCAGCCGGGCCTCGCTGAACAGGCTCACGGAGTCCATGAACAGGCTGAAGCCGACCGTCACGGCCATGGCCGCCGCGAAACCGACCAGCAGCGCGATCAGTGAACGCAGGGCCAGGCGCGGGCGGCGGCGGACGATCGCCGTGCTGATACCGGCGAGGGGGCCGAACTCCGGGCCGACCGCCATCGCGCCGACGATCAGGATCGCGTTGTCCAGCACCACACCGCAGGCCGCGATCATCGTGGCGAGCGTGATGAAGGCCAGGTAGGTCGCGGAGAGGGTCGACTCCTCGTGGGTCGCCTCCGTCAGCTGCTCCCACAGCACGGCGTCCGCGCCCTCGCCGGGCGCGTCGGCCTCGGCGCGCTCGGCCCGCTCCGACAGCGACAGGTCGATCGACTCGACGGCGATGGAACCGCTGGTGTCGATGCCCAGCCTCCGCAGGCCGGCGAGCAGCTCGTCGCCCGCCTCCCGCGCCACGTCGCACATCACGACGTCCCCGGCCGGGTCGCGGGCGGCGCCGGGCAGGACGACGAGATGGGCGGTGCCGACCGTCCCCTCGACCAGGCGCAGCACCTCACCGGTCCGGTCGGCCGGCGAGATCAGACGCAGGTGAAGCATGGCTCCCATCGAACCCACTTTCCCCGGGGGTCACAGCTTGCGCAGGCTGAGCCGCTGCACCTTGTGGTCCGGGCCCTTGCGCAGGACGAGGGTGGCACGGCCGCGGGTGGGGGCGATGTTCTCCACCAGGTTCGGCCGGTTGATCGTGCGCCACATGGTACGGGCGTAGTCGAGGGCCTCCTCCTCCGAGACCTGCGTGTACTTGCGGAAGTAGGAGGAGGGGTTCTGGAACGCCGTCGCGCGCAGCTTCCGGAAGCGGTCGAGGTACCAGTGCTCGATGTCCTCGACCCGGGCGTCGACGTACACGCTGAAGTCGAAGTAGTCGGCGAGGCCGACCCGGGTGCGGCCGTCCTTGCCGGGCAGGGCGGGCTGCAGGACGTTCAGGCCCTCGACGATCAGGATGTCCGGGCGGCGCACGGTGAGGCGCTCGTCGGGGACGATGTCGTAGATCAGGTGGGAGTAGACGGGGGCGGTGACCTCGTCCTTGCCGGCCTTGATGTCGGCGACGAAGCGGGTGAGCGCGCGGCGGTCGTAGGACTCCGGGAAGCCCTTGCGGGACATCAGGCCGCGGGCTTGGAGCTCCTTGGTGGGGAGCAGGAAGCCGTCGGTGGTGACCAGCTCGACGCGGGGGTGCTCGGGCCAGCGGGACAGCAGGGCCTGGAGCAGGCGGGCGACGGTCGACTTGCCGACGGCGACCGATCCGGCGACTCCTATGACGAACGGGGTGCCGGCCTGGGAGCCCGTCTCGCCGAGGAACGTGTTCAGCGCCCCTCTGAGGCCGTCCGTGGCACCGACGTAGAGGTTGAGGAGCCGGGACAGCGGCAGGTAGATGTCCCGCACCTCGTCGAGGTCGATGACATCGCCCAGACCGCGCAGCTTCTCGACCTCCTCGGCCGTGAGCGGCAGCGGCGTCTTGTCACGCAGCGCGCTCCACTCGGCTCGGGTGAGATCGACGTAGGGAGTCGCCTCCGGACGGGGCCGGTGGGCGCTCCGGGGCATCGGGGAGACCGGAGAGATCACAGTCCATTGTTACGGGAGTACGAACGGATGGGGGGGTGGGATCGGTCACGCGGGGGTTCCACTTCGTTCGTCGTCGACTGGACGGTGACCGGCGCGCTTCACGACGTGGCTCGGACGACACGGAGGGAGGAGGTGGCCCTCCTCCCTCCGGGGTCTCGTCGGGTCACGGTTGGTGATTGAGGTCCTCTGTCACCAGGGACCGCGCGTGGCCCAGTCGGTTCGCGAGCATGTCGGCCTGGCTGAAGCTGAGGCCGGCGACCCGGCTTCCGCCGGACCAGGAACCGAGGGATTGACACGACCCGGTGGCTCGAGGGACTGCCGACCGCTGAACACGCCGGCTTCGGCAGGCCTTCGCGGTCGATTCAGCCCCGAAGACCCAGCACGCGCACCATGCTCCCGTGCCCGTGGGGGTCGGGTTCTTCGACCTCGAATCCCGCTGAAGTGAGGATTCCCAGGAGTGCGACCTGCATGAGTCGAAGAACCGTGTTGTGGTGACCGACGACCGGAGGCGGATTCGAGTAGTCGATTCCTTGCGCGAAGAGATCGAGAGCTGCATCCCTCAACTCCGGGTCGGCGAACCAGTCGGCGTACACCCCACCTTCGATGAAGGGCTCTACATGCACGTCCACGCCGGGTCTGCCGTCCGGTCCGCCGCTGAAGTCACCGCGGTACACGGGAAGGCCGGCTCGGCGCAGCTCCCGGCACACTTGTTCCGCCAGCGATTGACGTTCGGCGATGACCTCGGGTGTGGCTGTTGGATGCATGTCGAAGGCAGGCTCAGACATGGGGCGCTCGTTCCTCGCCTAGGTGGTTGGTTGTTGCGTGACGTGCCATACGTTCCCCTCTGGCCTGCCTTACATAGCGGGCGAGTAGATCCTTCGCTTCCTTGGCGAAAGAGGGGTGATAGGGGACGGACCAGGTAATAGGTGTGCCTTCCTTGAGGGCGCCGGTCAAGGCGGAGGCGCAGTCAGGGCAAGGCTGCCGTTCCGTGTACAGAGCGGTGATCTGCTTGGGGTCGAAGCCCTTTGCCTTCAGCTTCTCCAAGATTGCTGTCTCAGAGTGGCCGGCGAAGCCGCTGTTGGCGATCACGAAGTCGCCAGTCTTGGGATCGTTCCATCCCGGCACCTTCGCGACAGCGACATTGTGGTCCGCTCCGTAGTACCCATTTGTGGTCCTGTACTGATATGCGAGGCGGCTCATCTCGTCGCTGCTGTAAGCAATCAACCCCCGGGGGCATGCGTCTGCGACCGAGGCTGCTCGTGAGAGACCAAGACCTCGGACCCTGGTGCAGGTCTTGACCAGTCCGTCGAGTCCCTTGGTCCCGATGCGGAAGATGACGTCTTCGGCGAGGCCAAGTGCACGCAAGGCTTGATATGCCTCGGTGAAGCCGATGCCTGTGCGAGCGGCAGCGTCAACCGCCCTGACGGCGTCCGCGATGGGCCTGAGAATTTTGCCGGCGAACAGGGCTGCGACGTCGACAGTCGCCCAGGCGCACCCACTCCAGCTGCCTCCGGCACCGCCCGGTGCGATCTTCTGGGCGCACTTGATCCAGCTTCCGAAAAGGATGTCGATCGGGTCGACGTTCTTCTGGTACTCCGCAATCGTGATGGTTCGGCTGACCTCGGTGGACAGTTCCTTGGTCGTGTGCTGACCCAGGTAGACCGTCGCGCTGGAGGGGCACGTGAACCGCTGCAGGTCCAGGTCGTGTGCGGTGCACATGTACAGGTCTAGGACAGCTTTGAAACGGATCTTTGCCGTGATCGTGCAGTCGCCCTTGTAGAAGAGCTTGTCGATCCAGCCGTCGCAGCCGTCAGTCTTCCTGACCGTTTGCGGATCACCGATCTTGTCGAGATGGTCGACGACGTAGAACATGTTGCCGATGGCGCCGCCGGTCTCATCGACGACAGTTCCCGTTTCGATCTGCTGCGCGCGGGCTTGTTTCTCGGCTCTGTCGGCCGCTTCCTGGGCATCCCTGGCGTACTGTTCGGCGTCCTTCGCCGCCTCCTCGGCCTCGGTGGCCGCCGTGTCGGCGCGGTCGGCTGCTGCTCGGGCGTCCTTGGCCGCCTGTTCGGCTTCCGAGGCGGCCGTGCGGGCGGCCTCGGCGTCGAGGGCTGCCTGGTCCGCCGAGTCGCGGGCGTCCTTGGCGTGGTTCTCGGCGCGGCCGGCCGCCTTGTCGGCGGCTTCGGCGTCCTCGGTCGCCTTGCGGTTGTACTCGACGGTGCGGGCCAGGGACGCGGCTGCCTTGGACGCGGCTTTGGCGGCGTCGGCGGCGTAGCCGAGGGCCTCCTTGGCGTAGGTGCGGGCGGTGGCGGCGTGCCCGGCCGCGTTGGCCGCGTGCTGGTAGGCGGCCTTCGCGTCGCCCTGTGCCTGGTCGGCGAGGTTCTTGGCCGCCGAGGCCTCCGCCGCCGCGTTCTTGGCGTGGGCGTCTGCGACGGCCTGCTGGCGGTCGGCGATCGACTTCGACGCCTGGCCCGTCAGGACCACCAGTCCGGCGGCCGAGTCCTTGTCGACGTACGGGCTGCCGAGCTGGATCGCGTCGTTGGCGGGCTTGGCGACCTGTGCGGCGGCCTTTCCGGCGTCGACGGCGGCCTGGGCGGTGATGTGCGCGAAGCCCGCGGCCTTCGCCGAGGCGGCCAGGGCCTTTCCGGCTTCCTTGTTCGCCTCGTCCGCCTGGGACTTGGCCGTCTTGGCCTGCTTCTCCGCCTCGTCGGCCATCTCCACGGCCGTCTTGGCCTCGGCGGAGGCATGCTGCGAGGCCTTGATGGCGTCGGCGGCGGCGCTCGTCGCGGTCTTCACCGCGGCGTCCGACTTCAGCTTTGCGGCCTGCGCGGCGTCGGCGTGGGCGCGGGAGCGCTTGGCCGCCGCCTCCGCCCGGGTGGCCGCAGCGTCCGCGTCCGCCGCCGCCTTGGTCGCGGCGTCCGCTTCGGAGCGGGCCTTGCCGGCAGCGGTCTCGGCGTCGTCAGCGTGCTTGTCCGCCGCGTTGGCCGCGGCGCGCGCGTCCTCGGCTGCCTCCCCTGCCTCCAGTGACTCGGCGTACGCCTCCTTCGCGTCGGCCTTCGCGCGGGCCGCGTCGGCCTTCTGCTCGGCGTCCCACGCGTCGTCGCGCAGGTCACGGGCCTTGTCGCGGGCCTTGACCGCGGCGTTCTTCTTCTCGACCGCCGTGCCCTCGGCCGCCTCCGCCTTGTCCTTGGCGTCCTTGGCCTTGGTGGCTTCGGATTCGGCGTTCTTCCTGTGCTGGGCGGCCTCGGCCTGCTTGGCGGCCGCCGTCTTCTTCTCCGCCTCGGCCGTCTTCTCCTCGGCCTCGGCCGCCAGGCGCTTGGCGTGGGCCTCGGCGGCGGCCGCCTTGGCCTGGCCCTCGGCCTTCACCGCGTCGGCGAGCTTGGCCTCCGCGGTCTCCTTGTCCTTCTTGGCGTTGTCGCGGTGCACCTTCGCCGCGTCCGCGGCGGCCTTTGCCTGCGACTCGGCCATCGCTGCGGCGGCCTTGCGGAACTCGGCCTTCGACTGGGCGGCCTGCGCCAGCGCGCGCTGCGCGATGGTCGCGCTGTCCCCCGCTGAGGCGCGGGTGGCCGCCTCGGCGGTCTCACCGGCCTTCACCAGCGCTTCCAAGGCCGCTGTCGCGCCCTTGGTGACCTGAGCCTTCTGCTGACCCACCAGCAGACCACGCCCCCGCGGTGCGCCCGCTCCATCGGCGACGCCGTACGCGGCTTTCTGTGCGACATCGGTCGCGGCGGCAGCCTTCTTCGCCGCGGCCAACTGGGCCTTGAGAACGTCGAGCTGCTTCTTCGCCTGCGTCTGCGCCGCAGTGACGCCCCTCTTGGCCTGCTCGAACTGCGCCTTGTCCGGGTAGAACTGGGTGTCCGCTCCCGCGTGACCCTTGGGGACGAGTCGGAACTTCTGCGGGTTCGTGCCGTTGCACCCCCACAGCCAGGCGTTGTGGCTGTTCTCGAACTTGTTCAGGTCCAGGCACTTGTCCGTGGCGACGTTGCGCAGCTCACCGGCGGCGCGGACGTCGAGTGCCCACTCCTGTGCCTTGCTGTCGTTGCACGTCCATATCTGGATCTTCGTGCCGTTGGCCGGGTTGCTGTTCTCGACGTCCAGGCACTTGCCGGACTTGTAGTTGACGAGGGAGTAGGTGTCAGGGGAGGCAGCACGAAGCTGCCACTGCTGTCCGGTGGAGTTGTTGCAGGTGTAGATCTGCACCGGTGTGCCGGACGTGGTTCGGCCGCCCTCCGCGTCCAGGCACTTGCCCTTGGCCGCCTCCACCTGGATGACGGCGGGGGAGTCACCGATCCAGCCCGCGCCGCCGGGCGCCCAGTAGTCCTGCCAGCGGACCAGGTGGTCCGCCACCCAGGAGTGCCCCAGCAGATTCCCCAGCGCCTTCGCCCCGTCGGCGAGAGCGCTGGTTGCCTCCTTGCTGGACTTCAGGATCTGGTTGCGCTGGGCCGCCTGCGAGGCGATCTCCTGCTGCCACTCCGACGTGGCGGTCTCGGTGATGCCGTCCAGGGCCTTGTTGGGGTCGATCGGGTCCCGCCAGGCACACGACGCGTACCGGCTCTTCAGATCCTCGACGGCGATCCGGTACTCGGCCGTGCCGGGCTCGGGAGCGGTACGCGGAAAACCACCGGAGGCGAGGAAGAGCCGGGCGTCATCGGCGCCCTTGCCCCGGAAGGTGTCGAGCAGCCCTTCGAACGCCCGTCGTTCCTGGTACTGCCGTTCCCATTCGTCTGTGGGCAGGCTCGGGTCGCGGGTCTTCTCGCCGTAGAGCGGAGTCCCCAGGTCGGTGACGGCCTTCAGGGTCTTTTCGTCGGCCTTGGGTGTGGGGTCCTCGTAGAAGTCGGACTCAACCTTCCAGAATCTGTCGGCGATCCACTGGGTCAGGCCGGTCTGGCTGTGGAAGTCCTTCTCGTCGTCACCCGGGCCTCCAGGAGGCCAGTGGAAGCCGGTGACCGTGAACCCGCCCGGAGTCTCCAAGCCGTCGAGAGGCTTCGCCCACTGGTTTCGAAGGCCGTAGACGACATCGAGTTCTTTCCGCGCCGCCTCCTTGTCCCGCTGGTATGCCTGGGCCAAGGGGGTGTCTTCCCAGTGCGCCCGGTTCGCCAGCGCGTGCAGCTTGTCCGGCGGTTGGTCGAGTCCGTCCTGTGCGGCCGCGGCCATGGACGGCCCGCCCAGCCGCAGGACGTCCGCCATCAGGCACTGGTCCTGCCGCAGCTGCTCGGCCGCCGTGTCGTCGGACCAGTCGGAGGAACCGCCCGTCGGGGCGGCCGCTTCCGTGCCGGTCAACTGGTCCAGTACCCCCGGCTGAACGGCCACGCCAGCCAGTACGGCAGCGGCCGCGGCAGACGTGACGACGGCCGTCAGCAGCCGTGGTCGGCCGGATCTGGACAGAAACCGGGATATGGGCAGGAAAGGCCCTGGTCTCGGGCGCACAAAACGTCCCCTCGTCGCTACGGAAGGCGCACGGGGGGCCGTCGGAGCAGCCGAGGAGGATCGCCTGGTGAACCGTCGGCATCAGGCGTACCGGTGCGTTTTCCCCCTGTGGCGACGATGTCCCCCCGGTCGCCTGGTGAAGCGCTGTGCGGCCGAGTGGTCAGCTCCGCCGAGCGCGACGATCATCCTAGGTGCACACGTTCGAATCGACCAGCGTTCTTTCTTGCCCCTCGGGCGCGCTGGCGCAAAAGAACCTTCGGCCGCGGATGCGGCCACGTGATCCACTCGACGGAGCTCACAGGGCGGGCTGGTGACCGGACGCCCCGATTACCCCCGGTGGAATTTCCGAAATCGGGCACGCAAAGCCCTGTTCCGTGCCCGGGTCGACCCTAAGCTGCCGCCCATGTGTGGAATCGTGGGATACGTGGGGCCGCAGTCCGCGCTCGAGGTCGTGATGGCCGGGCTCAGGCGGCTGGAGTACCGGGGTTACGACTCCGCGGGTGTCGCCGTGCTGGCCGACGGCGGGCTGGCGACGGCCAAGAAGGCCGGGAAGCTGCTGAATCTGGAGAAGGAGCTGGACGGCAGGCCGCTGCCGACGGGGCCGACGGGCATCGGCCACACCCGGTGGGCCACCCACGGCGGTCCGACCGACGAGAACGCCCATCCGCACATCGACAACGCGGGACGCGTCGCGGTCGTGCACAACGGCATCATCGAGAACTTCGCCGCGCTGCGGGCCGAACTGGAGGAGCGCGGGCACGCGTTGTCCTCCGAGACCGACACGGAGGTCGTGGCGCACCTGCTCGCCGAGGAGTTCTCCTCCTGCGCGGACCTCGCCGAGGCGATGCGGCTGGTGTGCCGTCGGCTGGAAGGGGCGTTCACGCTGGTCGCCGTGCACGCGGACGAGCCCGGCGTGGTGGTGGGCGCGCGGCGCAACTCGCCCCTGGTGGTCGGCGTCGGCGAGGGCGAGGCCTTCCTCGCCTCGGACGTCGCCGCGTTCATCGAGCACACCCGGTCCGCGATCGAGCTGGGGCAGGACCAGGTCGTGGAGCTGCGCCGGGACGGCGTGGTGGTGACGGGCTTCGACGGCCGCCCGGCGCAGGTGCGCTCGTACCACGTCGACTGGGACGCCTCGGCCGCCGAGAAGGGCGGCTACGACTACTTCATGCTCAAGGAGATCGCCGAGCAGCCCAAGGCGGTCGCCGACACGCTGCTCGGCCGGATCGACGGCTCGGGTTCGCTCACCCTGGACGAGGTGCGGATCCCGCCGCGCCTGCTGCGCGAGATCGACAAGGTCGTCATCGTGGCGTGCGGTACGGCCTTCCACGCCGGGATGATCGCCAAGTACGCCATCGAGCACTGGACACGGATGCCGTGCGAGGTGGAGCTGGCCAGCGAGTTCCGCTACCGGGACCCGATCCTGGACGCCCGGACCCTGGTCGTGGCCATCTCGCAGTCCGGCGAGACCATGGACACCCTCATGGCGCTGCGGCACGCCCGCGAGCAGGGCTCGAAGGTGCTGGCGATCTGCAACACCAACGGCTCGACGATCCCGCGCGAGTCCGACGCGGTGCTCTACACGCACGCCGGTCCCGAGGTCGCCGTCGCCTCGACCAAGGCGTTCCTGACCCAGCTCGTCGCCTGCTACCTGGTCGCGCTGTACCTGGGCCAGGTGCGGGGCACCAAGTGGGGCGACGAGATCCGGGCGGTGATCCGCGACCTGTCCTCCATCTCCGGGGCGGTGGAGCAGGTGCTGGGCACCATGGAACCGGTGCGGGAGCTGGCACGCACGCTGGCCTCGAAGGACACGGTGCTGTTCCTCGGCCGGCACGTGGGCTATCCGGTGGCTCTGGAGGGCGCGCTGAAGCTGAAGGAGTTGGCGTACATGCACGCCGAGGGCTTCGCGGCCGGCGAGCTGAAGCACGGGCCGATCGCGCTGATCGAGGAGGACCTGCCGGTCGTCGTGGTCGTGCCGTCGCCGCGCGGGCGGTCGGTGCTGCACGACAAGATCGTGTCCAACATCCAGGAGATCCGGGCCCGGGGCGCGCGGACCATCGTGATCGCGGAGGAGGGCGACGAGGCGGTGGTGCCCTACGCGGACCACCTCATCCGCGTCCCGGTCACGCCGACCCTGTTGCAGCCGCTCGTGACGACGGTCCCGTTGCAGGTGTTCGCCTGCGAGCTGGCGACGGCCCGGGGCAACGAGGTGGACCAGCCGCGCAATCTGGCGAAGTCCGTGACGGTGGAGTAGCGAAGGGGAGAGGGGCGGAGTAAACAGGCCCAGCCGTTCACCCCGCCCGCCCCGCACTCGGTGACTACCAGTTGATGCAGGTCTTCGGCACCCAGCCGTTGACCTTGTCGCCGCCGTAGTACCACATGTTGCTGGTCTTGCCGCAGGCCGTGTACGAGCCGCCCTTGTAGGCCTTGCCGTCGTTGCAGACGCCGCCGCGCTTGCCCTTGCCCCAGATGCCGAGGGCCGTGGCCGACTTCTTCGGCGCGGAGCGGACGTTCACGGTCTCCTTGGCGGTGACGTTCACGATCGCCTTGCTGCAGTCCTGCGGAGCCGCGGCCGCCGTGCCGGCCGTCGCGACGGTGCCGGTGAGGGCGGTGGCGAACAGGGCCGCCGACGTGGCCGCCGTACCCAGCGACTTGAACCTCATGGTCTGTGTGTCCTCCCGTTTCGGTGCGATGCCGTTTGCTCATCGCGGTCGTCGCGAACTGTACAAGAGCGGACGGGAGTTGAATGACGAGGGGTCTGTGCTGGCCATTGCCGTGGGCTGGGTGCGCGGGTGCGGGGGAGGAGGTTGCTGCCGGGAACGCCGGTGCCCTTGTGCCCGGCACGGCGGCGCCTCGGTGGCCGGGCGGACCGTAGGGTGCTGCGCATGAGCATCATCGGGGTCGGCATCGACGTTGCCGAGATCGAGCGGTTCGCGGCGTCCCTGGAACGCACGCCCGCGATGGCCCAGCGGCTGTTCGTCGAGCAGGAGTTGCTGCTGCCCAGCGGGGAGCGGCGGGGCGTGGCCTCCCTCGCGGCGCGGTTCGCCGCCAAGGAGGCCCTCGCCAAGGCGCTCGGCGCACCGGGTGGACTGCTGTGGACCGACGCCGAGGTGTACGTCGAGGACAGCGGCCGGCCCCGGCTGCGGGTGAGCGGGACGGTCGCCGCCCGCGCCGCCGAACTGGGCGTGACCTCGTGGCACCTGTCGCTCAGTCATGACGCGGGCGTCGCCTCGGCCGTGGTGATCGCCGAGGGCTGAGACCGGGTGGGGTCCTCCGTCTCCTACGCCATCGCCCAGAGCAGCACGGCCGTACCGAGGACGCCCGCCGCGCCCAGTGCCGTACCGGCGATCGCGGGCCACATCCGGCCCGTGGCCTTGCCTGCGCCCGTACCCGGGCTGGTGCCCGTGCCCGTGCCTGTGCCTGTGCGGGCGTGGTGCAGGCCCATCACTCCGAACGTCACCGCGAGCGCACCCGCCAGGACGGTCCAGGGGATCAGGAAGAACCACGTGCCCACGGCCGAGAAGGCGCCGAGGGCCAGGGCGGTGGAGCCCAGGGCGGAGGCGGGGCTGTCGTCGTCACCGGGCGTCGTCGAGCTGGTCATGTCTCACTGTCCCCCTTTTGAACGCGTTCAAAATCGGCACGAGCTTACGCCCGGGAGGCGGCGGAGCGTCAACCGGCCCGCTGGCGGAGCGTCAACCGGCCCGCGACACGGACGCGTGCGCGGGGCGGACGGGAGTGGCCACGGCGGTGTGCGGGAAACTCGACCGCATGCGTACTGCGTACAGCGTGGAGACGGTCAGGAACGCCGAACGGCAGCTCATGGCGCGGCTGCCGGAGGGGGCGCTGATGCAACGCGCCGCCGCCGGGCTCGCCGCGGCCTGCGCCGACCTGCTGGGCCGGGTGTACGGGAGCAGGGTCGTGCTGCTGGTCGGCAGCGGTGACAACGGGGGTGACGCGCTGTTCGCCGGTGCCCGGCTTGCCCGGCGCGGAGCCGGTGTCACCGCGGTGCTGCTCGCGCCCGGCCGGGCGCACGCGGCGGGGCTCGCGGCCCTGCGGCGGGCCGGGGGCCGGACGGTGACGGCCGACGGTTCCGCCCGGGCCGGGGAACTGGTCGAGCGTGCCGACCTCGTCGTCGACGGCATCGTGGGGATCGGCGGGAAGGGCGGGCTGCGGCCGGAGGCGGTGCTGCTGGCGGCCGCCGCGGAGCGGTCGCGCGGAGCGGTCGTCGCGGTCGACCTGCCGAGCGGCGTGGACGTCGCCACGGGGGAGGTGCGGGGCGCGGCGGTGCGGGCCGACCTGACGGTCACGTTCGGGACGCACAAGCCGGGGCTGCTGATCGATCCGGCGCGGGAGTACGCGGGGTCGGTGCGGCTGGTCGACCTCGGGCTGGAGCTGCCGGCCGAGCCGGAGCTGGAGGCGTTGCAGCACGCGGACGTGGCCCGGCTGCTGCCGGTGCCGGCGGCCGAGAGCGACAAGTACCGCCGGGGTGTCGTCGGGATCGCCGCCGGGTCGGCGCGCTACCCGGGGGCCGCCGTCCTGGCCGTCTCGGGGGCCCTGCGCGGCGGGGCGGGCGCGGTGCGGTACGTCGGGCCGGCCGGGGACGCGGTCCTCGCGCGGTTCCCGGAGACGCTCGTGTCGGACCGGGGGCCGAAGCACGCGGGGCGGGTGCAGGCCTGGGTGGTCGGACCCGGGGCCGGAGACGACGCGGCGACGGTGGCGGAGGTGCTGGCCACGGACGTGCCCGTGCTGATCGACGCGGACGGACTGCGGCTCGCGGACGCCGGGGCCGTCCGGGAACGCCGGGCGCCGACGCTGATGACCCCGCACGCCGGGGAGGCGGCGGCCCTGCTCGGTGTGGAGCGCCGGGAGGTCGAGGAGGGACGGCTGGGCGCGGTGCGGGAGCTGGCCCGGCGGTACGGGGCGACCGTGCTGCTCAAGGGCTCCACCACGCTGGTGGCCGACTCCGGTGGCGGCGCGGTGCGGGTGAACGCGACCGGGACGGGCTGGCTGGCGACGGCCGGGAGCGGGGACGTGCTGTCCGGGCTGGCCGGATCCCTGCTGGCGGCGGGCCTCACGGCGAGGGACGCGGGAAGCGCCGGGGCGTACCTGCACGGCCTGGCCGGGCGGCTCGCGGCGGACGGGGCACCGGTGGGCGCGCACGACGTGGCGGAGACCATCCCGGAGGCCTGGCGCAACGTGCGGGGCTGAGCGGCGGCGCGACGCCCACCGGGAACGGGCACCGGACGGAACCGGCCGCGGCCGGGCCTGCGGGGGCGACGGCCACCGCCCCCGCCCGCCTCCCGGGGTGGGCCACCGACGGCGGACGGCCGACGGCGCGACCACCGCCCCTCGGCCCGACGCCACCTGGGCGGCCCGGCCAATACGAGCCACTGGCCCCCAGCCGTGGGCCGCGCGGCGCTGGTGCGGTGGCCGCCGCCCTCGGCCAGGTGGTGAGCCGCCCGGTCCCCGGTGCCGCGTCGGCACGCCTTCCGGGTGGCCCGGTCGAGGCGGTCCTGCGGGGTCGGGCACGGTGGCGAGCCCGAGCTCTTCGGTCGGCGGCGCTGCCTGATGTGGGCCACCCGGCGGTGGCGGCGTGGCCGCGGCTGCTCGGCCTGGCGATGACCCGCCCGGTCCCCGGTGCCGCGTCGGCACGCCTGGGGGGCCGGAGGCTGAAGCGGGCGGTCCGTCGCCCCCCGGCTCCGTAGACGAGCCCCCTGGGCAGGCACCGGTCATGCCCGGCGGTCGCCGCCAGTGGGACGTGGGCACCCCCGGTCTCGATGCCGCGCCCTCCTGGTCGTCCCGCCGAGGCGGTCCCGTCGGGGTCCGAGCCCGGTCGCGAGCCCGGGGGCTCCTCGCTCCGCCGCCCCCGCCCGCCGCCCGGGTGGGCCACCGACGGCGGACGGCCGACGGCGCGACCCCCGCTCCTCGGCCCGACGCCACCTAAGCGGCCCGGCCGAGAAGCAGTCCTGCTGTTGTCGGGCCCGGACGCGAGCCCGGGGGCTCCTCGCTCCGCCGCCCTCGCCCCCGCCTCGGCGTGATCTTGGTTCCGTGGGCGGGCCGCTGCCGTGGAGGGTGCGGGGGGCTCTGAGACACTGGGCGCGATGAGCGAGAGAACAGCCCCACGGACCGCGCCCCTGCGGGCCCGTGCCGAGATCGATCTGGCCGCCCTGCGGGCCAACGTGCGTGCCCTGCGCGCCCACGCGCCCGGCGCGGCCGTGATGAGCGTGGTGAAGTCCGAGGCGTACGGGCACGGGGCTGTGCCGTGCGCCCGCGCCGCCCTGGACGCCGGGGCGACCTGGTTGGGCACCGCCACCCCCGAGGAGGCCCTCGCCCTGCGGGCCGCCGGGCTCCCGGGCCGGATCATGTGCTGGCTGTGGACACCGGGCGGCCCCTGGCGCGAGGCCGTCGAGGCCGATCTGGACGTGTCCGTCAGCGGCATGTGGGCCCTGCGGGAGGTCGTCGAGGCCGCCCGGCACGCGGACCGGCCCGCCCGCGTGCAGCTCAAGGCCGACACCGGACTCGGCCGCAACGGCTGCCAGCCCGGCGACGACTGGGCCGACCTCGTGCGCGAGGCGCTGCGGGCCGAGGCCGAGGGTCTGCTGAGCGTCACGGGACTGTGGTCCCACTTCGCCTGCGCCGACGAGCCCGGCCACCCCTCCATCGCCGCCCAGCTCGCCCTGTTCCGCGAGATGGTCGCGTACGCCGAGGCCAGGGGCGTACGCCCCGAGGTGCGGCACATCGCCAACTCGCCGGCCACGCTCACCCTCCCCGCGAGCCACTTCGACCTGGTCCGCACCGGCATCGCCACCTACGGCATCTCGCCCAGCCCCGAACTGGGCGTCCCGGCCGACTTCGGGCTGCGCCCGGTGATGACGCTGTCCGCCTCGATGGCCCTGGTCAAGCGGGTCCCGGGCGGGCACGGGGTCAGTTACGGGCACCACTACGTGACGCCGGGCGAGACCACCCTCGGGCTCGTGCCGCTCGGGTACGCGGACGGCGTTCCGCGGCACGCCTCCTCGGCCGGCCCGGTCCTCGTCGAAGGCAAGTGGCGCACGGTCGCCGGGCGGGTCGCCATGGACCAGTTCGTCGTCGACCTGGGCGGGGACGAGCCCGCGCCGGGCGCCGAGGCGGTCCTCTTCGGCCCCGGGGACCGCGGGGAGCCCACCGCCGAGGACTGGGCCCAGGCGGCCGGAACCATCGCCTACGAGATCGTGACCCGGATCGGAACGCGGGTTCCTCGCGTCTATGTGAATGAGGAACAGGACGGGTAACTCGGAAGAGAACCCGTCACGCGAAGAACGGCAGTCAGCGCTCGCACCACCGGAACCACAGGAACCAGGAACGCGAGCCGTCCGAAGCGGCCCGGCGAAGAGGAGCGGTACGTGAGCGAGAGCAGTGCGGAGGTCGTCGTCGACGTCGCCTCCGCGGCCGTCGCGGCCTCCGCCGCGGGGGCGGCGGGGGGCTGGCGCCGCGCGACCGGTCTCGCCGGCGTCGCGATAGGCGTCGTGGCCACGGGCGCGGCCGCCGGAGTCGCCCTGGAGCGGATGACCGTAGGCCGCGGCATACGGCAGAAGGCCCGCCTCGCCCTGGACTCGGCGGGGCCCTACGGCGCGCTGCGCGGGATGCCCGGCAAGGCGATCGCCGACGACGGCACGGAGCTGTACTACGAGGTCGACGACGTCGACCCCGACGCCGCTCCGGCCGCGGGCCCGCGCCGCCGCAGGCTCTTCGGCCGCAAGGCCCCCGCCCCCGTCACCGTGGTCTTCAGCCACGGCTACTGCCTGAGCCAGGACTCCTGGCACTTCCAGCGGGCCGCCCTGCGCGGCGTCGTGCGGACCGTGCACTGGGACCAGCGCAGCCACGGCCGGTCCGGGCGCGGCGTCGCCCAGACCCGGGACGACGAGCCGGTCACCATCGAGCAGCTCGGCCGCGACCTGAAGGCCGTGATCGACGCGGCCGCGCCCGAGGGGCCGATCGTGCTGGTCGGGCACTCGATGGGCGGGATGACGGTGATGGCGCTGGCCGACCAGTACCCGGAGCTGATCCGCGAGCGGGTCGTCGGGGTCGCCTTCGTGGGGACGTCGTCGGGCCGGCTCGGCGAGGTCAACTACGGGCTGCCGGTGGCCGGCGTCAACGTGGTGCGGCGCGTGCTGCCCGGGGTGCTGAAGGCGCTGGGGCAGCGGGCCGAGCTGGTGGAGAAGGGGCGCCGGGCCACCGCGGACCTGTTCGCGGGCGTCATCAAGCGGTACTCGTTCGCCTCCCGGGACGTCGACCCGGCCGTGGCCCGGTTCGCGGAGCGCATGATCGAGAGCACCCCGATCGACGTGGTCGCCGAGTACTACCCGGCGTTCAACGACCACGACAAGACCGAGGCGCTGGCCCACTTCGCCGACCTGCCGGTGCTCGTGCTGGCCGGCGTGCGGGACCTGGTCACGCCCAGTGAGCACAGCGAGGCCATCGCCGACCTGCTCCCGGACGCGGAACTGGTGCTGGTGCCGGACGCCGGGCACCTGGTGATGCTGGAGCACCCGGAAGTGGTCACCGACCGCCTCGCCGACCTGCTCACCCGCACGGGTGCCGTGCCCGCAGGGGCTACCGTGAAGGGCTATGGAAGCACCAGCACCGCACAGCCCGGCTGAGCCCGGATCGTCCGTCCAGACCGTCGTCACGTCCCCCGAGCAGATGCGTGAGCTGGGCCGCCGGCTCGCGAAACTGCTGCGCGCGGGCGACCTGGTGATGCTGAGCGGGGAGCTCGGAGCGGGCAAGACGACGCTGACCCGCGGCCTGGGCGAGGGGCTCGGCGTCCGCGGGGCCGTCACCTCGCCGACGTTCGTCATCGCCCGTGTGCACCCCTCCCTCGGCGACGGCCCGCCCCTCGTCCACGTCGACGCCTACCGGCTCTCCGGCGGGCTGGACGAGATGGAGGACCTCGACCTCGACGTGTCGCTGCCCGACTCCGTGGTCGTCGTCGAATGGGGCGAGGGCAAGGTCGAGGAGCTGACCGAGGACCGTCTCCAGGTCGTCATCCACCGGGCGGTCGGCGACACGACCGACGAGGTCCGGCAGCTGACGGTCACCGGTGTGGGGGAACGCTGGTCCTCGGCCGACCTCGGTGTCCTCACCGCCTAGACGCAGCACGCCGGGCGGGCGGCCCGGGTGGGCGGGCGGCCCGGCGGGTGGGCGGCTTCCGTGATCCGGTGGCGAACGTTCCGACAAGACGTCGGCATGATGTTGCGCTCGGCGCGTCGTGCGTGGTCACATGGTACCCAGCTCGTAGTTAGGTCTACCTAACTTCCGCCCCCGCCGCTTCAGGAGGCGTCCATGTCGGCTACAGAGAGCAAGGGGCGGCCGCTGCCGTTCGCGGTCGCCGGGGTGCCCATGCGCGACCTGCTGGCGGCCTGCGAGGCGGCGGCGCTGATCTCCACACCCCCGCGCGCCCCCGAACCCGGGTTCTCCGGGCCCGCGGGGGAGCGCCGGGAAGCCGCCTAGTCCCGCTCGGGACGCCCACTCCGCCTGCCTGTCTGCCCGCCTGGCCGCCTGCCATCCCGCCTGTCCGGTCCGCCGGTCCGCCGGTCCGCTAGCGGACGACCACGACCTTGCGGCCGATCGTCGCGAAGGTCCACATCGCCGAGCCGTCCACCCGCGACTCGCGGATGCCGCCCGTGCGCGTCTCGGGGGCGGGCGCCGCCGCGGCCCTGGCCTCGTCCACCGCCGCGCTGAAGCCCACCACCACACCGTCCACGCTGGTGAAACGCACGACGTGCTCGACCGGGATGCCGTCCGAGCCGGTGACCGTGCCCGAGCGGGACGTCACCGCGTAGCGGCCGGGGGCCGGGTCCACGGCGCTCGGATCGACCTCGAAGGTGCGGGCGACCTCGCCGTTCGCGCCGACCAGCCACACCCGGTCGCGGCCCAGTGCGTACACGACCCGCGCGCCCTCCCCGGACCCCTCCGGCAACGCGGTGGGGTCCCGCTTCACCCGGGGCGCCTTCGACGTGCCGGCGGCCGGTGCGGCGCCCGTCCCCGTGGCACGGGCGGCGCCGGCCGGGGCTGCCTCGGCCGCCTGGTGGGCGAGGTAACCGACGGTGGCGAGCGCCGCGGCGGTGAGCGCGGCCACGATTCCCGAGCTGCTGGCTGCCACCGGCGCCCACCTCACGTCGTACGTCGCTGTCGTGACGGTAGGTGACGGTAGCAGCAGGTGACGGCCCGGCAGGTACGTCCGACACGGGGCCCGGGGAGCCGTAGGCTGTTTGCGTGCTCTTGCTCGCTCTGGATACCGCCACGCCCGCTGTCACCGTCGCGCTGCACGACGGCGAGGACGTCATCGCCTCGTCCAGTCAGGTCGACGCCCGGCGGCACGGGGAACTGCTGCTGCCGGCGATCGACCGCGTGCTCGCCGCGGCCGGGCTGAAGCTCGACGCCGTCACCGGGATCGTCGCCGGGACCGGCCCCGGCCCGTACACCGGGCTCCGCGTCGGCCTGATGACCGCGGACACCTTCGGGCTCGCCCTCGGCGTCCCCGTGCACGGCGTGTGCACGCTGGACGGCCTCGCCTACGCCGCCGACCTGGAGGGCCCGTTCGTCGTCGCCACCGACGCCCGCCGCAAGGAGGTGTACTGGGCGCGCTACGCCGACTCGCGCACCCGCCTCACCGACCCGGCCGTCGACCGGCCCGCCGACATCGCCGCGCAGGTCGAGAACCTGCCCGCGGTGGGCGCCGGCGCGCTGCTCTACCCGGACACCTTCCCGCGGGCGCACGAGCCCGAGCACGTGTCCGCCGCCGCCCTGGCCCGGCTCGCCGCCGAGCGGCTCGCCGCGGGTGAGGAACTGCCCGCGCCGCGGCCGCTGTACCTGCGCCGGCCCGACGCCCAGGTCCCCAAGAACTACAAGGTGGTCACCCCCAAGTGACCGAAGCCGAGACGTGCGCGCTGCGCGAGATGCGCTGGTGGGACATCGATCCCGTGCTGGAGCTGGAACGGGCCCTCTTCCCCGAGGACGCCTGGTCCCGGGGCATGTTCTGGTCCGAACTGGCCCACGCCCGCGGGCCGGAGGCCAACCGCCGGTACGTGGTCGCCGAGAGCGGCTCCCGGATCGTCGGGTACGCCGGGCTGGTCGCCACCGGTGACCAGGCCGACGTGCAGACCATCGCCGTCGCCCGCGAGCGGTGGGGCACCGGTCTCGGCGGCCGGCTGCTCGCCGAGCTGCTGCGGGCGGCCACCGCCTTCGAGTGCGCCGAGATCCTGCTGGAGTGCCGCGTGGACAACGTCCGCGCGCAGAAGCTCTACGAGCGCTTCGGCTTCGAGCCCATCGGCGTCCGGCGCGGCTACTACCAGCCGGGGAACGTCGACGCCCTGGTGATGCGCCTGACCGCCCCCGAGAACTCCGCACAAGGAACCGAGATCAATGGCTGACGAACCCCTCGTACTGGGAATCGAGACCTCCTGCGACGAGACCGGCGTCGGCATCGTCCGCGGCACCACCCTGCTGGCCGACGCGATCGCCTCCAGCGTCGACGAGCACGCCCGCTTCGGCGGCGTCGTCCCCGAGGTCGCGAGCCGCGCCCACCTGGAGGCGATGGTCCCCACCATCGACCGCGCGCTGAAGGAGGCGGGCGTCAGCGCCCGCGACCTCGACGGCGTCGCCGTCACCGCCGGCCCCGGCCTGGCCGGCGCCCTGCTGGTCGGCGTCTCGGCGGCGAAGGCGTACGCGTACGCCCTGGGCAAGCCCCTGTACGGCGTGAACCACCTCGCCTCGCACATCTGCGTGGACCAGCTGGAGCACGGCCCGCTGCCCGAGCCGACGATGGCGCTGCTGGTCTCCGGCGGCCACTCCTCCCTGCTGCTGTCCGCGGACATCACCTCCGACGTCCGCCCGATGGGCGCCACCATCGACGACGCCGCCGGCGAGGCCTTCGACAAGATCGCCCGGGTGCTGAACCTCGGCTTCCCGGGCGGCCCGGTCATCGACCGGTACGCCAAGGAGGGCGACCCGAACGCGATCGCCTTCCCGCGCGGCCTGACCGGCCCGCGCGACCCGGCCTACGACTTCTCGTTCTCCGGGCTGAAGACGGCCGTGGCCCGCTGGATCGAGGCCAGGCGGGCGGCCGGCGAGGAGGTGCCCGTGCGCGACGTGTCGGCCTCGTTCCAGGAGGCGGTCGTGGACGTGCTGACGCGCAAGGCCGTCCGCGCCTGCAAGGACGAGGGCGTCGACCACCTGATGATCGGCGGCGGCGTGGCCGCCAACTCCCGGCTGCGCGCGCTCGCCCAGGAGCGCTGCGAGGCGGCCGGGATCCGGCTGCGGGTGCCGCGGCCCAAGCTGTGCACGGACAACGGCGCGATGGTCGCCGCCCTCGGCGCCGAGATGGTCGCCCGCAACCGCGCCGCGTCGGGCTGGGACCTGTCCGCCGACTCCTCCCTGCCGGTGACCGAACCGCACGTCCCGGGCCACGGCCACGGCCACGACCACGACCACGTGCACGAGGTCAGCAAGGAGAATCTCTACTCGTGACGGTCGCCCTGATGTGGGAGGCGCGGGCCGTGCCCGGGCGGGGCGAGGACCTGCTCGGCTGGGCCCGCGCCCAGGAGCTGCCCCGCGCACCGCTGCGCCGCGAGACCCTGCGCGCGCCCCAGGACCGGGTCCTGGTCATCACCTGGTGGGACGCGCCGTACGACGCCGACCTGCCCGAACTGCCCGAGCCGGATGGGGAGCTGGTCACGCGGGCGGTGCACCGGTGGCGGTTCGAGTCGGTGGACGGAGGCTGAGCGGCAGCGGGTCCCACGTCTCGCCGGGACTCACCCCGCCTCCGTCACCTCCGTCTCGCACCGCAGCCGCCGCCCGGCCCCGGTGACCCGGACGGGACCGGTGAGCGTGAGGTGCGCCGTGTGGCGTACGTCCGTGCTGGACGCCGCCAAGCGCAGTTCCAGGGCGCCCGGCTCCACCACCCTGCGCCCCGAGCGGTCGGTGAACGCCGACAGGTCGGTGTGGAAACGGAACGTCACGCGGGCCGCCTCGCCGGGGGAGAGCGCCACCCGCCGGTAGCCGACGAGGCGGACGTCGGGCCGGGTCACCGAGGCCACCGGGTCGTGCAGGTACAGCTGCACGACCTCCGCCCCCTCCCGCTCGCCGGTGTTGCGGACCGTGACGGACAGGGCGCAGGCGCCGTCCGTGCCGATCTCCGTGTCACCGCACGCCACGTCCTCCCAGGTGAAGGCCGTGTACGAGCGGCCGTGGCCGAAGGCGTACAGCGGGGTCGGATCGAGGTTGCTGACCTCGCCCGCGAGGCCGAGGGGCGGCTGGAGGTAGGTCCAGGGCTGGCCGCCGGGCACCCGGGGCACGCTGACGGGCAGCCGGCCCGAGGGGTTCACGCGGCCCGACAGGACGCCCGCGACGGCCGGCCCGCCCTCCTCGCCCGGGAAGAAGGCCTGGACGACGGCGCCCAGCCGCCCGTGCCAGCGGCCCAGCGCGTAGGGGCGGCCGGTCAGCAGGACCAGCACCACCGGAACGCCGGTGGCCAGGAGCGCGTCCAGCAGATCGCCCTGGGCGCCCGGCAGGGCGAGGTCGGTGGCGTCGCAGCCCTCGCCGGAGGTGCCCCGGCCGAACAGGCCCGCCCGGTCGCCCAGCACCGCCACGCACACGTCGGCCTCGGCGGTGCGGGCGACGGCCTCCTCGAAGCCGGCCCGGTCCGGGTCGCTCACGTCGCAGCCCTGCGCGAACGTCACCTTCGCGTCCGGCAGTTCGGTGCGCAGCGCCTCCAGGACGGTGGGGATCTCGATGCCGGCCGGCACGCCGGGGTGGTGGGTGAGGACGTGGGAGGGGAAGGAGTAGCAGCCCAGCATGGCCAAGGCGTCCGCCGCCCGGGGACCGACGACCGCGATCCGGGTGCCGGAGGCCAGCGGCAGCAGCCCGCCCGGGTTGTCGAGCAGGACGACGGACTCCTCGGCCAGGCGGCGGGCCAGGGCCCGGTTGCGCGGCGGGTCCAGGCTGACCGGGCCGTCGGGCTCGGTGTCCCAGTCCTCGTCCAGCAGGCCCAGTTCGCACTTCTGGAGCAGGACGCGGCGGGCCGCGCGGTCCACCAGCTCCTCGGGGACCCGGCCGGAGCGGACGGCGTCCAGCAGGGGCGGGCCGTAGCACTTGAGCGTGGGCAGTTCGACGTCGATGCCGGCCGCGAGGGCCGCGTGGGCCGCTTCGGCCGGGGTGCCCGCGACCCGGTGCAGGGTCTGGAGGAAGCCGATGCCGAAGTAGTCGGCGACGACGGTGCCGGTGAAGCCCCACTCCTCGCGCAGCAGCCGGGTGAGCAGTTCCGGGTCCGCGGAGGCCGGGAGGCCGTCGGTCTCGGTGTAGGCGGCCATCACCGAGCGGGCCCCGCCCTCGCGCAGGGCCATCTCGAAGGGCGGCAGGGTGACGTCCGCGAACTCGCGCAGGCCCGCCCGGACAGGGGCGAGGTTGCGGGCGCCGGCCGAGGAGGCGTACCCGGCGAAGTGCTTGAGCGTGGCGACGACCCCGGCCGACTCCAGCCCCCGCACGTAGGCCGCGCCGACCGTGCCCACCAGGTACGGGTCCTCGCCGATGGTCTCCTCCACCCGGCCCCAGCGCGGATCGCGGACGACGTCCAGCACGGGCGCGAGGCCCTGGTGCACGCCGACCGAGCGCAGGTCCTCGCCGATGCGGCGGGCCATCTCCTCGACCAGCGGAGGATCGAAGGTGGCGCCCCACGCGAGCGGGACGGGGTAGGCCGTGGCCTGCCAGGCGGTGAAACCGGCCAGGCACTCCTCGTGCGCGATCGCCGGGATGCCGAAGCGCCCGGCGGCGGCGATCCGCCGCTGGGCACGGGCCAGGGACCGCGCGCCGAGCACCGGGTCCACGGGGGCGGTGCCGAAGGGGCGGGTGAGCTGGCCGAGCCCATGGGTGATCAGCTCGTCCCAGTCGTACTCGACGGTCATGTCGTGCTGGTGCGGTGCGACCCCCTCGCCGTCCGTCTCGGCGCCCACCCACACGCCGTACAGCTGGGCGGTCTTCTCCTGGAGGGTCATCCGGGACAGCAGGTCGTCGACGCGGGCGGCGGCGGGCAGGGCGGGGTCACGCCAGGGCGCGGTGGTCATGAAGCTCCTGTCGGGTGGACGGACGGCCCTCTCAACGAACGGTGCTCACGAGCGCGTGAACGGTGCTGAGCCGATCTCTTCCGCACCCGCTACTACGAATGTTTCGAGCTGTACTTCGAATGTTCCGGGAACCTATGGCGCTCCGAGGGCTTCGTCAAGAGGTGCCGCAGGGATACGATCGCCGCCATGACTTCCCCCGAGCCGGTTGAAAGCCGGACGCAAACCCGGACGCAGAACCGGACGCGGGGGCGCACCGCGCAGACCGCGACGCTCGCCGAGATCGCCCGCGAGGCCGGTGTCTCCGCACCGACTGTTTCGAAGGTGCTCAACGGCCGCACGGACGTCGCCGCGGCGACGCGCGCCCGGGTGGAGGAGCTGCTGCGCGTCCACGGCTACCGGCGCCGGCGCGCCGAGGCGACCCGCTCCCCGCTGCTCGACCTGGTCTTCCACGAGCTGGAGAGCGCCTGGGCGATGGAGGTCATCCGCGGCGTGGAGAACGTGGCCCGGGACGCCGGGCTCAGTGTGGTGCTGTCGGAGAGCGCGGGGCGGCTCACCCCCGGCCGGAGCTGGGCCGACCAGGTCGCGGCCCGGCGCCCGCACGGGGTGGTCCTGGTGCTGTCCGGGCTCGACGCGGCGCAGCGGGCGCTGCTGACCAGCCGGTCCATCCCGTTCGTGGTGATGGACCCGGCCGGCGACCCCGGCGCGGACGTGCCGTCGATCGGTGCGACCAACTGGCAGGGCGGCCTCGCGGCCACCCGGCACCTGGTCGACCTCGGGCACCGCAGGATCGGGGCGATCAGCGGGCCGTCGCAGATGATGTGCAGCCGCGCCCGGGTGGACGGCTACCGGGCCGCGCTGGAGACGGCCGGGCTGCCGGTGGACCCGTCCCTGATCGTGGCCGGGGACTTCCACCACGAGACCGGCTACCGCCGCGGCCTGGAGCTGCTGCGCCGCCCGGACCGGCCGACCGCCGTCTTCGCCGGGAACGACCTCCAGGCGCTCGGGCTCTACGAGGCCGCCCGCGAGCTTGGTCTGCGCGTCCCGGAGGACCTGAGCGTGGTCGGGTTCGACGACCTGCCGGTGGCGCGCTGGGTGGGGCCGCCGCTGACGACCGTGCGGCAGCCGCTGACGGAGATGGCCGAGGCCGCGGCCCGGCTGGTCCTGGACCTCGGCCGCGACGAGGAGGCCGCATCGGCCACCCGGGTCGAGCTGGCGACGAGCCTGGTGGTCCGCAGCAGCACGGCGGCGCCCGCGACCGGAGTCTGACGCGGGAGCCGGGCGGCGGGGGGAGACCGGCGAGGGATTCGAAGCAAGTCGAGAGCACGCTCGAAAGTTTCGACGAGCCTTCGCCATCTGAGAATTTCCCAAGAAAGGCCGCTCCGGACTCCCTGGCCGACATTATTCGGACCTATGTTCCTGGGCGTGACGGAACGCGACGGGGAGGGCGAAGCGGCGCGCCGGCGCCCGAACGTGCCCAGGGCCGCGGCGGTGGTCCTGGCGGGCGCGCTGGTGCTGGGCGCCGCGGCGGCGGGCTGGGCCTACCGGCACCTCGACGACAACATCACCGGTGTCGACATCGACCACGCGCTGGGCGACGACCGCCCGCCACGACCGCTCGCCTCGCCCGCGCCGGCGGACTCCGCGCTGCCCGCCGAGGCGCTCAACATCCTCGTGCTGGGCTCGGACTCGCGCAGCGGCGAGGAGAACCGCCGGCTCGGCGGCGGCGACAGCGCGGGCGCCCGCTCCGACACGGCGATGGTCGTCCACCTCGACGCCGGACGGACCGCCGCGACGGTGGTGAGCATCCCGCGCGACACCCTGGTCACCCGCCCCTCCTGCCCGGCCCCGTCCGGCGGGTCGACGGCGGTGGCGTACGGCGCGATGTTCAACAGCGCGTACGAGGTGGGCGGTCCGGTGTGCGCGGTGAAGACCGTCGAGGCGATGACGCACGTGCGGATGGACCACTACCTGGAGATCGACTTCGCGGGGTTCGCCCGGCTGGTCGACGCGCTCGGCGGCGTCACCGTCACCACCGAGGAGGACATCTCCGACGACGACAGCCATCTGCACCTGAAGGCCGGCACCCACCACCTCGACGGCGACCGGGCCCTCGCCCTGGCCCGCACCCGGCACGGCATAGGCGACGGCAGCGACCTCGGGCGCATCGGCCTCCAGCAGAAGCTGGTGAAGGCCCTGCTGGAGCAGATCGCGGCCGAGGACCTGCTCACCGATCCCGCGAAGCTCTACCGGGTCGCCGACGCGGCGACCGCGGGCCTGACCGCGGACACCGGCCTGGACTCCCTGGCGGAACTGAGCCGGCTGGGGCGGAGCCTGCGGGGTCTGTCGGCCGACGCGGTCCGCACGGTCACGATGCCCGTGGTGCCGGCCCCCTCCGACCCCAACCGGGTGGTCGCGGACCAGCCGGAGGTCGACGAGCTCTGGGAGTCACTGCGGTGACCGGCGCGAGCGCCGCCACCCGAGGAGAACCCGGGGTCGGTGCCGTGCCGGACCCGGCCTGGCTCGCCCCGGTTTCCGACGGCACCCGGGCCCGTACACCCTCGCGGGCGGACGGGGGGCGGCTACCGCTGCCGCGCCGGGCCGCCGGGCGGACCTGACTCTCGGGCCGGGTGCCCGACGAGCATGGCCGGGGCGCCGGCGACCCGGGTCAGGAACACCGTCGCCGCGTGCGGACCCTGCGGCTTGACCTTGCGGCGCAGCTCCTCCGGCTCGACCGCCGAGCCGCGCTTCTTCACCGTCAGCGTGCCCACCCGCCGCTCCCGCAGCAGGGCCTTGAGCTTCTTGACGTTGAAGGGCAGATGGTCGGTGATCTCGTAGGCGGTGGCGTACGGGGTCGGGTGCAGGGTGTCGGCCGTGACGTAGGCGATGGTCGCGTCGAGCAGACCGCCGCCGACCTCCTCGGCCACCTCGGCGACCAGGTGGGCGCGGATGGCCGCGCCGTCCGGCTCATAGAGGTAGCGGCCGGGCGGGCGGACCTCCGGGTCGGGCAGGCCGCGCGAGAGCAGGCTGCGCGGGCCCGGCAGCAGGGTGGCGCGCACGGCGCCCGGGGCGGTGCCGAACCACAGCACCGCCTCCTTCACGTCCCCGCCGTCGGAGATCCACTCCGCCTCGGCGTCCTGCGGGACCGCCTCGTGCGGGATGCCCGGGGCGACCTTCAGCGCGGCGTGCGGCGCCCGGCGGGCGGCGGCCACGGCCCAGGACAGGGGCGGCGAGTAGGCCTCCGGGTCGAAGATCCGGCCCCGGCCGCCGCGCCGGGCCGGGTCGGCGAAGACGGCGTCGTACCCGGCGGTGTCCACGTCCGCGACGTCCGCCTCGCGCACCTCGATCAGCTCGGCCAGACCCAGTGCCTCGGCGTTGGCCCGGGCCGCCTCGGCCGTGCGGGGGTCCCGGTCCACGGCCAGCACCCGGATCCCCGCCCGGGCCAGCGCGATCGCGTCGCCGCCGATGCCGCAGCACAGGTCGGCGACCGAGGTCACGCCCAGGGCGGCCATCCGCCCGGCCCGGTAGGCGGCCACGCTCACCCGGGTCGACTGCTCCACCCCGTCGGGCGTGAAGAACATCCGCCGGGCGTCCTCCGCGCCGAACTTCACCGCCGCCCGCTGGCGCAGCCGCGCCTGCCCGAGCGCCGCCGACACCAGCTCGGCCGGGTGCTCGCGGCGCAGCCGGGTCGCCACCGCCAGCTCCTGTGCCGGGTCGGTGTCGCGCACCTCGTCGAGGAGGGCGCGGCCTTCGGGGGTGAGGAGGGGTGCGAGGTCGTTCACCGGATCATTGTCGACCACGACCGGCGCGGCGGGGGTGTGGGCCAGTCGGTGGACCGTCGGGGGAGCGGCCGCGGTGTCGGGGCCGGTTCGTACGGGCGGGCTGCGAGGATCCGGCCCCATGCGAGCAGTCGTACAAAATGACAAAAGCCGGGCACGTGAGGACAAAAGCTGGCCATATGAGGACAGGGGCCGGGCGCGCGGCGGTCTGCGGATCGGCCTCGCCGTGCTCGCCCTGGCCGCCATCGCCTCGGGCTGCGCGCAGGGCGGCGACCGCTCGGTCGTCCCGGCCGGCGGCCAGCAGCCCCTGAAGGCGCCCCCGGCCCGCGCCCTGGACTCCTACGCCTCCAAGCTGCGCTCCGCCCACACCGCCCGGGTCGCCGCGGCCCGCCGGTGGGGGCTGCGCGCCGTACCGCTGTCCGCCCCGCCGGCCCCCGCGCGCAAGCCCAGGATCAAGACGCGCAAGGGCTTCGAGGTGGAGGACCACCGGGAGTCGGACCTGCCGCCCGTCTTCACCCGGGTCCCCACCCGCGACAAGGTCGTCTTCCTCACCATCGACGACGGCGCCGAGAAGGATCCCTCGTTCCTGCGGATGACACGCGAACTGGGCGTCCCCTACACCGCGTTCCTCAGCGGCTACCTGGTCGAGGACGACCCCCGTTACTTCCGCCGGATGCAGGCCGAGGGCGTCGCCCTGAACAACCACACCCTGCACCACCCCGACCTGCGCGGCATGTCCTACCGCGCGCAGAAGCGCGAGATCTGCGGCATGCAGCGCTACATCGAGCAGCGCTTCGGCGAGCGCCCCGCCCTCTTCCGCCCGCCCTACGGCAGCTACGACCGGTCGACCCTGCGGGCCGCCAAGGCCTGCGGCATCGCGTACGCCCCGCTGTGGAACGAGGAGGTCTTCGCCGACCACTGGGAGTACCGCGAGGCGGACCGCGACCTGCGCCCGGGCGACATCGTGCTCACCCACTTCCGGGGCCCCGGCGAGTGGAAGGGCACGATGCCCGACATGCTCCGCCGCTTCCTGAACAAGGTCACGGCCGAGGGGTACGCCGTCGGGCGGCTGGAGGACTACCTGTGAGGCGGCGGGCCGCGGCCCTGTGCGCGGGCCTGGCCCTGCTGGCCGGCTGCGCCACGGCACCGGGGGAGCGCCCGGGCGGCGCCGACGGCCGGCCCCCCGGAGCGGCCCCCGCCCCCGCGGGGGCCGCTCCGGGAGAGGCCTCCGCCCCCGCCGACGGCGGAGCGCCCGGGGCGGCCTCCGCTCCCGTCGACGGCCGGGCCTCGGGGGCGGTCTCCGCTCCCGCCGACGGCGGAGCGCCCGGGGCGGCCTCCGCTCCCGTCGACGGACGCCGGGCGACGGGCCTGCCGCCCGTCGTCGACCGCGTCGCCACCCGCGACCCGGTCGTCTTCCTCACCTACGACGACGGCGCCGAGCGCGACCCCCGCTTCGTCGACCTGGTGCGCGAACGACGGCTTCCCGTCAGCCTGTTCCTCACCGACAGCGTCGTGGGCCCCGGCTACGCCCACTTCGCCCGGCTGCGCGGCGTCGGCGCCTCCCTCCAGAACCACACGCTGGACCACCCCGCCCTGCGCGGACTGCCCTACGCCGGCCAGCGCGCGGAGATCTGCGGCCAGCAGCACAAGCTCCGGGCCCGGTTCGGCGTCCGCCCCCGGCTCTTCCGGCCGCCCTACGGCACCTACGACACGACGACCCTGCGCGCCGCAGCCGACTGCGGCATCCGGGCGGTCGTCCTGTGGCGCGTGTCCCTGGACGGCGACGGGGAGCTGGACTACCGCCGGGGCGCACGGCGGCTGCGGCCGGGCGACATCGTCTCGGTACCGTCCGGCGACACCGACTCCCTGACGCTCGCCGAGCGGACGCGGAGTCTGTTGCGCGAGATCGACCGCCGGGGCCTGCGGGTGGGACGGCTGGAGGACCACCTGGAGAAAGGCCTGCCGGACCACCAGAAGGACCACCCGGAGGACCACGGGGGAGGCGCGCCGGAGCGGCCGGCCGACCGACGCGCCGCGGGCAATTAGCAGTCCGCTTGACCGAGTGCTAATCGCAGTCATAGTCTCGGGTCTGGCACTCCCCCCTGGAGAGTGCCAACACAGCGACGGGCAGGTCCGGCACCCGCGACGACGGATCCACCTGGTCGCCACCTCAGACAGTTAACCCCGTGAGATCTCCGAAGGGGGAGGTCGGATCGTGACGACCACCAGCTCCAAGGTTGCCATCAAGCCGCTCGAGGACCGCATCGTGGTCCAGCCGCTCGACGCCGAGCAGACCACCGCCTCTGGCCTGGTCATCCCGGACACCGCCAAGGAGAAGCCCCAGGAGGGCGTCGTCCTGGCCGTGGGCCCGGGCCGCTTCGAGGACGGCAACCGTCTTCCGCTCGACGTCTCCGTCGGCGACGTCGTGCTCTACAGCAAGTACGGCGGCACCGAGGTGAAGTACAACGGCGAGGAGTACCTCGTCCTCTCGGCCCGCGACGTGCTCGCGATCATCGAGAAGTAATTCACCCGAAGCACCTTGCTCTGAACTGCGCCCCTGGCCCCCGCGATCGCCAATAAGCCGGGCGCCCGGGGCGCAGTTGTCGTTATCCCAATTTCCGGAAGAGGGCTCACGCTCCCATGGCGAAGATCCTGAAGTTCGACGAGGACGCCCGTCGCGCCCTCGAGCGCGGCGTCAACAAGCTTGCCGACACGGTCAAGGTGACGATCGGCCCCAAGGGCCGCAACGTCGTCATCGACAAGAAGTTCGGCGCCCCCACCATCACCAACGACGGTGTCACGATCGCCCGCGAGGTCGAGATCGAGGACCCGTACGAGAACCTCGGTGCCCAGCTGGTCAAGGAGGTGGCGACCAAGACCAACGACATCGCGGGTGACGGTACGACCACCGCGACCGTGCTCGCCCAGGCGCTCGTGCGCGAGGGCCTGAAGAACGTCGCCGCCGGTGCCTCCCCGGCCGCCCTGAAGAAGGGCATCGACGCCGCCGTCAAGGCCGTCTCCGACGACCTGCTCGCCTCGGCCCGCCCGATCGACGAGAAGTCCGACATCGCCGCCGTCGCCGCGCTGTCCGCCCAGGACCAGCAGGTCGGCGAGCTCATCGCCGAGGCCATGGACAAGGTCGGCAAGGACGGTGTCATCACCGTCGAGGAGTCCAACACCTTCGGTCTGGAGCTGGACTTCACCGAGGGCATGGCCTTCGACAAGGGCTACCTGTCGCCGTACTTCGTGACGGACCAGGAGCGCATGGAAGCCGTCCTGGACGACCCGTACATCCTCATCACGCAGGGCAAGATCTCCGCCATCGCGGACCTGCTGCCGCTGCTGGAGAAGGTCATCCAGGCCAACGCCTCCAAGCCGCTGCTGATCATCGCCGAGGACGTCGAGGGCGAGGCCCTGTCGACCCTGGTCGTGAACAAGATCCGCGGCACGTTCAACGCCGTCGCCGTGAAGGCCCCCGGCTTCGGCGACCGCCGCAAGGCGATGCTGCAGGACATGGCCGTCCTCACCGGCGCCACGGTCGTCTCCGAGGAGGTCGGCCTCAAGCTCGACCAGGTCGGCCTGGACGTCCTCGGCTCCGCCCGCCGCGTCACCGTCACCAAGGACGACACGACGGTCGTCGACGGCGCCGGCAACAAGGAAGACGTGCAGGGCCGCGTCGCCCAGATCAAGGCCGAGATCGAGACCACGGACTCCGACTGGGACCGCGAGAAGCTCCAGGAGCGCCTCGCGAAGCTGGCCGGCGGCGTGTGCGTCATCCGCGTGGGTGCCGCCACCGAGGTCGAGCTCAAGGAGCGCAAGCACCGTCTGGAGGACGCCATCTCCGCGACCCGCGCCGCGGTCGAGGAGGGCATCGTCTCCGGTGGTGGCTCCGCCCTGGTCCACGCCGTCAAGGTCCTCGAGGGCAACCTCGACAAGACCGGCGACGAGGCCACCGGTGTCTCCGTGGTCCGCAAGGCCGCCGTCGAGCCGCTGCGCTGGATCGCCGAGAACGCCGGCCTCGAGGGCTACGTCATCGTCTCCAAGGTCGCCGAGCTCGACAAGGGCAGCGGCTACAACGCCGCCTCCGGCGAGTACGGCGACCTGATCAAGGCCGGCGTCATCGACCCGGTCAAGGTCACCCGCTCCGCCTTGGAGAACGCCGCCTCCATCGCCTCCCTCCTCCTCACGACCGAGACCCTGGTCGTCGAGAAGAAGGAAGAGGAGGAGCCGGCCGCCGCGGGCCACGGCCACGGCCACGCCCACTGAGCCGACCCGCTCCGACGGAGCCCCGGTCCCCCCGAGGGACCGGGGCTCCGCCCGTTCACCCGCACACGAAGGGAACGACGAGATGACCTGTCCCGCACCCAGACGGACAAAGGGCCCGACGTGAGGAAGCCCGGTGCCCTCGCGCTCGTCGTTCCCCTCGCCCTCGCCGGATCGGCCGGCTGCGGCACGACGGACGACAAGCCCGGCGGGGTCCCTTCCGCCGGCACGAGCACCTCCGCCGAGGCTGCGGACGCGTTGGAGCGGGTGTCCAGCGACCTCTACGACTTGATCGGTGTGAAGGGGAAGGCATCCGACAGCCGCGCCGGTGTCACGGAGTGCTCGGACAAGGACCCGGAGAAGTACTTCCGGGTGTTCCACCCGTGGACCTTCTATCCGGCGTCCGCCGCCGAGTTGGGCCGGGCCATGGAGCAGCTCAAGGAGGAGTTGCCGAAGCACGGTTGGAAAGTCGTCTCGTACGGGCCGGACACCAGCAGGAACAAGAACATGAACCTGGTCGCCGACAACGACGCGAAAAAGGCGAGCGTCAAGGTTGTGGAGATGGCGAAGAACGACCCACCCAAACTGAGCCTGACCGTCGTCTCCGGCTGCTACAAGACCCCGAACGGCACGAAGGTCGAGGAATTCTGACCACGGGCCGGGCGTCCTCGTGGGGCGGGTCGCCGCCCGGGAGGGGGCGGCTGCCGTGCGCGGTCAGCGGGTCACTGCGGCCCGTACTTCCGCCCCGTTCGGGACGAGACGGCCCCGAGCATTCCGCGCGGCACCAGCTTCGCCGCGCCCATCAGCACCTTGTAGCGCGGGTCCGGGATGGACAGGGTCTTGCCGCGGGCGAGGTCCTGCAGCGCGGCCGCCACCAGCTTGTCCGCGTCGAGCCACATCCACCCGGGGATGTTGTCCGTGCCCATGCCGGCCCGCTCGTGGAACTCGGTGCGGACGAACCCCGGGCACAGCGCCATCAGCCGCACCCCGCTGCCGGCCAGGTCCCGCGCCGCGCCCTGCGTGAACTGCACGACCCAGGCCTTGGAGGCGCCGTACGTGCCGCGCGGGACGAAGGCCGCGACCGAGGCGACGTTGACGACACCGCCGCGGCCCCGCTCCCGCATGGTCTCCGTCGCTGCCGCGGTCAGCCGCAGCACCGCCTCGCAGTGCACCTTCAGCATCCGCAGCTCATCGGTCATGGACACTTCGAGGAAGCGGCCCTTGTTGCCGAACCCGGCGTTGTTGACCAGCAGGTCGACGGGGCTCCTGCGGTCCCGGAGGCGGTCGGCGACCGTCTCGATGCCCTTGTCGTCCGCGAGGTCGGCCGTCAGCACCTCGGCCTCGATGCCGTGCCGGTCGTGCAGCTCGGTCGCCTGCTCCCGGAGCCGCTTGGTGTCCCGCGCCACCAGCACCAGGTTGTGCCCGTCGGCCGCCAGTCGCCGCGCGAACGCGGCTCCGATGCCTGCCGTCGATCCCGTAATCAGAGCCGTTGTCATGGCAGAAGCGTAGTGACCCGGATCCCGTGCGTCCGCTTGCCCGCGGGGCCGTCCGTGGCGAAGCCCCGCGCGGACCGGCGTGATGAGCCGCGGTCAGGAGCCGTACGCGTCCCGGTACTCACGGGCCGCCGTCAGCAGCTCGGGATGCAGCGCCTCGCCCGCGGCGAGCAGCCGGGGCAGCAGTGCCCGCTCGGTCGTCGCCGCCCGGAAGGCCAGCGCCACGGTCACGTCGTGCCCGGGCCGGTGCACGACCTCGACGGCGTCGCCCGCGCGGATCTCCCCGGGCGCGATCACCCGCAGGTACGCCCCGGGCGCACCGCGCTGCGTGAACCGCTTCACCCAGCCCTTCTCGTCCAGATGGCCCTGGAACGTACGGCACGGGATCCGCCCGGAGGTGATCTCCAGCACCACCTCGGGCCCGATCCGCCAGCGCTCCCCGATCAGCGCGCCGGACACGTCCAGGCCCCGGGTGGTGAGGTTCTCGCCGAACGCCCCGTCCGCCAGGGTGCGGCCCAGCTCGCGCTCCCACTCGTCCAGGTCCTCGCGGGCCATCGCGTACACGGCCTGGTCGTCGCCGCCGTGGTGCTGCAGCTTGCACACCGCGTCCCCGGCCAGCCCGCTCCCGCCGATCCCCTTCGGCCCGGGCGCGGACACCCGCACGGGACGGTCCACCGGCCTCTTGTCGATCCCGGTCACCCCTTCGGGGTTGTCGGTGTACGCGACTGCCTTCGCGCGGCCCAGGTTCACTGACAACAGCTCCATGCGCGCACGCTAGGCGAACGGCCCCCAAAGTGTCGACGCATTATTCGCTTCGTGGTCAAAGGGTCCCTTATCCTTGAAGCGTGATCGAAGCTCGCCACCTCCGCGTCCTGCGCGCCGTCGCGGCCACCGGCTCCTTCTCCGCCGCCGGCCGCGAGCTGGGCTGCACCCAGCCCGCGGTCAGCCAGCAGATGAAGGCCCTGGAGACCTCCGTGGGCACCCCGCTGCTGATCCGCGCCGGACGGGAGATGCGCCTGACCCAGGCCGGCGAGGCCCTCGTGCGGCACGCGGCCGGCATCCTCTCCGGGCTGACGGCCGCGGAGGAGGAGGTCGCCGCCATCGCCGGGCTGCGCGCGGGCCGGGTCCGGCTCGTCTCCTTCCCCAGCGGCAGCTCCACGCTCGTCCCCACCGCTCTCGCCGCCCTGCGCGCGGCCCACCCCGGTACCCGCGTCTCCCTGGAGGAGGCCGAACCCCCGGCGTCCGTGGGCCTGCTGCGCGAGGGCGACTGCGACGTGGCCCTCGCCTTCCGCTACGAGGGCGCCGCGGGTGCCGAGGAGTGGGACGACCTCGTCGTACGGCCCCTGCTGGCGGACCGGCTCGTCGCGCTCGTGCCGGAACGGCACCGGCTCGCGCAGGCGCAGTCCGTCGCCATCGGCGAACTCGCCGAGGAGCCCTGGATCGCCGGCTGCCCACGCTGCCGCGGCCAGCTGACCGAGGTGTGCGCGGCGGCCGGCTTCACCCCGCGCATCGACTTCGCCACCGACGACTACCCGGCCGTGGTCGGCCTGGTCGGCGCCGGCCTCGGTGTGGCCGTCCTGCCCCAGTTGGCCGTCGAGTCCGTACGGCCCCGGGGTGTGCGGACCGTGCGGCTGGAGCCGGCGGTGCGCCGGGAGATCGTCGCGCTGACCCTGCCCGATCTCGCCCAGGTCCCGGCGGTGGCGGCGACCCTCGACCAGCTGGCCCGGGCCGCCCGCCGCTGACACCTCCCCCCTGCGTCCAAAGACCAACGGCACGCGTGCGCGTGCCGATTAGAGAAACGTTCCTTCAGTTGTTCGAGGCGGTGTGCCCGCCCGATGCCGACGCCGACACCAGCCGGTTGCGCGCCCGCCCCATGAGTTCCTCGCGCTCGTCCTCGGTCAGGCCGCCCCACACGCCGTACGGCTCTCGCACCGCCAAGGCGTGAGCGGCGCACTCCGCGCGTACCGGGCACCTCATGCAGACCTCTTTGGCCGAGTTCTCGCGAGCGCTCCGAGCCGCACCGCGTTCGCCCTCCGGATGGAAGAAGAGCGAGCTGTCCACCCCGCGACAAGCAGCCAGCAGCTGCCAGTCCCACAGGTCCGCGTTCGGTCCGGGAAGGCGGGAGAAATCTGCCATTGCGTGACCCCTTGTAGCCGTCTTGGGCGGATCCGGTGTCTACGACCGTACAACTACGATCTAAGGAGATGAAAATATGACTCATTGCGAATCTAGCTCCAGACACTGGCAAAGCGGAAGAAATGGGTCTGAATGGGGCATAGGTTGTGATGAAAGTTCGCGGGTCTGCTGCGCATGTCTCCACCGTGTCCGCCCCCTCACGTAGAGTGCCGAAGATGGCGACCGCCCCCGTAACTCTTTCGAGTGACCGTCGTTGAGAGTGCGAGGCGGTTGAAGGAACAAGGGCTCGGGCGGGTGTCCGAGACGGTCGACCGCACAGGTGACGATTTCGTACCAGCCTGGAGGCTCAAGGTGACGCGCATCAGCTGCGGAGGGCGGCCATGACTTCCGTTCTCGTCTGCGACGACTCCCCGCTTGCCCGAGAGGCGCTCCGCCGTGCGGTCGCGACCGTGCCCGGCGTAGAGCGCGTGACGACGGCGGCCAACGGCGAGGAAGTCCTCCGCCGCTGGGGGGCCGACCGCTCGGACCTGATTCTGATGGACGTGCGCATGCCCGGACTGGGCGGCGTCGAGACGGTGCGGCGGCTGCTGTCCGCCGATCCCGGAGCGCGGATCATCATGCTCACCGTCGCCGAGGACCTGGACGGTGTGGCCCTCGCGGTCGCCGCCGGGGCCCGCGGCTATCTGCACAAGGACGCCTCCCGCGCCGAGCTGCGCGCGACGGTGACGCAGGCCCTGGCCGACCCGACCTGGCGGCTGGCCCCGCGCCGGCTGCGCTCGGCCGAGATGGGCGCCGCGCCCACGCTCACGGCCCGTGAGATCCAGGTCCTCGAGGGTATGAGCCACGGCCGCTCCAACGCGGAGATCGGACGCGAGCTGTTCCTCTCCGAGGACACGGTCAAGACCCACGCCCGGCGCCTGTTCAAGAAGCTCGGCGCCTCCGACCGGGCCCACGCCGTCGCGCTCGGCTTCCGGTGGGGTCTGGTGCGCTAGGGCCTGTCGTTCGGATCCGGCCGCAGAGAACCGACGGCATCGCGGCCGCGCCGGTGACGGGTTCCCGGCGCCGGCCGGAGAGCGGGGGCACGTGGCGGCCCCCGCGCGGGCCGCACCCGCGCAGGCAGGAGCCGGCCGCCGACGCCGGACGGGACTCCGGACCCCGGCCCGGTCCGGGCCGTGTGCCCGGCAGCCGGCCGCCGACGACCCACCTCCCCCGGATGATCCGAACGGCAGGCCCCGCCGGTGACCGCACAGGTCGCCGCGGTCGCGCTGCGGGCTGGGAACGCCAGGTCGGCAGGGGTGGGCCGGGCATCGGCCGGGAGCCCGCTGCTTGTTTCGCCGCGGATGCCGCATCCTTGAGGGTGTGGAGTTCCTCGGGGACGAGTCGGTCGAGCGGAAGGGGAGGGCGCAGGGGATGAGTTCCGGCGCACCTGCTCATAACGCTTCGGTGCACAACAACGGGCGCGGTGCCGCGGACCCTTCGGCCGCAGGGCACCATGGACCGATGCGTGACGACGAGGCGGCCCATGCCCAAGGGGCGATCGGCGCGCTCGTCCACCGCGCCGTCGACGGTGACGAGCAGGCCACGCACGACCTGCTCGCCCACGTCCACCCCCTGGCTCTGCGCTACTGCCGCACCCGGCTGTCGCGTCTGCCCGGAGACGCCCGGCACTTCGTCGAGGACCTCGCCCAGGAGGTCTGCGTGGCGGTGCTCCTCGCCCTGCCCCGCTACCGGGACACCGGGCGGCCCTTCGAGGCCTTCGTCTTCGCCATCGCCGCCCACAAGGTCGCCGACCTGCAGCGCGCGGCGATGCGGCACCCCGGTTCGACGGCCGTCCCGTCCGACGAGATGCCCGAGCGCCCGGACGACTCCCTGGGGCCGGAGGAGCGCGCCCTGCTCAGCAGCGACGCCGAGTGGGCCAAGAAACTGCTGGCCAACCTGCCGGAGAACCAGCGCGAGCTGCTGCTGCTGCGCATCGCGGTGGGCCTCACGGCGGAGGAGACCGGGCAGATGTTGGGAATGTCACCCGGCGCCGTGCGGGTGGCGCAGCACCGGGCGCTGAGCCGCCTGCGGGCGCTGGCCGAGCAGTAGTCCCGCCGAACTGCCGCCGGGTTGAACCGGCGGCGCACCGCTTCCGTACGAACATACGAAGCCCGGAGCAGGGTGGAACCGTGGAATGAGACAGCCCCGCTGCCCGTTAGCATGGACATCCGCACCGATCAAGGCCATTTGGGGAAGGTGTCATGACTGCCAACGTCGACGGAGTGCCCGGTAAATTCGCGACACTCGGGCTGACCTACGACGACGTGCTGCTGCTGCCGGGTGCATCGGAAGTGCTCCCCAACGCGGTCGACACCTCGTCCCGCATCTCCCGCAACGTCCGGGTCAACATCCCGCTGCTGTCCGCCGCCATGGACAAGGTCACCGAGTCGCGCATGGCGATCGCGATGGCCCGCCAGGGCGGCGTCGGCGTCCTGCACCGCAACCTGTCCATCGAGGACCAGGTCAACCAGGTCGACCTGGTGAAGCGGTCCGAGTCGGGCATGGTCACCGACCCGATCACGGTGCACCCGGACGCCACGCTCGGCGAGGCCGACGCCCTGTGCGCCAAGTTCCGCATCAGCGGCGTCCCCGTCACCGACGGCAACGGCAGGCTGCTCGGCATCGTCACCAACCGCGACATGGCCTTCGAGTCCGACCGCTCCCGCCAGGTGCGCGAGGTCATGACGCCGATGCCCCTGGTGACCGGCAAGGTCGGCATCTCCGGCCCGGACGCCATGGAGCTGCTGCGCCGGCACAAGATCGAGAAGCTGCCGCTGGTCGACGACGCGGGTGTCCTCAAGGGCCTCATCACGGTCAAGGACTTCGTCAAGGCCGAGCAGTACCCGAACGCGGCCAAGGACGCCGAGGGCCGGCTGATCGTCGGCGCCGCCGTGGGCGCCAGCCCCGAGGCCCTGGAGCGCGCCCAGGCGCTCGCCGCGGCCGGTGTGGACTTCCTGGTCGTCGACACCTCGCACGGCCACAACAGCAACGCCCTCAGCTGGATGTCGAAGATCAAGTCGAGCGTCGGCGTCGACGTGATCGGCGGCAACGTCGCCACGCGCGACGGCGCCCAGGCGCTGATCGACGCCGGTGTCGACGGCATCAAGGTCGGCGTCGGCCCCGGTTCCATCTGCACCACCCGCGTGGTCGCCGGCATCGGTGTCCCGCAGGTCACCGCCATCTACGAGGCGTCCCTCGCCGCGCGTGCGGCCGGTGTGCCGCTGATCGGCGACGGCGGCCTGCAGTACTCGGGCGACATCGGCAAGGCGCTCGCCGCCGGTGCCGACACGGTCATGCTGGGCAGCCTCCTGGCCGGCTGTGAGGAGTCCCCGGGCGAGCTGCAGTTCATCAACGGCAAGCAGTTCAAGTCCTATCGCGGCATGGGCTCGCTCGGCGCGATGCAGTCCCGCGGCCAGGGCAGGTCGTACTCGAAGGACCGCTACTTCCAGGCCGAGGTCGCCTCCGACGACAAGCTCGTGCCCGAGGGCATCGAGGGCCAGGTGCCCTACCGCGGCCCGCTGGCCAACGTGCTGCACCAGCTCGTCGGCGGTCTGCGCCAGACCATGGGCTACGTGGGCGCCGCCACCATCGAGGAGATGGAGTCCAAGGGCCGCTTCGTCCGCATCACGTCGGCGGGTCTCAAGGAGAGCCACCCGCACGACATCCAGATGACCGTCGAGGCGCCGAACTACAGCCGCAGCAAGTAGCGGCCCGGCCTTCCGAGGGCGGCTCCGGGGCATCCGGGGCCGCCCTCGTCGTGCCCGTCGGCGATACTGGAAGACGCTGCAACGCATCAGGGAAAGGCCACAGACGTGACTGAGATCGAGATCGGGCGCGGCAAGCGCGGCCGCCGGGCGTACGCCTTCGACGACATCGCCGTCGTCCCCAGCCGCCGTACGCGGGACCCGAAGGAGGTCTCGATCGCCTGGCAGATCGACGCCTACCGCTTCGAGCTCCCCTTCCTGGCCGCCCCCATGGACTCGGTCGTCTCCCCGGCCACCGCGATCCGCATCGGCGAGCTCGGCGGCCTCGGCGTGCTGAACCTCGAGGGCCTGTGGACGCGCTACGAGGACCCGCAGCCGCTGCTCGACGAGATCACCGGCCTGGACGCGGAGACCGCGACCCGGCGCCTGCAGGAGATCTACGCGGCCCCCATCAAGGAGGAGCTGATCGGGCAGCGCATCAAGGAGGTGCGCGACTCCGGCGTCGTCACCGCCGCCGCGCTCTCCCCGCAGCGCACCGCCCAGTTCTCCAAGGCGGTCGTGGACGCGGGTGTGGACATCTTCGTCATCCGCGGTACGACGGTCTCCGCCGAGCACGTCTCCGGCGCGCACGAGCCGCTGAACCTGAAGCAGTTCATCTACGAGCTCGACGTCCCGGTGATCGTCGGCGGCTGCGCCACCTACACGGCGGCCCTGCACCTGATGCGCACCGGCGCGGCCGGCGTGCTGGTCGGCTTCGGCGGCGGCGCCGCGCACACCACGCGCAACGTGCTCGGCATCCAGGTCCCCATGGCGACGGCGGTCGCCGACGTGGCCGCGGCCCGCCGCGACTACATGGACGAGTCGGGCGGCCGGTACGTGCACGTGATCGCCGACGGCGGTGTCGGCTGGTCCGGCGACCTGCCCAAGGCGATCGCCTGCGGCGCGGACTCGGTCATGATGGGCTCCCCGCTGGCCCGGGCCACCGACGCGCCGGGCAAGGGCCACCACTGGGGCATGGAGGCGGTGAACGAGGAGCTGCCGCGCGGCAAGAAGGTCGCCCTCGGCACCGTCGGCACCCTGGAGGAGATCCTCACGGGCCCGTCCCACACGCCCGACGGCTCGATGAACCTCTTCGGCGCCCTGCGACGCGCGATGGCCACGACCGGCTACAGCGAGCTGAAGGAGTTCCAGCGCGTCGAGGTCACGGTGGCGGACTCGCAGCACCGGCGGTAACGCACTCGGCTGGAGAAGGGCCTGGTCACTCGGGGAGTGGCCGGGCCCTTCCGCATGCCCGGGCGGCTCGGCCGGGGCGCTGGTCGTCGCTGGGGGGCGCACGGTTGCCTTCGGGCCGTTCGGGGCCGTGCGGGGGGTGGCGCGCCGATCGTGTCCGTGATCGGCGCCCCGGTTCTTCTGGGGGCCCCTTCCAAGGACATGGTCCGGACCCCGCCCTCGGGGCCCGGCCCGACACCGACGAGCCGTTCACCGGGCCATTGGGCGGCGTCGTGGAAGGGGGCGCCTAGGGGTCGCCACCGCAAGCCCAGCCGCTGGGACCGACTCCGTCTTCGGACGGTGCAGTGCCGGAGGCGGTGGATCTTGCGGCTCTTCGGATGGTGAGCGGCCGCCCCCACAAGAACTAGGGGCGGACGCTCCGTGATCCATCCAGGAGCCTGCCGCAGTGGCCGCTGCGGTGGGCTCCGTCTGTTTTCACAAGGTACCCGGGCCGGGTGCCGCATGCCGGCAGTCCTGCGGCTGTCGCACCCCACGCGCCCCTCTTCACAACCGGTGCGCCGCCCCCGTCGGGGCCGCGCCCCGCGTGTCGAGGAGCAGCTGCGCCTTCACCGACAGGCCCTGGAGGTCGTAGGTGCGGTGCTGCTGGAGCAGGATGGTCAGGTCCGCGTCCGCTGCCGCCTCGTAGAGCGAGTCCGCGCGCGGGACCGGGTGGTCCTGGACGCTCCAGGCGGGGACGTACGGGTCGTGGTAGCTGACCGCCGCGCCGAGTTCGCGCAGGCGCTGGGCGATCTCCCGGGCCGGGGTGCCCTCGAGGTCGGCGAGGTCGGGCTTGTAGGTGACGCCGAGGAGGAGCACGCGGGCGCCCCGGGCCGACTTGCCGTGCTCGTTGAGAAGCGCGGCGGCGCGCTGGACGACGTAGCCGGGCATGCGGTCGTTGACCTGCCGGGCCAGTTCCACCATGCGCAGGCCGCGGCCGCCGAGGGCGGTCAGGTCCTGCGGGACGGAGTGCCCGCCGACGCCGGGGCCCGGGCGGAAGGCCTGGAAGCCGAACGGTTTGGTCTCCGCGCAGCGGACGACGTCCCACAGGTCGACGCCCAGGTCGTGGCAGAGGACGGCCATCTCGTTGACGAGGGCGATGTTCACGTGCCGGTAGTTGGACTCCAGCAGGTGCACGGTCTCCGCCTCGCGGGTGCCACGCGCGCGTACCACCTTGTCGGTCAGCCGTCCGTAGAAGGCCGCGGCCGACTCGGTGCAGGCCGGGGTGAGGCCGCCGATGACCCGGGGGGTGGTGGCGGGGGTGACGTCGCGGTTGCCGGGGTCGATCCGGCTGGGGGAGTAGGCCAGGTGGAAGTCCCGTCCCGCGCGCAGCCCGGAGCCCTCCTCGAGCAGCGGCCGCAGGAAGTCCTCCGTCGTCCCGGGGTGCACGGGGGACTCCAGGATCACCGTGGTGTGCGGGCGCAGGTGCGCGGCCAGGGTGCGGGCGGCGGCCTCCAGCCGGCCGAGGTCGAACCCGCCGTCCGTTCCGGGCGGGGTCGGCACGCACAGGACCGCGGTGCGCACCCGGCCGAGCTCCGCCGGGTCGGTGATGGGCCGGAAGCCTCCCGAGAGCAGCCGGCGCAGTTCCGCGGGGCTGAGCGAGCCGGCGTCGGGGCCCGTCCGGTAGCCGATGGTGGGGATGCCGGCGGCGACGGCGGCCTGAGCCAGGGGCAGGCCGTACGGGCCGGGTCCGATCACGGCGAGATCTGCGGGCATGGCGGTGGCCGTCCTTCCCGATAGCCGAAGTGGGACAGGGGCGCAAGCCCTGTGGACAGGACGGGCGAGCGCAATGTCAGACTAGGAGTAAATATGACCGTTATGTGGGATTGGTCGGCCGAGTTTCGGTGAGTGTTCCGCGGACGTTGTCCACAGGCTGAGGATCCGTGGTGGCTGAAGTCGGGCAACCCGGTCAGAATTTGGGCATGGGGGAACGGACGGGGTTGTGCCCGACGGGTGCGGCCGGTGCGACCGAAGAACGCGGGAGGCAGCGGTGAGGACAGCGACACTCGGACCGGCGCAGCGCGCCGAGTCCCTCGCATCTATGGCCGAGCGTGAGCTGGACGTGCTGGTCGTCGGCGCAGGCGTGGTCGGTGCGGGCACCGCGCTCGACGCGGTCACCAGAGGCCTGTCCACGGGCCTGGTCGAGGCCCGCGACTGGGCGTCGGGCACCTCCAGCCGGTCCAGCAAGCTGATCCACGGCGGCCTGCGCTACCTGGAGATGCTCGACTTCGCTCTGGTCAGGGAGGCGCTGAAGGAGCGCGGCCTGCTGCTGGAGCGGCTCGCCCCGCACCTGGTGAAGCCCGTCCCGTTCCTGTACCCGCTCCAGCACAAGGGCTGGGAGCGGCTGTACGCCGGGTCGGGCGTCGCGATGTACGACGCCATGTCGATGGCCCGCGGGCACGGGCGCGGCCTGCCGATGCACCGTCACCTGACGCGCTCTCACGCCCTGCGGGTGGCGCCCTGCTTGAAGAAGGACGCGCTGGTCGGGGCATTGCAGTACTACGACGCCCAGATGGACGACGCCCGCTACGTGGCGACCCTGGTGCGCACGGCGGTGGCGTACGGCGCCAAGGCGGCCAACCGCGCCCGGGTGACGGGCTTCCTGCGCGAGGGCGAGCGGGTCGTCGGCGCCAGGGTGCAGGATGTCGAGGGCGGCGGCGAGTACGAGATCCGCGCCAAGCAGGTCGTCAACGCCACCGGCGTGTGGACCGACGACACCCAGGCCATGGTCGGCGAACGGGGGCAGTTCCACGTCCGCGCGTCCAAGGGCATCCACCTGGTCGTGCCGCGCGACCGCATCCACTCCACGACCGGGCTGATCCTGCGCACCGAGAAGTCGGTGCTGTTCGTCATCCCCTGGGGCCGGCACTGGATCGTCGGCACCACGGACACCGAGTGGGACCTCGACAAGGCCCACCCGGCCGCCTCCAGCGCCGACATCGACTACCTGCTGGAGCACGTGAACTCGGTGCTCGCGGTGCCGCTCACCCGGGACGACGTCCAGGGCGTGTACGCGGGACTGCGGCCGCTGCTCGCGGGCGAGTCGGACGCCACCAGCAAGCTGTCGCGCGAGCACACCGTGGCGCACCCGGTGCCGGGGCTGGTCGTCGTGGCGGGCGGCAAGTACACCACCTACCGGGTCATGGCCAAGGACGCGGTGGACGAGGCGGTGCACGGACTCGACCTGCGCGTCGCCGAGTGCGTCACGGAGGAGGTGCCCCTGCTGGGAGCCGAGGGCTACCGCGCCCTGTGGAACGCCCGGGCACGGATCGCCGCCCGGACCGGACTGCACGTGGTGCGCGTGGAGCACCTGCTGAACCGGTACGGGGCGCTGACCGAGGAGCTCCTCGACCTCATCGCCGAGGACCCGTCCCTGGGCGAGCCCCTGCCGGCGGCGGACGACTACCTGCGCGCCGAGATCGTCTACGCGGCCTCGCACGAGGGCGCACGGCACCTGGACGACGTGCTGACGCGGCGGACCCGCATCTCGATCGAGACCTTCGACCGGGGGACGCGCAGCGCCCGGGCCGCCGCCGAGCTGATGGCCCCGGTCCTCGGCTGGGACAAGGACCAGATCGAGCGCGAGGTGCAGCACTACGAGAAGCGGGTGGAGGCCGAGCGGGAGTCGCAGCGCCAGCCCGACGACCTCACGGCGGACGCGGCCCGGCTCGGAGCACCGGACATCGTGCCGCTGTGACACCCCCGGCGGCCGGCCCCGGGCCCGCCGCGCATCACCCGAACGAGTGTCGGGGAGCGGGATCTCCGTTCGGGAGCGGGTCGTTCTACGAGGTGCGGGGGCAGAACTCGGCCGCGAGCATCGCGGGTTCGAGGCCGGGATCGGTCAACGCGTCGGTGTTCACGCGGAAGGTGAGGACACGCCGGCCGTCGACGGTGACTGCGGTGCGCACGTAGCTGCCGGATATGCGCCCGTTGTGCCCCCACACCGTGAGACCGCAGGGCAGTCTCTCGGGGAACAGGCCCATGCCGTACGCGCCATGTGCGGCACGGGTGTCGAGCATCTCGCGCAGCAGGCGCGGGGGCAGCAGCCGGCCGCCCAGCAGGGCCGCGTAGAAGCGGTCCAGGTCGGCGAGCGTCGTCACGATCTCACCCGCGGCTCCGGCCACCCGCGGATCGAGTCGGGTGACGTCGGCCCCGTCGGCCGCGTAGGCGCGGCCGTGCGGGGCCGGCAGGCGGGAGCGGGATCCGGGGAAGGAGGTGCCGGTCAGGCGCAGCGGGGTGAGGATGCGGCGTTCGGTCTCGGCGGCGTACGAGCGGCCGGTGACCTGCTCGACGACCAGGCCGAGCAGGACGTAGTTGGTGTTGGAGTACGAGAAGCGGCCGCGTGCGGCCGGAGGGTGGGTGAGTGCGATGCGTACGGCCTGACGGGGCGTGACGGGGACCGTCCCGCGGGTGTCCGCGGTGAAGTCGTACAGGCCGCTGGTGTGGGTGAGCAGGGAGCGCAGGGTCAGCGCGCGGCCGTCGTTGCCCGCTCCCCGCACCAGTCCGGGCAGGTGCCGCTCCACGGTGTCGGACAGCGACAGCCGGTGCTCGGCGGCCAGTTGCAGGACGACCGTGGCGACGAACGTCTTGGTGACGCTGCCGGCACGGAAGTGGTCGGAGCGGTCGATCCCGGTCCCCGCCCGGGCAAAGCGGGTGGTGCCGCCCTCCTGGGCCAGCAGGGCGGCGGCCGGTGCTCCGCCCCGGGTCACGAGCAGCGGCAGGACGGAGTCCGTGGGCGCCGCCGGAAGGGCGGAGGAGTCGGCCGGAAGCAGCGCGAGGAGGGCTGCGGCCACCGGCAGCGCAGGCCAGGTCCGGATCGGCGGCATTCGGACTCCTCACTGGTCGGTGGCCCATCATGCAAGGTGGCGCGCCGGGTGCCGCACCCGGGTTCGCGCCCGGCGGGGACCCGAGCCCGGAGCACTGAGCCCCTGGGGACGGGGCACTTGTCGGGTGAGGGACAATGGAGGCTCTGTCAGGGCGGGTTGTATGAGGGGACGCATGTCGGAGGCGGAGCGGGCGGGCACATCTCGTCAGGACACTCGTCAGGACAACAGGGAGCGTCTCCTCGCGGGGCGCTACCGGCTGGGCAAGGTGCTCGGCCGCGGCGGCATGGGCACCGTGTGGCGGGCCGAGGACGAAACCCTCGGCCGGACGGTCGCCGTCAAGGAACTGCGCTTCCCGACGAGCATCGACGAGGAGGAGAAGCGGCGGCTGATCACCCGCACGCTGCGCGAGGCCAAGGCGATCGCGCGGATCCGGAACACCAGCGCCGTCACGGTCTACGACGTCGTCCAGGAGGACGACCGGCCCTGGATCGTCATGGAACTCGTCGAGGGCAAGTCGCTCGCCGAGGTCATCCGGGAGGACGGCCTCCTCGACCCCAGGCGTGCCGCGGAGGTCGGGCTCGCCGTCCTGGACGTGCTGCGCTCGGCGCACCGCGAGGGCATCCTGCACCGCGACGTGAAGCCGTCGAACGTGCTGATCTCCGAGGACGGCCGGGTCGTGCTCACCGACTTCGGCATCGCGCAGGTCGAGGGCGACCCGTCCATCACCTCGACCGGCATGCTCGTCGGCGCGCCCTCCTACATCTCCCCGGAGCGGGCCCGCGGGCACAAGCCCGGCCCGGCGGCCGACCTGTGGTCGCTCGGCGGGCTGCTGTACGCGGCGGTCGAGGGCGCCCCGCCGTACGACAAGGGGTCGGCCATAGCGACCCTCACGGCTGTGATGACCGAGCCGCTGGAGGAGCCGAAGAACGCCGGCCCGCTCAGGGACGTCATCCACGGGCTGCTCACCAAGGACCCGGCCCAGCGGCTCGACGACGCGGGCGCGCGGGCGATGCTCAACTCCGTCCTGCGCGCGCCCGGCAAGACGGGGGCCGAGCCGTTGGACGCGACGAAGGTCGTGCCGCTGCCCGCGCAGCCCGACCGCTCCTCGCGCAAGGCGAGCGCGGCCGGAGCGGGGAGCAAGCGGGGCGAGGAGGCCGGGGAGCGGCTGCGCGGGGCGCTGCGGTCCGTGCGCAAGGCCGCTGCGGGACCGGCCGCCGCCGCCACCGCCGGGTCCGGGGAGACGGCCGTCTCCTCCTCGGCGTCGGACAGCGGTACCGGAGCGGCCCGTACCGGTGCCACGGGTTCCGGCGCGTCCCCGGCGGCGAAGTCCGGCACGGGGGCCGAGGCCGGGGCCGGTGACAAGGGCGCGAAGCCGGCGTCCGGCGGCCGGAGTTCCGGCTGGCCCGTGATGCCGCCGCCGGACCTGCCGGCACGGCCCGCGCCGCCCCGGGCGTCGCTCACCGACGTGGTGCCGCGGCGCACCCTGGTGATCATCGCGGTGGTCGTGGCGCTGGCCGTGGTCGCGGCCGTCGTCGCCATCGTCCTCGGCGGCGACGACAAGGGCTCCGACGGCGCCTCGGGCGACCGCGGAGGCAAGCCCGCCGCCAGCGCGCCGGGCAGCGGCGACACCAAGGGCGACGACAAGGGCGGCACCGGCACGGACGGAGAGCAGACCGGGCCCGCTTCCTCGGCACCCGCCTCCGGCGACTCGTCCGGTGACACCTCCGACGACTCCTCCGGCAAGGGCTCCGGCAAGGGCTCCGGTTCGGGCGGCTCCGCGGACAAGGGCAGCACGGCGGTCTCCGAGCACCAGGGCAACCAGGGGTACTCCATCGGCCTGCCGAAGGGCTGGAAGTACACCACGACGGGTGCCGCCGGAGACCGGTTCACCGGCCCCGACGGGCAGAAGCTGCTCATCGCCTGGACGTCCACGCCCAAGGGCGACCCGGTCGCGGACTGGCGCAACCAGGAGCGCTACATGCGGCGCGCCCAGTACGACAAGATCCGCATAGAGGAGGTGGACTACCGCGGCTGGAAGACGGCCGACTGGGAGTTCACCTACGCGGAGGGCGGTACGAAGTACCGGACGATCGACCGGGGTTTCGTCGTCGACGACCGGCAGGGGTACGCACTGATGTACACGGCGAAGGCGGCCGACTGGGACGGCAAGCTGCGCAAGGACACCTGGCGGACGCTGACCACGAGCTTCGAACCCAAGTCCTGAGCATGGGCCGCCCGCGGTTCGGGGAGGCGCGGTTCGGGGAGGCAGATCTGGCATCCCCACGCTGCGGGTTGCCCGTGGCACGTATCGTGAATGTTTGCGGACCGTGCGCAGCCGGAACGGACCGTGAGGCGAACGGATGTGACCGACCGGGCTGCCGGGGGAGGCAACGTGGACGACTACGCGGGCCGGGTGCTCGCCGACCGCTACCGCCTGCCACTGCCGCCCTCCGACGAGTACGAACTCACCGAGACCCGGGCCTTCGACACCTACAGCGGGCAGGAAGTCCTGGTCCGTCAGGTGCCGTTGCCGGAGGTCGTCGAGGCGGAGGTCCTCGACGCGGAAGGGCTGCCCGACGGCTTCACCGCGCGTGACGGCGGGGTGCGGCGGTCCGGGGCGCGGTCGGGCACCCGCGGCGGCCGGCGGCCCGCGGACCCGGTGGTGCGGCGCGCGGTCGAGGCGGCCCAGGCGGCGGCGGCCATCCCCGACCACCCCCGGCTCGACCAGGTTTTCGACGTGTTCGCCGAGGGCGGTTCCCTGTGGGTCGTCAGCGAGCTGGTGGAGGCGCGCCCGCTGGCCGCGCTGCTCGCCGAGAAGCCGCTGACGCCGTACCGCGCGGCCGAGGTGGCCTCCGACGTCCTCACGGCGCTGCGCGTGCTGCACGCGCACGGCTGGGTGCACCGGAACATCACCGCACGCACGGTCCTGGTCTGCGAGGACGGCCGGGTCATGCTGACCGGGCTGGCCGTGGGGGCGGCGGAGGAGGCGCTGTGCGGCTACGACCCGGTGCCGGAACCGGCCCTCGGGGAGCCCGGGCAGCGCAGCGGCGGCACGGAAGGGTTCGACGGCGGCCCGGGAACCGGCGGTTCGGGACGCGGCGGTTCGGGCCCGGCCGGGCCCGGCGGCGCGGGCGACCCCGAGGCCGCACGGCGGGCGGCCATCGAGGCCCGAGAGTCCCGCGGACTGCCCCCGGCCGGGAGCGAGGGACCGGGCGGCGGTGGCCCGGCCGTGCCCGCGCGCCGGGCGGAGCAGGACAGCGCCGACCCGAGGGCGGCACGCGCCGGGGCGATCGCGGCCTACCGGGCAGGTGCCCGGGCCGCGGCACGCGTCCAGGAGGCGCAGCAGGGTGAGCGGGCGGCGCTCCCCGGAGCCCGGCCGGCCACCGACGACGAGACCTACGGCGGCGGACCGGCGCACGCGCCGTACATCCCCGGGCAGGGCACCGCCCCCGGGGCGCCGCCGCCCGGACGGATCGCCGACCCCTACGGCGTGGGCGGCAACCCCCGGGCCGGCACCGCCTGGCACGGCGCGACCCCCCGCGACGCGACCGCACCGCACGGACGCGAGCAGGCCGCGCTGCCGCCCGCTGCCGGTGGCGCCGCCCCGGGCGGGCCGACCCGCTGGGACGACCTGGTCGCCGACACCCCGGCCCCCCGGCGCGGTCCCGCCACGGCACTGGCCGCCGAGCGGGCGCGGCAGGCCCGGATGGCGGTGGTCGGGCCGGTGACGGAACGCTGGGCGCCGGAGCAGGCCGGGCCCGTGCACGAGAACTGGCAGCTGGCACCGCCGATCGGCCCGGCGACCGACCTGTGGGCGCTCGGCGCGCTGCTGTTCCGGGCCGTGCAGGGCCACGCGCCCTACCCGGAGGAATCGACGGCCGAGCTGGTGCAGCTGGTGTGCGCGGAACCGCCCGCGTACGCCGAGGAGTGCGGGCCGCTGCGGCCCGTGGTGGAGTCGCTGCTGCGTCAGGACCCCACCGACCGGCTTGATTTCGAGGAGCTGCGGGGCTGGTTGCGCTCCCTGGTGCGTTCGGCGCCCGAGCCGGAGGCCGGGGTGCACGTCGTCCCGGCGCCGCCCGTCGACGCCGGCCGGCTGCCCGTCGTACGCCGCCGGGGCGAGCTGGTGCGCAGACGGCGGGCCGGACTGCCCGCGCACCACGGGCGGCACAAGCGGGCCCGCACGCAGACCCGCTCGCCGCACCGCCTCGGCCGCACCCTGCTCCTGCTGGTCCTGCTCGCGATGGCCGCGGCGATCGCCTACGCCATGCTCTTCATGCCCAAGTCGGACACCGGCCAGGGGCAGGGCACGGACCGCACCGGGGCCGCCGGTGAGGCCGGCCGGGCTCCGGAGCCGGACGCGAGCAGCGAGCCCCGGCCCGACCAGACCTCGCCCGGGGAGAGCCCGTCGACGTCGACCGGCTCCAGCGAGACGCAGACCACCGGCCCCGGCGCCGGTGACGGCTTCACCCTGCGCAAGGACTCGGCCGGTTTCCAGGTAGCCGTCGCCAAGGGCTGGGACCGCACACCGCGCAACGGCGACGGCCAGGTCCTGTACACCAAGGGCGATTTCCGGCTGCTCGTCGTGCCGGGCCGGGACAGCGCCGCGGAGTACGGCAGCGATCCGATGGCCTACCAGCGCGAGCGCGAGCGCGAGTTGCAGCCCTACCGCGACTCCAGCTGGGCCACCTCCACCGGCCTGAAGCGGATCGACGTGGGCGGACGGACCATGGCCGAGGGGCAGTTCACCTGGACCGGCGGCGACGGCGAGGAGCTGTACGTGCGCAACCTCGCCATGCTGGTCGACGGGCGGTACCACGTGGTCCAGGTGCGCGGGCCCGAGTCGGAGCGGGACGAGGTGACCCGCTTGTACGAGCGGGCGGCGGCGACGTACCGGGCGACGAAGTGACCCGTCGGCGGGCCCGTGGCACGGGCGCCGTCCGCCTCACCGGCCTCTGAGGTCACGGGAGTCCACAACCGTCACAGTGCGGTCACCGTGGCACCCCGCTTGTTCCCCGGGGAGGGGCCGGTCCTTACGCTGACCCTGTCAAGACCATTGCGGGGCAACGTGAATCAGATGCAGGGCCGGCTCGTCGCGGGCCGTTACCGGCTGGCCGAATCCATCGGCAGTGGCGGCATGGGCCGGGTGTGGCGGGCGCATGACGAGGTGCTGCACCGGTCGGTGGCCGTCAAGGAACTGACGGCCGCCCTCTACGTCTCCGAGAGCGAGCAGGCGATCCTGCTGGCGCGTACCCGCGCCGAGGCCAGGGCGGCGGCCCGGATCAGCCACACCGCGGTCGTCACCGTGCACGACGTCCTGGAGCACGACGGGCGCCCCTGGATCGTGATGGAGCTGGTCGAGGGCCGCTCCCTGGCCGACGCGGTCAAGGAGGACGGCCGCGTCGAAGCCCGCGAGGCGGCACGCGTCGGCCTGTGGGTGCTGCGGGCCCTGCGCGCCGCGCACACCGCGGGCGTCCTGCACCGCGACGTCAAACCGGGCAACGTCCTCCTCGGCCGCGACGGACGCGTCCTGCTCACCGACTTCGGCATCGCCCAGATCGACGGCGACACGACGATCACCCGCACCGGCGAGGTCGTCGGCTCGGTCGACTACCTGGCGCCGGAGCGCGTGCGCGGACAGGACCCGGGGCCCGCCTCGGACCTGTGGGGACTCGGCGCGACGCTCTACACGGCGGTCGAGGGCCGCTCCCCGTTCCGCCGGACGACCCCTCTGACAACGATGCAGGCCGTGGTCGAGGAGGAGGCCGCCGAACTCCGCCACGCCGGCCCGCTCGCGCCGGCCATCACCGCCCTGCTGCGCAAGGACCCGGCCACCCGTCCCGGACTGCCCGAGGCCGAGCAGATGCTGGCCGAGGCCGCGGAGGGGCGGCGGCCCAACGGGGCGCAGGCGTACGTGCCGGCGCGGTACGGCGGCGGGACGGGGGCGCCGTACGGGGAGGCGCACAGCGGCACGGGCGGCACGGGCGGTACGGGCGGTACGGGCGGTACGGGCGGTACGGGCGGCGCGGGCGGCAGGGGTGGTACGGGCCCGGTGGGCGCGGGCCGGGGCCGCTCCGGTCCGGCCGGTGCCGGGTCCGCTGGCACCGGCTCCGCCCCGCAGCCCGGGGCCCCGCTCCCCCCGCAGACCGGCACCGCGGCCGGCGGGTCGCCGACGACCGGGGCGCACACGGCGGGCACGCACATGGCGGGCACGCACACGGACGGTGCACACATGGGCGGTGCACACGTGGGTGGCGGCCACACGGGCGGTGCGCACACGGGTGGCGGCCACACGGGCGGTGCGCACACGGGTGGCGGCCACGCTGGCGGTGCGCACACGGGTGGTAGCCACACGGGCGGTGCGCCCATGGGCAGCGGCCACACGGGCGGTGCGCACACGGGTGGCGGCCACACGGGTGGTGCGCACACGGGTGGCGGCCACACGGGCGGTGCGCACATGGCGGGCCGTCCCACCGTGGGCAGCCACCCGGCCGGCAGCCGCACGGTGGGGATCGCGGGCACGGGCACCGGGCCGACGGCCGTCGGACCGACCGCGCAGGCCCCGCAGCCACCCGGGCCGCACGTCTCCGGCCGGCCGGTGCCCGGCGGCCGGCGGCGGCGCCGGCTGCGCACGCTCGCCCTGGTCGTCGCGCTCGCGGCCATCGTCGGCGGCGGCACCGCGGTCGTGCTCCAGCAGTGGGACCGGGGCCGCGGGACGAGCGACGCCTCCGGCTCGCCGGACACCGGTGGCACCGCGAAGCCCGGGGGATCCGTCCCGGACGGCTGGACGCGGCACGACGACCCCGCCGGATTCAGTCTGTACCTGCCCGAGGGCTGGAAGCGCAGGCCGTTCGGGGCGCAGGGCGAGATCAAGCAGATCGACTACACGCCCGACGACGGACGGCACTTCGTCCGGATCGCCGTCGACCCGTCCCCGGACTTCGCCGATCCCCACGCGCACCAGCTCGACCTGGAGCAGCAGTTGCAGCGGCTGGTCGACTACCGGCGGGTCCGGCTGGAGCGCAACGTCTACCGCGACCGCGAAGGCGCCCTCTGGGAGTACACCTGGACCGCGCTGGCCAAGGACATCAAGTTCCCCGGCCCCCGCCGCGCCATCGAGGAGACGTACGTGGCCCGCGACGGCACGGAGTACGTCCTCTACATGTCCGCACCGGCGGCGGACTGGGCAACCGCGCGCAAGCAGTTCACCTCGGTCCTGCAAGGCTGGCAGGAGAAGACCGCCTGACGACACGCCGGCGCCGGCCCGTCGGCCGTCTGTTTCGGCCACCCGCGTCCCGGCGCCCCGGAGCCGTCCCGTCCGGTGGGGCATGATGGCCGTATGGGGACCGAGGGGCACAACAGGCGTGTCATCGCGGGCCGTTACCGGCTCGAGGAGAAGCTCGGGCGCGGGGGCATGGGCGTGGTCTGGCGGGCGACCGACCAGTTGCTCGGCCGGGGCGTGGCGGTCAAGGAACTCCCCTACGACGACACCCTGTCCGCGGCGGAGGCCCGCCGCCAGCGGGACCGTACGCTGCGCGAGGCCCGGGCCGTCGCCCAGTTGAGCCACCCGCACATCATCGTCGTCCACGATGTCGTCGAGGACGCCGAACGGCCGTACATCGTGATGGAGCTGGTCGAGGGCGGCACGCTGGCGGACCGGCTCGCCGGGCGGGGCCCGGTCGACCCGGCCGAGGCCGCGCGCATCGGTGTGGACCTGCTCGGCGCGCTGCGCGCCGCGCACGCGTCGGGGGTGCTGCACCGGGATCTCAAACCGGACAACGTCCTGCTGGAGTCCGGTACCGACCGGGTCGTCCTGACCGACTTCGGCATCGCGCAGGTGCAGGGCGCCCCGACGCTCACCGAGAACGGCTCGTTCGTCGGCTCGCCCGAGTACACCGCGCCCGAGCGGATGTCGGGGGTCAGGACGGGGCCGGAGTCGGACCTGTGGTCGCTGGGCGCGCTGCTGTGCACGGCGTTGAGCGGGGAGTCGCCGTTCCACCGGGACTCCCTCGGCGGTGTCCTGCACGCGGTGGTCGTCGGCGACATCCGCCCGCCCGCCGAGGCCGGACCGCTCCTGCCCGTCGTGCACGGCCTGCTGGAACGCGACCCCGACCGGCGGCTGGACGCGGACCGGGCGGAGCGGATGCTGCGGGCCTTCCTGACGACGGGACGCACCCCGCCCGCGCCCCCGCCCGGGTACGCCCCGGTGCTGCGGGTCGTCCCCGGCGGCCGGCCGCCGGACCCGGCCGGACCGCCGCCCGCGCCGACGGCGGCCGTGCCGGGCGGCGGGCCGCGGGAGGAGCCGTTCCTGCGCCAGCCCGGGCGGCGGGTGCTCGTCGCCGCGGTGCTGGTCGCCGCGATGGCCGGGGCCGGAATCTCCGCCGCGGCACTGCTGCGCGGCGACGGCGACGGGGACGGCGGCCCCGTGCCGACGAGTTCGGCGCCCCGCACCCCCGCGACCGGGTCCGCCTCCCCGAGCAGCCACGCGCCCACCGCCACCCCCTGACGGCGGCCCGGCCGGCCCCGGCGGGAGCCGGAGACGCGGACCGGGAGCCGCGCCCCGACGTCACGGGTCTGTGACCGGCTGCCGCCCATGGTGGATACGGGAGCGCCCGGCGCGATATGGATGGACCCATGAGCAACAACGGGGGAGCCCGCTCCGGGTCCGACGAGCCGACGAGTTTCGTTCTGCAACCGCCGAACCCGCAGGCGCCGGTACCGGGCGATCCGTACGCGTCACCCGCCGCGCAGCCCGCCCGGCCCGGGCCGCCCCGGCAGCCCGCCGGCCCGGCGGAGGAACCCGGCACGGGACGGCTCATCGCCGGGCGCTACCGGCTGCTCGGCAAGCTGGGCCACGGCGGAATGGGCACGGTGTGGCGGGCGCAGGACGAGACGGTGGAGCGGGAGGTCGCCGTCAAGGAACCGCGCCTCCCGGAGCACCTTCCCGAGCGCGAACGCGCCAACGCCTTCGAGCGGATGCGCCGCGAGGCCCGGGCGGCGGCCCGGCTCGACCACCCGGCCGTCGTCGACGTCCACGACGTCGCGGTGGTGGACGGCAGACCGTGGATCGTCATGGAGCTGGTAAGGGGCCGCTCGCTGGGCGACGCCCTTCAGGAGGGCACCCTGTCCGCGCGCGAGGCCGCCCGGATCGGCCTGGAGGTGCTCGGCGCCCTGGAGGCCGCGCACGCCGCGGGCATCCTGCACCGTGACGTGAAGCCGGACAACGTCCTGCTCGGCCGCCACGACCGGGTCGTGCTCACGGACTTCGGCATCGCCCAGATCGAGGGCGAGACCAGCCTGACGGACACCGGCGGGTTCGTGGGCTCGCCCGAGTACATCGCCCCGGAGCGGGTGCTGGGCCAGCGCCCGGGGCCGGCCAGCGACCTGTGGTCGCTCGGCGTGGTGCTCTACGCGGCCACCGAGGGGGTCTCGCCGTTCCGCCGCAGCAACACCCCCGCCACCCTCCAGTCCGTCCTCAACGCAACGCCCGCGCCGCCCGCCTCGGCCACCGGCCCGCTCGCCGAGGCCATCGGCGGACTGCTGCAGAAGGACCCGGCCCGCCGCCCGGACGCGGCACGGGTGCGGGCCCTGCTGTCGGCGGCCGCCGAGCCGCCCGCACCGCAGCCCACTCAGGCCCTCCGGGTCACCGGACCGGCCGACGGGCGCCGGGGCGCGCGCCTCGGCCGCAAGGGCTGGGCCGGCCTCGGCGCGGCGGTCGTCGCGGCGGCGGTGGCGGCGTACCTGGTGGTCGCCGACCCGTTCGCCGGGCCCCTGCCCGACGGCTGGGAGGTCCGCCAGGAGAAGGCGCTGGGGGCGGCGATGGCCGTCCCCGAGGGCTACCAGCGGACCGTGCCCGACCGGGAGTCCGACGACGAGCACTGGGTGACGTACACCGACTGGAGCGGCAGCGTCTCGATCCACCTCGCCCTCTACCGGAAGGCGGAGGACACCAGCGGCACCATCGGGGCCTCCGCGGCCGCCGAGATGTACGAGGACGACAGCAAGTTCAAGAAGAGCGGCGACTACGACCTGGACATGCCGGCGGACCCGGAGCGGACGAACCCCGTCACGACGACCTACCGGGGCAAGAAGGCGGCCGAGAACACCGTCGCCTACGTCACCGACGACACCCAGGACCCCCGCCCCCGCGAAGTGCGCATCTTCTACTACCGCACCACCGGCGGCGACCTGTACAAGCTCACCGTCGGCTACCCGGGCAAGGGCGACTTCACCGACCGCGGCACAGAGGTGGCGAGCGAGGCGATCGAGAACCTGGACATCAACGGCACCTGACGGGGCGCCTGTTGGCCATCCCGTCGACCACCCCGCGTCGACAAGTCCCGGGGCCGCACGGTACTGATGGGGCATGAGCAACGACGGGGGCGGTACGGACGACGCCCGGGGCCGGCTGGTCGGCGGACGGTACCGGCTGATCGAGCGCATCGGCTCCGGCGCGACCGGCACCGTCTGGCGGGGCCACGACGAGCTCCTCCAGCGCGAAGTCGCCGTACGGCAGCCCTTGTTGCCCGGTGCCCCCGAGGACGCCGGCCACCGGCGTGCCGCCCACCGGCTGCACCGCGAGGCGCGGGCCGCCGCCCGTGTGGACCACCCCTCCGCCGTCACCATCCACGACGTGGTGGTCGAGCCGGAGCGGCGGGACGAACCCCCGGGCCCCAAGGGCCCCGACGAGCTCGACGCCACCGAGATGCTCGACGGACTGCCGTGGATCGTCATGGAGTCGGTGCGGGGGGAGTCCCTGCACGAGCGGCTCCGCCGCGGCCCGGTCGAGCCGGAGGAGGCGGCCCGGATCGGCCTCGCCGTCCTCGGCGCGCTGCACGCCGCGCACAGCGTCGGCATCGTGCACCGGGACGTGAAACCGGCCAACGTCCTGCTCGGTGAGGACGACCGGGTCGTGCTCACCGACTTCGGCATCGCCCAGCCGCACGCCGGGGAACACGCCTCCGGGGCGGGAGAGTCCGGCGCCCCAGCGGAGTTCGTCGCCCCCGAGCGGATGTCCGGGCGCGGCGCCGGTCCCGCCTCCGACCTGTGGTCCCTGGGCGCCGTGCTGTACACCGCCGTCGAGGGCTCGTCCCCGTTCCGCCGGGGCACCCCCGAGGCGACCCGCACCGCGGTCCTGGAGTCCCGGCCGCCCGCACCCGAGCGGGCCGGTCCCCTCGGGCCGCTCATGTCCCGGCTGCTGAGCGCCGACCCCGACCAGCGGCCGGACGCGGAGGAGGCGGCCGCCGCGCTGGCGCTCGTGGCAGGGCCGTCGGCCGTCACCGCGCCGAGGGCACCTGCGGACGGGCCGGACAGGCCGGACAGGCCGGACAGGACTGCTGGAGCGCCCGCGGACGCCGCACCACCGAAGGCGCCGGCGGCCGCAGCGGCCACCGAAGCACCGGTCGCGGCTTCGGCATCGAGCCCGCAGGAGCCGCCGAGACGTCCAGGTCTCCTCCGCCCCGCCCCCCTCGCCCTCCTGGGCGCGCTGCTGGCCGGCGGCATCGGGACGGCCACCCAGCTCACCGGCACCAGCAGTGCGGACACCGGCGCCAGCAGTGCGGACACCGGCAGCGCGGGCGCCGAGGTCGGCGCGAGCAGTGCGCAGGCCGCCGGGCGCGCCTCCCGTACCGCCCCCACCGCCGACTGGACCGCGCACCACGAGCCGGACCTGGCGGCGGTGCTCCACCTGCCGGGCCACTACCGCGCGCTGGCCCGCACCGGCAGCACGGCCGACCAGCCCCGCACGGCCCTGTACGGCGACGAGCGGGGCGGCACCGTCCGCGTCCGGCTCCTCCGCTGGGACCGGGCACCCGGCTCCCTCGAGGACGAGGCCCGCACGACCGAGGTCGGCGGGGACCGCCGGGCGCACACCGAGTACACCCCGACCACCGTCCAGGGCCACGACGCCGTGTTGGCCGACACCGCCTACACCCGGGACGGAACGCCCCGGCGCGTCCTGCGGCTCCTGGTGCGCGCCGCCGCCGACCGCCTGTACGAGCTGCGCGTCGACATGGCCCGGGGGACGGCGGAGGAGCCGGAGGGCACCGCGGTGTTCGAGGGGGCCCGGGACGGTCTCGGGTTCGTAAAGGACTGAGGAAGTTCCGCCGGTCACCGCCCATGCCCTGATCAGGGCGTTTGTTGCCAGCAGTCACTGGCAGCGTGTGTGCAGCCGGTGAAGCCGTATTACCGACGGGTACCCAAAGGCCCCGCAGCGGCATACCCTGCGCCTCATGACGGACGCGCAGGCCGCCGAGAAGACGGCAGAGACCGGCACGGCTCAGGCCGGTACGAACCCCCTCGCCCCCGCTCCGGAGGGCGCCCGCACCGCCGCCGACGTGGTCACCCCCGAGCTGGTCGCCCAGCTGACCAAGGGCGTGGCCGGTTCGGGCCGGACGGCCAACCACACGCCGTTCACCGGCGAGAAGCTGGCCGACCTGCCCGAGTCGACGCCCGAGGACGTGGAGCAGGCCTTCGCGGCGGCCCGCACCGCGCAGGCCGTGTGGGCGCGGACCCCGGTGCGGCAGCGCGCCGCCGTCCTGCTCCGCTTCCACGACCTGGTGCTGGAGCGCCAGGCCGAGGTGCTCGACCTGATCCAGCTGGAGACGGGCAAGGCGCGGCTGCACGCCCACGAGGAGGTCCAGGCCGTGGCGGTCGCCGCCCGGCACTACGGCCGCAAGGCCCCCGCCTACCTCGGGCCCAAGCGGCACACGGGTGCCGTGCCGACCCTGACCAAGGTCACCGAACTGCGCCACCCGCGCGGGGTGGTGGGCCAGATCGCCCCCTGGAACTACCCCTTGGAGCTGTCGGTCGGCGACGCGCTCCCGGCGTTCGCCGCGGGCAACGCGGTGGTCATGAAGCCGGACACCGAGACCTGCCTGACCGCCCTGTGGGCCCGTGACCTGCTGATCGAGGCCGGACTGCCCGCCGACGTGTTCCAGGTCGTCCTCGGCGACGGCCCGGTCGTCGGCCCCGAGGTCGTCCGGCACGCCGACTACGTCTCCTTCACCGGCTCCACCCGCACCGGCCGCGAGGTCGCCCAGGGCGCCGCCGCCCGGCTGGTCGGCGTCTCCCTCGAACTCGGCGGCAAGAACGCCATGCTGGTCCTGGCGGACGCCGACATCGACAAGGCCGCGGCCGGAGCCGTGCGCGCCTGCTTCTCCTCGGCCGGACAGCTCTGCATCTCCATCGAGCGGCTCTTCGTCCACGAGTCGGTCGCGGACGCCTTCCTGGAGCGCTTCGCCGCCCGCACCAGGGCCATGCGCCTGGGCACGTCGCTGGCGTACGGGGCCGACATGGGGTCCCTGGTGGGCGAACGCCAGCTCCAGACCGTCACTCGGCACGTGGAGGAGGCCGTCGCCAAGGGCGCGAAGGTCCTCGCCGGCGGGGTGGCCCGCCCGGACATCGGCCCCTACTTCTTCGAGCCGACGATCCTCGACGGCGTCGCCACGGACATGTCCGTCTGCGCCGAGGAGACCTTCGGGCCGGTCGTCTCGGTCTACCGCTTCACGGACGAGGACGAGGCGATCGAGCGGGCCAACTCCACCGCCTACGGCCTGAACTCCTCGGTCTGGACGAAGAACGGCCGCCGCGGCCGGGAGGTCGCCGCCCGCCTGCGCACCGGCACGGTCAACATCAACGAGGGCTACGCGCCCGCCTACGGCAGCGTCCAGTCGCCCATGGGCGGCATGAAGGACTCGGGGCTGGGCCGCCGCCACGGCTCCGAGGGCATCCTCAAGTACACCGAGGCCCAGACGGTCGCCCACCAGCGGGTGCTGCCCATGGCCCCCTCGCTGGGCATGGACGACGAGGCGTACGCCCGGTTCATGAGCAGGAGCCTGCGCCTGATGAAGGCGTTCCGGTTCCGGTAGACGACGTTCGCTTCAGCCACTCGAAGGGGAGACGGCACGTGTCTCAGGACGCTTACGACTACGACGTCATCGTCGTGGGTTCCGGCTTCGGCGGCTCGGTGACCGCCCTGCGCCTCACCGAGAAGGGATACAGGGTCGGCGTCCTGGAGGCCGGCCGCCGCTTCACCCGCGAGACCCTGCCGAAGAACTCCTGGGACCTCAAGAACTACCTGTGGGCCCCCAGGCTCGGCATGTACGGCATCCAGCGCATCCATCTGCTGGGCAACGTCATGGTGCTGGCGGGAGCGGGCGTCGGCGGCGGCTCCCTCAACTACGCCAACACGCTCTACGTCCCGCCGGCGCCGTTCTTCGAGGACCCCCAGTGGCGTGACATCACCGACTGGCAGGACGAGCTGGCGCCGTACTACGACCAGGCCCGCCGGATGCTGGGGGTCCGCCTCAACCCGACCATGACGCCGTCCGACGTGCACCTGAAGGCGGCCGCGGAGAAGATGGGCTGCGGCGACACCTTCCACCTCGCGCCGGTCGGCGTCTTCTTCGGCGACGGCGAGGACGCCGACGGCACGGTGAAGGCCGAGCCGGGCGAGGAGGTGCCCGACCCGTACTTCGGCGGGGCCGGGCCGGCCCGCAAGGCGTGCGCGGAGTGCGGCGAGTGCATGACCGGTTGCCGGCACGGCGCCAAGAACACCCTCAACGAGAACTACCTGCACCTCGCCGAGAAGGCCGGCGCGGTCGTCCACCCCCTGACGACGGTCGTGTCCGTGACCGACGACTCGCGGGGCGGCTACGCCGTCGCCACCCTGCCCACCGACGGCGGCCGCAAGGCGAAGGGCCGCACCTACACGGCCCGCAAGGTCGTCCTCGCCGCCGGCACCTACGGCACCCAGACCCTGCTGCACCGCATGAAGGCGGGCGGCCAGTTGCCCCGGCTCTCGGTCCGGCTCGGCGAGCTCACCCGCACCAACTCCGAGGCCCTGGTCGGCGCCCAGACCGACGACCGGCGCTACCGCAAGGCCCACGGCGCGCCCCGGGCCGACTTCACCCGCGGCGTCGCGATCACGTCCTCGATCCACCCGGACGCCAACACCCACATCGAACCGGTCCGGTACGGCAAGGGCTCCAACTCGATGGGCAGCCTGTCCATCCTCCAAGTGCCCTACGCCGGAAGGAACTCGGGCACCGCACGGGTGCTCGGCTTCGTCGCCCACGCGGCCCGGCACCCGCTGCTGACCCTGCGCTCGCTGTCCAACCGCCGCTGGTCGGAGCGGACCATCATCGGCCTGGTGATGCAGTCGCTGGACAACTCCCTGACGACGTACGTGAAGCCGTCGGGGATCGGCCGCGGGCTGCTCACCGCCCGCCAGGGCCACGGCTCGCCCAACCCCAAGCAGATCAAGGCCGCGACCGAGGGCGCCTCGGCCCTGGCCGCCGAGATCAACGGCTTCGCGGGCTCGAACGTCGGCGAACTGATGGGCACCCCGCTCACGGCCCACTTCCTGGGCGGCTGCCCCATCGGCGACTCCCCGGAGACGGGCGTGATCGACCCCTACCACCGCCTGTACGGGCACCCCGGCATCTCGGTCGTCGACGGCGCCGCCGTCTCCGCCAACCTGGGCGTGAACCCCTCCCTCACCATCACCGCGCAGGCGGAACGGGCGATGTCCTTCTGGCCCAACAAGGGCGACGCCGACCCGCGCCCCGAGCAGGGCACGGCGTACGCGCGGCTGCGGCCGGTCGAGCCCAAGTCGCCGGCGGTCCCGGCGGAGGCGTTCGGCGCGCTGCGGCTGCCGTTCCTCGGCATGCCGGCGGTGCCGCCCAGGAAGTAGCCGCCACCGGCGGGCCGAACGGCAACGGAAGAGGGACCTGCACCCCCCTCCGAGCGCAGGTCCCTCTTCCGTTCGCTGCGGCCTGACGGCCGCTGTGGCTTACGCCTCCGCGCCGGCCTTGCGGCGACGGACCACGAAGATCGCACCGGCACCGGCGACGACCGCGGCACCGCCGACCAGGCTGATCATCGGCAGGGCGGAGCTGGAGCCGGTCTCGGCGAGGCTGCCGGTGACCTCCGGCGTGTTCCCGCTCGGCTTCTCGTCGGTGACGGGCGCCTTGCCGCCTTCCTGCGGCTTGGTGCCACCGGTGTCCGTACCGGCCGAGACGATCTGGAAGCGGTACGACACGTCGCCGAAGCCGGTGCACTCGGCGTCGTCGTCACCGTAGATCGTCGCGCCGAGCGAGAAGCCGGCGCCGACCGGGGCGGACTTGCTGACGTTGAGGCGCAGCGGGATGTCGACCTCGTAGCCGGGCTTCAGCTCGTCGGTGTAGCCGACGTAGCCGACCGCGAAGCCGCCCTCGTTCAGGTCGGTCCAGACCTTGCTGTCCGGGTCCCAGGCCTGGAGCTGGACCTGCTTGCTGGTGAACAGCTCCTCGCCGTTCTTGTCGGGGGAGGCCCCGGCGAAGAAGTCGAGGTCGTTCAGGGTGGAGTCGGAGTCGTTCAGCACGCTGAGCGAGAACTTGTGCCAGCCGCTGCCCGCGGCGATCTTGCCGGGCAGGCCGGAGATGGCGACGTCGACCTTGGTGTCCTCGCACACGGAGGGCTCGGGGTCGGGGGACTCCGACTCCTCGGGCGCGGAGGTGCTCGGCGCCGGGGAGGAGGCGCTCGCGGACGTGCTCGGCGAGCTGGACGTCTGCGGAGCGGAGGCGCTCGTGGACGTGCTCGGAGCCGGGGCCGTCTCGGCGGGCTTGGACTCGGTGGCCGACGGCGAGGCGGACGTCTCGGGAGCGGACTCGCTCACCGACGCGCTCGGCGTGGGCGTGGTTTCGTCGGACGCGTACGCGGCCGGTGCCGCGAGCAGTGCCACCGGGGCTATGACCGCCGTTGCGGCCGCTGCTGCCATGGCGCGGCGAAGCTTCATGAAGACCTCGGAGAGTCCGGCGTACCGCGGGCTGCGGTACGAGCGTTGGGGGAGGCCTCCGCGTGTGGGGCGCGGGAGTGGCCCTTGGTTCGCCAGGTTTGATCCGTGGAACCTGTGAAAGGTTGTGCGGGTCCTCACGCAATTTTTATGTGGGCTGTGTCACAGGCAGGGTCTTCTTGTGGTGGCGTCCGCCACCCGATTAGATCTTGGGTTCGTGTCTGAGAAGCCGTCCGACGACCGGTCGTCGGACTCGGAGATCCCCGACGACGTCTGGGAGCAGTTCGCCCGCGACACCGAGCGGGACATCCGGTCCTCCGCCCCGAAGGAGCCGTCCGCACGGGCGCGCCACGTGACCGAGAGGCTGCGCCGGCAGGACGCCCGGGGCGAAGTGCCTCCCGGATGGCGCACCGACGCGGCCCGGCCGGCCGGGAACGGGCGGGCCGGCCGGCGCCGCACGCTGTGGGCGATCGTGGGTGTGCCCGTCGCCGCGGCCGTGGTGCTGGTGGCCCTCAAGCCGTCGCTGCTGCCCGGCGACCCCTTCGGCACCGGGGACCCGCCGGCCGCCGAGGCCGCGCCGCTGCCCGCGGAGACCGCGGCGCCGACCGCCGCCCCCGGCGCGGCCGGCACGGAACGGCCCACCCTGGACGAGCCGTTCGCCGGTTCCCCGGCACTGCGCTGGGCGGACGGCGAGGCGGGCATCGTGCTGCCCGAGGCGAAGGCCGTGGGCGCGGTCCCGAAGACTCGCGTGGAACAGGCGCTGAAGCTGACCAAGAAGCTGCTGGTCGGCACCAACCTCGACCCGAGGACGATCGGCGGGGCGCGCCCCGAGGCCGCGTTCGCCGTCCTCGACCCCAAGCAGCCGAAGCTGTTCGACGACCTGAACACCGCCCTGCGCTCCCCGAGCGCCGAGGACGACCCGGTGACGCTGTTCAGCCGCTTCGACCCGGACGAGGTGCGGCCGGTGGGCGATGTGATCAAGACGCGCGGCCGCATGACGACCGGCAAGGGCACGCACGGGGGAGTGGCCGTGCACGCCGACTACACCTTCGTCTACCCGCTCGTCCGGGCGGACGGGCGTACCGAGGTCGCCCGCACCATCGTGCGCCGCGTCCTCGACGTCGAACTCGCCGACCCGGCCCGCTACCGGGTCACCCCGGGCCGGCTGCTGCTCGTGAAGTACGACCAGGAGATAGGCAACTCCTCCTGTGACGTCCACGACGGCTTCCTGCACCCGGGCTTCCCGTCGGCCACCTCCGCCGACCCGGCCCCGAGCGGTCCCGAGGTCGACCCGTACGACCGGAGCCGGCCGCTGGACGACGGCAGCGCCTGCGGGACGGTGACCCGCACCTGAGTCCGCCCCGCCCCGGTGGCCGGGCCGGGCCGGGACAGGGCGAAGGGCCCCGCGGTGTGGAGCCGCGGGGCCCTTCCTCTCGTCAGCACCGGCGCAGGGCGGCGCCGGTGCCCGGAAGCGGCGCCGGGGGGTAGCGCCGCTGGTCTCGACCCGGGTGGTGGTGCAAGGTCCGTCGGCCGGCCCCGGGCGTCCCCGGAGCCGGCCGTTCTCTTGGGTGACCGGGCTGCTGTCCCCTGCCGTCCGGTCACTTCCCTGGGGCGAGGTCCCACGACGCACGGCACGATCCGTGCGTCTCATCGCCCCAGTGAGCCACGCGTGGTTCTTTCGGGCCCGCGGCTGGCTGGCGCGGACACCGGGACCAACGACGCCCGGTGGAACGCGGTCACGCGCCGTACGGGTGAGAGCGATGCGTACGTCTGTCCCCGGAACGTGGATTCAGATCCTGCCGCGGCACAGTTCCAGCAGCGTCATCGCGAGGGCCGTGCCCGGCTTGCCCAGTGCCTCGCGGTAGTGGCCGAGGACCTCCATCTCGCGCGAGAGGTTCACCCGGCGGCCGCCGGAGGAGATCCGCGCCTCCTGGATGACGGCGGAGACGGCCACCCGTTCCTGGATCAGGCCGATGATCCGGTCGTCGAGCGCGTCGATGCGCTCACGGGCTCCGGTGATCACGTCGGCGGCCTCGGTGGTGCGGGCGCCGGTCACGTCGGTGACGGTCATGGAAGGGCTCCTCGTCGTCGGGGGCCGCCCCGGGGCGACAGGGCCCGGACGACGACAGGCGCCCCGGGCCTTGTCGGCCCGGGGCGCCTGGGAAGTCGCTTGTCAGTTGCTCAAGCAGCACGACCATGGCAGCCGGTGGGCCGGATGCCATAGGTAAAGCGGAAGGTCGGGTGCGTGAGCATGCGGCCAGTATGCCCGCGGGCCCGGCGGTGGCCAAACGGGTTCGCATGGTGAGACGGCGGGCCGCGGACCGGGACGGGCCCGCGGGCGGGACACCGCGGGCGAGCACCTCGGTAGACTCGGGGGCACAAGACCCCCGCCCCACCGCCGGAAGGCACCTCGTGTCATCAGCGTCTCCCGCTGCCAGCGCCGCCGACACCGTCCTGGTCGTCGACTTCGGCGCGCAGTACGCCCAGCTCATCGCCCGTCGCGTCCGCGAGGCGCGGGTCTACAGCGAGATCGTGCCGAGCACCATGCCGGTCCAGGAGATCCTCGCCAAGAACCCTGCGGCGATCATCCTCTCGGGCGGTCCCTCGTCGGTCTACGAGGAGGGCGCTCCGCGACTCGACAGCGCGCTCTTCGAGGCCGGCGTCCCCGTCTTCGGCATGTGCTACGGCTTCCAGCTGATGGCGCAGACCCTCGGCGGCACCGTCGACAACACCGGCGCCCGCGAGTACGGCCGCACCGACCTGCACGTGGCCAAGGCGTCCTCCACCCTCTTCGAGGGCACCCCCGGCGAGCAGGCCGTGTGGATGTCGCACGGCGACGCCTGCTCCGCCGCCCCCGAGGGCTTCTCCGTCACGGCCTCCACGGACGTCGTGCCCGTGGCCGCCTTCGAGAACGACGAGAAGAAGCTCTACGGCGTCCAGTACCACCCCGAGGTGATGCACTCCACGCACGGGCAGCAGGTGCTGGAGCACTTCCTCTACCGGGGCGCCGGCCTGACCCCGTCCTGGACCACGGGCAACGTGATCGAGGAGCAGGTCGAAGCGATCCGCGAGCAGGTCGGCGACAAGCGCGCCATCTGCGGCCTGTCCGGCGGCGTGGACTCCGCGGTGGCCGCGGCCCTCGTGCAGAAGGCCATCGGCTCGCAGCTGACCTGCGTGTACGTCGACCACGGCCTGATGCGCAAGGGCGAGACCGAGCAGGTCGAGAAGGACTTCGTCGCCGCGACCGGCGTGCAGCTGAAGGTCGTGGACGCCGAGGAGCGGTTCCTCAAGGCGCTCGCCGGGGTGTCCGACCCCGAGGAGAAGCGGAAGATCATCGGCCGCGAGTTCATCCGGGTCTTCGAGCAGGCCCAGGCGGAGATCATCGCCGACGAGGGCCCGGCCGTGGAGTTCCTGGTCCAGGGCACCCTCTACCCGGACGTCGTCGAGTCCGGCGGCGGCAGCGGCACCGCGAACATCAAGTCCCACCACAACGTGGGCGGCCTGCCCGAGGACCTCGAGTTCAAGCTGATCGAGCCGCTGCGCAAGCTGTTCAAGGACGAGGTCCGCATGGTCGGCCAGGAGCTCGGCCTGCCGGAGGAGATCGTCCAGCGCCAGCCGTTCCCCGGCCCCGGTCTGGGCATCCGCATCGTCGGCGAGGTCACCAAGGAGCGCCTCGACCTGCTGCGCGAGGCCGACGCCATCGCCCGCGAGGAGCTCACGGCGGCCGGCCTCGACCGGGACATCTGGCAGTGCCCGGTGGTCCTGCTCGCGGACGTCCGCAGCGTCGGCGTCCAGGGCGACGGCCGCACCTACGGTCACCCGATCGTGCTGCGTCCCGTCTCCTCCGAGGACGCCATGACGGCCGACTGGTCGCGCCTGCCCTACGAGGTCCTCGCGAAGATCTCCACCCGCATCACCAACGAGGTGCGCGACGTCAACCGCGTCGTGCTCGACGTGACGTCGAAGCCGCCGGGCACCATCGAGTGGGAGTAGGCCCCGGGGGCGCCTGACCGGCGCTAGGTGCGCTTGATCAGGCGCAGGGGCTCGCCGGGCTTCCACGTCTGGACGACCAGGTGGTCGTCCTCGACGCGGGTGCGCACGACCTCGGTCAGCTCGGTGCGGAAGAGGTGGAACGGCTGCGGCGGTTCCACCTCTTCGACGTATCCGGCCTTCGCCTCCCCCTCGCCGACCTCGACCGCCCGGCCGCTGATCCGCACGTCGCCGCCGCCCATGCCCGTGCCCTCGCCCGGGTTGGCCTGGAGCGCGAAGCGCGGGTCGCGGCGCAGGTCGAGGGCCTTCAGCGAGCCCGGCATCATGCCGAGCCACAGCTCGCCGTGCAGGAAGCGGACCTCCAGCCCGCTGGTGCGCGGGGATCCGTCCTTGCGCAGGGTCGCGAGGACGTGGTGGGTGTGGGCGGTGAAGCGCTCCTCGACCGTGCGGGCGAGGCCCGGCTCGGCGCCGGCGAAGGCGGCCCAGTTCGTCGGGGGCGTGCGGATCGGCTGCGGGGCAGGGCTCATGAACCCGAGTGTGCCGCCGAAACCCGACATCTTCTGTCCGGTTACGCCGCGTGCGGCGCCGGGCGCACGAACCCTTCCCGCCCGGCCTCGTCCCGCACGGGTGTGCAGCCGGCCGCCGTCAGCCGCCCGGCCAGCTTCGCGCGCCGGGCCGTGTTGATCCGCAGTGCGCCGAGCAGGAACGCCGGGGTCAGCACGGCGAGCGGGAGGAGGACGGCGTACTTGCCGGTCAGCACGGCCAGCAGCCCGAACAGCGCCGGCCCCGCCCACGCCATGGCCAGCAGCTGCCTGCGGTTGGCGGCGGCGCCGGCCGCGTCGTACCGGATCAGCGTGGTGACCAGGTCGACGTCCGCCTGCGCCTCGGGGACCGGGGTGAGCGTGCCGAGGTACATGCCCGGCGCCGGGCGTCCGGGACCCGGGTCGGGGAAGGCCGCCCGGCAGACCGCCGCGCGCTGCTGCGCCTCGGGGCCGGTGTCCCGGACCAGCTCGATGTGCGCCATCTTCTGCTTGCCGGCCAGGCGCACGCCGGCGTACCGGAATCCGTAGCACTCCGCGATGTACGTGAGCGCGCCGAACGTCGGCCACTCGGCGAACGGGTGGACGAGTTCGAACCGGTCCTGGGTGGCGATCTGCCGCATGAGGGCCGCGATGTGGCGGTCGGCGAGGCTCAAGGTCACTCCTGGCTGAAAAGCATTGCTGCACTGCTGATTCCGCACACCAGACCCCTCAGGGGCCCCGAGGGTTGCCTTCGGTCTTTACGGAACAGAGCTGTCGCGCCGGACCGGCCGAGGGTAACTTCGCGCCCCGTGAACCAACGCAGTGCTGGAGGACACATGCACGGGACGCCCGGGTCCACCCCGCCCCGGCCGGTGCCCACGGACCGGCTCCGGTTCTCGATGCCGCCGATGCACGAATCGGTCGAGGACGAACGCCGGCACCGCAAGGAACGCCTCGCGGGCGCCCTGCGGCTCTTCGGGCGGCTGGGCTTCGAGGACGGTGTCTCCGGGCACATCACCGCACGCGACCCGGAGTACAGCGACTGCTTCTGGGTCAACCCGTTCGGCATGCCCTTCCGGCACGTCACCGTCGGCGACCTGGTGCTGGCCAACGCGGACGGCCAGGTCGTCCAGGGCCGCTACCACGTCAACCAGGCGGCGTTCACCGTGCACGCCCAGGTGCACGCGGCCCGCCCCGACGTGGTCGCCGTCGCCCACTGCCACTCCGTGCACGGCCGGGCGCTCGCGGCCCTCGGCGCACTGCTGGAGCCGATCACCCAGGAGAGCTGCGCCTTCTACGAGGACCACACCCTGTACGACTCCTACACGGGCGTCGCCGTCGACGCCGAGGAGGGCCGCCGGATCGCGGCCGCGCTCGGCTCCCGCAAGGCGCTCGTGCTGCGCAACCACGGGCTGCTGACCGTCGGCGACTCGGTGGACGCGGCGGCCTGGTGGTTCGTGTCGATGGAGCGCTCGTGCCAGGTGCAGCTGACGGCACAGGCGGCCGGGCGGGTGGTGCGCATCGACCACCGGATGGCGGTGGCCACCCGGGAGCAGCTCGGCGGCGACCTGGTCGCGTGGATCAACTACCAGCCGATGTGGCGCGAGATCAGCCGCAGCGAACCGGACCTGCTGGACGAGGGCGCACCGTGACAGCCGCACCGAGGCGATGCGGCCCCCGCGTCAACACGGCGCGCCGAAGTTCACCCGTGTGACCGGACGGAACCGCGCCGAGCGGGTGGTGTAGGGCACAATTCGCTCTCGTCGCAGGGCAGTTGCACAGCGGTGTTTCCGGGGTCCGGAAGGCCGGCGGTGGCGGGATCGCGGGAAGGCGGGCGTCGGGCGTGGCGGTGCAAGGGGCGAGGCAGGGCGGCCCGGACACGGGCGGGTACGCGGCTGCGTACGCCGGATCTCACGGAGCCGGGTCTCACGGAGCGGGTTCCCACGGGGCCGGGGCTCCCGACGGGGCCGGGACCGGCCACGCGGGCGGGTGCGCCTGCGGGGACTGCCCGCATGGCGCGCGCGAGGGGCACCGGCGGGCCGTCGCCGCGTTCCTCGCCGCACGGGACGAGTTCGCGGCCGGGCGCGGGCTGCCCGCCGCGGTCGCCCACTCGGCGTCGGCCACGCGGCAGTGGGTCTCCGAGGAACTCGCGCAGTCGGCCGAACTCGTGGCCGAGCGAGGCCGGGCCGAGGGACGGGCGTGGCTGACGGGCCTGTGGCGCCGGACGGCCGCCGTGGTGGGGGCCGCCGTCGTGGCGCTGCTGCTCGCGCAGACCCTCACGGCGCTCGGCGCGGGCTGGACGCCGGCCCGCACGGCCGGGCTCGCCGCCGCGCTGCTCGTGGCCGCGGCGCTGACGGCCGCGTCGTGGCTCCACCGCGCCAGGGGCGGTGTCCTCGCCCCCGTCATCGGCGAGGACAACCGGCTCTCCACGTCCCGTACCGTCGCCGCCGCCTGGGTGCTCTTCGTGGCCTATGCGGTGCTCGTGCTCGCCGGGCGCCTGGCCGCGGCCTCCCGGCACGCGGAGCGGGACGCGCTGATCGCCGGGCTGGATCTGGCCCGGGGCGCCGGGGTCGTGACCGTCCTCGCCGTGGTCTGCGGGGTCGCCGTGCTGGTGCGGCGCGTGGTCGGGCTGCGGGTCCTGGGGCAGCGGCTCCAGAAGGTGCGCGCCGACCGGCCGCGGGCCGCCGATCTGCTGACCGACGACGCCGGCCGGGGCGCCTTCACCGACCTCCAGTACGTGGTGATCAGCGCGGTCGCCCTCGCCTTCGCGGCGGTGCGGCTGGCCAGGCGGCCCGACCAGCTGCCCGACCTGCCGTGGGGCCTGGCGGTGGTGGTGCTGGTGTCGGCGGCGACGTATCTCGCCGGGAAGTACGCGGAGGGCGGCAGGCCGGTCGTCCTCTCCGTGGTCCGGGCCCGGGAGGCGGGCGACCTGGACGGCCCGATCCGCACGGGCGACGACATCGAGATCCGGGGCGCCGGATTCGTGCCGCCCGGGGCGCAGGGCGCCGACCGGCTGGCGCGGATGGTCGTGCGGGTGGGCGCCGTGCACGTCCACGTGCCCCTGGTGCCGGTGCCCGGCGGCTTCCGCAACCCGACCGACACCCGGCTGACCGTGCCGGTCCCGGCGGAGGTGGAACCGGGCCGGGTGGAGGTGCAGGTCGTCACGGCGGCGGGCGTGGAGACGAACCGGTACGCCATCGACGTGACGGAGTGACGGCCCCGGGGCGACGGCGTCACGGACCACGGGCCTGCGGGCCTGCCGGGCTGCGGAAAAGACCGCGCGGGGTTGAACCCGGGCGGGTCGACGTACGTATGGTCTGTCGAAGGGACTCGGCACCGGGCGGGGTGAGAGGCGGCCAGCAGCCATGACGCACGGCATGAGAACCGACACGCACCACGGCCCGCACTTCGGCGACGGAGGAGGCCGGCGGGACACCGCCGCCCGCTACGCCCTGCTGCCCCTGCGCGTCTTCCTCGGCGTCACCTTCGTCTACGCCGGCCTGGACAAACTCACGGACAGCGCCTTCCTGAAGGACTCGGGCCCCGGGTCGATCGGCGACATGATGCGTGCCGTGCGCGACTCCTCCGCCATCCCCGCCCTGGTCGACCTCTCCCTCAAGAGCCCGGCCGGCTTCGGCTACGCGATCGCCCTCGGGGAGCTGGCCGTCGGCATCGGCACCCTGCTGGGCCTGTTCGCCCGGCTCGCCGCACTCGGGGGCGCGCTGATCTCCCTCAGCCTGTGGCTCACCGTCAGCTGGTCCTCCGACCCGTACTACTACGGCAACGACCTGGTGTACCTCATGGCCTGGATCCCCCTGGTGCTGGCGGGTGCGCCGCTGCTGTCCCTGGACGCCGCCCTGCGGGCGAGGCGACGGCAGCGCGGCGGGGGATACCGCTAGGGGGCGCCCGCCCGTCCCGCCCCCTCCCGGACACCACCGTCCCGGCCTCCCCGGACACCACCGTCCCGGCCGGTCAGGCCTCCGCTCCCGCACCGCCCGCTTGGCGGCGTCGCCGCGCCCGGCCTGCCACGAACGCCACCGCGCCCGCGAGGAACAGTCCGCCCGCGACGAGGGGCAGGGCCAGGAACCAGGGGATCTCCCAGGCACCGCCCGCGTCACCGGCGTACAGGACGCCCGTCGCCGTGAGGACGGTGCCCGCGCACAGCCTGCCGGGCCGGATCTCATGCCGCAGCACGGGCCACCTCCGCCTGTCCCATGCCGACCCGGAGATCCAGGTCGACGGTGCCCGACCGCCGCACGCCCGCCGCGGGCGAGAGGGTGGCCTCCTGGTGCCGCCCCGGCTGGACGTCCACGTCCTTCGGATCGTCGCCCGGCAGCTGGAGGTCCCCGATCCCCACCTCGGCGTTCAGCCGCACCGTCACGTCGCGCGGCACGATCACCTTCACCCGGCCCACCCCGACCTCCGCCCGCACGGTCACGGTCTGCCTCCCGGTCAGGTCCAGCCGCGTGAGGTCCAGGGTGCCGACGCCGGTGCCCAGTTCGTAGTGCGGCCGTACGTCCGCCGCCGTGGCGGGCTGCCAGGTGGTGCGCGACCAGTGCGTGCCGATGTCCTCGGGCAGGGCCGCCGAGGCGGCGAGCAGGCCGGCCGTGACGACCGCGAGCAGGATCGAGCCCGCCCCGGTCCGGCCGAGGAAGGCGCTGACGGCGATGCCCAGTCCCAGGACCACCAGCGCGCACGACAGGCCCGTCTGGAGACTGGTGCCGAGCGGGTGGCCGTCCCACGTCAGGCTGGTGCCCAGGGCGCCGGCGAGCAGGGCCAGCAGGAAGGCCCAGCCGCCGATCGAGCGCGGACCGCGGGGCCGGGGCTGCCGGGGGCGGGGGGCAGGGGCCGTCTCACGGGTCCCGGGCCGCAGGGTGCCCGGGGCCACGTCCACCGCCGCGGCGATGTCCAGGTCGTGCGTGTCGCGCGGGCCCCACAGGTAGCCCGTGCCGCCGATGTGGGTGCCGTCCTTGACGATCGGGTCGCGCCACCACGAGGGCGAGGAGGCGAACGCCGGCGGGGCCTGGGGCTCCGGAGGGGCGTCCGCGACGGCCTGCGCGGCCAGCGGGTCGGGGTCGGGCGCACCGCGCTGGCGCGACCAGTAGCCGGCGCCCGCCAGCAGCAGGGCGAGGACGACGGCGAAGGTCAGCACCCCGCCGTTGTTCAGCATGGTCAGGAAGACGCCGCAGCCGACCAGCGCGAACAGCACCGCCGCCAGCGCCTGCCCGTCGACCCGGCCGGTGAGCAGCTTGCGCACCTCGTTCTCGTCCTCGTCGTAGGGGACGAAGAGCCAGGCGAAGCCGTAGAAGATCAGGCCGAGGCCGCCGGTGGCGGAGAGCACGGCGAGGGTGATCCGGAAGATCACCGGGTCCATGTCGTAGTGCCGTCCGAGCCCGGCGCAGACCCCGGCCAGGGTCTTGTGGCGGCGGTCCCGCCGGAACCGGTCGGCCGGGCCGCCCGGCGCGGCCCGGCCGGCGGGGCCGGGCGGCCCGGCGTCCGCGGCGGGCGCGGCACCCTGCGGCCCGTCGCCCGGGGCGGGGCGCGGGCCGGGGCCGGGTCCCGGACCCGTCGCGGCGTGCTCGTGATCGGTCATGGGTCCATGGTGACGGGCGCGGCGCCGCGGCGGCAGCCGGATCGACCCTGGTCCGACCCTGATATCGGCCCTGAGACGGGCACGGGCACGGGCACGGGCGGGTGCGAGGCGGAGGCGCCGGAGATCAGGGGAGTTTCCGGGGCCGACCCTGATGCTCCGGCCTGGCGCCCGTGTGACCATCAGTGGCATGTCGGAAGCCGCAGCAGCGCCCCTCGCCGAGCCGCGGCCGCCGCGCAAGCTCTACCGCAGCAGCGACGGACGCTGGCTCGGTGGTGTCGCGCGGGGGCTCGCCGGGCACCTCGGGCTGCCCGTGATCTGGGTCCGGCTCGTCTTCGTCGGGCTGTTCATGGCCGACGGGCTCGGCGCGCTGCTGTACGCCGCGTTCTGGTTCTTCGTCCCGCTCGGCGTCGGCGGTGTCGAGACGCAGAAGCCGCCGTCGTTCGCCACCGCGGAGACCTCGCCCGACGGGCGGCGCAGACTCGTCGCCCGGCGGCCCGACAAGGGCCAGATCGTGGCGCTGCTCCTGATGGTCGTGGTGGCCCTGGTCTTCGTGGGCAACGTGAACCTCGGCGGCGGGGCCCGGGTCTACCTGTGGCCGACGGTGCTCGTCGGCGCCGGTGTCGCCCTGGTGTGGCGGCAGGCGGACAACGCCCGCCGGGCCCGCTGGGCGGAGGTCGGCCGCCGCAGACGCACCGTCGCCCTGCTGCGCTCGGTGGGGGGCGTGCTGCTGGTGACGGCCGGTGTCTCCGGCATCGTCGTGCTCCAGGGCTCCGCCGCCCACCTCGGTTCCGTGCTCCAGGCGGCCCTCGCGGTCCTCGTCGGGATCACGCTGCTGGCCGGGCCCTACCTGGTGCGGATGACGCAGGACCTGTCCGAGGAGCGGCTGATGCGCATCCGTGCCCAGGAGCGCGCGGAGGTCGCCGCCCATGTGCACGACTCGGTGCTGCACACCCTCACGCTGATCCAGCGCAACGCGGAGAACCCGGGGGAGGTGCGACGGCTGGCCCGTGCCCAGGAGCGCGACCTGCGGACCTGGTTGTACAAGCCCGAGGGCACCGGCAAGGACGAGGCCGACGAGCCCACCACCCTCGCCGACGCCGTGCGGCGCAACGCGGCCGAGGTGGAGGACAAGCACGGCGTGCCCCTGGAGGTCGTGGTGGTCGGCGACTGCCCCCTCGACGAGCGGATCGCCGCACAGATGCAGGCCGCGCGCGAAGCGATGGTGAACGCCGCCAAGTACGGTGGCGAGGGCGGGGCCGTGCAGGTCTACGCCGAGGTCGAGGGGAAGACGGTCTTCGTGTCCGTCCGGGACCGCGGTCCCGGCTTCGACCTCGACTCGATACCCGCCGACCGGATGGGTGTCAGAGAATCGATCATCGGCCGCATGGAGCGCAACGGCGGGACGGCGCGGCTGCGCGCGGTGCCGGACGGCGGCACGGAGGTCGAGCTGGAGATGGAGAGGGCGGAGAAGACGTCATGAGCGACCCGACCGAGGCGGCGAACGGTACGGCCGGACCGGACCAGGCGGCCGGGGCCGCGGAGCCGGGCGGCGGCCCGGGGCGTCATGTGCGCGTGGTCCTCGTCGACGACCACCGCATGTTCCGCACCGGCGTCCAGGCGGAGATCGGGCAGACCGCGCAGACCGGCGTCGAGGTCGTCGGCGAGGCCGCGGACGTCGACCAGGCCGTCACGGTCATCACCGCCACCCGGCCGGAGGTCGTGCTCCTGGACGTGCACCTCCCGGGCGGCGGCGGGGTGGAAGTGCTGCGCCGCTGCGCGCCGTTGATGGCGGCCACCGAGCAGCCCGTGCGCTTCCTGGCGCTGTCCGTGTCGGACGCCGCCGAGGACGTGATCGGCGTGATCCGCGGCGGCGCCCGGGGCTACGTCACCAAGACCATCACGGGCACGGACCTGGTGGACTCGATCTTCCGCGTCCAGGAGGGCGATGCCGTGTTCTCCCCGCGGCTGGCCGGTTTCGTCCTGGACGCCTTCGCCTCCACCGACGCCCCGCCCGTCGACGAGGACCTGGACCGCCTCACCCAGCGCGAGCGGGAGGTGCTGCGGCTGATCGCGCGGGGCTACGCGTACAAGGAGATCGCCAAGCAGCTGTACATCTCGGTGAAGACGGTCGAGTCCCACGTCTCGGCGGTGCTGCGCAAGCTCCAGCTGTCCAACCGGCACGAGCTCACCCGCTGGGCGACGGCCCGCCGGCTGGTGTGAGCCCGCCGGCTGGTGTGAGCCCGCCGGTCGGTGCGAACCCGCCGATCGGTGTGAGCCCGCGGGCAGGTGCCGGCCCGCCCGCTCACGCCACCCGTGTCGCCCCCGCGAAGGGCATCTCGTCGAGCGGGGCGACGCGGACCGGGGCGGACGGGTTCGGGGCGTGGATCATCCGCCCGTTGCCGACGTAGATGCCGACGTGGCTGATCCCGGCGTAGAAGAAGACCAGGTCGCCGGGGAGGAGTTCGGTGCGGGAGACGCGGCGCCCGGCGGCGATCTGGGAGTACGTGGTGCGCGGCAGGGAGACGCCCGCCGAGCGGTAGGCGGCCTGGACGAGCCCGGAGCAGTCGAAGGCGTTCGGTCCGGTCGCGCCCCAGACGTAGGGGCTGCCGAGTTTGGCGTAGGCGTAGGAGACGGCGGCGGCCGCCCGCGGGCCCGGCGCCCGGGCCGTGGCGGAGCCGGGAGGGGCGAGGGTGTCCCGCGTGCCGGCCGAGCGGGTCGCGCGGTCGGATGATCCGCCCACCTGGGAACGTTCCTGCGGAGTCAGCCGGGACAGCAGCTGCCGTGCGGAGTCCAGCTTGCCGGTGACGGCCGTCCGGTGGCGCTTCAGCTCCGCCTGCCGTGCCTTGAGGGAGGCCAGCTCGACGCGGGCGGCCCCGCGCAGCTGCTCGATCTCGCGGAGCCGGCTGCGCACCCGCCGGACGGCGGCACTCTGCCGGTCGCCCGCCCGCTCGACGAACGCCGCGTTCTCCAGATAGCGGTCGGGGTCGTCGGACAGAGCCAGTTGCATCGCCGGGTCCAGGCCACCGGAGCGGTACTGCGCGGCGGCGACCGAGCCGAGCGCCTGCCGGGCCGCGTCGAGCCGTTCCTGCGAGCGGGCCGCCCGGTCCTGCAGCCCCCTCAGTCGCTGCCGGGCCCCGTCCGCCTGCTCCTTCGCGCCGTTGTACTTCTCGGTGGCGGCCTCCGCCTGCCGGTACAGCCTGGCCACTTCCGCCCTGACCTGGCCGGGGGTGCGCTGCGGCTCGGCGTGCCCGGTTCCGTCGAAGCCCGTCGCCGTCGCCGCGGAGGCGAGTGCGATCGTGGCGGCCGTACGGGCCGGGCCGCCGGCCATGGGGCGTTGTCGGGGCTTGCGGTGCGCTGCCACCTGGGAGCCACGTCCTTTCCTCGACCGCCGGTGGGGGTGTGCGGTCGCCGGGAGCGGACGGGCGGCCTGCGCGTCCGGCGGCGGCCCGCACAGGGGAGACGGGCCGCCGCCGGACTTTTCTCGGCGGTGGTGTCCGACTGCCGCCCCTGGCCCGGGCGGCGGTGGGGAGCCGGTCACCTGGTGAAGGACGGTAGAGGTGCGCGTGCGGCCCTCGTGGCGGGTGTGCGGAACTGTCCCCGGAGGACCGGTGGTGACCGTATGCGACCAAGATCCCGCCTCGGCCTCCCTCGCTTCACTCAGCGTGATGACCGATGCCCGGGATCATGGGCGAACGACCGTGATCGGGTGCTATAGGGCGCATATATGCACCACGGGCCGGTGTCTGGTGGCCGGGCCGGGCCGATGCCGGGCGGCCGGGCCGGAGCCGGATCGCCGGGCTCGGGAGGCCGGGCCGGTGTCGGGCGGCCGGATGGGCCCTGGCTAGGCTCCGGCCTCATGGACGTCCTCATCCACCTCTTCGTCGGCCTGCACATCATCGGCATCGCCTCGCTCCTGGGCGGCTTCCTCACCCAGATGAAGGCGATGGGCGAGGGTACGGCCCGCTTCACGCCCGCGATGCTGCACGGCGCACTGACCATGCTGATCACCGGCGTCGCCCTGGTCGGCCTCAATCAGGCCGACGACCAGTCCGTGAACAACATCAAGATCGGCGTGAAGCTGGCGCTCCTGGTCGTGATCCTCGGCCTGGTCTACGTGAAGCGCGACGAGGAGCGGGTGGACAAGGGCCTGTTCGGTCTGGTCGGACTGCTCACCACGGCCAACGTCTTCATCGCCGTGCTCTGGACCTGACCCGGGAGGCCCGGGCGCCGGCCCGGGCCGAGGCGGCCGCCCAGACGGTGCAGGCGAGCCACGCGGCCACGGCCGCCCACAGCAGCGCCTGGCCGGCGACGTCCAGCCAGGCGACGTCGAGCGCCGTGGCGACCTCCAGGGTGGCCGTCGCCGTCACGGCCCAGCAGAACACGGTCGCCCAGCGCCGCGCGTCGTAGTGGTGCCGCGGCCAGAACAGCTCGGCGACCAGCAGGGCGACGCAGGCGACCGCGGCGAGCACGAGCAGGGTGACGGCGGTGTTGCGCAGGGCGTCGCCGTCGTCCTCGTTCCACAGGTACAGGCGGGAGCTGTCGGCGGACAGCAGTTGCGCCCCGGCCAGCGCCGAGACCGCCAGCGCGCCTTCCGCGAACCAGTGGTCGCCGCGCCCCTCCTCCACCTGCCGTGGCTGGAAGCGGAACAGGGCGAAGCCGTACAGCGCGAGCCCCAGCCACAGCAGCACCAGGGCCGCGTGGGCCGGCCAGGCCAGCGACTCGGCCGCCGCCAGGGCCGCCGCCAGCACGGCGAGGCACTGAGTGGCCACACACCGCAGGAACACCGTTCCCCGCCGGCCCCCGACCTCCACGGCCAGCAGCACCGCCCAGACCAGCGCGGACAGGGCCAGCAGCGCCCAGCCCACGGACCGCAGACCCGCGGCGGTGAAGCCGGTGCCGAGGAGGGCGGCGGCCGCCGCGGTGGTGAACACCGCCGGCACCTCCGCCCGCCACGCGCCGCGCGCCCGCTGCAGCAGGCTCACGGCCGACACCAGCCACGCCCCGCAGGCCAGGGCCAGCACGACGCGGGAGAGGGCGGCGTGACCCGCGGAGTCGAGACCGACCGACACGGTGCCGGTCGCCAGCGCATACGTCGCCCACCAGGTGGCAAACGGGGAGGGACCGGACATAGCGCCGATGCTAGAGAGCAACGCGCGCCGGAGGTGAGGGGCACGCGCGCGTGCCCCTCAAAAACGTCCGTGTCCGCTCAGGCGGGCCGCACCACGCTGTGGATCGCCGACTCGCCGTCGTAGTAGACCGACTCCTCGCGCACGTACGTGCCCGGCTTCGGCGCGTGGATCATCATGCCGTTGCCGATGTACAGCCCGACGTGCGTGACGTCGTCGTAGAAGAAGACCAGGTCGCCCGGCCGGGCCTGGGACACCGGGACGGTGGTGCCGGCGTCGACCTGGTCGTAGGTCGTGCGCGGGAGGGTGACGCCGGCGGCCTTCCAGGCGGCCTGGGTGAGGCCGGAGCAGTCGTAGGAACCGGGACCGACGGCACCCCAGACGTACGGCTTGCCGATCTGGGCGCGCGCGAACGCCAGGGCCTTGTCCGCCTTGGTGGCGTACGAGGAGTCCACCAGGGCCGGCGTGGAGGGCGAGCCGGAGTCCTGCGACGGCGAGCCGCTCTCCTGCCGGGGGGCCTCCTCGCGCTGGGCCTGCTCCTGCGCGGCCTGCTGCCGGGCCAGCTCGGCGGCCCGGCGGGCGGCTTCCCGCTGCTTCTCCTGCTCGATGGCCGCGAGCCGCGCCTTCTCCTCGGCGGTCAGCCGCGACATCAGCGCGCGGGCGTCGGCCAGCTTGCGCTGCACGGTCGCCTTGGCCGCCTTCAGGTCGCCCTGGGCGTCGGTGAGCTTCTCCAGGCTCTCGGTGGCCTCCCGGCGCTTCGTCATCGTCTCGGACTGCTGGGTGACGAAGTCGTCGACCGCTTCCTTCTGGCGGCCGGTCATCCGGTCCATCAGCTGGGTCTGGTCGAAGTAGTCCTGCGGGGTGTCCGCGAGCAGGAACGTCGCCGTCTCCGGGGCGGCCGCCCCCGTGCGGTACTGGGCGGAGGCGTAGGAGCCGAGCTTCTCGCGCGCCTCGTTGAGCTTCCCGGCGCGCTGCGCCACGTCGTCGAGGAGGGTGTCGACGCGCTTGCGCTGCTTGGCGGTCTTCTCCTTGGCCCCGTTGTACTTCTCGGTCGCCGACTCGGCCTGGCGGTACAGGTCGTCGACCTTCTTCTCGACTTCTTCGAGGCTGGGCTTGTCGTCGGCCTCGGGGGCGGCGTTGGCCGACTGGGACAGCAGGGCCACGGAGGTGAGGGCCGCCGTTGCCAGGGCGGGGGTCCGTATGCCTGCCACGCGCGAACCGGTGGGACGCGACTTGCGGTGCGACGCCAAGGGAGGCGACTCCTTCCATCGTCCGCCTACCGGGTTAGCTGTCGGGTTCGGGCGGGTGGTTCGGAAGGGTTGCCCTACGGCCTTCTCCGGATCAGGAGGCGGGCCGATTCACCCCGGGGTTCTCGGTTGGGTCCCCGGCTCCGGCTGCCGCTGCGGCACACCGGACTCGGCGGAGGCCGCGCGGCCCGGCGACGTTCGCCGGAAACGGTCGTGCGGCCTGGTCGCACGGTAGCCAACTCGTGTGGTCCCTGTGAAGGTTGATGGGTGATATGCCCGATACATTTTCGTGACCTTTCCCGGGAGCGTTGCTCGGAGTGAACGATCCGGGTGGCTCGGTCCTGGTTTGCCCGGGATCGTTGCGGACATAGCGGAACGTGATCATGCGGCACTGGAGGGTGACATCGCGCCACGGATCCGGCCGCCCCGCCGGTGCCCGGGGCGATGTCTCCGGGGTGGCGGCGGACTGTCAGTGGGGCGCCCTAGACTCGGAGAGCGATGAGCAGCCTCTTTGACGACAACTTCCTGGCGAGCCTCCAGGCCCAGCGGGGCCCCGCGGACGAGCCCCCGCCGCCCCCCGAGGACGATCACGCTCCGGAGCCGCTTCCGGACGATCTGTTCGGCGGGAAGTTCGACGTGCCGCCGGACCGCGACACCCATTACCGGGACGGCGCCCCCCGCCCGGTGATCGACGCCGCCGCGCTGCTGGAAGGGCTCAACGACAACCAGCGGGCCGCCGTCGTCCACTCCGGCTCCCCGCTGCTCATCGTCGCCGGCGCCGGCTCCGGCAAGACCCGCGTGCTCACCCACCGCATCGCCCACCTGCTGGCCGAGCGGCACGTGCACCCGGGGCAGATCCTCGCGATCACCTTCACCAACAAGGCCGCCGGCGAGATGAAGGAGCGCGTCGAGCAGCTCGTCGGCCCGCGCGCCAACGCCATGTGGGTCATGACCTTCCACAGCGCGTGCGTGCGCATCCTGCGCCGGGAGAGCAAGAAGCTCGGCTTCACCTCCTCCTTCTCGATCTACGACGCCGCCGACTCCAAGCGCCTGATGGCCCTGGTCTGCCGCGACCTGGACCTCGACCCCAAGCGCTTCCCGCCCAAGTCCTTCAGCGCCAAGATCAGCAACCTGAAGAACGAGCTGATCGACGAGGAGGACTTCGCCGCCCAGGCCACCGACGGCTTCGAGAAGACCCTCGCCCAGGCCTACGCCATGTACCAGTCGCGGCTGCGCGAGGCGAACGCCCTCGACTTCGACGACCTGATCATGACGACGGTCAACCTGCTGCGCGCCTTCCCGGACGTCGCCGAGCACTACCGCCGCCGCTTCCGCCACGTCCTGGTCGACGAGTACCAGGACACCAACCACGCCCAGTACGCCCTCGTGCGCGAGCTGGTCGGCACCTCCGAGCACCCGGTCGACGTACCACCCGAGGCCGAGGTGCCGCCCGCCGAGCTGTGCGTGGTGGGCGACGCCGACCAGTCGATCTACGCCTTCCGCGGCGCGACGATCCGCAACATCCTCCAGTTCGAGGAGGACTACCCGGACGCGACGACGATCCTGCTCGAGCAGAACTACCGCTCCACGCAGACCATCCTGTCCGCGGCCAACGCCGTCATCGAGCGCAACGAGTCCCGCCGCCCCAAGAACCTGTGGACCAACGCGGGCACCGGTGCGCGGATCACCGGCTACGTCGCCGACACCGAGCACGACGAGGCGCAGTTCGTCGCCGACGAGATAGACCGCCTCACCGACGCCGGCGAGGCCAAGGCGGGCGACGTCGCGGTCTTCTACCGCACCAACGCCCAGTCCCGTGTCTTCGAAGAGGTCTTCATCCGCGTCGGCCTGCCCTACAAGGTCGTCGGCGGCGTGCGCTTCTACGAGCGCAAGGAGGTCCGGGACGTCCTGGCCTACCTGCGCGTGCTGTCCAACCCCGAGGACTCGGTGCCGCTGCGCCGGATCCTCAACGTCCCCAAGCGGGGCATCGGCGACCGCGCCGAGGCGATGATCGACGCCCTGTCCCAGCGCGAGAAGATCAGCTTCCCGCAGGCGCTCAAGCGCGTCGACGAGGCGTACGGCATGGCCGCGCGCTCCACCAACGCCGTCAAGCGGTTCAACACGCTGATGGAGGACCTCCGCACGATCGTCGAGTCCGGCGCCGGGCCGGCCACCGTCCTGGAGGCCGTGCTGGAGCGCACCGGCTACCTGGCCGAACTCCAGGCGTCCACCGACCCGCAGGACGAGACCCGGATCGAGAACCTCCAGGAACTCGCCGCCGTCGCCATGGAGTTCGAGCAGGAGCGCGGCGAGGACGCGGAGACCGGCGGCACGCTGTCCGACTTCCTCGAACAGGTCGCCCTGGTCGCCGACTCCGACCAGATCCCCGACGAGGAGGACGGCGACGGCGTCATCACGCTGATGACCCTGCACACCGCCAAGGGCCTGGAGTTCCCGGTCGTCTTCCTCACCGGCATGGAGGACGGCGTCTTCCCCCACATGCGCGCCCTGGGGGAGAACAAGGAACTGGAGGAGGAGCGCCGCCTGGCCTACGTCGGCATCACGCGCGCCCGGGAGCGGCTGTATCTGACACGGTCCACCCTGCGCAGCGCCTGGGGCCAGCCCTCGTACAACCCGCCCTCCCGGTTCCTGGAGGAGATCCCGCCGGCCCACGTCGAGTGGAAGCGCACGGGAGCGACCGTGCCCGCGTCCTCCGGGCCGGTCTCCGCGGTCGCGGCCTCCCTGTCCTCGTCCCGCTCGCGCTCCTCGGCGTCCGGCGCCTCCGGCTTCGCCACGCGCCGCACCGCCGAGAAGCCGGTGATGGCGCTGACCGTGGGGGACCGGGTCACCCACGACCAGTTCGGCCTCGGCACGGTCGTCGCGGTCAAGGGCACGGGAGCGAACGCCGAGGCGTCGATCGACTTCGGCGACACCAAGCCCAAGCGGCTGCTGCTGCGCTACGCGCCGGTGGAGAAGCTCTGACCCGCTGAGCGGAGGCTCCCGTTCGCGCGCCGCGGGCGGGAGCCGGGCGTCGGGAACCGCCGGGGCGCCCCCGGCCGCCGGACGGTCAGGCCGGGTTGATGCCGTGGCTGCGCAGCCACGGGAGCGGGTCGATCGCCGAGCCGCCGCCAGGACGCACCTCGAAGTGCAGGTGCGGACCGGTGGAGTTGCCCGAGTTGCCGGAGCGGGCGATCGGGTCGCCGGCCTTCACGGCCGTACCGGAGGGGACGGTGTAGGTGGAGAGGTGGCAGTACCACGTCTCCGTGCCGTCCTTCGCGGTCACGATCATCATGTTGCCGTAGGCGCTGTTCCACTGCGTGCGCACGGTGCCGTCGGTCGCGGCCATCACGGTCGTGCCGTACGCGACGGGGAAGTCGATGCCCGTGTGCAGGGACATCCAGTTGATGCCCGACTGGCCGTAGTAGGCGCTCAGCCCGTGCTGCGAGACCGGCAGGGCGAACTTGGGGCGCAGCCGCTCCTTGCGGGCCGCCTCCTCCGCCGCCCGCTTCTTCTCGGCGACCTGCTGGGCCTTCAGGTCGATGCGCTCCTGCGTCCGGCTGGCTCGGTCGGCGAAGTCGTCGGCGCCGGCGGCGAGGCTCTGCAACTGCGTGTCGAGCTTGTTGTTGGCGGCGGCCGGCTTCACCGGCTGCACGTCCGCGGCCGTCGTGTGCGCCTCGGCCGCGCTGTCGTCGGTGAAGCTGCCCACCGACGCGGCCGCGATCCCCGCGACACCCATCACGCACGCCGACGGCACCGCGACGGTCAGCAGCGCCGAACGCTTCGGCGGCGTACGGCGGCGGGAGCGGGACGCGGCCCGCGCGGCGGCCCGGGAACCGGGGGGCGCGACCTCTTCCTGGCCGTCCAGGAGCGGGCCGACGGTGGGCAGTTCACCGGTGGAGGCCGTCTCGCCGCCGTCGGCGGCGGGCCCGTGGCCGGCGGGGTCGTCGTAGCCGACGTGCTCGAACGTCGCGGTCTCGAGCTGGTCGAACGGCACCGGCTCGGACGGGTCGAACTGCGTCGGCTCGTGCGCCTCGAACGGCGTCGGCTCGTGCTGCTCGAAGGTTTCGGCAGGGTGCTCGTGGCCGTCGCCGGCCGGTGCCGAGCCGTCGGAGTTCCACTGCGTGGCGTCGTAGGCGCCGGTGTCGAAGGTCTGCGTGCCCCAGTCCCACTGCTGGGTGTGGCCGGCTGAGTTGCCCGACGGGTCCGGCTGGAGCCAGGCGCCGCTGTCCCACTGGCCGGTGGCGTCCGGGGCCGGGGACGGCGACGGGATGCCCGCCACCGGCTGCTGCCCGGTCGACCAGGAGGTCGTGTCGTAGACGCCGGTGTCATAGGCGGCGTGGTGCTGGGCCGCGTAGGCGTCATAGTTCGCGTGCTCGGGGGTACCCGTGGACCACTGACCGGAGTTGTAGGCACCCGTGTCGTGGCCGTTGCCCGGCATGTCGCCGAAGAGGGGGTCCGTGGCGAAGCTCGGAGCGGAGTGGGCGGAGGCGTCGAGCCCCGCGCCGTCGCCGGAGGGAAAACCGGTGGCGGGGTAGTCGCCGTACGTGGTGAAGTCGCCGTACGGGGCTTCCTGGGTGCCGTACGACGCGTAGTGCGCCGAGTCGGCGTCGGAAGCCGGAGCCGGGGGCATGGTCCCCGACGGGTGACGGTCGTTCACCAACTTCTCTTTCGCCTCGACAACAGGGGCTGCCAGAGCAGTGCGGCGACTGTACCCGGCGGTACGCGGGCACGACAATCTTCGGCAGGTTTCACGCGCGCAGGAAACGGGCATTCGGCCGTGTTTTGGCGGATGCGGGCCCGGGCTTGGCCTTGTGTTCGAGGTTTGTTCGAAGCTGATCGGGGCTGCGCGGTCCTGTGGCGGCTGTATGACGAGTTTCAGGCCACCGTCAGACCACCGGCGGCATCCCCCGCCGGGCCGTCGGCCCCGTCCGCGGAGGGTTCCCCCGGGTGCGCCGTGTCGGCCGTGTCGGCCGTGTCGGCCGTGTCGAGAGCCTCCCGGATCCCGGCGGCGACCGCGGGATGCACGGGCAGGGCGAGATGGCCGATGCCGGTGACCCGTACGGTGCGCACCGACAGATCGGGATGGTCGATGCGGGCCGCCTCCGGCGGGACCATCACATGATCCAGGTCGCTCCAGAAGGCGACGAAGTGCGTACGGCAGTCAGGGGCGGGCAGGGCGAGCTCCGCGAGCACCGGTGAGCCGGGGCGCATCTGGCGCACGATGGGGTGCGCGTCGGCCAGGCGCGCCGCACGGGTGCCCGCATGCGGTGTGCCGAGCGTGACGAGGGTCCGCACCCGCGTGTCACCACCGAGCCGTTGCACGTAGTACCGCGCGATCAAGCCCCCGAGGCTGTGCCCGACGATGTCGACCCGCTCGGCTCCGGTGCGCTCGCAGACCTCCTCGATGTGCCGGCCGAGGCGCTCCGCCGCGACCCGTATGTCGCACGTCAGCGGCGAGTAGTTGAGGGACTCGACCTGGTGCCTGCCGCGCCGGGCGAGGGTGCGGCGCAGCAGGACGAAGACCGAGCGGTTGTCGATGAGCCCATGCAGCAGGACCACGGGCGGCTTCGCCCGCGCGGGCAGCCGGGCGGCGCCGTCGCCGGCGGGTGCCGGGACCGGGGCGCGCCGTTCCCGAGTGATGCCGGAGGGGTAGAGGAGGAGGTGCCCGGCCAGGATCGCCAGCTCCAGGGCGGTCGCCTTGAGCAGGGCCGCGGACCATCCGCCCGGCAGGGCCGTCGCCGCGGGCGGCAGACTCCGGCCGGCCGGGAGGAACGGCAGGGAAGCACCGCTCATCCGGCCGACGGCTGCGATCACGCTGATCCCGGTGACCTTCACGGCCGACCTCCTGTCGGCACGTATGGGGCGGCTCCGCCCCCCGTGTGCCCTCGTGGAAAGCAGCCGTGAAGACGGCCGGCGACGATCGCCCGAGTGGTGTGAGCCCCGTGGGCTGCGGGAACAGTGCGCGGCCTGTGGCGTGGGTGACGCCGGTGGTGCGACGAGGTCCCCGATCGGTGGGGTGACGAGGCTTCTCGCCGATGCGCCGTGCGTGCTCTCGCGTGTCGTGCCGGCCCTGTGTGCCTTCGCCGAAGTGCCGTACCGCCGCCGGGTGGGGTGGGTGCGGCGGCGAACGGGGGACCTCCCGGCGGCTCCCCTTGCGCTTGTCCCACCATGTGATTTCCCCCTCGGTCTGCACCCCGAAACTGCCGGGTGCGGGATCCTGGAGATAACGTTCGTTCACTTGCCCGGACGGTTCGGGGCGGGGCGTCCGTGCCGTGGCGCCGCAGCAGCTGCGGTGGGCGGCGGCCCGAGCGGTGTGTTCGGCGTGTACTGCGCGGGGGATCTGTGCGGTACTTGTCGGTACGGATGGATGTAGTCGCTTCATGGAGGCAGTGATGGGTGTGGCAGCCGGTCCGATCCGCGTGGTGGTGGCCAAGCCGGGGCTCGACGGCCACGATCGCGGGGCCAAGGTGATCGCGCGTGCCCTGCGCGACGCCGGTATGGAGGTCATCTACACGGGCCTGCACCAGACCCCGGAGCAGATCGTCGACACGGCGATCCAGGAGGACGCCGACGCGATCGGGCTCTCCATCCTCTCCGGCGCGCACAACACGCTCTTCGCGGCGGTGATCGACCTGCTCAAGGAGCGGGACGCCGAGGACATCCTGGTCTTCGGCGGCGGGATCATCCCCGAGGCGGACATCGCCCCGCTGAAGGAGAAGGGCGTCGCGGAGATCTTCACTCCCGGCGCGACCACCCAGGCGATCGTCGACTGGGTCCGCGCGAACGTCCGCCAGCCGGCCGGGGCGTAGGCCTCCGGCGGTTGGGGGCGTTCGGGCCGTTCGGGCGGGTTGAGCGGATCCGGTGGTTCGAGCGGGTCGGGCGGGTCGGACAGGTCGGGCGAGTTGAGCGGATCCGGCGGTCCGAGCGGGTCGGGCGGGTCGGACAGGTCGGGCGAGTTGAGCGGATCCGGCGGTCCGAGCGGGTTGGCCGGATGGGGCAGTTCGAGCGGGTCGGGTGGTCCGAGCGGATCGGGCAGTTCGAGCGAGTCGGGTGATCCGAGCGGGTCGGGCGGATGGGGCAGTTCGGGCGCGGCTGGTGCGGTGAGTGCCGGTGCGGTCGGTGTCGCTGACGCGGCGGGTGCCGACCCGGTCGGGGCCGGGCGGACGGGCGGTGGTGCCCGCGGCCGGGCCCCCGGTTGTCACGGCGTCCGCAGTTCCTCCGTCATGGCCGCACGCAGGCGCAGGGTCGTGACCAGTCGCTGGAAGGCCTCCGCCCAGTAGCCGCCGGCCCCGGGCGAGGAGTTCTCCGCCTCGTCCGGCACGGCCAGCAGGGCGTCGAGACGTACCGCCTCCGACGGATCCAGGCAGCGCTCGGCCAGTCCCATCACTCCGCTGAAACTCCATGGGTAACTCCCCGCGTCCCGAGCGATGTTGAGCGCGTCCACCACCGCCCGGCCGAGCGGCGGAGCCCACGGCACCGCGCACACGCCGAGCAACTGGAACGCCTCGGACAGGCCGTGCGTGGCGATGAAGCCGGCCACCCACTCGGCCCGTTCGGCGCCGCCCAGCGTGCCGAGCAGCTTGGCGCGTTCGGCCAGCGACACCGCACCGGGGCCGCCCGCCTCCGGGGCCGTGGGCTCGCCGAGCAGTGCCCGTGACCACGCGGCGTCCCCCTGACGGGCCGCCGCCCGGCACCACGCCGCGTGCAGTTCGCCCTGCCAGCCGTCCGCCACGGGCAGGGCCACGATCTCCGCGGGTGTCCGGCCGCCCAGGCGACCCGACCAGATGCCCAGCGGCGCCGCCTCCACCACCTGCCCGAACCACCATGATCGTTCACCCCGTCCCGCGGGTGCCTTGGCCACCACACCGTCGCGCTCCATACCGGAGTCGCACTCGTGCGGCGCTTCGACGACGATCGCCGGTCCTGGCTCCCGGGACTCACGGGCCCCCGCGTCCGCATCTTGTCCGTCGGCGGAGGAGGACGCCGTCCGCGTGTGGTCGATGGCCACGCAGGCTGCCGCCCGGACCGCCATCCGGGCGGCCAGCGCCGAACCGGGCAGCGACGACAGCAGTTCCGCCGCGGTCGCCCGGACGTTGCGGCTGCGGTCGGCGAGGGCCTGCTCCAGGAACGGCTCGTCCTCCGGGCCCAGGCCCGCGCGCAGGGAGTCGAGGAACATCAGCCGGTCCTCGGCCCGTTCGGTCGTCCAGGTCGCCGCGAGCAGCTCGCGGGCGGCGGCCGGGTCGCCGGAGCGCAACGCGGACAGCAGCGCGACCCGTTCCGCGAACAGGCCCTCCTGCCACAGCTGCTCGATCCCCTCGGTGTCGTCGAGGCGCGGCAGGGCCGCCCCACCGCCGGGCGTCGACCGCAGGGCGAACCGCCAGTCCGGGTTCAGCCGGGCCAGCCACAGGGCACGCGGCCCGGCGAACTCCAGTGCCGCCGGGCGCAGATCCGTACGGCCCCGGGCCGCGTCCAGCAGCGCCGGGAGCACGTGCGCAGGCGGTGCGAAGCCACGGGCGTTGGCCGTCGCGAGCCACTGCGGCAGCAGTTCCATCAGGTCGGGGGCCGCACCCCGGCGGCCACCGCCCGACGGGCCCGGGCGGTCGGCCAGGAGCAGGGCGAGCCTGCGGGCCGCAGCGGCCGGCAGCGGCGGGCGCGTGTCCGGCGGGGCAGGGTGCGGACGCTCGGCAGCCCGTGCCGGACGCAGACCGGCCCGGCGGCGCACGGTCTCCACGGCCGCCGCGTCCAGCAGGGCCGCCGGCGCGTCCGGACCCGGAGCGATACCCGGCGGGGTGCGCCGGTCGGTGCCGAGCAGCGCGGTCGTGACGAGCCCTTCCCAGGCGCCCTCGGCGGGCGCGTCCACGGGTGTGGAGGTCCTGGTCATGAACTTCCCTTCTGCCGGACATCCGGGGGCGGTCGAGGACCGTCCTCTCCGGTTGTCCTGTGGTGCCGGACGATGCGTGGATCCGTGGGATGGGTGGCGGGTCGACGGGTGGATGCCCGACGGGCCGGTGGGGCGACGGGTTGGCGGGTCGATGGGGCGACGGGTGAGTGAGGTGAGTGCGGCGGTCGGCCCGTGGTGTGGGGGAATCCGAGCGGCGCGGCGGAGGCGTCGCTGAACGCCTCGCCCCGCCGTCAGCAGAGGCTGACCGGGTCGCCCGCGCCCTCGGGCCAGGCCGTCAGCGGGGTGAAGCCCCGGTGGCCGCACTCGCCGAAGACCTTGACCGGCGCGCCGCCCGACAGGGCGACCAGCCGCCACAGGCCCGGACGGGACCGCGCCGCGGGGGTGAGCGGCAGGGCCGCGTCCTCGTCGGCGTCCGCCAACTGCCAGGAGCCGCCGTGCGGGACGGGGACGACCCGGTCCAGCGTGACGGGAACGGACTCCAGCCACGGGTCCTCGCGCAGGGCGTCGCCGTAGCGCGCGGCCGCCCGGGTCGTCGTCAGGCCCGGCGGCCGGACCGCGGTCGGCGCGGGCGGGGCGAACTGCTCGCCCAGGGCGACCCGCAGCTGCCCGGCGCCGGGATACGCCGACACCTCGGCCTCCAGGGCCAGGCCCACCGGCAGCGACAACTCCGGGGCCCGGCCCGCGGCGCCGTAGGACAGGAGCAGGACCGTGCGCTGCGAGTCGGCGCCGTGCAGCCATGTCCGGCGGGTCGTCAGACGCGGGTCCGTCGTGTCGTACTGGGCGAGGACCAGCCAGCTGTCCTTGTGCGGCGGGCCGTCGGCGGAGGCCGGCAGGCCGATACGGGAGCGGACCGTGGCCGCGAGGCCGTCCGGAAGCCGCTCACGGCGCAGCCAGCCCTGGCCGAGAAGATGCAGCAGCGCACACTCCTCCAGCAGCCGCACCGGCCAGCCGGGACCGGTGGACGGGATGGCACCCAGCTCCCGGACCCGCGCGGCGAGACCCTGGGCCTGGGCGTCGACCATGCGGGCCGCCGTCTCCTCCCACAGTCCGTAACCCGCGTGCTCCGCCGAGGCCAGGCCCCCGCGGAGCAGGTCCGTCAGGCGCTGCTCCAGCTCGGTCGCGCCCGCCGTGACCCGCTCGGCCCGGCGCTCCGCCCGGCGGCGGGCGGCCTCCAGACCGGCGGAACCGGACGGCCCGGCGGTGCCGTCCCCGTCCTTCCCGTCCTCAGCCTTCTCCTCGGCACGGCGGCGCCGGCCGGAGATCCACTGCTCGGCCCAGCCCGGCGGCTCCCCGGCCGGCACGGCCCCGTCCTCGCCCGCCCAGAGCAGCAGCAGCCCCAACGCGTGCTTGCACGGGAACTTACGGCTCGGGCAACTGCACTTGTACGCGGGCCCGGACGCGTCCGCGAGGTCCACGACCGTCTGATACGGCTTGCTCCCGCTGCCCTTGCACAGCCCCCACACCGTCCCCTCGCCGGTACTCCCCGCCTCGGACCACGGCCCTGCCGCGCCGAGTTTGCTTCCCGCTTTGCGTGATGCCGCGTCAGGCGCAAGTGCCAGCACCTGGTCCGCGGTCCAGCGCACCCCCTGCTGAGTCATGGGACCGAAGGTAGATCCCGCCACTGACAATCGGCTCCGCAAGCATCGGCGGCCAGGCGTCCGCGACCGCGTTCACGCAGGTCGGAGCGCATTGTCAGTGGCGTGGTGTTACGTGGACCGCAGATCCGAACCGGGCGAGCTGGAGGGGGACTTTGCCATGACCGTGTCCGTGGAGCCGACGTCCGTCGAAGCGGGCGAGGCCCGACCGGCCGAGGCGTTGCGACCGCATGCCGAGGACGCCTTCGCGCAGGAACTGGCCGCGCTGGCCGCTCAGGACGACCGTCCGCGCCCGGTCCGCTGGAAGATGTCGCCGTGGGCCGTGGCCACGTACCTGCTCGGCGGCACCCTGCCCGACGGCACGGTGATCACGCCGAAGTACGTGGGACCGCGCCGCATCGTCGAGGTCGCCGTCACCACGCTCGCCACCGACCGCGCCCTGCTCCTGCTGGGCGTGCCCGGCACGGCGAAGACCTGGGTGTCCGAGCACCTGGCCGCGGCCGTCAGCGGCGACTCCACCCTGCTGGTGCAGGGCACCGCGGGCACCCCGGAGGAGGCCATCCGCTACGGGTGGAACTACGCACAACTGCTCGCCCACGGGCCGAGCCGTGACGCCCTCGTGCCCAGCCCGGTCATGCGGGCGATGGCGGAGGGCATGACGGCCCGGGTCGAGGAGCTCACCCGCATCCCGGCGGATGTCCAGGACACGCTCATCACGATCCTGTCGGAGAAGACGCTGCCGATACCGGAGCTCGGCCAGGAGGTGCAGGCGGTCCGCGGGTTCAACCTGATCGCCACGGCCAACGACCGCGACCGCGGGGTCAACGACCTGTCCAGCGCCCTGCGCCGCCGGTTCAACACGGTGGTGCTGCCGCTGCCGGAGAGCCCGGAAGCCGAGGTCGACATCGTCTCGCGCCGCGTCGACCAGATCGGCCGCTCCCTCGACCTGCCGGCCGCGCCCGACGGCCTCGACGAGATCCGCCGGGTCGTCACCGTCTTCCGGGAGCTGCGGGACGGCGTCACGACCGACGGCCGCACGAAGCTCAAGTCGCCCAGCGGCACCCTGTCCACGGCCGAGGCGATCTCCGTCGTCACCAACGGACTCGCGCTGGCGGCCCACTTCGGCGACGGCGTGCTGCGGCCCGGCGACGTGGCCGCGGGCATCCTCGGCGCGGTGGTCCGCGACCCCGCGGCGGACCGCGTCATTTGGCAGGAGTACCTGGAGACGGTCGTGCGCGAGCGCGACGGCTGGAAGGACTTCTACCGGGCCTGCCGCGAGGTCAGCGGGTGAGCCACGCGGTGCGGGGGCCGGCCGCGGACACGGGACGGGAGGGGAGAACGGGAGGGGAGAAGGTGACGGAGGTGGAAGGGGCCGCGGTCCGGCGGTCCGGGGCGGAGCCGCTGCTGCTCGGCGTGCGCCACCACGGACCGGGATCGGCGCGGGCCGTGCGGGCCGCGCTGGACCAGGCCCGGCCGGGTGCCGTGCTGGTCGAGGGACCGCCCGAGGCGGACGCGCTGATCCCGCTCGCGGCCGACGAGGAGATGCGGCCGCCGGTCGCGCTGCTCGCCCACGCGGTGGACGAGCCCGGCCGCTCGGCGTTCTGGCCGCTGGCCGAGTTCTCCCCCGAGTGGGTGGCCCTGCGCTGGGCGCTGGAGCACGGTGTCCCGGCCCGCTTCATCGACCTGCCGGCCACGCACACGCTGGCGTGGGACGACCAGGGGGACGCCGGAGGGGAGCGTCCTCCGGGTGAGCCCGGCGGCGACGGCGACCCGTCGGGCCCGGGCCCCGCCGAGGTGCGGATCGACCCGCTCGGCGTGCTCGCCGAGACCGCCGGGTACGACGACCCGGAGCGCTGGTGGGAGGACGTCGTCGAGCACCGGGGCACGGGCGGGGGCGACGCGCTCGCACCGTTCACGGCGCTCGAGGAGGCCATGGCGGCCCTGCGGGAGGCGTACGGCAGCGGCGGGCGCGACCGAGACCTGGTGCGCGAGGCGTACATGCGCCTCCACGTGCGCGCGGCGCAGAAGGAGTTCGCGGAAGGGGTCGCCGTCGTCTGCGGTGCCTGGCATGTTCCGGCCCTGCGGCGGAAGGCCACCGTCACCGCCGACAAGGCGCTGCTGAAGGGCCTGCCCAAGGTCAGGACGGACATGACGTGGGTGCCGTGGACCCACCGCAGGCTGTCCCGGTTCAGCGGGTACGGCGCGGGCATCGACTCCCCGGGCTGGTACGGGCACCTGTTCGGCGCCCCCGACCGGCCGGTCGAGCGGTGGATGACCAAGGTGGCCGGGCTGCTGCGCGAGGAGGACCGGATCGTCTCCTCCGCCCATGTCATCGAGGCGGTACGGCTGGCGGAGACACTCGCCGCGATGCGCGGCCGTCCGCTGCCCGGCCTGAGCGAGACGACCGACGCCGTGCGGGCGGTCATGTGCGAGGGCTCGGACGTGCCGCTGGCGCTGGTGCGGGACCGGCTGGTCGTGGGGGACGTGCTGGGGGAGGTGCCGCCGACGGCACCGGCCGTCCCGCTGCAACGCGATCTGGACCGGCTCCAGCGCCGGCTGCGGCTGAAGCCCGAGGCACTGGAGCGCGAGCTGGAGCTCGACCTGCGCAGGGACACCGACGCCTCCCGCAGCAGACTCCTGCACCGGCTGCGGCTGCTCGGCATCGCCTGGGGCGAGCCGGCCGCGTCCAGGAGCAGCACGGGTACGTTCCGCGAGACATGGCGGCTGCGCTGGGAGCCGGAGCTGTCCGTGCGGATCGCCGAGGCCGGCGTGTGGGGCACGACCGTCCTGTCGGCCGCGACCGCCAAGGCCGAGGCCGACGCCGTCGCCGCCCGGGGGCTCGCGGACGTCACAGCACTCGCCGAGCGCTGCCTGCTGGCCGAACTGCCCGGCGCCCTGCCCACGGTGATGCGGATCCTGGCCGACCGCGCCGCCCTCGACGCGGACGTCGGCCACCTCGCCCAGGCACTCCCGGCCCTGGTCCGTTCCCTGCGCTACGGAGACGTCCGCGGCACGGACACCGGGGCGCTGGGGGAGGTCGCCGCCGGTCTGGCCGAGCGCGTCTTCGTCGGCCTGCCGCCGGCCTGTGCCGCCCTGGACGCGGACGCCGCCGAGGAGATGCGGTCCCATGTGGACGCGGTGCACTCGGCCGTGGGTCTCCTCGGTGACGCACCCGCGGCGGGACACGGCCGGCTGAGGGACCGCTGGCAGGCCGTCCTCCGGGTGCTGTCCGCGCGGGACACCGTGCCCGGGGTGATCAGGGGCCGGGCCGTGCGGCTGCTGCTCGACGACGGCGCCCTGGAGCAGGACGAGGCGGCGCGCCTCATGGGGCTCGTCCTGTCCCCGGGCACCCCGCCCGCGGACGCGGCCGCCTGGATCGAGGGTTTCGTCGGAGGGGGTTCCGGCGGCGGCCTGCTCCTCGTGCACGACGAACGGCTGCTCGGGCTGGTCGACGCCTGGCTGACCGGCGTGCCGGCCGACGCGTTCACGGACGTGCTGCCCCTGCTGCGGCGCACGTTCTCGGCGTACGAATCCGGGGTGCGCCGCACCCTGGGCGAACTGGTCCGGCGCGGCCCGGGCACCACGGGGGGCGCGGCCGCCGCGGCGTCCGGCCCGCCCGGCTTCGCGCCCGAACTCGACCCGGCGCGTGCACAGGCCGTACTGCCGGTCGTCCGGCTGCTGCTCGGCCTGGACGAGGAACGCGGTGACGACGAACTGACGGGGGTGACGGGATGACGACCGACGCGACGGCCGCGACCAGGACGGTCGCCGACACGCACGGGACGGACGGCCGGCCGGGGACGACCGTGCCGGTGATGCCGCTGTGGGAACGACCGCGAGCGGGAGGGCAACGGTGACGGCCGAGGCGACGGACGCCGCGCGGGAGAGGCTGCGGCGGTGGCGGCTGGTGCTCGGGGGCGAGGCCGCCGACGGCACGGGATGCGTGCTGTCCGGGCAGGACGCGGCGATGGACGGAGCGCTCACCGCGCTCTACGGCAGGAAGGACGGCGGGAAGCAGGCCGGCCGGGACCGTTCCGCGGGCCTCGGCGCGTCGGCCCCCTCGGTGGCCCGCTGGCTCGGCGACATCCGCACCTACTTCCCGTCCTCCGTCGTGCAGGTCATGCAGCGCGACGCCATCGACCGGCTCGGCCTCGCCACGCTGCTGCTGGAGCCGGAGATGCTGGAGGCGGTCGAGGCCGACGTGCACCTGGTCGGCACGCTGCTGTCGCTCAACAAGGCCATGCCCGAGACGACGAAGGAGACGGCGCGGGCCGTGGTGCGCAAGGTCGTCGAGGACCTGGAGAAGCGCCTGGCCGGCCGCACCCGGGCCACCCTCACCGGCGCGCTCGACCGCAGCGCCCGCGTCAGCCGGCCCCGTCATCACGACATCGACTGGAACCGCACCATCGCGGCCAACCTCAAGCACTACCTGCCCGAGCACCGGACGATCGTGCCGGAGCGGCTCATCGGCTACGGGCGGGCGACCCGGTCCACGAAGAAGGAGGTCATCCTCTGTATCGACCAGTCGGGATCCATGGCGGCATCGGTCGTGTACGCATCGGTGTTCGGGGCGGTGCTCGCCTCGATGCGGACGATCTCCACGCGACTCGTCGTCTTCGACACGGCGGTGGCCGACCTGACCGATCAGCTCGACGACCCGGTGGACGTCCTGTTCGGCACGCAACTGGGCGGCGGCACGGACATCAACCGGGCGCTCGCCTACTGCCAGTCGCAGATCACCCGGCCCGCGGAGACCGTGGTCGTGCTGATCAGCGACCTCTACGAGGGCGGTATCCGCAACGAGATGCTCAAGCGGGTCGCGGCGATGAAGGCGTCGGGAGTGCAGTTCGTGACACTGCTGGCGCTCTCGGACGAGGGGGCCCCGGCCTACGACCGTGAGCACGCGGCGGCCCTGGCGGCCCTCGGGGCGCCGGCGTTCGCCTGTACGCCCGACCTGTTCCCGGAGGTGATGGCGGCGGCGATCGAGAAGCGGCCGCTGCCGATACCGGACGCGGCGTGAGGTGGGGCCGGGGGCCGGGCCCCCGGGGGTCGGGTCGGGGCGCCCCGCGGGCCTCACCGGGCCGGCCCCCGTCCGGTGAGGCGCCTCACTCCGGCGCGCACCCCGGCACGCGCCCGGCACCCGCCTCCGGCACGCCGTGCCAGGCAGCGCGGCATCATGTGACAGGTATCACCGCTCAGGTGTGACCCTCGATTTAGAGGCCCCCCGGAAGCAGCGATAACCTGCGAGACGGACATGCCGCGCGCTCGGACACCGTGTGCGCCTCCCTTGTGACAGACAGCGGACGTCACGTTGCCCTCGCGGCACGCCCACGCAGACAACGAACCGCGAGATCACTGATAGGGACGGAAGCGCGTGGACCTGTTCGAGTACCAGGCGAGGGACCTCTTCGCCAAGCACGATGTACCGGTGCTGGCCGGTGAAGTCATCGACACGCCTGAGGCGGCCCGCGCAGCCACCGAGCGCCTCGGTGGCAAGTCCGTCGTCAAGGCCCAGGTGAAGGTCGGCGGCCGCGGCAAGGCCGGTGGCGTGAAGCTCGCCGGCACCCCCGACGAGGCGGTCGAGCACGCGACCAACATCCTCGGCATGGACATCAAGGGCCACACGGTCCACAAGGTGATGATCGCCGAGACGGCCCCGGAGATCGTGGAGGAGTACTACGTCTCCTTCCTCCTGGACCGTGCCAACCGCACCTTCCTCTCCATCGCGTCCGTCGAGGGCGGCATGGAGATCGAGGAGGTGGCGGCCACCCGCCCCGAGGCCGTCGCCAAGACGCCGATCGACGCCAACGAGGGTGTCACCGAGGCCAAGGCCCGCGAGATCGTCGCGGCCGCCAAGTTCCCGGCCGAGGTCGCCGACAAGGTCGTGAACGTCCTGGTCAAGCTGTGGGACACCTTCATCAAGGAGGACGCCCTCCTGGTCGAGGTCAACCCGCTGGCCAAGGTCGCCTCCGGTGAGGTCATCGCCCTGGACGGCAAGGTCTCCCTGGACGAGAACGCCGAGTTCCGCCAGCCGGAGCACGAGGCCCTCCAGGACAAGGACGCGGCCAACCCGCTCGAGGCCGCCGCCAAGGAGAAGAACCTCAACTACGTCAAGCTCGACGGCGAGGTCGGCATCATCGGCAACGGCGCGGGTCTCGTCATGAGCACCCTGGACGTCGTCGCCTACGCCGGTGAGCAGCACGGCGGCGTCAAGCCCGCCAACTTCCTCGACATCGGTGGTGGCGCCTCCGCCGCCGTCATGGCGAACGGCCTGGAGATCATCCTCGGCGACCCGGACGTCAAGTCCGTGTTCGTCAACGTCTTCGGTGGCATCACCGCCTGCGACGAGGTCGCCAACGGCATCGTCCAGGCGCTGCAGCTGCTCAAGGACAAGGGCGAGGACGTCACCAAGCCCCTCGTCGTCCGCCTGGACGGCAACAACGCCGAGCTGGGTCGCAAGATCCTCTCCGACGCCAACCACCCGCTGGTCCAGCGCGTGGACACCATGGACGGCGCGGCCGACAAGGCCGCCGAGCTCGCGGCTGCTGCGAAGTAAGGGACGAGGGACTACACAGCCATGGCTATCTTCCTCAACAAGGACAGCAAGGTCATCGTCCAGGGCATGACCGGTGCCACGGGCATGAAGCACACCAAGCTCATGCTGGCCGACGGCACGAACATCGTCGGTGGCGTGAACCCGCGCAAGGCGGGCACGACCGTCGACGTCGACGGCACGGAGATCCCGGTCTTCGGCACGGTCGCCGAGGCGATCGAGAAGACGGGCGCGAACGTGTCCGTGCTCTTCGTCCCGCCGGCCTTCGCCAAGGCCGCCGTCGTCGAGGCCATCGACGCCGAGATCCCGCTCGCGGTCGTCATCACCGAGGGCATCGCCGTCCACGACTCGGCCGCGTTCTACGCCTACGCCGTGTCCAAGGGCAACAAGACCCGGATCATCGGCCCGAACTGCCCCGGTCTCATCACCCCGGGTCAGTCCAACGCCGGCATCATCCCGGGCGACATCACCAAGCCGGGCCGCATCGGCCTGGTCTCGAAGTCCGGCACGCTGACGTACCAGATGATGTACGAGCTGCGTGACATCGGCTTCTCCTCCGCCGTCGGCATCGGTGGCGACCCGGTCATCGGCACCACGCACATCGACGCGCTCGCCGCGTTCGAGGCCGACCCCGACACCGACCTGATCGTCATGATCGGCGAGATCGGCGGCGACGCCGAGGAGCGGGCCGCGGCGTACATCAAGGAGAACGTGAAGAAGCCGGTCGTCGGCTACGTCGCGGGCTTCACCGCGCCCGAGGGCAAGACCATGGGCCACGCCGGCGCCATCGTCTCCGGTTCCTCCGGCACGGCCGCCGCGAAGAAGGAGGCCCTCGAGGCCGCCGGCGTCAAGGTCGGCAAGACGCCGACCGAGACCGCCAAGCTCGCGCGCGAGATCCTCGCCGGCTGAGCCGAGCGCACGGCGTCCGCGTCAGCGCGGACGCACGCACGACGGTGGGCCCGCCCCTTCACCGGGGGCGGGCCCACCGTCGTCTGCGGAAGGCCCCCCGGGGAAGGCGGCGCGGACGCCGCGGACGCGTCACCGTGGTTGCGGCAGCAGCCGTTCCGGCCCCCTCTGCTGCTGCTCGCGCAGCTTCGAGCGCAGCTTCCGCTCCGACTCCGACAGCGGACCGGGCGCCACCGGGGGCGGCACGCCCTGGACCGTCTCCCCGGGCGGCACGGGCGGCTCGTAACGCGTCGGGGCGGTGTGGAGCGTGAGGGCCGTGGTGCCGATGAGGGCGACCGTGAAGGCGATGGCGGCCCGGGTCCAGAATCGGGCCCGGCGTTCCCCGCCGCGGCGCACGACGGGCGGTTTGGCCGCACGCAGCCGTTCGGCGGAGGCCAGTTCCACCAGCCGCCAGTGCAGCACCTCCGGGTCCGCCAGGTCCGGCAGCCGTTCCGCGACCGCCTCGCGTGCGTGCGCCAGGCGGTTCACCGTCGCGCGGGTGCTCGCCTCCGTCTCCGCCGCCGTCTCGGGCAGCTCCAGCCCGACCCCGTCGTACAGCACCAGGGCGCGGCGGTAGGGCGGCGGCAGCTCCAGCAGGGTGCTCATCAGCGCCCGGTCGAGGGCGTCGGAGGGCGGCGGCTCGGGATGGCGGTGGCGGGGCCGCAGCCGGTGCCAGGGGGAGAGGGCCCACTCGTACGCCGCCGCGCGCACCCAGCCCGCCGGGTCGGGGTCCCGGGCCACCTCGGGCCAGCGCTGCCAGGCGTTCTGGAACGCCCGCTCGACCGACTCCCGGGCGAGGTCGCGGCGGCCGGTCAGCAGGTAGGTCTGCCGGACCAGTGCGGGTGCGCAGAAGGCGTACAGCGCGTCGAAGGACTCGGCCGGGGTCAGCGCGTCGGCCGCGCCGTCCGGCCGGCGGGGTCCGGCGCTGCCGGTGTGGGCGGGCCCCCGTTCGAGAAGGGGCGGCCGGTCCCGGACGGCCACGGAGGCCGGGGACCGGTGCTGTCCGGGCCCGTGCCCGTGCCCGCGGCCGCGGCCGACGGGGTGCTTCCGGTCCGGCCCCGCATGACGCTCGCGGTCACGGTCCCGGGCGGGTACGGGTGCGGGAGCGTGGTCCGCGCCGGGCGGGTGGCCGGAGGGGTGTGTCCGGTCGTGCAGGGGGGCGTGCGGGCGTTCGGGAACCGGGCCGCGGGACCGGTCGGGGGCCGCCGGGCCCCGGCGCCGCCGGGTGAAGGGGAACCGGCCCCGGCCGCCCCCGGCCCGCTTCCGCTCCACGGTGGCCGTACGGGACCCCTCGGACGCGGCCGAAGCCGTGACCGCGCTCCCACCGGGCTGGGCGGCCGGCTCCGTGTCCGCGGCCGAACTCGTATCGGCCGTCTCGTCGGTGCGCGACGCCTCCGCCTCGCCGCCCGCCGTGCCTGACGCCGTGTCGGCCGTCTCGCCCTCCCGCGCACCGGCCGCGTCCTGCTCGTCCTGCACGTCCTGCATGTCCTGCACGTCCTGCTCGGCCTGAGAGGACGTCACCCCTGGTTCCACCACCGGCCCCACCGGTTCCACCACCGGTTCGACGTCCAGGGAGTTCAGCAGCCTCGCGTACGTCTCCGCCTTGCGGCCGCGCGGCGTGGAGCGGCCGGTCTCCCATCCGCGCACCGTGTCGCTGGTGACACCCACCTGTGAGGCCAGCTGAGCGCGCGTCAGCGAGGCGCTCTCCCGCAGGCGTCGGCGCTCCTTGGGCGGTGGAAGCGGGATGTCGGGGCGCCGGCTCACAGCACGCTCCTCCGGCCGAAAAAGTACATAAACGTATATTGAGCGACACAGCGGTGGTTCGCCTGTTACGACGGGAAAGCGCGTGTCGTTGGGAGCATGGCCGTCGTGATGGAGATGACCGCCCGCCGACGTCCCTCGCCGCCCCTGCTCACCCGGATGCGCGACCGCTCACCCGGACTGGGCGGCGGTCTCGTGGACGGCGCCGTCGCGGCCGGGCTGGGCCTCGCGTCGTTCGCCGTCCTGGTGATGCTGCTGTGGATCACCTCGCCCTACCCCGACAGCGGGCCGGGTGGGGCGCTGCACGTGGCGGCGGCCCTGTGGCTGCTGGCCCACGGTGCCGAGCTGGTGCGCACCGACACGCTCTCCGGTGTCGCGGCCCCCCTGGGCGTCACCCCGCTGCTGCTGCTCGTGCTGCCGGTGTGGCTGCTGCACCGCGCGGGGCGGGACGCGGCGTTCGGCGGAGCGGGCGACGGGCACGACGGCGGCGCCGGCCACACGGCCTACGCCCGCTACGCCGACGAGGACGAAGGGCCCCCGCTGGTGCCCGCCCGCACGGCGTGGACCGGTGCCGTCCTCGGCTACCTCGCCGTCGCCGCGCCCGCCGCCCTCTACGCCGCCGGCGGCCCCCTGCGTCCGTCCTGGACGGGGGCCGGGGCGTGCGTTCCGCTGATCGCCGTCCTCGCGTCCGGAGCGGGCGTCTGGTCGGCGTACGGCCGTCCCGGCGGGCCGCTGCGGCGGCTGCTGCGCGTGCTGCCGAGGTCCCTGCGGCCGCTGCTGCTCGGCCCGGACGGGCGCCCGGGCGCCGCCACCCGGGCCGCGGGCGCCGGACTGGCGGCGCTGCTCGGCGGCGGTGCCCTGCTGCTCGCGGTGTCGCTGGTCTGGCACGGGGCGAGCGCGCAGGGGGCGTTGCTGCGGCTGACCGAGGGCTGGTCGGGGCGGTGCGCGGTGCTGCTGCTGTGCGTGGCTCTGCTGCCCAACGCGGCGGTGTGGGGTGCGGCCTACGCGCTGGGCCCCGGTTTCGCGCTCGGCGCCGGTCACGCCGTCAGCCCTCTCGCCTCCGCGCCGGCTCCGCTCCTGCCTCCCTTCCCTCTGCTGGCGGCGGTGCCGGAGGCGGGGCCGGGGACGCTCGTGCACTGGCTGGCGGGGCTGGTGCCGGCCGTCGCCGGTGTGGTGGTCGGCTGGACGGCCGCCAAGGCCGCCACCCCCTCGGCCCGGCCCCAGCCCGGCACTGCCCCGCCACCGAAGGGCACGGCGGCCGGGTCCGTCCCGCAGCAGGACGGCACGGGACCGGGCGGCGAGGGCGCGCCCGCCGTCTGGCCCGCCGGACGCACGGCCCGGGCCGCAGCTCTCGGGGCGCTGCTCTGCGCGGCCCTGCTGACCGGGCTCGCCGGGCCGGCGGGCGGACCGCTCGGCGTGGACGTCCTGGCGGAGTTCGGGCCGGTCTGGTGGCAGGTGGGCGCCGCGGCCCTGGCGTGGCTGGTGCTGCCGGCCGTGCTCACGGCACTGGTGGTGCGCTCCTGGCGGAGCCGGAGCCGGACGCCCTCGGCGGAGCAGCCGGGCATCGGCAGGCAGCGGGAGGAGGCCGGGCCGGGGCGCCCGGAGAAGGGTCCGCTGCTCGGCCGCCGCTTCCCGCGCACCGGCGTCGCGGGGCCGGCCGGGGTCACCGGGAGTGCCGACCCGGCGAAGGCGGGGCCGTCGGCGTCGGCGTCGGCGCCCCCGGACACCGCAGCCGACGCGTTCCGGTCCTCCCTCGGGCACGACGCCCTGTACGGACTGGGCGACCAGGACGACGACCCCGGCTACGAGCCGTACGACTTCCTGCCGCAGGACCCGGCCTTCGGCTTCGACCCCCTGCCGGCGGACCGGACACCGCAGCCTTTCGACAAGGCCGCCGGCCGCACGGCACACCACACCGACACCGACATGGGCACCGAAGCCGACACCGACACCGACACCGACACCACCGACGGGTCACCGCCCCCGCCCGACCGGTTCGCTGGGCCCGGCCGGGGCTGACGCGGCGGCCGGGGCCGAAGGGGCGGCCGGGGCGTCAGCCGTCCGTGCCGAACAGCCCCCGCAGCTCCTCGGGCAGAAGCCGGGAGCACGACTGCTTCGCCTCGTTGGTCAGAGCGTCGTTCGTGCACGTGTAGTAGTCGCGGTAGACGAGCTGGGCCGCGAAGGACGCGGCGACCAGAGCGATCGCCAGCGACGCCGTGACCAGGCCGCTCACCGCCGCCGTCGTCTGCGGACGGCTCTGCTGCTCGGGGGCCACCGGGGCGTCCGGCTCGGCCGGGCGGGGCTTGGCGCGCAGCGCGCTGATGGCCCAGTACAGGGCGAGCGCGCCGAGCAGCAGGGCCAGGTACTGCCAGCCGAACAGCGCGAAGAAGAAGGCCCACATGCCCGACAGCAGGGAGTAGCGCGCCCGGCGCTGGGCGGGGTCGGTCGGGTCCCAGCGCATGGCCGGCCCGCCGCCCTGGGGGCCGCCGCCCTTGTCCTCGGGGCCGCGCGGGCGCTCGCCGAAGCCGTCGGGGGAGCGGCCGGGCTGCCGGTCGCTCCACCGGCTGCCCCACGGGGAACGGTTGCCCTCCTCGCCGTCCCGGGAGCCGTCACCGGACGGGCGCCGGGGCTGCCAGGGGCGGTCCGGGGTGCCCTCGGGCGGCGGGGCGAAGGGGTTGTCCTCTTCCCGGCCGCGGCCCCGGCCGTCCGGGCCCTCGCCACCGGACGGGGCGTCGGGCGGTGAGCTGGGGCGCTCCCGCAGCAGCACGGCGCCGCGCTCCCCTCCCTGTGCTGACAGCTGGGGGAACGTGGGGAGTCGCAGGCTGCGGTCCGGCATCAAGGTGAGCGTCTTCCCGTTGGTGAGGGGGCATCGGTGGACAGAACTGGGGGGTGGTGACGGAACCCGGCCCGTCACCTCCTGAACGCACCGCGTCCGGAAGGCGTTCCCGGACCGGCTCCGCCCAGACGCTACCTCCCGGCCGGGCCCCCGTCCCGTGGGGGCCGTCCGGAGTGCCGGTATCGTTGCTGACGGCTGGCCGGTTCGTAGGCTTCCCCGTATCCGGGGAGGCGCAGCATTCGTAGGATCGCACCAACGTGGCGCACGGACGCCGGAACGGCCGCCCGGACCGACGCTCCCCCGAGAAAGGCCCACCACCGTGGCCGCCAAGCCCGTGGCCCCGCGCGCCAAGCGCCTCGTCGTGCTGGTCTCCGGATCAGGCACCAACCTCCAGGCGCTGCTCGACGAGATCGCCGCCACCGGCGCGCAGGAGTACGGGGCCGAGATCGTCGCCGTCGGCGCCGACCGCGCGGGCATCGAGGGCCTGGCCCGCGCCGAGCGCGCCGGCCTGCCGACCTTCGTGTGCCGGGTGAAGGACCACGGCAGCCGCGAGGAGTGGGACGCAGCGCTCGCCGAGGCCGTCGCCGCCTTCGCACCCGACCTCGTCGTCTCCGCCGGGTTCATGAAGATCGTCGGCAAGGAGTTCCTCGCCCGGTTCGGCGGGCGGTTCGTCAACACCCACCCGGCCCTGCTGCCCAGTTTCCCGGGGGCCCACGGCGTACGGGACGCGCTCGCGTACGGCGCCAGGGTCACCGGCTGCACCGTCCACTTCGTCGACGACGGCGTCGACACCGGGCCGATCATCGCGCAGGGCGTGGTGGAGATCCGGGACGAGGACGACGAAGGCGCTCTGCACGAGCGCATCAAGGAAGTCGAGCGAAGGCTGCTCGTCGAGGTCGTGGGGCGGCTCGCCCGCAACGGCTATCGCATTGAGGGACGAAAGGTAGTTATCCAGTGACCGCCGAGAGCAACAAGCGGCCCCTTCGCCGGGCGCTCGTCAGCGTCTACGACAAGACCGGTCTCGAGGACCTCGCGCGCGGGCTCCACGAGGCCGGGGTCGAGCTCGTCTCCACGGGCTCCACGGCCGCGAAGATCGCCGCTGCCGGCGTCCCCGTCACCAAGGTCGAGGAGCTGACCGGCTTCCCCGAGTGCCTGGACGGCCGGGTGAAGACGCTGCACCCGCGCGTGCACGCCGGCATCCTCGCCGACCTGCGCCTGGACAGCCACCGCGAGCAGCTCGCCGAGCTGGGGGTGGAGCCGTTCGACCTCGTCGTGGTCAACCTCTACCCGTTCCGCGAGACCGTCGCCTCCGGCGCCTCCCCCGACGAGTGCGTCGAGCAGATCGACATCGGCGGCCCCTCGATGGTCCGCGCCGCCGCCAAGAACCACCCCTCGGTCGCGGTCGTGACCAGCCCCGCCCGCTACGCCGACGTCCTGTCCGCCGTGCAGAGCGGCGGCTTCGACCTCGCCACGCGCAAGCGGCTCGCCGCCGAGGCCTTCCAGCACACCGCCGCCTACGACGTGGCCGTGGCCTCCTGGTTCGCCTCGTCCTACGCGCCGGTCGACGAGTCGCAGTTCCCCGACTTCCTCGGCGCCACCTGGGAGCGCGAGCACACCCTGCGCTACGGCGAGAACCCGCACCAGCCGGCCGCGCTGTACGTCTCCGGCACGGGCGGCCTCGCCCAGGCCGAGCAGCTGCACGGCAAGGAGATGTCGTACAACAACTACACGGACACGGACGCCGCCCGCCGTGCCGCGTACGACCACGCCGAGCCCTGCGTCGCGATCATCAAGCACGCCAACCCCTGCGGCATCGCGATCGGCGCGGACGTCGCCGAGGCGCACCGCAAGGCCCACGCCTGCGACCCGCTGTCGGCGTTCGGCGGTGTGATCGCCGTCAACCGCCCGGTCAGCAAGGAGATGGCCGAGCAGGTCGCGGAGATCTTCACCGAGGTCATCGTCGCGCCGGACTACGAGGACGGCGCGCTGGAGGCCCTCACCAAGAAGAAGAACATCCGGGTGCTGCGCTGCCCCGAGGGCCCGGCCGCCCCGGTCGAGGTCAAGCCGATCGACGGCGGCGCGCTGCTGCAGGTCACCGACCGACTCCAGGCCGACGGCGACGACCCGGCCAACTGGACGCTGGCGACCGGCGAGGCGCTGGGCGAGGCCGAGCTGGCCGAGCTGGCCTTCGCCTGGAAGGCCTGCCGTGCGGTGAAGTCCAACGCCATCCTGCTCGCCCGGGACGGCGCCTCGGTGGGCGTCGGCATGGGTCAGGTCAACCGCGTCGACTCCGCGAAGCTGGCCGTCGAGCGGGCGGGCGCCGAGCGCGCGGCGGGTGCGTACGCCGCCTCCGACGCGTTCTTCCCCTTCCCGGACGGGCTGGAGATCCTCACCGAGGCGGGCGTGAAGGCCGTGGTGCAGCCCGGTGGCTCGGTCCGTGACGAGCTGGTCGTCGAGGCCGCGCGGAAGGCGGGCGTCACGATGTACTTCACGGGGACGCGGCACTTCTTCCACTGAGACCGGGGCGGTCCCACGGGAGCGAGGGCGGCGCTGCGCGGGAACGCGCGGCGCCGCCCGTTTTTCTGCGCCACCCGGACCCTTATCGGCGGGCCGGACCCCGAGTAACATACAGACTGATCTGTTTCAGGGGCTCCGTTCCGGTCCCCGCCTCGCACGCTCGGAGATCCGTCCCATGCCACGACAGGAACGCGCCCTGCGGACCCGGGCGCTGCTGCTCCGGTCCGCCGCCGAATGCATCAAGGAGCACGGCTACGACGGTGCCAGCACCACCGAAGTGCTCCGGCGGGCGGGTCTGACCCGGGGGGCCCTCTACTTCCACTTCGCCTCCAAGGAGGCGCTGGCCGACGCCATCGTCGAGTACCAGATCCCGTTGCTGCAGCCGGTGACCGCGGACTGCCCGCTGCAGGCGGCCATCGATCTGACGCTGTCCTACGCGCGGCGGCTGCAGACCGATGTGATCCTCCAGGCCGCGGTGCGGCTGGCGACCGAGGAGACCTCCTACGAGCCCGGCACCCGCCCCTACCTCTGGTCGCAGGAGACCGTGGGCGCTCTGCTGCAGCAGGCGAGCAGGCAGGGCGAACTCCTGCCGCACACCGACCCCGAGGAGCTCGCGATCCTGGTCGTCGGGGCGTTCACCGGCATCCAGCTGCTGTCCCAGCTGTCGACCGGCCGGGTGGACCTGCTGCACCGGATCTGCGTGCTGTGGCGGGCCATGCTGCCCGGTATCGCCGCACCGGGGCTGCTGCTGCGGCTGCGGGCCGACGAGAAGCGGGCCGAGGAGCTGGAGCAGTCCGCGGCCCACGCCAGCCGTGTGCTGCACGACGTCGGCTGAACCGGGCGCGTGGCGAGCGTCACGCCCCCGCGCGTGGCTGACGCGGATATGTCACAGCGCCGAAACGTACAAGCATGTATGTTTGTTATGAGGCCAGGCGGCACGGGGGAGCTGCTGGAGGCTGGACAACCCTCCCCCCTGCTCTGCCACAAACAGAAGGGGAACCGTAACCGTGGGAAACGCTGCTTCCGCCAGGCGCGTGGCATCTCCGCACCTCCTCGAACTCGGCCGGTTCCTGATGGCACGGCGGGCCGAGGTGTCACCGAACCAGGTCGGACTCCCGGACGCGGGCAAGCGCCGGACGCCGGGGCTGCGCCGGGAGGAGGTCGCCCTCCTCGCCGGGGTCGGGGTCTCCTGGTACACGTGGATCGAACAGGGCCGCGCCGAGAACGTCTCGGGGGAGGTGCTGGACTCCATCGCCCGGGTGCTGCGCCTGAGCGAGAACCAGCGGCTGTACCTGCGCCAGCTCGCGGGCGTACAGGCCGTGCCGCTGCTGCCGGCCAGCCCGCCGGAGGCGGAGGCCATGCGGCCGTTCGTCGAGAACTGGTGGCCCAACCCGGCCTACATCGCCGACCACGCGTGGAACGTCGTCGTCGCCAACGCCGCCGCGGAGTCCCTCCTCGGCATCCGCGGAGGGCGCACCGACGAGGCGCCGGTCGACCGCGGTGCGGCCACCGGTCACGGGCGCCGGCAGCGGCCCTACAACGTCCTGCGGGAGTTCTTCCTCAACGAGGACGTGCGCTCCGCCTACCCGCTGTGGGAGAAGATCGCGCCCGGCGTCGTGGCGCGCTTCCGCAGCCAGGCGGCGCTGCACATCGAGGACGCGGCGATCCCCGCGCTCGTGGAGGAACTGCGCGAGGCCAGCCCGCTGTTCGCGCGGCTGTGGGACCGGCACGAGGTGCTGGAGGACTCCTGCGGTCCCGAACTCCTCACCCACCCTGCCGTCGGGGACCTGCATTTCACTCGAGCCACACTCGACTTCACCCGCCGCATCGCCCTGCGGATGACGGTGTTCCTGCCCACCCCGGGCACCGGCACGGAGGCCGCGCTGCGCAGGATGTCGCACGTGTCGCTGGGGCAGCAGATGAACAGCCTGGGCTCCGGCGACCTGGTGCGGGAGGCCCGGTGACCACCGTCGTGAACAGCCATGTGACACATCCGGTCGCCGTATCGCTCGGCACCCACCGCCTGACCTACCTGCCGGACGGCTACGTGCAGCTGAACCCGAGGACGTGGTTCCCGGACTCGCCCGAGGCGTTCTGGCGGGACCACGCCCACCACCTCGACGAGGAGGGCTTCCTGCGGGCGTCGGTCGGCGGGCTGCTCGTCGAGTGGGAGGACCGGGCGATGCTCGTCGACACCGGCTTCGGCCCGGTCCGCGTCCCCGCCGAGCACACGATCGCGCCCCTCGGACGCCTCCAGGGCGGAGGGCTGCCGGACGCCCTCGCCGCCGTCGGGAGCACGTGGGAATCGGTGGACACCGTGGCGTTCACGCACGTCCACGACGACCACGTCGGCTGGGCCTCCGACGAGCGGCTTGGCGGCGCCCGGTTCCTGGCCTCGGCGGCCGAGTGGCGGGGGGCGCACCGCCGGCCGGCCGGGCAGCCGGTGGCCGTGCGGGACGGCCAGGAGGTGTTCCCCGGCGTGACGGCCGTCGCCACGCCCGGTCACACTCCGGGACACCTCTCCTACGTGATCCGCGGTGGGGCGGACGGCCCCACGGCCGTGGTCGTGGGCGACGTGCTGCACTCGGCCCTGCAACTGGCCGACCTCACCTGGCGGGCGGCCTCGGACCTCGACCCCGCCGAAGCGGTCCGCAGCCGCCGCAAGATCGTCGCCCACCTCTCCCGGCCCGGCGCCATCGGATTCGCCGGCCACTTCTCCGGCGCGGTGTTCGGACGGCTCGCGGACTCCGGCGGCGGGCCGCGCTGGGAGCCCCTCGGCTGACCTCTCGCCCCACCCCCTTCGGCGGCTGCTGTGTTCCGGCAGCCGCCGAACTGCGTTGTCCGGACCGGGACTTATTCCCGATCGCGGCAGAAGTGGCTGTTCCCTTCTGTTGGCGCGACCAATATGTTGCCTGCGCACTGGCAGGTCCCCGGGCACCGGCTGAGCCTTGAGGCATGTCCTCAACGGTTGTTACCCCGATGTCCTGCACGACACCGGTCGAGCCGCGGCGGCTGCGCTCCGTCGCCGGGCGGTTCACCACCGGAGTGGTGGCCGTGACGGCCCTGCGCGCCGCGGACGGTGCTCCGGCAGGGCTCGCCGTCAACTCGTTCACCTCGGTGTCCCTGGACCCTCCGCTCGTGCTGTTCTGCGTGGCGCGGACCAGCACCAGCTGGCCCGACGTCCGTTCGGCGAACCGCTTCTGCGTGAACATCCTCGGCGAGGGCCAGCGCGATCTCAGCACCCGGTTCGCCACCAGCGGGGCCGGCAAGTTCGACGGCGTCCCCTGGACGCCGTCGCCGGGCGGGGCTCCCGTGCTCGACGGCTCGATCGGCTGGATCGAGTGCTCCGTCGAGGAGGAGATACCCGCCGGCGACCACGACGTGGTGCTCGCGCGCGTCCACGACCTGGACACGCACCACGAGGACGAGCCCTTGCTGTTCTTCCGCGGGCTGTACGGGCGTTACGCCCGGATGTGACCCGCGTCCAGCCACGTACCGAAGGAAAGGACGACGCATTCGTGATGCACACAGCGGCCCCGATCGGAGTGGGGATCGTCGGACTCAGCGCCGACGGCGGCTGGGGGGCGCGCGGGCACCTGCCGGCGCTCAGAGCCGTCGGAGGGTACGAACTCCGCGCGCTGACGGCCTCCACACCCGACTCGGCGCGCAAGGCCGCCGCGGCCTTCGAACTGCCGGAATCGGCCGCCGGGACGGATGCCGCCGCACTCGCGGACCGGGACGACGTCGACCTCGTGGTGGTCACCGTCCGTGTGCCCCACCACCGGGAACTGATCCTGCCGGCCCTGCGGGCGGGCAAGACGGTGCTCAGCGAGTGGCCGCTGGGCAACGGCCTGGCCGAGGCCGAGGAACTGGCGGGGTTCGCCGCCGCGACGGGTGTGCGCACCGCCGTCGGTCTGCAGGCGCGGTCCGCTCCCGTGGTGCGCTACCTGCGCGACCTCGTGGCGGACGGATACGTCGGGGACGTGCTGTCCACCACGCTCGTGGGATCCGGCGGCGGCTGGGGACCGGAGGTGGCGGAGCGCACCGCGTACACCGCGGACCGGGCCAACGGCGCCACCCTGCTGACCGTCCCGTTCGGCCACACCCTGGACGCCCTGACCATGGTGCTGTCCGGATTCGCGACCCTGACCGCCACCACCGCGACGCGACGCCCCCGGGTACGGGTCTCCGAGACCGGCGCCCGGATCCCCATGACCGCCGAGGACCAGATCGCCGTCACCGGGCGGCTGGAGAGCGGTGCGATCGCCTCCCTGCACTACCGGGGCGGCTCGTCGCGCGGCACCAACCTGCTCTGGGAGATCAACGGCACGGAGGGCGATCTGGTGCTGACCGGGGACTCCGGCCATCTCCAGTTCGGCCAGGTGGAGCTCCGCGGCGCCCGGGGCGACCAGCGCGAGCTGCGCCCGCTGACGGTCCCCGACGACTATCTGCTGCCCGACGGGATCGACCGCCTGCCGTCCCTCCAGGGCCCCGCCCACGTGGTCGCCCACGCCTACCACCAGCTGCGCACGGACCTGCGCGACGGCACCTCCGTGGTGCCGGACTTCGCGCACGCCGCCGCGCACCACCGGCTGCTGGACCGCGTCGTCCACGCGGCCCGGAGCGGCGAACCGCAGTAACCCCCCGACCCGCCGCGCGCAGGCCGCACGCCGTGCCCGACGGGCACGCGGTCGCGCGCGCCGCCACCCCCTACCCCAGGAGAACCATGCACACCGGCTTCGGAGCCTTCCTCTCCCCCCTGCACGCCCCCGGACAGGACCCCCACCTGACCATCCGCCGCGACCTGAGCCTGGTGGAGCACCTCGACGAACTCAACTTCGACGAGTGCTGGTTCGGGGAGCACCACTCACTGTCCTGGCCGACGGTCGGCGCCCCGGAGACGATGATCGCGGCCCTGGCCGACCGGACCAGGCAGATCAAGCTCGCCAACGGCGTGGTGACGCTGCCCTTCCACCACCCCTTCCACGTCGCCACCCGGGCGATCATGCTCGACCACCTGACGCGCGGCCGCTACATCCTGGGCGTCGGCCCCGGCGCCACCCCGAACGACGCCCACATGCTCGGGCTCGACCTGGGCGAGCTCAAGCGCATGGCACGCGAAGCCGTCCCGACCGTCGTCGAACTGGTCAACGGCGAGGAGCGGATCTCCGAGAAGACGGACTGGTACACGCTGCAGGACGCCAAGATGCAGCTGCCGCGCTACAGCAAGCCCGGCATCGAGATCGCCGTCTCCAGCGTGGGCACCCCCAACAGCCCGCAGCTCGCCGGCAAGTACGGCCTCGGCCTGTTGTCGTTCGGCGCGCCGCCGCCCGGCTGGCCGGCCGTGGACCTGGCCCGGCAGTGGCAGTACGCGGAGGAGTCGGCGGAGGAGCACGGCCGGCAGGTGGACCGCCGCAACTGGCGCATCGCCGTGCCGCTGCACATCGCCGAGACCCGCCGGCAGGCCTTCGACGACGCCCGGGAGGGCTTCGGCAAGTGGCTGCACGGCTACTGGGGCGAGGCGGTCGGCGCGGACGTCCTGAGCGGTCTGGAGGGCGTACCGGAGTCCCAGCACCTGGAGGCGACCGTCGAGCAGGGACGGGCCGTCGTCGGATCGGTCGAGGACGCGGTGGAGGCCATCCGGCAGTTGCAGGAGACGACCGGCGGGTTCGGCACGTTCCTCACCTACGTCGTCAACTGGGCCTCCTTCGAGAAGGTGAAGCGCAGCTTCGAGCTGCTGGCGACCGAGGTGGCCCCGCGGTTCACCGGCACCGCCGACCGCGGGCTGGAGTCGGTGCGGTGGAGCACCGAGAACCGGGCCCTGTTCCCGCACACCGAACCGCTGCGCGCCCGTCTCGGCGCGACCGCCTCCTGATCCCCCCTTCCCCCTTGTCGCGCCCGGTCCACCTGTGGGCCGGGCGCGCGCCTGTTTTGCGGAATTGTGAATTCCATGACCACGTTCGCGTTCGATGCCGTAACGTGTATCCGGATTCTCCGTTCCGCATTCCCCGGGCATCCTGTTGTTCGTGGCAATAGCGTTGATGGCCACTGGTTCGAGTCGAACTCGACTGTGATGCTGGATCCGTGACGAAACGAATCGCCGTCGTAGGCGCCTACGGATCGGGAAAGACCACGCTTTCCACGGCGCTCTCGCATCTGACCGGCCTGCCCCGCACCCACGGTTCGCCCATGCGGGAGCCGATCGGAGGCGAGGGCCGCAGCGTCCACAACTGGACGGACGGCCAGCTCATCCAGCTCACCGTGAACCGTTACGCGGAACGCCTGCTCGGCGAGGCCGCACACCCCGAGGGGTTCGTGTCCGACGGTTCCGTGGTGCACGAGTGGGTGTACGCCAAGCTCCGCCTGGTGGCCGGTTCGTACCCGGGCACGCGCACCCCGCCGGCCGACCGGCACCGCAGCGCCACGGTGGCCGCACTGGAAGCCGCCGTGGACGACATCGGCCTGCTGATGAAGCACCACGCCCGCACGGCCTACCAGGCGTTCGTGCACGTGCCGGTGGAGTTCGAACTGGATCCGGACAACCGCCCGATCAACGAGAACTTCCGGCACCTGTCCGAGGAACTGCTGCTGCCGGCCCTCGAAGCCACGGGCCTGCCCGTGCACACCGTCCACGGCGACGTGGCCGAGCGCCTCACCCAGACCGTGAAGCACCTGGGGCTCGAGGACGCGACGGTCATGACGGTCGAGGAGGCCGTCGGGCTCGCCGCGTCCGCCCGCTGACCCACCCATCGAGCCCTCCGGCTCTCTTCCGCGAAGGTGACCCACTGTGTCCGCGCTCGAAGTACCCAGTTTCAAGGACAATCCGAAGCTCAAGCTCGCCATTTCCGGTACGTATTCCACCGGTAAATCGACGACGACCGAGGCCCTTTCCATAGCCACCGGAATTCCGCGTACCCACGCCAAGACGTCCCGAGAGCTGCTCGTGGACCTCGTCCCCGGCAAGACCGTCATGGAACTCAATGCCATGGAACTCGTGAAACTCGGACTGCGCCGCTTCGAGGAGCGCGTGCACAACGAGTCGAGCGGGGACGCGTTCATCTCGGACGGCGGCGTGTTCCACGAGTGGGTCTACTTCGAGGCGCGTATGCGCGTCGGCATCAACCCCGGCGCGGACTGGTGGTTCAAGGGCATCAAGAAGGTCATGGGCCTGCCGGTGAAGCACTTCTACCAGCGCTACACCGACACCCTCGGCGACATCACCCGCGCCCGTGCCAAGCGCATCTACGACGCCTACGTCCACCTGCCGGTGGAGTTCGACATGGAGCCCGACGGACACCGGCCGGTCTCCGAGAAGTTCCGCCGGCTCTCCGACGACCTGCTCGTGGAGGCGCTGGAGCGGATGGACATCCCCTACCGGGTCGTCGGCGGTCCGATCCCGGACCGGATCGAGAAGATCGTCAAGATCTTCGACCTGCCGGTGGTGGTCCCGATCGAGGAGGCCATCGAAGAGGCGCAGCGCCGCGTCAAGGCGGACATCGAGGACCTCAAGGCCGACGCCCGGTTCCACGAGGCCCAGCGCGAGAAGTCGCTGGGGCGCCGCATCGCGTACGCCATGCGCTACTGACCCGCGCCGCGTCACCTCCCCGACCCCTCCCGCTCCTCTCCCTTCCCCTCTCCCTTCCCTCCCTCTCCTCGTCCCCTGACGTCAACCACGAAAGGAAGTCGGCGTGTCCGGCATCAATTCGACACGGCCGCGTCATCTGGGAGCGGTGCTCGCACTGCTCGCCTTCGCCCAGATGATCATTGCGATCGACTACAACATCGTCTTCGTCTCCCTGCCGGAGATCGGCGAGAACCTCGGCTTCGGCACCCAGGACCTCCAGTGGGTGGTGTCCGCCTACGCCGTCGCCTTCGGCGGGTTCCTGCTGCTGGGCGGCCGGGCCACCGACCTCTTCGGCCGCAAGCGGATGTTCGTCCTCGGCCTCTTCCTCTACGCGGCGTCCTCCCTCGCGGGCGGTCTCGCGCAGGAGCCCTGGCTGCTCATCGCGGCCCGGGCCGTGCAGGGTCTGGGCGGGGCCTTCCTCGCGCCGGCGACCCTCTCCCTGGTCACCACGCTCTTCGCGGAGGGCGCCGAGCGCAACCGTGCCCTGTCCGTGTGGGGCGGCGCCGGTGGCTCGGGCATGGTGCTCGGTTCCATCCTCGGCGGCCTGCTGACCGACGCCTTCGGCTGGCCCTCGGTGTTCTACGTCAACGTCCTGCTGGCGGGCGCCGCGATGTTCGTCGCCATGTGGCTGCTGCCCGACGACAAGCCGCAGGCAGGCGGCGGCTTCGACCTGCCGGGCGCCCTCACCGGCACCGTCGCCTCCACCCTGTTCGTCTTCGCCCTGGTCCAGGGCCCGGAGGCGGGCTGGGGCTCCCGTCAGGTCCTGGCGGCGCTCGCCGTGGCCGTCGTGACCTTCGTGCTCTTCCTGGTCATCGAGAGCCGGAGCGCGGCCCCCATGGTGCCGCTGCGGCTGTTCGGCAACCGGAACCTGTCCACCGGCGCCGGCATCACCTTCCTGTTCATGGCCACGTTCGGTGCGCTGGCGTACTTCCTCACGCAGTACTGGCAGGTCGTGCAGGGCTACAGCGCCTGGACCACCGGCTTCGCCTTCGTCCTGCCGTCCGGCAGCGTCCTGATCGGCACGATCGTGGGCGGCAAGTGGGCCACCAAGTTCGGTGTCCGCAACACGCTGTTCATCGGTCTGACCATGGGACTCGTGGGCACCGTCGTGCTCGCGCTGACGCTCGGCCAGGACGCCTCGTACGGGCTGATCGCCCCGTCGCTGTTCGTGCTCTCGCTCGGCCAGGGCATCGTCTTCACCACCATGTTCGCCGCGGCCACCACCGGTGTGCAGGCAGCGGACCAGGGCATCGGCTCCGGCATCGCGACGACGGGTCAGCAGATCGGTGGTGCCGTCGGTCTGGCGGTGCTGATCGCCATCGCCGACGCCGCCGGCGGCGACGCCAAGGACACCGGGCAGCTGATGGACGGCGTCACCACCGCCACCTGGGCGATCGCCGTCGGCATCGCGCTGACGTTCCTGGTGGTGCTGAACTTCAAGAAGCCGGCGGGCGGCGACCACGTCGACCCCGCCGAGACCGAGCCGGTCGCCGGCACCGCCGAGCCCGTGCAGGCCGCCCGTACCCCCTGAGCGCAGTCCCCGGACGCCGGCGATACCCGGTCCACTGTTGCGGAGGGTCCCGGGCATCGCCGTCGCCGTTCAACGGCCTTCACCCCCAAAGGTGTCGGCCGCCTACGAAGGAAACTCTATGACTACGGCAGCACCTCTCGACACCCTGGGGACCGTGGACGACTTCCTCGGCGCCAGAGAAGGACGGTTCTTCGGCGAGGGCTTCAAGCGGGTCCACCACTCGCTCACCGACCTCACCATCGACGCCGGGGGCATCACCGCCACCGCCGGACTGGAGATCCCGGGAGCCTGGTCCCGCAAGGGCGACAGCACCCAGCGCCCCCACCTGTCGACCATCGACGTCATGATCTACGGCGCTCGGCTCGCCGGCCTCCACGCGGCCCACACGCGCGGCCTCGGCCCTGGGGCACCGTTCGCCGTCCGGTCACTGACCATCAAGGCCGGGAACAAGCCGCAGGAGGACGGACTCGACACCTTCCCCGTCTCGGGCCGGCTCCTGGACACGGCCGACGACGGCACCACCACCATGGAATGCCGCGTGGGACTGCTCACCGTACGGGTGGAGACCGCCGCGGGCACCGGCCGTGCGGAGGCGGCCGGTAGCACCCCCGGCACGGCTTCCCACCCCAGTGCCGACGCCCTGCCCGGGCCGTGGAACGACGCGCCGTTCGGCGTCCCGCACCGCGACCGGCGGCAACTGCTCACCTCGGTCGAGGTGCTCCCGGACTCCTCGCTCGCCCGGGCCGACCTCACCCTCGACCCGGACGGCCCGGCGACGATGATCGATCTGTTCGTCGCCGCCCTCCAGCTCGGCCAGGTCCTGCTCTACACGCTGGACGGTGTCGCCCGCGCCGACAGCAACACCCTGTGGATGCGCCGGACCACCATCGGCCCGGCCCCCCAAGGAGCCCCGGCGGACGGCCGGTTCGAGGTCGGGCTGCGCGAGCCGCAGCTGCTGAGGAGCGCCCAGGGCACCTGGCGCAGCGCCCAGGTGGTCGCCGACCACGCCGGTCTGCGGCTCAGCTGCTCCGTCGCCCACCTGCTCCCGGCCTGACCGTTCTTCGCGCGCACCACCACCCGGAGCCCACCGCTCCCATCCCCACCTTTGCGTCCTCGGCCGCAGCCGGGCCACTCCGGCCCCACCGGCCCACGGCCCTCCACGGGAGGCGAGAGACATGCCCCTGACCGCCGTACTCACCGGACTCGGCGCCTACCTTCCTCCGCGCCGCGTCAGCAACGAAGAACTCGCGGACCGCTTCGACACCACCGACGAATGGATCACGTCCCGCACCGGCATACGCAGCCGGCGCTGGGCCGACCCCGGCACCTCCACCGGCGACCTCGCCGTCGAGGCCGGGCACCGCGCGCTGAAGTCCGCGGGCGTCGATCCCGAACCGGGCGCGGTCGACCTCGTGGTCCTGGCGACCACCACGCCCGACCACCTGTGCCCCGCCACCGCACCCGACGTCGCGGCCCGGCTCGGTCTCGCCGGTGCGGCGGCCTTCGACATCAGCGCCGTGTGCTCCGGGTTCGTCTACGCGCTGGAGACCGCGGCCAACGCCATCAGCGCCGGACGGGCGGCCACGGCCCTGGTCATCGGCGCCGAGACCTACTCGACCATCCTCAACCCGGCGGACCGCACCACCTCCGTGATCTTCGGGGACGGGGCGGGCGCGGTCGTCCTCACCGCGGGCGACGCGGACCGGCCCGGCGCGCTGCACGGCTTCGAGCTCGGCTCCGACGGCACGCAGAAGGACGTGATCTGCATCCCGGCCGGCGGCTCCCGCCAGCGCGCCGCGCTGACCGAACCGGCCCCCGGAGACGAGTACTTCACCATGGAGGGGCGCAAGGTCTTCCTGTCCGCGGTGCAGCGGATGAGCGAGTCGTCCCGCTCCCTGCTCGACCGGATCGGCTGGCCGGTCGACAGCCTCGGCCACCTGGTCGGCCACCAGGCCAACGTCCGCATCCTGCGGGCGGTCGCCGAACAGCTCGGGATACCCCCCGAGCGGGCGGTGGTCAATCTCGACCAGGTCGGGAACACCTCGGCCGCGTCCATCCCGATCGCCCTCGCCGACGCCGCGGCCTCCGACTCCCTCGCCGTGGGGGAGCGGGTCCTGCTGACCGCCTTCGGCGGCGGTCTCACCTGGGGCTCCGCGGCCCTCACCTGGCCGGACGTGGTACCCGCCTGAGCGCGCCACGGCACTCCTCGCCACCCGGCCCACCCCATCGACGGAACAGACGAAGGAAGACCATGACCGCACAGACCACCGCCACCACCGCCCCGGCCGAACTGGTTCAGGCCGTCCTCGACGTCGTCCGCGGCAAGTTCGAGGCACCGCAGGACGCCACCGCCACCACCCCGTACGAGGACATGGACTTCGACTCCCTGGTGCTGCTGGAGCTCGCCGTCCACCTGTCGCAGGTGTACGAGGTGCAGATCACCGACGACGAGATACTCGACGCCTCCAATGTGGCCGAGACCGCCCGGCTCCTGGCCGCGAAGGGCGTGCGCCTTGCGCGTTGACGCCCCGGGAGCGGCGTTCTTCGACGTCGACGGCACCCTGACCACGGAGACCACGCTCTTCCGGTTCCTGGAGTACCGTTTCGCCGCCGAAGGACGCCCCGCCCAGGCCTACAGGGAGGAGCGGCAGCGCCTGCGCGCCATGACCGAGGCGGGCGTGTGCCGGTCGCGGACCAACCGCGCCTACTTCGCCAGCTACGCCCGCCTGAGCGCCGCCTACGTCGAGGAACTGGCCGGGGACTGGTTCCGCTCGGAGCTGGAGACGGGCGGGTTCCTCCACGGCAGCGCCGTCGCCGAGCTGCGCCGGCACCAGGCCGCCGGTGAGCCCGTCGTGTTCGTCTCGGGTTCCTTCCCGGCGCTCCTCGCCCCGCTCGCCCGGCTGCTCGGGGTGGACGCGGTCCTCGCGACGGAACCGGAGATCGTCCTCGGCCACTACACCGGTGACGCGGCCCTCACCATGATCGGCGGCAGCAAGGCCGACGCCCTGCGGTCCTGGTGCGCCGGACACGGCGTCGACCCCGCCGCCACCACCGCCTACGGCGACCACGTCTCGGACCTGCCCATGCTGCGGGCCGCCGGCCGGGGCGTGGTGGTCGGCGGCGACCGCGAACTGCGGGCGATCGCCGCGCGGGAGGGCTGGCGGCTGCTCCCGGCACCGCCGCAGGCCCCGCCGACGCCCCTGCCGCCGGCGTCCCTCCGGGCAGCCGGGACGCTGCCCGCCCCCGTCCACCACTGAATCCCACCCGCCGGCCTCATCGGCCCCTGAAGAAGGTGCTCCACCATGCGTGCAGTCGGAATCCTGGAACACGGCGCGCCCGACGTGCTCGAGGTCATCGACCGGGCCATCCCCGACCCGGGCCCCGGAGAGCTGCGTCTGCGAGTGGCCGCCGCAGCCGTCAACCCCACCGACCTCATGCTCCGCTCGGGTGAGCTGGCGGCCTACGTGGCCCCCTTCGAGCCCCCGTACGTCCCCGGCATGGACGTCTCCGGCACCGTCGACGCCGCGGGGGCCGGCACGCTGTTCGCCCTGGGCGACCATGTCATGGCCTTCGTCGACCCGTTCCGCCCGCAGGGCGGCGCCCAGGCGGAGTACGTGGTCGTCTCCGCGGCGGACACGGTCCTGGTCCCGCCGGGTCTGGACCTCGTCCGGGCGGCCGGGCTGCCGATGAACGCGCTCACCGCCCATCAGGCGCTCGCCCTGCTGGGACTCCGGTCCGGCTCGACCCTGGCCGTCACCGGCGGGGCGGGCGCCCTGGGCGGCTTCGTGATCCAGCTGGCCGTGCACCGCGGGCTGCGGGTGGTGGCCGAGGCCGCCGAGAAGGACGAGCCGCTGCTCAAGGAGCTCGGTGCGGAGATCGTCGTGCCCCGCGACGCGGGACCGGCGGCCCCGCGGCCCCAGGCGCCGGTGAGCCCGGCCGCGCTCGCCGAGCGCTACCGCCGTGCCGTGCCCCAGGGCGTGGACGCACTCGTGGACGCGGCCGTCCTGGGCGAACCGGTCCTCGACGTAGTCCGGGACCGCGGTGCGGTGGTGACCTGCCGGCCGGGCGCACTGCACCTGCCCCGCGGGATCGTGCGTCACGAGCTCAACGTGATGGCCTACCCGGACAAGGCCGGGGCGCTCACCGAACTCGCCGCACTCGCCTGCGAGGGGGTGCTCTCGGTCCGCACCGACTCGCTGCTCGCCCCGTCGGCCGTGCCCGAGGCCCACCGGCGACTCGCCGCGGGCGGGGTACGAGGACGCCAGCTCGTCGTCTTCGACGGACGGCACGACGTCCCCGCCCGCTGAGCGGCTCTCCCCACCGGGGCGGCGGGACGGCCCCCGCCCCGGCCCGGCCCCGGCACCCGGTGTTACAGCGCCGGACGGCACTCCCCACGACACCGAACCCGCCCGAGGAGGCGACACCCATGGCAGACGGCGCCCTTTCCTTCGCACGGACCGTCGACCGCGCGCTCACCCACCGCGCCGCCGTCAGCGAATGCTTCCTGACCGACGCCGCGCGCACCGGCCGGCGCACGTTCCGGGTGGCGGCCCAACCGCCCCGTGCCCACCTGTACTACAGCGACCACGTCAGGGACGCGTCGCCGCACGCGTACTACGACCCGCTGCTCGTGCTGGAGATCTTCCGGCAGGCGTGCATCCTCGCCTCGCACGAGTACCTCGCGGCGCCGGCCGACAGCAGCTTCGTCTTCGACCGGGGCACCCTGGAGATCCTCGACCTGGACGCGCTGCGCATCGGCGACGCGCCCGCCTCCGTGACCGTGGACGGCGAGTTCACGGAGGTCCGGGAGCGGGCCGGGCGGCCGTGCGGCACCGTCGTGGAGGTGCGGGCGTCGGTCGACGGCACGGCCGCGGCGGCCATGCGGCTCGACTTCCGCTGGATACCGCGACCGGCCATGCGGCGGCTGCGCACCCGGACCCGCTCCGCCCTCGACCTGAGCCCGGCGCGCGCTCACCCGCTCGCCAACCGCCGGGCACCGGCGCAGGTCGGCCGCGAGCTGTCCGCCAACGTCGTCCTGGGCCGGGTCACCGTCGCGCCCGGCGCGGAGGTGGTGGCACAGGTGGTCGTCGACCGCGACCACCCCGCGCTGTTCGACCACCCCGTGGACCACATCCCGGGCGCGGTGATGTTCGAGGCGCTCCGGCAGACGGCGACCACGGCCGTCCACGAGCTGTGGGACGGCGACGACCTGCCCCGGCACCCCGTCCTGACCGCCTGCGACGTGACGTTCCTGCGGTTCGGCGAGTTCGAGCTGCCCACCCACTGCCGTGCCCGCGTGGCCGAGGGGCCCGGGGGCCGTCCGGTCGTCGACCTGGTCGTCGAGCAGGAGGGCGACGTCCTGGCGACGGCGCGGGTGACCCTCGACGCTGGGACCGCCGTCCGCCGGGAGGAGCGGCGCGACGCCGCGGTGGTGAGCAGTGTGGTGCCGCCGGAGCCCCGCCCGAGGCTCGTGCCCGCGGCCTGAGCCCCGCGGGTCACCGGCTGCGCGGCGGGGCGTACTCCTCCAGGTAGCGGGCGACGCGCGCCGCGTAGGCGCGCTGGTCCGGGGGGACGCCGCCCGCCTTGTTCAGCGTTCCGTACGACGTCCGGTAGGCAGCGGCGACCAGGACCCGGCGGTCGCCGGGCAGGTCGTCGCTGAGGCGCGGCGCGATCCAGCACAGGTAGCGGCCCATCGCCGGGATGGACTCGGCCGGGGGGAACGGCGGCCGCGGCACGGTCTCGTTGGGGGTGCCGTCCTCGTTCATCCACCAGCGCAGCACCCGCGGGGTCCAGCGGGCGATGCCGTACTCGTCGCGGTCCGGGTCGGCGAGGTCCGGGTCGAAGTCGCTCTCCACCTTCAGCATGGCGGCGAGCAGCACCGGGCTGACCTCCTCCTGGTCGCAGTCGTGTGCCGTCTCCACGATCAGCAGCCGGTAGGCGGGCGGGATGCCCCGGTCGGTGCGCAGTTCCGGGGCCCCGTACGTGGCGGCGGCGACGTGGGCGCCCGCGCCGGATCCGCTGCCGCCCGGTGTGCCGTCCGCCCAGAGGCCGATGCCGTAGGCCAGGGCCGCGAGGGCGCAGACGGCGGCGGCCGCGGCCGCCGTGATCCACGCGCGCGCCGGGCGCCGGGCGGGGCGGCGCGGCAGGAACGGGCGGAGTGCGGGGAACGGGTGGTGCCCGGCGCCGGCGGCCGCGCGGGCCGACCGCAGCAGCGCCGGGGTGGCGATGCGGTCGCGGTGGGTGCGGGTCAGGCAGGCGGTGATGATCCGCCGCCAGGCCTCGGGCAGTTCGGGCGACAGGCGCAGCGCCTCGGTGCCGCGGGCGTAGGCGGCCGCGGCGTCGCGGCGGGCGGCCGGGGTGGCGCCGGGCAGCGGGTAGGAGCCGGTGAGCACCAGGTGCGCCAGGACGCCGAAGGCCCACACGTCGGCGGAGGGGCGGATGCGGCGGCCGCGTTCGCCGATCTCCGTCCACAGCAGTTCCGGCGGGGTGTAGTCGGGAGTGGAGAAGGCCGGGGTGTACGCGTGCGTCCCCTCCAGCTCGGCGGCCATGTTGAAGTCGGCGAGCCGCACCGAACCGTCCGCCATCAGCAGCACGTTGGCCGGCTTCAGGTCGCCGTGCACCCATCCCGCCGCGTGCAGCTGGACCAGGCCCTCGCAGATCTGCGCGAGCAGCGCGGGTCCGGCGGAGGGCCGCGCGGCGCCGGCGAGCAGGGCGGACAGGGAGCCCTCGGCCCGTTCCAGGACGAGGACGGTGGCGCCGTCCAGGTGCGGGCGGCCCGGGTCGTCGACGGTCAGCGTCTGGTACATCCGCACCAGACGCGGCCGTCTCAACCGCCGGTACAGGGCGACCTCCCGCTCGGCCAGCTCCCTGAGGTGCGTCAGCCGGCGGGGCGTGGCCGTGCCGGTGGGCAGGAACTTCAGGGCGGCCGTGGCCGGCAGTTCGGCGCCGTCCCCGAGGCGGCGGGCGGCGTACACACTGCCGAAGGCGCCGGTCGCCAGCGGCTCGCGCACCTCCCAGACGCCGACCCGGTACCCCTTCGGGACGGACACGGCGTAGGGCTCGGTCACCGGGTCACCCGGGCCGGGCCGTACCGCCGGTGCCGGAGGGCCGGACGGAGGGGGTGGGCAACGTTGTCGGGCGCGCGGCCGCCGGGGGTCTTCGTGCGGGGCGCGCATGCGGTCCGGGTGCGGTCTCGCTCGTCCTCCGTGGTCGGCGGAGGTACCACGACGATGCTGAACAAGGTGTCTCCCCGTGCCTGAACGGCTGCACCGTCAGACTAGGGCGACGCACCAGGGCCGTGCCCCCCTCGTACGGGTGAGACACGGCCCTTGGATGTGATTGGCGTGAAGTGGTCCGCCCGACCGGATCCGCTCAGTAACGGGGGCGGTTGAACCAGGCCTTGCCGGCCGCGTTGCCGACGAACACGGCGACGAGGACGGCCAGGATCGTGTGGACCAGGCCGACGATGACGAACGGGTAGATGCCGAGGACCGCCGTGATGATGGCGAACACCAGGATGGTGACGCGGGCGCCGTTGCCGCCGTTCTTGAACTTCGTGGCCAGTACGGCCGCGAACACCAGCCAGGCCAGGCCGAACACCACATAGCCCCAGATCAGGCCGGTCGAGTCACCGACCAGGTCCTGGAAGGCGGTGTTGTCCTTGAGGGACTCGTCGTCCTTCGCGGCGTTGAGAGCCGCGGCGCCGAAGGCGAAGAGGGCCACACCGATGACCTGCAGACCGACGATGACCCACAGCATCACGCGGGCCGCGCCGACCGAGCCCGGCATCGTCGTGGGGGCTGCGGGGCCGCCGTAGGGGGAGACCGGAGGGGCCTGCGGGTAGCCGTAGCCGGGCGCCTGTCCCTGCTGCTGCGGGTAGCCGTAACCGGGCTGCTGCGGCTGCTGGCCCTGGGGGGCGCCGTAGGGGTTGTTCGGGTCGCCGTAGCTCATGGCGGGCTTTCCTCCGTTGGTTTCCGAGTGCGGGGACGGCGCGCGACATCCCGCACGGAGGAAAGTTCTGCAGTTGCGACCGTCCCCCCGTTGAGCTGCCCGCAGCACTTGTCAGCTCATCGTTCTGCACCGCGCACGGGCTTGTCCAGCCGCGTTCCCGATGTGTTGTGCAAGTGCAACATCGCCGATCATGTGCGGATACGGCGGGACGGGCGGCCCGGTGCCCGGATCGCGGGCGGATTGGAACCGCGGGCGGGTCATCCGCGAGGATGGGGGCATGACCGCCCAGATTCTCGATGGCAAGGCCACCGCAGCCGCGATCAAGTCCGATCTGACCGCCCGCGTGGCGGCGCTGAAGGAGAAGGGCGTCACGCCCGGCCTCGGCACGATCCTCGTCGGGGACGACCCCGGCAGCCAGAAGTACGTCGCCGGCAAGCACCGCGACTGCGCCCAGGTCGGCATCGCCTCCATCCAGCGCGAGCTGCCCGCCACCGCCACGCAGGAGGAGATCGAGGCGGTCGTCCGCGAACTGAACGAGGACCCGGCCTGCACCGGGTACATCGTGCAACTGCCGCTGCCCCGCGGCATCGACGAGAACCGCATCCTCGAACTCATGGACCCGGACAAGGACGCGGACGGCCTGCACCCGATGAACCTCGGGCGGCTCGTCCTCAACGAGCCCGCGCCGCTGCCCTGCACGCCGAACGGCGTGCTGACCCTGCTGCGCCGGTACGGGGTGGAGATCAAGGGCGCCGAGGTCGTGGTCGTCGGGCGCGGCGTCACCATCGGCCGCCCCATGCCGCTGCTGCTGACCCGCCGCAGCGAGAACGCCACCGTGACCCAGTGCCACACCGGCACGCGCGACCTGTCGGCCCACCTGCGGCGCGCGGACATCATCGTCGCCGCCGCCGGTTCCGCCCACCTGATCCGCGCCGAGGACGTCAAGCCGGGCGCGGCCGTCCTCGACGTCGGCGTCTCGCGCAGCGCCGAGGGCAAGATCGTGGGCGACGTCCACCCCGACGTGGCCGAGGTCGCCGGCTTCATCTCGCCGAACCCCGGCGGGGTCGGCCCGATGACCCGCGCGCAGCTGCTCGTCAACGTGGTCGAGGCGGCGGAGCGCAGTGTCGGCTGAGCACCCCGCCCCCGGCGAGCAGGACTCCGCGGAGGAGATCACCGTCCGCGACCCCGTCAGCGCGCCCGACGCCGAGGGCCGGCCGCGACGGGTCACCCGGCGGTTCCCGCTGTTCACCCGGGACACCGCGCGGCCCGAGGGCGGTGGCCGGGCGGCGCCCGGGGACGCGCCGGCGCCGGCCCGGCAGTGGCCGCTGCTCGCCGTCCTGGGGCTGGCCGGGGCCGGCCTGCTGGTGACCGCGTTCGACCAGTTCCGGCTCGGGACGCTCCTGATCGGTGTCGCGCTGCTGGGCGGCGGGGCGCTGCGCTGGCTGCTGCCCGGCGTGGGCATGCTCGCGGTCCGCTCCCGCTTCACGGACATCGCCACCTACGGCGTGCTGGGCGCGGTGATCGTCCTGCTGGCGCTGATGGTCCAGCCGAACCCGTGGCTGCAGATCCCCTTCCTCAAGGACACCCTGCACTTCACCGTCACCAGCGGGTGACCTGAGCGGCGGCCCGTCCTCTCCCCCGAGGAAGGACGGGCCGCCGCCGTACGAACAATCTCCTGCACGGCGAACGGCCTGTTCAACGGCTGTCAGAGCGCTGTGGCACGGAAGTGACGGTTCCGGTACGTCCGGCGTCCGATTCTGCACGAAGTGGTGTGACACCGGTTCGGGCGTGGACGATCGGGACGGCTCGGCGTCTTTCTGCGCGCGGTATCCGCGCTCCTGTGCGCCCCGGAGCCGGGAACTGAGATCCTGCGTGGGCGCATCCCAGTGGGTAGCCACACCGGGACTCGGCCAGGGCCGCCGCGCGCGGGGGGCGCGCGCAGGGCGCGGGGAAACATCAGCACGACCGGGGGGAAGAGGGGGGACGCAATGCCTCGTTGGAAGGCCTTGCCCGATGAGCTCGATCCGCAGATCAGGGAGTTCACCAGCCAGTTGCGCAGGCTCGTGGACCGCAGCGGGCTGAGCATCGCGTCGGTGGCGGACCGCACGGGCTACAGCAAGACGTCCTGGGAGCGTTATCTGAACGGCCGGCTGCTCGCGCCGAAGGGCGCCGTCGTGGCCTTGGCCGAGGTCACCGGCACCAATCCGCTGCACCTGACCACCATGTGGGAGCTCGCCGAACGCGCCTGGAGCCGCTCGGAGATGCGGCACGACATGACGATGGAGGCCATACGGATCTCCCAGGCGCGCGCGGCGCTGGGGGAGTTCGGCGGGCAGGACTTCGGCGACGCCGCGCGCGCGTCGGGTGGCGGTGCGGCGGCCTCCCCGGGCGGCCGGCCCGCCCGCCGCGGCGGCAGCGCCACGGTCACGCCGGGGATCGCGGGTCCCGCCGGGGTCGCGCCGAGCGTGCCGGTGCAGCCCACCGCGCCCGAGGTGCAGGACTCCACCGGCAGCGCTCCGCGCGAGGGCGGCCGGGGCGGGGCGGGCGACGTCAACTCCTGGGGGCTGGCCGGGTACAAGGGCCCGTCGCCGGTCGGCCGCCCGGCGGGCGCCGGTGACGGCACGGGCGGCCGGCCCGGCTCCGGCCCCGCGAGCCCCGCCACGCCCTCCGGCGACCGCTCCCGTCCGGCCGACGCCGGCGCGTCCGGTGAACCCCCGCAGGACGCCGTCCCCGCCGGGGCCGCACCGGCCGCCGGCAGGCGCCGGACCGCGACCTTCGTCGCGGCCGCCGTGGGTGTGCTCGTGGTGATCGCCGGCGCCTTCTACCTGACCGGGGGCGGAGGGGACGACGAGGCGCGCGAGGGCGGCGCGTCGCCGTCCCCGACCGCCACGGCCAAGGTGCAGCTGCCGCCCGGCGTGAAGTGCAGCGGCGACAGCTGCGTGGGCAAGGACGCGGAGAACATGGGGTGCAGCGGCGACCTGGTCACCACGGCCACGACCGCGACCGTCGGCACGACCGTCGTGGAGGTCCGCTACAGCGAGACCTGCAAGGCGGCCTGGGGCCGGATCACCGGGGCCGCGCAGGGCGACGAGGTCAAGATCAGCGCGGGCGGGAGGAAGCAGTCCGGGAGCATCACCGCGACCGGCGACACCATCGCGTACACCCCGATGGTGCCGGTGCGGAGCGCCGCCGACGCCAAGGCGTGCGCGACCCTGGCGGCGGGCGGCCGGGGCTGCACGAAGTAGACGCGGGGAGCGCGTTCGGGCCCGGGTCTCGGAGGTGAAGCGCGGGAAGTGCGTTCGGGTCCGGGTCCCGGTGGTGGAGCGCGGGGGAGTGCGTCCGGGCCCGGGTCCCGGAGGTGACGCGCGGGAAAGTGCGTCCGGGCCCCAGTCGTGGTGGTGGCGCGCGGGGGAGCGCGTCCGGGTCCCCATCCCGAAGCGGACGCGCGGGAGAGTGCGTTCGGGCCCGGGTCCCGGAGGTGAGGCGCGGGGGAGCGCGGCCGGGCCCCGGGCAGGGAAGTGGCCGGAAATGCGCCCGGGGCGGGCATGGACCGGGCGGATCGGGGCAGGCGGACCGTACCCCCACGGGAGTCCGGCTCGGTCGGTTCCCCCTCATGCGGCCGCCTTCGTCCTCCTCTCCCGGACGGGCGGCCGCTTCCCGTGCGGGCCGGGGGAGGGGTTGTGGGCCGGGCCACACCGACCCGGCGGCCCGGGATCCCGGGAGCGCGATAGCCTGACCGCTGGTCGGATCTCTTGACGCCAAGAGATCGATCACATGTCCGGGGCAGGGACCCCGCCCCTACCGCCAGCTGTCATACGGAGAACGCCATGACCCGCACTCCCGTGAACGTCACCGTCACCGGCGCGGCCGGCCAGATCGGTTACGCCCTGCTCTTCCGCATCGCCTCCGGTCAGCTGCTCGGCGCGGACGTGCCGGTGAAGCTGCGCCTCCTCGAGATCACGCCGGCGCTGAAGGCGGCCGAGGGCACGGCCATGGAGCTGGACGACTGCGCGTTCCCGCTCCTCCAGGGCATCGAGATCACCGACGACCCCAACGTCGCCTTCGACGGCACCAACGTCGGCCTGCTCGTCGGCGCCCGCCCCCGCACCAAGGGCATGGAGCGCGGCGACCTGCTGGAGGCCAACGGCGGCATCTTCAAGCCGCAGGGCAAGGCCATCAACGACCACGCCGCGGACGACGTGCGGATCCTGGTCGTCGGCAACCCGGCCAACACCAACGCCCTCATCGCCCAGGCCGCCGCGCCGGACGTCCCGGCCGAGCGGTTCACGGCCATGACCCGCCTGGACCACAACCGCGCCCTGACGCAGCTGTCGAAGAAGACCGGCACCCCGGTCTCCGAGATCAGGAAGCTGACGATCTGGGGCAACCACTCCGCCACGCAGTACCCGGACATCTTCCACGCGACGGTCGCCGGCAAGAACGCCGCCGAGGTCGTCAACGACGAGAAGTGGCTGGCCGAGGACTTCATCCCGACGGTCGCCAAGCGTGGTGCCGCCATCATCGAGGCCCGCGGCGCCTCCTCGGCCGCCTCCGCCGCCAACGCCGCCATCGACCACGTCTACTCGTGGGTCAACGGCACCGCCGAGGGCGACTGGGTCTCCATGGGCATCCCGTCGGACGGCTCCTACGGCGTCCCGGAGGGCCTGATCTCCTCCTTCCCCGTCACCTGCAAGGACGGCAAGTACGAGATCGTCCAGGGCCTGGACATCAACGAGTTCTCGCGCACCCGCATCGACGCCTCCGTCAAGGAGCTCGAGGAGGAGCGCGAGGCGGTCCGCGCCCTCGGCCTCATCTGACGCCCCGGCCCACCCGGGCCGACCGCTTCCTGCGCGCAGGCCCCGCACCGGTTCCCGGTGCGGGGCCTGCGCGCGTTCCCGTTCCTTTCCGGCCACACCCGGGTGCAGGCGATCGCCGGACGTTATGCCCTGGTTTGCCCACATCTCCCGTGACACAGCGCACTTTCGGTCGCGCAGGCGCATGCAATCGAGGGAGTCGGGCAGGCGAACTCGGTCCCTTAGTGACACGTATGTGACACAGGGGCGCTGATCAGGAACGGAAGGCGAAGAGCGATCATGGCGGAAAGTACCGAACTTCAGGCGCGCGAAACCATCCATGCGGGAGGAGAGTGGCGGGCCGCCCTCTCCGGGGCCACGCGCGCGATCATCGACCCCGCGGACGCCGTGCCCTTCGCCCTCGTCGCGGAGGGGGACGAGACGGACGCCGACCTGGCCGTCGCCGCGGCGAGGCAGGCGTTCGACGAGGGCACGTGGCCGCGCACCCCCGTCGCCGAGCGTGCCGCGCTGCTGCGCCGCGTCGCCGACCTCCTCGTGCGCGACCGCGACGAACTCGGGCGGCTGGAGGCCCAGGACGCGGGCAAGACCGTCGAGGAGGGCCGCGTCGACATCGACTGCGTCGCCGACGCCTTCCGCTACTTCGCCGACCTGGTGGCGGGCGAGGCCCCGGGCCGGGTCGTGGACGCCGGCTCGCCGGACGTCCACAGCGTCGTCGTGCACGAGCCGGTCGGCGTCTGCGCGATGATCACGCCCTGGAACTACCCGCTGCTCCAGGCCAGTTGGAAGATCGCCCCGGCCCTCGCCGCCGGCAACACCTTCGTCGTCAAGCCCAGCGAGATCACGCCGATGACCACCGTCGCGCTGATCGGCCTGCTCGTCGAGGCCGGACTGCCCGCCGGTGTCGCCAACCTTGTGACCGGGCCCGGCCATTCGGTCGGCGCGCGCCTGTCCGAGCACCCCGACGTCGACCTGATCTCCTTCACCGGCGGACTGGTCAGCGGCACCAAGGTCGCCCAGGCCGCCGCACCCACCGTGAAGAAGGTCGCCCTCGAACTCGGCGGCAAGAACCCCAACGTCGTCTTCGCCGACGCCTGCGCCACCGAGGAGGGCTTCGACACCGCCGTCGACCAGGCCCTCAACGCCGCCTTCATCCACAGCGGCCAGGTCTGCTCGGCCGGTGCCCGCCTCATCGTCGAGGAGTCCGTGCGCGAGCGGTTCGTCGCCGAACTGGCCCGCCGCGCCGGGAGGATCCGTCTCGGCCGCGGCACCGGCGACGGCGTGGAATGCGGCCCGCTCGTCTCCGAGCAGCAGCGCGCCAAGGTCGAGGCGTACGTCGCCTCCGCCCTCGAGGAGGGCGCGGTGCTGCGCTGCGGCGGCAAGCGCCCCGAACCGTCCCCCGAGCGCCCGGAGAACGGCTACTTCTACGAGCCGACCGTCCTCGACCACTGCCACCGCGAGATGCGCGTCGTGCGCGAGGAGGTCTTCGGGCCGGTCCTCACCGTCGAGACCTTCCGCACCGAGGACGAGGCCGTCGCGCTGGCCAACGACACCGAGTACGGGCTCGCGGGCGGCGTCTGGACCGCCGACCCGGGCCGGGCCCGCCGCGTCGCCGGCCGGCTGCGCCACGGCACCATCTGGATCAACGACTTCCACCCCTACCTGCCGCAGGCGGAGTGGGGCGGCTTCGGCAAGAGCGGCGTGGGCCGCGAACTGGGCCCGGCCGGGCTCGCCGAGTACCGAGAGACCAAGCACGTCTACCAGAACCTCGCGCCCAAGCCGGTGCGCTGGTTCGCCGGCTGAGCGGACCGGCGCACCCGCGCCCCGCCGGCCTGTCCCGACCCGACGTCCTTCCGCTCCGGTGCCCCCACGAGACCGGCGGCCCGGCGAACGGCGGCCCCCCGAGCGGCAGTCCCCCTCACGGACGGCCCCGCGAACGACGGCTCACACGGCTCCGCACCCTGTCCCCCGACGAGCACACTCGTCCCGGCTCTCCTGGAGTACCACCCTCATGTCCGACCACACCCATGAATTCGACTACGTCGTCATAGGCGGCGGAACAGCAGGTTCCGTGATCGCCTCCCGACTCACCGAGAACCCCGACGTCACCGTCGCCGTCATCGAGGGCGGACCCAGCGACGTCGGCCGCGACGACGTGCTGACCCTGCGCCGCTGGATGGGCCTGCTGGGCGGTGAACTCGACTACGACTACCCGACCACCGAACAGCCCCGCGGCAACTCGCACATCCGGCACAGCCGCGCCCGCGTCCTGGGCGGCTGCTCCTCCCACAACACCCTGATCGCCTTCAAGCCGCTGCCCGCCGACTGGGACGAGTGGGAGGCCGCCGGCGCCGAGGGCTGGGGCGCGGTGCAGATGGAGGCCTACTTCGCCCGGCTGCTCAACAACATCGTCCCGGTCGACGAGAAGGACCGGAACGCCATCGCCCGCGACTTCGTCGACGCGGCCCAGGAGGCACTCGGCGTCCCGAGGGTGGAGGGCTTCAACAAGAAGCCGTTCACCGAGGGCGTCGGCTTCTTCGACCTCGCCTACCACCCCGAGAACAACAAGCGGTCCTCCGCGTCGGTGGCCTACCTCCACCCGGTGATGGACGAGCGGCCCAACCTGACGCTCCTGCTGGAGACCTGGGCGTACAAGCTCCAGCTGGACGGCAACCGCGCCGAGGGCGTGCACGTGCGCACCAAGGACGGCGAGGAGATCCTCGTCAAGGCGCGCAACGAGGTGCTGCTGTGCGCCGGGGCCGTCGACTCGCCCCGGCTGCTGATGCACTCCGGCATCGGCCCCAAGGCCGACCTGGAGAAGCTCGGCATCCCCGTCACGCACGACCTGCCGGGCGTCGGCGAGAACCTGCTCGACCACCCCGAGTCGGTCATCGTCTGGGAGACGAACGGCCCCCTCCCGGAGAACTCCGCGATGGACTCCGACGCGGGCCTGTTCGTGCGGCGCGACCCCGAACTCCCGCACCCGGACCTGATGTTCCACTTCTACCAGATCCCCTTCACCGACAACCCGGAGCGACTGGGCTACCGGCGGCCCGAGTTCGGCGTCTCCATGACCCCGAACATCCCCAAGCCGAAGAGCCGCGGACGCCTCTACCTCACCAGCGCCGACCCCGACGTCAAGCCCGCCCTGGACTTCCGCTACTTCACCGACGAGGACGACTACGACGGCCGCACCCTCGTCGACGGCATCCGGATCGCCCGTGAGATAGCGAAGACCGAGCCGCTGGCCGGCTGGCTCAAGCGCGAGGTGGCCCCCGGCCCGGACGTCACCGGCGACGAGGAGCTCGGCGAGTACGCGCGCAAGGTCGCGCACACCGTCTACCACCCCGCCGGGACGTGCAGGATGGGCGCCGCAGACGACCAGCAGGCCGTCGTCGACCCCGAGCTGCGCGTGCGCGGCCTGGAGGGCATCCGCATCGCCGACGCCTCCGTCTTCCCCACCATGACCACCGTGAACCCCATGATCGGCGTGCTCATGGTCGGGGAGCGTGCCGCCGAGCTGATCGGTGGTGGTTCCCGATGACCGCGACCCTCGAACCCCCCACGGAGCAGACCATGGACACCACGCCCGTCTTCTCGGTGGAGGGACTGTGGAAGGTGTTCGGCCCGAAGGCCGAGCGCATCCCCGCCGACCCGGAACTCACCGCCCTCGACCCGGCCGAGCTGCGCTCGCGCACCGGCTGCACGGCCGCCGTCCGGGACGTCACCTTCGACGTGCGCAAGGGCGAGGTCTTCGTCGTCATGGGCCTGTCCGGCTCCGGCAAGTCCACCCTGGTGCGCTGCCTGACCCGGCTCATCGAGCCCACGGCCGGCACCATCGCCATCGACGGCGAGGACGTGCGCGCCATGGACCGCTCCCGGCTGCGCGAACTGCGGCGCCACCGCGCCGCCATGGTCTTCCAGCACTTCGGCCTGCTGCCGCACCGCACGGTCCTCGACAACGTCGCCTACGGCCTGGAGATCCAGGGCATGGGCAAGGCCGAGCGGCGCGAGCGGGCCGCCGAGGTCGTCGCCAAGGTCGGCCTGGAGGGCATGGAGCACCGCCGCCCCGGCCAGCTCTCCGGCGGCCAGCGGCAGCGCGTCGGCCTGGCCCGCGCCCTCGCCGTCGACCCCGAGGTCCTGCTGTTCGACGAGCCGTTCAGCGCGCTCGACCCGCTGATCCGGCGCGAGATGCAGGAGGAGGTGGTCCGGCTGCACCACGAGGAGGGCCGCACGATGGTCTTCATCACCCACGACCTCCAGGAGGCCCTCAAGCTCGGCGACCGCATCGCGCTCATGCGCGACGGCCGGGTCGTGCAGCTCGGCACCCCCGAGGAGATCGTCGGCGCGCCCGCCGACGACTACGTCCGCGAGTTCGTCCGCGACGTCCCGCGCGAGCAGGTCATGACCGTCCGCACCGCCATGCGCCGCCCCACGGCCGGCCAGGACGGCAGCGGTCCCGCGCTGCGGCCCGAGGCGACGGTCTCCGAGGCGATCGAGGCGGTCGCCCGCGCCGGTGCACCGGCGCGCGTCGTGGACCAGGGCCGCTGCGTCGGCGTGGTCGACTCCGACACGCTCCTCGGTGTGGTCGCCGGCACGGAGCAGCCCGCTCCACCGGGGACGGAGCAGCCCAAGGAGGCGGTGTGATGGCCACGCTCACCGCGAACCCGCCGCGCGCGGGCCTGCCCGGACTGCTGAAGAACCCGACCGTGCGCAAGCTCCTGCTGCTCGCGGTCGCCGCGGCCGTCCTCGTCCCGCTCGCGAACGCCCGCTGGGCGAGCGGCACCTGGCCGGGCGCCCTGACCGTCGACCTGTCCGAGCCGCTCGCCAGGACCAGCGACTGGATCATCGACAACCGCGACAGCCACCCGCTGTTCCTCTACTTCTTCGGCCACGTCAGCAACGTCGTCGTCCTCGCCGTCCGCGCCGTCTACCTCACCCTCCTCGCCGTCGGCTGGGCCGGGGTCACCGCCCTGGGCGCCCTCGTCGCCTGGCGGGTCGCCGGCGTGAGGCTGGCGCTCGGCACGGCCGTCGCCTTCCTCGCCTGCGGACTGCTCGGCATGTGGGTGCCGACCATGCAGACGCTCGCCCTGATGGTGGTCGCCGTCCTCGCCTCGATCGTCGTGGGCGTGCTGCTCGGGCTCGCCGCCGGGCTGTCCGACCGGATGGACCGCGTCCTGCGCCCGGTGCTGGACACCATGCAGGTGCTGCCCGCCTTCGCCTACCTGCTGCCCGTCGTCCTCGTCTTCGGCATCGGCGTCCCGGCGGCTGTCCTGGCCACCGTCGTCTACGCCGCCCCGCCCATGGCCCGGCTGACCTCGCTCGGACTGCGCGGCGCCGACAAGGAGGTGCTGGAGGCCGTCGAGTCGCTCGGCGCCACCGCCCGCCAGCGGCTGCTGACCGCGCGCATCCCGCTGGCCCGCAAGGAACTCCTCCTCGGCGTCAACCAGACGATCATGATGGCGCTGTCCATGGCCGTCATCGCGGCCGTCATCGGCGCGGGCGGTCTCGGTGACCGCGTCTACCAGGCCCTGGCCTCCGTCGACGTCGGTGCCGCGCTCGCCGCCGGCATCCCGATCGTGCTGCTGGCCGTCGTCCTGGACCGGGTCACCGGCGCGGCGGGGGAGAGGCTCGGCGCCGACCCCGAGCCGCACAGCGGACGCGGCTGGCTCTACGCCCTCGCCGGCGTCGTCGTCGTGGCGGTCGCCGGACGGCTCGCCGGCCGCCTCGACTGGCCCGACGCCTGGGTCGTCGGCATCGCCGAGCCCGTCAACCGCGCCGTCGACTGGATGACCGCCCACCTGTACTCCGGCGTCCCCGTCATCGGCGGCACCGCCGACTGGGCCGGCCACTTCACCACGTGGGTCCTGGACCCGATGCGCGACGGCCTGCAGTGGCTGCCCTGGTGGGCGGTCCTCCTCGCCGTCGCCGCCCTGGCCTGGGTCATCGGCACCTGGCGCACCGCCCTGACGGCCGTCCTCGCCATGGCCGCCATCGGCGTCCTCGGCGTGTGGAAGCCCTCCCTCGACACCCTCTCGCAGGTCCTCGCGGCCGTCGCCGTCACCCTCGTCGTCGGCTTCGCCGTCGGTATCGCCGCGGCGCGCAGCGACCGGCTGGAGCGCGCCCTGCGGCCCGTGCTGGACGTGTTCCAGACGATGCCGCAGTTCGTGTACCTCATCCCGGTCGTCGCCCTGTTCGGCGTCGGCCGCGCCCCGGCCGTCGCCGCCGCGATCGTCTACGCCCTGCCGGCCGTCGTCCGCATCACCACCCAGGGCCTGCGCCAGGTCGACCCCGCCGCCCTGGAGTCCTCCCGTTCGCTCGGCGCGACCAGCTGGCAGCAGCTGCGGCAGGTGCAGCTCCCGCTGGCCCGCCCGGCGCTGCTGCTCGCCGTCAACCAGGGCCTCGTCCTGGTCCTCGCCGTCGTCGTCATCGGCGGACTGGTCGGCGGCGGTGCCCTCGGCTACGACGTGGTCTTCGGCCTCGCCCAGGGCGACCTGGCGACCGGTCTGGTGGCCGGCGGCGCGATCGTCTGCCTCGGCCTGATGCTCGACCGGGTGACCCAGCCCACCGAACGCCGCGCGAGGAAGGGAGCCTGACATGCGCGTCCGTACCACTGCCGCGATCGCCGCGGTGAGTTCCCTGGCGCTGCTCACCGGCTGCGGTGCCGCCGACATGACCAAGCAGGCCTCGCCCTTCGCGGGCGCGCAGGGTGCCAGGACCGTGACCCTGTCCGTGCAGTCCTGGGTGGGCGCCCAGTCCAACGTGGCCGTCGCCCAGTACCTCCTGGAGCACGAGCTGGGCTACCGCGTCGACACCGTCCAGGTCGACGAGGTGCCCGCCTGGGACGCCCTCAGCCAGGGCCGCGTCGACGCGCTGCTGGAGGACTGGGGCCACCCCGAGCAGGAACAGCGCTACGTCAAGGACAAGAGGACGATCGCGCCCGGCGGCGAACTCGGCGTCACCGGCCACATCGGCTGGTTCGTCCCGACGTACCTCGCCGAGCAGCACCCGGACATCACGAACTGGAAGAACCTCGACAAGTACGCCGACCTCTTCCGCACCCCGGAGAGCGGCAGCAAGGGCCAGCTGATGGACGGCTCGCCGTCCTACGTCACCAACGACAAGGCGCTGGTGAAGAACCTGAAGCTGGACTACCAGGTGGTGTTCGCCGGCTCCGAGGCGGCGCAGATCACGCAGATGAAGCAGTTCGCCAAGGAGAAGAAGCCCTTCCTGACCTACTGGTACTCCCCGCAGTGGCTCTTCGAGAAGGTCCCGATGACCGAGGTGAAGTTGCCGCCGTACAAGGAGGGCTGCGACGCCGACCCGGAGAAGGTCGCCTGCGCCTATCCGCACACCCCGCTCCAGAAGTACCTCAACGCGGACTTCGCGAAGAAGGGCGGCAAGGCGGCGGCCTTCCTGAAGAAGTTCAGGTGGACGACCGAGGACCAGAACGAGGTCTCCCTGATGATCGCCGACAAGAAGATGTCCCCCGAGGACGCGGCGAAGAAGTGGGTGGACAGCCACGAGTCCACCTGGAGGAAGTGGCTGTCCTGAGCCCGTCTACGCCAGGAGCCCGTCGGCGATCTCCCGCAGGGCGCGGGCGGCACGCCGCTGGAGTCCCGGCCCGAAGGTGATCCGGGTGGCCCCTCGTGCGCCGAGTTCGGCGGGCGAGGGGCCGCCGTCGGCAGGCGCCACGGCATTGATCGGCCCCTGGATCCCGGCGCGCAGCAGCGGCAGCACCTCGGGCGGCGCGCCGATCGGGTACACGCAGTCGGCCCCGGCGGCGACGTACAGCGCGGCCCGCTCGATGGCCCGGTCCGGGTCGCCCACCCCGCGCAGGAAGGTGTCCACGCGCGCGTTGAGGAACAGCCGGTCCCCGGCCGCCTCCCGCACCCCGGCCAGCCAGTCCGCGTGCGCGCGCGGGTCCTTCAGCACCCCGGCCTCGGAGTCCTCCAGGTTGCAGCCGACCGCGCCCGTCTCCAGCAGCCGCTCCACCAGCTCCTTCGGCGCCAGCCCGTACCCGCCCTCGACGTCCGCCGACACGGGCACCTCGACGGCCCGGACGATCCGGGCGACCGCGGCGAACATCTCAGCCGCGGGGACCTGCCCGTCCTCGTACCCGAGACCGGCGGCCACCCCGGCACTCGGGGTCGCCAGTGCCGGGAAGCCGGCCTCCTCGAAGACCCGGGCGCTGGCCGCGTCCCAGGGCCCGGGCAGCACCAGGGGATCACCGGGCGCCCGGTGGTGGTGCAGGGCGCGGAACGCCTCGGCAGCGGTCACTTGTACTGCCCGGGCCGGTAGTGCCCCGGAGCCATCCGGCAGGTCACGCCGAAGCGGTTCCAGGCGTTGATCACGGTGATCGCGGCGATGACCTGCGCCAGCTCGGCCTCGCCGAAGTGCTTCGCCGCCCGCTCGTAGACCTCGTCCGGCACGAAACCGTCGGTCAGCACGGTCACGGCCTCCGTCAGCTCCAGCGCCGCGATCTCCTTCGCGGTGTAGAAGTGCCGCGACTCCTCCCACGCGCTGAGCTGCACGATCCGCTCGACGCTCTCGCCCGCGGCGAGGGCGTCCTTGGTGTGCATGTCGAGGCAGAAGGCGCAGTGGTTGATCTGGGAGGCGCGGATCTTCACCAGCTCGTACAGCGTGGGGTCCAGGCCCTTGCGGGCGGCGGTGTCCAGCCGGACCATCGCCTGGTAGACCTCGGGCGCGTGCTTGGCCCATTCCAGCCGGGCGGGCTGCTCGGGGGTGTACTCCACGGGGGCCGTGTCGTCGGTGTGCGTCGTCATGCCGTCGACCCTAGGCAGCAGGCAGCCCAGGAGTATGGTCCATTTCCATGGCGGAACCCTGGGCCACTTTGGGCATCGACCTGCATCTGGAACCGACCGGGCCGGGCCTGCGGCGCGGGCTGACCGGCGCCCTGCGCGAGGCGGTGCGCTCCGGACGGCTGGCCCCCGGCACCCGGCTGCCCTCCTCCCGCGCGCTCGCCGCCGACCTCGGCATCGCGCGCAACACGGTCGCCGACGCCTACGCCGACCTGGTCGCCGAGGGCTGGCTCACCGCCCGGCAGGGCTCGGGGACCCGGGTCGCCACGGGAGCCCCGGCCGCGCCCGCCCGGCCGCCGGGGCGGACACCGCCCGCCCCGCCGTCCGGCACGGCGGCGCACGCCCAGCCCCGTGCGCGCAGCCGCCCCTCCTACGACCTGCGCCCGGGCAGCCCGGACCTCGCGTCCTTCCCCCGGGCGGAGTGGCTCAGGGCGGCCCGCCGGGCCCTCGCCGCGGCCCCCTACCACGCCCTCGACTACGGGGACCCGCGTGGACGTCCCGAGCTGCGGGCCGCACTCGCCGGGTACCTGTCCCGGGCCCGGGGCGTGCGCGCCGACCCCGAACGGATCGTGGTGTGCGCCGGGTTCGCGCAGGCGCTGCGGCTGCTCGGCACGGTGCTGCGCGCCCGCGGGGCCCGGACGGTGGCGGTGGAGTCGTACGGCCTGGACGCGCACCGGGACCTGCTGACCGGCGCCGGGCTGGCCACCACGCCGCTGCCGTTCGACGCGCGGGGCACCGACCCGGCCGCGGTCCCCGGTGCCGACGCGGTCCTCCTCACGCCGGCCCACCAGTTCCCCATGGGTGTACCGCTGCACCGCGACCGCCGGGCGGCCGTCGTCGAGCTGGCGCGGCGCACCGGCGCGCTGGTCCTGGAGGACGACTACGACGGCGAGTTCCGCTACGACCGGCAGCCCGTGGGCGCGCTCCAGGGCCTCGACCCCGACCGGGTGGCCTACCTCGGCACGGCGAGCAAGTCCCTGGCGCCCGGGCTGCGGCTGGCCTGGGCCGTGCTGCCACCGGACCTCGCCGGGGAGGTCGCCGCGGCCAAGGGCGACGTCGACACCTGCGGCGCGCTCGACCAGCTGACCCTGGCCGAGTTCCTCACCTGCGGCGCCTACGACCGTCACGTGCGGGCCGCCCGCCTGCGCTACCGGCGCCGCCGGGACGCCCTGGTCGCCGCCGTCGCGGCCCGGGCCCCGCAGGCCCGGGTCACCGGCATCGCGGCCGGTCTGCACGTGCTGCTGCGGCTGCCGCCCGGTGCGGAGCGGTCGGTGGTCCAGGCGGCCAACTGGCGTGGCCTGGCCCTGCACGGCCTGGCCCGCTACCGCGACCCCGCGGCCCGCGTGGAGCCGCTCGACGCCCTGGTCGTCGGCTACGGCACCCCGCCCGACCACGCCTGGTCGGGCGCCCTGGACGCCCTGTGCGCAACCCTGCCGGGCTGACGTGCCGCAGTCGGGAGACACCGTGCTGCTGCGGCTGCCGCCCGGTGCGGAGCGGTCGGTGGTCCAGGCGGCCAACTGGCGTGGCCTGGCCCTGCACGGCCTGGCCCGCTACCGCGACCCCGCGGCCCGCGTGGAGCCGCTCGACGCCCTGGTCGTCGGCTACGGCACCCCGCCCGACCACGCCTGGTCGGGCGCCCTGGACGCCCTGTGCGCAACCCTGCCGGGCTGACGCCGCGCGGGCGTCGGCGCGAGCCCGGTGTCCCTCAGGGCCGTCGTCCCCCCGCGTCCCCACCACCGGCCGCCCCCTGCTCGGCCGGCCCCCGTGCCGCCCCCTGCTCGGGCTCCACCGGCGCCTCCCCGAAGCGTGACAGGGCCAGCGCGCCCGCCACCGCCACCGCGAAGCCGAGGATCGCCAGCCAGCCCAGGCCCGGGCGGGTGCGGTCGCCGAGCCAGATCACGCCGATCAGCGCGGGCGCCACCGTCTCGCCCAGCACCAGCCCCGCGGTCGCCGTCGTCACCGAGCCCCGCTGGAGTGCCGAGGTCAGCAGCAGGAACGCGGCGCCGCCGCCCAGCAGCAGCGCATAGAACGCGGGGTTCGTGAACAGCGCTGCGGGCGTCAGGCCGTCGATGAGGCGTACCGCCACCTCCACCACCCCGAAGCCCAGCCCGGCCCCGAGACCGAGCGCCAGGGCGCGTCCGCGCTCGGGGAGCCGCCCGCCCGCCGCGCCCAGCAGCAGCACCCCGGCCGCCGCCCCGAGCAGCGCCCACTTCAGCCAGCCCGGCCCGGTCTCGTCGCCCTCCGCCCCGGACGCCAGTCCCAGCAGGGCCAGCCCGGCGCACACCACGCCGACCGCCGTCCACTCCAGCCGGCTCAGCCGCACCTTCAGCAGCCGCGCGGCGACCACGGCCGTCACCGCCAGGCTCGCCGCCAGCGCCGCCCCGACGGCGTAGATCGGCACCGAGCGAAGCGCCAGGATCTGCAGCACGAACCCGAGCCCGTCCAGCGCCAGCCCGGCCAGGTACCGCCACTGCCGCAGCGCCCGCCACAGCAGCGCCACGTCCCCGCCGGGGCCGCTCGCCGCGGCGGCCCGGGCGGCGATCGCCTGCAGCACCGTCGCCGTACCGAAGCACACCGCCGCACCAAGGGCGCAAACCATTCCAAAGATCACGTATCGACAGTAGGACAGCGGCCGGAAGGAGGGGGGCATGCGCGCCCGCCCGCGAAGTTCTCTAGGCTGACCGCTCGTCAGTGCACAACGGGGAGAATCACAGGGGGATCGCACATGGCCGAGACACGACGACGGCTGCGCTCCAGTACGGTGGTCCTGGGCGGCATGGGGGTCCTCGCGGCCGCCCTGTCCGCATGCGGCTCCGACCCCGACCGCCGCTGCGTGGACCGCGACAGCTACGACTACCTCAACGGCTACAAGGTCGTCGCCGACAAGAACTGCACGTCCGGCGGCTCCTCGTCCGGCAAGGGCCGCACGACGATCGGCAAGGCAAGGAACGCCGACTGGTACTACGACGCCGACGTGAGCAACGGCCGGGCCGACGACGGCACCTTCAGCCGCAGCGAGGCCGTCGACCGGGGCGGCTTCGGCTGCTCGGGCGGCAGCAGCGGCGGCTGACGGGCACCGGGAGGATGGAACGCCGCACGATCACCCCGCGCCCCGACTGGCAGCGCACCGTCGAGGACCAGGGCCTGATCTACCCGCTGACGCGCTACCCCGACGGTTCCCTGCGCCCCTACTGGGACGAGAGCGCCTACTACGTCTTCGGCCTGCCGGAGGTCGAGGCGCTGGAGGAGGTCGTCGAGGAGCTGCACCGCATGTGCCTGGCCGCCGCCGAACACATCGTCGCCGAGGACCGCTTCGCGGATCTGGGCATCACCGATCCCCGGGTGGCCCGCGCGGTCGCCGAGGCCTGGCACCGCCGAGCCGAACTGCCGTCCGTGTACGGCCGGTTCGACCTGCGCTACGACGGCACCGGCCCGGCCAAGCTGCTGGAGTACAACGCCGACACCCCCACCTCGCTGGTCGAGGCCGCGTCCCCGCAGTGGTTCTGGATGGAGGAGCGCTTCCCCGGCGCCGACCAGTGGAACTCCCTGCACGAACGCCTCGTCGGGGCGTGGAAGAAGCAGGCGGCCCTCCTCCCGCCGGGCAGCCCCCTGTACTTCGCCCACTCCTCCGCCGACGAACTCGGCGAGGACCTGATGACGGTCGCCTACCTGAAGGAGACCGCCGAGCAGGCCGGCCTGGAGACCGACTGGATCTCCGTGGAGGAGATCGGCTGGGACCGCCTCTCCCGCCGCTTCGTCGACCTGCGCCTGCGCTTCATCCGCAGCGTCTTCAAGCTCTACCCCTGGGAGTGGCTCACCACCGACCGCTTCGCCGACCACGTCTTGGACACCCTGGACAACGGCGGCGGCACCGGCTCCACGCTGTGGATCGAGCCCGCCTGGAAGATGCTCCTCAGCAACAAGGCCCTCCTGGCGATCCTGTGGGAGCTCTACCCGGACCACCCGAACCTGCTCCCCGCCCACCTGGACGGGCCCCGGGACCTGACCGCCACCGGCTGGGTCGCCAAGCCGCTGCTGGGCCGCGAGGGCGCGGGCGTCACCATCCACGAGCCCGGATCCACCCCCGGTCTCCGGGACGAGCCCTGCTGCTACCAGCAGCTCGCCCCCCTCCCGGACTTCGACGGCAACCGCGTGGTCCTGGGCGCCTGGGTGGTGGAGGACGAGTCGGCGGGCCTGGGCATCCGCGAGTCCTCGGGCCTGGTCACGGACGAGTACGCGCGGTTCCTGCCCCACGTGATCCTCTGAGCGGGGGTGGGCCGACGCCTTAGGCGCGGGGCCACCCGGTAGGCTGACCGAGGGCCGTGACTGGCGCGCTGGGATGGACGAACCATCGGGGAGCGGCCCGAGCAGGACAGAGCCGTGCGCCTGGGCCGTACCGTGAACGCCGAACGCAACGTCCCGGAGGTCCACACATGCCCGCCGAGCCCCTCTCCACCGCTTCCACCGCCTACCGCGCCGCCCTCGACGTGATCCGCGCGGTCGAGCCCCGCGTGGCGGACGCCATCGGCCAGGAGGTCGCCGACCAGCGCGAGATGCTCAAGCTGATCGCCTCCGAGAACTACGCCTCCCCGGCCACCCTCCTGGCCATGGGCAACTGGTTCAGCGACAAGTACGCCGAGGGCACGATCGGCCGCCGCTTCTACGCCGGCTGCCGCAACGTCGACACCGTCGAGTCCCTGGCCGCCGAACACGCCAAGGAGCTCTTCGGCGCCCGCCACGCCTACGTCCAGCCGCACTCCGGGATCGACGCCAACCTCGTCGCCTTCTGGGCCGTGCTCGGCGCCCGCGTCGAGGTGCCCTTCCTGGAGAAGACCGGCGTCCGGCAGATCAACGACCTGACCGACGCCGACTGGGCCGAACTGCGCCAGGCCTTCGGCAACCAGCGGATGCTCGGCATGTCCCTCGACGCCGGCGGCCACCTCACCCACGGCTTCCGCCCGAACATCTCCGGCAAGATGTTCGACCAGCGCTCCTACGGCACCGACCCGGCCACCGGCCTGATCGACTACGAGGCGCTGCGCGCGCAGGCCCGCGCGTTCAAGCCGCTGATCATCGTCGCGGGTTACTCGGCCTACCCCCGTCTCGTGAACTTCCGGATCATGCGCGAGATCGCCGACGAGGTCGGCGCGACCCTCATGGTCGACATGGCGCACTTCGCCGGCCTGGTCGCGGGCAAGGTCCTCACCGGCGACTTCGACCCGGTCCCGCACGCCCAGATCGTCACCACGACCACCCACAAGTCGCTGCGCGGCCCGCGCGGCGGCATGGTGCTGTGCGACGACTCGCTGAAGGACCAGGTCGACCGCGGCTGCCCGATGGTCCTCGGCGGCCCGCTGCCGCACGTGATGGCCGCCAAGGCGGTCGCCCTCGCGGAGGCCCGCCAGGAATCCTTCCGCGACTACGCCCAGCGCATCGTCGACAACTCCCGCGCCCTCGCCGAGGGCCTGATGCGCCGCGGCGCGACCCTGGTCACCGGCGGCACCGACAACCACCTGAACCTGATCGACGTGGCCTCCTCCTACGGCCTCACCGGCCGCCAGGCCGAGGCCGCGCTGCTGGAGTCGGGCATCGTCACCAACCGCAACGCGATCCCCGCCGACCCGAACGGCGCCTGGTACACCTCGGGCATCCGCATCGGCACGCCCGCGCTCACCACCCGCGGCCTGGGCACGGCGGAGATGGACGAGGTGGCCGGCCTGATCGACCGCGTGCTCACCGCCACCGAGGCGGGCACCACCAAGTCGGGCGCCCCCTCCAAGGCGGCCCACGTCCTCGACGCGAAGGTGGCGGACGAGATCTCCCAGCGCGCCACGGACCTGGTCGCCGGCTTCCCGCTGTACCCGGAGATCGACCTGGGCTGACGCCCCGCCCCGCGGCCGCGGGCTCACTCGTCCAGGTCGTACAGCACCCGGCGCGGCTCCTCCCGCGGCGGTCCGGCTTCGCGCCGGGCCGCCGCGCGGCGTACGAGCACCGTGCCGCCGACGCCGGCGGCGAGTCCGGCCACCAGTCCCGCGACCGCCCAGCGGACGTCGTCGCGGACCGCGCCGCCGCCGGCACCGGCCGCCGCGCCGGCGCTCCCGTCCGAGCCGTCCGCCGCGCCGCCGAGCAGCGGCGCAAGGCCGATCCGCCGCAGGGCCGACCGGGGCGCCCGGTGCCAGCGGATGTCGTCGTCCTCCACGGCCGGCGCGGGGTCGGACCGCACCCAGGGTGTGCCGTCCGGTGCGACGACCAGCTGGTCCTGGCGCTCGACGGCCACGTCGCCGCCGGGCGGCCGGCTCGTGGCGGGCCACCCGCCGACCCCCGACAGGCCCCACACGACCGTGAACCGCACGGGCGGGAACCGTCCCTGCGCCCAGTCCTCCGGCACCCGCTCGGTCCGGGTGTGCAGCGGCTGCAGCACCTGCCACAGCCGCGCGAAGACCGGGTCGCCCGACCGCACCGCCACCGTCCGTCCCGTACTACCGGCGATCACCACGGCCACGTCGGGCACGCCCGGCTCCCGCGCGGGAAGCGCCCGCGCACCGGCAGCGGCCGGTCCCACCGCCAGCACGGTGGCCACGACCGCACCCGCGCCCCACCGGACTCCGCCCCGTGCCCCCATCGGTCCGCCCCCCCCGTCCACCGCACCCGGCCGAGCCGCCGGTGCCCCACCCTTGTTACACCGCGCCGGGAAACGGGGCCCCGGCTGTTTCCGGCCGGTTCCGGATCGGGGCCCGGGACCTGAGAGAATGGTGGGCATGGCCACTGACCGACCCCGCGTGCTCTCCGGTATCCAGCCCACCGCCGGCTCGTTCCACCTCGGCAACTACCTCGGCGCCGTCCGCCAGTGGGTGGCCCTCCAGGAGACCCACGACGCGTTCTACATGGTCGTGGACCTGCACGCCATCACCATCCCGCAGGATCCGAAGGACCTGCGCGCGAACACGCGCCTGGCCGCCGCCCAGCTCCTGGCGGCCGGTCTCGACCCGGACCGCTGCACCCTCTTCGTGCAGAGCCACGTCCCCGAGCACGCCCAGCTCGCCTGGGTCATGAACTGCCTCACCGGCTTCGGCGAGGCGGGCCGGATGACCCAGTTCAAGGACAAGGCCGCCAAGCAGGGCGCCGAGCGCGCGTCGGTCGGCCTGTTCACGTACCCGATCCTCCAGGTCGCGGACATCCTGCTCTACCAGGCGCACGAGGTCCCGGTCGGTGAGGACCAGCGCCAGCACATCGAGCTCACCCGGGACCTCGCCACGCGCTTCAACGGCCGCTTCGGCGAGACCTTCACGCTCCCGAAGCCGTACATCCTCAAGGAGACGGCGAAGATCTACGACCTCCAGGACCCGTCGATCAAGATGAGCAAGTCGGCGTCCACGCCGAAGGGCCTCATCAACCTCCTCGACGAGCCGAAGGCCACCGCCAAGAAGGTCAAGAGCGCCGTCACCGACACGGACACCGTGATCCGCTACGACGCCGAGAACAAGCCGGGCGTCAGCAACCTGCTCACGATCTACTCGACCCTGACCGGCGAGACCATCGGCGAGCTGGAGGAGAAGTACGCCGGCAAGATGTACGGCGCGCTCAAGACCGACCTCGCCGAGATCATGGTCGACTTCGTCACCCCGTTCCGGGAGCGCACCCAGCAGTACCTGGACGACCCGGAGACGCTGGACTCGGTCCTGGCCAAGGGCGCCGAGAAGGCCCGCGCGGTCGCCGCGGAGACCCTCGCCCGGGCGTACGACGCGGTCGGCTTCCTGCCCGCCAAGCACTGAAGCCGCCCCGGCGTACGGCCGCAGCACCGAACAGCGCTGTACATCACTCCCGTTGCGCCTGCCCGTAACCCCCTCGTGGCCGTACAGTCGATAACCGGGTGGTCGTATCAGCGGCCACACTGACATGACAGGAGACGACGTGGGGACCGTAACGATCGGTGTGTCGATCGCGGTCCCGGAGCCTCACGGCAGCCGGCTTCAGCAGCTGCGCACGGGCTTCGGCGACGCCGCTGCTCACGGCATCCCCACGCACGTCACCCTGCTGCCGCCGACCGAGATCGACGAGAGCGCCCTGCCGGCCGTCGAGGCGCACCTCACCGAGGTGGCCGCGGCCGGCCGGCCGTTCCCGATGCGGCTGTCCGGCACGGGCACCTTCCGGCCGCTGTCGCCGGTCGTGTTCGTCCGGGTCGTCGCCGGGGCGGACGCCTGCACGGCGCTCCAGGAGCAGGTCCGCGACCCCGCCGGGCCGGTCGCACGGGAACTGGCGTTCCCGTACCACCCGCACGTCACCGTCGCCCACGGCATCGACGAGGCGGCGATGGACCGGGCCTTCGAGGAACTCGCCGGCTACGAGGCCGAGTGGCCCTGCACCGGCTTCGCCCTCTACGAGCAGGGCCCCGACGGCGTCTGGCGCAAGCTGCGCGAGTTCCCCTTCGGCAGCTCCGTCGTCCCGCCGCAGACCGGCCGCGCGGAGCGCGGCTCGGTCCCCACGCGCTGACGGCCCCGCGCCGCGGGACTCAGAGCGGCAGCCGGCGGAACACCGCGCGCGGCAGGTGCCGGACGGCCGCCATCACCACGCGCAGCGGGCCGGGCACCCACACCGTCTCCGAGCGGCGCCGCAGCCCCAGCTCCACGGCCGTCGCGACCGCCTCGGGCGTGGTCGCCAGCGGCGCCTCGGGCAGTCCGGCGGTCATCCGCGTCCGCACGAAGCCGGGGCGGACGACCATGACGTGCACGCCCGTGCCGTGCAGTGCGTCCCCGAGCCCCTGCGCGAAGGCGTCCAGGCCGGCCTTGCTGGAGCCGTAGATGAAGTTGGCGCGGCGGGCCCGCTCGCCCGCCACGGACGACATCACCACCAGCGAGCCGTGCCCCTGGGACTGCAGGGACCGGGCGCACACCAGGCCCGCCGAGACCGCGCCGGTGTAGTTGGTCTGGGCGACCCGTACCGCCGCCTCGGGGTCGCGCTCGTCGCGCGCCTGGTCGCCCAGGAGCCCGAAGGCGAGCAGCACCATGTCGATGTCGCCCTCCGCGAACACCTTCTCCAGCACGGCCTCGTGCGCGGACGGGTCGAGGGCGTCGAAGGCGACGGTGCGCACGTCCGACCCGAGCTCGCGCAGGCGCCCGGCGGCCTCCTCCAGCGCGGGCGAGGGCCGGCCCGCCAGCCAGACCGTGCGGGTGCGGCGGGCGATCAGCCGGCGGGCGGTGGCCAGCGCGATCTCGGAGGTACCGCCGAGGACGAGCAGGGACTGGGGGAGGCCGAAGGCGTCCTTCATGACAGCTCCTAGTGGTTGCCTGGAGACCTGGTGGTTGCCTAGAGATGGAGGCGGCGGGCCAGGTCGGACACGAACACGCCGTGCGGGTCCAGTTCGGCGCGCAGCGTGCGGAACTCCCCGAGGCGCGGGTACATGGCCGCGAGCAGCTCCGGGCGCAGGCGGGCGTCCTTGGCGAGGTAGACGCGCCCGCCCGCCCCGGCGACCTCCTCGTCGAGCTCGTCGAGGAAGGCGCCGAGGCCGGGCAGCCCCGCCGGGACGTCCAGCGCCAGCGTCCAGCCGGGCACGGGGAACGACAGCCAGCCCGGGTCGGACTCGCCGAAGCGCTTGAGGACGGCCAGGAAGGACGGGCAGCGGCGGGCCGAGATGCGGTGCACGATGCGGCGCAGGGCGTCCTCCTGGCCGTAGCCGACGGCGAACTGGTACTGGACGAAGCCGCCGCGGCCGTAGACGCGGTTCCAGTGCGGCACGCCGTCCAGCGGGTGGAAGAACGCGGAGATCCGCTGGAGCTGCCCGGTGCGGGCCCGGGGGGCCTTGCGGTACCAGAGCTCGTTGAACAGGCCCACGGTCGTGCGGCTGAGCAGGCCCTCGGGCAGGACGGCGGGTGCGGGAGGCAGGCGGGAGGTACGGAAGGCCAGGGGGTCGCGGCGCAGCCGGGCGGGGAGCGCGTCCAGGGGCGCGTGGTCGCCGCGGGTGAGCACCGCGCGCCCGGTCGAGGCGCCCCGGGCCAGCAGGTCGATCCAGGCCACCGAGTAGCGGTAGCGGTGGTCGGTGGCGGCCAGCCGGGCCATCAGGTCGTCCAGGTCCGCCGCCCGCTCGGTGTCGACCGACACCAGGGTCGTCTCGACCGGCTGGAGCCGGACGGTCGCGGTGAGGATCACCCCGGTCAGTCCCATGCCGCCGGCGGTGGCGTCGAAGAGCGGGGTGCCGGGGATCACCGTGCGGATCTCGCCGTCGGCGGTGAGCAGTTCGAGGGCGAGGACGTGCCGGGCGAAGGAGCCCGAGACGTGGTGGTTCTTGCCGTGGATGTCGGCGCCGATCGCCCCGCCGACGGTGACGTAGCGGGTGCCGGGGGTGACCGGCACGAACCAGCCGAGCGGCAGCAGCACCTGCATCAGCCGGTGCAGCGAGACGCCCGCGTCGCACAGGACGGTGCCGCCGTCGGCGTCGATGGCGTGGATGCGGTCCAGGGCCGTCATGTCGAGCACGGATCCGCCCGCGTTCTGCGCGGCGTCCCCGTACGCCCGGCCCAGCCCCCGCGGGATCCCGCCGCGGGCCCCGCACTCCCGGACGGCTGCCGCGGCCTCCTCGTACGTCCGGGGCCGGATCAGCCGGGCGGCGGTGGGGGCGGTGCGACCCCAGCCGGTGACAGTGGTGTGGTCCAAGCCCATGTCGTCGGAGACGTAATCGGTGTCGGCAGACATGTCCGTGACCGTATCGCCCCACTGTGGGCTATCAGTTCGGGAACATGGCACCCCTCCCCGAAATGGGTGATTAATGGGATGTCGCTCAATATTGCCGTAGTTCATGGCGGGTTGGCGTGAACAGTGAGTCCACATGGACGACCTCGACGACCTGCACGACATGGACCACCGGATCGTTTCGGCGCTCAGGGACTGCGGCAGCGACCCGCGGGTGGCGGACGCCGCCCGTGCCCTGTCCTGGGCGGGGGAGCACGCGGCGCTCTGGCTCGCGGCCGGGCTCGCCGGAGCCGCCGTGGACCGCAGGAGACGCGGCGCCTGGCTGCGCGGCACGGCCCTGACCGCCGGGGCGCACCTCGCCAGCATGGGGGTGAAGAGGATCGTGCGCCGTCCGCGCCCCGCGCACGTCGAGCCCTTGGTGCGCACCGCCGGCCGGCACTCCTTCCCCAGCTCCCACGCCACGTCCGCGGCGGCCGCCGCCGTCGCCTTCGGCGCCCTCGGGGCGCGTGCCGTTCCGCCGCTCGCCGCCGCCGTGTGTGTCTCGCGCCTGGTGGCCGGTGTCCACTACCCCTCGGACGTCGCCGCCGGCGCGGCCCTCGGCGCGCTCACGGCCCGGCTCGGCGCCCGCTGGATGACGGCGGGAGCCCCCCGTGACTGAGACGGCCGTCCTGCGGCAGCGCACCCGCGAGGAGCGGCCCGCACCGCCCCGCAAGGGCGGCCTCCTGGCCGGCCTGGTCCGAACCGCCCGGCCCCGGCAGTGGGTCAAGAACGTCCTCGTGATCGCCGCCCCGGCGGCGGCGGGCGAACTGTTCTCCGCCCACGCCATGGCGCAACTCATCCTGGTCTTTCTGCTGTTCACCGCCTGCGCCGCCGCCGTCTACCTCGTCAACGACGCCCGCGACGCCGACGCCGACCGCGCCCATCCGGTCAAGCGGCACCGCCCCGTGGCGGCCGGGCAGGTCCCGGTACCCGTCGCCTACGCCGTCGGCGGCGCCCTCGGCGTCCTTGCGCCCGTCGCGGCCGCCCGGCTGTGCGGCCCGGCCGTCGCCGCCCTGCTGACCGCCTACCTCGCCCTGCAACTGGCGTACTGCATCAGCCTGAAGCACGTCCTCGTGGTCGATCTCGCGGTCGTCACCACCGGGTTCCTGATGCGGGCCATGGTCGGCGGGCTCGCCCTCGGCATCCCCCTCTCGCGCTGGTTCCTGATCACCACCGGGTTCGGCGCGCTGTTCATGGTCGCGGCCAAGCGCTACTCCGAGGCCGTGCAGATGGCCGGGAAGGCGGGCGCCACCCGCGCGCTGCTCACCGAGTACACCACCGGCTACCTGCGCTTCGTCTGGCAGCTCGCGGCCGGTGTCGCCGTCCTCGGCTACTGCCTGTGGGCGATGGAGGAGGGCGGCGTCCCGCACACCAGCGTGCTGCCCTGGCGCCAGCTGTCCATGGTCGCCTTCATCCTGGCCGTCCTCCGCTACGCCGTGTTCGCCGACCGGGGCACGGCGGGGGAGCCCGAGGACGTCGTCCTGCGCGACCGGGCCCTCGCCCTCATCGGCGTGGCCTGGGCGGCCATGTACGCCCTGGCGGTGGCCAATTGGTGACCGCGCGCGCGGCGTGGGGCCCGGGATCGCCGCTGCGGCGGGAGGTCCTGGGCTTCGCCGGCGTCGGCCTGCTGGCCTACACCGTGGACCTCGCCCTGTTCACCGGCCTGCGCGGCCCGGCCGGGTGCGGCCCGCTCACCGCCAAGGCGCTGTCCTTCCTGGCCGCCTGCTCCGTCGCCTACGCGGGCAACGCCCTCGGCCCCTACCGCGACCGCCGGCCGAGGGGCCTGCTGCCCTGCGCGGTGTTCGCGGCGGTGAACCTGGCCGGCGCCGCCGTGCAGCTGCTGTGCCTCGCCGTGAGCCACTACGGCCTCGGCCTCACCTCCCAGCGCGCCGACACCGTCTCCGGCGCGGTGGTCGGCATGGCCCTGGCCACGATCCTCCGGTTCTGGGGTACCCGTACATGGGTGTTCCGGGCGGAGGGCAGAGTCGGATCATGGACTGGCTGAAAAGACTCCCGGTGGTCGGGCCGTGGGCGGAGCGGCTGATGATCACCCACGCGTGGCGGTCGTACGAGCGGCTCGACCGGGTGAAGTGGACGCGGCTGGCCGCCGCGATGACCTTCACGAGCTTCGTCGCGCTCTTCCCGCTGCTCACGGTGTCGGCCACCATCGCCGCCGCCACGCTCAGCACCGAGCAGCAGGACCAGCTCCAGGACAAGATCGCCGAGCAGGTGCCCGGCATCTCCGACCAGCTGGACATCGCCGGCCTGGTCGACAACGCGGGCACGGTCGGGCTGATCGCGGGCGCCGTGCTGTTCTTCACCGGCGTCAGCTGGGCCGGCTCCATGCGCGAGTGCCTGCGGGCGGTGTGGGAGCTGCCCGACGAGGAGGAGAACCCCCTCGTGCGCTACGGCAAGGACGCCGGGGTCCTGATCGGCCTCGGCGGCGCGCTGCTGCTGACCATCGCCGCCTCCGCCGTCGCCTCCGCGATGGTCGGCTGGATCACCCGGCAGCTCGGCATCGACGAGGGCGGATTCAGCGGCGTGCTGCTGCACATCGCCGCGTTCCTGGTCGCCGTCCTCGCCGACTTCCTGCTGCTGCTCTACGTCCTGACCCTGCTGCCCGGCGTGGAGCCCACGCGCCACCGCCTGTTCGTGGCGGCGCTGACCGGAGCGGTCGGCTTCGAACTGCTCAAGCTGCTGCTCAGCGGCTATCTGCAGGGCGTGGCCGCGAAGAGCATGTACGGCGCGTTCGGCGTGCCCGTCGCCCTGCTGCTGTGGATCAACTTCACCTCGAAACTGGTGCTGTTCTGCGCTTCCTGGACGGCGACGCAGAGCAAGCGGGACGAGGTCCCCGCGTTCACGGGCGGGTCCGGCGGCGCACCAGATCCGGCAGCGGCCAGCGGCGGTTGACCAGGAACGCGCCGCCCACGAGCAGCACCAGCACCCCGCCGGTGATGCCCAGCGCGGTGCCCATCCCGCTGGAGCCGCCCGCCGTCGGGGCGCCGGCCACCGGCCGGCCGCCGGTCCCGGTGCCGCTCCCGGCGCCCCCGGCCTCCCCGGAGGGGTTCGCGCCGGGCTGGGCGCTGGGCCGGGCGGCGCTCCGCGGCGGCACCAGCTCACCCACCGGCTGCACCTTCCCGGCCGCCTTGAAGCCCCAGTCGAAGAGCCGGGCGGTCTCCTTGTAGACCTCGTTGTGCTCCGGCTTCTCCGGATTCATGACGGTCACCAGCAGCACCTTGCCGTTCCGCTCGGCGACCCCCGTGAAGGTGGCGCCCGCGTTGGTGGTGTTGCCGTTCTTCACCCCCGCGATGCCCTGGTAGACGGGCACGTCCGAGTCGCCGGACAGCAGCCGGTTGGTGTTCTGGATCTCGAAGGACTCGCGCACCGACTTGCCCTTCTTGCCCTTCTTCGTCTCGCCGGGGAACTTCGCGGAGACCGTGGCGGCGTACTCGCGGAAGTCCTTCTTCTGCATCCCGGACCGGGCGATCAGCGTCAGGTCGTAGGCCGAGGAGACCTGGCCCTCGGCGTCGTAGCCGTCCGGGCTGACCACGTGCGTGTCGAGCGCCTGCAACTCCTCGGCGTGCTCGTTCATCTCCCGGACGGTGTTGTCGACGCCCTGGTTCATGGCGGACAGCACGTGCACCGCGTCGTTGCCCGAGCGCAGGAAGACCCCGAGCCACAGGTCGTGGACGGTGTAGGTCTCCTCCTCCTTTATCCCGACCATGCTGGAACCGGCGCCGATGCCGGCCAGGTCGGAGGGGGCCACCTTGTGCTTGCCGGTCCTGGGGAACTTGGGCAGCAGCGTGTCGGCGAACAGCATCTTCAGCGTGCTCGCCGGGGCGAGGCGCCAGTGGGCGTTGTGCGCGGCCAGCACGTCACCGGTCTCGGCGTCGGCGACGATCCAGGAGCGGGCGCTGACGCCCTTGGGCAGCACCGGCACACCGCTCGCCAGGTTCACCTGCGTCCCCGGCCTGCCGAGCCGGGCACCGCCCACGGTCGACATCGACGCCGGGGGCGTGGCCGACGGGCTCGCCGAGGGGCTGTCCGAGGGCTTGGGGGCCGCGACGGCGGCCGGCGCGGTCAGGACGAGGGACGACAGAACGGCGGAGGCGACCAGCAGGGATCGCCCGGCGGTCTTCTTCGGTGCGGGCACGATCGGAAACGTACATGCCGTGCGGGGGGAAGTCCCGCCCCCGGCCCCACCCCGCGAACGGAACCGGACAGGCCCTGGCGATACTGGGTGCATGAAGCTCAGCCGCCCCGTCTCCTGGTTCCTGCTCGCCTTCGGGGTGTGGAGCTGGGTCATCTGGATCACTTTCGTCAAGAACCTGGCCGCGGACGGCAGCGGGCTCGCCTTCGACGACGGCCGTCCCACGGCCTACTTCTGGGTGCACCTGCTGCTCGCCGTCGTGTCCTTCGTATTGGGGACGATCGTCGGGGCCATCGGGTTGCGTGGTCTGCGCGCACTGCGCCGGACGTCATAACGGCAATCGGGAGACACGACACCGTGGCCATCGTCTTCGTGCTCGTCGCCCTGCTGGTCCTGGCCGTCATCGTGACGGCCAACTGGTACGTGTGGCGCCGCCTGTTCCGCGACACCACCCGGGGCCCTGGCCCCCTGCGCCGCGCGGGCGCGGTCCTGATCGCCGGCGGCTGGGTCCTGGCGGTCGCGGCCCTGGTCGCCGAACGCTCGGGCGCCCCCTTCTGGCTCCAGCGGACCCTCGCCTGGCCGGGTTTCCTGTGGCTCGCACTGTCGATGTACCTCCTGCTGGCGGTGCTGGCCGGGGAGCTCGTCCGGCCGCTGCTGGGCCGGTTCCTGCGACGGCGGGCCGGGTCCCGGGGCGAGGCGCCGGAGCCGGCGTCCCCGTCGCGGACCGAGCGCGTCGCCGTGCCCGGCGGGCCGGCCGGCACCGCGGCGGCCGACCCGCAGGCGGGCCCCGCGCCCGCGTCCGGCGGCCCCGCCGAGCCGCCCACGGCCACGGGCCCGGCCCCCGCCGCGGCCTCGGGCCCCTCCCGCCGCCTCTTCGTCTCCCGGGTCGTCGCCGGGACCGCCGCTGCCGCCGCCGTCGGAACCGTCGGGTACGGCACGTACGGCGTCCTGCGCGGGCCGAAGGTCAAGCGGGTCACCGTGCCGCTGGCCAAGCTGCCGCGCGCCGCGCACGGCTACCGGATCGCCGTCGTCAGCGACGTGCACCTCGGGCCCGTCCTGGGCCGCGGCTTCGCCCAGAAGGTCGTCGACACCGTCAACGCGACCCAGCCCGACCTGATCGCGGTCGTCGGCGACCTGGTCGACGGCAGTGTGAAGGACCTCGGTCCCGCCGCCGCCCCGCTCGCGCAGCTGACGGCGCGTCACGGGTCCTACTTCGTCACCGGCAACCACGAGTACTTCTCCGGCGCCGAGCAGTGGGTCGAGGAGGTGCGGCGGCTCGGGCTGATCCCCCTGGAGAACGCCCGCCGGGAGATGCCCCACTTCGACCTGGCCGGGGTCAACGACGTGGCCGGCGAGGACGAGGGCCGGGGCCCCGACTTCGCCAGGGCGCTGGGCGACCGGGACACCGCCCGGGCCTGCGTGCTGCTCGCCCACCAGCCCGTGCAGATCCACGACGCCGTCGAGCACGGCGTCGACCTGCAGCTGTCCGGCCACACCCACGGCGGCCAGCTCTGGCCCGGCAACCTCGTCGCCTCCGGCGCCAACCCCACCCTCGCGGGCCTGGAGCGCTACGGCGACACCCAGCTGTACGTCTCGCGCGGCGCCGGGGCCTGGGGCCCGCCCACGCGCGTGGGGGCGCCCTCGGACGTCACGGTGATCGAACTGGCCTCGAAGCAGGCGTGAGCGCCCCCGGGGCAGGCCCTAGGAGCCGTCCCGGCGTGCCGTGTCCTCGCGGCGTGCCGCCGGGTCCGGGATCGCCCGGGTCATCCCCGGCAGGAAGTCCGTGAACAGCTCGTGCACCTCGCGCACGAGCGGGCGCAGCACCCGGAAGCGGGCCAGGGAGACACCGCGTGCGGTGAGCCGGGCGCCCCGCTCCGCGAGCCGGTAGCTGCGCTCGCGGCCCTCGGTCCGGTCGAAGATCCAGTACAGGCACAGGCCCATCTGGGACAGCCACATCAACTCGGGCAGGATGTCCCGCAGTTCCTCGGGCACCTTGGTCTTCGTCGCCCCGGCCAGCACGTGCCGGTGCACGCTGATGGCCTCCTGGCGCGCGTGCTCGGACTCGGGGGAGAAGGGGCTGAGCGGGCTGTCCGGGTCGGCGGCGTTCTTGAAGAACTGCACCGCGAACTCGTGGTAGGGCGCCGCGATGTCCAGCCAGGCGCGCAGCACCCCGGCGAGCCGGGCCTCCAGGTCGGTCTCCCGGGCCAGGATCTCCCGGACGGCCACCTGGTGCTCGGCGGCGATCCGGTCGTAGAAGCCCTGGATCAGGTGCTCCTTGCCCGCGAAGTAGTAGTACGCGTTGCCGACGGAGACCCCGGCCTCCGTGGCGATGGCCCGCATGGTCGTCTTGTCGTAACCGCGCTCCTGGAACAGCCGCATGGCCGTCTCCAGGATCAGTGCGCGGGTCTGCTCGGACTTGGTCGGGTTGGCGCCGTCGTCGGGGCCGTCGTTCTTCGCGGGCACGGAAAGAGAGCCTAACGTCAGCGCCCCGGTGCCTGCCGGGGGGCGCAGCTCCCGTCGGCGCAGCCCGGGCTGCCGTAGGTCCAGCCGGTGTCCGGGGCGTAGGACCAGCCGTCCGCCCGCCGGTACACCCGGCCGCCCCACGGCCCGGCGCCGCCCTGCCCCCGGTTCCCCTGCGCTCCGCGCCACTTGGCGGCGGCGAGGACCGCGCCCCTGGCCAGCAGGGCTCCGGCGGGGGTGCTGAGCCGGTGGGCGAGACGCCGGTGCCCGCGCAGCGCCCAGAGGGTGACGACCCAGGCGGCCGGGCCCCGGTAGACCTGCCCGGCGTCCCCGACGACGGTGATCTCGTCGAGGGTCGCCGCGTGGTCCAGCCCGGGGAAGCGCCGCCGGGCCTCCTCGGAGCCGGCCGGGACCGGCTCCAGCGGCACCAGGTGGGGCTGCCGCAGGAGCCAGTCGCGCAGGAACGCGCACAGGGAGCACTCGGCGTCGTACAGGACGGTGAGCCGGCGGACCGGGGCGGCGGCGGGCCGCCCGGCCGGTGTGGTGGCGTTCACGGGGTGGTCTCCGCTCAGACCTGGGCCTGCGGGGCGACCCAGCCCTGCGGCGGGACGGGCGGCACCTGCTCCCGCTCCATCGCGCCCCGGCGCCGGATGCGGTTGAGCACGTAGACGTTGGCCAGGTGCATGAAGCCGAGCACGAGGAGCACCACACCGAGCTTGGTCGACAGGGCCTCGAAGACGCCGCGCGTGTCGGTGATGGTCTCGTCGTCGCTCAGGTACAGCGCGACGAACCCGAGGTTGACGAGGTAGAAGCCGACCACCAGGAGGTGGTTGACGGCGTCGGCGAGCTTCTCGTTGCCGTGCAGCACGTCGGCGAGGAAGATCCTGCCGTTCCGGCTGAGCGTGCGGGCCACCCAGATGGTCAGACCGATGCTGACCAGCAGGTAGATGACGTAGGCGACGACCGTGCGGTCCATTGCCCCCACCCTTCTTGAACACGTTCAAAACGCTGTCGGAGATGACTGTAGACCTCTTTTTGAACATGTTCAACACAACGGGAGGGCCGGGAACGGGAGAAGGCCCCGTCACCAGCGGTGACGGGGCCTTCCGGTCGAGCGGTCGAGCGGTGGGGCTCAGTAGCGGCGCGTGATGAGCGCCCTCTTCACCTCGGCGATCGCCTTCGTGACCTCGATACCGCGCGGGCAGGCGTCCGTGCAGTTGAAGGTCGTGCGGCAGCGCCACACGCCCTCGCGGTCGTTGAGGATCTCCAGGCGCTGCTCGCCGGCCTCGTCGCGCGAGTCGAAGATGAAGCGGTGCGCGTTGACGATGGCGGCCGGGCCGAAGTACTGCCCGTCGTTCCAGAAGACCGGGCACGACGTGGTGCAGGCCGCGCACAGGATGCACTTCGTGGTGTCGTCGAAGCGCTCGCGGTCCTCGGCGGACTGCAGCCGCTCACGCGTGGGCTCGTTCGTGTCCTTCGTGATGAGGAAGGGCATGACGTCCCGGTACGCCTGGAAGAACGGCTCCATGTCGACCACGAGGTCCTTCAGGACCGTCAGGCCCTTGATGGGCTCGACCGTGATCGGCTTCTCGGGGTTGATGTCCTTGATGAGGGTCTTGCAGGCAAGACGGTTCTTGCCGTTGATCCGCATCGCGTCCGACCCGCAGATGCCGTGCGCGCACGAGCGGCGGAACGTCAGCGTGCCGTCGACCTCCCACTTGATCTTGTGGAGGGCGTCGAGCACACGCTCCTTCGGGTCGATCTCGACCTGGAAGTCCTCCCAGGTGGCCTCGGCCGCGACCTCGGGGTTGAAGCGGCGGACCCGGAAGGTGACCGTGATGTAGGGGGAGTCGGCGAAACCGGGCTCGGGCTTGCCGGCCGCGTCTTCCTTGTCCAGAACGGGGGTAGCCATCAGTACTTACGCTCCATCGGCTGGTAGCGGGTCTGGACGACCGGCTTGTAGTCGAGACGGACGGTTTCGGAGCCGTCGGCGCCGACCTCGCGGTACGCCATGGTGTGCCGCATGAAGTTGACGTCGTCGCGGTTCGGGTAGTCCTCGCGGTAGTGACCGCCGCGGGACTCCTTGCGGGCGAGCGCGGAGACGGCCATGACCTCGGCGAGGTCGAGCAGGTTGCCCAGCTCGATGGCCTCCAGCAGGTCCGTGTTGAACCGCTTGCCCTTGTCCTGGATCGCCACGTTCTTGTAGCGCTCGCGCAGCTCCGCGATCTTCTCGACCGCCGTCTTGATGGTCTGCTCGGTGCGGAACACCATGACGTTGGCGTCCATGGTCTCCTGCAGCTCGCGCCGCAGCTCCGCCACGCGCTCGGCACCGGTGGAGTTGCGCAGCCGCTCCACCTGCTCCACCACGAGTTCCGCCGGGTTCTCCGGCAGCTCGACGAAGTCCGCCTTCTGCGAGTACTCCGCCGCCGCGATGCCGGCCCGCTTGCCGAAGACGTTGATGTCCAGCAGCGAGTTGGTGCCCAGGCGGTTGGCGCCGTGCACGGACACGCAGGCGACCTCGCCGGCCGCGTACAGGCCCGGGACGACCGTGGTGTTGTCCGCCAGGACCTCACCCTCGACGTTGGTCGGGATGCCGCCCATCGCGTAGTGCGCGGTGGGCTGGATCGGGATCGGGTCCGTGTAGGGCTCGATGCCGAGGTACGTACGGGCGAACTCGGTGATGTCCGGGAGCTTGGCGTCGAGCTGCTCCGGCGGGAGGTGCGTGAGGTCGAGGTAGACGTGGTCGCCCTCGGGACCGCAGCCGCGGCCCTCGCGGATCTCCGTGTAGATGGAGCGGGACACGACGTCACGGGACGCGAGGTCCTTCATGACCGGCGCGTACTTCTCCATGAAGCGCTCGCCGTCCTTGTTGCGCAGGATGCCGCCCTCACCGCGGGCGCCCTCCGTCAGCAGGATGCCCATGCGCCAGATGCCGGTCGGGTGGAACTGGAAGAACTCCATGTCCTCCAGCGGCAGGCCCCGGCGGTAGACGGCGGCCTGGCCGTCACCGGTCAGGGTGTGCGCGTTGGACGTCACCTTGAAGAACTTGCCGCAGCCGCCGGAGGCGTAGATCACGGCCTTCGCGTGGAAGACGTGGATCTCGCCGGTGGCCAGCTCGTACGCCACCACACCGGCCGACCTCTTGACGCCGTCGACCTCGGTGATCAGCTGGTCGAGGACGTAGAACTCGTTGTAGAACTCCACACCCTCCTTGACGCAGTTCTGGTACAGCGTCTGGAGGATCATGTGGCCGGTGCGGTCGGCCGCGTAGCAGGAGCGGCGGACCGGGGCCTCGCCGTGGTTGCGGCTGTGACCGCCGAAGCGGCGCTGGTCGATGGTGCCGTTCGGCGTGCGGTTGAACGGCAGGCCCATCTTCTCCAGGTCGAGGACGGAGTCGATGGCCTCCTTCGCCAGGATCTCGGCGGCGTCCTGGTCGACCAGGTAGTCACCGCCCTTGACCGTGTCGAAGGTGTGCCACTCCCAGTTGTCCTCCTCCACGTTGGCCAGCGCGGCGGCCATGCCGCCCTGCGCGGCGCCCGTGTGGGAGCGGGTGGGGTAGAGCTTGGTGAGCACGGCGGTGCGGCTGCGCTTCGTCGACTCGATGGCGGCGCGCATACCGGCGCCACCGGCGCCGACGATGACGGTGTCGTACTTGTGGATCTTCATGATTCTCGCAGCCCCGTGCCTAGCGGATGTTCGGGTCGAAGGTGAAGATCACCAGCGTGCCCAGCAGGATGGTGAACACCGTGGCGGTGTAGAGCAGAGCCTTCAGCCACAGCCGGGTCTGCGCGCGCTCGGCGTAGTCGTTGATGACCACGCGCAGGCCGTTGGCGCCGTGCAGCATCGCCAGCCACAGCATCAGCAGGTCCCAGACCTGCCAGAACGGGGACGCCCAGCGGCCGGCCACGAAGGCGAAGCCGATCTTGGAGACGCCGCCGTCCAGCACGAGCTGGATCAGCAGGTGGCCGAGGACCAGCACGACCAGCACGACGCCCGACAGGCGCATGAAGAGCCATGCGGCGAGCTCGAAGTTGCCCCGGGTGGACCTGGGGGACTTCTTGGTGCGCTTGCGCGGGGCCTCGATGAGGGGCGCCGGGTTGTCGACGGTGTAGACGGCCCCGCCCTCGACGGGGCCCACGCCGGCTGCGGTCTTGTCAGTCGTGGACATTGGCGTCAGCTCCCGAACAGTTCACGAGCGGCGTGGCCGAGCACGGGGTAGATCGCCCCGAGCATCAGCACGACCCACAGGGCGACGACGGTCCAGAGCATCTGCTTCTGGTAGCGGGCGCCCTTGATCCAGAAGTCGACGGCGATGACACGCAGGCCGTTGAGCGCGTGGAAGAGGATGGCGGCGACGAGGCCGTACTCCAGCAGCGCGACGATCGGCGTCTTGTACGTGGCCACGACCTTGTCGTAGGCCTCGGGGGACACACGGACGAGCGCGGTGTCCAGCACGTGAACGAACAGGAAGAAGAAAATGAGGACGCCGGTGACTCGGTGAGCCACCCAGGACCACATTCCTTCCCGGCCGCGGTACAGCGTTCCAGCCGGCACGGAAGTTTCCTCCGGGAGCGGTGATTGGGGCCGCGCCGGCTTTCCTTGTCGGTCGGGCCCGGCCGGGTACGGTCCACCGGCCCCCAGCATCGTAGCGAGGCGCCGACGCGGCGCTGAGCGGGGGTCCGGCTGTGTGATCAAACTGGCATGCGTACGGCCTAGCCCCGCGGCTTGTGGAGCGGGATGTCCGGTTGCCGGCCGGGCGCGGCGCCGTCGTGGCCCGTCGCGCGGTTCCCGGCGCCTCTGAGGGCGTGGACCAGCCGTTCTCTCGCCAGGCGCCGCAGTTCGTCGGCCACCACCTCCCGCTCCTCCTCCGGATCGTTCGCCAATCGTGACCGGACGGTCTCCAGGATCCGGTCCAGCGCCTCGGAGGGGGGCACCCCGTCCAGGCAGATGACGAACACGTGCCCGAAGCGGGCCTCGTAGGCGGCGTGGGCCGCGCCCAGGGCCGTGTGGGCCGCCGCGTAGGTGTCCGGCGGGAGGGCGGGCAGGGACTCGGCGGCCAGGGCCTCGCTCAGATCGGCCCAGGTGAGGTCGTAGGCCGCCTCGTCCGCGGCGGCGAGCAGGGAGTCCACGTCCGGGTAGGGGCGGTGGTCGGCGACCCGCCGCGACCACCGGGCGCTGTGCAGGCAGCGGAGGAGGATGCGGCGCAGGTCCTCGGTGGAGGCCGCGTTGAACGGGTCCACCGGTATGTCGAGCCGGCCGGGGAGATCGGGGAGACGGTGCGCGGGCAGCGTGGGTCCTCGTGGGCGTCACGTGTGTCAGCAGGGCACTCTGTGAGAGTTGTGACGTCACGCTATCGAGTGCGACCGAGACGTGTCCGACGGATGCCCGAATTTCACTCGGGGGAGAGAGTTTCGGAACGCGTGGTGGACGCGCGCGGTACCGGATCGGGTTTTAGGTTGGCGGTGTGAATCAGCACAGGCGCCGGGCTCCGGCGAAGCAGGGAAAGCAGCGGCAGGTGCTGGTCGTGACCATGGCGGTAGCCCTGGTGGTGGTCGCGGCCGGGGTGAGTCTCGGGCTGTGGGCGGCCTCCGGCGGCGACGGCGGGTCCACCGGGCCGGAGGCGGGGTCCACCCGGGGCGCGGCCGCCGCGCCGAACACGACCGGGCCGGACGGGGGCGCGAGCCCCGGTCCCAGCCGCTCCTACCCCCTGTCCGAGGCACCCAGGACGATCCCCGCCGTGCGGGAGCACACGCCCGCGCGCGGGCCGGGCTGGCGCCCCGCGAAGGGCGACCGGGTCGTCGTGGACGACCCCGCCCTCGCCGACGAGGGCCGCCTGGTCGCCGGCGAGCTGGGACTGACGTACGCGGGCGAGAAGGACGACAAGCGCGACGGGGACCTGCGGCTCACGCTGAACGACGGCAAGGGCGCGAACCCCGAGTCGTACGTGATGACCGTGGGCGGCGGGCGCGTGGAGATCAGCGGACCCACCGAGGCCGGCGTCTTCCACGGCACCCGCACCCTCAAGCAGGAGACGCACGACGGCGGCACCGCGCCCGAGGGCGTGGTGAAGGACGAGCCGGCCAAGCCGGTGCGCGGCTTCATGCTCGACATCGCCCGCAAGAATTTCACCGCCGGCTGGATCGAGGACCGGATCCGCGAGCTGGGCGACCTGAAGTACAACCAGCTGGGGCTGCACTTCTCCGACGACCAGGGCTTCCGCATCGAGTCCGACACGCACCCGGAGATCGTCTCCGCCGAGCACCTGACCAAGGCGCAGGTGCGCAACATCATCGACCTGGCGGAGAGCCGGCACATCACGATCGTGCCCGAGATCGACTCGCCCGGGCACCTCGGCGCGGTCATCGACGCCCACCCCGACCTGCAACTGCGCACCGTGCAGGGATCGCCCGTGCAGGGCGCCATCGACATCTCCAAGGCCGAGAGCGCCGAGATCGTCGACGACCTGCTCAACGAGTACGCGGAGCTGTTCCCCGGCACGCCCTGGCACCTGGGGGCCGACGAGTACCAGGCACTGGTCCGCTCCGACCCCGAGGCGTCCTTCCCGCAGCTGGCCGCCGCGGCGCGCGAGAAGTACGGCTCCGGCGCCACGGTCGCCGACCTCACCACCGGCTGGCTGAACGACCGGGCCGCGACCGTCCGCGAGCACCAGCGCGTCCCGCGGGCCTGGAACGACGGCTTCTTCCGCGGCGGGTCCGTGCAGGCCGGCAAGGACATCCAGGTGGCCTACTGGACGGGCAAGGAGATCGGCGCCCGGACACCCCTGGAGTACCTGGAGGCCGGCCGCAAGGTGATCAACTACAACGACGAGTTCCTGTACTACGTGCTCGGCGAGCCGCAGACCTTCGTCTACCCGACCGGCCAGCGGATCTACGAGCAGTGGACGCCACGGGTGCTGCGCGGCACCACCCCCGTGCCCGCGCGGTACGACGGGCAGATCCTCGGCGGGTCGTTCGCCGTCTGGTGCGACCAGGCGAACGCCCAGACCGAGGCGCAGGTGGCCGCCGGGATCCGGATGCCGCTGCGGGCGATGGTGCAGAAGCTGTGGGACCCGGACAAGCCCGAAGCGTCCTGGGCGCAGTTCCGGGCACTGGCGGACAGCCTCGGCTGACCGGCGCAGGAATTGCCCCGTCCGGCTGCGCACGCCCGTGCGGCTGTGGTGGTCTGGCGTCGCGAGCCGAGTCGGACAGGCCGGGGGGACCGGACATGGGCTACTGGGGTTACTTCGTCGTGGGCCGGGGGAACCGGCCGCTGGCGGGAACGGCCGCGCTGTCGGGGGCGCGGGACGCCCTGACCCGGCGCGCGTCGGCGCCGGGCGGGTGGCAGGTGTGGGAGTACGCGAGCCGCGAGGGCGACGTGGGGAGCATGAACGCCCTCGCCGGCGAGACCGGCGCGCCCGCGCTGTTCGGGTACGTGATGGACAGCGCCTGCGTGGTGCTGGAGGCCGCGGCCCCGCAGAGCGGGGGCTGGACGACCTGCCTAGCCCGGTCCGCGACGGCCGTGTACCTGGGCGGCGGCGGGGAGGGCCTCACCCTGGAGGACTACTTCCTGGAGCCGCGTGACGCGGCCGAACGGGCCGTCCGCTGGGCTGCCGAGGCCGGGCACGAGGTGGACGCCGAGGCCGTGGCCGACGTCCTGACCGCGGACCCCGACCCCTTGGCCGAAAACCTGTTCTTCCGCTTCCTCGACCGGCTGGGCGTGGTGCCCCTGTGACACTCCCGGTCCGTTGCACGCAGTAAGGGGAAGTGCGGGATCCGTGAGGGGTGTGGCCGGGAAGGGCCTGGCAGGGCCCTGGTGAAGGCCCGCGGAGGGAGGCGTGGATGAGTCTGGTGGAGTTGATCGCGCAGGCCGACGAGCGCGGGCTGGCCGCGAGCGGACTGGCTTGTTTGGATCGGTGCGTGCCCCTGCTGGGCGGTGACGACGAGGTGCTGCGGCCGGTGTGGGCCAGTCTCACCGAGGCCGCCGGGACCGGCGAGTGGGGCGAGCGGCTGGAGCAGACCCGGGCGAAGCTGGACGCCCCGGGCGCGGACGACGAGGCCGCCGTGCTCGCCCACCGGATGCTCCGGGACGCCCCCGCCGAGCTCTCGGGCGGTCCGGTCCGGGCGTGGGCCGACGCCTGCTCCGTGGCCTCCCTGCAGATCCACCGCCTCCTCGACACGGCCGAGGACGAGGCCGGCTCGGTCGACGCGCGCCGTGAGGGGCGCACGGACGGCATGTCGCCGCTCGTCGCCGCCGAACTGCGCCGCCAGGTCACCGTGCTGGAGGTCCTCGCCGGGCACGGACCGGCCGGGCTGCGCCGGGCCCTGGAGATCTCCGTCGAGGGCCGCCGGGTGCTGCGCGCGGTGGTGTCGCGCCGCAACCGGCAGCAGGGCTAGGGCCTGCCGGGCCAGGGCCTGCCGCGCAACGCCCTCCCGTGCCGCCGCCCGGCCCAAACCCCGCTCCTGCAAGGGTCCTGTGAGTGTCCCCCGGACGGCATGGGGTGGTCCTGCGCCGCTTCGGGAAAGCCGCCGGATCGGGGTGACGAAACGGTTCTCCCGAGCGCTTTCCCGAGTGTGACGACTCAAGCGGAGACCAGGCCTTCCGCCGCGGCCAAGCCGGTGCGCTGGGCGGCGGACACAGTGGCGACCATGCGCGAGGGAGCACGACTGCGCCTCGACTACTCGGCGCAGAGCCTGTGGAGGATCGACCGGATGATCGAGGAGATACGGCGCGAGGGCGCGCCCTACGCGGCGGTGCAGGAGGTGCTGCGCGGCTTCGGCGCCTACGCCGGGGAGGTGATGGCGCGTCAGAGCGGCGCCGAGTGGTGGGCGAGCGGCGGCGAGCACTGGATCCGCACGCCCGACGGGCGCCTGTGGGACCCGATCGACGAGGCCCGCCGCTGCTGGTCCGGGCACGGCTCGCTGCGGCTGCTGTGCCGGGACGCGGCGGGTGCCGCGCCCCGGCGGTAGGCAGGCGGCAGCAGGCGGTTCTAGCGGACGGGCGGGCCCTCGCCGCCGAGGGCGGCCGGGGCCGGTTCCGCCGGTTCCGCCGGCTTGGCGGCGTTGGCGGCCAGGGTGCGGATCTCGGGCAGGTCGTCGTAGAGGTGCTGCCCGGGGCACTCGGTCGGATAGCCGTCGCGGTGACCGGAGATGCGGTGCATCGTGACCTGCTGGCCCAGTTTGTACTTGCCGTTGTCCGCCCCGGCCGTGAGCACCACGGTCCCGGTCGGGTCGAGGCCGTACAGGCCGAGCTTCCAGGCGGCGACCTTGGCGACCGACTCGCGCACCGCGGCGCCGGCGGTCGCCGTCGAGTAGTCACCGAGCACGGAGATGCTGCTGGTGGCGGTGTTGAAGCCGTAGGTGTGCGCGCCGAGGACGGGCTTGTCGATGCCTCCGGCGCGGCCCTCGAAGACGGTGCCGCACTTGTCGACGAGGAAGTGGTAGCCGATGTCGTTCCAGCCGTTGCTCTTCACGTGGTACAGGAACACGCCCCGCACGATCGACGCCGACTCCGAGCAGGCGTAGTCGTTGGTGCCCGCCGTGTGGTGCACGAAGATCGCCTTCGTGTCGGCGGTGTAGGTGGGCGGGTCCTTCACCAGGGACTCGTCGGCGCCCCACGCGGAGCGGGACGTCACCGCCGGGCGCTCCGCCGAGGGTGCCCCGGCGGCCGGGGGCACGGCGTCCGGGTCGACGGCCCCGGTGTGCACGGCGTCCGTCCCGCCGGCCGGGTCCACCAGGTCCACGCGCAGCCCCTCCGGCAGCGCCGTGCCCGAGACCCGCACCTGCACCCCGTCCGAGGGGCCGGTCCACAGCGGCTGGGTGCCGCCGCGCACCCCGGCGCGGTCGCGGTCGGGTCCCGTCTCGGGGGTCCGGACGCCGAGGTCCAGGGCGTGCCAGGCGCTCCACGCGCCCGTCTGACGGGAGCGGGTGCGCACCTGAGCGGTGCCCTCCAGCTGCGCCTTCGGGTCGTCCCAGGTGACCCCGAGCAGGCTGAACGGTTCGGTGGTGCGCGGGGCGAGGGACCGGTCGTGCGGGTCACCGTCCGGCACCCGGACGGTGTGCACCCCGTCGGAGGCGTCGGCCCGGGCGGGCTGGGCCAGACCGAGGGCACCGAGGGCCAGGGCGGTGGCGACCGCGGTGGGCAGCAGGCGGGAGGTCATACGGCGCTCGCCTTTCGTGGGCGGTGGCATCGCGGGCAGCACTCCCCGGTACGTCACTTGGACCAAACCTGTCCGGCCGCGCGCTCCCGAGGACGGCGGGTCGGATTGACCCGAACGGTGGGCGGGGACCGGGAACCTGACGCGCTGTGACACTTCCGCGCGCACCGGCGCTGATCACCGTGAGGATCGCGCACGCGGCACGGACGAGGACGTCACTTGGGTCAGGGAGCGGAACCCCGGCGCGCGCAGGCGCACGACGGGGAACTGGGCGCGGCCGTCGCACGGGCCCAGCAGGGTGACGAGGACGCCTTCGCGGCGGCCTACCGGCTGGTGCAGCCCGGGCTGCTCGGCTACCTGCGCGGGCTCGTCGGGGACGACGCCGAGGACGTGGCGTCCGACGCCTGGCTGGAGATCGCCCGGGACCTCGGGCGGTTCCGGGGCGACGGGGCGGGCTTCCGCGGCTGGACGGCGACCATCGCCCGGCACCGGGCGCTGGACCACCTGCGCCGGCAGCGGGTACGGCCCCGGCCGTCGGCGCTGGAGCAGGACGTGCTGGACCTGCCCGGGCCGCAGAGCACCCACGACCAGGCGCTGGAGGCCCTGTCCACCGAGTGGGCCCTGGAACTGGTGCGCGGGCTGCCGCGCGACCAGGCCGAGGCGGTGCTGCTGCGCGTGGTGGTCGGTCTCGACGGACCGGCGGCCGCCCGCGTGCTGGGCAAGCGGCCGGGTGCCGTGCGCACGGCCGCCCACCGGGGACTGAAGCGGCTCGCGAGCCGGCTCGGCGCGCCGAGTGTGACGGATGAGGCGCCGCGGACGCTGGGTGAGTCGACGTGAGCGGAGCCCCGGGCTCCGCCACCCGGCGGCCCGGGCTCCCGGGCGCACGCACCCCGCGGGGCTCTGAACAGGGCCGATCGGCGGGACGTACGGAGGAGACCCGGTGAGCCGGGTCGGGCGGATCGAGCAGAGGCGGGGCGGACATGGGTGAACGGCGAAGCGACGGCGGGCTTGCCGGCCGTGGTTCCCGTCACACCCTCCTCGAGGCCGATGTCGAGGCGCTGATCGTCGCGTGCCTCGTCCGGGACGGCGTCGACGCCGAGGCCGAGCAGCGGGCCGTGGCCGCCTTCCGGGCCGCCCGGGACGCCGGGACCGCGCACCGGCACGTCCGCCGGCGGCGCGACGACTGGAGCCCTGGGGGACCGCGCCTGCTCGGACGCTCCCTGCGGACCACGCTGTCCGTGCTGCTCGCCAGCCTCACCCTGGGCGGGGTCGCCGTGGCGGCGATCGGCGTGGCCGGCGGCTCGGCGGACGGACCGGACGACACCCCCGAGCGGCCGCCCTCCTCCAGCGCCGCCCCGCGCGACCCGGCCCCGGACCCGCCCAGGACCCCCCGCACCCCGCACCCGGGCGACGGCTCGGCCCCGGCCGGCCGGGCACCCGGCCGGGAGACGGCGGGGACGGGGAAGGGCGGCAACGCCGCGGACGCCCGGGACATCGAGGCGCACTGCCGCGCCTACGAACGGGCCGGGGGCAGCGGCCGGGCGATGGAGAGCACGGCCCTGAAGCGTCTGATCGACGCCGCGGGCGGTGAGAGGAACGTCACGGCGTACTGCGCCGCACGGAAATCCGGGGCCGAACCCGGCCGGAGCGACGCCCCCGCCACCAAGCGTCCCGGTGCGCAGGGCTCCCCGGCCGCGGGCGAGGGCTCGGACGGCAAGGCGGGCGGGGCAGCGGGCCAGGGGGCCGACAAGGGCCGCTCCGACGGCAAGCGCTCACCGTCCAACGGCCGCCGACTCTGAGGGACTTGGCGCCGTCCGGCCGATGCCGATGGCAACGGCCGGGGCCGCCACCCCCCACAGGAGAGGCCCCGGCCGTCGCGCGGCACGGGCCGCGCGGCGGCCCGTACTCCCTACAGCGCGCCGAGTGCGGTTTCTGTCACACCCCGCCGTGTCACGGCTTAGTTGCATCTCCGGCGGACATGGACGGGGAGTGGTTTCAGGTCGTAACGTGCCATTCGCGCCAGGGGCGGAGGCGGCAGGACCACCGCAATCACCTGCGGGCTTGTGACCGCAAGCATCAATCGGACGACCACGACGGCGAGAACCCGGCCCGCGAGAGCGGCGCCGGATCAGGCGCAGAAGGGCGCGCGGTGCTGGGGGACGACGCGGAGCTGACCGCCGCGGTGCGCGCGGCACAGGACGGGGACGAGACCGCGTTCCGGACCGTGTACCGCACCGTGCACCCGCGGCTGCTCGGATACGTACGGACGCTGGTCGGCGACCCCGACGCCGAGGACGTCACCTCCGAGGCGTGGCTGCAGATCGCCCGCGACCTGGAGCGGTTCACCGGCGACGCGGACCGCTTCCGCGGCTGGGCCGCCCGGATAGCCCGCAACCGGGCGCTGGACCACATACGGATGCGCGGGCGCCGTCCCGCCATCGGTGGCGACGAGACCGAACTGACCGGCCGGGCCGCCGAGTCCGACACGGCCGGCGAGGCCATCGAGGCCCTCGCCACCGACGGAACGTTCTCCCTGATATCCAGGCTGCCGCAGGACCAGGCCGAGGCGGTGGTGCTGCGCGTGGTGGTGGGACTCGACGCCAAGAGCGCCGCCGAGACGCTCGGCAAGCGGCCCGGCGCCGTCCGCACGGCCGCGCACCGGGGCCTGAAGCGGCTCGCCGAGCTGCTCGGTGACGCCCCTCGGGCCGATCCGGAATCGGCGGGGGTGCTCGACGCCCTGCCGCCCCAGAGAGAACCACGTGGCGGCGCGGTGACGTCCGCAGGTGTGACGCACGGCGTCGCGCGGACGCAGAAGGATGTGTGATGGCCGACGAGCAGTACGGGTGGCTGGACCGCGAGACGGCGGAGCGTTTGCTGAGCGGAGAGCCACCGGAGGCTGTCGACGGCGCCGGCCGGGACGAGGCCGCACGGCTCGCCGCGATCCTCGGAGCCCTGTCCCCGGCACCCCCGCCGGCCGGTGAGGAACTGCCGGGCGAGGCCGCTGCGGTGGCCGCTTTCCGCAAGGTCCGTGCCGAGCGCGCCGACGCGCACGCGGCCGGTGCCGCGGCCGCAGGCCGGGAGCCGTCCGGGCCCGCCGACGCCGGGCTCGTGCACATCGGGCACGCCCGCGCGGGCGCGGCCGCTCGCGGACCCCGCCGCCTGCGCCCCGCCCGCCTCGCGCTGGCCGCCGCGCTCGCCGTCGGCATGGTCGGCGGGGTCGCGGTGGCCGCCGGAACCGGAGCGCTGACGCCGTTCGGCGGGGACGATCCCGCCCCCGGCTCCTCGGTCTCGGCCGGCGCCGCCTCCTCCGGGCGCCCGCCGGGGTCGCCCTCGCCGAGCGACGCCGCTCAGGGCGGCGCCGGCTCCGGCGGCCTCGCCCCCGGCGGCGGCCCGACGGGCGCGACCGGCGGCGCCGGACGCCACGAGGCGGGAGGCGGCTCGACCACGAAGCCGGAGCCCGGCGGGAGACCCGGGCCGTCCGGCGGGGACCGGGAGGTCCTCGCCTCGGCCTGCCGCGACCTGCGCCAGGGCAAGCGCCTGGACGACCACCGCCACCGCGCCCTGCGCGACGCGGCGGACGGCACCCGCGTGTGGACGTACTGCAAGGGCCTCCTGTCCGGAGCCGACCGGGGCTCCGCCGGGCGCAACGGCGCGGGCAAGGGCAACGGCGCGGGCAAGGGCGACGGCACGGGCGCGGACCACGGCAAGGGCACGGCCCACGGCGACGGCGCTGGCTCCGGCAAGGGCGCCGGCAAGGGCGAAGGCAAGGGCGAAGGCGGCCACCCGGGCTGGGAGCGGAACAAGCCCGACCGCGGGCAGGACCGCGACCGGGGCCGTGGGCAGGACGGGCCCGACCGGGCCGACAAGCCGTCGGCCCACCGCGACCCGTCGGCCGGCGGCGCGGACGGCGACCGGGCCCAGTACGCGCCCGCACCGCTGCGACCTGCGGTTTCGTACACCGTGAAGGGCGCCTCGCCGAGGGTGTGACGTTTTTGCGGCCCGCGACGCAGTACTGAGTGAGCCGACTGGTCATCGGCTGTCGCACGGAGCCGGGGTTCCCCCCGTACCTACGGCTCGTGCACCTGAGCGCGGGCGGGACACGTTCCCCCGGTCCCGCCCGCGCCCCATCTTCCGCCCGCGCCCCTCACCAGGACACGACGACCTTGTCACCGTCGCGGACCTGTGCGTACAGCGCGGCGATCGCCGCCTCGTCGCGGACGTTGACGCAGCCGTGCGAGGCGCCCGCGTAGCCCCGGGCCGCGAAGTCCGCCGAGTAGTGCACCGCCTGGCCGCCGCTGAAGAACATCGCGTAGGGCATGGGCGAGTCGTACAGCGTCGACACGTGGTGGCGGGACTTCCAGTAGACGGAGAAGACACCCTCCCGGGTCGGCGTGTACTCCGAGCCGAAGCGAACGGCCATCGTCGACACCGTCCGGCCGTCGATCATCCAGCGCAGGGTCCGGCTGGTCTTGTCGATGCAGAGCACGCGCCCCGTCGCGCAGCGCGGGTCGGGCCGGTCCGCGGGCTGGCCGCCCATCAGATACAGGTCCCACCGGCCCGGCTCGCGGGTCATCCCCCGCAGCCGCTGCCAGGTGACGCTGTCGGTCCGGCCCGTGCGCGGCAGCCCGCGCTTGCCCTGGAAGCCGCTCACCGCCTCCCGCGTCCGCTCGTCGTACGTGCCGGTCGGGCCCTCGAACAGCCACGCCACCTGCCGCAGCCGCGCCTGGAGTTCCCGGACGTCCCGGCCGGTGTCGCCGTAGGACCACAGCACGCGGGGCGGGGTGCGCGGCTTGCCGTCGGCGCCGGACGGCGTCCCGTCCCCGCCGCCCGGCGTGCGGGCGGGGGAGGGGGTGCCGCCGGGCGGTTCGACGTGCACCGGCGGGCGGTGCCCGCCCTCGCCCCCGGGCGTCTGCACGGTGCAGCTCGTGAGTGCGGCCAGTGCGGCCAGTGCGGCCGATGCGGCCAGTGCCGTCGCGACGGCTCGTCCCCTGCCCGTGATACGCACGCGCCCCCCTGTCGTCCCGCCGCCGTGCCCGGATGTCACCTGAGATGTTCCCCGGGCGTGACCCGCCGCGAACCAGGGGGCATGGTGGTGAGCGAGGTCACTGCTGAGCGGGAGGCAATGCACCATGGCGCGCGAGTCGGAGTCGGGTCTGCCGATCGAGCCGGTCTACGGGCCGCAGGCCCTGGAGGGCTGGGATCCGGCGCGGCGGCTGGGGGAGCCCGGGGCCTATCCGTACACGCGGGGTGTCTACCCGACGATGTACACCGGCCGGCCCTGGACGATGCGCCAGTACGCGGGCTTCGGGACGGCGGCGGAGTCCAACGCCCGGTACCGGCAGCTGATCGCGCACGGCACGACGGGTCTGTCGGTCGCCTTCGACCTGCCCACCCAGATGGGCCACGACTCCGACGCCCCCCTCGCGCACGGCGAGGTCGGCAAGGTGGGCGTGGCGGTCGACTCGATCGACGACATGCGGGTGCTGTTCGGCGGGATCCCCCTGGACCAGGTCTCCACGTCCATGACGATCAACGCCCCCGCGGCGCTGCTGCTGCTCCTGTACCAGCTGGTGGCCGAGGAGCAGGGCGTGCACGGCGGGCAGTTGACCGGCACGGTCCAGAACGACGTGCTCAAGGAGTACATCGCCCGCGGCACCTACATCTTCCCGCCCCGGCCCTCGCTCCGGCTCACCGCCGACATCTTCCGGTACTGCAACACGGAACTGCCGCGCTGGAACACCATCTCCATCTCCGGCTACCACATGGCCGAAGCCGGTGCCTCGCCCGCGCAGGAGATCGCCTTCACCCTCGCCAACGGCGTCGAGTACGTGCGCACGGCCCTCGCGGCCGGGATGGACGTGGACGACTTCGCGCCGCGCCTGTCCTTCTTCTTCGTCGCCCGCACGACCCTGCTGGAGGAGGTCGCCAAGTTCCGTGCCGCACGCCGGATCTGGGCCCGCCTGATGCGCGAGGAGTTCGGTGCGGGGAACCCGAAGTCGCTCATGCTGCGCTTCCACACCCAGACCGCCGGCGTCCAGCTGACGGCCCAGCAGCCCGAGGTGAACCTCGTCCGCGTCGCGGTCCAGGGCCTGGCCGCCGTGCTGGGCGGCACCCAGTCGCTGCACACCAACTCCTTCGACGAGGCCATCGCCCTGCCCACCGACAAGAGCGCCCGCCTGGCCCTGCGCACCCAGCAGGTGCTCGCCCACGAGACCGACGTCACCGCCACCGTCGACCCCTTCGCCGGCTCCTACGCCGTGGAGCGGATGACCGACGACGTCGAGGAGGCCGCCCTCGCCCTGATGCGCCGGGTCGAGGACCTGGGCGGCGCCGTGGAGGCGATCGAACGCGGTGTGCAGAAGGACGAGATCGAGCGCAACGCCTACCGCATCAGCCAGGAGACCGACTCCGGCGAACGCGTCGTGGTCGGGGTCAACCGCTTCCGGCTCGACGAGGAGGAGCCCTACGAACCCCTCCGCGTCGACCCCGCCATCGAGGCCCGGCAGGCCGAACGCCTCGCCGCGCTGCGCGCCGGACGCGACCGGCGGGCCGTGCACACCGCTCTGTCCGCCCTCAGGAAGACCGCCGAGGGCGAGGACAACCTCCTCCACCCGATGAAGGACGCCCTGCGCGCCCGGGCCACCGTCGGCGAGGTCTGCGACGCCCTGCGCGAGGTGTGGGGCACGCACGTCCCGTCGGACGCCTTCTGAGCCCAGGGCCGAGCGGGAAACGGCATGTCGTACCGCCCGTCCCGCGTGCGACACTCCTTCGCATGTTCGGTGTCATCGATCTGCCCACCTACCTGGCGGGCCTCGCCCTGATCATCCTGCTCCCCGGCCCCAACTCGCTGTACGTGCTGTCCGTGGCCGCCCGCCGCGGCGTGCGGGCCGGGTACACCGCCGCCTCCGGCGTCTGGTGCGGCGACGCGGTGCTGATGACGCTGTCCGCGGCCGGCGTCGCCTCGCTGCTCCAGGCCAACGCCGTGCTGTTCGCCGTCGTCAAGTACGCCGGCGCCGGCTACCTGACCTGGCTCGCCGTCGGCATGCTGCGGGCCGCCCGGGCCATGTGGCGCACCCGCGCCGAGCGGACCGCCGCCACGGCGTCGACGCCCGTGCCCGCCGAGGAGCGGCCGTTCCGCCGCGCCCTGGTCGTGAGCCTGATCAACCCCAAGGCGATCCTGTTCTTCGTCGCCTTCTTCGTGCAGTTCGTGGACCCGGGGTACGCCCATCCCGCGCTGTCGTTCGTCGTGCTCGGGATCCTGGCCCAGCTCGCCAGCGTGCTGTACCTCAGCGCGCTGATCTTCGGCGGCACCCGGCTGGCCGCCGCCTTCCGCCGCCGCAGGCGCCTGTCGGCGGGGGCGACCTCGGCGGCGGGCGCGCTGTTCCTGGGCTTCGCGGTGAAGCTGTCCCTCGCGAGCGGCTGAGACCGGCCGGCCGGTCTAGCGCAGGCCCACGGTGGCCAGGTAGTCCGCGAGCCCGGCCGCCGTGGTGCCCGCCCAGCCGACGTAGCCGTCCGGCCTGACGAGGTACAGCCCCGGGCCGTACGCCGCCGGTGCGGAGCCCTGGACGACCCGGATCCGGGGGGTGGGTCCGGGGGCCTCGGCGCCGCCCAGGGCCAGCAGGGTCCAGTGCGGGCCGCGGAAGGCGTCGAAGAGCCGCACGCCGTCCACCCGCCCGTCGGGTGCCCGGTCCCCGGCCCGCAGGGGGCCCGGGTCGGTCCGGGTCTCGCAGGTGAGCGGCGAGTCGGGGTAGCCCAGGGAGAGCTGCCGGGTGGCCCCGCCGCGCCGGGTCTCGCCCCGGTGCACGCGGGTGGACAGCCCGAGCATGTCCGCGGCGACGGGCCGGCGTTCCACCTCGTAGGAGTCCAGCAGATCCGGTCCGGCGCCGTCGCGCAGCACCGCGCCCAGCTTCCAGCCCAGGTTGTAGGCGTCCTGCACGCTGGTGTTGAGGCCCTGGCCCCCCGCCGGCGAGTGCACGTGGGCCGCGTCCCCGGCGAGGAAGACCCGCCCGGAGCGGAAGCGGTCCGCGAGGGCGGCCCGGGGCCGGAAGTCCGAGGCCCAGCGCACCTGCGTCACCGCCTCCGGCGCGAGGTGGGAGCGGGCGGCGACGACCTTCCGCAGCCCTTCGAGGGACAGGTCCGGGGCGGACCCGTCCGGGAACTCGGCCACCAGCTGGAAATCCTCCGTGCCGGCCAGCGGGCAGATCGCCAGGAAGCCGTCGCCCGGGCCGCGCGGCGGGAAGAGGTGCCAGTTGTCCCGGTCCAGGCCGCTGATCCGCACGTCGGCCACGAGCGTCGGGTGCGGGTCGAGGGTCTCGCCGGTCATGGCGATGCCGAGCAGCCGCCGGACGGCCGACCGGCCGCCGTCGGCCGCGACCGCGTACCGGGCGGTGACGTCCGCGCCCGAGGCGAAGACCGCGCGGACCCCGGCCGCGTCCTGCGTCAGACCGGTCAGCTCCCGGCCGAAGGCCACCCGCCCGCCCAGTTCCTCGAGCCGCGCGTGCAGGATCTCCTGCGTCCGCCACTGGGGCACCATCCACGGCTCGTCGTAGGGCGCCTCCTCGCTCGGCTCGGCAGGCTCGAACATCCGGTGCTCGCCCGCGCGCCGGCCGTCCTGCCAGACCATCCCGACCGGGTAGGGGCCGCCCGCGGCGCGGATCGCGCCGAGCACCCCCAGATCGTCGAACACCTCCATCGTCCGCGGTTGCAGTCCCTTGCCCCGCGAGCCGGGGAAGAGCGTCCCCGCCCGTTCCACGACCAGCGCGGACACCCCCCGCCGGGCCAGGTCGACGCCGAGCGCCAGCCCGGTCGGGCCGGCCCCCACCACCAGGACGTCCGTCTCCATCGCCACCCACTCCTTAACGCTGTTAAGTGCCCGTTGTGCCCACGAGGGTCGCCTTAACGGTGTTAAGTTGTCAAGCGTGAGTACGGAACGACGCCCGCCGCTGGACCGCCGCCGGGTCGCGGACACCGCCTTGCGGCTGCTGAACGAGGTGGGCCTGGACGGCCTGAGCCTGCGCGCCATCGCCCGGGAACTGGACGTGAAGGCGCCCGCCCTCTACTGGCACTTCCGGGACAAGCAGGCGCTGCTCGACGAGATGGCGACGGAGATGTACCGGCGGATGGTCGCGGACACCGCGCTCGATCCCGCCGACACCTGGCGGGAGCGGCTGGTGAAGGCCAACCGCGGGCTGCGCACGGCCCTGCTGGGCTACCGGGACGGCGCGAAGGTGTTCAGCGGCTCGCGCTTCACCGGCATCGTGCACGCCGCGCAGATGGAGGACAACCTGCGCCTGCTCACGGCCGCCGGGTTCACGCTCCCGCAGGCGGCCCGCGCGTTCACCACGGTCTACCTGTACACCCTCGGGTTCGTCACCGAGGAGCAGGGCGTGCACCCCCTGCCCGGCGAACGCCGCGAGGGCTACGGCATGGACGAACGCGCCCGCCTGCTGGCCGACTTCCCGCTGTCGGCCCGGGCGGGCGCGGAGATCTTCGAGGACTACGGACGCCACTTCGAGGAGGGCCTGGCCCTCGTCGTCGACGGGATCGCGGCCCGCTACGGCGTCTCATGACACCGCGGCGGCTCCCCGGTCCCCCCGTCCGCGGGCCCGCCGCACGGCGCGGGTGACCAGCGGCGGAAGCAGGTCCTTGGCGAGCCGGCGGGCCCGGGAGGGCACGGGCCGGGCGGGGCGCGCGGCAGCCGGGGGCTCGGGTGCCGCCGGGGCCGCGGCCTGCGCCGGGACCGGCGCCACGTAGTGCCGGGAGGTCGGGAAGGCGGGCGGCTTCATGCCCCGGGACCGGGCCCGCACCAGCCGGTGGCCGGCCGCCTGCTGCACGCTCACCGAGCAGTCCGTGCGCTCCCGCAGCATGGCGAGCAGCTCCTCCTGGAGCGGCTCGGGATCGCCCCAGGTGCCGTACATCTTCTGGGTGCTCAGGCAGACGGGGTTCAGCCCCCGGTTCAGGACGGCCTCCCAGGCGGCGGCGGAGACGCCCGGGGTGTGCTCGGAGCGGAAGTCGTCCAGGACGACGACGCCGCCCGGCTGGAGGAGCTCGCGCGCCGCCCCGATGTCGCCGTGCACGTGCTCGTACAGGTGCGAGGCGTCGATGTGCACGAACCGGCAGGAGCCGGGGGCGACCCGCTCGGTCACCACGGAGCTGGGGGCCGCGATGACGGCCGGCAGGCTGTCGTGGAAGGAGAGGTAGTTCCGCTCGAACGCCTGGCGGGTGAGCGTGGCGTACGACTGGGCCGTCTCCACCTGGTTGGCGCCGTCCGGGGCCTCGCCCTCGAACAGGTCGCAGACGGTGAAGGTCTCGTCCTCGCCGAGGTGCCGGCCGAGCAGGATCGCGCTCTTGCCCAGGTACACGCCCAGTTCCAGCAGGTCGCCCCGGTCGCCCCGCGCGCGCTGCCGCTCCAGGAACCAGGTGAACAGCATCTGGTCCAGCGCCGGGAACCAGCCGGGCACGTCGGCCAGTTCGCCGGGGTGCTGGTCGGTGGGGGCTTGTGCGTTGGTCATGAGGCGAGCCTTCTCCCCGGGCGGTGCCCGAACCGGCGGATGGGTGAACGTCCCGTGGACAGCTCAGCGGCCCTTGGCCAGAGCGGCCCGCAGCCGTGGTGTCAGCGGTTCCTCCACATACTTGTTCAGCAGCCACGCCAGCAGCAGCATTGAGAGCACCGTCAGCCCGAAGGTCACCCCTGATGGCAGACGCAGCCCTTGGTGGAGCGCCTGCACCACCACCCAGCCGAGGTGCTCGTGCACCAGGTAGAAGGGGTACGTCAGCGCCCCCGCCACCGTCAGCCAGCGCCAGTTCACCCGGTTCAGCAGGCCCAGGGCGATCGCCGCGACGGCGAGGAAGCCGACGGTGACGACGAGGACGATCCCGAGCGAGGTGCGGTGGGAGAAGCCGCCCGCGTCCGGCGCGTGCCACAGCCCCTGCACCGCGTGGTGCTGCCCGATCGCCCAAGAGACGGCGACGATGCCCCAGCCGTACACGTCCCGGCGGTCGAGGTGGACCAGGTAGAGGCCGACACCGCCGACGAAGAACGGGGCGTACTCCGGCATCGCGACGATGTCGAGCAGCGGCAGGTGCGCGTTGTCGGCGATCGCGGCCGCCAGCGTCCAGCCGGCGCAGAACATGATCACCCGGCGGCGGGTGGCCCCGGGCAGCACGACGCACAGGGCGAACAGGGCGTAGAAGCGGACCTCCGCCCACAGCGTCCAGCACACCCCGAGCACCCGGTCCACACCGAGCGGCGTCTGCAGCATCGTCAGGTTCACCAGCGCGTCGCTCGGCGACACGGCCCGGTAGGCGACCACCGGCAGGGCGAACACCGCCGTCACGAGCAGCACCGCCACCCAGTAGGCGGGCAGCAGCCGGGAGGCGCGGGAGGCGAAGAACGACGTCAGCGGCCGGCCCCAGCCGCTCATGCAGATCACGAACCCGCTGATCACGAAGAACACCTGCACACCGAGGCAGCCGTAGGCGAAGTACTCGTGCAGGGTGGGGAACTGCTCCTTCGGCGAGGTGCCCCAGGCCCGTGCGATCTCGCCGTCGCGCCCGCCGTAGTGGTACGCCGCCACCATCAGGGCGGCCAGCAGCCGCAGTCCGTCCAGGGCGCGCAGCCGGCCCCCGGACCGCTCGCGGCGCCGCGGGGCGAGCGGGACGCCCGGTGGTTCGGCCGGGCTCGCGGCGGTGGGCCGGGGCCGGCGGGTGCTGACGACCGTCTCGGTCACGCTGGAAACCTCTGTGTGGCTCGTCCGTCCTTACCTGAGCCGCCTGGAGGCGGGCAGGGCGCCTGTCACCCTAGGGCGTGAATTGACGCAATCACGTTCGAAGATGACAGGCTTCGCCTGTCCGTTTCCAGGGGTTCATCCGGACGTCGCCCGGGCGGACCGCCGGGGCCCGCGGCATTCAGCCGCGGACCGCCTTGCGCAGGGCCCGTGCCCGCCGTACGACGCGGCGGGCCGTGGAATTGCGCGGGAGAAACGCCAGCCGCTGCGGAATTCCGCCGGGCAGGCCGAGCGCGGTGAGCCGGCGCTTCTTGAAATAGCGCCGGGTGCGCGGTCCGAGATGACGGGCCAGGAACTGTTCCGCCTGCGGGCGCAGTTCCGGGTAGATCTGCGGCTGCATCGTGAAACCGACGGCCGCGAGGAGTCCGGGCAGCCGCTCCGCCGGCAGGACATCACCATCGTGCGCGTCGTCCAGGTCCGGCAGGGCCGCGTCCGCCAGCGTGGTGGGGACGCGGTTGCTGTTCTGGTAGGGCGTCAGCCGCTCCAGCAGCAGCTCGGTGCCGACGCGGGCGACCGGCAGGTCGTAGAAGGCGGAGGCGGTGAACAGCGCCGTCGAGAAGCAGCCGACGACCAGGGCCGGGCGGGCGCGGTCGAAGAGGACCTCGGCGAGGACGGGGGTGTCCAGCACCGTGAGCTCCACGCCGAGTTCGCCGGCCTCGGTCTCCAGGGCGCGGCTGTAGCGGGCCGGGGCGGTCGGGTGGGGCTTGAAGACGACCGTGCGGTGGCCGCGGGCGACGGCGCCCCGCAGCATCCGCACGTGCAGGTCCTCCTCCTCCTCGGCGGAGAGGATGTCCAGCGCCGACAGGTACTGGCCCAGCAGCAGCGCCGCGTCGCCGGGCACCTCCGGCAGCCCGGGGGCGGCCGCGGCGACCTCGCCGAGCACCTTGAGGAAGGCGGGCGTCGGCACCAGGCGGGCGGGCACGCCGAACTCGGTGAGCAGCATCGGCGTCAGGCCCGGCACCAGGTCGAGGTGCAGCAGCCGCCGCACCCGCGTGCCGACCAGCGGGTCGAGCTTGTTGCGCGTGGGGCCGTAGCTCATCAGGCCGTCGGCGTAGACGTCCACGGGGGCGTCGGTGAACAGCTGGGCCACCGTCAGCGCCGGTGCGACTTGGAGGGACTCCAGGACCAGGCTGACCCGGTCGTCGCCGAGGCCCCACAGGAGCCGCAGATGGCGCTCGAACAGGGGGACGTCGTCGGCGCGCGGCGCCCACGCCCCGGGGTGAAAGGGGCGGATGGCCTCGTTCCAGGACAGCACCTCGTCGAAGTGCGAGCGCAGCGGCTCGAAGCCCGGCATCTCGTCGAGGGCCGGGGTGACCTCGGGGGTCGCGGAGTTGTTGAACACCAGCAGCACCCGGCGGTCCGGCTCCTCGAAGAGGTCGGAGTCGATCGCGGCGGCCAGGGTGGCGACGCCGTACAGCGTCGAGGCGCAGAAGATCTGGGTGGTCCCGGGCATCAGGCGGCCGCTCCCGTCGTGGTGACCCGGCGGCGCAGCCGCCGCAGTCGGGCAGAGCGGTCCATGTCCATGGCCTCCAGTGCGTCGGTGAGCGCGTCCTGCGGCATCCGCCTGACGGCCGCCGCGCTCATCGAGCGCAACTGCCGGGCCACGGACGGCTCGAACCGGTCCTCCTGGGACAGGTGGTGGGCGATGATCGCGCAGTAGGTCCGCACCGCCTTGGGCAGCAGCCGGTCCGCCTCGCGGTCCCGGGCCGTCTCCTCGATCACCTGGTCGAAGGCGCGGATGAAGTCGAGCTGGCGGACGTCGCCGATCTGGGTGAGCGACGAGGCGACCCCCCGCCGGTAGAACACGCCCAGCAGGCTCACCACGGCGAACGACTGCGCCTCCCGGTGCAGTTTCCAGATCCACGGCCGGTCCTCGGCCGTGCGCAGCCCGTCGGTGAAGTGGAGCAGGCCCCGGTCCACCAGGCGCCGGTGGTAGGCGCCGGCCCACGCGTACGCGTAGTCCACGGAGGTGGAGCGGTGCGCGGGCAGGATCGCCTCGCGCGGGTCGAACGCCTCCCAGCGGCGCCCGACCGGCACCCGGTGCACGGACCGGGCGCGCGCGGTGGCCTGGACGTGGTCGGTGCGCACGAAGTCGCAGCCCAACCGGTCCATGGCGGACACCAGTTCGGTGAGGTACCCGGGGGCCAGCCAGTCGTCGCCGTCCAGGAACGTCAGGTACTCGCCCTGAGCCGCGTTCAGTCCGGTGTTGCGGGCGGTGGCCAGACCCCCGTTGCGCTCGTGTCGGATGTAACGCACCTGCGCGACATCCGAGAGCTCCTCGGCGGCCCGTTCCACAATGGCCGGGGTCTCGTCCTTCGAATGGTCGTCGACCAGGACGAACTCGAAATCCCGATCGGCGTTCAGCCGAAGGCTTCTGAGGGTGTCCGGGGCATACTGCTGCACGTTGTAGAACGGCACGATCACGGAAAGCTTAGGCACCCGCAAAACGTTAGGAGGCCGCCCGGCAGGGCAACTTTCCGATGCGCGTACACCGGGTGAACTCCATGTGTCAGAACGGTGCACCCCGTGTACTTCCCGCTTTCCGGCGGGCCAGTTCGGCTCGCGGTGGGGTGTTGTTAACTTTTCGTTGAGTCCCGGTTCCGCCGGACCTCGGATTCGCTTCCTAGCGTCATCGACGTGCCAGCAAGTACACCGAAGCGACCGCGTATCGCGGTTCTCGCGGACTCCGACACCCGATGGAAATGGGGTGCCCTCACCGCGCACCGCATCGTCCCCGGACCGTCCATGGAAACCGCAGGGGACCGGGCCGCGCAACCCGGACCCGTCCTCGACGGGTTCCTGCTGCGCGGCCGGGCCACACCCACCCCGCGCCAGCTGCGCGAAGTGGGCGTGAGCGCCGACTCCCTGCGGGAGGTCACCGCGGCCGAGTTCCTGCGCGTCATGGGCGAGGAGACCTACGACGTGCTGGTCCTCGCGCTCGTCGGCGGCGGTGTGCAGGCGATGCTGCACGGCCTGCGGCACGCCTGGTCGGACCGCACCTCGCGTCCCGTCGTCGTCACCGGTTACGTGGGCGTCGTCTACGAGAAGCTCGCCGACGGCCTGCTGCTGCGGCACGGAGCCGACCTGGTCCTCGCCAACTCCCGCCAGGACGCGGACCGCTTCCGCGCCGTCTACGCGGGAGTGGGCGCCGACGCCGCGTCGGTCACCGAGGTCGCCCTGCCGTTCCTGGGCGGCGCGCCCTACGCCGGGGAGCACGACCCCTACCGGGTCGTCTTCGCCGCCCAGCCCTCGGTGCCCGACAGCCGCCGGGACCGTACGTACCTGCTGGACCGGCTGGTGCGGCACGCCCGCCGGCACCCCGGGCGCGAGGTCCTGCTGAAGCTGCGCTCCAAGCCGGGCGAACACACCACCCACATCGAGGAGCTGCCGTACCAGAAGCTGGTGCAGCGGCTCGACGCGCCGGACAACTTCCGCCTGGTGTACGGCAACATGGGCGAGGTCCTGGACCGCACCGACCTGCTGGTCACGGTCAGTTCCACGGCCGCCCTGGAGTCGCTGCACCGCCGCATCCCGACCGTCGTCCTCACCGACCTCGGCGTGCGAGAGTCGCTCGGCAACCACCACTTCGTCGGCTCCGGCTGCCTCGCCTCCTGGGACCAGCTCGACGCCGGGCACCGGCCCGTCCCCGACGAGGAGTGGGTGGCCCGCCAGGGCGTGCGGGCGGACGGTTCGTACGGCACCGCCTTCGACACCGCCCGGGAACGCATCGCCGAGCTGCTCGGCCGGCCCGGCGGGCTGCCCCCGCTCGCGCCGTACTACACCCCCGCCACCGCGCCCGGCTACCTGCCCGGCGTCCTCGCCCGCCACCACCTCGGCCCCGACGGCGCGCCCCTGCCCGGAGCGCCCACCGCCGACCGGGAGCCCGGACCGGTCCGGCAGATCGTGCGCCGGGCGGCCCGCGGCGCCTACCGGCACGGCGTGCAGCGCGTGGCCCCCGTCATCCGGCGGATGGGCGAGCTGTGAGCCGCCGCCCCGCCCCACGTCAAGGAGCTGAATCCATGTCCCACTCGGAAGCGGGCCCGGCCGCCCCGGCGGTACGCCGGGTGCTCGCGGTGATCCCCGCGCGCGGCGGCTCCAAGGGCGTGCCCGCGAAGAACCTCCTCCCGGTCGGCGGCGTACCCCTGGTGGCCCGGGCGGTGCGCGAGTGCCGCTCGGCGCGGCTCGTGACGGACGTCGTCGTCTCCACCGACGACCAGGCCATCGCCGCCGCCGCCCGCGAGGCGGGCGCCGAGGTCGTGCTGCGCCCCGCCGCCATCGCCGGGGACACCGCCACCTCCGAGGCCGCCGTCCTGCACGCCCTGGACGCCCACGAGGCCCTGCACGGCGCCCCGGTGGACGTGGTCCTGCTCGTGCAGTGCACCAGCCCGTTCCTGGTCCGCGAGGACATCGACTCGGTCGCCGGGGCGGTCGCCGTGAACGGCGCCGACACCGCGGTCACCGTCGCGCCCTTCCACGGGTTCGTCTGGCGGGACGCCGACGACGAGCTCGCGGCCGACCCCGTCGCGGAGAACGACGCGGCCGTGGGCGGCGGTTACGGCGTCAACCACGACAAGTCCTTCCGGCCCCGCCGCCAGGACCGCCCCCAGGACCTCCTGGAGACCGGCGCCGCCTACGCCATGGACGCGGCCGGGTTCCGCGAGCACGGCCACCGCTTCTTCGGCCGCACCGAGCTGGTCCGCACCGACCCCGCCCGCGTGCTGGAGATCGACGACCCGCACGACCTGGCCCGCGCCCGGGCCCTCGCGCCGCTGTTCGACGCGGAGCGGCCCGGCGCCCTCCCGACCGCCGACGACATCGACGCGGTCGTGCTCGACTTCGACGGCACCCAGACCGACGACCGGGTGCTGATCGACTCCGACGGACGGGAGTTCGTCTCCGTGCACCGCGGGGACGGACTCGGCATCGCGGCCCTCCGCAGGAGCGGCCTGAGGATGCTGATCCTGTCCACGGAGCAGAACCCGGTGGTCGCCGCCCGGGCCCGGAAGCTCAGGCTCCCGGTGCTGCACGGCATCGACCGCAAGGACCTCGCGCTGAAGCAGTGGTGCGAGGAGCAGGGCATCGCGCCGGAGCGCGTGCTCTACGTCGGCAACGACGTCAATGACCTCCCGTGCTTCGCCCTCGTCGGCTGGCCCGTGGCGGTCGCGAGCGCCCACGACGTCGTGCGCGGCGCCGCACGCGCGGTCACCACCGTCCCCGGTGGCGACGGCGCGATCCGAGAGATCGCCAGCTGGATCCTCGGCCCCTCTCTCGATTCCCTCACCAGGTAAGGACACCCCACGCCATGAGCACCAACTCCCGCATCCGCACCTTCGGTTCGCGCGAGGTCGGCCCGGGCCGCCCGGTCTACGTCTGCGGCGAGATCGGCATCAACCACAACGGCGAGCTCGAGAACGCCTTCAAGCTGATCGACGCCGCCGCCGAGGCCGGCTGCGACGCGGTGAAGTTCCAGAAGCGCACCCCGGAGATCTGCACCCCGCGCGACCAGTGGGACATCGAGCGCGACACCCCCTGGGGCCGGATGACCTACATCGACTACCGCCACCGCGTGGAGTTCGGCGAGGACGAGTACCGCGCCATCGACGACTACTGCACGTCGAAGAACATCGACTGGTTCGCCTCCCCGTGGGACACCGAGGCCGTCGCCTTCCTGGAGAAGTTCGACGTCCCCGCCCACAAGGTCGCCTCCGCCTCCCTCACCGACGACGAGCTGCTGCGCGCCCTGCGGGCCACCGGCCGCGCGGTGATCCTCTCCACCGGCATGTCGACCCCGAAGCAGATCCGCCACGCCGTCGAGGTCCTCGGCTCGGACAACATCCTGATGTGCCACGCCACCTCGACCTACCCGGCCAAGGCCGAGGAGCTCAACCTGCGCGTGATCAACACCCTCCAGCAGGAGTACCCGAACGTCCCGATCGGCTACTCCGGCCACGAGACCGGCCTGCAGACCACCCTCGCCGCGGTCGCCCTGGGCGCCACCTTCGTCGAGCGCCACATCACCCTCGACCGCGCCATGTGGGGCTCGGACCAGGCCGCCTCCGTCGAGCCGCAGGGCCTGACCCGCCTGGTCCGCGACATCCGCACCATCGAGGCCTCCCTCGGCGACGGCGTGAAGAAGGTCTACGACTCCGAGCTGGCCCCGATGAAGAAGCTGCGCCGGGTCGCCGGCGTGGTCGCCGAGGCGGAGATCGCCACGGCGGCGGGCGAGCCGGTCGGCGTCTGAGCACCCACCCCACCACCCCCTACGACGGGACGGTCGTACGTCGATGAGCCCCCGCGCCGGGAACGCCGGCCCCCACACCCTCGCCTTCGTCGAGAGTCCGGTACAGCTGCTGAACGTGCTGGAGTGGGCGCACGCGCACGCGCCCGGCGTGGGGCTCACCCTCGTGGTGCTGTCACCCGTCGACCCGATGACGCGCGGCCAGCTGCGGCGGATGTCCGACCTGGCCCGCGACGAGGGGCACGAGGTCCGCTGGGAGGAGGCGCGCGGCGGCCCGCTGGCGCCCTTCCAGACCATCGGCGGCCTGGCCGGGCTGCTGCGCCGGGCCCGCCGGATCGTGCTGGGGGACCCCTTCTCCCGCTACGTCCAGCTGCTGCTGACGATCGCCCGCGCCCGCGACCTGGTCGTCGTCGACGACGGCACCGCCACGATGGAGTTCGTCGGCCAGCTGGCCCGGGGCGAACGGCTGGTGCGCTGGCACCGCAAGGGCGGCCGGCCCGGCCCCCGGGACGTGCTCTTCGCCCCGGTGTCGTCCGCCGCCCGGCGCCGCCTGACCCCGGGCGGCGGACGCCGGGTGGAGATCTTCTCCTCCATGCCGATGTCCCAGACCCCCCCGGGCGTGACCGTCAGTGCCCACACCTTCGCCTGGACCCGCGCCCGGTTCGGTCCGCCCCGCATCACCAAGGGCGCGGACATGGTGGGCACGTCCCTGGTGGAGACGGGAGTGGTCGACGACGGCCGCTACCTGGAGGCGGTCCGCGCCCTGGCCGCCGCCCACGGCGCCACGCGCTACTTCGCCCACCGCCGCGAGAGCACCGAGAAGCTGCACCGCCTCGCGGTCGAGACGGGCCTGGAGATCGTCCGCCCGGAACTCCCGCTCGAACTCATCGCCCGGCGCGGCCCCATCGGCCGCACCGTCGTCAGCTTCCCCTCCACGGTCGTGCACACCCTGCCGCTCGCCCTCTCCGGCACGGGCGTGAGGGTCGCGGTCTGCGACATCGACCCGGCCTGGCTCACCGACACGGCCTCCCCCCGGGCCCAGGGCTTCCTCACCGGGGTCACCGACTCGGCCCGCGACGCCCACCGCCTCCCTCCGGCGGGCCGGGACCGCCCGGGCCCGGCCGAAGCCGGGGGCGGCGCCGGCACCGTCACCGCGAGGCAGGGCCCGGTCGGACTGGCGGCCTCCTGATCCGGAACTGCGTCCGGTCGGTGAAAGACGGCGGTGTTCGGCGCGCGGGGCGTGGTAGACGTGGAAGAGGATGGAGGGATACCGGAGTGATGCACGAGTGCGGGATGTCACACTCCGTGGGATGGCGTGCACCCGCGGGGCCCAAAAGGCAGGCAGGTTACCCATCTCAGTTGATACCTATGCGTCCGGCGGTCAGATTTTCCTCCCCTAACGGGTTGAAGTTTTTGTGATCGAGGGTCAGCAGACCGCCCTGGCGCCCTACCCTTCAAAGGGTGAAGCAATTGATGTCACTGGAGTCCGAGGTCGATCTTCCTGGGGGAGCCGAGCTCCCCGGCGCGCTGCCCGACGCTCTGCGCGCCGAGCTCATCGCGTTCCGGCGCGACCTGCACATGCACCCGGAGCTGGGCAACCAGGAGTTCCGCACCACCGCCGCGATCAAGGAGCGGCTGGAGCGGGCCGGCCTCAGGCCACGCGTCCTCCCCGTGGGGACGGGCCTGGTCTGTGACATCGGCCTGGAGGGCGACCAGTGGGAGGGCGGGCCCAGCATGCTCGCCCTGCGCGCCGACATCGACGGCCTGCCCATCCCGGACATGAAGGCGGACTGCCCGTACCGCTCCACCGTGCCCGACCGCGCCCACGCCTGCGGCCACGACGTGCACACCACCGTCGTCCTCGGCGCCGGTCTGGTCCTCGCCGACCTGCACCGGCGGGGCCAACTGCCGCGGCCCGTCCGGCTGATCTTCCAGCCGGCCGAGGAGGTGCTGCCGGGCGGCGCCGCCGACGCCATCAAGTGCGGTGCGCTGGAAGGGGTCGGCGCGATCATCGCCGTCCACTGCGACCCCCGCGTCGACGCGGGCCGGATCGGCCTGCGCGAGGGCCCCATCACCTCCGCCTGCGACCGGCTGGAGATCGGCCTGGACGGCCCGGGCGGCCACACCGCCCGCCCGCACCTGACGACCGACCTGGTCACGGCGGCGGCCCGCGTGGTCACCGACGTGCCCGCCCTGGTCGGACGGCGGTTCGACACCCGCAGCGGACTCGCCATCACCTGGGGCCGCATCGAGTCGGGCCACGCCCCGAACGTCATCCCGCAGCACGCCGAGCTCTCCGGCACGGTCCGGTGCCTCGACCTCGAGGCGTGGCGGCAGGCCCCCGACGTGGTGGTCGGCGCGATCGACGAGATCGCCAACCTGCACCGGGCCAAGTCGGAGATCAACTACGTGCGCGGCGTCCCGCCGGTGGTGAACGAGCCGGGCGTGACCGAGCTGCTGCGCGAGGCCATGATCGCCCGGCGCGGCGTCGAGTCCGTCGAGAGCACCGAGCAGAGCCTCGGCGGCGAGGACTTCTCCTGGTACCTGGAGCACGTCCCCGGCGCGATGGCCCGCCTGGGCGTCCGCACCCCGGGCGAGCGCCACGTCCGCGACCTGCACCAGGGCGACTTCGACGTCGACGAGTCGGCCATCACGGTAGGCGTCGAACTCTTCACGGCAGCGGCCCTGGTCAACGCCCTGCGCTGACACGACCCCACAAGGGGCGCGGGGAACTGCGCGACCAGCCACGACGCAGCCGCACCGGGACGACGACCACCCGGGGACGCCCCGCACCCCGTAGCCCGGGCGGTGGCCATGCCCCCAAAAGGGGCGCGGGGAACTGCGCGACCAGCCACGACGCAGCCGCACCGGGACGACGACCACCCACGGGCAACGCCCCGCGCCCCGGGCACACGCCATGCCCCACAAGGGGCGCGGGGAACTGCGCGACCAGCCACGACCCCGCCGCACAGGACGACCCCCACCCGGGGACCGCCCGTCACCCCACGCACAGCCCCCGGTTGCGCCCCCCGCACCCCGGGGGCAGCCTGGTGCCCGTGACGAGCAGGCACGAGCCGTGTGCCCGAGTACACCTTTCGACCCCGTTCGAACCCGTGGTTCACAAGGGCGTAACCGGCCATCGGCACGAATGGATAACGGCCCCGCGGCGAACCGTTCCCAGGAGTGTCTACGCGCGTTAATGTGCGCCGAACCGAGCACCCACTGCGGGGCTTTGGAGAATGGGGAACTTCAGATGCGTCGGATTTCCAGGATGGCCCGGATCGCGGTGGGGGTCGCGTCGCTCGGGCTCGTCGCCACGGCGTGTGGCGGCACCAGCAGTGACAGCAACGACAGCGACAGCAACGACCGCGGCGTGGCCATCGCCTACGACGTCGGCGGCAAGGGCGACCAGTCCTTCAACGACGCCGCCTTCGCGGGCCTGACCAAGGCCAAGGACGAGTTCGGCTACAAGACGGCCGACATCGAGCCCACCGAGGGCGAGACGGACGCCGACAAGGAGCAGCGCCTGGCGTCGCTGGCCAAGCAGGGCTACAACCCCGTCATCGGCGTGGGCTTCGCCTACGGCCCGGCGATGAAGGCGGTGGCCGCCAAGTACCCGAAGACCACCTTCGGCATCGTGGACTCGGTCGTCGAGGGCAAGAACGTCGCCTCCCTGGTCTTCGCCGAGGAGCAGGCCTCCTACCTCGCCGGTGTCGCGGCCGCCAAGGCGACGAAGTCCGACGTGGTCGGCTTCATCGGCGGTGTCGACGTCCCGCTGATCCACAAGTTCGAGGCCGGCTACAAGCAGGGCGTGCAGGACACCAACCCCAAGGTGAAGGTCCTGTCGCAGTACCTGACGCAGACGGCGGAGGAGGGCGGCTTCTCCAGCCCCGACAAGGGCAAGGCCGCCGCCGAGGGCCAGATCGAGAAGAAGGCCGACGTGCTGTACGCCGCGGCCGGCCTGTCCGGCCAGGGCGTGATCGAGGCCGCCGCCAAGGCGAAGGTCTGGGCGATCGGCGTCGACTCCGACCAGTACAAGCAGGCCGCTCTCGCGCCGTACAAGAACTACATCCTCACCTCCGCGCTCAAGGACGTCGGCGGTGCTGTCTACACGCTGTCCAAGTCGGTCCACGACGGCAAGCCGCTGACCGGCACCCAGACCTTCGACCTGAAGGTCAACGGCGTGGGCCTGTCGGAGTCCAACCCGGAGTACGCGAAGATCCCGGGCCTGAAGGACGCCGTGGCCAAGGCCAAGGAAGGCATCGACGACGGCTCGATCAAGGTCAACACCGAGTGACGACGCCGTAGACGCAGCACATGGAGCGGGCGGGCACCCCTGGTGCCCGCCCGCTTCGCGTGCCGGCGGCCGGGAGCCGCGGAACCGGGCACCGGATCACCCAGCGCCACCCCCCGTTTGCGGTCGGCAACACCGGGGCCGGGACCCGGTGATGGCTTGGGCACGGGCGGATAACAAGGTGGACAGAAGGGGTTTTCAGGCAGGTCTACGCGCGTTAATCTGCGGCGAAGCCAGCGCTGAAGCTGAACCGTCCCGGCGCTGTGCGACCTCGGTTGTACGACAGGAGCACCCACACATGCGCCGGATTTCCCGGATCACGGTCGCAGGCGCAGCGACCGCCTCCCTGGCCCTCGCGCTCTCCGCCTGCGGCGGCACCTCGACCTCCGGGTCCTCGGAGTCGAAGGGCGGCGACAAGGGCCTCGCCATCGCCTACGACGTCGGTGGCAAGGGCGACCAGTCCTTCAACGACGCCGCCTTCGCGGGCCTGGAGCAGGCGAAGAAGGAGTTCGGCTACAAGACGGCCGACCTGGAGCCCACCGAGGGCGAGACGGACGCCGACAAGGAGCAGCGCCTGGCGTCCCTGGCCAAGCAGGGCTACAACCCGGTGATCGGCGTGGGCTACGCGTACGCCGCGGCCATCAAGGGCGCCTCCGAGAAGTTCCCGGACACCACCTTCGGCATCGTCGACGACTCCACCATCGAGGCCAAGAACGTCGCGGACCTGGTCTTCAGCGAGGAGGAGGCCTCCTACCTGGCCGGCGTCGCCGCCGCCAAGAGCACCAAGTCGAACGTGGTCGGCTTCGTGGGCGGCGTGGACATCCCGCTGATCCACAAGTTCCAGGCGGGCTTCGCGCAGGGCGTCAAGGACACGAACCCGAAGGCCAAGGTCCTCTCCCAGTACCTCACCCAGACGGCGGAGGAGGGCGGGTTCTCCAGCCCCGACAAGGGCAAGACCGCCGCCGAGGGCCAGATCGAGAAGAAGGCGGACGTGGTCTACGCGGCCGCCGGCCTGTCCGGCCAGGGCGTCATCGAGGCCGCCGCCGCCAACAAGGTGTGGGCCATCGGTGTCGACTCCGACCAGTACCAGCAGGAAGCCCTCGCCAAGTACAAGGACTCGATCCTGACCTCGGCGATGAAGGATGTCGCCAAGGCGGTGTACAACCTGGCGAAGTCGGTCGAGGACGGCAAGCCCGAGACCGGTATCGTTCGTGGCGATCTGAAGACCGGCGAGGTGAGCCTGTCGAACTCCAACCCGAAGTTCGCGGACGACGCCGAGCTCCAGGAAGCCATCAAGACGGCCAAGGAGAAGATCATCAGCGGCGAGATCAAGGTCAAGAGCAGCTGACGAGCGACTGCCTCGCAGCAGGCGGTAACCCCCGGGGGTTGCGTCCGCTCGACGGGGTACGGGGAGGCCGCTCCTCGTGCCCCGTCGCCGCGGGTCGCCGACCCCTTTGTATGCCGTAGGGGCGCTACGCGCGTAGACGGCCCCCGTCCCCAGGAGAGTGCGCCATCAACGCGTCCAGCAGCCCTCCGGCCGGAGCGGCGGTCAACGATTCGGTGACCGCCGTCGAGCTCGCCGGGATCACCAAGCGTTTCCCCGGTGTCGTGGCCAACCACGACATCCACCTCAGCGTCCGCAAGGGCACCGTGCACGCCCTCGTCGGTGAGAACGGCGCCGGCAAGTCGACGCTGATGAAGATCCTCTACGGCATGCAGAAGCCGGACGAGGGCACCATCGCCGTCGACGGGCAGCAGGTCGCCTTCTCGTCGCCGGCCGACGCCATCGCCCGCGGCATCGGCATGGTCCACCAGCACTTCATGCTCGCCGACAACCTCACGGTCCTGGAGAACGTGGCGCTCGGCAGCGAGAAGCTCTACGGCATCGGCGCCAAGGCCCGCCGCAAGATCAAGGAGCTCTCCGACCGCTACGGCCTCGGCGTCGAGCCCGACCTGATGGTCGAGGAGCTCGGTGTCGCCGCCCGCCAGCGCGTGGAGATCCTCAAGGTCCTCTACCGCGGCGCGACCACCCTCATCCTGGACGAGCCGACCGCGGTCCTCGTGCCGCAGGAGGTCGACGCCCTCTTCGCCAACCTGCGCGAACTGAAGTCCGAGGGCCTGTCGGTCATCTTCATCTCGCACAAGCTCGGCGAGGTCCTCTCCGTCGCCGACGACATCACCGTCATCCGCCGCGGCACCACCGTCGGCACCGCCGTCCCGTCCGAGACGACGCCCCGTCAGCTCGCGGAGATGATGGTCGGCAGCGAGCTGCCCACGCCCGAGACGGCCGAGTCCACGGTCACCGACCGCCCGGTCATCACCGTCGACCGCGTGCGCCTCGCGGCCCCCGGCGGCAAGGCCCTCCTCGACGACATCAGCTTCACCATCCACGCCGGCGAGGTCCTCGGCATCGCCGGCGTCGAGGGCAACGGGCAGACCGAACTCGTCGACGCGCTCATCGGCCTGCGGTCCCCGGACAGCGGCACGATCCGGCTCGCCGACGAGGAGATCACCGCCTGGCCCACCCGCAAGCGCCGCGAGCAGGGCATCGGCTACATCCCCGAGGACCGCCACCGCCACGGCCTCCTGCTGGAGGCGCCCCTCTGGGAGAACCGCATCCTCGGCCACGTCACCGAGAAGCCCCTCGCCAAGGGCGTCTGGCTGGACCCGAAGGCGGCCCAAGAGGACACCCGCCGGATCGTCACCGAGTACGACGTCCGCACCCCCGGCATCGACGTCACCGCGGCCTCCCTGTCCGGCGGCAACCAGCAGAAGCTGATCGTCGGCCGCGAGATGAGCCACCAGCCGCGCTTCCTCATCGCCGCCCACCCCACCCGCGGCGTGGACGTCGGCGCGCAGGCCGCCATCTGGGACCACATCCGCGAGGCCCGCCGCGAGGGCCTGGCCGTGCTGCTGATCTCCGCCGACCTCGACGAGCTGATCGGCCTGTCCGACACGCTGCGCGTGATCTACAACGGCAAGCTGGTCGCGGACGCCGACCCGGCCACCATCACCCCCGAGGAGCTCGGCTCGGCCATGACCGGTGCCGCCACCGGGCACCTCGCGCACGACGAGACCCCCGAGATCTCGAAGGCAGACGCCCCCGAGTCTCCGGAAGACGAGGCCCGCTGATGAAGAAGTTCGACAAGGAGCGCGTGCTCCTGGCGGTGGCCGGGCCGGTCATCGCGCTCGCCGTGGCCTTCGTCCTGAGCGCGATCGTGCTGATCGCGTCGGGCAAGAACCCCGTCGAGCCCTTCGCGTTGATGTTCGAGCAGATCGGCTTCTCGGACATCCAGGTGCTGATCATCAACCAGGCCTCGATGTACTACATCGCGGCCCTGGCGGTGGCCATCGGCTTCCGCATGAACCTGTTCAACATCGGTGTCGACGGCCAGTACCAGCTCGGCGCCATGATGGCCGCCGTCGTCGGCGCGCACATGAACCTGCCCGCCGCGCTCCAGGTCCCGCTGCTGCTCCTGACGGCCGTCCTCACCGGCGCGTTCTGGTCCGGCATCGCCGGTGTCCTCAAGGTCACCCGCGGGGTCAGCGAGGTCGTCGCCACGATCATGCTCAACGCGATCGCCACCTCCGTGATCGCCTACCTGTGGCTGCCGGACGTCTTCGGCGTCAAGGTCGGCAACAACAACACCACCGGCGAGATGCACGAGTCCGGCTGGATCCCCGGCATCCCGATGGGCGACGCCGGCGAGATCTACGGCCTGGTGCTGCTGGCCGTGCTGCTCGGCATCGGCTACTGGGTCGTCCTCAACCGCACCCGCTTCGGCTTCGACCTGCGCGCCTCCGGCGCCTCGCAGACCGCCGCCGCGGCCAGCGGTGTGGACCCCCGGCGCATGGTGCTCAGCGCCATGCTGATCTCCGGCGGCATCGCGGGCCTGGCCGGCCTGCCGATCCTGCTCGGCGACACCCACACCTACAGCCTGAACTTCCCCACCGGCATCGGCTTCCTCGGCATCGGCATCGCCCTGCTCGGCCGCAACAGCCCCGTCGGCATCGCCTTCGCCGCCCTGCTGTGGGCCTGGCTCGACAAGGCCTCCCCGGAGCTGGACTTCCACGGCTACGACAAGGAGATCGCGGTCATCATGCAGGGCCTGATCGTCCTCTCCGTCGTCGTCTCCTACGAGGCCGTCCGCGAATGGGGCCTGCGCCGCCAGCAGCGCCGCGTCGGCGCCGAACTCGCCGCGGGCCACGTCCTCGGCGCCCAGAACACGAAGGAGGTGGCTGGCCGATGACCGCTCCTACCTCGGCGATCGACGTCAACCAGCCCACGCTGCAGCCCGCGGCGCCGACCGGCCGCCGCCTGTCGTGGCCCGTCCTGCTGCTGATCATCGCCGGCGGACTGGCGCTCACCTCGATCGTGCGCCTGATCACCGGCGCCGACGGCATCACCAACGTCAGCCAGATGTCCACGGCCCTCCAGCTCGCCGTGCCGATCGGCCTCGCCGGGCTCGGCGGTCTGTGGGCCGAGCGCGCGGGCGTGGTCAACATCGGCCTCGAGGGCATGATGATCCTCGGCACCTGGTTCGGCGCCTGGGCCGGCTTCCAGTGGGGCCCGTGGACCGGTGTCCTGGTCGGCATCCTCGGCGGCGCGATCGGCGGCCTGCTGCACGCCTTCGTCACCGTCACCTTCAACGTCAACCACATCGTCTCCGGTGTGGCCATCAACATCCTCGCCCTCGGCGCCACCCGCTACCTCGCGCCCCTCGCCTTCGAGGGCCACACCGGCGGCTCGGCCAAGCAGTCCCCGGCGGTGGAGTCCCTCGGCCACTTCACGGTGCCGGGCCTGTCCGACGCCCTGCGCGACCTCAACAACCAGGGCTGGTTCTTCGTCTCCGACATCGCCGGCCTGCTCGGCGGCCTGGTCACCAACGTGTCCTGGCTGACCCTGATCGCCGTGGCGCTGATCCCCGGCACCTGGTGGATCCTGTGGCGCACGGCCTTCGGCCTGCGGCTGCGCTCCTGCGGCGAGAACCCGGTGGCCGCCGAGTCCCTCGGTGTGAACGTCTACAAGTACAAGTACATCGCCGTCGTCATCTCCGGCGGTCTGGCCGGCCTCGGCGGTGTCTTCCTGTCCATCGTCGCCAACCCCTTCTACCTGGAGGGCCAGGTCAGCGGCCGCGGCTTCATCGGCCTCGCGGCGATGATCTTCGGCAACTGGATGCCGGGCGGCCTCGCCCTCGGCGCCGGCCTGTTCGGCTACACCGACAGCCTCAACCTGCGCGGCGGCTCCGCCAACGTGCACGCCCTGCTGCTGCTCGGCGCGCTGCTGCTGATCATCGGCGCGATCTGGCTGGTGATCCGCAAGAAGTACGCCCCGTCGATCATCACCGCGGTGGTCGCCGCCCTGGTGTTCGCCTGGTACGCCACCACCGACGAGGTCCCCAACCAGGTCGTCTCCGCCACGCCGTACGTCATCACGCTGATCGTCCTCGCGCTGTCCGCGCAGCGGCTGCGGATGCCCAAGGCGGACGGACTGCCGTACCGGAAGGGGCAGGGCAAGTGACCGGCGCCGGCCCCGCCGCCGACTGGGAGAAGCTGCGCGCGGTGGCCCGGGACGCCATGTCCCGGGCGTACGCCCCGTACTCGGGCTACCCGGTCGGTGTGGCGGCCCTGGTCGACGACGGACGGATCATCTCCGGCTGCAACGTCGAGAACGCCTCGTACGGGCTCGGTCTGTGCGCCGAGTGCGGCCTGGTCTCGGAGCTGCACAACACCGGCGGGGGCCGGCTGACGCACTTCACCTGCGTCGACCGCGACGGCGCCACGCTCGTGCCGTGCGGACGCTGCCGCCAGCTGCTCCACGAGTTCGGCGGCCCGGACCTGCTGCTGGAGACCCCGGAGGGCATCCTGCCGCTGTCCCGCATGCTGCCCCAGGCCTTCGGCCCGGAACACCTCGCCAAGTAACGCCCGCCCGGCCCCCCTGAGTTGCCCATGCGACCGGCTCAGGGGGGCCGTGCGGTTTCTGCAACCCTCGGAAGGAAGCCAAGCCATGGCCATGGACGTCATCTCCGTCATCCGCACCAAGCGGGACCGCGGCGAGCTCAGCGACGAGCAGATCGACTGGGTCATCGACGCGTACACCCGCGGGGAGGTCGCCGACGAGCAGATGTCCGCGCTCGCCATGGCGATCCTGCTCAACGGCATGAACCGGCGCGAGATCGCCCGCTGGACGGCCGCGATGATCGCCTCCGGCGAGCGCATGGACTTCTCGTCCCTGTCCCGCCCGACCGCCGACAAGCACTCCACGGGCGGTGTCGGCGACAAGATCACCCTGCCGCTGGCCCCGCTGGTCGCGGCCTGCGGCGCGGCCGTCCCGCAGCTGTCCGGCCGCGGCCTCGGCCACACCGGCGGCACCCTGGACAAGCTGGAGTCCATCCCCGGCTGGCGCGCCCTGCTGTCCAACGAGGAGATGCTGGACGTCCTCGACACCACCGGCGCGGTCATCTGCGCCGCCGGTGACGGTCTGGCCCCGGCCGACAAGAAGCTCTACGCGCTGCGCGACGTCACCGGCACCGTCGAGGCGATCCCGCTGATCGCGTCCTCGATCATGTCCAAGAAGATCGCCGAGGGCACGGGCTCGCTCGTGCTGGACGTGAAGGTCGGCACCGGCGCCTTCATGAAGACCGTCGAGGACGCCCGCGAGCTGGCCTCCACCATGGTCGGCCTGGGCACCGACCACGGCGTGCGGACCGTCGCGCTGCTCACCGACATGTCCACCCCGCTCGGCCTGACCGCGGGCAACGCGCTGGAGGTTCGCGAGTCCGTGGAGGTCCTGGCGGGCGGCGGCCCGGCGGACGTGGTCGAGCTGACGGTCGCCCTGGCCCGCGAGATGCTCGACGCGGCGGGCGTGAAGGACGCCGACCCGGCCAGGGCCCTGGCCGACGGCTCCGCGATGGACGTCTGGCGGCGCATGATCGCGGCCCAGGGCGGCGACCCGGACGCGGCCCTGCCGGTGGCCCGCGAGCAGCACGTGATCAAGGCCCCGGCCTCGGGTGTCCTCACCCGCCTCGACGCCTACGACATCGGCGTCGCCGCGTGGCGCCTCGGCGCGGGCCGCGCCCGCAAGGAGGACCCGGTGCAGGCGGGCGCGGGCGTCGAGATGCACGCCAAGCCGGGCGACACGGTCACCGAGGGCCAGCCCCTGCTGACCCTCCACACGGACACCCCCGAGCGCTTCGACTACGCCCTCCAGGCGGTCGAGGGCTCCTACGACGTGGCGGCCCCGGGCACGGACTTCAGCGCCTCCCCGGTGGTCCTGGAGCGCATCGCCTGACCAGGCGGTTTCCCTTTCGGGTGAACGGGACCGGTGGACCCCCGCCGGTCCTGTACCCGTTCCGGGTCACCCCAGCACGGCCGCCACCACCACCAGGACCGGCACCGCCGCCACCGTCGACAGCAGGATCGCCTCCCTCGCCAGCACCTCGCCCACCCGGTAGCTGCTCGCGTAGGTGAACAGGTTCTGGGCCGCGGGCAGGGCCGACGTCACCACCACGTCCAGCAGCGACGCCCCGTGCAGGCCGAAGACGCCCACCGCCAGGGCCCAGGCCGTCAGGGGCTGGACGACCGCCTTGAGCGCCACCGCGAGCAGGACGGGCCCCCGTTCCGGGCCGCGCAGCGGCAGGGTGCTGCCCCGCAGGGAGATGCCGAAGGCCAGCAGGACCGCCGGCACCGACATGTTGCCGATCAGGGTCAGGGGGTCCAGCAGCGGGCCCGGCACCGGCAGCCCCGACGCCGACACCGCCACGCCCGCCAGCGACCCCACCGCGATCGGGTTGCGCAGGGGCGTGAGCAGCCGCTGCCACAGGGGCCGCCTGTGCCCGCCGCTCGCCAGGTCCAGGACGGTGAGGGCGACGGGGGTGACGCCGACCAGCTGGAACAGCAGCACCGGCGCCACCAGCGACGCGTCGCCCAGCACGTACACGGCGATCGGGATGCCGAGGTTGCCGGAGTTGACGTAGCCGGCGCACAGCGCGCCGATCGTCGTCCGGCCCACACCCCAGCCCCGTACGGCACCGGCCGCCACGAAGACGCCGGCCACCGCCGCCGTGCTCAGGGCGGTGACGAGCAGCCGGTCGGAGAAGACCACCGACAGGTCGGCCCCGGCCAGGGTCGTGAAGAGCAGGGCGGGGGACGCCACGTGGAAGGCGAGCTTCGTCAGCACCTCGCGTCCGCCGCTGCCCAGATAGCCCCGGCGGCCGATCAGATAGCCGACGCCGATGACGACGGCGATCACCGCGAAGCCGCTCAGCACTCCCTGCACGGCACCGCCTCACCGGTGCGACGGGCATCGGTCGGCGCGGACGGGGCAGATGCATGGGGCATACAGCCAACCCTCCGGGGCGGGCCGTGCCGAGGTCAATGTGATGTTCACGGCGCGCACGGGGCCGGTGCGCCGCTCAGAGGGAGGCCTGCCGCGATGAGTTCCCGCCCCCCGCCCGGTCTACCGCTCGTGGACGCCATGACACCGCCCGTGCTCGTACTGCCCGGCCCCGTCGACCGGGACGAGGTGAGGGGGCTGAGCGACGACGTGCGGGCACTGCTACGGGGCGGCGGTGCCCGGGTCGTGGTCTGCGACGTCGGGGGCCTCGGGCCGCCGGGTCTGGCTGCCGTCGACCTGCTGGCGCGCCTGCAGCTGGCCGCCCGGCGCGCCGGGGGGCGGATACGGCTGCGCGATCCGGATCCGGCGCTATGCGCCCTGCTCGACCTGGTCGGCCTCCGCTTCGAGGTGGAGGGGCAGGTCGAAGAGGGGGAACCAGCGCTGGGTGTCGAGGAAGCAGTGGAATCCGGTGATCCGGCCGTCTGAGACCTCCAGGACCTGGACGGCCCACGGGGTGAAGCCGCCCTTCTCCGGGTCCGGCTTGTACTGGGCGAAGCCCGGCAGGCCGTTGACCTGCACCGGCACCAGCCGTGAGCCCGCGCAGGGCGCACCCAGGGTGGTCATGAAGCCCGTGATGTCGTCGGCGCCGGTCAGCCACAGGTCGAACGGCGGCATCGTCATGATGGCGTCCTCGTGCAGCAGCGCGGTCAGCGCCGTCATGTCGTAGCCCTCGAAGGCCGCCACGTAGCGGTCCAGCAGCTTCTGCTGGTCCTCGTCCAGCGGGTCGGAGACGGCCGCGTCGGCGCCCGGCTGCTGTCGCTCGGCGAGGGTGGCGCGGGCCCGCTGCAGCGCGCTGTTCACCGACGCGACGGACGTGCCCAGCAGCTCGGCGACCTCGCTCGCCCGCCAGGCCAGCACCTCGCGCAGGATCAGCACGGCCCGCTGCTTGGCGGGGAGCTGCTGCAGGGCGGCCATGAACGCCAGCCGCACGGACTCCTTGGCCACGGCCGCCTCCGCCGGGTCGTCGGTCGTCGGCAGCACACGGGCGTCCGGCATGGGCTCCAGCCAGGTGTTGTCCGGGCGGGGCGAGAGGGCCGCCCGGGCGAGCGGGGTGGACTCGGTCAGGTCCATGGGCCGGGCGCGCTTGTTGCCCGCGGTCAGCATGTCCAGGCACACGTTCGTCGCGATGCGGTAGAGCCAGGAACGCAGACTGGAGCGGCCCTCGAACTTGTCGTAGCTGCGCCAGGCGCGGACCATCGTGTCCTGCACCGCGTCCTCGGCCTCGAAGGAGGAGCCGAGCATCCGGTAGCAGTAACCCGTCAGCTCGGTGCGGTGTGCCTCCAGCCTGGTGTCCAGGTCCGTCGGTGCCGCCGTGCTGTTCGCCATCTCCACCCACCCCTGTGGACGTTCTGTTCACGCGCCATTGCGCCCCAGCACTTCGGAAGCTACCGCAGCCCACTGACAACGGCCCCCCGAGCGCAGGAAAGCGCAGCTCGGAGCAGGTGATCCGGAACGCCGCAGGAGCCTCCCGGCGTCACACCGCCGCGGCGAGCCGGCGCTCGGCGCGGGCGGCCCGGGTGCCGAGGACGGTGATCGTCACGACCCCGAGCACGGCCAGCAGCCCGACCCCGACCGTCCCGGCCCAGCCGCCCGCGTGGAAGGCGGCCGCGCCGGCCGTGCTGCCGACGCTGGAGCCGATGTAGTACGCGGACTGGTACAGCGCGGAGGCCTGGGCGCGGCCGTGCGCGGCGGTCCTGCTCACCGCCGAGGAGGCCACCGCGTGGCCCGCGAAGAAGCCCGCCGTGATGAGGACCAGGCCCAGCAGGACCAGGGGCAGCGACCCGGCCAGGGACAGCAGCAGGCCCGCGGCCGTCGTGGCGCCGCCCGCGTACAGCGCGCCGCGCCGGCCCAGCCGGCCCACCAGGCGCCCCGCCGTGGACGCCGAGACCGTGCCGACGAGGTAGACGAGGAAGATCGAGCCGACGATGCCCTGGGGCAGGGAGAAGGGCGCCTCGGTCAGCCGGTAGCCGATGACCGTGTAGACCCCGCCGAACACCGTCATGAACAGCGCGCCGATCGCGTACAGCCGGCGCAGCAGCGGGTCGGACAGGTGGTCGCGGACGGTCCGCGCCAGGACGCGCGGGCGCAAGGAGCCGGCCCGGAAGTGCCGCGGGGCGGGCAGCAGCAGCCGGAAGGCCACCGCGCAGGCCACCGCGATCACTCCGATCACCGCGACGGCGATCCGCCAGCCCCACTCCTGCGCCACCCAGCCGGTGATGACCCGGCCGCTCATCCCGCCGACGCTGTTGCCCGCGACGAACAGCCCGATGGCCGTCACCAGAGCCCTGGGACCCACCTCCTCCGCGAGGTACGCGGTCGCCGACGCGGGCAGCCCCGCCAGGGCCGCGCCCTGGAGCGCCCGCAGCGCGATCAGCGCTCCGAGGGAGGGGGCGAGGGGCACCAGCACGCCCACGGTCACCGCCACGGCCAGCGAGGCCGTCATGACCGTGCGCCGTCCGAATCGCTCCGACAGCGCGCTCATCGGCAGGACGAACAGCGCCAGCCCGCCCGTCGCGGCGGCCACCGTCCAGCTCGCGTCGCTCGCCGCCACCCCGAACTCGCCGGAGATCAGCGGGAGCAGGGCCTGGGTCGAGTACAGCAGCGCGAAGGTCGCGACACCGGCGAGGAAGAGGGCGAAGCTCATCCGGCGGTACCCGGGCCCGCCCGGGACCATGCGGGAGTCGGCGGCAGGGACAGCGGCATCGGCGCCCACGACGGTGGACGCCCCGGTACTGGCGGGAGACATGCCTCGAACGTACGGACCGCCGCACTGATCCGTCCAATGCATGGAACGGTCATAATCGTTCCCATGGTGCATCAAGCGAGTTCAGGGCGGCGCCTGTCACCGTCCAGTGACACAGAAGACACCGCGGAGATGTCCAGGGTGCTGGCCCCGCGCCTGGCGTACTTCGCCGGCGTGGCCCGTACCGAGCACGTCACGCGGGCCGCCCAGGAGATGGACGTCCCGCAGTCCACCCTGTCCCGGTCCCTGGCCCGTCTGGAACAGGACCTCGGGGTCGAGCTGTTCGCCCGGCGCGGCCGCACGGTCTCCCTCACCCCGGCCGGCCGCACCTTCCTCACCTCCGTCGAACGCGCCCTGGCCGAGGTCGAGCGGGCCGCCGAGGAGGTCCGCGCCGACGCCGACCCCACCAGCGGCAAGGTCGCCTTCGGGTTCCTGCACACCATGGGCGCCGAGACGGTCCCCGGTCTCCTGCACGCCTTCCGCGCCGACCACCCCCGGGTCCGCTTCAGCCTCGTCCAGAACTACGGCGAGGCCATGCTCGAACGTCTCAGGGCGGGCGAACTCGACCTGTGCCTGACGTCCCCGGTGCCCGACGCGCCCGACCTGGTGGCCCGCCGCCTGGACGAGCAGAAGCTCCGCCTGGTCGTCCCGGCCGACCACGCCCTGGCCGGGCGCCGCCGCATCCGCCTGGCCGAGGCCGCCGAGGAAACGTTCGTCACCCTGGAGCCCGGCTACGGCCTGCGCCGCATCACCGACGACCTCTGCAAGGAGGCCGGCTTCCGGCCCCGGATCGCCTTCGAGGGGGAGGAGGCCGAGACCCTGCGAGGTCTGGTGGCGGCCGGTCTCGGGGTCGCCCTGCTGCCTCCGCCGGCCGTCCCCCGTCCCGGTGTCGTCGAACTGACCGTCACGGCCCCCAGAGCCGTCCGCGAGATCGGTGTCGCCTGGCTCCAGGGCCATCCGGACACACCCCCGGTGGCGGCCTTCAAGAAGTTCCTGCTCTCCAGGAGGGGCAGCCTGCTCCCCACCTGAAAGGGCGCTACCGCCGGGCGGGGCTGAACCCCGCGGCCAACGGCATCCGCAACCCCAGCGGCGGCGGCGCGGCCAGCGCGTCCCGCACGGGCCGCGACACCGGCCTGCCGAACAGCGCGCCCATCACGAAGTCCTCGGTCAGCGCCAGCACTTCGTCCCGATACTGGGTCAACCCGTGCCCGTCGGCGTGGACTTCGAACCGGCACACGTCCCGGTTCGCCTTCTTCGCCCGCGCCGCGAACCGGAACGACAGCTCCGGGTCGGTGCGCGCGTCGTGGGTACCGTGCACGATCAGCACCTGACGTCCCGCCAGCTGCTTCACCGGTTCGGGTGGCGCCGCCACGTCCTCCGCGGGAAGCCAGGGGGCAAGCGCCACCACGGAGTTGACGGCCTCGTGCCCGCCCGTCCGCAGCCCGGCCCGCCCGCCCATGCCGAGTCCCACCAGGCACACCGGGACGTCCCCGTACCGCCGCACCACCTCGTCCACCGCCCAGGCGGCGTCCCGCGCGAGATCGGCCTCGCCGCCGTTCCAGCCGCGCAGGCGGTAGTGCACCACGTGCGTGGCGAGGCCGTCCTCCCGGCCCGCGCGGGCCAGCCTGCGCCCGAGGGCGCGGACGGACGCGGTCGCCAGCAGCGGGGAGGGTCTGCGGCCGGAGACCTCCTCGCCCCCGGGCAGCAGCAGCACGGCACCGCTCACCGCCTCCGGCTCCGGGCCCAGTGCCCTTCCCAGCCGGGCCCTGCGCGCCGGCGTCGCTTGGTCTGCCATGACAGAACAGTGTCAGAAGGGCGGGTGTACGCGACCCGTCCGCGGGGTCACCGTTACGTATCGGCGAAAACGTCAAGCGACGAGCACGCGCCCTCTACGCGCGTAGGAGTTAGAGTGCGGAAATGACGAGCCAGACCATCGCGAACACCCCGACACCGGACCAGATCCGGCGGGCGCCCAAGGTTCTGCTGCACGACCACCTCGACGGCGGACTGCGCCCCGCCACGATCGTGGAACTCGCCCGTGACACCGGATACACCCAGCTCCCCGACACCGATCCGGACAAGCTCGGCCTCTGGTTCCGCGAGGCCGCCGACTCCGGCTCCCTGGAGCGGTACCTGGAGACCTTCTCCCACACGGTCGGCGTCATGCAGACCCGCGACGCCCTCGTGCGGGTGGCCGCCGAGTGCGCCGAGGACCTCGCCGCGGACGGCGTCGTCTACGCCGAGGTGCGCTACGCCCCCGAGCAGCACCTGGAGGGCGGGCTGAGCCTGGAGCAGGTCGTCGAGGCCGTCAACGAGGGCTTCCGGGAAGGCGAGCGGCGCGCCCGGGACAACGGCGCGCGCATCCGCGTCGGCGCCCTGCTCACCGCCATGCGGCACGCGGCCCGCGCCCTGGAGATCGCCGAACTGGCCAACCGCTACCGGGACCTGGGCGTCGTCGGCTTCGACATCGCGGGTGCCGAGGCCGGTTACCCGCCCACCCGGCACCTGGACGCCTTCGAGTACCTCAAGCGCGAGAACAACCACTTCACCATCCACGCCGGCGAGGCCTTCGGACTGCCCAGCATCTGGCAGGCGCTCCAGTGGTGCGGCGCCGACCGGCTCGGGCACGGCGTGCGCATCATCGACGACATCCAGGTCCACGAGGACGGCCGCGTCGAACTCGGGCGGCTGGCCTCCTACGTCCGGGACAAGCGCATCCCGCTGGAGCTGTGCCCGAGCTCCAACCTCCAGACGGGGGCGGCCTCCTCGTACGCCGAGCACCCCATCGGGCTGCTGCGCCGGCTGCACTTCCGCGCCACGGTCAACACGGACAACCGCCTGATGTCCCACACCAGCATGAGCCGGGAATTCGAGCACCTTGTCGAGGCCTTCGGCTACACGCTCGACGACATGCAGTGGTTCTCCGTCAATGCGATGAAATCAGCGTTCATTCCTTTCGATGAACGACTGGCGATGATCAATGACGTGATCAAGCCCGGATATGCCGAGCTGAAATCCGAATGGCTGTTCCGGCAGACGGCTTCCACCAGCGGTTCTGCGCCTTCGGGGGAGTGATGCGCGGGGTGCCGGGGCCGGGGAGTGCGGAACGCGTTCACCATTCGTCCGCATTTCGATGTTTGCGGCATGCGGCGCGCGGTGTTTAACGTCGCTGGACCGCTCACATCCCCGTCATCCCTTTTCGAGGACGCATTTCATGAAGCAGTCTGCTGTCAAGTCCCTCGGTGTCGCCGCGCTCGGTGCCGCCTTCGCCGCCACCGGTGCGGGTGCCGCCGACGCGGCCTCCTCCCTCCCCGACACCGCCCAGGCGCTGAAGACCGTCACCACGGCGCTCCCGGCGGAGCAGCTCTCCCAGACGCTGCCGGGCTCGGCCGAGGCGCTGGGCCAGGGACAGACGGCGGCCGGTGCCGGTCTCGCCGCCGCCCAGCCGGTCGCCGAGCAGCTGCTCGCCGAGGGGCCGACCGGCCCGGCCGCCAAGCTGCTCGGCGGACTGCCGGTGCAGAACCTGCCCACCCACGGCCTGCCGGTGAACGGCGTGCCGGTGGGCTGAGCCCTCCCGCCCGGGCGGACACCACACGCCGATGGGGCGCACCCCCCGCAACGGGGGTGCGCCCCATCGGCGTTCGCGCGGGGACGGCGTCACCAGGCCGTCTGCGCCTTGCTCTGCACCTTGCTCTCCGAGGGGAACAGGATCCACAGGGCGATGTAGAGCAGGAACTGCGGGCCGGGCAGCAGACACGAGACCAGGAAGATCACCCGCATCGTCGTCGCGGACGTGCCGAAGCGCCGTGCCAGTGCGGCGCACACTCCGCCGATCATGCGGCCGTGGGTGGGGCGGGCGAGGCGGGACATGTGCGTCTCCTTCAGCGTCGGGCGGTGAGGTCTCCGGTGCGAGTACCCCATCTGCCCTCGACACTACGGAGACGAAGGGGGCAAAGCGTCGCTCCACGGGGCGATCCCGACCCTGGGAATCGTCGGGGTCCGACCCTGAGCCGGCTCCGGAAGGACCGGGGTCGCGCGGCCCGGACGTACCGCGTGGCGGCGCAGCCAGGAGCGGCCGGCCGGAACCAGTGCCACGTGCGCGAGGGCGACACCCGCGGTGTTCAGGAACAGCGAGTCGACGTCGACGACCTGACCGGGAACCCCGGTCTGCAGCAGCTCGATGACGGTCGACAGCAGGGCACCGGCCGTGACCGTGCGCAGCAGGGACGCCAGCGGGGAGACGGTCAGTCTGCCGGCCACCAGCGGCAGCAGCACGCCCAGCGGCGCCAGCAGCGCCAGCTTCTCCCCGATGCTGCGGGCCGCCGCGGGCCAGCCCAGGACGAGATCGGCCCTGACCCCGTCGAACGGCCGCAGATTGGCCGGCATCACCCAGGGCACGTCCAGCGGCCGCAGCGTGAACCAGGCGACGAACGCCAGGTGTGCGACGAGGAGGACACCTCCTGTCACCCGGATGCGGAACGCGGCGCTGCCGCCGATGGAGCCTTGACGCTGCACGCCCCCCAAGACGCCGCGTCCGGCCGGATCGGTTCCGCGCCGGGCCGCCGCGCACCGGTGAGGCATGCGCCACAGCCCGGCGGGGCCCGGCCGGTTCACTCCCCGGCCGCGTCCTTCGACGGCGGTTCGTTGCTGCCCGGACGGGCCCGGACCTCCTCGGTGCACTCGTAGCGGCGCGGGGGAGCGGCGCCGGGTCCGCCGAGGACCACCGAGCCGTCGCCCTGGGCCGCCGCCGAGTCGGAGAAGGTGCACACGATCTGCGCCAGGGCGTACGAGGTGAGGCTGTCGGGGGCCGTGCTCAGCCGCAGGGTGTCCTCCGGGTCGCCGGGCCGGGGCCCGCCGGCGGTGATGCCCTCACGGACGTCGGTGCTGTAGCCGGCCTCCTTCTCGGCCGGTGAGGGCGGCGTCGCGAGCTGGTCCAGCAGCCCCTGCGCCACCAGCAGGCGCCGCTCGGAGTCGGCCGCGCCGTCCGCGACCCGCACGGTCCGGTCGACGGTCACCAGCGAGGACCCGCACAGCAGGAACACCCGGACCGGCAGGCCGCGGGCGGCCTGGGTCGCCGTGTCGGCCTCGGACAGCGAGCACTGCACCCGCGAGGGCGCGGGCCCGAAGTTCGTCGGCACCTCGGTGGCCCGGATCCCGCAGCCGGCGAGCAGCAGGGCGAGGGCGGGAAGCGCGGCGAGGCGGACGGCACCCCGCCGCGGGGCCACGGGGCCGTCTCCGACCCGGGCGGCACCCCGGGCCCCTGGGCGTCGTACGGGCATCACGCGTCCCCCTGGGCGTCGGGGCCCCGCTGCGGGCCGTCGGTCCCCGAGTCCGGGTTGTCCCCGGCCGGTTCGTCCGGGGACGTGGACGTGTCGCGCGGCAGCCGCAGCGTGAACACCGCCCCCGCGTCGGAGTTGGCTGCGGTGATCTCGCCGCCGTGGATGTGGGCGTTCTCCAGGGCGATGGACAGGCCCAGCCCGCTGCCCTCCGAGCGCGGGCGCGAGGCGCTGGCCTTGTAGAAGCGGTCGAAGACGTGCGGCAGCACGTCCTCGGGGATGCCGGGGCCGTGGTCCCGCACCTCGATGACGACCCAGTCGTCCGCCAGCCGGACCGACACCCGCACCGGCGAACCGCCGTGCTTGAGCGCGTTGCCGATGAGGTTGGCCAGGATGACGTCCAGGCGGCGCGGGTCCAGCCGCGCGTGGATGCCGCGCTCGGCGTCCAGCTCCACCGCGTCCAGCCAGGCCCGGGCGTCGATGCAGGCGGTGATCTGGTCGGCCACGTCGACGTCGTCCAGGACGAGCCGGGCGGTGCCCGCGTCGAAGCGGGTGACCTCCATCAGGTTCTCCACCAGGTCGTTCAGCCGCCGCGTCTCGCTGACGACGAGCCGCACGGCCGGCTCGATCATCGGGTCCATGCTCCCGGTCTCGGCCTCCAGCTCCTCCTCCAGCACCTCCGTGACGGCGGTGATGGCGGTGAGCGGCGTGCGCAGCTCGTGGCTCATGTCCGCCACGAACCGCCGGGACGCCTCGTCGCGCCCGGCCATGTCCGCGACCCGCTTCTCCAGCGCCTCGGCCGCGTTGTTGAACGTCCGTGACAGGTCGGCCAGTTCGTCGGTGCCGGACACCCTCAGCCGGGTGTCGAGCCTGCCCTCGCCGAGCCGCCGGGCCGCCGCCCCGAGCCGCTGCACCGGCTTCAGCACGGTCGTCGCGGCGGCCTGCGCGAGCAGCGCCGAGCCGATCAGCGCCAGGGCGGTGGCGATGCCCAGCGACCAGGCCAGCGAGTTGAGGTCCTTGGCCTCCGGCTCCAGCGACTTGAGCATGTAGCCGGTCGGACCGCCGCCGATCACCCGCGTCCCGGCCACCAGGTACGGGGTGTCGTGGTGGACTATCCGCTGCCAGTACAGGTGGTGCGGGTACTTGTTGGCGCCGTCGACCTTCTGCGTCCGGTTGACCGCCGTGCGCAGCGAGGCGGGCACGTCCCGCAGCGAGAAGCCGCTCAGCCCGCCGGAGCTGCCGTAGACGGTCCGGCCGTCGGGGTTCTCGGCGACCAGCAGCACACTGAAGCGCTGGTCGCTGCCCGCCATCCGGCCCGCGGTGTGCTGCAGTTCGTCCTGCGTGGGCCGCTCGGGCAACGCGCCCGCCCGGTTCTGCATCTCCTGCTCGAAGTCCCGCAGCACGGCGTCCTGGGTACGGGTGAGCACGGCCTCCCGATTGAGCCAGTACGCGATGCCGGACGCGGACACGGCCGCCGTGAGGGCCACCAGTGCGAAGACCAGGACCAGCCTCAGTCGCAGGCTCGTGAAACGCAGCCGCGACAGAACTCCCTTGCGCTCCGCGGTCCAGCCGCGGTTCCCCCCTGGGTGCTGCTGGGTCACTGAGGCGGATCCAGCCGGTAGCCCACACCCCGCACGGTACGGATCAGCGTCGGGGACGACGGCACGTCCTCGACCTTGGCGCGCAGCCGCTGGACACAGGCGTCCACCAGCCGCGAGTCGCCCAGGTAGTCGTGCTCCCACACCAGCCGCAGCAGCTGCTGCCGCGACAGCGCCTGCCCCGGCCGCCGGCTGAGCTCCAGCAGCAGCCGCAGCTCGGTCGGCGTGAGCTGGAGGTCCTCGCCGTTCTTCGTCACGGTCATCGCCGAACGGTCGATGACCAGGCTGCCGAACGTGGCCGCGTCGTTGGACTCCCGCTCGCCGCGGCGCAGCACGGCCCGGATACGGGCGTCCAGCACCCGTCCCTGCACCGGTTTCACCACGTAGTCGTCGGCACCGGACTCCAGCCCGACCACCACGTCGATGTCGTCGTTGCGCGCGGTCAGCAGGATGATCGGCAACTGGTCCGTGCGCCGGATGCGCCGGCACACCTCGAACCCGTCGATGCCGGGCAGCATCACGTCCAGCACGATCAGGTCCGGCCGCTGCTCGCGCAGGAGCTTCAGACCGTCCTCACCGCTGGCAGCGGTCGCCACGCGATGGCCCTGGCGCGTCAGAGAGAGCTCCAGGGCCGTCCGGATGGCGTCGTCGTCCTCGATCAGCAACAGGGAAGGCACGGGCTCATTCTGGCCCATGGAGGGCCCGGGGTTCGACCGGTGGGGCGCACACGGTTGCTCCGGCACCGGCGACTCCTGTGAAGAGTGTGCTCTTCCTGTGGCCGACCCCTGTGACAGGTCTGTGACAGTCGGCGGACACGGCGATGAAAGTGCCGCGGCAAGCTTTTCGGCACAGGGAAGGCAGCCCGCTCCGGCGGGCCGCACACCGGAAGTCCACGACGGGGGGCGCGAGATGAACACGCTGCACGGCACCAGCACCAGCGCAGTGATCACGCGTCTGCACGACGTGAACCGGGGCACCGACCGCAGCCGCGAGCTCGGGGGGGCACGGGGGTGCGCTCGCGGTACCGGGCGTCAGCACACCGGGTTCATGACGGTGGTCGACGCACGCACGGGGGAGGACAAGGGGACGGGGGCGGCTCACGGGGGAGCCGCGTACAGGGAGGGCTCGGGGGAGCGCAGCTCGCTGACGGAGGCGGAGTTCACCGCCTATGTCCAGGAGCGCCGCGCCTCCCTGTACGCAACCGCCTACCACCTGACCGGTGACCGCTTCGAGGCCGAGGACCTGCTGCAGAGCGCGCTGTTCTCGACCTACCGGGCGTGGGACCGGATCAGCGACAAGGCCGCGGTCGGCGGATACCTCCGCCGCACCATGACCAACCTGCACATCAGCGCCTGGCGGCGCCGCAAGCTCAACGAGTACCCGACCGAGGAACTGCCGGAGACGGCCGGCGACACGGACGCGATGCGCGGCACCGAGCTGCGCGCGGTCCTGTGGCAGGCGCTGGCCCGGCTGCCCGAACTCCAGCGCACCATGCTGGTCCTGCGCTACTACGAGGGCCGCACGGACCCGGAGATCGCGGAGATCCTCGACATCAGTGTCGGCACGGTGAAGTCCAGCATCTGGCGGTCGCTCCGCCGGCTGCGCGAGGACGAGGTCCTCAGCTTCGGCCGTGACGAGGAGGACGCCTTCGGCGAGCTCGTCGCCTGAAGGTACGGGGGGGGGAGCACCACAAGGGGTGGGGCCCACGGGGGAGACCGGAGGGGGCGCTGGGGGGCGTCCGCTTCGGGAGAGTGGGGGACACGGGGGAGCACCGAAGCGGGGCTGGAGGGCCGGGGGGTCCGTCCAGCCCCGTTCTCGTGCGCGCTCCTGCCGCGTGCCCCTCAGGCCGCCGTGCGCAGGTCCGCGCAGTGGCCCGCCGCCGCGGACGCCAGACGGCCCATCGCCTCGTCCCGGTCGCAGGCGTACGCGCCGAGTGCGGTCTGGCGGGCGACGATCGAACGCTCCTGCCGCATCAGCCGCCAGCCGCGGCGCAGCAGGAACGGCACCGACTTGCGGCCCTCCCGCAGATCACGCAGGAAGCGGCGGCGGAACGTCTTCACCGCCCCGCGGCTCAGGCACAGCGCGTCGGCCAGCACACCCAGCTCCCGCAGCCGCGTGACGATCTCCGCGGCGAAGATGCCCTCGGCGATGAACAGCGGGGTCGGGCCGATCTCGACCGTCTCGGCGCCGGTCCGGGCGCTCAGCGACAGGTCGTAGACCGGGACGTCCGTGCGGCCGGTGCCGCACAGGTCGACGATGGCGGCCACGGCCGCGTCCGCGTCCCAGGAGTCCGGGTGGTCCCAGTCGATGTCGGAGCTCCCCGCCACCAGGGGCAGGGTCGGGTCGTCGCCCTCCTTGTAGAAGTCGTCGAGCCGCAGCACCGGGAGGCCGGAGCGGGCCGCGAGGAGGGACTTGCCGGAGCCGGAGGGGCCGCAGAGCAGCACGACTCGGGTCTGTATGGGCAGAGGGGAACTCACGGGACACCAGTGTGAGGCATCCACCGGGCGCCGTACGACCCTGCGGGTCGTCTTTGATGCGCGCGTCACACCTCAACTACCCTCGGTCCCGAATCGATTACCCAGTGCATCAGAAGGTGGCAGTCATGGCCCGACACGACTCTCCCAAGCAGCCGACCGCCCAGCGGGCCCTGGCCGTCCTCGCGACCGCGGGCGTGGCGCTCGGCGCGGGCACGGCGTCGGCCGCGGCGGACACGACGTCGATCCTGGGGATGGTCAACACCCGCCCGACCTCGCTCGGGAAGATCGACCCGCAGTCGGGCCTCCAGGCCGCCACAGGCACCGTCGGCTACGTCACCGGCCCCGTCGCCGGTCTCAAGCCCAATCCGCTCGCCGGCACGGGAGTCGACCCGCTGGACAACGGCGTGGGCACCCAGCTCGGCGACTTCCGGCCGCTGACGTCCCAGGCGCTGACGGGGCCGGTCGCGCAGGCCCAGTCGATCGCGGGCATCCCGGTGGTGGGGCAGGCGGCCGGGCTGCTGTCGCAGCAGTAGCGAAGGCGGGCACGCAAGAAGCCCCGGCCCTCCCGGACGGAGGAGGGCCGGGGCTTCGGCTGCGGAGGCGCCTAGTAGCTGGAACCCGACGCGCCCAGCGAACCCGTGGAGTGCCAGACCGTCTTGGTCTCCAGGAACGCCGTCATGCGGTCGGTGCCGGGCGTCCGGACGTAATCCACAGGCTGTGGACGGAGAACGCGCTTGAGGTTGTCGGCCGCGGCGATCTCCAGCTCCTTCGCCAGCGCCTCGTCGGCGCCCGCGAGATCGATCGCGTTGACGTCCTGGTGGGCGGCGAGCGGCGCCGCGATCTCCGCCGTGCGGCCCGACAGGACGTTGACCACGCCGCCGGGGACGTCGGAGGTGGCCAGCACCTCGGCCAGGGACAGCGCGGGCAGCGGGGCCTTCTCGCTGGCCACCACGACGGCGGTGTTGCCGGTGGCGATCACCGGGGCGAGCACCGACACCAGCCCCAGGAAGGACGACTCCTGGGGCGCCAGCACCGCCACCACACCCGTCGGCTCCGGGGAGGACAGGTTGAAGAACGGGCCCGCGACCGGGTTTCCGCCGCCGACGACCTGGGCGATCTTGTCGGTCCAGCCGGCGTACCAGACCCAGCGGTCGATCGTCGCGTCGACGACCGCGGCGGCCTTGGACTTGCCCAGGCCCTCCGCGTCGCCCACCTCGCGCACGAACTGGTCCCGGCGGCCCTCCAGCATCTCGGCGACGCGGTAGAGCACCTGGCCCCGGTTGTACGCCGTCGCGCCCGACCAGCCGCCGAACGCCTTGCGGGCCGCGACGACCGCGTCCCGGGCGTCCTTGCGGGAGGACAGCGGAGCGTTGGCCAGCCAGTTGCCCATTGCGTCGGTCACCTCGTACACCCGGCCGCTCTCGGAACGCGGGAACTTCCCGCCGACGTACAGCTTGTAGGTCTTGAAGACACTGAGACGGTCAACTGCACTCATTTAGCGCTCGCCCTCCGGGCTCGACGGGGCGAGGTACGCCTCCAGGCCGTGACGGCCGCCCTCGCGGCCGGAGCCCGACTCCTTGTAGCCGCCGAACGGCGAGGTCGGGTCGAACTTGTTGAACGTGTTGGCCCACACGACGCCCGCGCGGAGCTTGTTCGCCACCGCCAGGATGCGCGAGCCCTTCTCCGTCCAGATGCCGGCGGACAGGCCGTACGGCGTGTTGTTGGCCTTGGCGACGGCCTCGTCCGGCGTGCGGAACGTCAGCACCGACAGCACCGGCCCGAAGATCTCGTCCCGGGCGACGGTGTGCGCCTGGGTGACGTTCGTGAACAGCGTCGGGGCGAACCAGTAGCCGCTCTCGGGCAGTTCGCAGGACGGGGACCAGCGCTCGGCGCCCTCCGCCTCGCCCTGCTCGACGAGCGAGGTGATGCGGGTGAGCTGCTCCTCGCTGTTGATCGCGCCGATGTCGGTGTTCTTGTCCAGCGGGTCGCCGAGGCGCAGCGTGGACAGGCGCCGCTTGAGGGAGTCGAGCAGCTCCTCCTGGATCGACTCCTGCACCAGCAGGCGGCTGCCGGCGCAGCAGACCTGGCCCTGGTTGAAGAAGATGCCGTTGACGATGCCCTCGACGGCCTGGTCGATCGGGGCGTCGTCGAAGACGATGTTCGCGCCCTTGCCGCCCAGTTCCAGCGTGACCTTCTTCTTCGTCCCCGCGACCGTGCGGGCGATCTCCTTGCCGACGGCCGTGGACCCGGTGAAGGCCACCTTGTCCACGTCCGGGTGGGCGACCAGCGCCGCGCCCGAGTCGCCGAAGCCCGGCAGGATGTTGACGACGCCCTTGGGCAGGCCCGCCTGGCGGCAGATGTCCGCGAAGAACAGCGCGGACAGCGGGGTCGTCTCGGCGGGCTTCAGGACGACGGTGTTGCCCGTCGCCAGCGCCGGGGCGATCTTCCACGCCAGCATCAGCAGCGGGAAGTTCCAGGGGATGACCTGGCCCGCGACACCGAGCGGCCGGGGGTTCGCCCCGAAGCCGGCGTGGTCGAGCTTGTCGGCCCAGCCCGCGTAGTAGAAGAAGTGCGCGGCGACCAGGGGCAGGTCGGCGTCGCGGGTCTCCTTGATCGGCTTGCCGTTGTCCAGCGTCTCCAGGACGGCCAGCTCCCGGCTGCGCTCCTGGATGATCCGGGCGATGCGGAACAGGTACTTGGCGCGCTCCGAGCCGGGCAGCGCCGACCACGTCCCGAAGGCGCGGCGCGCGGCCTTGACCGCGCGGTCCACGTCCTCGGCGCCGGCCCGGGCGATCTCGGAGAGGACCTCCTCGGAGGACGGCGAGACGGTCTTGAAGACCTTGCCGTCCGCCGCCTCGACGAACTCGCCGTCGATGAACAGGCCGTACGACGGCGCGATGTCGACGATCGAGCGGGACTCGGGGGCGGGGGCGTATGCGAATACCGAAGACACGTTGTCCATGTTCATGGGGTTCATGGGGTCTCAGTCCACCGTCACGTAGTCGGGACCGGAGTAGCGGCCGGTGGCCAGCTTCTGGCGCTGCATCAGCAGGTCGTTGAGCAGCGAGGAGGCGCCGAAGCGGAACCAGTGGTTGTCCAGCCAGTCCTCGCCCGCCGTCTCGTTGACCAGCACGAGGAACTTGATGGCGTCCTTGGACGTGCGGATGCCGCCGGCCGGCTTCACGCCGACCTGGATGCCGGTCTGGGCGCGGAAGTCGCGCACCGCCTCCAGCATCAGCAGCGTGTTCGCCGGGGTCGCGTTGACCGCGACCTTTCCGGTGGAGGTCTTGATGAAGTCCGCGCCGGCCAGCATGCCGAGCCAGCTCGCGCGGCGGATGTTGTCGTACGTCGAGAGCTCGCCCGTCTCGAAGATGACCTTCAGGCGCGCGGAGGTGCCGCAGGCCTCCTTCACGGCGGTGATCTCGTCGTACACCTTCAAGTATCGCCCCGCGAGGAACGCCCCGCGGTCGATGACCATGTCGATCTCGTCGGCGCCGGCGGCGACGGCCTCGCGGACGTCGGTCAGCTTCACGTCGAGCGAGGCGCGGCCGGCCGGGAACGCCGTGGCCACCGAGGCGACCTTCACGCCGGAGCCGGCGACGGCCTCCTTGGCCACGCCCACCATGTCGGGGTAGACGCAGACCGCGGCCGTCGTGGGCGTCGTACGGTCGGTCGGGTCGGGCCTGACCGCCTTCGCGCCGAGTGCCCGGACCTTGCCCGGGGTGTCCGCGCCTTCCAGCGTCGTCAGGTCGACCATCGAGATGGCGAGGTCGATCGCGAACGCCTTCGCGGTCGTCTTGATCGAGCGGGTGCCGAGGGAGGCCGCACGCCCCTCGAGTCCGACCGCGTCGACGCCGGGGAGCCCGTGGAGGAAGCGGCGCAGCGCGCTGTCGGACGAGGCGACGTCCTTGAGGGGGTGAGCTGCGGTGAGTGCAGAACTGGGCATGGTCACCAGACGAGCATATCTACGCGCGTAGCGGCTGTACAGCCCCCGGATGTTCCCGAAGGCCGGCGGAGCCGCGGGTGCGGGTGCCGGGCGGGGCCCGGACGGGCCCGGGTGGGCCCGGGAGTCCGGAGCGGGGAGGGTCCGGCAGAATCGAGGCATGACGAGCCCCGATTCCCAGTCGCCCGCGCCGCAGCCCCCGGACTCCCCGTCCGGTGACCGGGTCCACCGGTCGGTTCCGGCCATCGCCGGCGGCGTGATGCTGCTCGCCATCGCCGCGTGGATCGGCATCGACGCGGTGGTCAACGGGCACGGCCGCACCCCTTGGCTGGCGCTCGCCGTGCTGCTCCTCGTCGTGCCGCTGGTCGTCGCCTTCACGCTGCGGCCCGCGGTGTACGCCGGGGAGGACCGGCTGCGGATCCGCAACCCCTTCCGCGTGATCGTGCTGCCCTGGGGACAGGTGGCCGCGCTGAAGTCCGCCTACTCGAACGAGGTCCTCACCGAGTCCGGCACGAAGTACCAGCTGTGGGCCGTCCCCGTCTCGCTGCGGGCCCGCAAGCGGGCCAGGCGGCGCGAGATGCGCGCGACGGCGCAGGCCCGGCGGCAGTTGGGCCAGGACGGCGGCGGTGCGCTCGGGTTCGCGGCCGGGCGCGGCGGCGGAACGATGTCCGACGGGCCGGTGCGGGCCGAGACCGACCGGATCATGGACGACCTGCGGGCCCTGCGCGAGGACCGGCACGGGTCCGCGTCGGCGCAGGGCGAGGTCACCGTGCGGTGGGCCTACGAGATCATGGGCCCGGCGCTCGCCGGGGCGGTGCTGGTGCTGATCCTGCTGGCGGCGGGCTGACCGACCGGCCGACGGGGCCGCTGCGGCCTGCTGGGCGGCGAAGCGTGCGCATGGCCCGGCCGGCCTTGCGGGCCGGTGGCCGGCTGCCCGGACACCCGCGCTGCGGGCCGGCTGCTTGCCGATGGTTGGTTCTGTGCGGCGGCGGCTTCGAGGCGGGGTGGCGGGCGGGCGGACGGCTGTTGTGTGTCCCTGCGGGTCCGCTCGGGTTGGGGGCGCATGGGTGGCTGCGGTGGGCGGGCGGACGGCTGTTGTGTGTCCCGGAGGGTCCGCTCGGGCTGGGGGCGCATGGGCGGCTGCGGTGGGCGGGGTGCTGTGCCGGTGGCCGGTTCTGTGCGGCGGAGGCTTCGAGGCGGGGAGCTGCGGTCCGGCGGACGGCTGTTGTGTGTCCCTACGGGTCCGCTCGGGCCGGGGGCGCGCGGGCTGCCGCCTTGTGGTGGGGGCCTTGCGGGTGGGCGGTCGGCGTGGGCGGGGCTGCCCCCTGGGCCGGTGGGCTGGTTGCTTTGCCCGTCGCCGGTTTCGCGGAGCGGCTCACTTGGCGGGTGGGTCGTTCGCCGCGCGTGGGTCTGCCCGCGCGGTGGCCCGGGGTGTCCGGGAGGGCCGGTGCCTCGCCGAAAAGCAGTGGAGCGGGCCGGGCGGTGAGCCTAGGTTCGGGGGATGAGCACTCGTACCTTCCGTGTGACCGTGCGCGGCGTCTTCGACGGGCTGAGCGACGAGCAACGGGCCGCGCTGCTGGAGCGCGCCGCGGAGCACGACATGCTGCACGCGGCCTTCACGCCCGAGGGGCACCTCTCCTACGACGTGGCCGCGCGCGCCGCGTTCACCTTCCGGTTCCTGGACTCCGGGGACGCCGAGGAGGACATCCTGGAGGCCACCGAGCGGGCCGAGAACGCCGCGCGGTCGTGGCTGGAGGAGCGCGGGTACGGCTACAAGAAGCTGCGGTCCTCGGCCGAGGACCTCTCCCAGGCGCCCCTGGGCAAGCGGCAGCGGCGGGAGGCCGCCAAGAAGGGGGCGTAGGGGTTCGGGGCGGCCGCCCGGTGGCCGCGGGGCCGCCGGGGCCGGGAGGCACTGCGCCGGGCGGCTCCCGGGGGAGTGCCCGGAGCCGGCACGGCCGTCGGGCGCCCGGCGGGGGCCGGGCGCCCTGCCGTGTCAGATGCCCGCGGCCGCCGCGAGGTCGCGCTTGACGGCCTCCAGGACCTCCGTGGCCTTCGCCCGGGCCTCGGGGAGGTCCGTGCGGGAGGCGACCGGGACCACGACCTCCAGGTAGCACTTCAGCTTCGGCTCCGTGCCGCTCGGGCGCACGATCACCCGCGCCCCGTCCAGGGTGTAGCGCAGACCGTCCGTGGGCGGGAGGGACTCCGTGCCCCGGGTGAGGTCCTCCGTGCGGGTGATCGGCAGGCCCGCGAGCCGCGTCGGCGGGTGCTCGCGCAGGCGGGTCATGGCCGTCGCGATCACCGAGAGGTCCTCGACGCGGACCGACAGCTGGTCCGTCGCGTGCAGCCCGTGCTCCACCGCGAGGTCGTCCAGCAGGTCCAGGAGGGTGCGGCCCTCCTCCTTGAGCCGGGACGCCAGCTCCGTGATCAGCAGGGCGGCCGTGATGCCGTCCTTGTCGCGCACGCCCTCGGGGTCGACGCAGTAGCCCAGCGCCTCCTCGTAGCCGAAGCGCAGGCCCTCCGCCCTGGCGATCCACTTGAACCCGGTGAGGGTCTCCACGTGCCGCAGGCCGGCCTTCCCGGCGATGCGGCCGAGCAGCGACGACGAGACGATCGACTCGGCGAAGGTGCCGGTCGCGCCGCGGTGGACCAGGTGGGCGGCGAGGAGCGCGCCGACCTCGTCGCCGCGGAGCATGCGCCAGCCGTCGCCGTCCTGCACGGCCACGGCGCAGCGGTCCGCGTCCGGGTCGTTGGCGACGACGAGGTCCGGGCCGGTCTCGCGGGCCTTGGCGAACGCCAGGTCCATCGCGCCGGGCTCCTCCGGGTTGGGGAACGCGACGGTCGGGAACTCCGGGTCCGGCTCGGCCTGCTCCGCGACGAGGACCGGCTCCGGGAAGCCGGCGCGGGCGAACGCGGCCAGCACGACGTCCTTGCCGACGCCGTGCATCGCCGTGTACACCGTGCGGGCGGTACGCGGGGAGCCTTCGGCCAGGACCGCGTCCGTGCGGGCGAGGTAGGCGTCGAGGACGCCGTCGCCGAGCGTGTCCCAGCCGCCGTCGGGCCGGGGGACGTCGGTCAGGCTGCCGATCGCCTCGATCTCGGCGGCGATCTCCGCGTCGGCGGGCGGGACGATCTGGGAGCCGTCGCCGAGGTAGACCTTGTAGCCGTTGTCGCGGGGCGGGTTGTGGCTGGCGGTGACCTCGACACCCGCGACCGCGCCGAGGTGCCTGATCGCGAACGCGAGCACCGGCGTGGGCAGCGGGCGCGGCAGCAGGGCCGCGCGCAGGCCGGCGCCGGTCATGACGGCGGCGGTGTCGCGCGCGAAGTCGGCCGACTTGTGGCGGGCGTCGTAGCCGATGACGACCAAGCCGTCGCCGTGGCCCTGCTTCCTGAGGTACGCGGCCAGGCCCGCGGCGGCGCGGATGACGACCGTGCGGTTCATGCGCATGGGGCCGGCGCCCAGCTCACCGCGCAAGCCTGCGGTGCCGAACTGGAGCGTGCCGGCGAAGCGGGCGGCGAGCTCGGTCTCGTCCTTGGCGTCGATGAGGCGGGCGAGTTCGGCGCGGGTGTCCGGGTCGGGGTCCTCGGTGAGCCAGGTCTGGGCCTGTGCGATGAGTTCTTCGTACACGGTTCGGTGTCGGCCTCTCCGTCGTGTGTGGTGTGCCTGCGGCGGCCTGTGCCGCTTCGGGGGGTGTGCGCGTCGCGCGTGGCGCCGGGTGGTGGGTCGGGGCCGCGCCGGGGGGTGTCCATCCTCGGAACGGCGCGATGGGGTCGGATACCGACTGACCGTCCGTTGACGCGCCAACCGCTGCGGGCGGACACCCCCCGACCCGACCCCTTGCGTCGTCCGGCGGGTGCGGCTGCGTCCCCATGGCTGTGCGGACGACCTGCGGAAGCGTCCCTTACAGGCGGCCCAGGACCTGAGCGAGCAGGGAGCCCATGCGGGTGGCGCTGTCGCGGCCCGCCTGAAGGACCTCCTCGTGGTTCAGCGGCTCGCCCGTCATGCCGGCGGCGAGGTTCGTCACCAGGGAGATGCCGAGGATCTCCGCGCCCGCCTCGCGTGCGGCGATCGCCTCAAGGACGGTCGACATGCCCACCAGGTCCGCGCCGATGACCCGGGCCATGCGGATCTCCGCCGGGGTCTCGTAGTGCGGGCCGGGGAACTGGGCGTAGACGCCCTCCTCCAGCGTGGGGTCGACCTCCTTGCACAGGGCACGCAGGCGCGGGGAGTAGAGGTCGGTCAGGTCGACGAAGTTCGCGCCGACGATCGGGGAGGTCGCCGTGAGGTTGATGTGGTCGCTGATCAGGACCGGCTGGCCGGGGCGCATGCCCTCGCGCAGGCCGCCGCAGCCGTTGGTCAGCACGACCGTCTTGACACCGGCGGCGACCGCGGTGCGCACGCCGTGCGCGACCGCCGCCACGCCGCGGCCCTCGTAGTAGTGCGTACGGCCCAGGAAGACCAGCGCCCGCTTGTTGCCGATGCGGTACGAGCGGATCTTGCCGCCGTGGCCCTCCACCGCCGGCGGCGGGAAGCCGGGCAGCTCGGTGACCTGGAACTCGGCCTCGGGGGCGCCCAGCGCGTCCACGGCCGGGGCCCAGCCGGAGCCCATCACGAGGGCGACGTCGTGGGTCTCGGCGCCCGTCAGTTCGCGCAGGCGGGCCGCGGCGGCGTCGGCGGCCGCGTGCGGGTCGCCCTGGATGTCGTCCGGAAGAAGAGATGCGTTCACGCGCATGAGGGTAGCCGCTGATTGCCTACGCGCGTAGATGTCAAAGCTCACGGGGTGGCGATCGTTGTCTTGTCGTTTCCGACGAGTGCGGCCCGGGCCGGCCCTCAGCAGGGGCGCTTGCGCAGCTCCATCACATAGTCGTGCGGGGCCCCGGCCGACTCGGCCGCGTCGGCGATCTCGCCCAGGTAGCGGGCGGAGGGCAGCCCGCCCTCGTACGCGTTCAGGGTGAAGGCCCACGCGGACTCCTCGCCGTCCAGGGTGTGCACCCTGACCCGCGTCCGGCGGTAGATGTCCAGCCCCACGCCCTCCCAGCGGTCCAGCGACTCCTCGTCCATCGGGGCGATGTCGTACAGCGCGACGAAGACCTGGCAGAGGGGGTCCTCCACGATCGTCGGCAGCGCGCCCTCCCAGCCCATGTGCTCGCCGCCGAACGTCAGCCGCCAGCCGTTCATCCAGCCGGTGGCGCGCAGCGGCGAGTGCGGGGCGCGGCGGGACATCAGCCGCGCGTCGAGGTTGCCGGCGTACGCGGCGTAGAGCGACATGGGGGAAGGGTACGGCAGGTGCTCCGGCGTCACTCGGGTAACGACAGGCCCGTCGGCGGGCCCCCGGGCGGTGTCCCCTTGTTGCGTGCGGGACAATGGAGTACGTGACTCGGATCGTGATCATCGGTGGCGGACCCGGCGGATACGAAGCGGCGCTGGTGGCCGCTCAACTCGGCGCGGAGGTGACCGTCGTCGACTGCGACGGTCTGGGCGGGGCGTCGGTGCTGACCGACTGCGTCCCGTCGAAGACTCTCATCGCCACGGCCGAGGTGATGACCACCTTCGACTCCTCGTACGAGGAGCTGGGGATCATCGTCGCCGACGACACCCCGCACATCGAGCAGGCCGCCCGGGTGGTGGGCGTGGACCTGGGCAAGGTCAACCGGCGTGTGAAGCGGCTCGCGCTCGCCCAGTCGCACGACATCACGGCCTCCGTGACGCGTGCCGGGGCGCGTGTCGTGCGCGGGCGCGGGCGGCTGGAGGGCATGCAGGCCCTCGACGGGTCGCGCAAGGTCGTCGTGCGCGCCGCCGACGGCAGCGAGGAGACCCTCACGGCCGACGCGGTCCTCATCGCCACCGGCGGGCACCCCCGCGAGCTGCCCGACGCCCAGCCCGACGGCGAGCGCATCCTGAACTGGACGCAGGTCTACGACCTCGACGAGCTGCCCGAGGAACTGATCGTGGTCGGCTCGGGTGTGACCGGCGCCGAGTTCGCCGGCGCCTACCAGGCGCTGGGCTCCCGCGTGACGCTCGTGTCGTCGCGCGACCGCGTGCTGCCCGGTGAGGACCCGGACGCCGCCGCCGTGCTGGAGGACGTCTTCCGGCGGCGCGGCATGAACGTGATGGGCCGTACCCGCGCGCAGTCGGCCAAGCGGGTGGGGGACCGGGTCGAGGTGACCCTGTCCGACGGGCGGGTCATCACCGGCTCGCACTGCCTCATGGCCGTCGGCGCCGTGCCCAACAGCGCCGGCATGGGGCTGGAGGAGGCCGGTGTCCGGCTGCGCGACTCCGGGCACATCTGGACCGACAAGGTCTCGCGCACGACCGCTCCCGGCGTGTACGCGGCCGGTGACGTGACCGGGGTGTTCGCCCTCGCGTCCGTCGCCGCCATGCAGGGGCGCATCGCCATGTACCACTTCCTGGGTGACGCGGTGGCGCCGCTTGACCTGAAGACCGTCTCCTCGAACGTCTTCACCGACCCGGAGATCGCGACCGTCGGCTACACGCAGTCCGACGTCGACGGCGGGAAGATCGACGCGCGGGTCGTGAAGCTGCCGCTGCTGCGCAACCCGCGCGCCAAGATGCAGGGCATCCGCGACGGCTTCGTCAAGATCTTCTGCCGCCCCGGCACGGGCATCGTCGTCGGCGGCGTGGTCGTGGCCCCGCGCGCCTCGGAACTGATCCACCCCATCTCGATCGCGGTCGACAACAATCTGACGGTCGAACAGATCGCGAACGCCTTCACCGTCTACCCGTCCCTGTCGGGCTCGATCGCCGAGGTGGCACGGCAGTTGCACACGCGCAAGGAGTCGGCGGAGGGCTGAGAGGCCGGTTCCGTCCCCTCGCCGCTCACGAGGAGTGTCCGACCGTGCGGACGGCATAGGCGGCGGGACTAGGCCTTATACCACTGCGCGGGGTCCGCTGCGAACATCTTCTGCTATTCAGCGCAAACTGCTGAAAGCAGACGGTCGCTGGCGTTACTGTCAGTTTCGTGTTCGCTGCAGAACGTCGCCAATTGATCCTCGAAATGGTGCGAGCGAACGGGGCCGTGTCGCTCCGTGAGCTCGCCCGCGTCGTCCAGACCTCCGAAGTGACCGTACGGCGGGACGTGCGCGCGCTGGAGGCAGAAGGACTCCTCGACCGCCGGCACGGCGGTGCGGTACTGCCGGGCGGTTTCACGCGGGAGTCCGGCTTTCCGCAGAAGTCTCATCTCGCGACCGCCGAGAAGACCGCCATCGCCGACCTCGCCGCGAATCTCGTGGAAGAGGGCGAGGCGATCGTGGTCGGGGCGGGTACGACGACCCAGGAGCTGGCCCGCCGGCTCGCCCGGGTGCCCGGCCTGACCGTCGTCACCAACTCGCTGCTGGTGGCGCAGGCACTGGCCCACGCCAACCGGGTCGAGGTCGTGATGACCGGCGGGACACTCCGCGGCTCGAACTACGCCCTCGTCGGCAGCGGGGCCGAGCAGTCCCTGCACGGGCTGCGGGTGTCGCGGGCGTTCCTGTCCGGGAGCGGGCTCACCGCCGAGCGGGGGCTGTCCACCTCCAACATGCTGTCCGCGTCCGTCGACCGGGCGCTGGTGCAGGCCGCGGCGGAGGTCGTGGTCCTCGCGGACCACACCAAGCTGGGCACGGACACCATGTTCCAGACCGTGCCGACGGACCTCATCACCCGCCTCGTGACGGACGAGCCGCCCGCGCACGACGACCGCGCCGGGACGGAGCTCCAGGCCCTTGCCGACCAGGGCGTGCAGATCGCCGTGGCCGGCGGGCAGGGAGGTGCCACGGGAGCGGCAGGCTCCGGAGGTGATGCCGTCCCGGCGCGCCAGCAGCGCCGGGACGTGCCGCTGCCGGGACCCCGGCGGCAGGTGCCGGGCGGCGGGGGCGGCGCCCTGCGCTCCACCGCGATGCTCGGCGAGCAGGGCCCGGGAGCCGAACGGGCCCGGGTCGCGGACCTGCGCCGCCGCTGACACCGGGGGCCGGCCGGGAGGCGCCGCACGTCACGGCCGGCCGCCGACCGAGGTCGTGACCTGGGGGCCCATGGTCCCGTCACCCGGTGGGTCGGTGGGTCGGTGGGTCGGTGGGCCGGTATGCCGATGTGCCGGTAGGGGGCCTGAGCGCGCCGAGCGACATGGGCGCCTGCCGGCGGGCCTGCGGCGCCGACGCCCGGCGAGCCGCAGTCGGCCGCCCGGCTCGGGCCGTGGCGGTCGGACCTGCGGCGGCGCCGGCGTCAGCGGGCGGCGGGGCGGGTCGTGCTCGCCTGTCAGCCCGGGCCGGGACCGGATGGGCCGGATGGGCCGGACGGGGGGCGACGGAAACGGCTGCGGCGGGGGCCCCCGGGGGGGGGGGCCCCCCCCCCCGGGGGGGGGGGGGGGGGGGCGGGGGGCCCGGGGCCCCCGGGGGCTATTTGAAAAAACCCCCCACGCCGGGCCCCGACGTGTGGAGTAGAATAAATAT
>NZ_JBIRHH010000001.1:5268-833072 GCF_044328425.1 Streptomyces sp. NPDC017943 | reverse complement strand
GCTCGCTCGGGGGGGCCTTGTGCCGGGGGGGGGGGGGGGCCCCGGGGGCGGGGGGGGGGGGGGGGGGGGGGGGGGGGGGGGGGGCCCCCCGGGGGGGGGGGGGGGCGCCGGGGGGGGGGCCCCCCCCCGCAGCCGGTGGTTCTCCGGGGTCAGTCCTTGATCTCGCAGATCGCCGCGCCCGACGTCACCGACGCGCCGATCTCCGCCGACAGGCCCTTGATCGTGCCGGAGCGGTGGGCGTTGAGGGGCTGCTCCATCTTCATGGCCTCCAGGACGACGACCAGGTCGCCCTCCTTGACCTCCTGGCCCTCCTCGACCGCGACCTTGACGATCGTGCCCTGCATCGGCGAGGTCAGCGTGTCACCGGAGGCGACGGGGCCGGACTTCTTCGCCGCGCGGCGCTTGGGCTTGGCACCCGCCGCGAGGCCCGTACGGGCCAGGGACATGCCCAGCGACGACGGCAGGGAGACCTCGAGGCGCTTGCCGCCGACCTCGACGACGACCGTCTCGCGGCCCGCCTCCTCGTCCGCCTCCGCGTCCGCGGGCGCCGCGAACGGCTTGATCTCGTTGACGAACTCCGTCTCGATCCACCGCGTGTGGACCGTGAAGGGCTCGGAGGAACCGGTGAGCTCGGGCGCGAACGCCGGGTCCTTCACCACCGCGCGGTGGAACGGGATGGCCGTGGCCATGCCCTCGACCTGGAACTCCTCCAGCGCACGCGCGGCCCGCTCCAGGGCCTCCTTGCGCGTACGGCCGGTGACGATCAGCTTGGCCAGCAGCGAGTCCCACGCCGGGCCGATGACCGAGCCGGACTCCACGCCCGCGTCCAGCCGGACACCCGGGCCGGACGGCGGGGCGAAGGTGGTGACGGTGCCGGGCGCGGGCAGGAAGTTGCGGCCCGGGTCCTCGCCGTTGATGCGGAACTCGAAGGAGTGGCCGCGCAGCTCCGGGTCGCCGTAGCCGAGCTCCTCGCCGTCGGCGATACGGAACATCTCGCGCACCAGGTCGATGCCGGCGACCTCCTCGGTGACCGGGTGCTCCACCTGGAGGCGGGTGTTGACCTCCAGGAAGGAGATCGTGCCGTCGAGGCCGACGAGGAACTCCACCGTGCCGGCGCCGACGTAGCCGGCCTCCTTCAGGATCGCCTTGGAGGCGGAGTACAGCTCCTCCATCTGCGCCTCGGACAGGAACGGCGCGGGGGCCTCCTCCACCAGCTTCTGGTGGCGGCGCTGCAGCGAGCAGTCACGGGTGGAGACGACGACCACGTTGCCGTGCTGGTCGGCCAGGCACTGGGTCTCCACGTGGCGGGGCTTGTCGAGGTAGCGCTCGACGAAGCACTCGCCCCGGCCGAAGGCCGCCACGGCCTCGCGGACGGCGGAGTCGTACAGCTCGGGCACCTCTTCGAGGGTGCGGGCGACCTTCAGGCCGCGGCCGCCGCCGCCGAACGCCGCCTTGATGGCGATGGGCAGGCCGTGCTCCTCGGCGAAGGCGACGACCTCCTCCGCACCGGAGACCGGGTCGGGCGTGCCGGCCACCAGCGGGGCACCGGCGCGCTGGGCGATGTGCCGGGCGGCCACCTTGTCACCGAGGTCGCGGATCGCCTGCGGCGGCGGGCCGATCCAGATCAGACCCGCGTCCAGCACCGCCTGGGCGAACTCGGCGTTCTCGGAGAGGAAGCCGTACCCGGGGTGGATCGCGTCCGCGCCCGACTCCCGGGCGGCCTTCAGCACCTTCTCGATGTCGAGGTAGCTGGTGCCCGGGGTGTCACCGCCCAGGGCGAACGCCTCATCCGCGGCGCGGACATGCAGAGCGTCCCGGTCCGGGTCGGCGTAGACGGCCACGCTCGCGATCCCGGCGTCCCGGCAGGCCCGGGCCACGCGGACAGCGATTTCGCCACGGTTGGCGATGAGCACCTTGCGCACGATTGAGGCTCCCTCCTTGAAACAAGCCGAGTTTAGGGACAGCCGACACGGCACTTCGACCCGTCCCCAATGGTGAGCTTGCCCACACGGAGCGTGATTCGAGGCTCGCTCGACCTGCGAAATCCCTTGTCGCACCGCAGAACGCAGTACTCCTCCGGGAAACCCTAGCCGTCTCCTGTGGTCAAGGTCTCTGTCATCACGTGCTGCGGGCCACTCTGTTTCTTTGTGGAGTCCCTACGAATGGCCCAATGATTCTTTGCTTGCCGCCGGACCCTTGTTCCCCCGTTTACCCGTGAGTAGCCTTCGCGGTGTCCCGAACGGCGGAAGGGGGCGCGTGGTGCGCAGGCCGGTGGCGTGGGTCGTGGCGGTCGTGCTGTTCGCCGAGGCGTTCGGCATCGCCGCGCTGAACTGGATCCTCGGGGTCGCCGTCGACCGGCAGGACATGTCGCTGGCCGGGCTCGACCCGCACATGATGTCGGTGTCCTCGAAGATCGGCGGGATCGTCTTCGGCCTCTACTTCGCGCTGTGCGGCCTGGTCGCCCTGCTCGTGGCGCTGCGGGACCAGCGCCCGGCCGGCTTCGGACGGGTGCTGCTGGTCAGCGCGGCCGTGGTGCACGGGTTGCTCGGGGCGTTCACCTGGGGCCCGGTGGGCCCGCCGGCGTTCCTCTTCATGGTGCTGGTGCTCGCCCTGATCGTCCTGCTGCTGATGACGTACGACCGTCCGGCCGGGCCCGCCGGCGCCGCGCCCGAGGACGGCCCGGGCGGCGGCGGGGACGCGGTCACCTCTCCGCCGGCGCCCACAACTCCGTGATGCCCACGCCCAGTTCCTTCAGCAGCCGCCGGACCAGGGGCAGGCTGATGCCGATGACGTTGCCGTGGTCGCCGTCGATGCCGTCGATGAACGGCGCGGAACGGCCGTCCAGGGTGAACGCCCCGGCGACGTGGAGGGGTTCGCCGGAGGCCACGTAGGCGGCGACCTCCTCGTCGGTGGGTTCACCGAAATGGACGACGGTCGACGCGGTGGCGGAGACGTACCGGCCGGTGGCCGTGTCGTAGACGCAGTGGCCCGTCTGGAGGGTGCCGGCCCGGCCGCGCATCGCCGTCCAGCGGGCGGTGGCCTCCTCGGCGTCCGCGGGCTTGCCCAGCGCCTTGCCGTCCAGGTCGAGCACGGAGTCGCAGCCGATGACCAGCGCACCCTTGGCCTCCGGGCGGGCGGCCACGACGGAGGCCTTCGCCTCGGCGAGGGCGAGCGCCAGTTCGGCGGGGGTGGGGGCGGTGACGGCGTCCTCGTCGACGCCGCTGACGATCACCTCGGGGGCGAGACCGGCCTGGCGGAGCAGACCGAGCCGGGCGGGGGACTGGGAGGCGAGGACGAGTCGCCTGCTGCGCTGAGCGGTCATGCCGTCAGATTAGTCACCCGGGCGGGCCGGCTCACCTCACGCCGATCCCGATCATCACCAGCACCATGGCCACCGCCAGGAGAACGCTCAGCCGCCGCAGCATGCCCTGCATGTCACGCAGTTCCTCGGGCGGTTCGTTCTCGGGGTCGGACCACAGCATGACTCCAGCGTGCGGCCCGGCGGGGCGGGGCGCCTGAGTAGGCGTACTCAAATCGGCGCCCCGCGTTCCGCTACCGCATCCGCATCCGCATCCGCTGCCGCGGGCCCCTCGTACGGCCGAGGGGGCGGGTCACCCCGGCCAGTAGGTGCGGCCCCACGCGGCCGGCCCCGGCTGGGGCAGGCGGTGGGCCGTGATCCGGGACGGGTCGGACCACGCGTCGCGCGGCGCGGGCGCGCCGGACGGCGCCGCGGCGGCCGCCGCGGCGCGCGCCCTGACCACCGCCAGGGCGGCGGCCAGCTCCTCCGGGGTCGGGTTGCCTCGCAGGACCTTGATGTTCATGGCGGCTCCCAGCAGGCCTAGAGGGGGATGTTGCCGTGCTTCTTCGGAGGCAGGGATTCCCGCTTCGTGCGCAGCTGACGCAGGCCCCGGACGATGTGCCGGCGCGTCTCGGACGGCAGGATGACGGCGTCGACGTACCCGCGCTCGGCCGCGACGTAGGGGTTGAGGAGGGTGTCCTCGTACTCCTGGATCAGCCGGGCCCGCACCGCCTCCAGGTCCTCCCCGGCGGCCTCCGCCTCCGCGAGCGTGCGGCGGTGCAGGATGTTGACCGCGCCCTGGGCGCCCATGACGGCGATCTGGGCCGTCGGCCAGGCCAGGTTGAGGTCGGCACCCAGGTGCTTGGACCCCATGACGTCGTAGGCGCCGCCGAAGGCCTTGCGGGTGATCACCGTGATCAGCGGGACGGTCGCCTCGGCGTAGGCGTAGATCAGCTTGGCGCCGCGCCGGATGATGCCGTCGTGCTCCTGGTCCACGCCCGGCAGGAAGCCGGGGACGTCGACGAAGGTGAGCACCGGGACGTTGAAGGCGTCGCAGGTCCGCACGAAGCGGGCCGCCTTCTCGCTGGCCTTGATGTCCAGGCACCCGGCGAACTGCATGGGCTGGTTGGCGACGATGCCGACCGGACGGCCCTCGACGCGCCCGAAGCCGGTGACGATGTTCGGCGCGTACAGCGGCTGCGTCTCGAAGAACTCGGCGTCGTCCAGGACGTGCTCGAGCACCGCGTGCATGTCGTACGGCTGGTTCGCGCTGTCCGGGACGATCGTGTCCAGCTCGCGGTCCTCGTCGCCGACCTCCAGGTCGGCCTCCTCGGGGAAGACCGGCGCCTCGGAGAGGTTGTTGGACGGCAGGTAGGACAGCAGCTGCTTGATGTACTCGATCGCGTCCTTCTCGTCGCCCGCCATGTGGTGGGCCACGCCGGAGGTCGCGTTGTGGGTCCGGGCGCCGCCCAGCTCCTCGAAGCCGACGTCCTCGCCGGTGACGGTCTTGATGACGTCGGGGCCGGTGATGAACATGTGCGAGGTCTGGTCGACCATCACCGTGAAGTCGGTGATGGCCGGGGAGTAGACCGCCCCGCCCGCGCACGGCCCGACGACCAGGCTGATCTGCGGGATCACACCGGAGGCGTGGGTGTTGCGGCGGAAGATCTCGCCGTACGCGCCGAGCGAGGCCACACCCTCCTGGATGCGCGCGCCGCCGGAGTCGTTGATGCCGATGACCGGGCAGCCGGTCTTCAGCGCGAAGTCCATGACCTTGACGATCTTCTGCCCGTAGACCTCGCCCAGCGCACCGCCGAAGACGGTGAAGTCCTGCGAGAACACGGCGACCGGCCGGCCGTCGACGGTGCCGTAACCCGTGACGACCCCGTCGCCGTACGGGCGGTTCTTGTCGAGGCCGAAGTTGGTCGAGCGGTGCCGGGCGAACTCGTCGAGCTCGACGAAGGAGCCCTCGTCCAGCAGGAGTTCGATCCTCTCACGGGCCGTCAGCTTGCCCTTGGCGTGCTGCTTCTCCACCGCGCGGGCGGATCCGGCGTGTGTCGCTTCCTCGATGCGGCGCTTCAGGTCCGCGAGCTTGCCCGCGGTCGTGTGGATGTCGGGCTGCTGCTCTTCCGGCTCGGACATCGGGATGCGGCTCCCTGCCTGCTCAAAAGGGGGGACGGTTACTCATCCGTAGAGTAGTGGGGTGCCTCCGCATCGGCAGTGCGGCGTTTACCACACCTAGGGTGGCTTGCATGACGCCGCGAGATGCATCAGAGCCGAACGGGAGCCGTTGGTCCGACCTGGACCGGCCGCCCCTCAACGTCACCGCCCTGCGCCGGGGCCTGGTGCGGGACGGAGGGCTGTGGACCGGGGTCGACGTGGTGCAGCGCACCGGCTCCACCAACTCCGACCTCGTCGCCCGCGCCGAGGAGGGCCGGGCGGCGGAGGGCGCGGTGCTGATCGCCGAGGAGCAGACGGCCGGGCGCGGGCGCCTGGACCGGCAGTGGACGGCGCCCCCGCGCGCCGGCCTGTTCTTCTCCGTGCTGCTCACCCCGCGCGAGGTGCCGGTGGCCCGGTGGGGCTGGCTGACCCTGCTCACGGGCGTCGCCGTGGCCACCGGCCTGTCCCGGGCCGCCGGCGTGGACACGGCCCTGAAGTGGCCCAACGACGTGCTGGTCACGGTGGGCGGCGAGGAGCGCAAGGCCGGCGGCATCCTCGCCGAGCGGGCCGGTGACGGCGGGGTCGTCATGGGCGTCGGCATCAACGTCACGCTGAGGGAGGACGAGCTGCCCGTGCCGACGGCCGGGTCGCTCGCGCTGGCCGGCGCGGTGAGCACCGACCGGGACCCGCTGCTGCGGGGCGTGCTCCGGTCCCTGGAGGACTGGTACGGCACGTGGCGTGCGGCGGAGGGCGACCCCGGCGTGAGCGGGTTGCAGGAGGCGTATGCCGCCGGGTGCGCGACGCTCGGGCGGGTGGTGCGGGCGGAGCTGCCGGGGGACCGGGCCGTACGCGGGGAAGCGGTGGCCGTGGACGGCGACGGGCGGTTGGTGCTGGCGACGGAGGCGGGCGTGGAGCCGGTGGGAGCCGGGGACATCGTGCACCTGCGGCCGGCCTGAGACGGAGCCGGGGGCCGGGGCCGAGGTCGGGTCCCCGCGGGTCGCAGACGAGCGCCGGACGGGCCGGGGGTGCCCGGCCCGTCCGGCGCTCGACGAGAGGGCGTTCCCGCCGGACAGGGCCCGGCCCCGCACCCACCGGCCGAACCTGACGGAGTGAGCTGGCGCACACCTGCCGTAGAGTTGAGGCCGGTCGATACCTGACCGTGACAGATCGGAAGGGCAGCACGCGTGACCGTCGACGACTCGGGCTCCGGCACGGACGCGCAGGGCGCCGACTCCGGCGAGGATCCGCTCGCCCTGCGCCTCGAAGGGCTCATCCTGGGCGCCGAGCGCCGCTACACCCCGTTCCAGGCGGCCCGCAGCGCCGGCGTCTCCATGGAACTGGCCTCCCGCTTCTGGCGGGCCATGGGCTTCGCCGACATCGGCCAGGCCAAGGCCCTGACCGAGGCGGACGTCCTCGCGCTGCGCCGGCTGGCCGGTCTGGTCGAGGCGGGCCTGCTGAGCGAGGCGATGGCCGTGCAGGTGGCCCGGTCCACCGGGCAGACCACCGCGCGGCTCGCCGAATGGCAGATCGACTCCTTCCTGGAGGGGCTGACCGAGCCGCCGGAGCCGGGCATGACCCGCACGGAGGTCACGTATCCGATCGTCGAGCTGCTGCTGCCCGAGCTCCAGGAGTTCCTCGTCTACGTCTGGCGCCGGCAGCTCGCCGCCTCGGCCGGGCGGGTCGTGCAGGCCGCCGACGACGAGGAGATGGTCGACCGGCGGCTCGCCGTGGGCTTCGCCGACCTGGTCGGCTTCACCCGGCTGACCCGGCGCATGGAGGAGGAGGAGCTCGGCGAGCTGGTCGAGGCCTTCGAGACCACGGCCGCCGACCTGGTGGCCGCCAACGGAGGCCGGCTGATCAAGACCCTCGGTGACGAGGTGCTCTACGCGGCCGACGACGCCGGCACGGCCGCCGAGATCGCCCTGCGCCTGATCGAGACGATGGCGAACGACGAGACCATGCCGGAGCTGCGCGTCGGCATGGCGTTCGGCACGGTCACCACCCGCATGGGCGATGTCTTCGGCACGACCGTGAATCTCGCCTCCCGGCTCACGTCGATAGCGCCCAAGGACGCCGTCCTGGTCGACACGGCCTTCGCGGAGGAACTCATCCGCACGCAGGACGCGCCGTCCTCGGAGGCGGAGGCCGCCGAGGAGGCCGCGGCGGCGGAGAAGGAGGGCGAGGAGCCCCCGTCGTACCGGTTCGCCCTCCAGCCGATGTGGCAGCGGCCCGTGCGTGGCCTGGGCGTCGTGGAGCCGTGGCTGCTCACGCGCCGGGACGAGACGCCGTAGGCGCGCCGCTCCTCAGGGGCGGGCGGCGAGCGGGGTGTCGACGCACAGGCCGATGATCGGCACGCACAGCCCGGGATCCCGCGGCTTCTCCGGCTCCTCGCGAGGGGGCGGCGGGGACGCGGGGGTGGTCCGGCCCGGTGGTGCGGGCGGGGCCGGGGCGGGCTCCGGGGCGCCTGTCGGGGCGGCCGGGCCCGGGGCACGGGGTGTGTCCGGTGGGTTCGGCTCCTCCGGGATGCCCGTGGACCCGGTGCCGGGCCCGTACCCGGCCCCGGGGGCCGTGGCAGCCGCACCGGGTGCCTCCGCGCCCTGCGGGCCGCCGGCGGTGGCGGCGGAGGTCGCGGCCGGTGACGCCCCGTTCGTGAACGGTGACGGGGTCAGGCCGCCGAGGGCAGTGGGCGACGAGGGGCCCGCCTCGGGCGCGGCGGGAGTGGTCGCGGCGGTGCCGCCGGTCCCGTCCGCGCCGGTCGTGACCGGGCCCGGGAGGGGCCCCGCCTCGTGGGCACCGGTGCCGTCCGGGACCGGTTCGGAGGACAGGCGCAGCAGGCTCAGCGCGCCGGCGGCCAGGGCGAGCCCTCCGGCGGCGAGCAGCACCTTGCGGGGACGGGGCTTGCGGTGCCGCCCGCGCACCCGGGCCGTCAGCCGACCGCTGGCGGCCGCCGGTGCGCGTGCGGGTTCCCGTCCGCGTCCGGGTTCCCGTCCGTGTGCGGGTTCCCGTACGGGCCGGTGGCCGTGTGCGGGTGCGGCCGGCGGGGTGGCGGGCTCGCGCGGGGTGGCCGGGCGGTGACGGCGCTGTGCCGTCGTGGTGGCCGTGTTCCGTCGTGGCTGTGGTGTCGCCGGTCTCTTCGTCGTCATGCGGTCGGTCCCTCCCCGATGCCCCGCGCCCCCGGTGCGCCGTGGCTGACGCACGCTATGCGCTGCTCCCGGTGACCGGGCCCGAGTGGCGAGGACTTCACTCGAACGGGTGGGCGGGCCGGGGCGGGATCGGACGGGTCGGGCCTTCCGCCGGTGGGGCACGGCTGCGATGATCGGAGCGGTGTCTTGTTAACCCGCGTTAACCGGAGGGTGTCATGAGTGAGGAACGGTTCGGGGAGTTCGTGCTGGTGCGGCGGCATGAGCAGGGGCACGTCGCGGAGCTCGTCCTCGACCGGCCCAAGGCCATGAACGCCGTGTCGACGGAGATGGCGCGGTCCATCGCCGGTGCCTGTACGGCCCTGGGGGAGGACCGGGAGGTGCGGGCGGTCGTCCTGACCTCCACGCACGAGCGGGCGTTCTGCGTCGGCGCCGACCTGAAGGAGCGGAACTCGTTCAGCGACGCCGACCTGCTGCGCCAGCGGCCCGTGACCCGGGGGGCGTACACCGGGGTGCTGGAGCTGCCGGTGCCGACGGTGGCCGCGGTGCACGGCTTCGCGCTCGGCGGCGGGTTCGAGCTGGCCCTGGCGTGCGACGTGATCGTGGCGGACCGTACGGCCGTGGTGGGGCTGCCGGAGGTGTCCGTCGGCGTGATTCCGGGCGGCGGCGGCACGCAGCTCCTGCCGCGCCGGGTCGGGGCGGCCCGGGCGGCCGAGCTGATCTTCTCGGCGCGGCGGGTGGAGGCCGCGGAGGCGGGGGAGTGGGGACTGGTCGACCAGGTCGTCGAGACCGGCCGGGACCGCGACGAGGCGCTGGCGCTGGCCGCGCGGATCGCCGGGAACTCCCCGGTGGGCCTGCGCGCGGCCAAGCGGGCGCTGCGGCTGGGCCAGGGACTGGACCTGCGGGCCGGCCTGGAGGTGGAGGACGCGGCGTGGCGGGCCACGGCCTTCTCGGGCGACCGCGCGGAGGGCGTCGCGGCCTTCAACGAGCGCCGCAAGCCGGAGTGGCCCGGGGAGTGAACCCCGGGAGCGGACCCGGCGGCACCCCACCGGGCCCGCTCCCGCGCCCGGCGGGGGCTCGCTCCCGGCGGCAGGCGCAACCCGTACTGCCCGGGGTACAGCAGCGGACCTCCCCGTGCTCGTTCCTCCCCGTTCGCGTCAAGAACAGGTCGGTTTGGCTGAAAACTCCCTAGCCTGGAGTGATGGGTGAGGACAGACGGCTGGTCGCCGTCGTCGCGTTGGCTCAGGGGATGGCGGCCGCGCACGGATCACGTGAGGCGTGGCGTGCCGCGGCCCACGGAGCCTGCCGGGCGCTGGGCGGGAGTTTCGCCGCGCTGTCGGTGTGGGAGCGGGAGCTGGGGCGGCTGAAGGTCCTCGTGAACGTCGGGGAGCTCGCCGAGGGGGAGGAGGAGTTCCCCGAGGACGAGTCCTACCCGGTGCACCAGTTCGCGGAGATCACCGAGTTCCTGCACGAGCAGTGGGCCGGGGGCGGGGAGCCGGACGCCTGGGTGGAGACCGCCGAGGGGCCCGCCGGAGGGCGGCCCGGGTACTGCCACCAGCGCGTCGCCGCCCTGCGCCGCCGCGGCCGCGGCTGCTGCGTGGTCGCGCCGATCGTGCTGCACGGCAGGGCCTGGGGCGAGCTGTACGTGGCCCGGCCGGTGGGCCGGCCCGTCTTCGGACGGGCCGACGCCGACTTCGCCACCGTCCTGGCCTCCGTCGTGGCGGCCGGCATCGCCCAGACGGAGCGGCTGGAGGAGGCCCGTCGGCTGGCCTTCACCGACTCCCTCACCGGACTCGCCAACCGCCGGGCCGTCGACGTGCGGCTGGAGCAGGCGATCGAGCACCACCGGCGGGAGGACGCCGTGGTCAGCCTGGTCGTCTGCGACCTGAACGGGCTCAAGCGGGTCAACGACACCCACGGGCACGCGGCCGGCGACCGGCTGCTGGAACGGTTCGGCTCGGTGCTGTCGCTGTGCGGGGCGATGCTGCCGGGGGCGCTCGCGGCCCGGCTCGGCGGGGACGAGTTCTGCCTGCTCGCGGTCGGGCCGCCCGCCGACCAGGTGGTGAAGGCGGCCGGGGAACTGTGCCGCCGCGCGGCCGAGTTGGGGCTCGGTGACGGCGTGGCCTGCGGGGTCGCGTCCACCGCGGACCCGATCGGTCCGGTGCGCTCCGCGCGGCGGCTCTTCCGCCTCGCCGACGCGGCCCAGTACCAGGCCAAGGCGCAGCGGGCCGCGAAGCCGGTCGTCGCCGGCCGGGCCGGTCCCGACGACCCCGTCCTGCGGCTCGCGGACGAGCCGTCGAAGGAGACGGCCGACGGGGAGCGCCGGAGCTTCCGCGGCCGGCACGCCCCCTGAGCGCCGCGCGGGGGCCGGACGCTGTGACGTATCGGTAAGGGGTGAACCCGGTCCCCAGTGGTGACATCATCGAATTCACTGCGTACGCTCCTGAATATGGATATGCACACTGTGGTGGTGGGGACGTCCGGGACGACGGCGTCCGACGTGCTCGCCGTGGCGCGTGCCGGAGCCCGCGTCGAGCTCTCCGGGGAGGCCGTGGCCGCCCTCGCCGCGGCCCGCGAGATCGTGGACGCCCTGGCGGCCAAGCCGGAGCCCGTGTACGGCGTGAGCACCGGCTTCGGTGCCCTGGCGACCCGGCACATCAGCCCCGAGCTGCGCGCTCAGCTGCAGCGCAACATCGTCCGCTCGCACGCCGCCGGCATGGGCCCGCGGGTGGAGCGGGAAGTCGTCCGGGCCCTGATGTTCCTGCGCCTGAAGACCGTCTGCTCCGGGCGCACCGGCGTGCGTCCCGAGGTCGCGCAGACCATGGCGGACCTGCTCAACGCCGGGATCACCCCGGTCGTGCACGAGTACGGCTCCCTCGGCTGCTCCGGGGACCTCGCGCCGCTGTCCCACTGCGCGCTCGCCCTGATGGGCGAGGGCGACGCCGAGGGCCCCGACGGCGTCGTGCGCCCGGCCGCGGACCTGCTCGCCGCGCACGGCATCCAGCCCGTCGAACTGCGCGAGAAGGAGGGCCTCGCCCTCCTCAACGGCACCGACGGCATGCTCGGCATGCTGATCATGGCCCTGGCCGACCTGGAGACGCTCTACCGGTCCGCCGACGTCACGGCCGCCCTGTCGCTGGAGGCCCTGCTCGGCACCGACAAGGTCCTCGCCCCCGAGCTGCACGCCATCCGGCCGCACCCGGGCCAGGCCGCCAGTGCCGCCAACATGCTCGCCGTGCTCCAGGGCTCGGGCCTGACCGGCCATCACCAGGACGACGCGCCGCGGGTCCAGGACGCCTACTCGGTGCGCTGCGCCCCGCAGGTCGCCGGGGCCGGGCGGGACACCATGGCCCACGCCCGGCTGGTCGCCGACCGCGAGCTGGCGGCCGCCGTGGACAACCCCGTCGTCCTGCCCGACGGCCGGGTGGAGTCCAACGGCAACTTCCACGGCGCGCCCGTCGCCTACGTCCTGGACTTCCTGGCCGTCGCCGCCGCCGACCTCGGCTCCATCGCCGAGCGCCGCACCGACCGGCTGCTCGACAAGAACCGCAGTCACGGGCTGCCGCCGTTCCTCGCCGACGACGCCGGTGTGGACTCGGGTCTGATGATCGCTCAGTACACGCAGGCCGCCCTGGTGAGTGAGCTGAAGCGGCTCGCCGTGCCGGCGTCGGCCGACTCGATCCCCTCCTCCGCCATGCAGGAGGACCACGTCTCGATGGGCTGGTCGGCGGCGCGCAAGCTGCGCACGTCCGTGGACAACCTCACCCGTGTGCTGGCCATCGAGCTGTACGCCGCGACCCGCGCCGTCGAACTGCGCGAGGGACTCGCCCCGGCGCCCGCGACGCGAGCCGTCATCGACGCCGTACGGGAGGCGGGGGTTCAGGGGCCGGGGCCGGACCGCTTCCTGGCGCCCGACCTCGCCGCGGCGGACGCGTTCGTGCGCGACGGGCGGCTGCTGGCCGTGGTGGAGAAGGTCACCGGGCCGCTGCGGTAGCGGTCGCGGCGAGCGGGACGAGGGGCCCTGCCGTGCGGCGGGGCCCCGTCACGCGCGGTCGGAGCCCGGCCCAAGTGCGGTCAGAGACCGAGCCGTTCCCGGCGGACCGAGTACACGACGAACCCGGCGCCCAGCGCCAGGCAGAACGTGCCGCCGATGACGTACGGCGTGCTGTCGAAGCTGCCGGTGTCGGCGAGCCGGGTCCCCGGCACGGAGGTGCCGGTCGTGGTCGCGGCGATCCTCGCCTGCTCCGTGACCTGCGGCGACGGACCGGCCGAGGCCGTCTCTCTCACCGGGCTCTCCGACGTCGCGTTGGCGGACGGGACGAACCACATGGCGCCCAGCAGGGACGCCGCGGCAGTGGCGGTCAGCAACGGGCGGCGGGCGGATGACACGGAATATCGATCCCCTTGTGAAGTCGGCGAATTGGCCGTGTGGGGCGATGTTAGTGAAAGTCGCGGGTCACGGGAAAGTCACGCGTGGGCCTCGACGTACGCTCGCGCCATGAGCACTCCTGAGACATCACGTTTTGTACGGCTTCGGGTCGACCTCGTCCTCGAGGTCGACGACGCCGACGCGGTCACCAAGGCGGCGCTGCGCCGGATCGGCGAGGACGAGGGCATGCCGGCGGCCGAGCGGACCCATGCCGAGAGCGCTGTGACGGAAGACACCGCGGAGGCGCTCGCCTACCTCGTCGACCCGTTCGACCTGGTCAGCCAGGTGCCGGGGGTGGACCTGCAGCAGGCCTCCTGGAGTGCCGAGCGGATCGACCACGACCCCGATGCGCAGGACTGGGACCTCGACGAGGATGATGGGGACGACGGCAACGACGGCTGAGCGCGCGGGAGAACCGGCCCGGGCGGCGGCCGTCGCCCGGGGTCCTCGCCCCCTCGGCCGGCGCACCGGCCGCACCCGCCTCGTCCGGCACGGCCCACCGCGGACGTGTCGAGCCCCACACCTGTGCCACTGGGGAACCGGACCGACCGGTCGTAGCGTTGAAAGTTATCGACGGGGACTCCCGGCCGGGACTCACGCGGTGCCGCGTGGGCACTTGGTCCGTGGCGGGGGACTCGGGGTTCTGGGGAAATCGGCAACGATGGAGAAGCGTGTGATGACGGTCAGTAAGCGGCGCAGGGGCCTGACGGTCGCGTCCGCACTGCTCGGCGGAGTGCTGGTGCTCTCGGCCTGTTCCGGCGGCGACGACAGCGCCTCCGGCGGGGACGGTGGCGACAGCTCCCAGTCGAAGGTCGACGAGGCCGCGGCCAAGAAGACCTCCGAGGCCCAGATCAAGATCACGCCCAAGGACGGCTCGAACAACGCCTCGATCAACAACTCGGCGACCGTCACCGTGAGCAAGGGCACGCTCACGTCGGTGAAGATGACCACCGCCGACGGCACCGAGGTCAGCGGCCAGATATCCGCCGACAAGAAGAGCTGGAAGCCCAGCACGCAGCTCGAGCGGTCGACCGCCTACAAGCTGGCGGCGGAGGCCAAGGACGCCGACGGGCGCATCGCGCACGAGAACGCCTCGTTCACCACGGTCTCCCCGGCCAACAGCTTCATCGGCAACTTCACCCCGGACGACGGCACCACCGTCGGTGTCGGCATGCCGGTCTCGATCAACTTCGACAAGGCGATCACCAACAAGGCCGCGGTCCAGAAGGGCATCACGGTCACCACCACCGGCGGCCAGGAAGTCGCCTGCCACTGGTTCAACGCCAACCGCATGGACTGCCGCCCCGAGGACTACTGGAAGGAAGGCTCCACCGTCACGCTGAAGCTCGCGCTCGACGGTGTCGAGGGTGCCAAGGGCGTCTTCGGCGTCCAGCAGAAGACGGTCACCTTCAAGATCGGCCGCAACCAGGTCTCCTACGTCGACGCGAAGACCAAGCAGATGAAGGTCACGCAGGACGGCAAGGTCGTGCGGACCATCCCGATCTCCGCCGGTTCGCCGGAGAACAAGACCTACGAGGGCATCATGGTGATGTCCGAGAAGTTCAAGGAGACGCGCATGAACGGCGCGACCGTGGGCTTCACGGACGACGACGGCAAGGGCGAGTACGACATCAAGGACGTGCCGCACGCCATCCGCCTCTCCAGCTCCGGCACCTTCATCCACGGCAACTACTGGGGCGCGAAGTCCATCTTCGGCAGCGCCAACACCAGCCACGGCTGCGTGGGTCTCCAGGACGCCAAGGGCGCCAACGACCCGGACACGCCGGGTGCCTGGTTCTTCGACAACTCGATCCTCGGTGACGTGGTCGTCGTCGAGAACACCGGTGACAAGACCATCGCGCCGGACAACGGCCTCAACGGCTGGAACATGAGCTGGGCCGACTGGAAGGCCGGCTCGGCCGTCTGACGGACCGCCGGAACCACCCGCACGAAGGCCGCCGCCCACCCCGCCGAGGGTCGGGTGGCGGCCTTCGGCCGTTCCCGGGCACCGGGCCGCGCCTCGTCAAGGAGCACACGCGGAGTCAACTCCGCTGATCCGTAACGGAGTTCCGGCGATCGTGTAACAGCCTGCCGACGGATCCCGCACCTCCCTCCCCGCTCTTGAGCAGCTGATCACCCCTCGGCATACTGCGTCCTCCGGGGGCGTACGCCCATGCGTGCGAGACCACCCCCGGCCGGGTGAACGGGGATTCGCCCGGTTCTTCTGCAAGGGGGAAACTTGCGCAGACAAGTGAAAAGGGCGTGCGCCGCCACGGTCGCGACAGCGGCGGCCGTGGCTCTGGCGGCGGGCATGACCGGCCCGGCGTCGGCGAACGGCGAGCAGGCGGCCGCGGCCGCCGCGCCGGCGCCCCTGACCGCCAGGCACCACGTCACCCTCATCACCGGCGACCGGGTCACCCTGGACGCCAAGGGCCGCGTCGTCGGCTTCGAACGGGCCGAGGGCCGCGAGAACATACCGGTCCAGGTCCGCAGGCTCGACGGGCACACCCTGGTGATCCCGGCCGACGCGGCCCGGCTGATCGCCACCGGCAGGCTCGACCAGCGGCTCTTCGACGTCACCGAACTCGGCAGGTCGGCCACCCGCAAGGCCCAGAAGAAGGGCCTGAAGGTCATCGTCGGCTACCGGGGCGGCGCCGCCGCGGCCAAGGCCGACGTCCGGGACGCGGGCACCCTGCGCCACACGCTGAAGACCCTGAACGCCGACGCCGTGCAGACACCGCAGCAGGAGACGCCCGAGCTCTGGAAGGCCGTCACCGACGGCGACCGGACCGCCTCCGGCATCGCGCACGTCTGGCTCGACGGCGTGCGCAAGGCCAGCCTCGACAAGTCCGTCGCGCAGATCGGCGCGCCCAAGGCCTGGTCCGCCGGGTTCGACGGCAAGGGCGTCAAGATCGCCGTGCTGGACACCGGTGTCGACGCCACCCACGCGGACCTCCGGGGCCAGGTGGTCGGCGCCAAGAACTTCACCGCCTCGCCCGACGCCTCCGACAAGGTCGGCCACGGCACGCACGTCGCCTCCATCGCGGCCGGCACCGGCAAGAAGTCCGGCGGCACGTTCAAGGGCGTCGCCCCCGGCGCGAAGATCCTCAACGGCAAGGTCCTCGACGACGACGGGTTCGGCAGCGACTCCGAGATCCTCGCCGGCATGGAGTGGGCCGTCGCCGAGGGCGCCGACGTCGTCAACATGAGTCTGGGCGGCGGCGACACGCCCGCGATCGACCCGATGGAAGCGGCGGTCAACAAGCTCTCCGAGGACAAGGGCGTCCTGTTCGCCATCGCCGCCGGCAACGAGGGCGACTTCGGCGAGCAGACCATCGGCTCCCCGGGCAGCGCCGCCGCGGCGCTGACCGTCGGCGCGGTCGACGGCAAGGACAAGATCGCCGACTTCTCCAGCCGCGGTCCGGGCCTGGACGGCGCCCTCAAGCCGGACGTGACCGCGCCCGGCGTGGACATCACGGCCGCCTCGGCCAAGGGCAACCAGATAGCCGGCGAGGTCGGCGAGAAGCCGGCCGGCTACATGACGATCTCCGGCACCTCGATGGCCACCCCGCACGTCGCGGGCGCGGCGGCGATCCTCAAGCAGCAGCACCCGCAGTGGAAGTACGCCGAACTGAAGGGCGCGCTCACCGGCTCCGCCAAGGGCGGCGCGTGCACGCCGTTCGAGCAGGGCTCGGGCCGCATCCAGGTCGACAGGGCCATCAAGCAGACCGTGATCGCCGAGTCGGCGTCGGTGAGCTTCGGGGTCCAGCAGTGGCCGCACACCGACGACAAGCCGGTCACCAAGGAGCTGACGTACCGCAACCTCGGTACGAAGGACGTCACGCTGAAGCTGACGTCGGCCGCCACCGGCCCCAAGGGCCAGGCCGCCCCCTCCGGCTTCTTCACGCTGGGCGCGGCGTCGGTGACGGTTCCCGCGGGCGGCAAGGCCACCGTCCCCTTCACCGTGAACACCAAGCTGGGCGGCACGCTCGACGGCGCGTACTCCGCGTACGTGACGGCCACCGGCGGCGGCCAGAGCGTCCGCACGGCGGCGGCGGTGCAGCGCGAGGTGGAGTCGTACGACGTCACCGTCAAGCACTTCGGCAGGGACGGCAAGCCGACGATCGGCTACACCACCGAGGCTTCGGGTTATGCCGGCCTAGGCAAGGAGCGTTCCTACTCGGTGCCCGACACGCCCACCGGCGCGGCCACCCTGCGCCTGCCCAAGGGCTCGTACCTGCTCAACAGCCTGATCGCCGAAGACATCGAGACGTTCGAAGGAGGCATCGACTGGCTTGTCCAGCCCAAGCTGGCCGTCACCAAGAACACCACGGTGACCATCGACGCCCGCAGGGCCAAGCCGGCCGACATCAGGGTTCCGGACGCCCAGGCCAAGCCGCTGTCCGCGATGGTCGACTACTACTACGACGCGGCAGACACAGGTCTCGGCATCGGTGTCGGCACATTCACCGACTTGCGCATGGCCCACCTCGGTCCGGAGGTCTCCGGGCTGAGCCAGGTCTGGAGCGGGCAGTGGGCCAAGGGCGACAGCGCCGAGTACAACGTCGCCACCTCGGCCAAGGTCAAGAAGATCCAGGGTGACAAGGTCCGGCACTTCAAGGCGAGTGAACTCGCCACGGTGAAGCACAACATGGGTGCGGCGGCATCCGGCAAGACCGGTGACCTGTTCATCCTGGGTCTGCTTCCCGACACCCTGACCTTCGCGCTCTCGGCGGAGCAGAAGCTGCCGAGCGCGCGCACCATGTACCTGTCGACCTCGAACAAGATCCAGTGGGCGTTCGACTTCACGCAGTACAAGGGCAAGGACGCCAACGGCGACGCGATCCCCGAGGCCGGGTACTCGCTCGACCCGCAGACGTACAAGGCCGGCCAGAAGTACACGAAGACCTTCAACACGGCGGTGTTCGGTCCGCGTCTGAACGCCGACTTCGGCATCTTCCGCAGGGGTAACGCCCTCTACGGCTCGCTGCCGCTGTTCGCCGACGGCTCCGGGCACGCAGGCTCGTCCGAGTTCACGTCAGTCGCCACGAACCTCTACCGCAACGGCACCAAGGTCGGCTCCAACACCGACCCGCTGTCTGGCGAGGAGTTCAGGGTCGCCTCCGGGGACGCCGAGTACAAGCTGACAACGTCGGTGAAGCGAAGCGTCAAGGTCGCCGCTGCTTCGACTCGTATCGACGGCAGCTGGACGTTCCGTTCCAAGAAGCCGTCCGGTGACACGCGTGTGAAGCTGCCCGCTTCCACCGTCCGCTTCAACGCGGCCACCGGCCTGGACAGCAAGGTCCCGGCGGGCAAGCAGGTCACCGTTCCGGTCACCGTCGAGGGCGCGGCCAAGGGCGGCAACCTGAAGTCGCTGTCGGTGTATGTGTCGTACGACTACGGCAAGACCTGGAAGAAGCTCGACGTCAAGAAGGGCAAGGTCTCCTTCAAGAACCCGGAGAAGGGCAAGGCCATCTCCTTCCACGCCAAGATCGCCGACAAGAAGGGCAACAAGTCGACGATCTCGATCTACAACGCGTACTACGGCAAGTGATTCCAGCTTGAGCCGGAACGCAATGGCCCGCCGGTTTCTTCCGGCGGGCCATTACAGGTCGGAGCTCAGGTGCACCGCACGTCGGGACCCTCGACGATGGACGTCGCGGCACCGGTTCCAGTTTGATAGCCCGTGTCGAACTTCTCCGGCCGGACATCGCAGAAGTCGAACGTCTTGCTGTAGGCGCCGATTCTCACTCTCAGACCGACGTTGAACGCGACGGGTTCTATCTCTCCGGATACACGTGTCTTACCAGCGGCCCTGTCGATGCAGGTCGTGACAGTGCCTCGGAACCCGTGGGTTTCCAGCGGGTAGGTCTTCTTGGAACAAGTGGGGGCACTGGCCTTGGCGACGGCCGGCGTCGCGATCGCGCCAAGACCGGCCGCCGCAACCAGGCAAGTGGCGGCTGTTGCCGTGGCCTTCGAGATGAGATGCTTCATTTCACGTCCTTCACTACGGCGATGATGTGCCACGCGGCAGTCACATGTGCGAGCGCGGCGGCCCACCATCCCCAGAGCTCGACGTCCCTGCGGCGTAGGACGACACACCAGTGGTGGATCAACAGGCCCACGCTCCATGCCCACACGGGCCATGCCACGAAGGAAGCCCAACTGCGTGCCCCGAAAACGTAGTCGAGAGCGACGACGAACATCAGGATGAGGGATGGCACAAGCCAGTCCAGGGTGCCGACGTATGTGTCAGGCGCTTTGCCTTCATGGCGCATCGTGTGCATGTGACGTCTCCAGAAAGAGGGCGGATGCGGCTGTCCGCACGGTCGGGTGCGAACAGCCGCATCCGAAAACCCGGCCTAGGCCATGCCCCGAAGGATCTGGTAGATCGTGTAGAGGTCAAAGCCCCACTTGATGGCCCAGCGCAGAGCGGCGGGCACCTTGTCGGCGTACCACACCTTGAACTTGGAGTAGCTGGACTTGGCTGCGGCGGCCCAGCCCTTCACCTTCTTGAGCAGCTTGATGATGCCGGAAAGGCGATGCTGGACCACGGCCTCGGTCGTGGTGTTGCTGGAGTACAGAGCGTCGCGCTCTGCGGTGGTCAGGTCGGCTTCCGCGATGAGCGCCTGGCCCTCGGCCGAGTTGAGGTAGTTGACGAACTCGGCATGCGTGGTCACGTCACTCGCGGCGCGGACGGCGACGCTCTGGAAGGTGCGCTCGCTGTTCCGGTGCTCCTGCGCCGCGGCCATGGGGGCGGCAACGCCTAAGGTAACTGCGGCCAACGCCACGCTGACGCCTATACGGATGTAGCGACGATTCACTATCCTGGTCCTTCGGGTAGGACGGTGCGGGCGCTTTCCTCGGTGCACTGCTGGCCTGGAAACCGTGTGCGTCGATGTAGTTGGCGCCCGCACCCCCGGCCTTGGTGCCGGAGGCGGTTCACACCGTAACCCGCTGTAGATCAGTGAATCCAGATCTCTCCGAGGCTGCGCCTTGATTCGTTCTTTGTGGCGAAATGGGACACAAAGGGAGATCGTTGATCAACTGTTCCGGACAATTGTCGTTGATCAGCATCAACCGGCGCTGGCGTCATAAGCGGACTGTCCGATACCGCCGTGTAGGTTTCTCAAATTCCGCTCAACTGCGATGGCCTCGTGCTGATGTGGCAGCCCCTATGGTGAACAGCGTGCGGGCGAAAGAAAACGTCACACAGGGAGCCGCTGCGGGTCTGTGTGCCCCCCGGCGTACCTTCTCGACACATGTGCGGCTGGATCATTGCGAGGGTGTTGAAGTGTCCGTCGAGGCCCCCGCGCGGGTCGCGTCCGTGCCCCAGCTGGCCAGCAGGCGCAGGGCCTCGGCGGAGGCGGTGTCCGGGTCCGCGTGGTAGGTGATGAGGGACTGCTCCGCGTCGTCGACCAGGCGGAACGTCTCGAAGGACAGGGTCAGGTCGCCCACCAGGGGGTGGCGCAGGCGCTTGACACCGTGGCTCTTCTCCTTCACGTCGTGGGCGGCCCAGAGGCGGCGGAACTCCTCGCTCTTCACCGACAGCTCGCCGACCAGCGCCGACAGCTGCGGGTCGTCCGGGTGGCAGCCCGCGTCCATGCGCAGGTAGCCGACGATGTCGGCCGCCTTCTGGTCCCACTCGACGAACAGGTCGCGGTACTCGGGCCGCAGAAACACCAACCGCGCCCAGTTCCGCTCCTGCGCCGGCAGCTCCGCCCAGTCCCCGAAGAGGGCCGCGGCCATCCGGTTCCAGGCCAGTACGTTCGTACGGCGCCCGACCACGTACGCCGGCACGCTGTCGATCGCGTCCAGCAGGTGCCGCAGCGCCGGCCGCACCTGCTGGCTGCGCGCCGCCGGCTTCTTCTTGTGCTGCTTCGGCTTCGCCAGGTGCGTCAGATGCGCGTGCTCGGCGCTGCTCAGCCGCAGGGCGCGCGCGATGGCGTCGAGCACCTCCGCCGACACGTTGTGCCCGTTGCCCTGCTCCAGCCGCGTGTAGTAGGCCACGGACACCCCGGCGAGCTGCGCCAGCTCCTCCCGGCGCAGCCCGGGCACCCGGCGCCGCCCGAAGTCGGGCAGTCCGACGTCCTCGGGCTTCAGCCGCGCCCGCCGCGTGCGCAGGAACTCGCTGAGTTCGGCCCGCCGGTCCAGGCCGCCGCCGCTGCCGGGGGTGGTTTCGGGCTGTACGTCCATGCCGTCCAGTATTCCTGGTCGTACGCATACGAGCCTGACCCCGCCAGTGGTACGCACGGTGTGCGTACGCAAAAGCGTGGTCTGGGTAGCGACGCCGGGATCGCGCAGGCTGGTGGACGTGCCCGGGCGGAAGATCCAGAAGGCAGCCGGGCACACCCCGTCGCTAGGAGAACCCCGGCATGACCACCGTCGCTGCGTACGCCGCTCCCGCCCCCAAGGCCCCGCTGGAGCGCACCACCATCGAACGCCGCCAGGTCGGCGAGTACGACGTCCTGATCGACATCAAGTTCGCCGGCATCTGCCACTCCGACATCCACCAGGCCAACGAGGGCTGGGGCGAGGGCATCTTCCCGATGGTCCCCGGCCACGAGATCGCCGGTGTCGTCTCCGAGGTCGGCTCCGGCGTGACGAAGTTCGCCGTGGGCGACCGCGTGGGCGTCGGCTGCATGGTCGACTCCTGCCGCGAGTGCGAGAACTGCAAGGCCGGCCGCGAGCAGTACTGCGTCAAGGGCAACATCCCGACCTACAACGGCATCGGCAAGGACGGCGAGCCCACCTACGGCGGCTACTCGCAGAAGGTCGTCGTGGACGAGAACTTCGTCGTCCGCATCCCCGACGGCCTGTCCCTGGACGTCGCCGCCCCGCTGCTGTGCGCCGGCATCACCCTCTACTCGCCGCTCAAGCGCTTCGGCGCCGGCCCCGGCAAGAAGGTCGCCATCGTGGGCCTCGGCGGTCTCGGCCACATGGGCGTGAAGATCGCGCACGCGCTCGGCGCCGAGGTGACCGTGCTGTCGCAGTCGCTGCGCAAGCGCGAGGACGGCCTGAAGCTGGGCGCGGACCACTACCACGCGACCAGCGACCCGAAGACCTTCGAGGAGCTGGCCGGCACCTTCGACCTGATCGTCTCCACCGTCTCGGCCCCGCTGGACTTCGGCGCGTACCTGTCGCTGCTGAAGACCGAGGGCACCCTGGCCAACGTCGGCGCCCCCGAGGAGCCCATCTCCCTGAACCTGTTCTCGGTGATCGGCGGCGGCAAGTCCCTCGCCGGCTCCATGATCGGCGGCATCGCCGAGACCCAGGAGATGCTCGACTTCTGCGCCGAGCACGGCCTGGGCGCCGAGATCGAGCTGATCCGCGCCGACCAGGTCAACGAGGCCTACGAGCGCGTGCAGGCCAGCGACGTGCGGTACCGCTTCGTGATCGACACGGCCACCATCTGAGACCGGACGGTCGCCGTACGACACACCCGGGGCCCGGCCACGAGCCGGCGCCCCGCACCGAGGGCCCCGGCCACGAGCCGGGGCCCTCGGGCGTTCCTGGTGCGCGCGCCCGCGCACCCGGGTACACAGGGGGGAGTGCACCACGGGTTCACCGCTCCGTCAGGGGAGGCCCGCCATGACCGTGCAGCTGGACCACACCATCGTCGCCTCGCACGACAAGCGCGCGTCGGCCCGGTTCCTCGCCGGCATCCTGGGGCTGGAGGTCGGCCCGCCCTACGGCCCGTTCCTCCCGGTCGAGATCCCCAACGGCGTCACCCTCGACTTCATGGACAGCCCCGGAGCCATCACGCCGCAGCACTACGCCTTCCTCGTCTCGGAGGAGGAGTTCGACGTGATCTTCGGCCGCATCCAGGAGGCCGGGGTGACGTACTGGGCGGATCCCTTCCACAGCCGCCCCGGCGAGATCAACCACCACGACGGCGGCCGCGGCACCTACTTCGACGACCCCGACGGCCACCGGCTGGAGATCATCACCAGGCCCTACGGCAGCGGCGGCTGATCCCTGACCGGATCCGGACGACAGGGCCCTAGCCCCGGCCCTCGAAGGTCCACACGGCACGGGGGCCCGGCCCGACCACGAGGCCGGAGTGCCCGATCCGCTCCACGTGCCGGTGGGGCACCGCCCTGTTCAGGGACAGGTCCACGCGCTTGAGCCCGACCCGGTCGAGCGGCGCGACGTCGAACCTCAGCGTCGTCCCGCCGCCCTTCGCGACGACGCCCCCGCCCTCGGTGGAGCGGACCCGGAAGCCGCCGGCCCTCAGCAGGGGAACAGTGGCGGCGAGGTCGCGCGCGGTCACCGCGAGGCGGATGCCCGTCACGTCCCGCATCAGGTGCTCGCGGTAGCCGTCGGACAGGTAGCGCTCACGCCCCACGTCACCGGGGTGCGCGGCGGGCTCGGTGCCGCTGCGCGGGTCGGCGAAGTACTCGGGCCGGTACTCCATGCCCCACGCGCCGAACAGGTCGTACTCGCCGGTGGTGAAGACCGCGTCGAACCAGGGCACGGGCACGCCGTCGCCGAAGTCGCGGGTCTGGCGGAACCGGACCGGGTCGGTGACGCCCTCCTCGCGCAGCCGGGCGACCACGGTCTCCAGGTCGCCCGCCTGCTCGACGGAGACGCCCAGGCCCGCGGCACCGAGGGTGCCGTCCTTGCCGGGGACGTCGCCGATCCCGAGCAGCTCGAGGTAGGTCTCGCGGCCCATCAGGTAGCGGCCGGTCCAGGTCTGCCCGTCGGCACCGGTGGTGGTGCGGACCTGGAAGTTCGCGAACCGGCGGAGGTAGGCGGAGTGCTCGATGGCGTCGGCGGTCTCCCGGTCGAGGACGCCGTAGGCGTGGTTGTAGAACAGCAGCTGCCGCCCGTCCCCGCCCTGCCCGGCGTGCGCCGTGCCCTGGACCGCCCCGGCGAGGGCCAGGACGACGACCATGATCACCTGTAACGCTCGTCTGAGAACCATGCGAGGGAGCGTAGGGCGGGAACGGCGGCCTTCGCCGGGGTTCCCGGGAGGGGAGCGCCGGCCTCCGCCGGGTTCCGGGGAGGGGAGCGCCGGCCGCCGCCAGGGACCCGGGTGGGGAGCGACGGCCTCCGCCGGGTTCCGGGGAGAGGAGCGCCGGCCTCCGCCGGGTTCCGGGGAGGGGAGCGCCAAGCCCGCGCTCAGGCCCCGGCCCGCACCGGGCGGCGCAGCAGGTACACCGCGGCCGTGGTGACCAGGACGCCCATGCACGCGATGAACACCAGCCCGGCGCCCTGGAGGCCGAGCGGTTGCGTCAGCAGCCCGACGCCGATCACCGGGACCGAGATCCCGGCGTACGCCACGACGAACAGCGTCGAGATCACCGCCGCCCTCCGGTCCGCCGGAGACGCCGCGGCCACCGCGGACAGCGCCCCGCGGAACGCCAGTCCCTGCCCGACACCGCCGACGAGCGCGCTCAGCACCACCAGCGCCAGCAGGTTCCAGAGCAGGGCGCCCGCGAGCAGCAGCAGCCCGGCGAACAGCACGGCGCAGCCCAGCGGCAGGGACCGGCCGACGCCGACGCGCCCGACCGCGAGCTGCCCGGCGGTCGAGGAGAAGAAGGCCAGCGCGACGACCAGTCCGCTCACGGCGTGGTCGTGCAGATCCAGGGACTCGGCGAGGAACGCCGGGCTGACGGCCGTGAACACCCCGAACAACGCGAACCCGACGAACGAGGCGGTCGCCGCCGGGCCGAACACGGCCCGCACCTGCGCGGGCAGCGCGGGCCGCTGTGGCCGGACGGTGCGCGGCGGCCGCAGCTCCCGCACGGTCTCCGGCAGGCGCAGCAGGACGGCGGCCGACAGCACCACCAGGGCCAGGTGCACGGCGAACGGCAGGGAGAGCGGCCAGGGAGCGTACTGGGCGAGCAGCCCGGCCAGCAGCGGACCGCAACCGAGACCGCCCATGTTGGCGGCGGTCGCCACGAAGGTGGCCCGGGAGGCGCCGCCGCGGGGCGCCAGCTCCATCACGTACGCCGTGGCCGCCCCCGTGAACAGGCCCGCGGACAGTCCCGACAGCAGCCGGCCCGCGTACAGCCAGCCCAGCCCCGTCGCGCACAGGAAGCAGACGGCGCTGGCCGCCGAGAACCCGAGGCCGCCCAGCAGCACCAGCCGCCGGCCCACGGCGTCGGAGGCGTTGCCGGCCAGCAGCAGCACGCCGATGACGGCGAAGGCGTACACCGCGTAGACGACGGTCACGGTGAGCTCGGAGAAGCCGAGTTCCGCCTGGTAGAGGGGGTACAGCGGGGTGGGCAGGGTGGTCCCGGCCATGCACACGGCGAACACGGCGCCGGCGAGCAAGCAGCGGAGCCATCCCGGACGATCACCGTTCATGCGCCGACGGTATCCCTGCGGAGCCCCGCTACCGGGCCGACAGGGCGGCGACCGCGGGGACGCGACGGGCGGCCGTCAGGGGGTGACGGGGGCACCGGCCGTGTCGGTGCCGTCCGGGTCCCCGCCGGCCGCCGGGTCGACGAGCTGTTCGCGGACGTAGTTCCACACCACCGCGATCAGCGCCACGACGGGCACGGCGAGCAGGCTGCCGACGATGCCGGCGAGGCTGCCGCCCAGGGTCACCGCCAGCAGGACCACGGCCGCGTGCAGTCCGAGGCCCCGGCTCTGGATCATGGGCTGGAAGACGTTGCCCTCCAGTTGCTGCACCACGACGATGATGCCCAGCACGATCAGTGCGTCCATGAGCCCGTTGGACACGAGCGCGATGAGGACCGCGACGAACCCCGCGAAGAAGGCGCCGATGATCGGCACGAACGCCGACACGAACGTCAGCACCGCCAGGGGCAGCACCAGCGGCACGTCCAGGACCCACAGGCCCAGGCCGATCAGCACGGCGTCGATCAGACCGACGGCGGCCTGCGACCGCACGAACGCGCCGAGGGTCGCCCAGCCGCGGTCGAAGACGGTCGGCACGTCGGTGGCGAGCCGACCGGGCAGCTGACGGCCGAGCCAGGGCAGGAACCGCGGCCCGTCCTTGAGGAAGAAGAACATTAGGAACAGCGCGAGGACGGCCGTGACGACCCCGTTCACCACGGTGCTCACGCCCGTGACGACCGCGCCGACCATGCTGCCCACGCCCTCCTGGGCGCGGGCGACGGCACTGTCGAACGCCTTGTTGATCTGCGCGTCCCCGATGTTCAGCGGCGGCCCGGCCGCCCACTCGCGCAGGCGCTGGATGCCTTCCACGACCCCGTCGGTCAGCTCGCCGGACTGCGAGGCCACCGGCACGGCGATCAGCGCCACGACGCCCGCGGCGAGCAGCAGGAACAGCACCGTCACCACGGACGCGGCCAGCGCGGGCGGCCACCCGCGCCGGCGCAGGTACCGGGCGACGGGCCAGGTCAGGGTGGTCATCAGCAGCCCGACCACGAGCGGCCACACGATCGACCACATCCGGCCCAGCAACCACAGGGCGACCGCCGTCGCGGCGAACACCAGCAGGAACTCGGCGGACACCCGCGCGCTTATCCGCAGCGCGGCACGGGACTTGTCGGAACTCAGGGGCGCAGTCACGCAGGCACCCTATTGGGTGCCCCCCGGACACCGGACCCCACCCGTCGCCTCCGGTTCCCCGCCCTCAGCCCTGGCCCGGGCCACCCCCCCCCACCGGGCAGGGCCGGTGCCGGGCGCTCCGGCTCAGTGCGGCAGGCTCGCCGGGCTGCCGCCGTTCGCCTCGTAGCCCGCCACCGCCAGCGCCCGGTACACCGCGAACTCCGCCGCCGGGTCGGCGGACAGCGTCCACGGCAGGGCGCCCACATGGCCGTCGACGTGCACCAGCTGGCTCATCGCCTCCGACCAGCGCTCGCTGCGGACCAGGAAGAACACCAGCATGTGCCGCACGTGCGCCAGCATCGGGTCGTCCGGGCGGGCCGAATGGACCGCGTGCAGCGCGCCGTGCACCGCCTTGGTGACGACCTCGCTCTGCCAGAAGCTGCTGACCAGCGTCACCTCGGGAAGGTGCTCGAACACCGCGAACAGCGGCATGGCCGCCAGCAGGGACCCCTGCGGGGCGCGGGCCGCCGCGGCCTCCGCGAACGCGTACGCCTCTTGCCGCGAGCCGTGCCACTTCTCGCACCAGTAGTGCAGCGCGGCCAGATGCGCCCCCATGTGGACCGGGGCGTGGTCCAGGATCTTCAGCCACACCTGCTCGAAGTCCTTCTGCGAGTAGGCCAGTCCGCGGGCCACCGACAGCTCCACGATGGAGGGGACCGGATCGCCCGGGGCGAGCAGCGCGGCCTCGCCGCACGCCGCCCTGGCCTCCTCCATGATGATCCGGAACTCGTCCGACCCGGGCGTGGCCGTGCGCCACGCCTGCTGGACCAGGAACTCGGCATGCACCGCGGCGCCGCCCGCATCCTTGGGCGCCTCGGCCCGCCACACCCGCAGCCACTGGCCGCCCGGCGCGTCGCTCACCCCGCCGGGCCGCCGGGCCAGCTCCAGCGAGGCCGCTCCCGCGAAGGCCTGCACGCGCTGCCAGCGGCGCTCGCCCTCGGCCTCCGTGCCCGCGAGGAGCTGCTGGGCCGCGCGGAAGTCCTGCGTGCGCTGCACCACGTCCAGGACGTCCAGCAGGTCCTGGTCGGGGCCGGGCATGCGGATGTCGAGCTCCTCCTCGCGGAGGAAGCCGTAGTTCGCCGGGTCCGCCGCGTCCGGGTGGTCAGGCGAGACCAGCCCGACCGCACCGCGCCTGCGCCGCAGGAAGGGAAGCAGCACGAAGCCCAGCATGACCAGCGCGATCAGGACCCAGAGAATCTCCATGCGTCAAGCGAACCAGACCGCGCCGACAATTGGCCAACCTGCTCCCCGCACCTATGGAAAACCCCGCCGCGCGGGCGGGCCGGCCCGGGGGAAAACCCTCGGAATCGCCACTGCGGCGCCCGCGCCGCCCCGTCCCCCGGCACTCGGCGTCCCGGCGCACTACCCTCGGGCCCATGAGCGACAGGCACATCAGTCAGCACTTCGAGACGCTCGCGATCCACGCGGGCAACACCGCCGACCCCCTGACGGGCGCGGTCGTCCCGCCGATCTACCAGGTCTCCACCTACAAGCAGGACGGCGTCGGCGGCCTGCGCGGCGGCTACGAGTACAGCCGCAGCGCCAATCCGACCAGGACCGCGCTGGAGGAGAACCTCGCCGCCCTCGAGGGCGGCCGCCGCGGTCTCGCGTTCGCGTCCGGGCTGGCGGCCGAGGACTGCCTGCTGCGCACGCTGCTCGCCCCCGGCGACCACGTGGTCATCCCCAACGACGCCTACGGCGGCACGTTCCGGCTGTTCGCCAAGGTCGTCGCCCGCTGGGGGGTCGAGTGGTCGGTGGCCGACACCAGCGACCCGGCGGCCGTGCGCGCCGCCCTCACGCCCAGGACCAAGGTCGTCTGGGTGGAGACCCCCTCCAACCCGCTGCTCGGCATCACCGACATCGCCGCCGTCGCCCAGGTCGCCCGGGACGGGGGCGCCCGCCTCGTCGTCGACAACACCTTCGCCACGCCCTACCTCCAGCAGCCGCTGGCGCTCGGCGCGGACGTCGTCGTGCACTCCCTGACCAAGTACATGGGCGGCCACTCCGACGTCGTCGGCGGCGCGCTGATCACGGCCGACGCCGGGCTGGGCGAGGAACTGGCCTTCCACCAGAACGCCATGGGCGCCGTCGCCGGTCCCTTCGACTCCTGGCTGGTGCTGCGCGGCACCAAGACGCTCGCCGTGCGCATGGACCGGCACAGCGAGAACGCCGCCAAGGTCGCCGACATGCTGTCCCGCCACCCGCGCGTGACGAGCGTGCTGTACCCGGGCCTGCCGGAGCACCCCGGCCACGAGGTCGCCGCCAAGCAGATGAAGTCCTTCGGCGGCATGATCTCCTTCCGGGTCGAGGGCGGCGAGCAGGCGGCCGTCGAGGTCTGCAACCGCGCCCAGGTGTTCACCCTGGGCGAGTCCCTGGGCGGCGTCGAGTCGCTGATCGAGCACCCGGGCCGGATGACGCACGCGTCCGTGGCCGGCTCGCTGCTGGAGGTCCCCGGCGACCTGGTGCGGCTGTCGGTCGGCATCGAGAACGCCGACGACCTGCTCGGCGACCTTCAGCAGGCGCTCGGCTAGGACCGGGGCGTCCCGGCCGGGGTCACCAGCCGGACAGGGGTGGAGTCGTCTCCGACGGCGGCTCCACCCAGGGCTGGACGGTCAGCGCCCACACGGTGAACGCCGTGGCGGCCGCGACGAGCAGCAGCCACATCAGACGGCGCGCCAGCGCCCTGCGCCGCAGCATCCGGCCGCCCCGGCGCACCGCCTCCGCGTGGATCCCGGGCGGCACGGTGCGCTGCCCCTGCTCCAGCATCCGCCGCAGGGCGGCCTCCCGGTCGCCGCCCCTCATGCCCGGCCCCCGCCGCGCGCCGCACGGGACGAGCCGGTCATGACGGCACCGCCTTGGCCGCCGTGACGGCCGGTGCGCCAGGGCCCGGCCGGTGCAGCAGGGCCGACTTCGCCCGGTGGCAGATCGCCCGCACCCGCTCCGGGGACAGGCCGAGCAGGGCCGCCACCTGCTCCTCGGCGACGCCCTCGTGGAGCCGGAGCACCAGGACCAGCCGCTCCTGCGGGGTGAGGGACGCCAGCGGCCCGGCGGCCGGGGCCCGCCGCCGGAGGGCGGCGTGGTGGTGCCACGCGCCGCGGGCGAAGCGGGTGGCCAGGTACTGCCGGGTGCGGTCGTACGGGTCGTCGCCGCGCAGCCGGTCCCAGCACGCGTACGTGTGGGCCAGCGCCAGGGTCAGCAGGCGCCGCGCGCGGGGGTTGTCGTCCGGGGGCTCGGCGGTGAGCAGGGTGGCGGCGTGCAGCAGCCGCCCGGCCGCGCCCGCGACGAACGCCTCGAACTCACGGGCCCGGCGGGCTGCCTGGACAGCGTGCCGCTCTCGCACCGCGCCTCCCGCCCGACGGCGACCCCGGGGATGCGGTCCCGGCCGCATCCGGCGGGGACCCGGTCTCATATCAGACCGGCGACGCCCCCGCGGTCAAGAGCCGCGCAGCCGAACGACCGTTCACGCGCGCCGCCCGGGCGACGGTGTCGGCGTCCGCCTCCGAGTGCCACGCGCGTGTGCGGCCCGTTCGTACGGGTGGTCAGGACTCCGGCTGGGCCTCCGGGCCCGGCACGCCCTGCGCCGACATCCGGGAGGACAGCGCGCTGTTGAAGCGGGTCAGGAGCGAGCAGAACGCCTCGCGTTCCTCCGGCTGCCAGTCCTGGGTCAGCTCGGCCATCAACTGGCGGCGCGAGGAGCGTACTTCCTCCAGGCGGGCCTGCCCGCGCGGGGAGAGCTGCAGGACCACCGCGCGTCCGTCCTCGGGGTGCGAGGTGCGCTTGACGAGGCCGGTGTCGACGAGCGGAGCCACCTGGCGGGTGACCGTCGAGGAGTCGATCCCCATGCTCGCGGCGAGCGCCTTGACGCCCATGGGGCCTTCCTTGTCCAGACGGTTGAGCAGCAGGTAGGCGGCGCGGTCCATGGAGTTGCGCACCTGCCCCACCCCGCCCAGCCGGGTCTGTTCGGCACGGCGGGCGAACAGCGCCACCTCGTGCTGCAGCGTGTCGAGGAGACCGCTGTCACCGACGGTCGTCATGTCCATCGACATTCCAGGTGTTGTGGGCATGGCCGGGGGCTCACTTCGTGGAGGGCTGGCAGATTGGGGGACAGGGTACGCGGCCGGGGGGCGGGCCGTACCGGCGCTGCGCAAAGCGGGTCTCGGAGGTTGGTCACAACGGTCGTTCCCGCCCGTGAACTGCGATGCTGGGAGTCATGAGCTACAGCACGGCTGACTCCTTGCGCTCGGTCACCCTCGACGACGTGCGCGGTGCCCAGAAGATGCTCGCGGGCGTGGCGCGGGCGACCGCGCTGGAGGGCAGCAGGCACCTGTCCCGGATGGTGGGCGCGCCGGTCCACCTGAAGTGCGAGAACCTCCAGCGGACGGGCTCGTTCAAGCTGCGCGGCGCCTATGTCAGGATCTCCGGCCTGCTGCCCGAGGAGCGCGCGGCCGGTGTGGTCGCGGCGAGCGCCGGGAACCACGCGCAGGGTGTGGCGCTCGCGTCGTCGCTGCTCGGCGTGCGTTCGACGGTGTTCATGCCGCAGGGCGCCCCGCTGCCGAAGGTCAGCGCGACCCGGGAGTACGGCGCCGAGGTGCGGCTGCACGGGCAGGTCGTCGACGAGACGCTCGCCGCCGCGCAGGAGTACGCGGCCGAGACGGGCGCGGTGTTCATCCATCCCTTCGACCACCCCGACGTCATCGCCGGGCAGGGCACGGTGGGGCTGGAGATCCTCGATCAGTGCCCCGAGGCCGCGACGATCGTCGTCGGGATCGGCGGTGGCGGGCTGGCCGCCGGGATCGCGGTGGCCGTCAAGGCCCTGCGGCCCGACGTGCGGATCGTGGGCGTGCAGGCGGCGGGCGCGGCCGCCTATCCGCCGTCGCTGGCGGCGGGACGGCCGGTGACGGTCGACAACCCGGCCACGATGGCCGACGGCATCAAGGTCGGACGGCCCGGTGACGTGCCGTTCGGCATCATCGGCGAGCTGGTCGACGAGGTGCGCACGGTCAGCGAGGACGAGCTGTCCGCCGCGCTGCTGCTGTGCCTGGAGAGGGCGAAGCTGGTGGTGGAGCCGGCCGGGGCGAGCCCGGTCGCGGCCCTGCTGAGCGACCCCGGCTCCTTCACGGGCCCGGTCGTCGCGGTGCTGTCCGGCGGGAACGTCGACCCGGTGCTGATGGAGCGGGTGCTGCGGCACGGCATGGCCGCGCAAGGCCGCTACCTGGCGGTCCGGCTGCGGCTGACGGACCGGCCCGGCGCCCTCGCGCACCTGCTGGGCGTGTTGTCGCAGGCCGACGCCAACGTCCTGGACGTGCGCCACGTGCGGACCGACCCGCGGCTGGGGCTCACGGAGGCGGAGGTGGAACTGCACCTGGAGACCAAGGGGCCGGCGCACTGCGCCGAGGTGGGCCGGTCGTTGCGCGGAGCGGGTTACACGATCATGGACTGAGGTGTCGCGGACCCGGCCGGTCCGCGGCCGGTTCGTGATCACGGAGTGCGACGCGCTGAAACTCATTGTAAGACGCGATACATCGCGTTATGGTGGGTCGCGAGCAACCTCACTGGACGTCCGTCCGGCAACCTCACCGGACGTCCGTCCGGGAATCCCCGAAGACGTGGAGACTCATATGCCAGGCGCCATTCATGCCGAAGGGCTGGTCAAGACCTTCGGTGACGTCAGGGCCTTGGACGGCGTCGACCTCGACGTGCCCGAGGGCACCGTCCTCGGTCTGCTCGGGCCGAACGGCGCGGGCAAGACGACCACCGTCCGCTGCCTGACCACCCTGCTGCGGCCCGACAGCGGGCGGGCGGTCGTCGCCGGGATCGACGTGCTGAAGCAGCCCGACGCGGTCCGCCGCTCCATCGGCCTGTCCGGCCAGTTCGCGGCGGTCGACGAATACCTGACCGGCCGCGAGAACCTCCAGATGGTCGGCCAGCTGTACCAGATGAAGGCCAAGGCGGCGAAGCAGCGCGCGGCCGAGCTGCTGGAGCAGTTCCACCTCACCGACGCCGCCGACCGCCCCACCAAGACCTACTCGGGCGGCATGCGCCGCCGCCTCGACCTCGCCGCCGCCCTCGTCGTCTCCCCGCCCGTGATGTTCATGGACGAGCCGACGACCGGCCTGGACCCGCGCAACCGCCAGCAGCTGTGGGAGGTCATCAAGCAGCTGGTCTCCGGGGGCACGACACTGCTGCTGACCACGCAGTACCTGGAGGAGGCCGACCACCTGGCGCACGACATCGCGGTCGTCGACCACGGCAAGGTCATCGCCAAGGGCACCTCCGACCAGCTCAAGGCCCGCACCGGCGGGGAGCGCGTCGAGCTCGTGGTGCACGAGCGCGAGCACATCGCCACCGCCGCCGAGGTGCTCGCCGGCTTCGGCAAGGGCGACACCAAGGTCGAGGAACACATGCGCAAGCTCACCACCCCGGTCACCGGCGGCGCCAAGCTCCTGGCCGAGGTCATCCGCGAGCTGGACACCCGCGGCATCGAGATCGACGACATCGGGCTGCGCAGGCCCACCCTCGACGACGTCTTCCTGTCCCTGACGGGGCACGTGGCCGAGACCAAGGACGAGGACAGCGACGAGGAGGCCGCGAAATGAGCGCCGTCACCGACACCGTGCGGGTCGCGCCGGCCGCGAACCCGGTCAGCCAGTCGATCCGGGACTCGATGGTGGTCGCCAAGCGGAACCTGATCCGCATGAGCCGCATCCCCGAGATGATCATCTACGGCCTGATCCAGCCGATCATGTTCGTGGTGCTGTTCACCTACGTCTTCGGCGGCTCCATGCAGATCGGCGACAGCACCAGCGCCACCGACTACAAGAACTTCCTGATGGCCGGCATCTTCGCGCAGACCGTCACCTTCGCCACCGCCAGCTCCGGCGCCGGCATCGCCGACGACATGCACAAGGGCCTCATCGACCGCTTCCGCTCCCTGCCCATGGCACGCGGCGCGGTCCTCACCGGACGCACCCTCGCCGACTCGGTGCAGACGGCCCTCACCCTCGTCGTCCTCGCCGCCGTCGCCCTGCTCGTCGGCTGGCGCGTCGGGTCCGACGGCAGCACCAACGCCGCCAAGGTCCTCGCGGCCTTCGGCCTGCTGCTCCTGCTCGGCTACGCGTTCACCTGGATCGGCGCCCTGATCGGCATGTCCGTGCGGACACCGGAGGCGGCCACCTCCAGCGGCCTCATCTGGCTCTTCCCGGTCACCTTCATCTCCAACGCGTTCGTCGACACCAGCCACATGACCCCCTGGCTGCGCCACATCGCCGAGTGGAACCCCTTCAGCGCCACCGTGCAGGCCTGCCGGGTGCTGTTCGCCAACCCGGGCCGGTCCACCTCGGACGCCTGGCCCATGCAGCACCCCGTGTGGGCCTCGCTGATCTACTCGGTCGTCATCATCGTGGTGTTCCGCACCCTGGCGGTGCGCAAGTACCGCTCCGCGACCGCATGACGAAGCCCCCGGCGCCGCGCGGCGCCGGGGGCAGGTCGATGATCCGGGAAGGAGAGGGTCAGCCCTCGTACGGCTCGGCCTTGAGGATCTTCACCGAGGCCTTCTTGCCGTTCGGCAGCTCGTACTCCGCGTCCTCGCCGACCTTGTGGCCGATCACGCCGGTGCCCAGCGGGGACTGCGGGGAGTAGGTCTCGATGTCGGAGCTGGCGTACTCGCGCGAGGCGAGCAGGAAGGTCAGCGTGTCGTCCTCGTCACCGTCGAAGGCGATCGTGACGACCATGCCGGGAGCCACCGCACCGTCGGCGGCGGGCGCCTCACCGACCTTGGCGTTCTCGAGGAGCTGGGTGAGCTGGCGCACACGGAGCTCCTGCTTGCCCTGCTCCTCCTTGGCCGCGTGGTACCCGCCGTTCTCCCGCAGGTCGCCCTCCTCACGCGCCGCGGCGATCTTCGCCGAGATCTCCGCCCGCGCAGGACCAGTAAGGTACTCAAGCTCAGCCTTGAGCTTGTTGTACGCCTCCTGGGTCAGCCAGGTGACGTTCTCGCTGGTCTGGGTCACAGGTGCTCCTCGTAGGTACTGGGAATACAAAGCATCGCCCTACCCAGAAGCATGTTCCTTCACGGAAGGGCGAAACCACGAGCCTAACAATTCAGGGGCCCCAGGGGGAGGACATAAGCGACCAGAATCACGTCCGCGCAGGTCAGCCCCGGCGTATTGCGGGTGACACCCGGTCGCTGTCAGTCGGCGTGGCAGCCCAGCAGCTCGGCCGTCGTCCCCGGCGAGGTGGTGCGCAGCGTGACGACCTTGTCGATGCGGGTCGCGTCGCCCGTGAAGCGGAAGTCGGCCCGGCCGACCTCGGCGCCGTTCTCGGCCTGCGAGCGGACCGTGCAGTAGCCGTCCGTGCCCGCGTCCTTGCGGACCTCCAGGTGCACCCGCACGGACTCCTCGCCCTGCTCGAAGCTGATGACCTCGGCGCTGATCTCGTTCTTGGCGACGTAGTGGTAGCCGAACCAGCCGACGAGCCCCAGCAGCGCCGCCGCGAGGACGGCGCCGACGACCTTGAGCGTGCGGTCGGCGCGCTCGTCCGAGGTGCGGCCGTAGCGGCCCTCGGGCGGCCGCGTGCTCGCCGTGGTCATGATCGTCCTCCAGACAGGGCCGGGACCCGCGTCCCGAAAGGGGCTCCGGGACCCGGTCCCGGAATTATTCGCCCCCCGATTCGGTCACTATAGAAGCCGCCGATTGCGCCGACGCACACCGGGCGCCGACTTACTGAGGATTGAGTCTTGACTGACCAGTTGCGACTGATGGCCGTCCACGCCCACCCCGACGACGAGTCGAGCAAGGGCGCGGCGACCATGGCGAAGTACGTGTCCGAGGGGGTGGACGTGCTGGTCGTGACCTGCACGGGCGGGGAGCGCGGCTCCATCCTCAACCCCAAGCTCCAGGGCGACGCGTACATCGAGGAGCACATCCACGAGGTACGCAAGAAGGAGATGGACGAGGCCCGCGAGATCCTGGGCGTCCAGCAGGAGTGGCTCGGCTTCGTCGACTCGGGCCTGCCCGAGGGCGACCCGCTGCCGCCGCTGCCGGAGGGCTGCTTCGCCCTGGAGGACGTCGACCACGCGGCCGGCGAGCTCGTGCGGAAGATCCGCGCCTTCCGTCCCCAGGTGATCACCACCTACGACGAGAACGGCGGCTACCCGCACCCCGACCACATCATGACCCACAAGATCTCGATGGTGGCCTTCGAGAGCGCCGCGGACACCGAGAAGTACCCGGAGGCCGAGTACGGCCCCGCCTACCAGCCGCAGAAGCTCTACTACAACCAGGGCTTCAACCGCCCCCGCACCGAGGCACTGCACCAGGCCATGCTCGACCGCGGACTGGAGTCGCCCTACGGGGACTGGCTCAAGCGCTGGGACGAGTTCGGGATGAAGCAGCGCACGCTGACCACCCACGTCCCGTGCGGCGAGTTCTTCGAGATCCGCGACAAGGCCCTGATCGCGCACGCCACGCAGATCGACCCCGACGGCGGCTGGTTCAAGGTGCCCATGGAGATCCAGAAGGAGGTCTGGCCGACCGAGGAGTACGAGCTGGCGAAGTCCCTCGTCGATACCTCCCTCCCCGAGGACGACCTCTTTGCGGGCATCCGCGACAATGCCTGACATGAGCGCAAGCGCAAGCCTGGCAATGACGCACCTCGTCACCCTCGCCAAGGAGGTCGACGAGGACAAGGTCACCCCCGGCGTCCTCGGCTTCATCGTCTTCGCGGCGATGGCCCTGGCCGTGTGGGCCCTGATGAAGTCCATGAGCCGGCACATGAACAGGGTCGAGTTCACCGAGGTCCCCGACCCCCGGGAGCCCTCCGCCACGGACGCGTCCCCGCAGGGACCCGCCGGCACCGCGGACGCGGAGCCCTCGGGCCAGGGCAGGAAGCAGGGCTGACCCCGTCCGGCCGGGTCCCCCCCGGCCGGACGCGCACCCGTCGGCGGCACGCACCGCCGCCGACGGGCGCCGCGCGCATCCCGGAACCGGCCGGCTCGGCCCGCGCCCTCCGGACTCACGCGGCGCCCCGCCCGGCACCTCACGCCCGGGGGCACCTCACGCCCGGGGGCACCTCACGCCCGGGACCGCACCGGTACGCCCATCACCTCGCGGGCGTGCCTGCTCGGCGTCATGCCGAGGCCCCAGGCCTGCCATCCCGACTCCAGGCTCACGCCGCGCTCCAGCAGCAGCGCCCACGCGCCGGCGTAGTCGTCGAGCTTGTCGTCGCGCAGCGGGTGGTCCGCCCGGGACAGCCGGGACAGCTCCTCCTGCGCCACCGCCGTGCCGACCTCCACACCGCCCGGCGCCGCGTACGGAAGCAGCGTGCAGCGCAGGAAGCCCGCCCAGTCCCCGCCCCGGCGGTCCCCGTACGACGCGAAGAGCTCCACCGCCTCGTCACACAGGGCCAGCGCCTGCTGCGTGCGGCCGTTGCCCGCGTCCACCACCGCCAGCTCCAGACACGTCCACGCCTCCCCGTGGGCCACCCCGATCCGCTGGAAGTCCGCGCGGGCGTCGACCAGCAGCTGCCGGGCGAAGCCGGAGTTGCGCAGCGAACCCGTCTGCTGCGCCCGCTGGTCGCGGGTGACCCGCGCCGAGTGGTGACGGGCGCAGGCCAGCCCGTACACGTCCCGCATGCGGGAGAACATCGTCCGCGAGCGCTCCAGCTCCCGCACCGCCCGGTCCAGGTCGCCCGTCTCCTCCAGCGCCTGACCCAGGTAGTACAAGGTCCACGCCTCACCGCGCGCGTCCTCGTTGTCGCGGTGCCGCGCCGCCGCCCCCCGCAGCTCCTCCACCGCCTGCGCCGCCTCCCCCGACACCAGCAGCACCCGGGCCAGCTGCGTCAGCGCCCACGCCTCACCGCGCGCGTCACGGGTCCGGCCGTACAGCTCCAGCGCCGCCCGCAGCTCCGCCTCCGCCCGCGCCACGTCCCCCATGCGCAGACCCAGCTGACCCAGCTGGAAGTGCGCCCACGCCTGGCCGTGCACCGACTCGCCCCTGCGGTGCAGCACCAGCGACTCCGTCAGCAGCTCCAGCGCCTCACCCAGCCGCGCCCGGTCCCGCTCCACCGCCGCGAGGGCATGCATCGTCCACGCCCGGTCCGCCGCCAGCTCGGACGAGGACTGCAGGGCCAGAGCCTCGCGCAGTTTCTGCGAGGCCTCCGTCAGATTCCCCTGGTGGTGCAGCGTGATGCCCAGGGAGCACAGCGCCCGGGCCGCCCCCGCGTCATGGTGGGCCTCCCGGTACAGGTCGACCACCGACGCGAGCGTCGTACGCGCCTTGTCCAGCTCGCCCAGCTGCCGGGCGGCGATACCCGTGCGCCACTGCACCGAACGGACCAGCAGCCCTTCGTCCACCGCCTGCGCCAGCTCGCTGATCTCGCCCAGCCGGTACAGGTCGCCGCGCAGCAGGCAGTAGTCGCACAGCGCCCCCAGCAGGTTCAGCACCGCCCCCCGGTCCACGCCCTCGGTGTGCCGCAGCGCCGCCGTGATGAAGCTCGACTCGTCGTCCAGCCAGCGCAGCGCCTCGTCGAGCGAGGTGAAGCCGTACGGGCTGAAACGGTTGGTGCGCGTCGACATGTTGCCGTCGACCATGCGCAGCACCGAGTCGGCCAGCTCCGCGTAGTTCACGATCAGCCGCTCCTGCGCCGCCGCTCGCTCGGCCGGGTCCTCCTCGTCCAGCAGCCGCGCCCGGGCGAAGGAACGGACCAGGTCGTGCAGCCGGTAGCGGTCGCCGCGCACCGGGTCGACCAGACCCGCACGGGACAGGGCCCGCAGCTGACGCGTCGCCTCCGCCTCGTCCGTGGCCAGCAGCGCGGCCGCCGCCGCGGCGCCCAGCGAGGCCCGACCCGCCAGGGCCAGCCGGCGCAGCAGCCGGCGCACCGCCTCCGGCTGGTCGGTGTAGCGCAGCCACAGGGCCCGCTCCACCGGCTCGACCGGCCCGTACGCCGCCAGATCCGCGGCCAGCGCACGCGGGGAGCGCACACCGAGGCACGAGCCCGCGATCCGCAGCGCCAGCGGCAGCCCGCCGCACAGCTCGCGCACCCGGTCAGCGGACTCCGCGTCGTACGGCCCGGACCGGTCCTCCGCCACCGCGCCCAGCAGCTCCTCCGCACCGGCCGCGTCCAGCGGCTCCACCGCCAGCCGGTGCACCCGCGCCGGCAGGTCCGCCGGCTCCAGCGGCTCCCGCGCGGTCACCAGCACCAGGCTGTCGGACCGCTCCGGAACCAGGGCGCGGATCTGCCCGGCGTCCGAGGCGTCGTCCAGGACGATCGTCACCGGCACGCCCGTCAGATGCTGGTGATACAGCTCGGTCAACCGCCTGACCTGCTGGTCGGGCGAGGAACGCTCCCGGAACAGCAACTGCTCGCGCGGAGCGCCCAGCCGGTTCAGCAGATGCAGCAGGGCGTCACGCGTGGACAGCGGCGCACCGCCCGGGCCCTCCGCGCGCAGGTCGACGACGCAGGCGCCGCGGAAGTAGTCCTTCAGCTCGTGCGCGGCGGCCACCGCGAGGGCCGTCCGGCCGCTGCCGGGCGTGCCGTGCAGGACCACCACGGTCGCCCGGGTCTCCGTACTCGCCCGGGCCGCCTGCACCCACTGCCGGATCTGCGCCAGCTCCCGCCGCCGCCCCGCGAACGGCTCCACTGCCCGCGGCAACTGCGCGAACGACTGCGCCAGCACGCCCCGCCCGCGCGCCGCCGCGCTCTTGTCCGCGCCCCGCAGCCGCGGCCCCGCCTTCTTCGGCCCGGTGGACGCGGCGAGCATCCGCTGCTGGTCCAGGAACGGCCGGATGCCCCGCACCTCCAGCGCCGTCAGCCACTGCAACCGCAGTTGCTCCGGACCACCGGGCTGGCCGAGCGCCCCGGCCCTGTGGTGCGCGGCCGGCACGTGCGCGCCGGCCACCTTCGCGACGGTCGCCGCCGCGCCCACCACCCCCACCGTCGCGCCCGCGCCCAGGGCCGTCCCCGCGCCCGTGCCCAGCGCCAGGTCCGCGACGACCGCCGCCACCGCCGCCGCTCCCGCCACCAGCAGGGGAGTGCCCGCGCCGTCCCGTGCGTAGCGCTGCCCGAAGGTCAGCTGCCCGGCCGCGGCCTCGTCCAGGGCGCGCGTGTACGCCTCGTACTCCTCCGACGCGCTGCGCGCCAGCTCGTCGAGCGCCGCGCGCCCCCGCGCGAGCAGCACGCCGCCATCGGTGCGCCCGCCGGAACGCCGCACCTCCTCCTCCACGGCCCGGGCCAACAACCGCTCGGCCTCCCCCCGATGACCGTCCCGCATGTCACGTCCCCCTCCGGTGGCAACGGCGTTCCCGTCAAGTGTGCTGTGCCCCGCACGCCCTGGGGAGAGGGCACGGTGATCCCGGGGCCCGCACCCGACCCGCGCCTCCTGCCCCGTCTCCCACGGACGTCCTCTTGGTCGATGTGGCGCTATCGCTCCGTACGGCGCGGGAACTGCATGCCCAGTACGGCCAGGGCGAGCGTCTGTCCGAGAGACGCGAGCAGGAGCAGGGGCTGACAGGCAGCCTCGTCCGCCGTCATACTCCGCTACGTCCCAGGGGGACGGGATCAACGGCGAGTACTACAGCCAGGCGAAGGCCGTGATCGACAACAAGCTCAACGAGGGCCCCGGCGAGAACGCACAGGTCGGCACCTGGTTGAAGCTGTCCAGATTCCCGCCGGGCCGTCTACGACAGGTCCGGGCCGAGTTGGGGGTCGATGCCCAGAGGTCCCCGGTTGCGGACATGTCTCAGCCCGCCGGGCGTCGGAGGCGCCGAGGGTGCGGGCGATTCCTCGTTGCTCACAGGGTCCCGAGGTCGACCGTGACAGGGAAGGGCGCGGTGGCCTTCACGGTGCCGGTGAACACCTCGCCGTCCCGGTAGGCCCTGGTGGCTGGGTCGAGGACGTAGGTGTAGATGATCGGAATGCCGGTGGCGGACTGCTCGATGCGCCAGTAGAAGGGGATGCCGGCTTTGGCGTACTGGTCCACCTTCACGATCCGGTCGGTGGTCTCCGAACCGGGCGACACGACTTCGACGACCAGCAGTACGTGCTCGGGGCGGGTGGGCGTGAGGTCGATGGTCTCCGCCCGGTAGACCGTGACGTCCGGTCGCCGGTTGGTGAGTGGAACGTCCTGCAGGCGGACGTCGAAGTCCGTGTCGGCGTTCCAGTCCGGGCCCGCGGCGGCGTCCAGGGCATTGGCCAAGAACCGAGCCAGCCGGTTGAGCCGCTTGGAGGCGCTCGGGCTCACGACGACCATCCCGTCCACGATCTCGATCCCGGCGCACTGCTCCTCGGACCAGGAGTCGTACTGTTCCGCGCTGATCTGCATGTGCATCCACGCGGGCGCCACCATCTCGGCGGTCATGAAGTACCTCCTTCGAGGGTGCGGTGCTGCTCGGCTCAGCGTACTGCCCGCTTCCAGTCGGGCACCGGCTTTGGTCGGGGCAGAACCTCCAGCGTCCGCAGGGCGGGCCTGGAGGTGAAGAGGCGATCCTCATTCACCGCGAGATGGCGCATGGCTGCAAATCGGCCAAGTAGGACGAGGGCTTCCGGGTCGAACTGGCAGGACCGTGTCGGCGTGAGAGGCTGGGGCGTATGAACCGGTTGGCTGGTGTGACCTCGCCTTATCTGCTTCAGCATGCCGATAATCCGGTCGACTGGTGGCCTTGGGTGCCGGAGGCGTTCGAGGAAGCGAGACGGCGCGATGTACCCGTGCTGTTGTCAGTCGGATACTCTGCGTGCCACTGGTGCCATGTGATGGCACACGAGTCGTTCGAGGACCAGCGGACCGCGGAGTACCTCAACGCCCACTACGTGAGCGTGAAGGTCGACCGCGAAGAGCGCCCCGACGTGGATGCCGTCTACATGGAGGCCGTGCAGGCCGCGACCGGGCACGGTGGGTGGCCCATGACCGTGTTCCTGACGCCCGAGGCCGAGCCGTTCTACTTCGGTACGTACTTCCCGCCCGAGCCCCGGCAGGGCATGCCCTCGTTCCGGCAGGTGCTCCAGGGTGTCAGCCAGGCGTGGGAGGAGCGGCGGGACGAGGTCACCGAGGTGGCCGGGAAGATCGTCCGGGACCTGGCCGGGCGGGAGATCTCCTACGGGGACGCGCAGACGCCGGGGGAGCAGGAGCTGGCCCAGGCGCTGCTCGGGCTGACCCGGGAGTACGACCCGCAGCGCGGCGGGTTCGGCGGGGCGCCGAAGTTCCCGCCGTCGATGGTGCTGGAGTTCCTGCTGCGCCACCACGCCCGCACCGGCGCCGAGGGCGCCCTGCAGATGGCGGCCGACACCTGTGAGCGGATGGCCCGAGGCGGCATCTACGACCAGCTCGGCGGCGGGTTCGCCCGCTACTCGGTCGACCGCGACTGGATCGTGCCGCACTTCGAGAAGATGCTGTACGACAACGCCCTGCTGTGCCGGGTCTACGCCCACCTGTGGCGTGCCACCGGCTCGGAGCTGGCCCGGCGGGTCGCGCTGGAGACGGCCGACTTCATGGTCCGCGAACTGCGCACGAACGAGGGCGGGTTCGCCTCCGCGCTGGACGCCGACAGCGACGACGGCACGGGGCGGCACGTCGAGGGCGCGTACTACGTGTGGACGCCGGAGCAGTTGCGCGAGGTGCTGGGCGAGCAGGACGCCGAGGTGGCCGTGCGGTACTTCGGTGTGACCGAGGAGGGCACCTTCGAGCACGGTCAGTCCGTGCTGCAACTGCCTGTGGAGGACGGGCTGTTCGACGCGGAGCGGATCGCCTCGATCCGGGAGCGGCTGCTGGCGGCGCGGGCCGGGCGTCCGGCGCCCGGCCGGGACGACAAGGTCGTCGCCGCGTGGAACGGGCTCGCGATCGCCGCGCTGGCCGAGACGGGCGCCTACTTCGACCGGCCGGACCTGGTCGAGGCCGCCGTGGCCGCCGCCGATCTCCTGGTGCGGCTGCACCTGGACGAGCAGGCGCGTCTGACGCGTACCAGCAAGGACGGGCACGCGGGTGCCAACGCCGGTGTCCTGGAGGACTACGCGGACGTGGCGGAGGGGTTCCTGGCGCTGGCGTCGGTCACCGGGGAGGGCGTGTGGCTGGAGTTCGCCGGGTTCCTGCTCGACCATGTCCTGGCCCGCTTCACGGACCCCGAGTCGGGTTCGCTGTTCGACACGGCCGCCGACGCCGAGCAGTTGATCCGGCGGCCGCAGGACCCGACCGACAACGCCACGCCCTCCGGCTGGAGTGCGGCGGCGGGTGCCCTGCTGAGCTACGCCGCGCACACGGGTTCCGTGCCGCACCGCACGGCCGCGGAGAAGGCCCTGGGGGTCGTGAAGGCGCTGGGGCCGCGGGTGCCCCGGTTCATCGGCTGGGGGCTCGCCGCCGCGGAGGCCCTGCTGGACGGTCCGCGCGAGGTGGCGATCGTGGGGCCGTCGCTGGACGACGCGGGCACGCGGGCCCTGCACCGCACGGCACTGCTGGGGACGGCGCCGGGGGCGGTCGTCGCCGTGGGCGTCCCGGGGAGCGAGGAGTTCCCGCTGCTCGGCGACCGTCCGCTGGTCGGTGGTGAACCATCCGCCTATGTCTGCCGTAACTTCACATGTGACGCGCCGACGACGGAAGTTGAACGGTTGCGTGCGGTGCTGAGCAACTGAAGTCGGAAATCAACGGAAACACGCTCTTTATCGGAACAGCCCCCGGGCTTCACAGTTCCCCCCTAATCTCTGCACGGTGACGTGACGGGAGAGGGCCGCATCGGCACACCGTCACGACGGGGGCTCGAGGATCTGGGGGGATCTGCTTGCTGACGTCTGTCTTCATCGCTGCCGTTTCGCTGGCTCTGTTCTGGATGGCGGCGTTCACCCTGTGGTGGCAGATGCACGCCTGGCGCACGCCGGAAGTGCTCGCCTCCACGCGGTTCACCAGTCCGGACGGGGACGAGCACGTCTCGTTCTCGCTGCTGCTGCCCGCGCGGCACGAACAGGCGGTGCTGGACCACACCATCCAGCGGCTGCTGGAGTCGAGCCACACCGACTTCGAGATCATCGTGATCGTCGGGCACGACGACCCGGAGACCACCGCCGTGGCCGAACGGGCCGCGGCGCGCGACCCACGGGTCCGGGTCGTCGTCGACACCCACGAGAAGAAGAACAAGCCGAAGGCCATGAACACGGCGCTGCCGCACTGCCGCGGCGGCGTCGTCGGCGTCTTCGACGCGGAGGACCAGGTCCATCCCGAGCTGCTCGCCCACGTCGACCACGCCTTCCGCACCACCGGCGCCGACGTCGTGCAGGGCGGGGTGCAGCTGATCAACTTCCACTCCAGCTGGTACAGCCTGCGCAACTGCCTGGAGTACTTCTTCTGGTTCCGCTCACGGCTCCACCTGCACGCGCAGAAAGGTTTCATTCCGCTCGGCGGCAACACGGTCTTCGTCCGCACCGACGTCCTGCGGCAGGCGGACGGCTGGGACCCGGACTGCCTCGCCGAGGACTGCGACCTCGGGGTGCGCCTGTCCAGCGTCGGCAAGAAGGTCGTCGTCGCCTACGACTCCGACATGGTGACCCGGGAGGAGACCCCGGGCTCGCTGATGTCCCTGCTGAAGCAGCGCACCCGCTGGAACCAGGGCTTCCTCCAGGTGTACCGGAAGAAGGACTGGAAGCAACTGCCCACCCTCGGGCAGCGGCTGCTCGCCCGCTACACCCTGATGACGCCGTTCATGCAGGCCTTCACCGGCCTGATCATCCCGCTGAACGTGGCGATCGCGCTCTTCCTCGACGTGCCCGTCGGCATCGCCTTCATCACCTTCCTGCCGGCCGTCACCGCCCTGGTGACCTTCGTCTTCGAGATCGTCGGACTGCACGACTTCGGCAGGCAGTACGGGCTGCGCGTGCGCCTCGTGCACTACCTGAAGCTGGTCCTGGGCGGCCCCTTCTACCAGGTCCTCCTCGCCGGCGCGGCCCTGCGCGCGGTCTGGCGCGAGCAGCGCGGCCGCAACGACTGGGAGCTGACCAGCCACGTCGGGGCGCACCTCGACGAGACGGCCGTGACCCGGCAGGACGTGACCCGAGAGGACGTTCCCGCGTGACCTCCACCCTTCCCGCGGCGGCCTCCGCGAAGGTCCCCGCGCAGCGCCGGCCCGCGCCCGGCACCCGCGCGCACCGTCGTCCCGAGCCGCCGAGCCGGCTGCGCTCCTCACGGCCCGACTTGCTCCTGTGCGGCGTGCTGCTCCTGGCCATCCTCGTCGTGCAGGGCTGGAACATCGCCGACTACCCCGCCCTCAGCGACGACGAGGGCACCTACCTCGCCCAGGCCTGGTCGGTGCAGCAGGGCGACGGCCTGGCCCACTACACCTACTGGTACGACCACCCGCCGCTCGGCTGGATCCAGATAGCCCTGCTGACCTGGATCCCGGCGCTGATCAGCCCCGAGTCGATGACGGTGGGCACCATGCGCGCCGCGATGCTGGTGATCAGCGGCATCAGCGCGGTCCTGGTCTATGTGCTCGGCCGCAGGCTGGCCCTGCCCCGCTGGGCGGCCGGGCTCGGCATGGCGCTGTTCGGCCTGTCCCCGCTGTCGGTGGTCCTCCAGCGGGAGATCTTCCTCGACAACCTCGCGGTGATGTGGACGCTGCTGGCGTTCACCCTGGCCGCCTCCCCGAGCCGCCACCTGTGGCACCACTTCGGCGCGGGCATCGCGGCCGCCACGGCCGTGCTGACCAAGGAGACGATGCTCGTCGTCCTGCCGGCCCTGTTCCTCACCATGTGGCGGCACAGCCACCGCGACACCCGCAAGTTCGCCCTCACCGGCGCGGTGACGGCCTGCACCCTGATCGGCTTCTCCTACCCGCTGTTCGCCCTGCTCAAGGGCGAGCTGCTGCCGGGCGCCGGGCACGTCTCCCTCTGGGACGGCGTCACGTACCAGATGACCAGGCCCGGTTCCGGCTTCATCCTGGACCGGGGCTCCGGCTCCTGGGGCGTGCTCCAGTCGTGGCTGTACTACGACAGGATCCTGCCCCTCGGCGGCCTCGCGGGCGCCCTGCTGCTCCTGGTCATCTGGCGCTGGTCGGTCACCGCCCGCGCCCTGGCCGGACCGGCCCTGGCCGTCGCGATCCTCGCCGCGCTCGCTCTGCGCCCGAACGGCTACCTGCCCGCGATGTACGTCATCCAGGCCCTGCCGTTCCTCGCCCTGGTGCTGGCCGGCGGGACCGCCTCCGTCGCCCACGCGGTGCTCAGGCGCCGGCGCTCCGAGGCGGAGAAGCGGCACGTCAGAGCGGGCCGGTACGCGCTCGCCACCGTCCTCGCCCTGGCGGCCGGCGCCTACGTGGTGCCCCGCTGGTACGACGGCGCGCACACGGCCGTCACCACCGACGCCAACGCCCCCTACCGGGCGGCCTCCGCATGGCTGGCCACCGAGGTCGAGGACCCGGAGCGCACCCGTGTGCTGGTCGACGACGCCCTCTGGCTGGACCTGGTGCACCAGGGCTACCGGCCCGGCCTCGGCGTCATCTGGTTCTACAAGGCCGACCTCGACCCTGCGGTGACGAAGACGATGCCGCGCGGCTGGAAGGACCTGGACTACGTCGTCGCCTCGCCCACCGTGCGGCGGGACGCGGCCGACCTGCCCAACGTCAGGGCCGCCATGAAGCACTCGGACGCGGTCGCCACCTTCGGCACCGGCGAGGACCGCATCGAGATCCGCCGCATCCACACGTCCGCCGGAGGCGCGCGATGAGCCAGGAGTACACCGCCCCCCGCGAGGTCGTCGAGACCGCCGAGGTCCCCGAGCCGGGCGCCGTCACCCTCGTCGTACCGACCTTCAACGAGTCGGCCAATGTACGGCAGTTGCTGCGTCTGATCACCGACTCGGTGCCGTCCCGGCTGCCCTGCGAGGTGGTCTTCGTCGACGACTCCACCGACGACACGCCCGCGGTCATCGAACAGGCGGCGCAGGACTGCCCGTTCCCCGTGACGGTGCTGCACCGCGAGGAGCCGGCCGGCGGGCTCGGGGGCGCCGTCGTCGAAGGGCTGAAGGCGGCCACGTCCGACTGGATCGTCGTCATGGACGGCGACTGCCAGCACCCGCCGTCCCTCGTGCCCGACCTGGTCGCCACCGGCGAACGCGCCAACGCGGGGCTGGTCGTGGCCTCCCGGTACATCGAGGGCGGCAGCCGGGCCGGGCTCGCGGGCGGCTACCGCATCGCCGTCTCGCGCGGGGCGACCTGGCTGACCAAGGCGCTCTTCCCGCGGCGGCTGCACGGCATCAGCGACCCGATGAGCGGCTTCTTCGCCATCCGCCGCAGCGCGGTCACCGCCGAGGTGCTCCAGCCGCTCGGCTACAAGATCCTGCTCGAACTCGCCGTGCGCAGCCGGCCCCGCACGGTCACCGAGGTGCCGTTCGTCTTCCAGGACCGGTTCGCGGGGGAGTCGAAGTCGACCGCGCGGGAGGGGATGCGCTTCCTGCGCCACCTGGCCGGGCTGCGCGCCGCCTCACCGGTCGCGCGGATGGTGGGCTTCGGCCTGATCGGGCTGACCGGCTTCGTGCCGAACCTGCTGGGCCTGTGGGCGCTGACCGCGCTCGGCATGCACTACGTACCGGCGGAGGTCCTCGCCAACCAGCTCGGCGTCGCCTGGAACTTCCTGCTCATCGAGCACCTGCTGTTCCGCGAGCGGCGCCGGCACCGGCGCTGGTGGGACCGGGCCGGGCGGTTCGCGCTGCTGGCCAACGCCGACCTGGCCCTGCGCCTGCCGCTGATCGCCCTGTTCGTGCACCGGCTGCACCTGGGCGTGCTGTCCGCCACCGCGCTCGCGCTGGTGACGACGTTCGTCCTGCGCTTCGCGGCGACCGAAGCGCTGGTCTACCTGCCGCGCCGGGGGCGTGAGAAGCCCGCGCGCAGCGACCGCACCGCAAGGAGAGCCGCGTGAACCTCCGTCGCAGAACGACCGCCCTGCTGTCCGTGGCCGGCCTCACCGCGGGTCTGCTGATGACCGCACCCCAGACCGCGTCGGCCGCCAACCTGATCAAGAACCCCGGCTTCGAGACCGCCGGCACCGGCGACATGCCGTACTGCTGGGAGAGGTCCGGCTGGGGCGACAACGACTTCACCTTCACCACCACCGCCGACGCGCACACCGGCACCAAGGCCATGAAGGTCGAACTGACCCGCCGCGTCGACGGCGACCGCAAGGCCCTGATCACCGAGTCCGCCGCCTGCGCCCCGGTGGTGACGCCGGGCAAGCAGTACGACCTGGGCCTCTGGTACAAGACGACCACGCCCGACGCGGCGATCACCCTGTTCCGGCACGACACCACGGCCGGCTGGCAGTACTGGACCGACCTCAAGACCCTGGACCTGGCGGGCGGCTGGACCGAGGCCACGGTCCGCACCCCCGAGGTCCCGGCCGGCACCGACCGCATCTCCTGGGGCGTGTCGGTCTACGGCACCGGCTCGGCCACCACCGACGACTACACGATGGACCAGGTGCCCGACCCGGTCCTGCCGCCGCAGTGCACGGGAACGGCCGCACAGTGCGCCGACGGCAGGTGGGACGTGCTGCCCACGCAGAACCCGGTCCGCTCGATGCACTCGGTCGTCCTGCGCAACGGCAAGGTGCTGCTGATCGCCGGCTCCGGCAACGACGAGTCGCAGTTCGAGGCCGGCACCTTCACCTCCGCCGTGTACGACCCGGCGAACGGCTCCTACAGAATCGTCCCGACGCCGAAGGACATGTTCTGCGCCGGGCACGTCCAGCTCCAGGACGGCCGGGTGCTGGTGATGTCCGGCAACAAGGGCTACCCGACGGCGGACGGCCGCGTCGGCTACCAGGGCTACAAGGACAGTTACGTCTTCGACCCGGAGACCGAGACCTACACCAGGACCAACGACATGAACGACGGCCACTGGTACCCGTCGGCGACGATCCTCGGCAACGGCGACGTCATCTCCTTCGGCGGCCTGCGCGAGGACTCCACCGGCTCGGTCACCGCCGAGCTGTTCTCCGAGGCCGAGCAGCGGTGGCAGCCGCTGTGGAAGGTCAACCAGACCTGGTCGTACTGGGGGCTGTACCCGTCGATGATCCTCATGCAGGACGGCCGCCTCTTCTACTCGGGCAGCCACGTCTTCGGCAACAACATCCCCGGCACCGGCTCGGCGATCTACGACTACGGCGCCAACACCACCACCCAGGTGCCGGGCCTGCGCAACAAGGACGAGCGCGACCAGTCGGCCAGCGTGCTGCTGCCCCCGGCGCAGGACCAGAAGGTCCTCACCCTCGGCGGCGGCAACATCGACTCCAATCCGGAGGCCAACCGCCTGACCGACATCATCGACCTCAAGCAGCCGAACCCGTCCTACGTGGCCGGGCCGCCGATCCCGCAGGGCACGGTCGACCTCGGCAACGGCCCGGTCCCGCAGACCGGGAACCAGGGCAAGATGTACGTCTCCGCCGTGCTCCTGCCCGACGGCAAGGTCCTGGAGACGGGCGGCGCCCTGCACAACCGCGCCGACCCGGTCTACGAGACCTCGCTCTTCGACCCCGCCTCGGAGACCTTCGACCCGGTGGCCGTCGACCCCGAGGCGCGCGGCTACCACTCCTCGGCGTTCCTGCTGCCCGACGGCCGCGTGATGACCACCGGCGACAACCCGGGCAACGGCTCCTGGAACCACGACGTGTCGGTCTACAGCCCGCCCTACCTGTTCAAGGGCCCGCGCCCGCGGATCACCTCGGTCATCGACACCGAGTGGACCTACGGCGACACCCAGCGCATCACGGTCGACCGGCCCATCGCCAAGGCCGAGCTGATCCGCCCGGCCGCGGTCACGCACTCCTCGGACCCGAACCAGCGGTTCGTCGACCTGCCGCTGTCCGTCGACGGCGACAACGTCGACCTGAACGTGACGAGCAACCCCAACCTGGCCCCGCCCGGCTGGTACATGCTCTTCGCGGTGGACGCGAACGGGGTGCCGTCGGTCGCCGAGTGGGTGCACCTCCAGGGCCCGCAGGCCCTGAAGGCGACCGACGCCTCGGCACACGTCCACGACTTCGCCGACGCACCGCGGGGCAAGGCCACGGGGCCCGGCAGGAAGCGGGTGTCGCAGCAGGTCGGTCCGACGGTCTCCGGCTGCGACCGCCACTACGGCTCGATCAACGTCTGCGTGCCGACGCGCTTCCCGGCGGAGGTGAAGAGGACGGCCGCGGCCCGCTGCGAGTGGCTCAGGACGAACGACTACGGCCGCCTGAAGGTCAACGGCAAGGACGACCCCTTGGGCCTGGACCGGAACAGGGACGGGATCGCCTGCGGCAAGGGGGACGTGACCAGGCGCTGAGAGCGCCTTCGAGGAACGCGCCTCACGGGCGGGGGGGGAACCGCGCGACCGGCGACGACGGCCGCGCGGTCCTCCACGCTCCTCAGCCGTCCACGGCGCTCGGGCCGAAGCTCGCCACGGCCCGCTCCACGATCGCCTCCAGCTGCTCGTGATGCGCACCCTTCCAGTAGGCCCGCCCGCACGCACCGCACCGCGCGAACACGTCGTAGGTCGCCTGCGTGCCGTGTTCGAGCTGGTCGGCGACCTCCTCCTTGGTCGCCCGGCGCAGCAGCCCGTTGCAGGCGGTGCAGCGCGTCCAGGGGCGCAGGTCGGGCCGGAACCGGTCCAGGACGTCCTCGAGCTGCTCCTCGGGCCGGGTGCTGTACACGAACGCCCCGGCCCACAGCTCGCGCCGGCGCAGCAGCCCCCGGTCGCGGCTCAGCATGACCCGCTGCTCGGCGGCGGAACGGGCGGCCAGTGCCGGGTCGCCGATGTCGGTCGACTCGTAGGCCGTGTCGACGCCGAGCAGGCGCAGCCGGCGGGCCAGCGTGCCGAGGTGGACGTCGAGGAGGAAGCGCAGAGGAGCGCCCGGCACGTGCTGCGGGCGGGTGACGGCCCGCACCTCCACCGACTCCCCGGCGACCGGGACGTGCGAGACCGGGACCTCGCGGCCGTCGGCGAGCAGGACGCCCACCTCGGTCAGCGGCACGCCCAGGGACTCGACGACGTGGCCGAGGCTGGAGACGCCGTCGGTGGCGGCCCGCACGGTGCCGTCCCGGCGGGCGCGGGGGACGAAGACGTGCAGGAGGGGCGCGAATTCGACGTGGATCTCGGGACCGTTCACCCGGTCAGGATGTCACGGGGACGGGCGCCGGCCGTGGGAGTTTCCGGCCGGCGGCCCGCGCCTGGGTCGAGGGCCGCGCGCAGCCCGTGCCGCGGGACGTCCGCCCACGGCTCTACCCGTGCTGGTAGGCGACCAGGGAGATGCCCACGTAGTGCGCGATGAAGGCCGCGAGCGTGAAGGAGTGGAACACCTCGTGGAAGCCGAACCAGCGGGGGGACGGGTTCGGCCGCTTGATGCCGTAGACGACACCGCCCGCGCTGTAGAACACGCCGCCGATCACGATCAGGACGAGGACGGCGATGCCGCCGGTGCGCATGAAGTCGGGCAGGTAGAACACGGCGGCCCAGCCCATGGCGATGTAGCACGGCGTGTAGAGCCAGCGCGGGGCGCCGACCCAGAAGACGCGGAACAGGATGCCGGCCGCGGCCGCGGCCCAGATGCCCCACAGCAGCCACCGGCCCTTGGCGTCCGGCAGGAGCAGCATGGTCAGGGGGGTGTAGGTGCCGGCGATGATCAGGAAGATGTTGGCGTGGTCCAGCCGGCGCAGGATGCCGTCCATGCGGGGGCTCCAGTCCCCGCGGTGGTACAGCGCGCTGACACCGAACAGCAGGCACGCCGTCAGCGCGTAGATCCCGCAGGCGATGCGTCCTCTGGTCGAGTCGGCGAGCGCGGTCAGGACGAGTCCCGCGACGAGCGCGGCCGGGAACATGCCCAGGTGGAGCCAGCCGCGGAGCTTCGGCTTCACCGGGTGCGGCAGGTGCAGCGCCTGCGGACCGCTGCCGTCGTCCGGCGTGTCCGTGGGCGCGTCGGGGGCGAACGCAGTCATGTCGGAATGGTAGCTACGGAACCGTAAGTGGCCTATCGGCAGGGTCCCTTCGCCGGCCGCGTGTGGGCGGTCCCACCTCGTCCCGGCCGATGGTCACGCAAATGGACGGTCAGGTGAACGCAACGTGCACGCAAAGCGCCCGTGAGAAACCGTGGCGATCCTCACGTTGCTCACCTGTGCGCTCCTCTGGACAGATGGGCACTTCCATCGGATGATCAAATGAGTGCGGTCGGCACCGGATGAGCGCCGAGTCACCGACAAGCATCCGGGTCGCAGCCCCCACGGGGCCTCCACAACGACACACATCCCTCATCTAGGAGCAATCGTGGCGCGCGACATCGCGGCTCCCACCGTCCCCACCACCCATCAGGGACTGATCTCGTGGGTCAACGAGATCGCAGAACTGACGCAGCCGGACAACGTGGTCTGGTGTGACGGATCCGAGGCCGAGTACGAGCGGCTGTGCGAGGAGCTCGTCCAGAAGGGCACCTTCCGGAAACTCGACCCGATCAAGCGCCCCCACTCCTACTACGCCGCCTCCGACCCGACCGACGTCGCCCGCGTCGAGGACCGGACCTTCATCTGCTCCGAGAAGGAAGAGGACGCGGGCCCGACCAACCACTGGAAGGCACCCGCCGAGATGCGGGAGATCTTCCAGGGCGCCGGCGGCGAGGGCGGCCTGTTCCGCGGCTCGATGCGCGGCCGGACCATGTACGTCGTGCCCTTCTGCATGGGCCCGCTCGGCTCGCCGCTGTCCGCGCTCGGCGTCGAGATCACGGACTCGGCGTACGTGGCCGTCTCGATGCGCACCATGACGCGCATGGGCCAGGCCGTGCTGGACGAGCTCGGCTCCGACGGCTTCTTCGTCAAGGCCGTCCACACCCTGGGCGCCCCGCTGGAGGCCGGCCGGCAGGACGTGCCGTGGCCGTGCAACCAGACCAAGTACATCTCGCACTTCCCCGAGGACCGCGAGATCTGGTCCTACGGCTCGGGCTACGGCGGCAACGCCCTGCTCGGCAAGAAGTGCTACGCGCTGCGCATCGCCTCCGTCATGGCCCGTGACGAGGGCTGGCTGGCCGAGCACATGCTCGTGCTGAAGCTGACCCCGCCGCGCGGCGAGGCCAAGTACGTCGCCGCAGCCTTCCCGAGCGCCTGCGGCAAGACCAACCTCGCCATGCTGGAGCCGACCGTCCCCGGCTGGACCGTCGAGACCATCGGCGACGACATCGCCTGGATGCGCTTCGGCGAGGACGGCCGCCTCTACGCCATCAACCCCGAGGCCGGCTTCTTCGGCGTCGCCCCCGGCACCGGCGAGCACACCAACGCCAACGCGATGAAGACGCTGTGGGGCAACGCCGTCTTCACCAACGTCGCCCTCACCGACGACAACGACGTGTGGTGGGAGGGCATGACGGAGGAGGCCCCGGCCCACCTCACGGACTGGAAGGGCAACGACTGGACGCCCGAGTCGGGCGTCCCGGCCGCGCACCCCAACGCCCGCTTCACCGTCCCGGCGTCGCAGTGCCCGATCATCGCGCCGGAGTGGGAGGACCCCAAGGGCGTGCCGATCTCGGCGATCCTCTTCGGCGGCCGCCGCGCCACCGCCGTGCCGCTGGTGACGGAGTCCTTCGACTGGAACCACGGCGTCTTCCTCGGCGCCAACGTGGCCTCCGAGAAGACCGCCGCCGCCGAGGGCAAGGTCGGCGAGCTGCGCCGCGACCCGTTCGCGATGCTGCCCTTCTGCGGCTACAACATGGGCGACTACATGGCCCACTGGGTCGACGTGGCCAAGGACAAGGACCAGTCCAAGCTGCCGAAGATCTACTACGTCAACTGGTTCCGCAAGAACGACGAGGGCGCCTTCGTCTGGCCCGGCTTCGGCGAGAACAGCCGCGTCCTGAAGTGGATCGTGGAGCGCCTGGACGGCAAGGCCGACGGCGTCGAGACCCCCATCGGCGTCCTGCCGACCAAGGAGTCCCTCGACACCGACGGCCTGGAACTGGCCGAGTCCGACCTGGAGTTCCTGCTCACGGTCGACAAGGAGGTCTGGCGCGAGGAGGCCGCCCTTGTCCCCGAGCACCTCAACACCTTCGGCGACCACACGCCGAAGGAGCTGTGGGACCAGTACCGCGCCCTGGTGGAGCGCCTGGGCTGAGCCCCACCCCGAACTCCGCGGCCGGCACGGATGTGCCCTGACCAGTGATCGTCACGGCCGGCCGCGGGACGAACCGGCGGGACCCGCACAACGGCGTGCGGGGTTCCGAGCCCGTCGCCGCCCTCCGTCCGCCCCGACGGAACCCGGTGGCGACAGGCACACTCCCGCCCGCTTCGGCGCGGCCCGCCCCGCGGGCTCACGAACGTGCCGATGCATGACCGAGCGCCCCGGCCGACGCCCCGCGTCGCCCGGGGCGCCCGGGCGTCTCCGGCACAAGCCGGGTGCACGGCCGAGCGCACGGCCGGCGCCCGGGCCTCCGCGCCGGCTGCTCCGACGGGCCGCGTACGGTACGTGTAGTGGGCACCTGATCGTCGTCCCGGTGCCGAGGAGACCTGGGCACCATGGCAGCAACCACCCACTGGCTGGGCGACCCGCCCGCGGAGCACCACCCGCTGACCGCCTGGGCGTTGTCCCGGATCGCCGCGACGGTCGCCGAGGACGCCCGGGTGGACGCGGTGGTCGAGATCTCCTACGAGGAGCGGGAGTCCGCGCCGGAGCTCGCTGGGCCGTTCGGTTGCGGGACGACCGGCGGGCCCGCCCCCCGGTGGCCCGGGGGGACACGGGCCTTCCGGCTGGAAGGGGTCTCGTCCGCCCTCCTCCGGGAGGAGGACTCCTGCGAGCCGTGGGCCGCCCTGTTCGACCCCGCCCGGCTGATCCGGGGCATCGGGGCGGTGACGCGGGCCGAGCGCGGTGAGGGGGGCGTCGAACTCTCCCTGGTTCCGCACCCGCTGTTCGCCGACCCCACCGACGCATGGCTGCCGCCCGGTGCCCGGGGCCTGGTCGTGCGGCTCGATCCGGTCACCGGTTTCCTGTCGTCCGCCACGCTCCACGACGACCGCGGCCCGCTGGCCACGGCCCGGGTCGAGGAACCGGGCGTCCGCGACGTGAGGTCGTCGGCCGCCGCGGGGCGGGTGGTGGCGCGGATGGCCAGGACCCTGGTCGAGCCCGTCCGGCTGACGGCCGACGTCGCCGTCGAGGCCGACCCGTACGAGGACCTGACCTTCGCGGGCGAGCCGTCGGCCCGGTCCTGGACGGTCTCGGCCTCCGGGCGGGAGCTGACGGTGACCGGGGACTACGCGCCGGACGCGACGAGCCCGGCGGCGGCCCGGCTGGCCGAACTGCTCGCCCCGGCCAGGATCGTGTCCCACCTGGCGCACGTCACGGCCGTCTCGGCGACCTCCGTGCGGGCGGGTGTCCGTCCGCTGCGCGCCTTTCCGCTCAGCGCCTGGGCCTCTGACGAGAGCCTGACCTGCGATTTCACGATCGACCCGGAGACGGGTGTCCTGGTGCGGGCGGAAGCGACGGCTGAGGGGACGGCTGGGGCGACGGGCGGCGAGGAGGCGGACGGCCGCGTGGTCCTCCGTCACGTCGTCACCGCCCTCGGCGCTTCGGCCCAGGGCTGATCCGGGCCGTCCCGGGCCGAGTCCGTCGCGCCGTCCGGACGGACCGCCCGGCCCGGCGTGACGACGCCCGGTGGCCCTCACGAGCACGTGCGTGGCGCCCGGTCCGCGCGTCGCTGCGGGTGCGCGCGGACCGGGGCCGTCGGGGGGAGCCCCGAAGGGGGCTCAGCGGGAGGCGAGTGCGCGGGGCTCCAGGGCCGCCGTGTGGGCGTCCATGCGCTCGGCGGCCAGGATCGCGGCCGCCGTGTCGGCGCGCGAGGCGGCGACGACCAGCGCGCGGCCCGCCAGTGCGTGCGCCTTGCGGTGCAGGGCGGCGGCACTGCGCTCGCGCCGCGTGCCGGTCACCCGCGCCGGGGCGGGGCCGCCCCTGAGCCGGCCCACCTGCTCCGCCAGCCGCTCCGCCGCCGTGTCCAGGTCGGCCGAGTCCTCCCGTGCGCGCAGCTCGTCCGTGACGGCGAGCAGGGCGGCCAGGTGCCCGGCGAGCTGGATGTCCAGCTCCTCCTCACGGGAACGGTGGGGGTAGTCCGGGTTGGGGCCGTCAGCCGTGTGGTGGACCGACTTCGTGCGGATCGGTTCGTACATGGGAGGGCCTCCTGAGTTCAACAGGAAACCATCCTAGCTTGGATTTCGTCTAAAGTTGAGTCGTTCACAAGATCGGACTGTCTGTACACATACGGTGAGCGGGCCGTCGGCCGGCAAGCCGGCGGGGTCGGTCGGCCGGAAAGCCGGCCGGGTCAGGTCTGGCCGTAGCCGTCCAGGAAGTGGCCGATCCGGCTCACCGCGTCGCGCAGGTCCCCGACCGTCGGCAGGGTCACCACCCGGAAGTGGTCCGGCTCGGGCCAGTTGAAGCCCGTGCCCTGCACGACCATGATCTTCTCGCGCCGGAGCAGGTCGAGCACCATCCGGCGGTCGTCCTTGATCTTGAAGACCTTGGGGTCCAGGCGTGGGAAGAGGTACAGCGCCCCCTTCGGCTTCACGCAGCTCACCCCCGGGATCTGCGTCAGCATCTCGTACGCCACGTCCCGCTGCTCGCGCAGCCGCCCGCCCGGCAGGACCAGGTCATTGATCGTCTGGCGTCCGCTGAGCGCGGCGACGACCCCGTGCTGTCCCGGCATGTTGGCGCACAGGCGCATGTTCGCCAGGATCGTCAGGCCCTCGATGTAGGAGTCGGCGTGCGCGCGGGGCCCCGAGATCGACATCCACCCGACCCGGTAGCCGGCCACCCGGTACGCCTTCGACATGCCGTTGAAGGTGAGGGTCAGCAGGTCGGGGGCGACCTTGGCGGTCGGGGTGTGCACGGCCTCGTCGTACAGGATCTTGTCGTAGATCTCGTCGGAGCAGACCAGCAGGTTGTGGCGGCGGGCGATGTCGGTCAGGCCCTTGATCATCGCCTCGTCGTAGACCGCGCCCGTCGGGTTGTTCGGGTTGATGATGACGAGGGCCTTGGTGCGGTCGGTGACCTTGCGCTCGATGTCGGCGAGATCCGGCATCCAGTCGGACTGCTCGTCGCAGCGGTAGTGGACCGCCGTGCCGCCGGAGAGGGAGACGGCCGCCGTCCACAGCGGGTAGTCCGGGGCCGGGACGAGCACCTCGTCGCCGTCGTCCAGCAGGCCCTGCATCGCCATCACGATCAGCTCGGAGACGCCGTTGCCGATGAAGACGTGCTCGACGTCCGTCTCGATGCCGAGGGTCTGGTTGTGCATGACGACGGCGCGGCGCGCGGCCAGCAGGCCCTTGGCGTCCCCGTAGCCGTGCGCCGAGGAGACGTTGCGGAGGATGTCCTCCAGGATCTCCGGCGGGCACTCGAAGCCGAACGCCGCCGGGTTGCCGGTGTTCAGCTTGAGGATCTTGTGGCCGGCCGCTTCCAGCCGCATCGCCTCCTCGAGCACCGGGCCCCGGATCTCGTAACAGACGTTGGCGAGCTTGGTCGACTGGATCACCTGCATGCAGGGAGCTTACGGCCCGGTAACGCGGGGCGGGTCGTGTTTTCCGCCACGTGAGACGGGGCGCTTTGGTGGGATATCGCCGCGCGCTGTCCCACCAGCGCCTTCGGTCCCTGGAATGCGCCGCCATGCCCGAGCAGTTCGAGTACGCCGATGGAGCGACGGGCGGCGGCCCGCCGGGGCCGCCGCCCGTCTATCTGCCGCGCGGCGCCGCCCGCCCCGTGTACGAGGCCTACGCGGATCCGGCGGCCGCGCACGGCTGGCAGGACGGCTACGGCGCCGGGGGAGCCGCCTCGGCCGCGGGCGGTGGCGCGGACGGCGCCCCTGCCGACGGGCTTCCCGGCGGTGCGGACGGCTCGCGGGAGCCCTCCGCCGGACCGCCGCGGCGCCGTCCGGGCGCGGGGGGCGGGTCCCGGCGCAAGCCCCGGCAGGGAGCCGCGCGCCGTCCGGTGGCGGCCGGCGCCGTGGGCGCCGTGGCGGTGGCCGCCGTGGTCGCCCTGGTCGCCGCCGTGGGCGGGTCCTCCCCGTCCGGTTCGCCCTCCGGCGGGACGCGGGGCGGTCAGGGCGGGCGCACGGCTCCGGCCGCGCAGGAGTCCCCGGCAGCGTCGCCCACCGGCACCGCGTCCGTGCCGCCTGCCGTCCCGCTCACCGATGCGCCGGACGGCCCGGACACGTCCGGCGGGCCGTCCGCGTCCGCGTCCGCGAGTCCCGCCCGCGTCGCGGGTGCGGACCCGGCCCCGTCCGCCACCGACGGCGCTCCGCCCGCGTCCGGCGGCACGGCGACCGGGGCTCCGGAGGACCCCTCGCCCACGGTCGCGTCCGCGGGCCCCGGCCGGTCCGGCGGGAAACCGGGGCGCGGACCGGGCGGGACGAAGGGGCCCAAGTAATCGGCCGGAAAGGCCGGTTGGGACGCCCTGTGACGGAACCTGCCGTTCCGGTCGTGGAACAGGTGCTTGTGCGGACCCCTTGCGGCGATCACAATGCACATGACAACAGTGCGGGCGGCCGGAGGATCTCCGGCCGCCTCCGTCGCAAGAGGGGACCCCCCATGAGAAAACCTCTCGCCGCCGCGTTCCTCGCCCTGGCGATAGCCGGGGCCGGCGCGGCTCCCGCGACCGCCGCCGACGTCGCCCCCACGGGCGTCGGCAAGGCCGCGGACGCGGGCCCGGCCACGTCTGCCGTGTCGGACGTGGTCGCGTCCGTCGGGCAGGCGCTGTCCGGGCTCACCCGGCCGTCGGCCCAGGCCGTCACCTTCGCCGGCACCGTCGCGCTCAGCAACTGCTCCGGCTCCGTGGTGCGCATGCCGGACTCCGAGAGCGACGACCCGGCGCTGGTGATGACCAACGGCCACTGCCTGGAGTCCGGCTTCCCCAGCCCCGGACAGGTGCTCGTCGACCGGTCGTCCAGCCGTACGTTCAGCCTGCTCAACGCCTCCGGCTCGCGCGTCGCCACCCTGCGCGCCGCGAAGCTCGCCTACGGCACGATGACCGACACGGACGTCGCGCTGTACCAGCTCAGCACCACCTACGGGCGCATCAAGAGCGCGTACGGAATCGACGCGCTGACGCTGACCGACGCCCACCCGGTCGCCGGCACCGCCATCAGCATCCCCTCCGGGTACTGGAAGCGGATCTACAGCTGCACCATCGACGGGTTCGTGCCCACGCTGAAGGAGGGCGGCTGGACCTGGAAGGACTCGGTCCGCTACACCTCCGCCTGCAACACCATCGGCGGCACGTCCGGCTCGCCCGTCGTCGACCAGGCCACCAACAAGGTCGTCGCCATCAACAACACCGGCAACGAGGACGGTGAGCGCTGCACGGTGAACAACCCGTGCGAGGTCGACGCAGGCGGCAACGTGACGGTCCGCCAGGGCATCAACTACGCCCAGCAGACCTACGGGATCCCCGCCTGTTTCGGCATCGACAGCAAGCTCGACCTGAGCGCGAGCGGCTGCACCCTGCCCAAGCCGTAGGGAAGGGGCCGGCCGGGCGGTCACGCGGGGGGAGTCCCGCGCACCGCCCGGCCCGCCAGCACGTCCGTGCGCCGGCCGTCCTCGATCACGAACCGGCCGTCCACCAGGACGTACGGAATGCCCGTCGGCAGGGTGCGCGGCGCGGCGAACGTCGAGCCCGCCGCCACCGTCGCCGGGTCGAACAGCACCAGGTCGGCCACGTACCCCTCGCGGACCAGGCCCCGGTCGGGCAGGCGCAGCCGCGCGGCCGGGCGCGAGGTGAGGTGCGCGACGCACTCCTCCAGCGTCAGCACTCCCAACTCCCGCACGTAGTGCCCGAGGTAGTGCGGGAAGGTGCCGTAGGCGCGCGGATGCGGCTTGGCGCCCTGGAGGATGCCGTCCGAGCCGCCGGTGTGCACCCGGTGGCGCATGATCTCCCGGACGTTCTCCTCGTGGCCCACGTGCTGGAGGATCGTCGGGGCCAGCCGGTCCGCCAGCAGCAGGCCCCGCGCCGTCACCCACGGCTCCTCGCCCCGCAGTGCCGCGGACTCCTCCACCGTCCGGCCGACGAACGGGGCCAGGGCCGGGTCGTTCACGCCGGAGATCTCGATGGTGTCCCACTCGACGGGCACGCCGTGGCAGCCGTCGGAGCCGACGACCTCCAGGTGGTGGCGGATGCGCTCGGCGGTGGCGTCGTCCGCCAGCCGCCCGAGGGTCTTCTCCGGGCCGCCCTCGCTCGCCCAGCTCGGCAGGACGGCCGCGAGGGTGGTGCAGCCGGGGGTGTAGGGATAGGTGTCGAGGCTGATGTCCGCGCCGTCCGCGAGAGCCCGGTCCAGCAGGGCCAGCAGCTCGGGCGCCCGGCCCTTGTTCACGCCGAAGTTCATGGTGGCGTGGGCGAGATGCAGCGCACAGCCCGCCTCCCGGGTCAGCGCGACCATCTCCCGGTAGGCCTCCAGGGCGCCCGCGCCGTAGGAGCGGTGGTGCGGGCAGTAGTAGCCGCCGTAGGACGCCACCACCCGGCACAGCTCGGTCAGTTCGGCGTCCCGCGCGTACATGCCCGGGGTGTACGTCAGTCCCGACGACATGCCGACGGCGCCCTGCTCCATGCCCTCGGCCACCAGCTGCCGCATCCGCTCCAGCTCCCGCGGGGTGGCCGGCCGGTCCTCCCAGCCGACGGCGAGTGCCCGGACCGTGCCCTGCGGGATCAGGTAGGCCGCGTTGACGGCGATCCCGCGGTCCAGCCGGTCGAGGTACTCGCCGACCGTGCGCCAGTCGAAGTCGATGTCGTCCCCGGGGCCGTTCCACCCGGCGATCGCCCGGCGCACCTCGCCGAGCGTACGGTCGTCGACCGGCGCGTACGACAGGCCGTCCTGGCCGATGACCTCCAGGGTGACGCCCTGGGCGGCCTTGGCGCTGTGGTCGGGGTCGCGCAGCAGCGCCAGGTCGCTGTGGGCGTGCATGTCGACGAAGCCGGGGGAGAGGACCAGCCCCTCGGCGTCCAGTTCCCGGCGGGCCCTCGGCCGCTGGCAGCCGGCCGCCGCGGCCTCCTTGACGATCCCCACGATGCGGCCGCCGTCGATCACGACGTCGGCCCGGTAGACGTCCGCGCCGGAGCCGTCGACGACGTCGGCGTCCCGGATGACGAGCTCTTCCATCGCCGCCGACCTCCTAGAAGAACGTGCGCACGTAGTCGACGACCGTGCCGTCCGCCTCGGCGACGGGGATCAGCTGCCACTTGTCGAACGAGGTGCACGGGTGGGACAGCCCGAGCCCGACCCAGTCGCCGACCTCCAGGTCCGCCTCCGGCGCGGTGCTCAGCCAGGCGTGCTGGTCGGACAGGGCCGTCACCGTGACGCCGGTGGCGGGGCGCTCGGCGCCCTCGCGGCGCAGCACCTGGGCGACGGGCAGGTCGAGGTCGTGGGCGGCGTCCCGCTTGCCCGCGTTGAGGAAGGCCTGCTCCGTGGAGGGCCGCGACACCACCTGGGCCCACAGGCGGAACGCGGGCTCCAGGGCGCCCTCCTCGGGGACCCGGTTGAACGGGGTGAGCTTGCGGTAGTGGCCGTCGTCGTGGGAGACGTACGCGCCCGAGCGGAGCAACTTCAGCACGGGCGAGGACAGTTCGGGGATCTGAGCGAACACGTCGGCGACCGCGTCGAACCAGGCGCTGCCGCCCGCGCTGACCACGATCTCGTCCAGGCCCGTGAACCGCCCGGCCTTGTCGAAGGCTGCGGCCAGCGCCACCAGCCGCCGCAGCCACGCCGTCACCCGCTCGGTGTCGGCCTTCGGCACCTCGCCCTCGTAGCCCGCGACGCCGGCCAGGCGCAGGGTCCGCGTGGCGGCCACCGCGTCCGCGACCGCCGCGCACCCGGTCTCGGTGCGGACGCCGGTGCGGGCGCCCTCACCGGCGGCGAGCTCGACGACGACGTCCACCGGGCGGGTGGCGCCGGCGTCCCGCAGCGCGGCGTCCATCAGCTCCACGCCGCGCACCGAGTCGACGTAGCAGACGAACCGGAAGTCCGGGTCGGCGTCCAGCTCGGCGGCGATCCACCGCAGGGCCGCCGCGTCGACCAGCTCGTTGGCCAGGAACACCCGCCGGACCCCGAACGCCCGCGCGACCCGCACCTGGTGCGGCACGGCGAGCGTGATGCCCCACGCCCCGTGCTCGATCTGCCGCTGGAACAGCTGGGGTGCCATGGAGGTCTTGCCGTGCGGGGCGAAGGCCAGGCCGTGCCGGGCCGCGTAGGTCTCCATGAGCTCCAGGTTGTGCTCCAGCCGCTCCGCGGACAGCGCGAGCACGGGGGTGGCGAACCCGTCCGTGAAGAGGTTGCGGCGCTGGGCGGCCAGCTCGCCGACGGTCAGCCCGTCGGCGTCCGGCGGAAGCCCCTTGAAGCGGTGGTCGACCCGCTCGGCGGCCAGCCGGGCGAGGGAATCGGCTGCGGTGTCGGCTGGCATGAACCCTCCTGATCAGCGGTGTTGCATTACTTGCAACATTCATTGCGTATAGCGCTCAACGCTGTCTAACATCTCGGCCACCCCCGGTCAATGGATCAGCCATCCACCGGACCACCGAGGAGCTACGAGCATCGTGACCCCCACCGGACCCTGCAACGCCCCCGACGTCGTGGACGTCGTCGCGCTCGGCGAGTCCATGGTCACGTTCCTGCCCTCCCGGCCGGGCCGCCTCGCCGACGTGCCGTCCTTCGACCGCGGGATCGGCGGCGCGGAGTCCAACGTGGCGTGCGTGCTGGCGGCAGCGGGCCACTCCACCCGGTGGGTCAGCGCCGTGGGCGCCGACGGCTTCGGCGACCACCTCGTCGCGGAGATCGGCGGGTACGGCGTCGACGTCGCGTCCGTGCGGCGCGACCCGGCCCGCCCGACCGGCATCTACTTCCGCACCGCGGGCGACCGCGCGGACGACGCCCACGAGGTCGCCTACTACCGGGCCGGCTCGGCCGCCTCGGCCATGTCCACCGCCACGGTCGACCTGGCGGCGGCCCGCGCCGGACGCGTCCTGCACCTGTCCGGGATCACGGCGGCCCTGTCCGGAACCTGCCTCGACCTGCTGTGGGAACTGACCGAGCCGGGAACGGAACGCCCGCTCGTCTCCTTCGACGTCAACCACCGCCCGGGGCTGTGGGCCGAACCGGACCGGGCGCGGGTGCTGCTCGACCTGGCCCGCCGCGCGGACGTCGTCTTCGTCGGCGCCGACGAGGCCCTCGACGCCTGGGGCCTGAGCGGGGCGGCCGCCATCCGGGCCGCGCTGCCCGAGCCCGCCCTGGTGGTCGTCAAGCTGGGTGCGGACGGCGCCGTCGCCCTCGGCGGGGACACCACACGTGTGCGCGCCCCCCGGGTCGACGTCGTCGCCGCCGTCGGCGCCGGGGACGCCTTCGCCGCCGGGTTCCTGTCCGCCACCCTGCGCCGGCTGCCCGTGCGGGACCGGCTGCGGCACGGGCACCTGACGGCCGCCGCCGCGCTCACCGTCCCCGGCGACCTCGCCGCGCCGCCGGCCCGGGACCACGCCGACCGCCTCGCCGCCCTGGACGAGGACGCATGGGGGAGACTGCGACTCGGCCCGGGCTGGACCGAGGACGCACAGCGGGCCGACGAGGAGGTACGTACGTCATGAGCCAGACCGTCGACCGCGCGCTGAGCATCCTGCCGCTGCTCGCCGAGGGCCCCGCCGACCTGGGGCAGGTCGCCGACCGCCTCGGCGTGCACAAGTCCACCGCCCTGCGCCTGCTGCGCACCCTGCACGAGCACGGCCTGGTCTACCGCCAGTCCGACCAGCGCTACCGGCTGGGCGCCCGGCTCTTCGCTCTCGCCCAGGAGGCGATGGAGAACCTCGACGTCCGCGAGATCGCCCACCCCCACCTGGTCCGCCTCAACGAGAGCTGCGGGCACACCGTGCACCTCGCCGTGTACGAGGAGAACGAGGTCCTCTACATCGACAAGGTCGACAGCCGCTACCCGGTGCGCATGTACTCGCGGATCGGCAAGCCCGTCGCCATCACCGTCGCCGCGGTCGCCAAGCTGCTGCTGGCCGACCTGCCCGAGCACGAGCGGCGGGCCGTCGCCGAGAAGCTCGACTACCCCTCCTACACGTCCCGTTCGACCCCCCACGCCGGCGCGTTCCTGCGCGAGCTGGAGAAGGTGCGCGAACAGGGCTGGGCCACCGACCTCGGCGGCCACGAGGAGTCCATCAACTGCGTCGCGGCGCCCATCCGCGGCGCCGACGGCCGGGTCGTCGCCGCCATGTCGGTCTCCGCGCCGAACGTCGTCGTCACCGCCGACGAACTCCTCACCCTCCTGCCGCTGGTGCGCCGCACGGCCGACGCCATCAGCGGGGAGTACTCCGGCAGAACACCAGTGAAGGGCACCACCACCGCATGACCGACAAGATCGCACTCACCCCGAAGACCCACACCACCCCGCCGGCCCGGTTCTCCCACGGGGTGAGGAAGGGCAACATCCTCCAGGTCGCCGGGCAGGTCGGCTTCCTGCCCGCCGAGGAGGGCAAGGCGCCCACGCCCGCCGGCCCGGCCCTGCGCGAGCAGACCCTCCAGACCCTCGCCAACGTCAAGGCCATCCTGGAGGAGGGCGGCGCCTCCTGGGACGACGTGATGATGATCCGCGTCTACCTGACGGACGTGGCCCACTTCCCCGAGTTCAACGGGATCTACGACGCGTACTTCGCGGAGCAGGGGCTGACCCAGCCGCCCGCCGCGCGCACGACCGTCTACGTCGGCCTGCCCGCGGGTCTCCTCGTCGAGATCGACGCGCTGGCCGTCCTCGGCTGACCCACCCCCACCCCGCCTTCCCCGAGGCGCGGCGCCTTCGATGCGCCGCGCCGCGCTCCCCCCTACCCAGAAGCTGCATGCCCTTACGCAGAGGACCCCCCGTATGTCCCATCCGCTCGCCGCGTCCGCCCCCGCCGAAGCCCCGCCGCACACCGGAGGACTGCTCCTCCTCGTCGACGGCACCGCCGGGCTCCTGCTCACCGCCGCGCTCGGCATCGCACTGCTGCTCTTCCTCATCATCAGGACGAGGCTCCAGCCCTTCGTCGCCCTGCTGGCGGTCTCCATAGCCGTCGGCCTCGCGGCCGGCCTGTCCGTCACCGAACTCTTCGGCACCGTCCAGAAGTCGGACGCCGTCTCCACCATCGAGTCCGGCATGGGCGGGATCCTCGGCCATGTCGCCATCATCATCGGCCTGGGCACCATGCTCGGCGCGATCCTCGAAGTCAGCGGCGGCGCCCAGGTGCTGGCGACCCGTCTGCTCGGCCTGTTCGGCGAGAAGCGCGCCCCGCTCGCCATGGGCCTGACGGGCCTGATCTTCGGCATCCCGGTCTTCTTCGACGTCGGCATCTTCGTCCTGGCGCCCATCGTCTACGCGGCCGCCAAGCGGTCGGGCAGGTCGATCCTGCTGTACTGCCTGCCGCTGCTCGCGGGCCTGTCGGTCACGCACGCCTTCCTGCCGCCGCACCCCGGCCCGGTCGCCGCCGCCGGCCTCCTCCACGTCGACCTCGGCTGGGTCATCCTCATGGGCATCGTCTGCGGTCTGCCCGCCGTAGTGGCCGCGTGGGGCTACGCCGCGTGGATCGGCCGGCGCGTCTTCGTCGCCGTGCCGCAGGACATGGTCGACGCGGCGCAGGAGGCCAGGCAGGCCGTCGTGGACGAGCAGCGCGCCGCCGGGGTGGAGCCGCGCGAGGACCCGGTCCCCCTCGGCACGGTCCTCGGCATCATCGGCACGCCCCTGGTGCTCATCCTCGCCGCCACCTTCTCCTCGATCGCCCTGAACCCCTCCACCCTCCGCTCGGTGGTCGAGTTCTTCGGCAACCCGTTCGTGGCGCTGACGATCGCCCTGTTCCTCGCGTACTACCTGCTCGGCATCCGCCGCGGCTGGTCCCGCAAGTCCCTGGAGACGGTGTCGACGGCGTCCCTCAAGCCGGTGGGCAACATCCTGCTGGTGGTCGGCGCGGGCGGCGTCTTCGGCGCCGTCCTCAAGGCGAGCGGCGTGGCCCAGGCCCTGTCGGACACGTTCCACGGCGTCGGCCTGCCGGTGATCGTGCTGTCCTACCTGATCTCCGTCGTGCTGCGCGTCGCCCAGGGCTCGGCGACGGTGGCGATCGTGACGACGGCCGGCATCGTCGCGCCGCTGCTGTCCGAGGGCGACCACTCCCAGGCGTTCGTCGCCCTGGTCATCATGGCCATCAGCGCCGGTTCCATCTTCGCCTCGCACGTCAACGACGGCGGATTCTGGATGGTGGCCAAGTACTTCGGCATCAGCGAGCGCGACACGCTCAAATCGTGGACGGTGCTGGAGAGCGTGCTGTCGCTCGCCGGGTTCGCGGTCGCGGCGGTGCTGAGCCTGTTCGTGTAGGGGTCTGATAACGAAGTCGGGTCCGACTGTGTGCCGCACAGGTTTGTCGACCATACTGCTGGGCTGTGGAGCAGCGCATAGGTTCGAGCAGCCAGCCCCTGGAAGGCGCCGGATTCGATCCGGCCTTCATCCCCGGGCTCACGTCACCCGCGTCCCCACGGGCGAAGGACGGCGAGCCGGTGGACGAACCCGAGACGGCCGAGGCGGAGCAGGCCGAGGACGCCGAGGCGGCCGCCGCCGGGCCGGAGGAGACGGACACGGTGTCCTCCTCCGGGCCGGAGGACACCGTGTCCGGCGGGCCCGTGTTCGAGGCGTCCGACCGCCGCGCGCGGATGACCGCCGACCACAGGGGAGTTCGCCTCTGCCTGGACGACCAGGAGTGCGAGTTCCGCTGGGACGAGATCGGCGCGGTGGAGACGGAGACGGCCCGCTTCGGCAAGCGGTACACCGTCACCGTCCACACCCCTGACCGGCGCTGGTACCCGATCGAGATCGAGGCGCCGGCCAGGAGCCACTTCAAGGAGTGGGACGAGCAGTTGGACGCGGTCCTGGACGCCTACTTCGAGGAGAACGCCGAGTAAGGGGCGCGAGGAACCGCGCACCTCAGCTGCAGTACTGGGCTTCCTTCCCGATGGACCTGTACATGCAGTCGGCGTTCTCCAGCAACTGCAGGACCGCGTCGCGGTTGCGGGAGGTCTCCCGCTCGATCACCTCGTCGGGCGGGTAGAACCCACCCCCACCGGACCGGGGGTACATCTCGAAGGTGTACGCGAAGATCTTGTGCGTCCCCCAGAGGTAGTCGTCGATCGACCCGTCCGTGATGTAGAGGTCGCTGGACTGCTCCGCCGTGTAGCCGTTGCTCGCGGCCATCTTCCGCCCGACCGCCTTGAACGCCGCGTTGTCGTCCGCGGTCATGCCGGTCGTGGTGTCCGAGTACGTGTAGCCGAACGGCCACAGCACCAGTTCGCTGTAGGTGTGGAAGTCCACCCCGGCCGTGATCTGCTGCTCGCCGCCGACGACCCTGCTGCGCACGAAGTCGGCCACGACCTTCACCTCGGGCGCGGACTCCGCCGCCCGGCCCCGGTAGGTCTCCGAGGACGTCGAGCCGGAGGAGCCGCCGCAGCAGCCCCAGCGGTAGTTCCAGTTGCGGTTCAGGTCGGTGCCGACGTAGGACGAACCGGAGTTGGGCTGGCGGTTCTTGCGCCAGGAGCGGTAGGAGCCGGTGGCGATGTCGTACTCGCCGCCGTCCGGGTTGATGTCCGGGACGATCCAGATCTCGCGGTTGTTCACCATGCTGGTGACGCGGGAGTCGGATCCGTAGCCGGAGGTCAGCTCGCGCAGCAGGTAGAGCGCCATCTCGACCGTCAGGTGCTCACGGGCGTGCTGGTGGTGGGTGAACAGGACCTCCGGCTCGGACTCGTCCGCGGCCACGTTGTCGCTGATCTTGACGGCGACGATGTTGCGGCCCTGGTACGAGGTGCCGATGACGCGCTGGCTCGCGATGGAGGGATTGGCGGCGACGATCGCGTTGATCTCGCTCGTCATCTCCGCGTAGTTGTGGTACTTCGAGTCGCCCGACGGGAAGTCGAAGAGCCGGACGTCGTCCTTGCCCGCCGACCGGTCGGGCACCGCGCCGAGCGGGGTGACCTCGTAGCCCTGGGCGCGCAGTCTCCTGATCTGGTCGGCGCGGCCGGAGACCACGACACCGTGGCTGTCGGCCTCGTCGACGCTCACGCCGGTGCGCTGGAGCGCCGTGCGGTCCTCGGCCGTCGCGTGCAGGTGGACCTCGTACTGCCGGATGTCATCGGCCGAGGAGGCGGCCTTCGGTGCGCTGTCGGCGGTGGCGTCGGAGGTCGTCCCGTAGAGGGGAGCCGCGAGGGCGAGGGCGAGGAGGGTGGCGAGCGCGGCGGTGCGTCTGCCGGCGCCCGGTCCTGACGTGCGAAGTCGCATGAAATCTCCTGGTGGGAGGTGGGGTTGTTCCGTGCGACGTGCGTGGTGCGGGTGGCGCACATCGTTCTGCCAATGGCATGAGCAGGTCAAGACTGAAAGCGGCCGCGCAGTGTACGCGTGCGGTGTGGTGGTGGGGGAGGAGCGGCACAAGTGCACCCGGGGGTGTGATCCGCGCGAGCCTATCGACCCGTGACCGGGAGAGGGTGGGGGCTCGCGCATGGGGAGCCGGGACGACCGGACCCCGGGACCACACCCCCGAAGGACTGGCTGATCATGGGCGGATCAGCGCCACGACGGGAGCATTCCCTGCCGGCCGAGACGACCAGCTTCGTCGACCGGCGTGGCGAACTGACCGAGGGCCGCGAACTGCTGGCCCGCGCACGGCTGGTGACGCTGACCGGGCCGGGCGGCGTCGGCAAGACCCGGCTGGCCGCGCGCCTCGCGGCCCGGGTACGGCGGGCCTTCCCGGACGGCGTCCGGATCGTGCACCTGTCCGGGCTGCACGACCCGGACCTCGTCCCGCTCGCCGTCGCCGACGCGCTCGGGCTGCACGACCACTCCAGCCGGCCGCAGCCGGACGCCCTGGTCGAGCAGGTGCGCGAGCGGCGGCTGCTCCTGGTCCTGGACAACTGCGAGCACCTGGCGGCCGCCTGCGCCCGGCTGGCGGCGGCGCTGCTGCGCGGTGCCGAGGGTGTCCGGATCCTCGCCACCAGCCGGCACCGGCTCGGGCTCACCGAGGAGCATCTGATGGAGGTGCGTCCGCTGCCGGTGCCCGATCCCGACGGCGACCTGTCGGCCGCCGAGGGCTACCCGGCCCTCACCCTCTTCGCCGACCGGGCCGCCGCCGTCGTCCCCGGCTTCCGCCTCACCCCCGCCAACCGGGCGGCCGTGGCCCGCCTGTGCCGCCGGCTGGACGGTCTGCCCCTCGCCATCGAACTCGCCGCCGTCCGCATGCGCGTGCTCGACGCCGAGCAGCTGCTGGCCCGCCTCGACGACCGCTACCGCGTCCTGACCACCGGCAGCCCCGCGGCCCAGCCCCGCCACCAGACCCTGCGCGCGGCGGTCGCCTGGAGCCACGACCTGTGCACCGGCCCGGAGCGGCTGGCGTGGGCCCGCCTGTCGGTCCTGGCGGGCACGTTCGACGCGGGGACCGCGGAGACGGTGTGCGCGGACGCCCCACCCGTGACGCCGCCCGGGCCGGAGTCATTGCCCGGCCCGGACGGGCCGCCCGAGTGGTCGCCCGGGCCGGAGCCGTTGCCCTGCTCGGACGGGCCGGCCGTGTCGCCTCCCGGGCCGGAGCCGTTGCCCTGCTCGGACGGGCCGCCCGTGTGGCTGCCCGGGCCGGAGCCGTTGCCCTGCTCGGACGGGCCGCCCGTGTGGCTGCCCGGGCCGGAGTCATTGCCCGGCTCGGACGGGCCGCCCGTGTGGCTGCCCGGGCCCGAGCCGTTGCCCGGCCCGGACGGGCCCTCCGTCTCGCCGCCCGTCTGGTCGCCCGGGCCGGAGTCATTGCCCTGCTCGGACGGGCCACCCGGGCCGGGCCCGGTACTCGTTGCGGGGGCCGGGACCGGCGTGGGGCCGCTGTTCCGCCCCCTCGTGCCGCCCGTGGCCGAGCCGCCGTCCGGACACCCGGCGCCGTCCGTGTCCGGCCCTCGGGACGCGGAGGACCGGCGTGCCGGGCCCCGTCGGGACTTCCTGCGTGCGGACGACGTCCTGGACGCCCTGGCCGGGCTCGTGGACAAGTCCGTGCTGGAGCGGGAGACGGGGCCCGGCGGGGTGCGCTACCGGATGCTCGACACCCTGCGGGAGTACGGGCTGGAGCAGTTGCGGCGCGTCGCGGGGGAGGAGGCCGCCCGGCGGCGGCAGCGCGACCACGTCCTGCGGCGGGTCGAGGCGTACGAGCGGGCGTGGTTCGGGCCCGGCCAGCCGGAGGCCGTCGCCCGGCTGCGCGCCGACCGGGACGCCCTGCGCGCGGCACTGGACTTCAGCCTGACCACACCCGGCGAGGCCCTCGCCGGACTGCGCCTCGCGGGCACGCTCTGGTTCTACTGGCACGCCTGCGGCGCCTCCCGCGAGGGCCTGCACTGGCTCGACCGCGCCCTCGCCGCCTGCCCCGAGCCGACCCGGGAGCGGGCCCGCGGCCTGTGGGTGGCCGGTCTGCTCGCCGCCGCCACGCAGGACCTCCCCCGGGGCCGCCGGCACGCCGCCGACGCCCTCGCCCTGGCCCGCGCCCTGGGCGACGCTCCCGAGGCCGCGCACGCCGAGTACGTCATCGGCGTCATCCGGCTGTTCGGTGACGACCTGCCCGGGGCGCTGACCCACTTCGAGGCGACCGTCGCCCGCGGCCCGGTGCCCGGCCAGCACCTCAGTCTCGTGGGCCTCGACCAGGTCGAACTGGCCTGCGCGCTGGGCTTCCTCGGCGAGGCCGACCGGGCCGTGGACGTCTGCGAGCGGGCCCTGCGGCTGTGCGAGCGGCACGGCGAGCAGTGGGTGCGCTCGTACGTGACGCGCATGCTCGCCCTGGCGCACACCGTGCGCGGCGACTGGGCCCGGGCCGAGCGGCACGCCCGTGAGGCGCTGCGGCTGAAAGCCGCCGTCCACGACGTCATCGGCATGGCCCTCACCCTCGACCTGCTCGCCTCCGTCGCGGCCGAACGCGGCGCCCACGAGCGCACCGCCGTGCTGCTGGGCGGCGCCGACCGCCTCTGGTCCGGCATCCACGCCGGCCGCTGGGGCTCGCGCGCCCTCAACTCCGCGCGCGGACGCAGCGAGGAGCTGGCGTGCCGGGCCCTGGGACAGGAGGCGTTCGACCGGGCCCACCGGCACGGCGGCGGCCTCACCCTGGCCGACCTCACCGGCCACGCGCTCCAGGAGCCCGGCCGCCCCCGCCCCGGCGGGCCCGACGCGCCGCAACCCGCGCAGGACGGCCGCGCGGCCCGGCTCACCCGCCGCGAGGACGAGGTCGCCCGGCTCGTCGCCGAAGGACTCGCCAACCAGCAGATCGCCGACCGCCTGGTGATCGCCCGCCGCACCGCCGAGGGTCACGTGGAACGCATCCTCGGCAAGCTCGGGTTCAGCAACCGCAGCCAGATCGCCGCCTGGGTGGCGGCCCGGCGCTGACCCGCCGCCCACCTCCATCCGCACCCACCCCGAGGGGATCGCATGACCGACGGACGACCCGCCCCGTTCGACCACCGCATCACCGTCTTCGGCTCCGACGACGCCTTCCTCGCCGCCGCCCTGCCCTTCCTGGCCGAAGGGCTCGCCGCCCCCGGCGAACCCCCGCCCGTGGCCATCGCCGCACCGCACCACCTGGACCTGCTGCGCGACGCCCTCGGCGGCGACGCCGACGACGTCGTCCGCATCCCGCACACCGACTGGTACACCGGATCCGCCGCCAACGCGGTCGCCCAGGCCGCCGGCTACCTCACCGCGCACGCCGGTCCGGGCGGCGGCATCCACCTGCTCATGGAGCCGGTGTGGGGCGGCCGTGCCGGACGGTCGGCGCGCGAGACCACCGAGTGGATCCGCTACGAGGCCCTCGCCAACCTGCTGTTCGCGCCCCTGGCCACGACGGCCCTGTGCGCCTACGACACCCGCACCGCCGGGCCCGCCGTCGTCGCCGCGGCCCTGCGCGCCCACCCGGGCACGGGGGTGTACCGGGAGCCGGAGCGGATCGCGGCCGAACTCGACGCCGTCCCCCTGCCGCTGCCCCCGGCCGGGGCCCGGACCCTCCCGGCCGGGCCGGACGCGGCGGCCGTGCGGAGCTGGGCCGAGGGGCGGGGCCTGCCCGCCGCGGAGGCCGAACTGTTCGCCGCCGCCGTGGCGGAGACCGCCGCCGCCCTGGCGCCCCTCGACGGTGCCGCCCTGGTGTGGGGCGAGGCGCCCGCGTGCGTGTGCGAACTGCGCTCCGCACGCCGCGTCGACGACCCGCTCGCCGGATTCGTCCCGCCCCCGGCCGACGGCGGCGAACCGGCACCCGGCCTGTGGTACGCGCGCCAGGTATGCGCGTACGTGGACATCCGCGACGACAGCGACGGCGCCACGGTCCGCCTGCAGTACGCGTAGGCCCCCCACCTGCGCGAGCAGGTACGGGAACGGGTAGTCCTCCCCCTGCGCCCGGTCGTACCCGAGGATCACCCTGGAGGCATGCTGCAACTCTCCGGGTGCCCCGTCCCGGACCCCGACGCCCACCACGGCCCGTTCCCCCAGCCGCCCCTGGGAGCGGGCCACCTCAGCGTCGAGTACGCCCCCGGGCCCGTCACCGTCCGCGAGGCGCGCGCGGAGGTGCGCAGGGCACTGGAGGACTGGGGCCTCGACGAGCGCGGCGAGGTCGTGGACGTGGCGGAGCTGCTCGTCGGCGAGCTGGCCACCAACGCGCTGGTGCACGCCGGGACTCCCTTCCGGCTCACGCTCACCGCCGCACACGGCGTCCTGCGCTGCGAGGTCGCCGACACCGAGCGGCGGGTGCCCCGGGTCGTCGAGGCGGGCACCGGGGAGAGCGGCCGCGGGATGTTCCTGGTGGACGCGCTGGCCCGGCGCTGGGGCTGTCACCGGGACGGGCCGGGCAAGACCGTGTGGTTCGAACTCGGCACGTGCCGTGCGGACGGCTGCGGCGGGCGGCAGCCGTGACGCCCCACCGGGCCGGGCCGCTCACCGGATGCGGTGCTCGCGCCGTTCCCCGCGCCCCCGAGCCGGACGGCCACCGCCCTCTTGTCGGCCGCGGCGCCATGCGGTTTCTTGATCTGCATGGCTGACACCACGGAGAACCAGGCCACCCACCCCCCACAACCCCGGAAAGCCGGCTGGAAGTACATCGGCCCGGGCATCGTCGTCGCGGCGACCGGTGTCGGCGCCGGCGACCTCGTCGCCACCCTCATCGCGGGCAGCAACTTCGGCTACACCCTGCTGTGGGCCGCGATCATCGGCTGTCTGGTGAAGATCTCCCTGGCCGAGGCGGCGGGCCGCTGGCACCTGTCCACCGGCCGCACCCTCTTCGACGGCTGGGCGAGCCTGGGCCGCTGGACGACCTGGTTCTTCGCGGTCTACGTCGTGGTGTGGGGCTTCGTGTACGGCGCGGCGGCGATGTCCTCCAGCGCGCTCCCGTTGCAGGCGCTCTTCCCGGGCGTGATGGACCTGAAGTGGTGGGGCATCGCCTGCGGGCTGGTCGGGCTGGTCTTCGTCTGGTTCAACAAGTACGCGGTGTTCGAGAAGGTCATGACCATCCTGGTCGGCGTCATGTTCGTGGTGACGGTGTACCTGGCCGTCCGGGTCACGCCGAACCTCGCGGACGCCTTCGCCGGTCTGCTGCCCGTCCTGCCGGACGAGAAGGACTCGATCCTCAACACCCTGGGCCTGATCGGCGGCGTCGGCGGCACCATCACCCTCGCCGCGTACGGCTACTGGGTCAACGCCAAGGGCTGGACGAACACCGGCTGGATGAAGGTCATGCGGCTGGACAACCGGGTCGCCTACCTCACCACCGGCGTCTTCGTCATCGCGATGCTCTTCGTCGGCGCCGAGCTGCTGCACTCGGCGAACGTGGCCATCGCCAGCGGCGACAAGGGCCTGGTCCAGCTCGGTGACATCCTGGAGGAGCAGTACGGCGAGGCCACGGCCACGTTCTTCCTCATCGGCTTCTTCGCCACGTCCTTCACCTCGCTGATCGGCGTGTGGCACGGCGTGAGCCTGATGTTCGCCGACTTCGTGGCCCGGCTGACGGGCAAGGGCCAGGCCAAGGGCGAGGAGGTCGCCTCGGGCGAGCGGGAACGCTCCTGGTCCTTCCGCGGCTATCTGCTGTGGCTGACCTTTCCGCCGATGCTCCTGCTCTTCGAGGGGCAGCCGTTCCGCCTGGTCATCATCTACGGCGTGCTGGGCGCGGCGTTCATGCCGTTCCTCGCCGGCACGCTCATCTGGCTCCTCAACACCTCGCGCACCCCGCGCGAGTGGCGCAACGGCCCGCTCAGCAACGTGATGCTGGCCGTGGCCGGGCTGCTGTTCCTGGTGCTGTGCCTGAAGCAGATCTGGGACCAGCCCTGGGGCGACTTCTTCTAGCCGGACGGCCGCGGCAGCCGTCCCGGGCGGACTGACGGACCGACGGGGTGGAGGGGAACCGGCCCCCTCCACCCCGTCGCTGGTGCCGAGCGGGTGCTACGGCAGGGCGTGCACGTGCGGTCCGACCGCGTTGGACCAGGCGTTGCCCGCGGTGGCGTCCCAGTTGGTCGACCAGGTCATCGCACCCCGCAGGTCGGGGTAGGTCCGCGGCGGCTTGAAGGAGCCGCAGTTGACGGCCTTGGTCAGGCAGTCCAGGGCGTTGTTGACCACGCTCGGCGCCACGTAGCCGCTGCCCGCGCCGCGGGTGGAGGCCGGGACGCCGAGGCCCACCTGGGAGGGCGCGAGGCCGTTCTCCAGCTGGATGCAGGCCAGCGCCGTGAGGAAGTCGACCGAGCCCTGGCTGTAGACCTTGCCGTCGCAGCCGAGCATCGAACCGCTGTTGTAGTACTGCATGTTGACGACCGTGAGGATGTCCTTGACGTTCAGCGCGGTGCGGAAGTACGCGTTGGACGTCGACTGCATGTCGATCGTCTGCGGGGCCATGGTCAGGATCAGCGACGGTCCGGCCTTCGCCGACAGCGACCGCAGCGCCTGGGTCATGTAGGTGGCGTTGAGGCCGTTCTCCAGGTCGATGTCGACGCCGTCGAAGCCGTACTCCTGCATCACCGCGTAGACGCTGTTGGCGAAGTTGGCCGCCGAGGTGGCGTCGTTGACGGCGACGGTGCCGCGCTCGCCGCCCACGGAGATGATGACCTTCTTGCCGGCCGCCTGCTTGGCCCGGACGTCCGCCTTGAACTGGTCGACGGTGTAGCCGTTCAGGCCCGCCGTGTCCAGGTTGAAGGTGACGGCGCCGGGCGTCGAGGTGGCGTCGGCGAAGGAGACGGCGATGATGTCGTACTGGCCGGGGACGTCGGAGATCCTCTGGACGGCCGCACCGTTGTTGAAGTTCTGCCAGTAGCCGGTCACCACGTGCTTGGGCAGGGCGGGACCGGGCCCGTTCGGCTTGTTCGTGGTCGCCGTGACGGCCGCCGACTTGGGCGACTCACCGGCCGCGTTCGTCGCCGTGACCTGGAAGGAGTAGGCCGTGGAGGCGGCGAGGCCGGTCACGGTGGCGGAGGTGCCGGAGACGGCCGTGACCTTCGTGCCGTCGCGGTAGACGGTGTAGCCGGTCGCGCCCGAGACGGTGTTCCAGGCGAGGGACACCGACGACGTCGTGGTGCCGGAGACCGTGAGGCCGGCCGGTGCCGCGGGGACGGTGGGGCCCGGGTCGGTGCCGCCGCCCCCGTCGGGGCCGAAGACCGACACGTCGTCCGCGTAGTAGGCGGCCTGCCCGTACCAGCCGTGGGTGTAGACGGTCACCGAGGTCGTCGAACCGCCGGTCTTGAACGTCGTCGACAGCTGCTTCCAGGCGGTGGAGTCCGGGCTCCAGGTCGACACGTCCGTCGTGCCCGTGCCGGAGACGCCGAGGTAGGCGTACCCGCCGCGGACCCAGGCGCCCAGGTTGTAGGTGGAGTTGGGCTTCACCGCCACCGTCTGACTGCACCGGGCGTTGTCCTGCCCCGAGGGGGTGGCCTGCAGCGCGGCCGACCCGGAGTGCACGGGGGAGGAGACCGTCGTGCCGCTGCCCGCGGAGCAGGTCCAGTTGCTCAGGCCCGCCTCGAAGCCGGCGTTCCTGGCGTTGTTGACGTCGGCGGCCGAGGCCTGGCCGACGGTCGTGACAGTGAGGGCCAGGGCTGCCATGAGGGCACCCGACCACAGCCGCAGGGATCTGTGTGGGGACATGACAAGAAAATGGTCCAGACCAAAGCGGCTGTCAAGAGGTCCAGACCAACCTGTCGAGCAGCAGCCCCACCGCGCACCCCGCCAGCAGCACGCCCGTCGACATCCACAACGCCGGTCCGGTGAGGTCGAGCACGTCGGGCCGCAGGCCCAGCAACAGCAACTGCGCCGCCACGGGAGCCGCGCAGGCCGCCGCCAGATGCCGGGCGGGCACCTCCCGCCACGGCTCGGGGTGCACCCGCGCCGCCGCCCAGGTCGCCAGCACCACGCACACCAGGTTCGGCAGGTGCACCAGCGCCACGGCCGCTCCGAACGAGCCGACCCCCTCGGGCCCGACCAGAGGGTCGTGCAGCAGGGTCGTCTGGAGGTACTCGGCGACCACCAGCACCACGATGCCGACGGCCCAGCAGCGGACGAGCGTCATGGGTTGCCTCCGGAGATCTCGGCGTACAGCAGGACGGCGAAGCCCAGGGCGCCCAGGCCGCAGCCCAGCGTGAGCGCCAGCGCCTGGAGCACCGGGGACCAGCTGCCCCGGCCCGCGACGGTCGCCGTGCCCGCGGGATCGCGCGGGTCGTAGGTGACGGTGACCGCGGTGCCCTCCGTCGTCGACCAGGCCGCCAGGTCCTCGAACTCGACGCGGTCCCCGTCGGCCGTACGGAAGGCGAAGACGTGCCGCCGGGCGTCGGAGCGGCCGTAGGGCTCGGTCTCCACCCGGACGCAGCTGCCCTCGGCGCGGGCGCCGCGCCGCAGCACCCGCACCACCGTCACCAGCCGCCGGGCGTACCGCGCCGCCAGTGCCCCGAACAGCGCGACGAGCAGCGCGGGGACGACGTAGCCGGAGCCGGGCACCTCCACGGTCAGTGCACCTGAACCGAGTCGATGATCCGGTCCAGGTCGCCGGCGGGCAGAGCGCCCCGCCGGGCGTCGATGCGGACGGCGAACGCCGTGTCGGACGAGTCGAGACCGGTGAGGACGACCCCCTTCACCGGCGTGCCCTTGGCGGGGCCCCCGTCCTCACCGGTCGCCTCGAAGGAGAAGTCGATCCGCTTGGCGTCGTCCGTGCCGGCCAGGTCGACGTCCTTCTGGCCCTCGACCTTCGCGCCCATCTGGATGCCGGCCTCGGCCGCGATGGCGGCCTGCTCGGCCGAACCGGCCTCGGTGAAGCCCAGTTGCACGGTGAGGACCGCGGACTTCCTGCCGCCCTCCGTGCGCACCGCGGCCGCCGCGTTGTGCCCGCCCCGTTCGGCGGCGCTCTGCTCCTGCCAGCCCTCGGGGTAGGACACGTCGACGCCCTTGGTCCTCAGCGTGCCCCAGCCGTCGGGCACGGAGCCCGCACCCGGGTCCGGGTCCCCGCATCCGGTGAGGGCCAGGGCGGTCGTCAGCAGGGCGGCGGCCAGGCAGGCGCGGCGGGTCGTCATCGGCAGGTGCTCCGTCTCGTCAGTTCGCGCAGTAGCTGTAGGGGAGATAGGAACGGCCGTCCCCGTGGGGCGCCCCCAGGAACTCGGCGCCGGTCAGGGTCTCCGCCTTCTTCTCCGTGCTGATCGTCATGCCCAGACTGAGCCCCAGATTCAACTCGAATCCGTACTCGGCCGCGTTCACCTCGCCGGTGTACGTCATCCGGCTCGACCTGCCCTGGTCGAACATCAGCTGCCCGAAGGGGTCGTCGGCGCCCGGCCGGGCGGTGGGCGCGTGGTCGGAGAACATGTACTGGAAGGGCGTCGCGATCTGCTCGTTGCTGCTGTCCAGCCACTGCTCGGCGACCGCCCGGTCCCGGTCGCCGGCCGGCCCGGGGTCGAAGGTGAGCGTGTTCGTGACGATCTCGATGCCCGTCTGCGAGTCGGTGCCCTTCACCCCGGCGTTGCCGCCGCGCTTGTCCCCGTCCTTCTTGCCGTTGTCGCCGCCCGCCTTGGCGCCGTCCTTCTGGCCGCCCTCCTCCACCGTGCGGGTCATGTCGACGCGGACCAGCTTGCCGGTCTTCTTGTCGTAGGTGACCGTGATGGTGCCCGTCAGCGTCGTGTTGGCCGTGTACTCGCCGCTGAGCGCGCCCGCCTCGTAGCTCACCTTCGAGCCGTACTCGACGGACGAGGCGTACGTGTAGGACTTGGTGTTCTTGTAGGCGTTGTCCGTCCAGGTCACCTCGGGGGCGTACTTGAAGGAACCGCCGAGGGCGGCGCTCAGCTTCTTCTCGTCGCCCGCGGAGATCTTCAGACCCGCCGACGCCGAGGCCTCCAGGCCGACCTTGCCGTAGGTGATCTTCCGGTTGTCGCCGAGGTGCTCCTTGATCCGGTTCTGGGTGTCCTCCTCGTCCTTGAGGGGGCCCGTGCCGAAGAGGTAGAGGATGCCGTCACCGAGGCTCGCCTCCGCCCCGCCCGGCATGGTCCGGCGCATCTCGTACATCTGGAGCTTCTCCACGTCGTCGCGGAACCGCTCGGCCTCCTCCGGGCTCTGGAACACCCAGGTGTCGCCGTTGGTGACCTTGATGCCGAGCCCCAGCTCCACCTTGTCGGCGCCGAACCGGCCCACCTTCATGCCCGGCTTGAAGTCCTTCTTGGCGGCGACCGAGGCGGCGTCCGTGAAGGTGAGGTAGACCAGCTGGTCGCCGTCGTCGACCTTGCCGTCGCCGTTCACGTCCGTCTTCGCCTTCAGGCGCTGCTCCTGGAAGCCGTACTCCTTGCCGATCTCCCAGAAGAGGATCTTCGCCTTGGAGCCCGCCTTGTCGGTGACCGACGAGACCTGGCACAGCGCCGGTTCGAAGTCCGCGTCGGTCAGCGGCCTGCCCCGGCCCGTGCCGCCCGTGCCGCAGTCACCGCCCCCGGCGACCCGGCAGACCTGGGCGGCGATCCTGTCGTAGATCAGCTGCCCGACCCCGGTGGCCGACACCGCCAGCACGACCGCCGCGCTCACGACGACCATCCCCAGGTACTCGGTGCCGGTCGCCCCGCGGTCGTCGAAGACCGGTCTGCGTCCGTACGCCCGTATGCCACCCCCGTCGGCCATACGGCACCCCTCCTCGCGGCGAACCACCTCTGCGTGGACCGCGAGCGTAGGGACGCACCACCGCCCGGGGCGTGGGCCTCAGGGCCCAAACGAAGGCCCACCGTCAACTCCGGGCCCGTTGGGCCCACCGTCCCGGCCCGCCCCCGGACACCGACGGCGACCGGCAAGATGCTCAACCTGCCCCGTTATGACGCGTCTTGTGCAACGACAGTTGCTCCTCAGCTACACAAACGCTGTTCTCCGGTCACAGAGCCGTGGTTACAGTGCTGAGGTAGTCACGCAGTGAAGTCGACACGGCGCGCCGGAGTGACACCCGGCGTTCCGACGGGCATGGGGAAACGGGGAGCTGCGCGTGCCAACTGCCATTGCCGTGACCAGCGCCGACATGGCGCTGCCGCCACAGGACGACCGCACCCTGCCCGCCGCCGTGCTCCGGGACGTGGCCGCACGGCCCCTGGAGGAGGCCCTCACCGATCTCCAGGCCCTGGTCGAGCACCACGGGCACGTGATCGTGGTCTGCTCGCCGGCCGCGCCCACCGCCGTGCGGCGCCGGCTGCACACCCTGCGCGCGCTCATGGAGACCGACCGCGTCGCCGTGTTCCAGCCGGACCTGCCTCCGCTCGGACTGGCCGTCCTGGCCCGCCAGTTGCGCCAGCTCGCGTCCTGCGACCTCAGCCCCGGTGTGCTCGCCTCGGCCGGGCGGCTGCTGGTGCACTACGTCCACGCCGGGGCGCTGCTCAACTCCGTCACCCGGCTCGACCGGGTCCCCGTCGGCCTGAAGTCGCACGCCAAGTCCTGGGTGCCCGGCAGCCAGTTCGGCGTCCTCGCCCACCCCGAGCCCCACCTGGTGCGCATCACCCCCGAAGCCGCCCTGCCGGGGCCCGAGTTCGGCACCTGGATGCTCGTCGCCAAGGGGCAGCTCCCGTCCGACTGGGTCAGCGCCACCCTCGCGCCCTCCTGGAAGGTGCAGGGGCTGCGCGAGGTGCCGCTCCCGGCCGAGTCACCCACCTGGTGGGGCACCGGCAAGCTGATCGAGTTCTGCAGCTACCTGCCCGACCTGTCCGTGCTCTACCAGCTCGTCACCTCCGTACGGCGCAGCCGCTGCCACTGGTGCGGCATCGACGTCATCGGAGACCGCTGCGTCTTCTGCTCGGCCACCCCGCCCGTCCACGACAGCCCGCCCCCGAGACAGCTCGAGAGCCGAACGGCCGTCGGGTGAGCCCTGACCCCGCTCGTCAGCACTGCTCCGATCCCGCTCGACCGATATCCCCAACGAGGTTGTACGGTTCATGAACTCCCGTCAGCGCCGCGGCGTGATTCTCCTGCTCCTGTCGGTCGTCTGCGCCCTGGGCGCCTTCACCGGCGTGCTGTCCGTCATCAGCGACGTCGAGTCCAAGGTCGGGCCCGAGGTCACCGCCTACCGGCTCAAGTCCGACGTGCCGCCCTACACCACCCTTGCCACGGGCCAGTTCGAGAAGATCGAGATGCCCGAGCGGTGGCTCTCGGACAACGCGGTCACCGATCTGCGCGAGATACAGGGCAAGATCGCCGTCACGACGCTGCGCGCGGGCTCCCTGCTCCAGTCCGACATGATCGTCCGCCGGCCGGCCCTCCGCCCCGGGCAGCAGGAGGTCGCCATCATGATCGACGCGGCGACCGGCGTCGCGGGCAAGATCACGCCCGGCGCCTCGGTCAACGTCTACGCCACCTTCGAGGGGCAGCGCGAGGGCGACCCCGACCAGTCGAAGATCATCGTCACCGATGCCGAGGTCCTCGACGTCGGCGAACTGACCGCGCTGAAGCCCGACGAGGGCAGCCGCACCCAGCAGCCCACCGACGCCGTCCCGATCACCTTCGCGCTGTCCGCCCGGGACGCCCAGCGCATCACCTACGCCGAGTCGTTCGCCAAGCGCGTGCGCCTCGCCCTCGTCGCGCCCGGCAGCGACACCACCGTCCCCGAGCAGGACCGGACGTACGAACTCGCGAAGGACAAGTGACCGCGCATGCCCACGAGGATCCTCCCGGCAGTCGGCGACGCGGACGCCGTCCGGTCCCTCACGACGCTGCTCAGCCAGCTCCCGGACGCCGAACCGGTCGCCCCGGTGGTCGACTCCACCCAGCTCGTCGACACCCTGGCCCGCCTGGCGGCCGAGTCCGTCGACGAGCTGCCCGAGGTCGTCGTCGTGCACGAGCGCATCGGACCGGTCCCCGCGCTGGAGCTGATCCGCGAAGTGGCCCTGCGCTTCCCGGCCGTCGGTGTCATCCTCGTCACCTCCGACGCGAGCCCCGGCCTCTTCCAGGCCGCCATGGACTACGGCGCCCGCGGGCTGGTCGCGCTGCCCCTCAGCTACGAGGAACTCGCCAGCCGCGTCCAGGCCGTCGCCCAGTGGTCCACCGGCGTGCGGCGCCACCTCGGGTCCGGCGGCGACGTCTTCACCGGCGTGGGCGGCACCGTCGTCACCGTCAGCGGCGCCAAGGGCGGTGTCGGGACCACCCTCACCGCCATCCAGCTGGCCCTGGCCGCCCAGGCCTCCGGCCGCAGCACCGCCCTGGTCGACATGGACCTCCAGACCGGCGACGTCGCCTCCTACCTCGACGTCCAGTTCCGCCGCTCGGTCGTCGACCTCGCCGCCATCAACGACATCTCCCCGCGCGTCCTGGCCGACGCGGTCTTCCGCCACGACACCGGCCTCGTCCTGCTGCTCGCCCCGGCCGAGGGCGAACGCGGCGAGGACGTCACCGACCGCTCCGCCCGCCAGATCGTCAGCGCCCTGCGCTCCCGCTACGAGGTCGTCGTCATCGACTGCGGAGCCCAGCTCGGCGGGGCGGGCGCGGCCGCCGTGGAGATGGCCGACCGGGCGCTGCTCGTCACCACGCCGGACGTGGTGGCCGTACGGGGGGCCAAGCGGGCGGTGCGGATGTGGGACCGGCTGCAGATCCGCAAGGCCGAGGAGACGACCGTCGTCGTCAACCGGCACTCCCGCCACACGGAGATCCAGCCCCAGCTGATCCAGAAGATCACCGGCACCACCGTCGCGGCCACGGCGGTCCCCGCGAACTTCAAGGAACTCCAGGGCGTCGTGGACGCGGGCCGCATCCACGAACTGGAGAGCAAGAGCTCGGTCAAACAGGCCCTGTGGGGCCTGGCCGGGGAACTGGGCCTGGTCAAGGTCCCGGACGGCGCCCAGAAGACGGGCCGGGGACTGCGGGGCGGCGACCGGGGCGCGGTGAGCTTCAAGCGGCGCAGGGAGGGATGAGCGTGGCCTTACGGAAGCGGGACGACGAGGGCCAGGTGACGATCGAGTTCCTGGGCATGACGCCGACGATCATCGTGACGCTGATCGCGCTGTGGCAGGCCGTCCTCGTGGGCTACACCTTCGTCCTCGCGGGGAACGCCGCGGACGAGGCGGTGCGCGCGGGGACGGCGGCGGCACCGGGCGGCGCGCGCACCGCCGCCTGCCAGGAGGCCGGGCTCAGGCACCTGTCGGAGGCGTGGCGCTCCGGAGCGGAGGTCGGCTGCGGCGGCTCCGGGTACGTCACGGCCGACGTGGCCCTGGACGTCCCGGTGCTCTTCCCGGGCGCGCTGTCCGTCCCGATCCGGATCCGCGGACACGCCGGAGCGGTGGAGGAGGAGACAGGTGCCCCGTGACCCCGAGCGCCGCGACCGCGGCCAAGTCGCCATCGAGTACCTCGGCTTCCTGCCGATCCTGCTGATCGTCGCCCTGGCGGCCGTGCAGCTCGGCCTGATCGCGTACACGGCCCAGCAGGCCGGCACGGCGGCCCGGGCGGGGGCGCGCAGCGCCTCGCTGGGCGGCCCGGCGGAGGCGGACTGCCGGGCGGCGGTGAGCAGCTGGCTGGCCGGCCGGACGAGCTGCTCCCCCTCGCAGGGCGCGGACGAGGTCACCGTCACCGCCACCGTGCAGATCCCGTCCCTCGTGCCGGGCTGGGAGTTCGATCCGGCCGTCAAGCGCGCCACGATGCCGCTCGACCACTGAACGACGAACCAGGAGCACCGCACTCATGAGCCTGCGAGCACGCATCAACACCCCCGAGGAGAACGGCAACCGGGGCGAGGACGGCCACATGGTCGCCTCCTACCGGGCCAAGCTCCTGGAGGAGATCGACCTCGCGGAGATGAGTTCGCTGGCCGCCGCCGAGCGCAGGGCCCGGCTGGAGCGGGTGCTGGGGCACATCATCAGCCGCGAGGGCCCGGTCCTGTCGACGGTGGAGCGCTCGCAGCTGATCCGCAGGGTGGTCGACGAGGCCCTGGGCCTCGGCATCCTGGAGCCGCTGCTGGAGGACGCCTCCATCACCGAGATCATGGTCAACGGCCCGGACGCGATCTTCGTGGAGCGCGGCGGCCGGGTCGAGCAACTGCCCCTGCGCTTCGCCTCCAACGACCAGCTCATGCAGACGATCGAGCGGATCGTGTCCACCGTCAACCGCCGCGTGGACGAGTCCAACCCGATGGTCGACGCCCGGCTGCCCTCCGGGGAGCGCGTCAACGTCATCATCCCGCCGCTGTCCCTGACCGGCGCCACCCTCACCATCCGCCGCTTCCCGCGCTCCTTCACCCTTCAGGAGCTGATCGGCCTCGGCTCGCTGGACGAGCACATGCTGTACCTGCTCGCGGGCCTGGTGCAGGCGAAGTTCAACATCATCGTCTCGGGCGCGACGGGCACCGGCAAGACGACCCTGCTCAACGCCCTGTCCGGCCTGATCCCCGAGGGCGAACGCATCATCACCATCGAGGACTCCGCCGAACTCCAGCTCCAGCAGCCCCACGTGATCCGCCTGGAGTCCCGGCCCCCGAACGTGGAGGGCAAGGGCCAGGTCACCATCCGCGACCTCGTCCGCAACTCCCTGCGCATGCGTCCCGACCGGATCGTGGTCGGTGAGGTCCGCGGCGGCGAGTCCCTGGACATGCTCCAGGCGATGTCCACCGGCCACGACGGCTCCCTCGCCACCGTCCACGCCAACAGCGCCGAGGACGCGCTGATGCGGTTGCAGACCCTGGCGTCCATGTCGGACGTGGAGATCCCCTTCGTCGCGCTGCACGACCAGATCAACAGCGCGGTCGACGTCATCGTGCAGCTCACCCGGTTCGCCGACGGCGCCCGCCGCATCACCGAGATCGCGCTGATGGACAGCCACGGCAGCGACCCGTACCGCCTGGTCACGGTCGCCCGCTTCCACGCGCAGCCGATGACGGCCGACGGCCGCATCCACGGCGCGTTCGAGTACTTCGCCCTCCCGCGCCGCACCGCGGACCGCCTCTACATGGCGGGCCAGCCCCTTCCCCAGGCGTTCGGCATCGCCCGCTCCGCGGACGAACTCGCCACCCGAGAAGCCAGGTAGGACCGACCGATGGAACTGCACACGCTCATCACGCTCACCACCGGCGTCACCCTGCTGACGTGCGTCCTCGCGGTCGTCGGCCTGCACGCGTACGCCACCGGAAAGGCCCAGCGGCAGGCGCTCGTCGACCGCCTCTCCGCCACCGGCCGGATCCCCGTGACCGGCCGGCGTCGCAACTTCCGCGGGATCGACCGTCGGCTGCGGCGCACCCGGCTCGGCAAGAAGCTGGAACTGCGCCTGGCGGCGACCGGCCTGGACGTCACACCGGGCGAGTTCTTCGTCTCCATGCTCGCCACGGTCGCCGGCCTGTGGCTCATCGGCCAGGCGGCCCTGGCCCCGTTCTTCGGGCCGCTGGCGGGGCTCCTCGGCATCGGCGTCGCCGTCCAGTTCCTCAACTGGCAACGCCAGAAACGCATCGAGCGGTTCATCAACCAGCTCCCCGAGATGGCCCGGATCCTCGCCAACGCCACCCAGGCGGGCCTCGCCCTGCGCACGGCGATCGGCATGGCCGCGGAGGAGATGGAGGCCCCGGCGGGCGAGGAACTCGGCAAGGTCGCCGCGCAGCTCGCGGTCGGCGCGTCCCTGGACGACGCCCTGGACGAACTCGCCGACCGCCTCCCCTCGCGCGAACTGGTCGTCCTGGTCACCACCCTGGTGCTGTCCAACCGGGCGGGCGGGCAGGTGGTCAGCGCCCTGCGCAACCTCACCGAGACGCTGGAGGAACGCAAGGAGACCCGGCGCGAGGTCCGCACCCAGCTCTCCCAGGTCAACATGACGTCGTACGCGGTGCCCGTCCTCGGCGTCGGCTCGCTCTTCCTCATGAACGGGGTGAAGGACGGTGCCCTGGACCGCATGACCGGCTCCGCGTTCGGCCAGGCGGCGGTCATCATCGCCTTCTCGCTGTACGCCGTCGGCTTCGTCCTCATCCGCCGCCTGTCCCGCATCGACGTCTGAGAGCCAGGAGGCAACCATGGGACTGCTGCTCGCCCTGCTGACGGGCCTCGGCGTCTGGGGGATCTTCGCCGGGATCCGCATGTACCGGGCCGAGGCCAAACTCCCCGGCGACCTCGCCCTCGCCCTGGAGGTCGGCTCCACCCGCACCGGGGCGGTCGACTCCCTCGTCGACCGCATGGGCATGCGCTACGCGCCCGCCGTGCTCCGCCTGATGGGCCCCAAGCAGGTGGCCAGGTACCGGCGGAAGATCGACCTCGCGGGCAACCCCGGCGGCCTGACGATCGACCGCTACGCGGCCCGCCGGGCGGTCTACGGCGCCCTGGGCGGTGTCGGCTTCCTGGTGTTCCTCCTGCGCGGCCAGCTGCTGGTCGCGCTGCTGCTGCTGGCGTTCGGGGCGTTCTGGACGGAGGTCGGCATCTGGTCGGCCATCCGCGTCCGCAAGGACGTCATCGAACGCACCCTGCCGGACTTCCTGGACGTCCTCGCCGTCGTGGTGAGCGCGGGCCTCGGCTTCCGCCAGGCACTGGACCGGGTCGCCGCCAAGTACGAGGGACCCTGGGCCGACGAACTGCGCATCACCCTGCGCCAGATGGACCTCGGCATGAGCCGCCGCCAGGCCTTCGCGGAACTGCGCCGCCGCAACGACTCCGAGCAGGTCGCCATGTTCGTCACGGCCCTTCAGCAGGGCGAGGAACTGGGCGCTCCGATCGTCGACACGCTGGTGGCCCTCGCCAAGGACATGCGCCGCACCGACGCCCAGAACGCCCGCCGCAAGGCGGCCCGGGCCGTGCCCAAGGCCACGATGATGATCACGACCTTCATGGTCCCGGCCACCATGCTGCTGCTGGGCGCGGGCCTGATCCTCGGCTCGGGCACGGACTTCGGCTCGGTGACGGGGAAGTAGACGGGGAAGCAGGGGAGGAGGCGACAGCATGTCGATGACAGGGGAACGCCACGGTCTGCTGCGTCGTCGCCGCCGCGTGGACCGCAACCCCGAGATCACCACGCCACCGGCCGGCACGGTCCTCCCGGCCCACGTCCGCACCGGCGCCCCCGACGTCCCGGTCACCTCGGTGACCCCGGCCCTGCCCCCGGGCTGGGAGGCGGCGGGCGCGGTGGGCGGCGAACCGACGCTGCGGATCGCGGGCGCGGGCGCGGGCGGTGGTGGTGGCGGTGGTCGCGGGCGGCCGGTGGCGACGGGGGGTGCGGGGAGCGCCACTCAGGGCCCGGGGCCGGGCCCGGAGGGCGCCGTGGGCACTCGGGGGGCGGGCCGGGCGCCGGTGCGTGCCGCCGCTCCGGCACCGGCCCCTTCGGTCCCGTCATCCCCTCCACCGGCTCAGGCACCCGCGCCCGCGCCCGGGGCAGCGCCCGAGGCGCCCGGCCGCCGCCCGGACCGGTCGCCGGGGGACACCACCCAGGTCGACGCCCCGGCCCCCGCCGGTCCGGCCATCGACATCCAGGTCAACGCCCTCCAGGCCCTGTGCCGGCAGGTCTTCGGCTTCCGGCTCGCCATGATCGCCCTGGCCACGCCCACGGCCCTGGTCAACGCCCACGACGGCCTCCCCACCCGCCTGGTCGGCGCCGCCGTGGTCGTCACCTTCATGACCTCCTACGTGCTCTTCCGGGACTGGGAGCGCTTCGGCCCCCTCCTCCTGCGGCACCCCACGCTCCTCGCGGCGGACACCCTGTTCGGCGCCCTGCTCCTCATCGCGGCGGGCCCCACCAGCACCCTCGCCTACGTCAGCGTCTGCACCCCGCTGCTGGCCGGCCTGGTCTACGGCTGGCGGGGTGCGGCCGTGTTCGCCTCGCTCCAGGCGCTCCTGCTGCTCCTCATCCACGCGGCCCAGGAGGATCCGGCACCCGGCATCGCCGAGACCGCCCTCCTGCCCGGCCTCTGCGTGATCGCGGGAGCCGTCGGCTCCAGCCTCCGCAACCTGATGCTCCGCTTCGGCGCCGCCACCCAGGCCCTCACGACGGTCCAGGCGCGGCTCGCCGTCACGGAGGCGGTGAGTGCCGAACGAGCCCGCCTGGCCCGTGAGATGCACGACTCGGTCGCCAAGACCCTGCACGGCGTGGCCCTCGCGGCGGACGGTCTGACGGGTTCGGCGGGCGCCGAGCGCATGGATCCGGCCCTGGTCCGGCAGCAGGCCGCGCTGGTCGCCCGTTCGGCCCGCCGGGCCGCCGCGGAGTCCCGCGAACTCCTGGCCGACCTGCGTCGCGAGTCCGACCCGTCCCAGGCGACCGACGTGCTCGTCGAACTGGCCGCCCGCACCCGTGACTTCAGCGCCCGGACGGGCCTGCCCGCCGTGTACCGGCCCATCGGCGACCACGCCGTACCGCCGGTTCCGCCCGCGGTCGCCCGGCAACTGCTCACCATCGCCTCGGAGGCCATGGAGAACGCCCATCGCCACGCGGAGCCGACCCGGGTGGACGTCTGCGCGGGCGTCCACGCCGGGCTGCTCCGCATCAGCGTCCACGACGACGGCCGGGGGCTCCCGCCGGGCACCACCCTCGAACAGCTGCGCCGGGCCGGGCACTTCGGCCTGGTCGGCATGGTCGAGCGGGCGGCGTCGGTCGGCGCCCGCATCCGCATCGGCCGTGGTGCCCACCCCCGGGGCACGGAAGTCCGCCTGGAACTCCCCCTGGCAGCCCTGACGACCCCCACGGCGTGACCCCCACGACCCGAGAGGAGGCACCGATGCCGGACCAGCCGCCCCACCTCCCCGGCGCGTTCCAGCCGCCGCCCCCGCAGACCCCCTTCGCCGGTTGCCCGCAACCGGCGCCACCGGCCCGCCCCCTCCGGGTCGTCGTCGCCGACGACAACCCCGTGGTGCGCGCGGGCCTCACCGCCCTGCTCTCCGGTCGCGAGGACATCGAGGTGGTGGCCGAGGCGGCCGACGGCGGCCAGGCCTACGAGGCGGCCCGGCAGCACCGCCCGGACGTGGTCCTCCTCGACGTCCGCATGCCCGGCGTGGACGGCATCTCGGCCCTCCCGTACCTGGTGGGCATCGCCCCGGTCGTGATGCTGACCTACAGCAGGGAGTCGGAGATCGTCCAGGAGGCCCTGCGGCGGGGGGCGGGCGGCTACCTGGTCCACGGGGAGTTCACGGCCGACCAACTGGTCCAGGCGGTACGGGACATCAGGGAGGGCAGGCCCCACTTCACGCCCACGGCGGCAGGCGCCCTGCTCACCCAGCTCCGCCGGACCCAGCAGCCGCCGACTGTACCGCTCCCCGAGGGTCTGGGTCAGTCGGGGAGTGCGACTGCATACGGAGTTTCGCCAGACGGGCATTCGCATAGTCACACTCAACAGGCTGCTCATGCAGGAGGTTTCGAGGCAGAGCCTGCTTCCCATCCGGTCGTTTCGCCGGAAAACCTTTCGCACATGCAACCGCGTGTGGGACAGTCGTCGTCTGGATGGTCGAGTGGCCACCCGGCTGCTGTCGACAGGTCGCGGTTCCAGCTGAGTGCGAGGGAGGCGGAGATCATGGACCTCATCGCGTCCGGGATGAACAACCAGCAGATCGCCGCCACGTGCTTCATCAGCGAGAAGACCGTCAAGAACCACATCAACCGCATCTTCGCCAAGCTCCACAGCACGAGCCGTGCCGAGGCTGCGGCGAAGTGGATCGGCACGGCGCCGGATGCGCAGCGGGGACGGGGGTGACCTCCGGTGACGGCATGGGTGAGGAAGACCGGGGTGGGCCCGAGCGATTGGGCCCGGAATTGGGCCCAGGGGCCCTGCGGCCGAGAGCCCGTCCGGCCGTACGTTCCTCGTGCCGAAAGCGGCACAGCCGAAACCGGAGGGGAACACCATGAGCGACCTGATGCTGAAGACCGCCGTCGCGACCAAGGTCCGCGTGAACGGCTGGAAGAACACGACGGTCGAGGCGATGCAGCGCCGCGCCGGCGACAAGGGCCAGACGGCGGTCGAGTACCTGGGCATCATCGCGGTGGTGGTGGCCATCGTGCTGGCGATCACGGGCACGAACATCGGTCAGACCATTCTCACCAAGATCCAGGCACAGATCGCCAAGGTCGCTCCTTGATCCGAGCGCGCCGCTACGGTGACGCAGGGCAGGCCTTCCCCATCTACATCACGGTGGTGGGGGGCCTGCTCTTTCTCGCGTTCGCGTATTTCGCGGTCGGCCAGGCTGCGGCGAACAGGAACGGCGCCCAGACGGCTGCGGATGCCGCGGCCCTCGCGGCCGCGCAGGACAAGCGGGACCAACTGGCGGGCGCGTGGCTGAGGGATGCGTTCGACTGGACGAAGTGGCGCGACATCTTCGACGGTGACGCCGAGACGATGGGCGACCCCTGCTCGCGTGCGCATCAGCTGGCCGCGTCGAACGACGCTCGCGTGCTCGCTTGCGCCGAGGAGGGTCTGCTCGCGTTCACCGTGGACGTCGAGACCAACAAGGACGTCGGGGAATCCATAGTCCCCGGTACGGCGGGGCGTCGGTCGGATGCGTCCGCCACTGCGGTGATCGAGCCCCGATGTGACTTCAAGCCGCCTGCCGCAGATGCCGCCGAGGACGCGCTGCCCCGCCTCCTGTGCGGAGACAGAGGGTGGGACCTGAAGCCGGGTGACCCCCCTGAGATCCTCCCGAAGCCCGAAGACCTCTTCGATGTCCATCTGGCCAACCCGTAAGCGAATGACGAGTGATGAGGGAAGCAGAGAGATGAGCATTCGGTTCACCGCGAAGGCCCGCAGGGGGATGGTCGCGCTGACCGTTGCGGCCGGACTGGCCCTCGGTGCGGCCGGCTGCAGCGGTGGTGGCGACAACGATGACAAGTCGAGTCCGTCGGCCTCGGCCCCCGGAAACAGCGGATCCAAGCCGAGTGCTCAGGAGGGTGACAAGCAGACGCCACTGGCCGAACTCAAGGGCACGGACGGGTTGCTGCTGCAGGTCACTTCCGCTCGACGCGACGCCGGTGGGTTCGTGACGGTGAGCGGCAACCTGAAGAACGACGGGGACGAGTCCGTCGCCATCCCCGCGCAGACGAGTGGTGACGAGACCGAGGTCATCAAGCACGGGCAATCGCTCGGAGGCGCCACCTTGGTGGACTCGAAGGGGAAGAAGCGCTATTACGTCCTGCGGGACACGGACGGGCGGCCTCTGACGACGACAGGGTTGACCACTCTCGCCGCCGGCCAGACGCTCCCGGTGTTCATGCAGTTCCCCTCCCCGCCGACCGGTACGACGGACGTCGCACTGCAACTCCCCACCTTCTCCAGTGGCTCCATCAAGATCTCCGGGTGAGGACCGCCATGACCCCCACGCGCAGCCGGCCGGCGACGCCACGTCTCGCCCTGGTCCTCACCGCCGCTTCCCTCATGGTCGCCACGAACGTCTACGGTGCCGTCTCGGCCCACGCCGACGAGACGCCCGGCGTCCCGCCCGGCACGGAGGCCACCGCCTCCGCCCCGGTGGAGGTCGACCCCGCCGATCCCGATCTCAAGCTTCCCGAAGGCGCCACCCTCGCCGAGCCCAAGGTGCTCGACATCAAGCAGGTCGTCGAGGACCAGAGCGGTGACGAACGTCGGGAGGACACCAACTCCGACGTCAAGTTCGCCCTCCAGGCCGAGGTTCTCTTCGGCAAGGACAGTGCGAAGCTCAGCGCTCCCGCCAAGGCCCGGATCTCCGCGATCGCCGAGGAGATCAAGACCCAGAACGCCACGAAGATCCGCGTCTTCGGCTTCACTGACAACCTCGGTTCCTCCGCCCACGGCGACGTCCTGTCCCGCAAGCGCGCCGACGCCGTGCAGAACGTCCTGGACCAGGAACTGACCAGCGCCGGCGTCACGTACGAGGTACGCGGCTACGGCGAGCAGTACCCGATCGCCGACAACTCCACGGAGTCGGGGCGCAAGAAGAACCGCAGGGTCGAGGTCTCCTTCCCCCGCTCGGAGAGCTGAGAGGGCGCCCCTTGGGCCCCGAATTGGGGCCACGGGCCCATCCCGCTCCGCCGCTCCCTCCCTAGCCTCGGTCATGTCCTGAACCAGGGAGGGGGCGGCGGCGATGGCCTGGATCGGCGGACCGAGGGAGCCCGTGCCGGAAGCCGCCGGGCAGCCGTCCGGACACCTGCCCGGCGGCGGCCGGCAGCCGATGCCACCCGCCCTCGCGGCCGCCCTGGTCCTCCTCCACACGCTCTTCGCGATCACCCTGGCCGGCGGCCTCGGCCTGCTCCTCACCGCGGCCTCGTACGACGCCGTCGACGTCCGCCTCCTGGCCCTCACCGCCTACGCGGCGGCCCCCGGCGTCCTCGGCTGGTGGCTGGCCCGCCGCACTTGGCAGGGCGGGAGCAGAACCCGCGCCGCCCTCATGGCCGTACAGCTCTGGCTGCTCGTCGGCGCGGCGACGAGCATCACCCAGGGCTCGCCCCGGGGCTTCACCCAGCTCTTCCTGCCCGTCCTGGTCCTGTACTTCCTCACCCGGCCGGACAGCCGCGCCTGGTACCGGCTCCCGGAGAACCGGCGCGCGGAACGACGGCCCTTCTCCCTGCCCCGGATGATTTGCTGGCGCCGGGACGAGGGCCAGACGGCGGTGGAGTACGCCGGTCTCGTCGCGGTGGTCGCCGCGGTCGTCACGGCCCTCCTCGTCAGCGGCCTGGGCCCGCAGATCCACGGCGGCCTGCAGGCGGCCGTCTGCAAGGTCACCGGAACCGCCTGCCCGGCGGGCTCATCACGCGGCGGCGGTACGGACACCGCGACCGCACACGGCAGGGCGGGCGGCGACGAACACGGCGGGACGGCCCCCCATCCCGACGGCGGGACGGCCCCCGAAGCCGGCGGTGGACAGGCCCCGGGCGAAGAGAACGCCGCCACCCGCCCCGCCGACGGCGGCTCCGCGGGCGGCGAGAAGGACGACGAGGGCTGCTTCTCCGGCGCCGGGGCCTTCTTCGGGTGTGCCGGCGACCAGCTGAAGCAGGTCGGCGAAGGACTCGTCGTCGACGGCATCGGCGGTGAGCTCGAAGGCATGTGGGACACCGTCACCCACCCGCTCGACTCCCTGGAGGGCCTGAAGGACTACGGCGGCGTCATCGCCGACCAGTGGTCGCAGGACAGCGGGGACGCCGCCGACAAGTGGGCGGCGGGCGACCACCTCGACGCGCTCACCGACTGGGGCGGCGCGACCGTGAACTCGGGCGGGAGGATCCTCGACGACATGTTCGTCGGGGACGACGTCCGCGACCAGTGGAACCAGGGCAACGAGACCCGCGCCGTCACCACGGTCATCTGGAACGTGGGCTCCCTCTTCATCCCCGGCTACGGCGAGGCCAAAGTCGCCGGCAAGGCCGGCAAGCTGGGCAAGCTCGGGAAACTGGGTGACCTGGGAAAGCTCACCGACAAGGCCGTCGGCGCGGCCGAGGACGCCCGGAAGGCCGCCGGCGCCGGTGACGCGGCGGGCGCGCGCAGGGCGGCGAAGGAGGCCGACGAAGCGGCGGACGAAGCCGAACGCAGGGCCCGGGAGTCGGGCTGCCCCATCGCCGCCCCGCCCCGCAGGGCCCCGTTCGGCGGCGGCCCCGGCACCGGCACCACGGTCCTGGCCGCCGCCCGGGCCGGTGGCGCCCACGTCGTCCTCGCGGAGGACGGCTGCGACGAGGAGGCCAGGCAGCAGGCCCAGGAGGCCCGCAAGCAGGCGAACGAGGCGGACCGGGCCGCAGACGAAGCCGAGCGGAGCACCAGGCCGGCCGACGCCTGGCAGGCCGGGGACGACATCCCCGGCCCGGCGCGCGGCAAGGTCCTGAAGTTCCCGAACAAGCGCCACACTGTCAGCGGAGCGTCCGGCGGACAGGTGAAGGAGCGCAACACGGTGATCCTCAGGGGCAACGAGGACCTCGTCCGAGCCGACATCGAGGGAATCGCGAACGGCCGCGCCACCCTGTCGGCCGACGGCAACACCTACGAGATCAACGGCCGTGCGTACGAGGTCGAGGGCAACGGAACGGTCTTCCCGAAGTCGGGCCCGGGCCTGGTGCAGATGGACCGCATCGAGTACGCGGCGCTGAAGGAGATCGCGCGCAACAAGGGCGACGTCGGCGCGTCGCAGCAACTGCGGCGCGACCCGAAGTTCGTGGGCAATCCGGAGAAGGTCGAGAAGGCCAAGGCCGTGTACGACGGGACGTACCGGTGATCGCGAACCTCTTCACCGTCGCGCCGCTGACGCCGGACGACCTGCGCCGCGCCCTCGCCCGGCTGCTGCGGGTCCCGCCCGCGGCCGTCGACGCCGCCGACGCCGACGGCGACCAGGAAGGACGCGACTGGGACGCCCCCGTGCTGTGCACCCGGCGCCTGCTGCCGCCCGGTGACCTCGCCCTCGAACTGGACGTCACGGTGCGGGACGACACCGCCGCCGGACTGACGGAGGGGGAACTGGCCCTCCGCCTCGCGGCCGCGACGGGCAGCTCCGTGCTGCACCCCGCGGACCTCGACCTGCCGAGCGCCTACTGGGCGGCCGTGCCGGACGGCCGCACGGTCAGATGCCGCCTCGAACCGGTCGACGCGGGCCCCGACGACACGGCCTACCGGGTGGAGGCGGTGGAGGAGGAGGTCCCGGACCTCCCCGCCGCACGGGTGGAGGTCCTCCCGGAGATCCTCGACCGCGAGCCGATCGGCACCCCCGTCTCCGACGCCTTCCTCGCCACCCTCCCGGAGGGCGCAACCGACGGCGTCGAGGCCCACGTCCGCTACGACCTGCGCGTGTGGGAGCGCCTGGTCCGCCGGCTGCACTCCGGCTGGGCGCCCTCCGGGAGGTACCGGGAGGACCTGTTCCGCCGTGACCTCCGGGCCCGTGACGCGCTCGAGCGGCACATCGGCGAGCTGGACGAGACGCACGCCGGTGGTCTCCGGGTGGCGGTGGCGGCGCTGGACGAGGGGTTCACCACCGGGACGGAGGCGACCGCGGCGGTCGACGAGGAACAGGGCGAGCGGGCCGGCTGGTGGTGGTACCGCCTGCCCCACCGGACGCCGTGGCGATGAGCGGGCGGCGGCGCGGACCCGCGGGGGACTAACCCGCGTCGGCCACGACCTCCACCCGGGCCCCCTGGCACAGCCCCCACCCGGCCATCACCCCGGCAGCCGCCTCCACCACATGCCGTGCCGCCGGCCGTGGCAGGCCCAGCCGCCCCGGCCGCATGGTGCGCACGGCGAGGACGCGCAGGTGCCGGTCGAGGTAGGCGACGTCGATCGGCATGCGCATCCGGAAGGTGTGCACGCTGTTGGCGGGGGAGAGCAGCAGGGCTCCGGCGACCGCGTCCCGCCCCAGCAGCCCCTTCGTGCGTGCCCGGTACGACGTCGCGATCTCCAGGGGGATCCGCGCGGCCTCCGCCCGGCCCCCCTCCGCGACCCCGTCCCCGTCCCCGTTTTCGATCCCGTGCACGATCAGTTCCCCGTGCCCGTCGCGCCAACGCCGTCCCATCCGTGCCGCCCCTCAGACCCTCGGTTCCGCTCCGGCGTCTTCCCGACGCCCCTGCGCCGTCCTTCCCGCCCGAAGGTATCCCCGGCCGCCCGGCGCCACATGGGCCCACGGGCCCAGTGAGCGGAGCGGCGGACCGCAGTGCCTTGTTGAGCGGTCGCGGGGGCGGGTAGGAAGCTCCGCATGACCACACTCGGTGCCGTCTTCCGTCCCCAACTGGCCCCGGAGCGGCTGCGCTCCGTCTGCGACGCCGCGGAGAGCGCCGGGCTCGAGGAACTCTGGCTGTGGGAGGACTGCTTCATGGAGGGCGGGATCTCCACCGCCGCCGCGGCCCTCGCCTGGACCGAGCGCGTGCGGGTCGGAGTCGGCCTGCTGCCCGTGCCGTTGCGGAACGTGGCCCTGACCGCCATGGAGATCGCCTCGTTGCACCGCATGTTCCCGGGACGGGCGATGGCCGGCGTCGGGCACGGCGTGCAGGACTGGATGGGGCAGGTGGGCGCCCGCGCCGAATCGCCGGTGACGTTGCTGCGGGAGTACCTGCTCGCGCTCCGCGCCCTCCTGGACGGGGAGCGCCTGACGACGCACGGGCGGTACGTCCGGCTCGACGGCGTCGCCCTCGACTGGCCGCCGGAGGGCCGCGCGAGCGGGGGCGTGCTCGCCGGTGCCACCGGCCCCAAGTCGCTGCGGCTCACCGGTGAGGCCGCCGACGGGACCATCCTCACGGCCCACACGAACGCCGACGGCGTCCGGGAGGCCCTGCGGCTCGTCGCGGAAGGACGGGCGGCGGCCGGGCGGGCGGCCGGGCCGCACCGGGTCGTCGTCAACCTCCTCACCGCCACCGGGCCCGGCGCGGACGACCGGCTCCGCGCCGAACTGGCCGCCGAGGGCGTGGCGTCCGTGCCCGGCCTGGGTGTCGCGGGAGACGCCAAGGCGGTGGCGGCGGCCGTCGAGCGGCTGGCCGAGGCGGGGGCCGACACCGTCGTCCTGCAACCGACGGCCGACGAGACCGACCCGGAGGCGTTCGTCCGTTTCGCCGCGCAGGAGGTGCGTGCCCTGGTGCGGTGAGGGCCGGCCACCGCTCGCCTCACGACCCGCGTCACCGGCCGTTGTCAGTGGCTGCTGCCACACTCCCGCCATGAGCGATGACCTCACGGACGACGACGTCCGCCTGCGCGACGTGGTGGACGCCGACCTGGAATTCTTCTTGTCGTACGAGCACGACGAGGAAGCGGCGCGCCGGTCGCGGTTCACGCCCCGGCCGCGCGAGGCGTTCCTGCGGCACTGGAGGACCAGGGTCCTCGGGGACGACACGAACCTGGTGCAGACGGTGACCGTGGCCGGCGAGGTGGCCGGCAACATCGTCGCCTGGTGGGAGGAGGACCGCCGTTTCCTCGGGTACTGGCTGGGGCGGGCGTACTGGGGGCGCGGCATCGGCACCCGTGCCCTGGCCCTCTTCCTGGAGCGGGAGACCAACCGCCCGCTGTACGCCGACCCTTACCTGGGCAACACCGGCTCCGTGCGGCTCCTGGAGAAGCACGGCTTCCGCCGCACCGGCACCGTCCACCACGGCGAGGACGAGCACGTCCTGCTCGTCCTCGAAGAGGCCCGAGAGGCCGGTGAGGACTGACAGGCCGGGGAGGACCGAGGGGGAGAGCCGCGGAAAACAACGGGCACCGGCCCCCGGCGGCCTGGCACCATCCCCCCATGACATCCCCGGCACCCCCCACCTTCGAAGAGCTCGTCGACGAGGCCGTCGCCGCCCCGACCGACGGGTGGGACTTCTCCTGGTTCGAGGGCCGGGCGACGGAGGCGCGGCCCTCCTGGGGGTACGCGGTGTCGGCGGCCGGACGGCTGGGCCGCGCGCAGGCCGTGCTCGACGTGCAGACCGGCGGCGGCGAGGTGCTGGACTTCGCGCTCGCCCGGGCCGGGAGGCGGCCGCCGCTCGCCGTCGCCACGGAGGGCTGGGCCCCCAACGTGGCCCGGGCCACGGCCCTGCTGCGCCCGCGCGGCGTCGCCGTCGTCGCCGCTGCCGAGGACGACCCGCTGCCCTTCGCCGACGGCGCCTTCGACCTGGTGCTGAGCCGGCACCCCGTCCGCCCGCGGTGGGAGGAGATCGCCCGGGTGCTGAGCCCCGGGGGCACGTACTTCGCCCAGCACGTGGGGCCGGCCAGCGTCTTCGAGCTCGTCGAGTACTTCCTGGGGCCGCAGCCGCAGGAGGTGCGCGACGGCCGCAGGCCCGACCACGAGCGGGCCGCCGCGGAGGCCGCCGGACTCGAGGTCGCCGAGCTGCGGGCGGAGCGGCTGCGCATGGAGTTCCACGACATCGGGGCGGTGGTCCACTTCCTGCGCAAGGTGGTGTGGATGGTCCCCGGTTTCACCGTCGAGGCGTACGAACCGCAGCTGAGGGCGTTGCACGCGCGGATCCTGGCCGACGGGCCCTTCGTCGCCCACAGCACCCGGCACCTCTTCGACGCCCGCAAGCCCGGAGGTCGAGGAGCCGCCGCCTGATCACGCGTGGGGCCCGACGGTCACCTCGCCGAGGACCAGTTCCGCGGCGGCCTCGAGCACCTCGCCGACCCGCTCGGCCTGCTCGCCCAGCTCCCGTTCCTGCCGCGCCGTCAGGGAGCGCAGCACCTCGACCGTGACGGTCGTACGGCGGCCCCGGCGGCGCTGGTGCCACACCCCGGCGACCACCCCGTCCACCAGCAGCACGGGGAAGTTGCCCGCCTGACCCCCGGCCAGGGCCCGCCGGTACGCCGCCCCGGGGAACAGCCGCTCGCGGGGCTGCCCCGCGACGACGAACGCGTCGAAGTAGGGCAGCAACCGCACCCCGCGCGCGGGCCCGCCGGGGAACTCGGTGTCCCCGGCCGCCACCCAGGCCGGGCTCCCCTCGAAGTCGACCTCCTCGATCCGGCCCGCGGCGGCCAGTTCGGCGAACAGGGCCGCGGCCCAGCCCGGCGGCGCGGCCAGCCACCGCGCGAACTGCGCAGCGGTCAGCGGGCCGTAGGCGCGCAGCTGGCGCTGGACGAAGGCGGGCAGTGCGTCCTTCGGGACCGGGGTCCCCCCGCCCGTCCTCGGCGGGCGGGTGTACGTCGCCTTGCGGCCGCGGTCGGGGCCGAAGCACAGGGCGCCCGCCCAGCCCGCCCGGTGCATCGCCTGCCGCCAGCGCGGCCACAGATCCTGGAACGCGGGCATCACCCGGTCGCCCGCCCACGGCCCGGTACGCGCGACGACCTCCTCGCCCAGCTCGTCGAGCGTCAGGCACCGGCCGTCGAGCGCCTCACCGATCGCCGCCACCACCTGGCCGGTCTGCTCCTCGGTGAGCCGCACCCCGGGCGGGAAGGGGTTCGACCCCGCAGGCACCGCGGTCAGGACCGCCGACCAGAGGGGGAGTTCACCGGCGGGAAGCAGATGGACCGTCCCGCGCGGACCGTACGTCCTGACCAGCGACCGGTCGTCCAGGAGCGCGGTCCGCACCTGCGTCCGCGTCACCCCGGGCGTCATCCGCAGCCCCACCGACAGCTCGGCCGCGGACTGCACCTGGGCATGAGCGCCCCGCATCGCACGGACCACCTCGGCGGCCGGCACGTCCGGCGTCGCCGCACCGGCCAGGAACTGCCGCTCCGCCCGCCGCGCGCCCACCGCGTCCCACGTGAGCGTCCTGTTCGTCGTCATGGAGCCACGCTAAGGAGTGAGGAGGACAGAGCGTGTCCTAGATGCCCACCGGCGGTGTGCACGTCCGCCCCGGGGGCCAGGTCACTCCTCTCCCACCCGGCGAGGGTTTTCACATCGTTATCGCCTGTGGCTCGCCTCCGTGTCGCCCCTTCCCGTAGGTTCGGACCAAGGTGATTCGCGTGAGCAAAGCTGCGCGGGGCGGTACCGCGCAGTGGAGGGGGCTGCGCGGTGCCCGGACCTCGCGGCGGACCGTCGCCGCCGCTCCCCGGTACTGCGGCCCGGGTCAAGCCGGTGTCCATGGCCGGTTCACCCGACGGGGGGACCCCCGGGCGGGTGGCCCGAAAAGGCCCGGGGAGGGCCCCGATCCGCCGGATCTAACCCCCGCGTGCCGCGTTTCCCCTGCGTACAGGCCGGTTCCCGGCCGGAAGCGACCCCGGAACGTCACCCTCCGCGGGCACCGCCGCGTCGCCGCACGGCTCCGGAGAGTAGTTGTGGCACGCCGATGCACGCGGCATCACTTACAAAGGGTTATGGTGGAAACCCCCCCTCGGGCCGGTCCGTCTCCCCCCCACGGACCGGCCCGTTTTTTTCCTCCGTGCAGCGGCTCGAAGCAGCGGCCGGAACCGTTCCTTCCGCACCCGTTGGCCGCCGGCAGCCGTACCGGGGGTAGGCTTCGCCCCCGGGGATTGCCGCATGGGCGGGGACGCCCGCGGCCTCGACCGGGCCGCACGCAGCGGCCCGTCCGATCCGCACGGAGGGGCTGACGATCACGTGAACCTGCGCGACAAGCTGCGCGGCCTGCTGGTCAGGCTGTACGCACGCCGGGTGGAAGGCCACCTGGACCACGCTCAGGTGCCCAAGCACATCGGCGTCATCATGGACGGCAACCGGCGCTGGGCGAAGGCCGCCGGTTCCAGCACCGTCGACGGTCACCGGGCCGGAGCCGGGAAGATCGAGGAGTTCCTCGGCTGGTGCTCCGAGACCGACGTCGAGGTCGTCACCCTCTGGCTGCTGTCCACGGACAACTTCGACCGGCCGCAGGAGGAACTCGTCCCGCTCCTCGGGATCATCGAGGACGTCGTGCGCACCCTGGCCGCCGACGGCCGCTGGCGCGTGCACCACGTGGGCACGCCCGACCTGCTGCCCTCCGGCATGCAGACGGTCCTCAAGGAGGCCGAGGAGGCCACCGCCCACGTCAAGGGGATAGTGGTCAACGTGGCCATCGGCTACGGCGGCCGGCAGGAGATCGCCGACGCCGTCCGCTCGATGCTGCTCGACGCCCAGGACAAGGGCACCTCGATGGAGCAGCTCGCCGAGGCCGTCGACATCGAGATGATCGGGCGTCACCTCTACACCGGCGACCAGCCCGACCCCGACCTCGTCATCCGCACCAGCGGTGAGCAGCGGCTGTCCGGATTCATGCTCTGGCAGACGGCGCACTCCGAGTACTACTTCTGTGACGTGTTCTGGCCTGCCTTCCGCAAGGTCGACTTCCTGCGCGCCATGCGCGACTACGCGGCCCGGCACCGGCGCTACGGCGGCTGAGCCGCAGGTCGCAGCGGTACCGGGTACCCCGCGACGGAGGGACGTCACGCGGAGTTCACCGCTGCGCCGTCATATGCCGTGGCATGGCGACGCTCGTTCGAGGGCATAACCCAGTCAGGTCGACGCCCGAACCACGGGTGTCGGATCTCAGCGGACGGCACGGGGCCGTCCGCCCGGGAGGCCCTTTGCACCAGCCCGATCGTGCGGTCACAGCACGGACGAAGAGGCGGAGGGCCGGTTCTCGGCCCGCGCAGGGCGGCCGACGACCGGTCCAGCTCCATACCGTCGCTCCCCGACCTCATCCGAGGGGGTACGTCCTTCCGTGGTGACCAGCACAAAGCGCCACAAGCCCGACCGGCGCACCTATGTTCTCGACACCAGCGTCCTGCTGGCCGATCCGAACGCCCTGAGCCGCTTCGACGAGCACGAGGTCGTGCTCCCCATCGTCGTGGTGACGGAGCTGGAGGCCAAGCGGCACCACCCCGAACTCGGCTACTTCGCCCGGCAGGCCCTGCGCCTGCTCGACGAGTTCCGGATCCGGCACGGTCGCCTCGACGCCCCCATCCCGATCGGGGATCTCGGCGGGACCGTCCGTGTCGAGCTCAACCACTCGGACCCCAGCGTGCTGCCCAGCGGCTACCGCCTGGGGGACAACGACTCCCGCATCCTCGCGGTCGCCCGCAACCTGCAGGCCGAGGGGTTCGACGTCACCGTCGTGTCCAAGGACCTCCCGCTCAGGATCAAGGCGTCCTCCGTCGGGCTCCTCGCCGAGGAGTACCGCGCGGAACTCGCCATCACGGACGCCTCCGGCTGGACCGGCATGTCCGAACTGACCCTGTCCGGCGAGCAGGTGGACATCCTCTTCGAGGAGGGCCGCGTCCACGTCCCGGCGGCCGCCGAACTGCCCGTGCACACCGGCCTGGTCATCCAGTCCGAGCGCGGCAAGGCGCTGGGCCGGGTCACCCCGGACGGCAATGTCCGGGTCGTGCGCGGCGACCGTGAGGTGTTCGGCATCAAGGGCCGCAGCGCCGAGCAGCGCATCGCTCTCGACCTGCTGCTCGATCCGGACGTGGGGATCGTGTCCATGGGCGGCCGGGCCGGCACCGGCAAGTCGGCGCTCGCGCTGTGCGCGGGCCTGGAGGCCGTGCTGGAGCGGCGTCAGCACCAGAAGGTGATGGTCTTCCGTCCGCTCTACGCGGTCGGCGGGCAGGAGCTCGGCTATCTGCCCGGCTCCGAGGCCGAGAAGATGAGCCCTTGGGCGCAGGCGGTGTTCGACACACTGTCGGCCGTCACCAGCCGCGAGGTCATCGAGGAGGTCACCGCGCGCGGCATGCTGGAGGTGCTGCCGCTCACCCACATCCGCGGCCGTTCCCTCCACGACGCGTTCGTCATCGTGGACGAGGCCCAGTCGCTGGAGCGGAACGTCCTGCTCACCGTGCTGTCCCGTATCGGGGCCAACTCGCGGGTGGTCCTCACCCATGACGTGGCCCAGCGGGACAACCTGAGGGTCGGCCGCTACGACGGTGTCGTCGCCGTCGTGGAGAAGCTGAAGGGCCATCCGCTCTTCGCGCACGTGACCCTCACCCGGTCCGAGCGGTCGCAGATCGCCGCCCTTGTGACCGAAATGCTCGAAGACGGGCAAGTCTGACCAAGCGCCCCAAGCGGGGGCGATTGCTCAGGAGTTGGCGCCGTCCGGAAAGGCGAAGAGCCTAGCCGGGCGGCGCCTTCGCGTGGGGCCGTTCCTGTGAATTTCCCGCGCCAAACGAGATGTGAGCTTTCACACGCAACTCGGAATTGCCTCGCGCCGTCGGGTTACGGCAGAGTCTCACTCCTGTCAGGCCCCGCATACGACTCAGGCGTACCCCCAGCGGTACAGCGCCACCCGAGCACCACGCCAACTCCATAGCGATGTCGTATGCCGCCCGAGCACCACGCGGCGCTCCCTTCGTGGGAGTTGCCCACCGGGTCCGCGCCTCCCGTGACCCGCAGTTGGGGAGGCCAGCGCCAGGGGCACGATTGCGTCCGCGAGGGTCACCGAAGCGGGCGATGCTGGAAGGAAACCGTGTGAGCCGGATCTCGGTCCGGGGACTCGCAGTGGCCTCGGCCACCGCGGTCACCGCTGTCGGAAGCGTCGTCGGCGTTGCCTCGGGCAGCACCGCGCAGAACAACGACGCCGAAGCGACGGCAAGCGGCACCACGCTGCTCGCGGACATCCCCGCGGGCCAGCAGGCCCAGGTGCAGACCGCTTCCCTGACGCAGCAGGCCGATGTCCAGGCCATCGCCGCGGACGCGAGCGCGAAGAAGGACGCCGAGGAGGCCGCCCGCAAGGCCGCCGCCGAGACGGCCATCGCCAAGAAGCAGGCCGCCGAGAAGGCAGCCGAGGCCGAGAAGGCCGCCAAGGAGCGCGCGGAGGTCAAGAAGACCGCGAGCCGCTCCAAGGACATCTCCGACTTCCCCGTCGCCAGCTCCTACTCCATCGCCCAGATCCAGGCGATGGCGCGGCAGATGGTGCCGGCGGGCCAGTTCCAGTGCTTCAGCAACATCGTGGACCACGAGTCCGACTGGAACTACAAGGCGGTCAACCCCTCGTCCGGGGCCTACGGCATGTTCCAGGCGCTGCCCGGTTCCAAGATGTCGTCCGCCGGCGCGGACTGGCAGACCAACCCGGCCACCCAGATCAAGTGGGGCCTGAACTACATGAACGAGCGCTACGGCAGTCCGTGTGACGCCTGGTCGTTCTGGCAGGCCAACCACTGGTACTGAGCCGGCCGGCCCCCGGGCCGAACCGATCCTGAGCACGAGCCCCGCACCGTCGTCCGGTGCGGGGCTCGCGCCATGTACGGTCGGACGCGGACACCTCCTCCGGGGGAGTGGTGCGGACAGACGGGGGAAGAGGACGGATCATGTCGCGAGTGCCAGGGTGGCTCGGCCGGGTCGGTGCCGGGCTGACCGAGATCAGCGAGCGGTACAACGAGCGCCGCGCCGAAGCCGAACGCCGGCGTGAGGACGACGAGTCCGGCGTACGGGTCTACGAACACGTCCCGCCGCCCCCGGACTACGCACCCGACGTCGCCCCCCGGCCCGACCCCGCGCTCGCCGTGCCCTGGGGGGTACGGGTCGCCGCCGAGGCCGGCTGGCGGCTGCTCGTCCTGGCCGGCACCCTCTGGGTGCTGATGCGGGTCATCAGCGCCGTCCAGCTCGTGGTGCTGTCCTTCGTCATCGCGCTGCTCATCACGGCCCTGCTCCAGCCGACCGTGGCGCGGCTGCGCCGGCACGGGGTGCCGCGTGGCCCGGCCACCGCCCTCACCGCGATCCTCGGGTTCGTCGTGATGGGCCTCATCGGCTGGTTCGTGACCTGGCAGGTCATGGAGAACATCGACGACCTCTCCAGCCAGATCCAGGACGGCATCGACGAGTTGCGGAACTGGCTGCTGAACAGCCCCTTCCACGTCACCGACAAACAGATCAACGAGATCGCCGCGAACCTGCGCGAGGCGGTCGGCGCCAACACCGACCAGATCACCTCGGCCGGGCTGGAAGGCGTCACGGTGGTCGTCGAGGCGCTGACCGGGATCCTGCTGGCCGTCTTCTGCACCCTCTTCCTGCTCTACGACGGCAAGCGGATCTGGCAGTGGAGCCTGAAGCTGGTGCCGGCGGCGGCGCGCCCGGGCGTGGCCGGGGCGGGCCCGGCGGCCTGGCGGACGCTGACGGCGTACGTGCGGGGCACGGTGATCGTCGCCCTGATCGACGCCATCTTCATCGGGCTCGGCATCTACTTCCTGGACGTGCCGATGGCCGTGCCGCTGGCGGTGTTCATCTTCCTGTTCGCGTTCATCCCACTGGTGGGCGCGGTGGTGTCCGGGGCGCTGGCGGTGGTCGTCGCGCTGGTCACGCAGGGCGTGTTCACGGCCGTCATGACGCTGGTGGTGGTGCTGGCGGTCCAGCAGATCGAGGGGCACATCCTCCAGCCGTTCATCCTGGGACGGGCCGTGCGGGTGCACCCGCTCGCGGTGGTGCTGGCGGTGGCCTGCGGCGGCATGGTGGCCGGGATCGGCGGGGCCGTGGTCGCGGTGCCGCTGGTCGCCGTGACGAACACGGTCGCCGGGTATCTGCGGTCGTACTCCCGCAAGGCCGCGGTGCGGCAGGCCGTGCCGCCGCGGGGGGCCACGGCGGTGAGCGCGGAGCCCGCCCCGGCCGAGCCCCCGGCGGAGTGACGCGACGACGCGACAGGGCCCCGTCCACCGATGGTGGACGGGGCCCTGCCATGACCGGCCGGCGGCCGGGGACTACTCGGCCAGGACCGCCTCGGCGTCCAGCGTGACGCCGACCGCCTGGATCACGGAAGCGATCTTGAACGCCTCCTGGACGACCTCACGGTCCAGGCCCGCCTTGCGCAGGACCTGCTCGTGCGAGTCGAGGCACATGCCGCAGCCGTTGATGGCGGAGACGGCGAAGGACCACAGCTCGAAGTCGACCTTGTCGACGCCCGGGTTGCCGATGACGTTCATCCGCAGGCCCGCGCGCAGGCTGCCGTACTCGTGGTCCGACAGCAGGTGGCGCGTGCGGTAGAAGACGTTGTTCATCGCCATCACCGCGGCGGCGGCCTTGGCGGCCGTGTACGCCTCCGGCGACAGGTTGGCCTTGGCCTCCGGCTCCAGCTCGCGCAGCACGATCGGGGAGCGCGAGGCGATCGCCGTCGACAGGACCGTGCCCCACAGCTGCTGGGCCGGGAGGTCGGAGTTGCCGATGACCGAACCCAGGTTGAGCTTCAGGTCCTTGGCGTAGTCCGGTATGGCGGACTTCAGTGCGTCGAGGGACATGTCAGATCACTCCCCGGAGAGCAGCGCGACCGGGTCCAGGGTCTCGTCGCCCTTGGACCAGTTGCAGGGGCACAGCTCGTCCGTCTGGAGGGCGTCCAGGACCCGCAGGACCTCCTTGGGGTTACGGCCGACGGAGCCCGCGGTCACCATGGAGAACTGGATCTCGTTGTTCTGGTCCACGATGAACACCGCGCGCTTGGCGAAGCCGTCCTCGCCCTCGATGCCCAGCTCGCGCATCAGCTCGTGCTTGGAGTCGGCCATCATCGGGAAGGGCAGGTCGCGCAGGTCGTCGTGGTCCTTGCGCCAGGCGTGGTGGACGAACTCGGAGTCGCCGGAGAAGCCGAGGACCTGGGCGTCGCGGTCGGCGAACTCGTCGTTCAGCTTGCCGAAGGCGGCGATCTCGGTCGGGCACACGAAGGTGAAGTCCTTGGGCCACGCGAAGATGACCTTCCACTGACCCTCGTAGGTCTTGTGGTTGATCTGCTGGAACTCCTTGCCCTTCTCCAGCGAGACGCAGGCGGTCAGGTCGAACTCGGGGAACTTGTCACCGACAGTGAGCACACGCTCTCCTTGCAGCGAAGAAACACCCGGATTGCGGGTGTTTCCCATGGGTTGGACGGTGTTGATGTTGGCACAGCGTCGATTGATTAGGGAAATAGCTACACTCGGTCGGGTTGATCGGAGGTAGTTATCAGTGACCGTGGGTAGTAAGCGCAGGCAGCCGAGCCTGGCGCAGCTGCGGGCCTTCGCGGCCGTCGCCGAGCACCTGCACTTCCGGGACGCCGCGGCCGCGATCGGGATGAGTCAGCCCGCGCTGTCCGGTGCCGTGTCGGCCCTGGAGGAGACACTCGGAGTGACGCTCCTCGAGCGTACGACGCGCAAGGTGCTGCTCTCGCCCGAGGGCGAGCGGATCGCCGCACGGGCCAAGGCGGTGCTCGGCGAGGTGGAGTCGCTCATGGAGGAGGCCGAGGCGACCCGCGCCCCCTTCACCGGGGTGCTGCGGCTGGGGGTCATCCCGACGGTGGCGCCCTATCTGCTGCCGACCGTCCTGCGGCTGGTCCACGAGCGCTACCCGGACCTCGACCTCCAGGTGCACGAGGAGCAGACCGCCAACCTGCTCGACGGGCTCGCCGGCGGGCGGCTGGACCTGCTGCTGCTCGCCGTGCCCCTGGGCGTGCCCGGCGTGACCGAACTGCCCCTGTTCGACGAGGACTTCGTGCTCGTCACCCCGCTCGACCACCGGCTCGGCGGCCGGGAGGGCATCCCGCGCGAGGCACTGCGCGAGCTGCGCCTGCTCCTGCTGGACGAGGGCCACTGCCTGCGCGACCAGGCCCTCGACATCTGCCGGGAGGCCGGCCGGGAGGACGCCCCCGTCACCACCACGGCCGCCGGACTGTCCACGCTGGTGCAGCTGGTGGCCGGCGGCCTCGGTGTGACCCTGCTGCCGCGCACCGCCCTGAAGGTGGAGATCTCACGCAGCAGCCAGCTCCTCACCGGGTCCTTCGCCGAGCCGGCCCCCACCCGCCGGGTCGCCCTGGCGATGCGGACGGGGGCCGCGCGCGGCGCGGAGTACGAGGAGCTGGCGGCGGCCCTGCGGCAGGCGCTGCGGCCGCTGCCCGTACGCGTCCTGGAGCAGGGCGCCTGACGGCGCGTCCGGTGCGCTACTCGGTGCGCAGTCCGTCCGGCCGCGTCAGCTTCAGCAGCGGCGGCAGGCTCAGCAGCGTCACCGCGAGCACCACGCCCGCCCCGATGCCGGTCATCGTCAGCACGCTCGCCCAGTCCACCCGGACCGCCGTGGCGGTCATGCGCAGCAGGACGGCGCCCAGGGCCATGCCCACCGTCGCGGCGAGCAGCAGGCCCAGCCCGATCGGCACGGCCGACTGCCACAGCACCGACAGGCCGAGGGTGCGGCGCCGGGTGCCGAACGCGACCAGCGACGACAGCAGCTTGCGCCGCTCACGCAGCTGCTCCAGCTGCGACACCAGCAGGCTCGCCCCGATCAGCGCCAGCACCGCCGCGGCTCCGACCGACAGACCCGTGCGGATCGTCGCGTAGCGCTCGTTGCGCTCGACGCTCTGCCAGGTCATCGGATCCGACGTCGGATCCAGCCGCGCGGCCGTGTTGCGCACGTGGTCGTGCGCGTCGGGCACCGAGGGGTCCAGGCTCAGGAAGAGCCGGGAGGAGGCGTACGCCGCGAGCTTGCCGGGCAGGGCGCCGGGCGTGAGCAGGACGCCGCCGCGTTCGTAGCCCGTGGGGTCCTCGCGGGACTCGGCCGTCCGCAGGTCCCGCGGCAGGGTCCAGGAGAACCAGTCGTCACCGGGGCGGGCGGTGCCGCTCGGGTCCACCCAGAGCTCGGCGCCGGGCCGGGCCGCCTTCTCGCTCTCCTCACCGTCCCGCGCGCCCCGGAGCGCGAAGACGTCGCCGTCGCGGCAGGAGGACAGGGTGGCCACCTCGCGCAGGGAGGCGCAGTCGGCGATGGTGACCTGGACGTAGGAGGCCTCCTCGCCGCGCCGGTCGGCGAGATGGACGTCGGAGAGCGCGGTGACCTTGCGCACGCCCTCGGTGTCGCGGTACTGCCGCACGGTGGCCGCGAGGTCCGCGCCGTCCGGCACGTCCACGCTCATCTGGGCCCGGGAGACGTCGTACCCCGACGCCTTGGTGTACGACCCCTCCACCCCGGCGAACAGCATCTGCAACGCGATCGCCCCGGCCACCGCGACCGCGATGCCGTTGACCATGCGGGCCGCCGCACCGCTGCTCAACTGCAACCGGCGTACGGCCAGTTGCCAGGCGACCCCGCCCGCGCCGAGCCGGGAGACGACCGTCTCCACCACCCACGGCAGCAGGGCCGTGACGCCGACCAGCAGCAGCATCACACCGCCGACGACCAGGTACTGGTTGAACTGCCCCCCGTCGTCGCCCTGCCCCATCATCGGGGCGAGCAGCGCGAGTCCGCCCAGCGGCAGCAGCAGCCGCCACCACAGCCGGCGCCGGGCGGGCCTGGCCGTGCGCACCACGCCCAGCGGCTCGATGACGACCCCGCGCAGGGCGAGGACGGTCACCAGCACCGCGGCCGCGGGCACCGCCAGCGCCACCAGCACGGCCAGCAGCGGGGAGGGGTTCAGATAGCTGGGGAAGACGCTGACGCCGAACACCTCGAAGGAGGCGGCCAGCCGGCGTCCGGCCAGGAAGAAGCCGGTGCCCAGGACGAGCCCCAGCAGGGAGCCGGCGAGGGCCTCGCCGGCGGCGATGCGCCGGGTGGCCCGGCTGTCGGAGCCCACCAGACGCAGCGCCGCCAGCCTGCGGTCACGCCGTTCGCCGCCGAACCGGACGGCCGCGGCGATGAACACCGCGACGGGCATCAGCAGCACCACGAAGACGACGAGGACCAGCAGGAGCAGGACCGGGTCCCAGGGGTCGGACTGCGCCGGGCCGTCGTCGCCGAAGCCGTCGATCCGGGCCCCCTGCGCGGAGCCCTCTATCTTCCGCGCGAGCCCCTCGCCGCCCGCGTAGTAGGCGAGTTCCTGCGACCCGATGAGTCCCTGCTCGCCGATGGTGCCCGCGATGCGGTACCGCAGCCGCTCGCGCAGCAGCTCGCCCCCGTCGGAGGCCAGCAGCTCCTTCAGCGCGGGGGAGACGACCATCTCGCCCGGGGCCGGGAACGTTGCGACGCCCGGGGGCGGCGCGGCCTTCGGGCCCTCCGCCTCCAGCAGCCGCCCGCGTACGTCCAGGTCGCGGAAGGTGGTGTTCGCGTCGACGACGATCAGCGTGTCGTCGGCCTTCGGTATCTTCGGCTGGCTGTACGTGTGGTCGCTGCGGGCCTCGTCGCGCCGCTGCCGTTCCGCCAGCGCGTTGGGGAGGGCGGTGGTGAGCAGCAGCAGCGCCACCCCCAGCCCGACGCCGACGGCCGTGAGCACCGCCCGGGTCCAGCCCTCACGCCCGCCGGCGAACGCGAACCTGGTGCCCATCGCCAGATCACGGGGCCATTGCCCGAGGCTCATACGACGCGCTCCATGTCCCGTGACTTCCCGTCGCGCACGACGATCTCGCGGTCGGAGTACGCGGCCACCCGGGCCTCGTGCGTGACCAGCACCACGGCCGCGTTGGCGGACCGGGCGGCGTCGGTGAGCAGTTCCATGACGCGCTCGCCGTTGTAGGAGTCCAGCGCGCCGGTCGGCTCGTCGGCGAAGACGACCCGCGGGTCGGTGACCAGCGCCCGGGCGACGGCCACCCGCTGCCCCTGGCCGCCGGAGACCTCACCCGGGCGCTTCTTGCGCAGGTCGTCCACCTCCAGCCGCTCCATCCAGGCCAGCGCGGTGCGTTCGGCGTCCTTGCGGGACCTGCCGCCCAGCCGCAGCGGCAGGGCGACGTTCTCCACGCAGGTCAGTTCCGGCACCAGCTGCCCGAACTGGAAGACGAAGCCGAACTCCGAGCGGCGCAGCGCACTGCGCTCGGCGTCGCTCATGGAGGTCACCTCGCGCCCGTCGAAGGCGATGGAGCCCGAGTCGGGCATCACGATCCCGGCGAGGCAGTGCAGCAGCGTGGACTTGCCCGAGCCCGAGGGGCCCATGACGGCGACGACCTCGCCCGGGTGGATGGAGAACCCGGCGCCGTCGAGCGCCGTCGTCGGGCCGTAGGTCTTGCGCAGGTCGTGTGCGGTGAGGAGCGAGCCGGCGGGAGCGGTCATCGGGCCACCGCCTCACGGAGCCTGTCCAGACGCGCCGCGGTCAGCTCCAGCCAGCGCAGGTCCGCCTCCAGGTGGAACAGCGCGTGGTCGCAGATGAGCTGGTCGGCCAGGTCGCCCTTGCGCTTGCGGTCGGTGAGGATCCGCATGCTGCGCAGGTGCTCCGAGCGCTGGGTGTCCAGGATGTCGGCGGCGTCGCGCCGGGTGAGCAGCGCGAGGACGACCTTGGTGTAGAGGGTCGACTGGAGGTAGGGCTCCGGCTTCTCGGGGGTCGCGAGCCAGCGCTCGACGTCCGTGACGCCGGCCTCGGTGATGGCGTACCGCTTGCGCTCGGGACCGCCGCCGGCCTCGATGCCGTCGACCTGGACGAGCCCGTTCTTCAGCAGGCGGGACATCGTCGAGTAGACCTGGCCGTAGTGCAGCGGCCGGTCGTGACCGAACTTCTCGTCGAAGGCCCGCTTGAGGTCGTAACCGTGGCGCGGGCCGGACTCCAGGAGCCCCAGGAGGGTGTGACCGATGGACATGGGAAGGACTGTACACGGCGTGTATACGCACGATGTATACGCCGAGTGTGCAGTGCATGGCGGGGTGTACGGGAGTGCAGGTCGGACCTCGTTGTCACGGTTCCGCAACAGGCGGTCCGCCCTGGGGGCCGGGCGGGTTTCCCGGTGGGCGCCCCCGCCGGGGCAGCGGTCCGGTCTCCCGGGGGAGCCGGCCCGCCTCGGCCAGTGCCCTGCGCAGCAGGAACTCGATCTGCGCGTTGGCCGACCGCAGCTCGTCCCCGGCCCACCGGGCCAGCGCCTCGTACACCGCGGGGTCCAGCCGCAGCAGCACCTGCTTGCGCTGCTGCTGCGGCCGGCGGCGCGCACCCGGGCTCTCGTCGGGGACGGTCACTGGTAGAGGGACCCGGTGTTGAGGACCGGCTGGGCGGCGCGGTCGCCGCACAGCACGACCATGAGGTTGGACACCATCGCCGCCTTGCGCTCGGAGTCCAGCTCCACGATGTCCCGCTCGGTGATGCGGGCGATCGCGGCCTCCACCATTCCGACGGCTCCGTCGACGATCTGCCGCCGGGCGGCGACCACCGCGCCGGCCTGCTGCCGCTGGAGCATCGCCGAGGCGATCTCGGGCGCGTAGGCGAGGTGGGTGAAGCGGGACTCGATGATCTGCACGCCGGCCGCCTCCACGCGCGCGTGCAGTTCGACGGCGAGCTTCTCGGTGATCTCCTCGGCGTTGCCGCGCAGCGAGAGGCCGTCCTCCTCGTGGGCGTCGTAGGGGTACTCGATGGCGATGTGCCGCACGGCCGCCTCGGTCTGGGTGGAGACGAACTCGACGTAGTCGTCCACCTCGAACGTGGCCTGGGCGGTGTCCTCGACCCGCCACACCACCACGGCGGCGAGCTCGATCGGGTTGCCGTAGGCGTCGTTGACCTTCAGCACGGCGGTCTCGTGGTTGCGCACCCGCGTGGAGATCTTGGTGCGCGAGGTGAAGGGGTTCACCCACCGCAGACCGTCCTGGCGGATCGTGCCCCGGTAGCGGCCGAAGAGCTGCACGACCCGGGCCTCGCCCGGCGCGACCATGTTGAGCCCGCACATGGCGAGGAACGCGGCGAGCGCCACCAGGATGCCGGTGACGATCAGTGCGGCCTTCGCGCCGGAGGAGCCCGCGGCCGTGGCGACGGCGATCAGCCCGGCGCCGGCCAGCAGCCCGAGCAGTCCCAGCAGCAGGGCGAGCCCGCCGCCGATGCTGTGGGCCGCGAACTCCCGCACGCGCGGCGCGGGCATCTCGGGCACGTCGGCCGTGACCTGGGTGTCGTGGGTGGGCATGGGTGAACCCCCGTTCTCGGAAGAAGCCGTGTCCAGCAGCCGGCGGCCGCATAGCTTCTGTCTAGCTAAGTGATATCACTTTAACCGTTCCTGGCAACCTCGTACAGGGTTCGTACGTCGGTTCCGTTGGGATGGGTGCTGATTGTCACGTCCGGTTGGGGCCGGATCGGCAGCCCTATCTCATATCTCCCGGTGTTAGCTTTCTGAGCTGACCTGAGCGGCGAACCTGTGTGACACACGCGCACACATGAACGAAGCGGAGCGGATCGGACCCATGGGACGAGCGGAAGAGAGACGCGCCCGACAGCGCGGTGGGCGCCGGGCGGCGCCCCGGCGCCGCCGTTCGTCGGACGCGGCCGGCAAGAGCGGCATACGCAGGCTCTTCACCTGGAAGAAGATCCTCGGGACCTTCCTCGGCCTGTGCCTCCTCGGCATGGGGGCCTTCATCGTGCTGTACATGGTGATCGACATCCCCGAGGGGAACGCAGACGCCAAGCGCCAGAGCAACATCTACAAGTACAGCGACGGCACGATCATGGCCCGCGACGGCAAGGTCAACCGGGAGAACGTCGATCTGTCGCGGGTCCCCAAGGGCGTGCGGCAGACCTTCGTGGCGGCCGAGAACAAGACCTTCTACAAGGACGCCGGCGTCGACTTCCGGGGCACCGCCCGCGGCCTGTTCAACACCCTGGCCGGACGGGGCGCGCAGGGCGGCTCGACGATCACCCAGCAGTACGTCAAAAACTACTACCTGACGCAGGACCAGACCGTCTCCCGCAAGCTCAAGGAGCTGGTCATCTCCCTGAAGCTGGACCGCGAGAAGTCCAAGGACTACATCCTCGCCGGGTACATCAACACCAGCTACTACGGCCGGGGCGCCTACGGCATCCAGGCCGCCGCCCAGGCCTACTACCGCACCGACGCCGAGAAGCTCTCCGTCGCGCAGGGCGCCTACCTCGCCGCACTGCTCCAGGCCCCCAGCCAGTACGACTGGGCGGTCGCCTCCCCGGCCGGCCGGAAGCTGGTGAAGGCCCGCTGGAACTACGTCCTGGACAACATGGTCGAGGAGGGCTGGCTCGACCGCTCCGAGCGCGACGGCATGACCTTCCCCGTGCCGAAGGACCCGAAGCCCGCCCCGGGCATGGAGGGCCAGAAGGGCTACCTGGTCAACGCGGCCAACGCGGCCCTGGAGAAGCAGCTGGTCGCCGAGGGCGCCGCCGACAGCGCCAAGGAGGCCGAGGCGCTGGTCAACGCCGGCGGCTGGACCCTCACGCTGAACATCGACAAGAAGAAGCAGGCGGCCCTGGAGAAGTCGGTCCGGCAGCAGCTGAACAGCAAGCTGGATCCGGACGAGCGCAAGGTCGACGCGGACGTCCAGGCCGGTGCCGTGTCCGTGAACCCCAAGACGGGCGCCGTGGTCGCCATGTACGGCGGCAAGGACTACTTCAAGCACTACGTGAACAACGCCACCCGCGCCGACTACCAGCCCGCCTCCACGTTCAAGCCGGTCATCCTGGCCGCGGCCCTGGAGAAGGGCGCGAAGACGCAGGACGGCAAGCCGATCACCGCGAACACCGTCTACGACGGCACGAGCAAGCGCCCGGTGGTCAGCGACGGCAGCAAGGTCGGTTTCGCGCCGGAGAACGAGGACGACGCGAACTACGGCCCGATCACGGTGCAGACGGCCATGAACAAGTCCGTCAACTCCGTCTTCGCGCAGATGGGCGTCGACGTCGGCATGCCCGAGGTGGTCGAGATCGCGGGCGAACTCGGCATGGAGACCGAGACCATGGAGCCCGTGCCCGCCCAGACCCTGGGCAGCATGGGCGCCAGCCCCCTGCAGATGGCCGGGGTCTACGCGACCCTCGACAACCACGGCAGGAAGGTCACCCCGTCCGTGCTGAAGTCGGCCGAGCACCTGCGCCGGACGGTGAAGATGCCCGATCCGGTCGGTGAGCAGGTCATCAGCCGGAAGGCCGCCGACACGGTCACCTCCGTGCTCACCGGCGTCGTCGACGACGGCACCGCCCAGAAGTCCGTACGGGACAACCCGCAGCGCAACGGCCAGCAGGTCGCGGGCAAGACGGGCACCTCCGACAACAACAAGTCGGCCTGGTTCACCGGCTACACGCCCAACCTGGTCACGTCCGTGGGACTGTTCGGCGAGGACGACAAGCCCCCGTACAAGCAGGTCCCCATGTACAAGGCCGGCGGACAGCCCCGCGTCAACGGCGGCGGCTTCCCGGCGCAGATCTGGGCCGCGTACACCTTCGGCGTGATGCGGCAGACGACCGCGTTCGACCTCGAGACGCTGCAGGGCGCGGCCGTGGAGCCGACGAGGACACCATCGGCCACGCAGGAGCCCACCGAGGAACCGACGCAGGAGCCGACGACCGAGGAGCCGTCGTCCTCCCCGCCGCCGACGAGCGAGAAGCCGAGCAGCTCGCCGCCCGCCAGCCCGTCGACCACGGCACCGACGACCACCCCGCCCACGAGCCCGTCGACGACACCGCCCGGCGACGGCGGCGACCCGTTCGAGCCGCTCGGACCGGACGACGACGAGTAGGACGGCGACGAGCAGGACGGCGACGAGCAGGACGACGACGAGCAGGACGGCGAAGGGCGCCCGGCACAGGCCGGGCGCCCTTCGGCGTGTTCGTGCGGGCGGGTGCCCGGGTCAGCCCCGGTTCAGCTCGAACCAGACCACCTTGCCGGTGCTCAGCCGGGTCGCGCCCCAGCGCCGGGCCAGCCGGTTGACCAGGTACAGGCCGCGCCCGCCCTCGTCCGTCGCGCGGGCCTGACGCAACCGCGGCAACTGCGGGACGTCGTCACCCACTTCGCAGCGCAGCACGTCCGTACGCAGCAGCCGCAGGGTCACCGGCCGGGACGCGTACCGCACGGCGTTCGTCACGACCTCGCTGACCAGCAGCTCCACCGAGTCGCTCAGTTCCTCCAGGCCCCAGCGCTGCAACGCCCGGCGGGCCAGGCGGCGGGCCCGGCCGGGGGCGGCGTCCTCCGGCTCCAGGAACCAGTAGGCCACGTCACTGGGCGCGATCCCGTCGAAGCGGGCGGCGAGCAGCGCGATGTCGTCGTCCCGGTCGCCCGGGCCGAGCATGTCGAGCACCTCGTCGCACAGCGCCTCCAGGGGCGGCGGATGGTCCGGCCCGGTGAGCTGCGCGACCGCGGCGAGCTTCTCGCGCAGCTGCTCGATGCCGGTCCACACGTCCCGCAGCCGGGACTCCACCAGGCCGTCGGTGTAGAGCAGCAGGGTCGCGCCGGCGGGCGCGTCCAGCTCCACGGCCTCGAAGTCGACACCGCCGACGCCGATCGGGGCTCCGGCGGGCACGCGCAGCACCTCCGCCCGGCCGCCCAGGTGGAGCAGGACGGGCGGCGGATGACCGGCGTTGGCGATGGTGATGCGGTGCGCGACCGGGTCGTAGACGGCGTACAGGCAGGTCGCCATGCGGTCCACACCCAGGCGCTGGGCCTGCTCGTCGAGGTGGTGCAGGACCTCCTGCGGCGGCAGGTCGAGGCCGGCGAGGGTCTGGGCCGTCGTGCGCAGCTGGCCCATGATCGCCGCCGACGTCATGGAGTGGCCCATCACGTCGCCCACGACCAGCGCGACACGGCTGCCCGGCAGCGGGATCGCGTCGTACCAGTCGCCGCCGACCCGGGCCGTCTCCGCGGCCGGCAGATAGCGGGAGGCCAGCCGCACACCCGTCGGGCGGGGCAGCGTCTCGGGCAGCATGGTGCGCTGCAACTCGTCCGCGATGTACGCCTCGCGCCCGTACAGCACCGCCTTGTCGATGCCGAGGGCGCTGTGCGTGGCGAGCTGGGCGGCCACCAGCAGGTCGTCCGGCTCGAACGGGATGCGCTCGGGGCGGCGCAGGAACAGGGCCGCGCCGATCACCCGCCGCCGGCCCCGCAGGGGGGCCAGGATCGCGCGCTGCCCGTCGGGCAGCGCGAACTCCCCGCCCTCACCGAGCAGTTCCGGCAGGGCCGCGCGGGCGGCGGGCGCCTCGGTGAACACCGGGCGCACCCCGCGCAGCACCTCGGCGAGCGCGCTGCCGGGCCGCACCTCGCACAGCTCGGCGCCGACCGAGTCCAGCTCGCTCGGCTCGGGCTGCGCGGCCGGCAGGAAGCCGTTCTCGGTGTCGCGCTCCGCCGGTATCCGGTCGGTGCGGCGCAGCCGCAGCACCAGCGGACCGGTGGGCCGCTCGTCACCGACGGGCAGCGGGTCGCGCAGGTAGACCAGGATCGCGTCGGAGAAGGTGGGCACGGTGGCCCGGCACAGCCCCATCACGATCTCGTCGAGGTCGATGCCGCGGGCGATCCGCCGGGTGGCGGCGCCGACGAACCGCAGCCGGTCGCCGTCCCGCCGCATCGGCGTGGGGCGGCCGGGCGGCAGGGTCTGGCCGCTGCGGCGCTCCTGCGACCCGGCATCGGGAAGCGGCCGGTCCTGCTCGTCCGCCGGCTGGAGTGGGATGCCCTCGGGGGCGGGCCGCGGCCGGGGGGTGTCGCGCTCGGCGGTCTGCTCGGCACCCGGCTGGGAGTGCTCGGAGGCGGGGTCGCTCACGGTGTCCTTGCCCTTGCCGAACGGCGTGGAGGTGCCCGGGTCCGACGTGCCCGGCGTCAGGTGCGCCGTCGTGACCGGAACGGTGACGTCGCCGCCGGGGCGGCCCTGTACCGGTAACGTGCCCGCGCCGGGCGCGTGCGCGGGTGCCGGGGTGTGCACGAGCGCCCCGCGGGGGTCCGCGGGGTCGACGCCCGGCTGGGGGCGTTCGAAGGAGGTCGGCTGCTCCGTCACGCGTGTCGAATCCGTCCGTCCGGGGCTGCACGCCACAGGTGCAGGTGGTCCCGCCGAAACTCCGATACCCGGAATACGTGCCCCAGGAACGGAATTCCCGCGCGGTCAGAGGTGGTTCCTGTGCCGGCGGCGAGCCGCCCGCGGCTCGCGGGGCCCGCGGCCCAGGTACCGCCGGTGTCGCCCTCGTACCCCTCGCTCACGTCCTGCCGCCCCTCGGTGACGATCGGTCAAGCTCAGCGCGTGCTCCGGTAGTTGTCACCCGCGCTCTTGCGGAGGACGATCCTACGTTTCCCGCCCGGGGGCGCATCAAGGGTCTCATGAGGACACGTGCGCGGGCGTACGATCCCAGTCGTCCGGCAGTGACGGTACCGGCCAGGACGGGTCCGGACGCCAGTGCTGCCAGCCTTCCGAGAACGGCGGCCCCCACGCGCGGATCAGATCCACCGCGGCCTCACCCGCCGTGCGTACCCGCTCGGCCTGCCGGTCGTCCATCAGGCCGTCCCGCCGGGCCTGGGCGAACTCGTCCTCGTCGCGCCAGTGCCAACTGCGGTCCGGGTGCACGGAGATGTCCAGAAAATGGTCCTCCGAGTCCACGCCGCCCGCCCAACGGGTCAGCGGCTCCTCCAGGTTCACGTACCAGTTCTTGAACGTCCAGCCCGGCTCCCAGAACAGCCACACCGACCAGGGCTCACCGGGGCGGGCCAGCTTCAGCACGCCCGTGCCGAACCAGCGGTCGCGCAGCACGGTGCGGGGCTTGGTGTAGCGCGTGCGCAGGGGCTCCAGGTGGACGGGCGTGCCGTCGGCGAGCACGGGCTTGACGCACTCGGTGCCGGGCGCCAGCCACACGGCGAGCAGGTCGGCGTCGTCGCGCACCACCGTGACGGGGCGGGCGATGTGGACGTGCGGACCCGCGTTCTCCCGGTACCGCCACAGGATCCGGTCCCCCGGCGCCCAGAAGCCCGCCGCACCACCCGATTCCACGCGTCTCATCGCATCACCGTCCGCCATGCACAGATATTAGGTGCCGTAGGCATACGACGCTGCGGCGCGTGTCACGGTTCACGCGCCGGGCGTACATCCGCCGCTCCGGTCACGGCCGCGTCATCCGCAGCACGTCCAGCGCCTCGTCGAGCTGCTCCGCGGTCAGGTCGCCGCGCTCCACGTAGCCGCCGTCGAGCACGACCTGACGGATGGTCCTCCGTTCGGCCAGCGCCTTCTTGGCGACCTTCGCGGCCTCCTCGTACCCGATGTACTTGTTGAGCGGGGTGACGACGGAGGGGGAGGACTCGGCGTACTCGCGGGCCCGTTCGCGGTTCGCGGTGATGCCGTCCACGGTGCGGTCGGCCAGCAGCCGCGAGACGTTGGCGAGCAGCCGGACGGACTCCAGCACGTTCTTCGCGATGACCGGCAGCATCACGTTGAGCTCGAAGTTGCCGGCGGCGCCCGCGGTGGCGACGGTGGCGTCGTTCCCGATCACCTGGGCGCACACCATCAGCACGGCCTCGGGGATGACCGGGTTCACCTTCCCGGGCATGATCGAGGAGCCGGGCTGGAGGTCGGGCAGGGCGATCTCGGCGAGACCGGTGCGCGGTCCGGAGGACATCCAGCGCAGATCGTTGGCGATCTTGGTGAGGCCGACCGCGATGGTGCGCAGCTGGCCGCTGGTCTCGACGATGCCGTCCCGGGCACCCTGCGCCTCGAAGTGGTCGCGGGCCTCGGTCAGGGGCAGCCCGGTGGTGCGGGCGACCTCCTCGATGACGGCGGCGGAGAAGCCGGGCGGGGTGTTGATGCCGGTGCCGACGGCCGTACCGCCGAGGGGCAGTTCGGCGAGCCGGGGCAGGGAGGACCGCAGCCGCTCGACCCCGTAGCGCACCTGGGCCGCGTACCCGCCGAACTCCTGGCCGAGCGTCACGGGCGTGGCGTCCATCAGATGCGTCCGGCCCGACTTCACGACATCGGCGAACTCCGCCGCCTTGCGCTCCAGGGCGGCGGCGAGGTGCTCCAGCGCCGGGACCAGGTCACGCGTCACGGCCGCGGTGGCCGCGATGTGGATCGAGGAGGGGAAGACGTCGTTGGACGACTGGGAGGCGTTCACGTGGTCGTTCGGGTGCACGCCGCGGCCCAGCCGCTCGCTCGCCAGCGTGGCGATGACCTCGTTGGTGTTCATGTTCGACGAGGTCCCCGACCCGGTCTGGAACACGTCGACCGGGAAGTGCTCGTCCCACCGGCCCTCGGCGACCTCCCCGGCCGCCTCCTGGATCGCCTGCGCGACGTCCTCGTCCAGGACCCCCAGCTCCGCGTTGACCTTGGCCGCGGCGCCCTTGATGCGGGCCAGCGCCTCGATGTGCGCGCGCTCGATGCGCTGCCCGGAGACCGGGAAGTTCTCCACGGCCCGCTGGGTCTGGGCCCGCCACTTGGCGTGGGCGGGCACCCGCACCTCGCCCATGGAGTCGTGCTCGGTGCGGTACTCGGTCCTGTCCTGCTCGTCGGTCATCGACGATCACCTCCACGTGTCACAGCGTCAGCGCCGCGACCACTGTTCCCCGTGGAGGCGAATCGTCACCGCCCGCGTCAGGCGAGTCCGGGACCGCGTACCGGAATGGAGGTGAAGGTCGGCGCCGGGGCGGGGTCCTGGAAGAAGTCGTTGCCCTTGTCGTCCACGACGATGAACGCCGGGAAGTCCTCGACCTCGATCTTCCAGACCGCCTCCATGCCGAGCTCCTCGTACTCGACGACCTCGACCTTCTTGATGCAGTCCTGGGCCAGGCGCGCGGCCGGGCCGCCGATGGAGCCCAGGTAGAAGCCGCCGTGCGTGTGGCACGCGTCGGTGACCTGCTGGGAGCGGTTGCCCTTGGCCAGCATCACCTTGGAGCCGCCCGCCGCCTGGAACTGCTCCACGTAGGAGTCCATCCGGCCGGCCGTGGTCGGGCCGAAGGAGCCCGACGCGTAGCCCTCGGGGGTCTTGGCGGGGCCGGCGTAGTACACCGGGTGGTCCTTCAGGTACTGCGGCATCTCCTCGCCCGCGTCCAGTCGCTCCTTGATCTTGGCGTGCGCGATGTCGCGCGCCACGACCAGCGGGCCGGTCAGGGACAGGCGGGTCTTCACCGGGTACTTGGTGAGCTCCGCGAGGATCGTCTCCATCGGCTGGTTCAGGTCGATCCTCACGACGTCGCCGCTCTCGTCGAGCTGCTCGTCGGTGGTCTCCGGCAGGAACCGCGCCGGGTCCGTCTCCAGCTGCTCCAGGAAGACGCCCTCGGCGGTGATCTTGGCGACGGCCTGGCGGTCGGCGGAGCAGGAGACCGCGATGGCCACCGGGCAGGACGCGCCGTGCCGGGGCAGGCGCACCACGCGCACGTCGTGGCAGAAGTACTTGCCGCCGAACTGGGCGCCGATGCCGATCTTCTGCGTCAGCTCGAAGACCTTCTCCTCCAGCTCCTTGTCGCGGAAGCCGTGCCCGAGCTCGGAGCCCTCGGCGGGGATCTCGTCCAGGTAGTGCGCGGAGGCGTACTTCGCGGTCTTCAGGGCGTACTCGGCGGACGTGCCGCCGACCACGATCGCCAGGTGGTAGGGCGGGCAGGCCGCCGTGCCCAGCGAGCGGATCTTCTCCTCCAGGAACTTCATCATGGAGGACTCGTTCAGGACGGCCTTGGTCTCCTGGTACAGGAACGACTTGTTGGCCGAGCCGCCGCCCTTGGCCATGAACAGGAACTTGTAGGCGCCGCCGTCGGTCGCGTACAGCTCGATCTGGGCGGGGAGGTTGGAGCCGGTGTTCTTCTCCTCCCACATGGTGAGCGGAGCCATCTGCGAGTAGCGCAGGTTGAGGTTCCGGTAGGCGTCGTAGATGCCGCGGCTCAGGGCCTCCTCGTCGCGGCCCCGCGTCAGCACGTTCTGCCCGCGCTTGCCCATGACGATCGCCGTGCCGGTGTCCTGGCACATGGGCAGCACGCCCGCCGCCGCGATGTTGGCGTTCTTCAGCAGGTCCAGCGCCACGAACTTGTCGTTGCCCGACGCCTCGGGGTCGTCGATGATGCGGCGCAGCTGCGCGAGGTGGGCCGGGCGCAGGTAGTGCTGGATGTCGTGGATCGCCTCTTCGGCGAGCTTGCGCAGCGCCTCCGGCTCCACCTGGAGGAAGGTGCGCCCGTCCGGTCCCTCGACCGTCGAGACGCCCTCGGAGGTCACCAGCCGGTAGGGGGTGGTGTCCTCTCCCTGGGGGAGCAGATCGGTGTACGCGAACTCAGGCATCTCAGCCCATTCCTCACTCTACGGACGGCGGCCCGCCTCCATCGGCGAGCGCCAACCAGCGTAGAACCTGCCGCGGACGGCGAGCTTGTGAGGTAAGGCTCAGTTCGTCACACCGGCCGCGCTCCCGGGGGGTGTCGCGATCTATCGTGTTTCGGTACGCTGCTGCCGTGGACCTTCAGAAGCAGGACCTACAGAAGCCGGACACCCGGCAGCAGGCCGCGCCCGCCGCCTCCGAGCTGCGCGCCTCCGACGCCGAGCGCGACCGCATCGCCGACCTCCTGCACGACGCCCTGGCCGAGGGCCGCCTCACGGCGGACGAGCACGCCGAGCGCGTCGAGGGGGTGCTGCGCGCCAAGACGGTGGGCGAGCTGGAGGTCTTCGTCCGGGACCTGCCCGCGGCCCACGGCCGGGGCCCCGGGGCGGCCCACGCCGCGGCTCCCCACCGGCCGACGGCCGGTGCCATCCCGGTCGAGCCGGACGACAACGTCGTCGCGGTCTTCAGCAGCGCGGTCCGCAAGGGCCGCTGGCGCGCGGGCCGCCGGATCCACGCGTACGCGATCTTCGGCAGTGTCGAGATCGACCTGAGCGAGGCGCTCTACGACCACCAGCAGGTCGTCATCAAGTCGTGGGCGGTCTTCGGCAGCGTCGACATCCGCGTCCCGGAGAACGTGTCGCTGCGCGGCATGGGCGGCGGCGTCCTCGGCAGCTTCGAGGTGGCCACCCTCGACTCGGGTGATCCGGAGGCCCCCATCGTCTACGTCGACGGGTGGGCCGTGCTGGGCAGCGTCGAGGCGCGGACCCGCCGCGGCAAGCTCGTCGCGGACATCCTGGACCGGGTGCAGCGCAAGGTCGACAAGGGTTTGCGCAGGCATCTGGGCCATTGACGATCGCGAATCGGCCGGGTGCACGAGTCCGGCCGGTCCCGGCCGGCGGTCGGTCCGCGGCCCCGCGGGACGGGGCGCGTGCAGCCCTTGGGAACTCAGTGCATAGGCGCGCGTACAGCGGGTAGGCCTTGCTGCATCGTCTCTCGCTCGCGAAGCCGTCGTCAGGAGTAGACCGTGCTGCAACCGCCGCATTCGTCCCTGCAGGTAGCTGCCGTTCCGGCCCCGCGGGTGCCGGCGCGAGACAGGGACCAGGACGCCCCGTGGCACACCGAGGCGGTGTGCCGGCGGGACGAGGCCGGCCTGTTCTTCGCCCCCTCCAAGGAGCCCACCGCCGCCCGGCTGTCCCGGGAGGAGGCGGCCAAGCGGGTCTGCGCCCGCTGTCCGGTCATGGTCGAATGCCGCGAGCACGCCCTGCTCCAGCCCGAGCCCTACGGCGTCTGGGGCGGTCTGACCGCCGCGGAGCGCCGCGTGGTCCTGGCCCGGCGCCGCCGCCGCGACATGGAGCTGAAGAAGACGGCCCGCGCAGCGAACCAGATAGCCGCGGCGGGCTGACCGCACGCCCACGGAGAAGGGCGTCCCCACCGCACCGGGGACGCCCTTTGCCGTGTCCGCCCGATGGGCGCTACTTGCCCTTGTCGAAGTCGATCGCGCTGTACGCGCGCAGCTTGGACAGCCGGTGCTCCGAATCGATCCTGCGGACCGTGCCCGAGCGCGAGCGCATCACGATGGAGTCGGTCGTCGCGGTCTCGGCGCGGTAGCGCACCCCGCGCAGCAGCTCGCCGTCCGTGATGCCGGTCGCCACGAAGAACACGTTCTCGCCGGTGACGAGGTCCTCGGTCGTCAGCACCCGGTCGAGGTCGTGGCCCGCGTCGATCGCCCGCTGCCGCTCCTCGTCGTCCTTGGGCCACAGCTTGCCCTGGATGGTGCCGCCGAGGCACTTCACGGCGCACGCCGAGATGATGCCCTCGGGGGTGCCACCGATGCCGAGCAGCAGGTCGACCCCGGTGCCCTCCCGCAGCGCCAGGATCGAGCCGGCCACGTCACCGTCGGAGATCAGCTTGATGCGCGCCCCGGTGTCGCGGATCTCCTTGATGATGCCCTCGTGCCGCGGCCGGTCCAGGATGACGACGGTCACGTCCTCCGGCGTGGAGCGCTTGGCCTTGGCGACCCGGCGGATGTTCACCGACACCGGGGCGTCGATGTCGACGAAGTCGGCGGCCTCCGGCCCGGTGACGAGCTTGTCCATGTAGAAGACGGCCGACGGGTCGAACATCGACCCGCGCTCGGCGGCGGCCAGCACCGCGATCGCGTTCGTCATGCCCTTGGCGGTCAGCGTCGTGCCGTCGATCGGGTCGACGGCGATGTCGCACTCGGGCCCGGTGCCGTCCCCGACGCGCTCGCCGTTGAACAGCATGGGCGCCTCGTCCTTCTCGCCCTCACCGATGACGACGACGCCGTTCATCGAGACGGTGGAGACGAGTGTCCGCATGGCACGCACTGCGGCACCGTCGGCGCCGTTCTTGTCCCCGCGTCCCACCCAGCGGCCCGCGGCCATCGCCGCCGCCTCGGTCACCCGGACCAGCTCCAGGGCGAGGTTGCGGTCGGGGGCCTCGGAGGGCACATCGAGTTCGGACGGCAAGTGATGATGCTCGGTCATCGGAGCGCACCTTTCTGTACGACGACGGCCGGATGAGGGTGTTGTTCGCCCGACTCTATATCCGGGCGCGCAGAATGAGCAGGGGCCCCCACGGATGAGCGCGACGGACACCTGCGACGATAGGGGGCGTGGCAGGTACGAACGGCAAGCAGAAGACGGCGCGCGACATGATCCTCTCCCTCGGGGTCATCGTCCTCGTGGCGGGCTTCATCTACCTCTTCATCCCGCACGACGAGAGCGAACCCGACGTCAAGCGCGTCGACTACCGGGTCGAGCTGCTCACGGCCCGCCGCGCCGCCCCCTACCCCGTCGCCGCGCCCGAGGGCCTGTCCGACGCGTGGAAGGCCACCTCCGTCCGCTTCCGGGGCGACGACTTCGACGCCTGGCACCTGGGGTTCCACGACCCCGACGGGGAGTACGTGGCGGTCGAGCAGTCCACTCAGCGCCGGCCCGTCTTCCTGGACGAGGCGACGCAGGGGGCGCGGGAGACCGGCCGGACCCAGACGATCGACGGCAGGACGTGGACCCGCTACGAGGGCGGCCGCTACGACGCGCTGGTGCTGGAGGGCACCAAGGGCTCGACGACGGTCGTCACGGGCACCGCGGGGTTCGGGCAGCTGACGCGCATGGCGCAGGCGCTCGAGACGAAGTAGCCGCGCCGGACACGCGAAAGGCCCTCGCGCGATCGCACACGACGAAGGCCCCCGGTGCGTACCGGGGGCCTTCGTCGTGTGCCGGTCAGACCGTGGTGACGACCTGCTCGTACTCCAGGCGCGGGGAGCGCGGGTACCAGGCGTCCGGGCCCGGGCGGCCGATGTTGACGACCATCAGCGGGGTGTGGTCGTCGTCGAGGAACTCCTTGCGCACGCCCTCGAAGTCGAAGCCGGTCATCGGGCCGGCGGCGAGGCCGGCGGCGCGGACGCCGACGATGAAGTACGCGGCCTGGAGGGCGGCGTTCATCGCGGCGGAGCCCTCACGGACGGGGCGCTCGGCGAAGAAGGCGTCCTTGGCCTGGGGGAAGGCCGGGAACAGCTGGGGCAGCTCCTCGTGGAACTCGTTGTCCGCGGCGAGGATCGCGACCAGGGGGGCGGCCGCGGTCTTGGCGCGGTTGCCCTCGGACATGTGCGCGACCAGGCGCTCACGGGCCTCGGGGGAGCGGACCAGGGTGATGCGCAGCGGGGTCTGGTTGAAGGCGGTCGGGCCGTACTTGACCAGGTCGTAGATCGCCTTCACCTGCTCGTCGGTCACCGGCTCGTCGGTGAACGCGTTGGCGGTGCGGGCCTCGCGGAACAGGAGGTCCTGGGCGGCGGGGTCAAGAACGAGAGACATGGAGAACCTTCTCGGGACGTACGTCGGGCCCGGCGGGAGCCGGACCGGCTGACGTCTGCGACAGTACGCCAATGAAGTTCAACATTCAACTAAGTGGGGGGTGTCGTGCGTCACCGTCCGGAAAACCGGAGACGACCGGGGATCCCGCTACGCGCCGTCCTCGTCGGCCGCGGCCTCGTCCGCCAGCGCCGCGTCCAGCCGGGCCCGCGCCCCCTCCAGCCAGCGCCGGCACACCCGGGCCAGCTCCTCGCCGCGCTCCCACAGCGCCAGGGACTCCTCCAGCGTCGTACCGCCCGCCTCCAGACGGCGGACGACCTCGATCAGCTCGTCCCGCGCCTGCTCGTACCCGAGCGCCTCGCTCACGCCCGGCGCCTGTTCCACCTCGCTGGTCATCCACCCACCCTATGTGTCCACTCGTACGGAGAACTCACCCTCGGAGACCCGGGCGCGCAGGGTCTGGCCGGGCTCCACCTCGCCCGGGTCGCGCACCGCGTGCCCGTCCGGCCGCTGGAGCACGGCGTAGCCGCGCTTGAGGGTCGCGGCGGGGGAGAGGGCCACCACGCGTGCGTGCGTGTGCGTCAGCTCCGACTCGGCCCGGTCGAGCTGGTGGCGCAGGCAGCGCCGGGCGCGGTCGAGCAGGTCCTCGACCTGGTCCGCGCGCTCGTCGATCATGCGGTGCGGGTCCTGGATCGAGGGGCGGGACAGCGCGTGCGCCAGGCCGCGCTCCTCCCGGTCGAGCAGCGCGTGCACACACCGCCGGGCCCGGTCCCGCAGCTGCCGCACCCGCTCGAACTCCTCGCCCACGTCCGGCACGACCTTCTTGGCGGCGTCGGTCGGCGTGGAGGCCCGCAGGTCGGCCGCGTGGTCCAGCAGCGGGTTGTCCGGCTCGTGCCCGATGGCCGACACCACGGGCGTGCGGCACTGGGCGACCGTGCGGACCAGCTGCTCGTCGGAGAACGGCAGCAGGTCCTCGACGCTGCCGCCGCCCCGGGCGACGATGATCACGTCCACGTCGTCGAGCGCGTCGAGCTCCTTCACGGCCTGCACGACCTGCGGGACGGCGTGCACGCCCTGCACGGCCACGTTGCGCACCTCGAAGCGGACGGCGGGCCAGCGGTGCCGGGCGTTCTCCAGCACGTCCCGCTCGGCGGCCGAGGCCCGGCCGCAGACCAGCCCGATGAGCTGGGGCAGGAACGGCAGCGGCTTCTTGCGCTCCGGCGCGAACAGGCCCTCCCGGGCGAGGGACTTCTTCAGCTGCTCCAAGCGCGCGAGCAGCTCGCCGACGCCCACGGGCCGTATCTCGGTGGCCCGCAGCGACAGCTGCCCGCGCGGCGCGTACCACTCCGGCTTGGCCAGGACGACGACCCGGGCGCCCTCGCTCACGACGTCCGCCACCTGGTCGAACACCTGCCGGTAGCAGGTCACACCGACCGAGATGTCGTGCGAGGGGTCACGGAGGGTCAGGAACACCACACCGGCACCCGGCCGCCGCGACAACTGCGTGATCTGCCCCTCGACCCACACCGCGCCGAGCCGGTCGATCCACCCCCCGATGAGGCGCGACACCTCACCGACGGGCAGCGGGGACTCCGGGGTCGTGTTCACTGCCATGCCGCGAGCGTAGTGGCCCCCACCGACAACACGCCCCTGCCCACCCCCGCCCGCTCCCGGCCGTCCCGGCCGGTGGTCCCGGCCCTCGGGTGCGTCAGGGGGTGGTGTCCCGGGCGGGGCGGCGGCCCCGTTGGGCCGTGAGCACCGTCAGGCCGATCGCCAGCCATACCGCGCCCACCGCCTGGGCGGTGGGCGACGCCTCCACGATCACCGCGACCGTGATCGCCGCGCCCGCCACCGGGATCAGTACATGGCGCCACCAGCTCACCGGGCCGCCCCGGCGCCGCACCGCGAACCAGCCCACCACGCTCGCGTGCAGCAGCGTGAACGCCGTGAGGGCGCCCACGTCGACGACCGACACCAGCTGGTCCATGCCGTCGTCGCGGCGGGCCGCCCACACCGCCGCCACCAGCGTGATCACCGCCGCAACCAGCAGGGCCACCCGCGGCACCCCGGCGTCGGTCCGCGCCAGCACGCGCGGCAGCCGCCCGTCGCGTCCCATCGCGAACAGCAGCCGGCCCGCCGCGGCCTGCCCGGCCAGCGCGGCGAACGCGGCACCGATGGCCTTGCTCACCGCCACCAGGTCGTGCAGCCAGGTCCCGACCGCGGCGTCCAGCGTGTCGTAGAACGCCGACCCCTGCCGGCCCGGCTCCGCCGCCAGCCGCGCCGACGACACCGGCTCCAGCAGGGCCACCAGGTAGGTCTGCACGAGGAACAGCACACCCGCCAGCGCCAGGCAGAACAGCAGCGCCCGCGCGATCTTCGCCGAGCCGCCCGTGACCTCCTCCGCGAAGGAGGCGATCGCGTCGAACCCCAGGTACGACAGCACCGCCACCGACACCGCCCCCAGCACCGCCGACAGCGCGAACGCGCCCTGCGAGCCGTCCCCCGTCAGCGGCGACAGCCAGTCCCGCTCCGCCCCGTCCCGCGCCAGCACCACGATCGCCGTCACGACGAACACGGCCAGGACCACGACCTCCATCGTCAGCACCAGGAAGCCCACCCGGGCGGCCGCCCGGACGCCCCACAGGTTGAGCAGCGTCGTCACCAGGACCGCGAGCGCCGACCACACCCACCGGGACACCTCCGGGACCAGCGCGTTCATCGCCACGCCCGAGAACAGGTACGCCACCGCCGGGATCAGGACGTAGTCCAGCATCGCCATCCAGCCCGCCACGAACCCGGCCCCGTTGCCGAGCGCCACGCGCGCGTAGGCGAACACCGACCCGGCCTGCGGGACCACCCGGACCATCTGGGCGTAGCTGAACGCGGTGAACGCCATCGCCACCGTCGCCACGACGTACACCAGCGCCACCGCGCCGTGCGACTTGGCGTCCAGCGTGCCGAACACGCCCACCGGGGCCATCGGCGCGATGAAGAGCAGCCCGTAGACGACCAGGTCGCGGAAGCCGAGGCTGCGCCGCAGGGCGTGCTCCCCGCCCGGGGAAGGGGCCCGCGTACCGGTCTCCGCCATCGTGGCCCGCCCTCCGCTCCGCGTCACCGCCGTTCCCGTTCGTTCAGTCTTCCCGGGGACCGCGGACGGCCGCGATCTTTGACCCGCCGAACGCGGCCTTACGATGGGACGCATGTCTGCTTCGCCTGGCCGCCGTGTCCTGCTCGCCGCCCCCCGTGGCTACTGCGCGGGCGTGGACCGCGCCGTGATCGCCGTCGAGAAAGCGCTGGAGCAGTACGGCGCTCCGGTCTACGTCCGGCACGAGATCGTCCACAACAAGTACGTCGTGCAGACCCTGGAGAAGAAGGGCGCGATCTTCGTCGAGCAGACGGAGGAAGTGCCCCCGGGGAACATCGTCATGTTCTCCGCGCACGGCGTGGCCCCCGTCGTCCACGAGGAGGCCGAGCGCGGCAAGCTCGCCACCATCGACGCCACCTGCCCCCTGGTCACCAAGGTCCACAAGGAAGCCGTGCGGTTCGCCGGTGAGGACTACGACATCCTGCTGATCGGCCACGAGGGCCACGAGGAGGTCATCGGCACCTCCGGCGAGGCCCCCGACCACATCCAGCTCGTCGACGGCCCCGGCGACGTCGCCAAGGTCGAGGTCCGCGACCCCTCCAAGGTCGTCTGGCTCTCCCAGACCACGCTGTCCGTCGACGAGACCATGGAGACCGTCGACGCGCTGAAGGAGAAGTTCCCGCAGCTCGTCTCCCCGCCCAGCGACGACATCTGCTACGCCACGCAGAACCGCCAGCTGGCCGTGAAGCAGATGGGCGCCGAGTCCGACCTGGTCATCGTGGTCGGCTCGCGCAACTCCTCCAACTCCAAGCGGCTCGTCGAGGTCGCCAAGATCGCCGGCGCCCGCGAGGCCTACCTCGTGGACTTCGCCGACGAGATCGACGAGGCCTGGCTGGAGGGCGTGACCACGGTCGGCGTCACCTCCGGCGCCTCCGTCCCGGAGATCCTCGTCGAGCAGGTCCTGGAGTTCCTCTCCCGGCGCGGCTTCGAGGACGTCGAGATCGTCAAGGCGGCCGAGGAGTCCATCACCTTCTCCCTGCCCAAGGAGCTGCGCCGCGATCTGCGCGAGGAGGCGGCCGCGCTGGTCGCCGGGCGGGGCGGCGCCGGGACCGGTGAACGTTCCGCGGAGTGATCGTGCCGAGGGCCGGGCGGTGACCGCCGTCCGGCCCGTGACCGTCCGTCGTACGTCGTAACGTGGGTGTCATGCAGATCTTCGGTGTGGACATCGGCGGTTCCGGGATCAAGGGCGCCCCGGTGGATCTCGACAAGGGCGACCTGGCGCAGGAGCGCCACAAGGTCCTCACCCCTCACCCGGCGACCCCCGACGCGGTGGCCGACGGCGTCAAGCAGGTCGTCGACCACTTCGGCTGGTCGGGGCCGGTCGGCGTCACGTTCCCCGGCGTGGTCACCGACGGGGCCACCATCCGCACGGCGGCGAACGTGGACGCCGGCTGGATCGACACCGACGCCCGGGCGCTGCTCGGCGAGCGGCTGGGCGGCCTGCCGGTGACGGTGCTGAACGACGCGGACGCGGCGGGCGTCGCCGAGATGCACTTCGGCGCGGGCCGCGGCCGCCGGGGCACCGTCATCCTGCTCACGTTCGGCACGGGCATCGGCAGCGCGCTCTTCGTCGACGGCGCCCTCGTGCCCAACACCGAGCTGGGTCACCTGGAGCTGGACGGGCACGACGCGGAGAAGCGGGCCTCCAGCAAGGTGCGCGAGGACCACGACATGACGTGGGAGCACTGGGCGACGCACCGGGTGAGCACGTACCTCGCGCACGTGGAGATGCTGTTCTCGCCCGAGCTGTTCATCATCGGCGGCGGCGTCAGCCGCAAGGCCCACAAGTTCCTGCCCCACATCGAGGGCGTCAAGGCCGAGATCGTCCCCGCGCAGCTGCAGAACAACGCGGGGATCGTCGGCGCGGCGATGCGCGTGGCGGAGCTCTAGGCGGCCGGCTGGCGCGCCCCCGCCGTCCGGCGCCGGTGCATCAGCCGGATCCGGCGGGCGATCACGAGCACCCCGGCGACGAGCGTCCCGCCGTACAGCCAGCCGGCCTGCGTGGCGAGTGCCGTCACCAGGCCCATCAGCCGGCCGCCCGCCCCGCTGTCGCCGTCGGCCAGCGGCAGCAGTCCCACGGCGAACGCGATCGGCACCACGATGGGCGCGGTCATCAGGTCCCCGGGCCGCACCCACAGCGCGGTCAGCACGCACACCGGCAGGAACAGCACTCCGTACGCCGTGAGCGACGCCCCGAACAGGGCCGAGCAGAGGGCGCCCAGCAGGAACATCACGGCCGCGCAGAACAGCCCGCTGCCGAGCCCGGTCAGCCGCGGGTTCGGCAGGCCCCGGGCGGCCGGAGCGGGGGCGGCGGCGGGCCGTCGCACCGGAGCCGGGCGCCGCTGCTGGCCGGGGGGCCGCTGCTGGCCCGGGGGCCGGGCCGGGCGCGCGGGACGGCCGTCCGCACCGCGCTTCACCTGCGGCGGCAGGGGCGGCCGCGGCCGGTCGCGTCGCGTTCCGTACTGGGCAGGTCGCGTCCTGTATCGCTCCACCGCACCAACTTAGGTCGTTCAATATGCCGAATAGGCTGTCTGACACGCCGTGGACCCCGGCCTGGGCAAGCGTTCGATACGTCGCCGGGGCGGTGGCGGGCACGCCGTAGACTGGTGGATCGGCCGCTCCATCGGCCCCCCGCCCCCTCCACTCACGGGAAGTCGCAACGTGTCGCTCACGATCGGAATCGTCGGTCTGCCGAATGTCGGCAAGTCGACCCTGTTCAACGCCCTGACCAAGAACGACGTGCTGGCGGCCAACTACCCGTTCGCCACGATCGAGCCCAACGTCGGCGTGGTCGGCGTGCCCGACCCCCGCCTGACGAAGCTGGCGGAGATCTTCAGCTCGCAGCGGGTGCTCCCGGCGACGGTCGACTTCGTCGACATCGCGGGCATCGTGCGCGGTGCCAGCGAGGGCGAGGGCCTGGGCAACAAGTTCCTCGCGAACATCCGCGAGTCCGACGCGATCTGCCAGGTCATCCGGGCCTTCAAGGACGAGAACGTCGTGCACGTGGACGGCAAGGTCTCGCCCAAGGACGACATCGAGACGATCAACACCGAGCTGATCCTCGCGGACCTGCAGACCATCGAGAAGGTCCTGCCCCGGCTCCAGAAGGAGTCGCGGATCAAGAAGGACATCGCCCCGAAGGTGAAGGCCGTCGAGGAGGCCAAGGAGATCCTGGAGAAGGGCGACACGCTCTTCGCGCACGGCGTCGTCCAGGGCAGCGAGCGCGCCGAGCTCCTGCACGACCTGCACCTGCTCACGACCAAGCCGTTCCTCTACGTCTTCAACGTCGACGAGGACGAGCTGACCGACGAGGACTTCAAGAACGAGCAGCGGGCCCTGGTCGCCCCCGCCGAGGCGATCTTCCTCAACGCCAAGCTGGAGGCGGACCTCGCCGAGCTCGACGAGGACGAGGCGCTGGAGCTGCTCCAGTCCGTCGGCCAGGAGGAGCCGGGCCTCGCGACCCTGGCGCACGTCGGCTTCCGCACGCTCGGCCTGCAGACGTACCTCACGGCCGGTCCCAAGGAGTCCCGCGCCTGGACCATCAAGAAGGGCGCCACGGCCCCCGAGGCGGCCGGCGTCATCCACACGGACTTCCAGAAGGGCTTCATCAAGGCGGAGGTCATCTCCTTCGACGACCTGGTGGAGGTCGGCTCGGTCGCCGAGGCCCGCGCCAAGGGCAAGGCCCGCATGGAGGGCAAGGACTACGTCATGCAGGACGGCGACGTGGTGGAGTTCCGCTTCAACGTGTAGCGGTTGATTCCTTGATCGGCTGAACCGCTGGTCAGAGCATGAAACCCCAGGTCAGGGGCCAGATCGTAAGGTCTGGCCCCTTCTTGTTTTCTCAGGCTGATTCCGGGCTTTTCCGGGGAGCGTGCTGACTTGGTGCTGACCCGCTGACGGTGTTCGTACCGGTCCTGACCTGGGGCTACAGCCGGGCTATGAGAGCAGGGCAGAGACCTGCGAACGCCTTCGGTCGGGGCTGCTCCCGGGTGCCGGATCTCTGACGACCGGGTGCCTGCCGGGTTTCCTGTTCTGGAAAGCCGGGGAGCTTGACCCGGAAGTTGGCAGGTCGGGAGCATCGCCTTGACCAAGCCTGTCGACAGGAGGGGGAAAGCCGTGGGCGCACCGCTGCGGAAGCTCTCGGGAGACCCGGACTGCAAGAACGGCACTTGCCCCACCCTGTGGGGCACGGCCGACGGCAAGGACTACGTCGTACAGGGTTACGTGATCAACGACCCTGAGCGGCTGGCGCAGCTCGACCTGCCCGAGGGTGAGACGGCGGTCATGGTCCCCGCGGCCGTACTGGAGGAGTACTTCCGTGCTCACCGGTGAGGAGTTCGGGCGCCTCTTCGAAACGTTCGAGCGGACCGGGTTCCGGCTGGAGACGCTGGCCGAGTACGACGTGGAGGAGGAGCGCGAGGAGATCGCGCGCTTCCTGGCCGGCGAGGACATGGGGCCGGAGTGGGACGACAACCCATGGGTGCGGTCCATGACTGACAAGGGCAAGCAGGTGTCCCGCGTCCACGTCCTGCGCTCCCCGCTGACCGACTACCTGCGCTACGAGCTGTCGGCCTATCCCGGAAACATCAAGGCCGGGGAGTCGATCGGCATCATCGACCTTGCCGAACAGGACGTGGAGGGTCTGCCCGACCACGACTTCTGGCTCTTCGACGACCGCGACGTGTACCGGATGCACTACACCCCCGAGGGCCGGTTCCTCGGCGGTGAACTCCTGCCCGCCGACCGCCTCCCGGAGTACCGGGGATACCGGGACCTGGCGCTCTCCCGGGCCGTGCCGTTCGCGACCTACTGGGAGCGGCACCACTGACCACGGAATCCCTCGGAAGAGCACTGCGGACACTGCGCGAGGCATCGGGACTGACCGGCAGCGCAGTGGCCCGTAGGGCTTCCATGTCCGCAGGCAAGCTCTCGAAGATCGAGAACGGCCGGACCATGCCCACGGTGCAGGACGTCGACCTCGTCCTGTCCGTCCTCGGGGTGTCTGAGGAGGCCAAGGAACAGTTCCTCGCGGCGGCCCGAGTCGAGGCCACGGAAGCCACGGCGTGGCGCCTGCTGCGCCGTATGGGGGCGTGGAAGCACCAGAACACGATCAAGGGCATCGAGGCCAACACGAAGGCGCTCAGGCTGTTTCAGGGGCAGCTCATCCCTGGCCTTCTTCAGACTCCTGAGTACGCCACGGCGGTGTTCTCACTGCCTCCGGCTCTGCCGGACGAGACCAAGGCACGGACGGTGGCGGCCCGGCTGGAGCGGCAGGCCGTGTTGTACGAGGACGGGCGCTCGTTCCACTTCGTCATCTGCGAGCACGTACTGCGGTGGCTGATCTGCGAGCCGGCCGTCATGGCCGTACAGCTCGACCGGCTCGCGTCTCTGTCACGGCTCCCCGCCGTATCCATCGGCATCGTTCCTCAAGCGGGCTGGAAGCCGGACTTCCCCATGACCTGTTTCAGCATCCACGACGACAGCCTCGTCATCGTCGAGACCTTCCACTCGGAGGTGACAACGCGGGACCCGCGGGACGTCCAGACGTACGTTGACACGTTCGACAGGTTCGCCGCGGTGGCGCTTTACGGCGACGACATGCGCAGCCTCGTCGAGGGCGTCCGGGACGAGTTCTTGCGGCAACAGGAAAGACGCTAGGCCCGCCAGGTGTGCAGCCCGACGATGTGATCAGAGGAGATCGGATTCGGGAGAGCCATGCAAACAAGCGCCAGCATCCAGTCGGGACCCGTGTATCTGCCCCTGCCCAGCGCCCAGCCTGAGCCTATCTCCGGCTGTCGGCACTGTCTTGAACTTGCGGTGCGGCGAACCAACGCCGTCTCGTCGGGCGACTACTCCAAGGCGACGGATGTGAACGTGGCCCTGCGAGCGCACCTCGGCGAAGCACACGGAGGCGAGGAGTGACCAGGGCGATCCTGCGCTACGTCGAGCACCGGATCACACGGCACCCCGGAACCGACGCGACGTTCGAAGCGGAGTGCCTGAGCTGCGACTGGAAGGCCGAGCCTTCGGAGGACGGGGCAGCCGTCGACCTGGAGTGCATGCGCCACACCGGCAGGACTGGGCATCAGAGCTTTCGGCGAGTCTGCACCTCGCTGGCCCTCGTTGTGCGGGCTGAGTAGCGGCGCCCCGTCCATCTGGACACGACGTGCTGGCACAGCAGGCGAAAGCCCCCGCACCGTGTGGTTGAGACGCATGACGCGAGGGCCTGTGGCGTGACTACTCGAAGGCACGCAGCTTGCGCAGGCGGGCGTGAAGCGTCTGCCGAGAGATGCCTGTCATGCGAGCAAGGGCAGCGATGTTGACTTCGACTCCCAGCTCTTCCATGCGCATCACTTCGTCCACGACGCTGTCGACTGTGCCGTTACGCATCGCGTTGGCCATCGCCCACTCGCATGCGCGGCCTTGGAGAGTAGCGATGCGGTACTCCAGGTGCGGGTCGCGATCCCCATAGGTCAGCAACTCCTCAGCCGGAACTCGCTCGACCTGATCGAGGAGCTTGCGTGCCTCCTCCGGGTCAGCTCCGATGAGCCAGGCCATGGCCATGGCGGACCAGGGGCGTCCCTTGAGGCGTTCGTGTATCTCGGCCCTCTGCGTGGAGCGGACCGCTGCTTCGCGTGCTTGCTCAGCCTGGGCTTCGTTGCCCTGCGCGTCGTACTGGGCGGCCTTCCGGTAGTGATCGCCGGCGGTGACTCGGAGTTCTTCCGCTCGTCGAGCGAGCTGGGCGTCATCAAACATGCCTACATGTAAAGATCTTGTCTGCTGATGAGTCAAGTTCTTTACAGGTCCTACGGGGGTGGGGGGTGACCCCCTGGAGGTAGATCGGGGCACCGCCATGTCATAGCAGCCAAGATTCCGCCACGGTTTCAGGGTCGTCCCGGACTTGGATCATGGTATTAACCAGTAGAGTTGTGGGGATTTTCGGTGCAAACTCTGCGGCGCGTGGGCTCGCGCGCCACCAGCTGCTACGGGGTGGGAAGCGCGTTGGCTGAGACCACGACGACGGTGCACGACGTACTCAGGGCGATCCGTAACGGAGCCACCGGGAACCGGGACCGGGGTACCCGCTTCGAAGAACTCATGGTCCAGTACCTCAGCACCGATCCGCAGTGGACCGAGCAGTTCACCCGTGTATGGATGTGGGCCGACTGGCCGGGGGCGGAGCAGGACAAGCGCGACACCGGCATCGACCTGGTGGCGCAGGACCGCGAGACCGGTGGCTTCTGCGCCATCCAGTGCAAGTTTTACGAGCCGCACCATACGGTCCGCAAGGAGGACATCGACTCCTTCTTCACGGCCTCCGGCAAGGGTGTCTTCACCCGTCGGATGATCATCTCCACGACGGACAAGTGGAGTGTCCACGCGGAAGAGGCGCTGGACGACCAGCAGATCCTCGTCACTCGGATAGGGCTGTCCGACATCGCGAACAGCGCTGTCGAGTGGCACCTCCCCGTGGAGGGCATCGACCACGAAGTCCAGATGACGCTGCGGGACAAGAAGAGCCCGCGCCCCCACCAGAAGGCGGCGATCGACGACGTCTTCACCGGCTTCGCCGAGCACGACCGCGGCAAGCTCATCATGGCCTGCGGCACTGGCAAGACCTTCACCAGCCTGAAGATCGCCGAACGGCTTCAGCAGGAGCGGGCCGAGGCTGGGCAGGGTGAGCACACCACCATCCTGTTCCTGGTGCCTTCCATCGCCCTGCTCTCGCAGTCGCTGCGTGAGTGGTCGTATGAGGCCGAGGTCCCGCTGCGTGGCTTCGCGGTCTGCTCCGACGCCCAAGTCGGCAAGCAGAAGGCCCAGGGTGACGACAAGGACATGTCCACCCACGACCTCGCCCTGCCCGCGACTACGAGCCCCGACCGGCTGATCGCACAGATGGCCAGCGTCGAGGCCGTGCCGGGCCTGACAGTGGTGTTCTCGACCTATCAGTCGATCGCCACCATTTCCGCCGCCCAGAAGCAGGGCCTGCCGCGGTTCGACCTGGTCCTGTGCGATGAGGCCCACCGCACCACCGGCGTCACCCTGTCCGGTCACGACGAGTCCGCGTTCGTTCGCGTCCACGACGACAGCTTCATCGGTGCGGACCGCCGTCTGTACATGACCGCCACCCCACGCGTGTACAGCGACGACACCAAGCAGGAAGCCAAGGGCGCCTCCGCGGCCGTCGCCTCGATGGACAACGAGGCGCAGTACGGTCCCGAGTTCCACCGCCTCGGCTTCGGCAAGGCCGTGGAGCAGGGGCTGCTCACCGACTACAAGGTCCTCATCCTCACCATCGACGAAGGCGTGGTTGCCAAGACCCTCCAGGAAGGGTTCGCCGGCGGCGACTCCGAGTTGCGGCTCGATGATGCAGCGAAGATCATCGGTTGCTGGAACGCCTTGGCCAAGCGCACCGGCACCTTCGCTGATGGTTCTGGGTTCGGCAAGGACGAAGCGCCGATGAAGCGGGCCGTCGCGTTCTCCCGGTCCATCGCCGACTCCAAGGCCATCATGGAGCGGTTCAACGAGGTCGTCGATGCGTATGACGATGCTGATGACGACGTCTTGCACTGCGAGGTTGAACATGTCGACGGCACGTTCAACACCTTGCGGCGCAACCAGCTCCTCGACTGGCTCAAGCAGGACCCTGGCCAGAACAACGCCCGCATCCTGTCCAACGCCCGTTGCCTGTCCGAAGGCGTGGACGTCCCCAGCCTCGACGCGGTGCTGTTCCTCAACCCGCGCAACTCCGTCGTGGATGTCGTCCAGTCTGTTGGACGCGTCATGCGTGTCGCGCCGGGCAAGAACTACGGCTACATCATCCTGCCCGTTGCCGTTCCCGCCGGGGTCTCACCGGAGAAGGCCCTCGCGGACAACCAGCGCTTTAAGACTGTCTGGCAGGTCCTCCAGGCGCTGCGCGCCCATGACGACCGCTTTAACGCGACCGTCAACCAGATCGAGCTGAACAAGAAGAAGCCCGACATCATCGGCCATGGCCACATCGGTGCCGGCGATGAGGAGGTCGGGGGTAAGGACGGCTCCAGCACGGCGGACAGCGCGAAGGCTGCAAAGGAGCAGGAAGCTCAGAATGCCCAGCACGTTCAGGACACCCTGTTCTCCATAAGCGACTGGCGCGAAGCGATCTACGCTCGCATCGTCGACAAGGTTGGCGAGCGCCACTACTGGGAGGACTGGGCCAAGGACATCGCCCAGATCGCCGACCGTCACGTCACCCGCATCAAGGCCGCACTGAACATCCCGGAGAAGCAGACTGCTTTCCAGGAGTTCGTCGTCGAGCTGCGCGCCACCATAAACCCCGGCGTCACCGACTCCAGCGCCATCGACATGCTGGCGCAGCACATCATCACCAAACCGGTGTTCGACGCGCTCTTCAAGGACTACGCCTTCACCGAGCACAACCCGGTCTCCAAGGCCATGCAGCGCATGCTCGACGTCCTCGACGACCAGGGCTTGGACGCCGAGACCAAGACACTGGAGGACTTCTACCACTCGGTCCGGGTTCGCGCCGAGGGCATCGACAACCACGAAGGGCGCCAGCACGTCATCGTCGAGCTGTACGACAAGTTCTTCAAGACTGCCCTGCCCAAGACCGCCGACGCACTCGGCATCGTCTACACCCCGGTGGAAGTCGTCGACTTCATCCTGCGCTCCACCGAGCAGGCTGTGGCCAAGCACCTCGGCCGCTCGCTGAGTGATGAGGGTGTCCACATCATCGACCCCTTCACCGGGACCGGAACCTTTCCTGTGCGGCTTCTCCAGTCCGGCCTCATCAAGCCCGAAGACTTGGCGCGCAAGTACGGCAAGGAGCTACACGCTAACGAGATCGTTCTGCTCGCGTACTACATCACGGCGATCAACATCGAAGCGGCCTACGCTGACCTGGCCGGTGAGAAGGACGCCTATGTGCCCTTCGAGGGCATCGTGCTGGCTGACACCTTCCAGCTTGCTGAGGGCGGCGCAGCGAAGCTCGACGGCATGGACGTGCTGGAGGGCAACAGCGAACGGGCCAGGAGGCAGCGCGAGCAGCCCGTCACCGTCGTGATCGGCAACCCGCCGTACTCGGTCGGGCAGGACAGCGTCAACGACAACAACCAGAACCTTAAGTACGAGGTGCTGGACGCCCGTATCGCTGAGACGTACGTGGCCGAGTCCGCGGTCGGCAACAAGAACAAGCTGTACGACTCCTACATCCGAGCCATCCGCTGGGCCTCGGACCGCATCACGGGCGAAGGCGTTGTTGCCTTCGTCTCCAACGGCGGCTACATCGACGGCACCAGTGCGGACGGTCTGCGCAAGTCTCTGGTCAACGAGTTCGACGCGATCTACTGCTACAACCTGCGAGGCAACCAGCGCACGGCTGGCGAGCAGTCCCGCAAGGAAGGCGGCAAGATCTTCGGCTCGGGCAGCCGGAACACCGTCGCCATCCTGATCCTCGTCAAGGGCGACGAGAACGGCACCTCCGCGTCCGGCTGCGAGCTGCGCTACTACGAGGTTGACGACTACCTCACCCGCGAGGAGAAGCTGAACAAGCTCCGCGTCCAGAGCCTGGACACCGTGGAGTGGCAGAAGATCACACCGAACGCTGAGGGCGACTGGATAAACCAGCGTGACGAGAGTTACGCCGCCTTCCAAGCTATCGGCGACAAGGACAAGGCCCTCGCCAACCAGTCCGTGTTCGCTCTCTACTCCAGCGGCCTCAACTCCGCCCGCGACTCTTGGGTCTATAACTTCTCCGAGGAGAAGGTCCGCACCAACATGGAGTCGATGATCGACTTCTACAACGACCAGGTGCAGGGATTCCACGTTCACTGCAAGGCCAGCGGACTGGGCGTGCCCAGTGTGAGGGACGTGGAGCAGTGGATCGATACTGACCCGAAGAAGATCAGCTGGAACCGCGCCGACAAGACCAGGCTTGCCAAGGGACAGAAGTACGTCTACGACGCCGCCTGTGTCGTCACCTCGTCCTACCGGCCTTTCACCAAGCAGAAGCTGTACTTCCACTCGCGGCTGAACGACATGACGTACCAGTTGCCTCGGCTTTTCCCCACGGCCGAGCATGAGAACTTCGGCTTCTACATCACAGGGCCTGGTGCCGACGAGCCGTTCTCAGTCCTCATGTTCGACGACATCCCGAATCTGCATGCGGTTGGGACCAGGAGCATGGGGCCGCTGTTCCCACGCCACACCTACCGGGAGCTGGCGGTCGACGGCGGCTTCGACTTCGGGGAAGAGCAGCGCTACGAGCGCATCGACAACATCACCGACACCGCCCTCGCGGAGTATCGCGATGCCTATACGGACGCCACGATCACGAAGGACGACATCTTCTACTACACCTATGCTCTGCTCCACTCCCTGGAGTACCGCGAGCGCTTCGCGGCCGATCTGAAGAAGTCCCTCCCCCGCATCCCCAAGGTCCGGGACTTTCACGGCTTTGCTGAGGCCGGCCGCGTGCTCGCCGACCTGCACCTGGGCTACGAGCAGGCCGAGCCATGCAAGGGCATCGTGGAGACGGTGGCCGGTAACGCTGCGGCGACACCGCCGAGCGAGCTGTATCGCGTCGCCAAGATGAAGATCCCGAAGGTGAAGGGGCAAGCTGACCGTTCCACGATCGTCTACAACACCCGGGTCAAGCTGACCAACATCCCCGAGGAGGCGTACCGCTACCAGCTCGGTGCTCGGTCCGCGATCGAGTGGATCATCGACCGCTACCAGGTCAAGGTTGACAAGGCGTCGGAGATCGTCAACGACCCTAACGACTGGTCCGATGACCCGCGTTACATCATCGACCTGCTCAAGCGGATCGTCACTGTCAGCCTGGAGACGATGAAGATCGTGGATAGCCTTCCCGCGCTCGACATCTTGGAGTAGAGCTGGGCGTCGAAGCTTGACCGGACGAGGCTCCGCAGCCCTGGTGGCGACGGCGAAGCGATGCGAGTAGGGGGCCGCGTAGCGGCTCCCGCTATGGGGGCTCCTTGCGCGGCGCGGCCCCGCCAGAGGCGATGGCGCCCCTTGGAGTGGTGTAGCTGAACTTGGCCGGGAAGTGCGCACTGGCGGTGCTTCCATGTGCTTCGGCTGTCTTGGGTGCTCCGTTACACCACAGCACACATGACCGTGGGGTGGGCTGAGTAGCTTGGGGGGTTGGCTCGACAGCCGATAAGCCGCCCTTGGCGGCTGTTTCGTTTGCTCCTGCGCCGATTAATGATTAGTTGATTTGGCTGCCCTCCATGCAGGTCAGGAGGTACGCTCCGAGCTAATGCGTGATGCTGGGTCGCGCGCTCGCGTGTAGGTAGGGGAAGGCAGATGGCCAAGGGGCACAAGTGCCCGGTGTGCGGCACGCACACGGTGCACCCGATGAGTACCAACCGCATGAGGTGCTCTCAGTGCAAGTCCGTCTTTGACAAGACGATCTTCGGTGGCTAACACAAGTAGCCCTCATCGGCAGTTGTAGTGGGGCTACCCCAGCGGCAAGTGGGGCGTGGTGACGCCCCATAACCCTGCTCCTTGGGAGGCTGCTGGCGGCTTAGCTTGCCGTTGTGGCGGCCTTCCGGCCGCCCCTGTTGCTGGCCTACTTGCAGCAACCCATGCACAGGAGGGGCGCTGCCGCGCCCCTCATCTGTTTGCCGTTGGGTCAAGGGGGCTTCGTTCTGTCGGCCCCGTAAGGGGCCGTACTGCTCTCGGCCTTCTTCCTCCAAGCCGGCCTTGCGGCCGGCGCTGTTCTCCTCTGCCGTTGAGGCTGACGGCCGCGAGAGCGGCCGACCTATCTGGATCAGTACGTACTTGCACCTCTGCCTGCACAAGTGCAGAGCGGAGCGAGGTAGATGGTGGTGGTGACACTCTTTATAAGGGGGCTGGTCCACCACCACCAGAGGTCAGGCTGCTTCTGAGGGCTTCCTGCTCCACCTGTCGTCGGAACGGGTTAGCACCTCGGTGAGCTTCGGGCGGATGGTGTCGGGCTTTCTGCCTACGTCCTGGGCGTACCTGTGTGCCAGTCCCTTGATGGTGGTCTCCGTCGGCTGCTCCCGGACGATCCGGTCTGCGAGGTCAAGGTGCCAGGGCTTCGCCTCGCGAAGGGGGACGACGTTCGGCCGTGTCTCTACGCGTTCCCACAGGGGGACCTCGCTGTCCGGGGTGGCGCGGCGAACGGTGACCTTCAGGTCGAGTTCTTCGCGCGCCCGGTTGATCGCCGTCTGGATGCGGCGTCCCTTCTTGCCGGAGTTGCGAAGGGTGATGAGTGACCGGGCGGCTGCGCCGAACTGTCGTCCTCCGATAGGAGAGGACGCGACGGTCATGCCCTCGGCAGTGCCCTTCGGGGTATGGGTGACCAGCAGGGTGGGGATGCCGACCGAGCTGATGGGGCGCACGCTGCGCATGAAGCGTGCTGCGGCGGAAGGATCGGAGATGTCCTCACCAGGGGCGAGAGCGCCGATCACGTTGTCCAGGACGAACAGGCCGGGCCGCATCTGTGCGAGGTCCTCCAGGACGCTGCGCCAGAAGCCCTCTCGTCCGGTGTCCTCCACGGGGAAGACGGTCACGCTGTTGTCCGGCACGGTGCCGGCGAGGCGGGCCTTCAGTTCCGCGTCGGCTCCTGCGTCGGTCACTCCGAAGACGATGTGATCCAGGCGCTGGTGCACGGGCAGTCCGAGAAAGTCGCTGCGCCCGTTGATCAGAGCGCTAGCCATGCCTGCGGCGAGCAGGGACTTACCGGCCTTGGGCTCTCCGGACAGCATCGTGATGTCGGTGGTGAGCAGGTCCCCGATGAGGAACGCCTGCTCGTAGGGGACGGCCTCGATCTGGTCGAGTGTGCGCCCGGTGTCGCTGATGACTCCCACTGGTGTGGGACTCCCTTCGGATACGCCTAAGCAGGGCGCAGCCGCGCCCGCTGTCCCGCCGGGCGGCGGGGCATGTGCCTCCTTTCAGTGGCTGGAACGGGGATGACCACGGTGGTCAGGCAGCGACCGGGCACTCTCGGTCGAGCCACCTGTCGACCTCCGAGAGGCGAAAGCGCAGGCTGCCGCCGACCTTGCGCGAGGGGATGCCGAGAGTCCGGTGGTTGTTGTAGATCCACGCCGGCTTGACCGCCAGGTAGTCGGCCAGCTCGTTCACGGTCATGAGTCGCTTGTCCTGCAAGGGCTGATTCCTCCAGTGGGGTGCGGGGCTTACGGGAGCATCCTGATCTATCAGTCTACCTATGTCAAGTCTGGATCTGCCACATCTAGACTTGACGTTTCTGATGTGGTCTCGTACGTTCTTCCGCATGGCGATCACTCACGGTCCAGAAGACGGCTCTCCGCCGCGCGAGGGAATCGAGCAGGAGCTTCACATCGGCGCCTGGAAGGTGACTCTGTGGCGACCGCTCCTCGGTGCCGCTGGCGGCCCCCAGGAGATCCGGATCGAGCCGCGTGAGGACGGCGACCCGCAGGAGATCGCGCGCGGTATCTCCACCACGGTGCTGCGCCAGATCGATACCGCTGCCTTCGCTGCGGACATCGACTCGGTGGCACAGGCGGCCACCGCTTCCAAGGCGTCGGTGGAGAAGCTCCGGGAGGAACTCGCAGCCCTGCCCGGAGGGCTCTCCGACGAGTACCTGGCGGTGCTCTCGGCCCTGTACGTACGGAGCGTCGACGCCGGACGACGGGCCCCCATCCACGATCTGGAGGTGTGGACAGGGACCAAGCAGGCCACGTTGAAGGGTCACCTGCGGGCGGCCCGACAGAGGGGGTTCTTGACCAAGGTCGAGGGCAAAGCCGGTGGACAGCTCACCGACAAGGCGATCAAGGTTCTGGAGGGGATGAAGGTTGGCGAAGGTTCTGAAGAAGTGTGACTGCCGCAACCAGTCGCGGTGCTCACACCTGTGGACGGTCCGCTACCGGGAGCCGGGAGGGCGCAGCGCACGTCAGCGCGAGAAGTCGTTCCCGACGAAGCGGGAGGCCGAGGACTTCGGGATCAAGGCGGAGAACGACAAGCGGGAAGGTGTCTACATAGACCACCAGCTCGGCCGTGTCTCCCTGCGTAAGTGGGCCGAGGAGTGGCTGGCTCAGCACCCGGTCAACGAGTCCACCCGCCGCAACTACCAGGGGTTCATCTCGAACCATCTGGAGCCTGCCCTGGGGGCGCGCACCATCGCCGGCCTGACGGTCTCGGACGTGAAGAAGTTCCAGGCATCCCTAGCGGCGGAGGGGCTTGCCGCCTCCACCATCAACGACCGCATGAACATCCTGCGGGCCATGATGTCGGCGGCCGTGAAAGAGCGGCGCATCCCCTTCAGCCCGTGTGACGACGTGCCACCGCTCAAGGAAGCGGACGCGTCCGTGGACCCGGACGAGATACCGACCCTGGCCGAGGTGTACGCCATCGCCGCGGCCATGTCCGAGCAGTACCGGCTCACAGTGTGGCTCCAGGCAGGCGCTGGGCTGCGTATCAGCGAGACGCTGGGCCTGACCGCGGACTGCCAGCGCGACGGCATCCTGCGGCTGCGCCGGCAGATCAGCGCCAAGGCCAACCAGACTGGCTGTGTGACACGCTTCGTTCCTCTGAAGCACCGCACTGCGGACGAGTTCCGGGACGTGCCGATCCCGCCGTTCCTCGAACAGGAGATCGGCAACCACCTGAAGCGTTGGGGCACGGGGGAGATCGACGGCTTGGAGGTGCTGTTCGCGCCGCGCGAGCGGGGCAAGGGGAAGATGCCCACGGCCTCGACGTACGGCTACCACTGGGGCAAGGCGCTGAAGGCCGCGGGTGTGGTGAAGCCGGACGGCAAGCCCAAGTACACGCCGCACTCGCTGCGCCACTTCTTCGCCTCGACCGCCTTGGCGAACGGCGTGCCGATCCATGAGGTGAGCCGCTGGCTGGGGCACCGGAACATCAAGACGACCGTCGACACGTACGGACACCTGGTGCCGGAGGCGTGGGACCGCTGCCGGGACGTGATCCAGAAGGCGCTTCATCCTGGGGCACCCATGGCCATGGCGGCGTGAGTGCTGACCTTGCGACATGGTGCTGACTTGGTGCTGACTCAGCACGGGGTCGAGGGGGTGGAACCCTTGGGAATACTGGGGAGGAGGGGGCTTCTTGAACGTTCCGCTTCAACGTGTGAGCGGCTGACACGGCACCACGTCGTTGACGAAACCGACATCCGCGTCAGAAGGGGCCGGGCCCTGAGGGTCCGGCCCCTTCGTCGGTCCCATGCCGGATCGGCGCGGGATTCTTCCCACTGGGTGGGTGTCAGGAGGCCTCAGGTGTCGTAGACGGTGGAGCGATGCCCGACCTGCACGACCCACACCACCAGTTCACCGTTGTCGAGTGTGTGGATCACGCGGTAGTCGCCCACCCGGAGGCGGCGCCGATCGGGTCGGGAGACGAGAGCCGTGGTGTCGAATCCCAGCGGGTCGCTCTCCAGCTCGGTCAGCTTGGCCAGAATGCGGAGGGCCATGTCTCGCGGGACCTTGCGGAGCTCGGCCTGAGCCTCGGGCCGGAAGACCGTGCGGTACTCACTCACTGCGCGCCAGCGTCTCCCTCATGATGTCCTCGATGGGGACGCCGGGAGCCGGGTTGGCCATCCGCTCGTCGATGATGCGGTTGATCTCGCGCTCTTCCCACTCCTGGTACTTCCGGAGGACTTCGATGGACACCACGGCAGCCACCTGCTTGCCCCGGCGCGTGATCACCGTGGGCACGTCGTCGCGGTCGGCCCGCTCCACGACCTCGGCCAGGTGTGCCCGGACATCGCGGATGGACTCCATGGGCAGCGGCTGTGTCATGCGCCCAAGAGTACCGGGTGTCCCATGTGTACACAACGGATCGGCCCGTCTGAGGTGCCGTCCTCCGCTTCGCTGCCCGCAGCCGCGGGCCTAGCCGGCCCCGGTGCGCGGACGGCGGGCGCGGTGGGCGGCCGTGACGGCGGCGGCCAGGAGCGTGACGGCGCAGGCCGTGGCGAGGAGTCTGTCCCTCTTCGTGCGGTCGCCGGGGGCCCGAGGGGCCGGGGGCCGGGGGGAGAGGTCCTGGGTGATGCGCTGCCAGACGCGCTCCGGGGGCGCGGCCGGGAGGTCGACCAGCTGGGCCGTGCGGGCGGCGGTCACCACGCGGGTCATCGTCCGCAGTTCGTCCCGGCAGCGCCGGCACCGGTCGATGTGCCGCAGCGCCCCGGCGTCCTCCTCACTCGCCGTGCCATGCCCCAGGGCGAGTTCCACCAGGTGAGCGGGCTCTACGTGGGCCACTACGCCCTCCCGGGCTCGACGGGCTCCGCCGTGACGACGAGGTTGGACAGATAGCCGCCCCGCTCGGGGACGAACGGCGGCGCGCAGGTGATGAGCGTGAGCACCGGAGCGCCGGAGCGGCGGAACGCCGAGGCGGGCAGTTCGCCCTTCGGCACGGTCCGGCGCGCGACGACGCGGTAGCGCACCGGCCCGGCCTCCGCCCGGCGTACCTCCACCCGGTCCCCGGGGCGCACGTCGAGGAGCGCGGCGAACTCGCCGATCTCCCCGGTGTCGTCGTCGACGTGCCCGACGAGCACGGCCGAGCCCCGGTCGTCGCCCGGCGCGGGGCCGTAGCGGTACCAGCCGGCCTCGGAGGGGTTCTCGGGGACGGCCATGTCGCCCTGGCCCGTCACGCCCACCGGGCGGACCCGGGCGTCGAGGCCGGCGCCGGGCGCGAGGACCCGCTCGGGCGGGGGTGCCGGTGCCGCGGGGAGCCGGCGGTGCGTGCTCCCCGGGCCGGTGCCCTCGGACGGAGGGGCCGTGCGGGAGGCGGCGTCCGAACGGGCCGCCCCGAAGTCCGCCCCGGCCGGAGCCTCCCCCGGGGCCGGCGGAAAACCGAGGACGGCTGCCAGAGCGGCAGCCGCCACGATCGGTCCGGTCAGCCGGCGCGCGCGGTCAGCCACGCCGGCCGGCGATCCGGCGGACCAGCAGCGCGCCCGTCAGCACGGCCGCCCCGCCCGCGACGGCCCAGCCGGCCGACAGGTCGGAGGAGTTCGGGGTCATGGCGGCCCCGCTGCCGCCGGCGGGGACACCGCGCGGAGCGGACTCCATCCCGCTGAACGTCTGGGTCGCGAGGGCCAGGTTCTTGTCCTGCGCGCTGCCCCAGGCGTAGACGACGTTGCTCGTGCCTTCCGCGAGGTTCAGGTCGGCCGGGCCGATGGCCACCGTGTCCGTGCCGGCGAGCACCACGTCCGCGTTGATCGTGCCCGCGTCGACCACGGCGGTGTCCTCCTTCGGGTTGGTCAGGTCGCTGAAGACCGTCTGCCCGCCGGCCCGGACGTCGACGGCGGGTGCCGCGGCGACATGGCGGACCGTCAGGCGGGACTTGCCCGCGTCGACCTGCGAGACGTCGTTGGTGAAGGCCGTCAGCTCGGGCTTGCCGTCGGCGGAGAGGTGGGCGGCGACCGTGGCGTTGCCGCCCTCGGGCACCTCCACCTTCTTCTCCAGGGCCGGGGTGCCGTCCGGCCCCTGACCCGCTTCGAAGATCTTGATGTCGTAGGTGCCGGCGTCGAGGGACTGCGGGTCCGTCACGGTGCCGGGCTTGAAGTCGCCGATCAGTTCGTCGCCGTTGGCGTACACGTCCACCGTCATACCGGGGATGCCGTGGAAGACGGACACCATGGCCTTGCCGGAGTCGTCGGCGGCCAGGGCGGGCGCGGTCACGCCGAGCGCCAGGGCGCAGGCACCGGTCGAGGCGGCGAGGGCGAGGCGGAGGGGGGAGGTCATCGGAATCATCCCTTCAGCAAGTCTCCGTACGGTGCGGAGTCTCGGTCCTGTTTCGGGTGCCGGGGCCGCTGCGGATGCGTGCCGCGGCAGGCCAGCCGAAGTCGCGTCACACGCCGGTGTCGTGGACCGGGGGCTGCTCGACCGCCTGGCGCAGCCGGTGCAGGCCGCGGCGCGCGTGACTCTTGACCGTGCCCAGGGGCATGCCGGTGCGTTCGGCGATCTGCGTCTGGGTCAGGTCCTCGTAGAAGGCCATGCACAGCACCTCCCGCTGGTGGTGCGGCAACTGGGCCAGGGCGTCGATCAGCAGGACGCGGTCCAGGACGCGGTCCGGTGCCGACTCGCCGTGACCCGCCGGGCCGTCCGCGTCCCGGGCGGCGGAGTCGGCGAGGGTCAGTCGCCTCGTCCTGGCCGCCAGCGCGTCGACGATCTTGCGGCGGGTGATACCGACCAGCCAGGCGCCCAGGGGCCCCCGCTCCGGGCGGAATCCCGCGCGGCCGTGCCAGGCGCCGAGGAAGACCTGCTGGGTGACGTCCTCCGCCTCGTAGGTGTCGCCGAGCACCCGGGTGGCCATGGTGTGGACGAGGGAGCCCCAGCGCCGGTATATCGCGGCGAACGCCTCCTCGTCGGCGGCCAGCAGGCCACGGGCCAGTTCCTCCTCGTCACGCGTCTCCTCCACGGGCGGGGCTGGGGCGGCGACTCGTGTGTTCGTGATCATGGCCGGGTTCCTCCTGCCGGGCTCCGTACGGGACGGAAGGCCGTTGTCGGACCGCACCGGCTGCGGCGGGGAAGGCGCCGGCCGTGCGTTCCCCGCCAGTGTTCGGTGCATAAACGACGCAGCTCAACATGCGTCGTTTGTGCGTCGTACGATCGACGCATGGGTGCACGAGAACGCGACCGCGACGACCGCCACCACCGCGACGACCGCACGGCGGCCCGGCAGCCGCGCGCCGAGCTGCCCGCGGACGCGGGACTGACCACCGGTGAGGTGGCACGGCGACTGGGCGTGGCCCCCACGACGGTCCGCACCTGGGACCGGCGCTACGGTCTCGGGCCCGACGCGCACACGGGGGGCCGGCACCGCAGGTGGACCGCCGTGGACATGGCCCGGCTGGAGCGCATGTGCGCGCTGACGGCGACGGGTGTGGCCCCCGCCGAAGCGGCCCGGACGGTCCTGAGCGAGACGCCGCCGGCAGCGGGCGGGCCCCTCGGGGACGGGGACCCGGCGGGGGCGTCGCCCCCCGACTCCGCTCCCGGCCAATTCGACGCAACGGGCGCGGCTGCGACCGACGCGGCAGGGGTGTCCGGTCGGGGCCGGGCGGCAATCGACGCACCTCCCGGCGACGGCCCGGACGCGCGGTCGTCGTCGTTCTCCTCCTCCTCCGCCTCCGCCTCCGCCGCCGTCGCCGGCGCGCCGGGTCGCCGCTCCGCCCGGGGTGCCGGGACGGCCCGGGGAGGCAGCCGTGCCGGGAGCGGGATGCGCCTGGGCGACGTGCGCCAGGAGTGCAAGGGCATCGCCCGGGCCGCCCTGCGGCTGGACGCCGCCGCGCTGGACGACCTGCTCGGCTCGGCGATCGACGAACACGGGCTGGTCACCGCGTGGACCGAGGTGATCATGCCGACGCTCCAGGCGGTCGGCCGCAAGTGGGAGAGCTCGGGCGAGAAGTACGTCGAGGTGGAGCACTTCCTGTCCTGGCACGTCTCCGGCGCGCTGCGGCGCTGCACCCCGCCCTCCGCCGCCGACCGCCCCGGGGCCACCATCGTGCTCGCGTGCGTGCCGGGGGAGAGCCACACCCTGCCGCTGGAGGTGCTGGCCGCCGCGCTGGCCGAACGCGGCCTGCCCGTGCGGATGTTCGGGGGCGCGCTGCCCGTGGAGTCCCTCGTCACCGCCGTCCGCAGGACCGGCCCGGCGGCGGTGGCGCTGTGGGCCCAGTCCCGTACCACCGCGAGCCGTCCCCTCGCCGCGCACGTTGCCGCGATGGAATGGGGGGTACGCGGTGCCCGGCGCAAACCGGTCGTCCTGACGATCGGGCCGGGCTGGGCGGGCCGGGCGGTGACCGGGCTGCCGCGGCCGGCCGGACTGGCGGAGGCCGTCGCCCTCCTGGAGTCGGTCGTGTCGCGTTAGCCGGGTCCGGCCGCATCCGGGAGCGGCCCGGACGGGGAAGTGACGGAGGATCGGATGGCGGCCTCGGCCGGGCGGTGGGAGCGGATGTGCGGATGAGCGGTGCGCGCGGGCAGGCGGCCGCCGGCGCCGTCGCGGACGTGTCCGGCGGGCCGGACGTCGTGATCATCGGGGGCGGGGCAGCCGGGCTGAGCCTGGCCCACCGGCTGCTCGGGACCGGCACGGCCGCCGTCACCGTCGTGGAGCCCCCGGACGGTCCCACGCGCCCGGCCGAGCGGACCTGGTGCTACTGGGACGACGGCGACGGCGACGGCGACGACGACGGCGACGACGGGCTCGGCGCGGCGGTGACGGCCGACTGGTCCCTGCTGCGGGTGCACAGCCGCGACGGCACCGCCCTCACCGTCGACCCGGCCCCGGCGACCTACCGCATGGTGCGCTCCTCGGCGTTCGAGCGGCTCGTGCACGCGCGTCTGGAGCGGGACCCCGGCGGGCGCCTGCTGCGGGCGACGGCACAGACCGTGCGGGACGTCCCCGGCGGCGCGGAGGTCCGGTGCACGGCACCCGACGGCCGGGCCCTGACACTGCGCGCCCGGTACGTGTTCGACTCCCGCCCGCCGCCCGCGCTGCCCCCGGCCCGCACGCAGCTGCTCCAGCACTTCCGCGGATGGTTCGTGCGGACGGGCCGGGCCCGGTTCGATCCCGCGGTCGCCGACCTCATGGACTTCCGGGTGCCGCAGCCCCGGCACGGGCTCGCCTTCGGCTACGTCCTCCCGCTGGCCCCGGACCGGGCGCTCGTGGAGTACACCGAGTTCTCCCGCTCCCCGCTGACCACCGAGGCGTACGAGGCCGCACTCGGCCACTACGTCCGCGACGTTCTGAAGCTGGGCGCGTTCGACGTCGAGTCGGCCGAGCAGGGCGTCATCCCCATGACCGACGGGCGCTTCCCGCGCCGCACCGGCCGCTCCGTGTTCCGCATCGGCACGGCCGGCGGCGCCACGCGCCCCGCCACCGGCTATACCTTCGCCGCCGTCCAGCGGCACAGCCGGGCCGTCGCCACCGCCCTGCGCGAGGGCCGCGGCACCGTGCCCCCGCCGCACGGGCGGCGAGCCCTCGCCATGGACGCGGTGCTGCTGCGCGCCCTGGACACCGGCCGCGTCGACGGCCCCGCCTTCTTCACCGGCCTGTTCCGCCGTACGCCCGCACACCGCCTGCTGCGCTTCCTCGACGGCGCGACCTCGCTCCGGGAGGAGTGGGGCATCGGCCTGCGCACCCCGGTGGGACCGATGCTGCGCACCGCACTCGAGGTGCCCTTCCTGCCCCGCAGAACCCACCCCCTCCCAGGAACCGGAGAGAGCCACCGATGACCCTGCTGCGCGACCACGATCTGGCACGCGCCTTCGACCACGCGTCCCGCACCTACGACCGGCTCACGGCCCTCAACCCCGGTTACCGCACCGACCTGCTCCGCTCGGCGCGCCGGCTCCGGCTGCCCGACGACGGGGCCGGACTGCACGTGCTCGACCTCGGATGCGGCACCGGCGCCTCCACCCGGGCCCTGCTGCGGGCCGCGCCCCGGGCGCGGATCACCGCCGTGGACGCCTCCGGCGGCATGCTCCGCCGGGCGCTGGCCAAGCCGTGGCCCGACCGGGTGCGTTTCCTGCACCTGAGCGCCGAGGAACTGACGACGGCCGACGAGGGGCCGTTCGACGCGGTGTTCGCCGCCTACCTTTTCCGCAACGTCTCCGACCCGGACGCCGTGCTGCGCTCGGTGGCGACCCGGCTGAAGCCGGGCGGGCGACTGGCCGTGCACGAGTACAGCCTCGGCGGCTCACCCGCGCACCGGGCGCTGTGGACGGCCGTCTGCCAGGGGGTCGTCATCCCGGCGGGCACCCTCACCGGCGACCGGGCCCTGTACCGGCACCTCTGGCACAGCGTCCTCGCCTTCGACACCGCCCCCGCCTTCACCGGCCGGCTGGCCCGTGCCGGGTTCGCGGACGCCCGCGCGCTGCCGCTGGCCGGATGGCAGACCGGCATCACCCACACCTTCGTCGCCCGCAACGGCTCCGCCCCGGCCGCGGAGACCGCCCCCGCCGCGGAGGCGACCCCGGCCGCGGAGGCCGCCCCGGCCGCGGAGGCCGCCCGATGAGCGGCGGCCGGGCCGGACACTCCGCCCGCCGCGGCCGGGACCGCAAGGCCGAGGTGCTGATGCCCGCCCCCGGCCGGGACCGGTTCGGGCCGGGGGACGCACCGTCCGTCGCGGTGGTGGGCGGCGGCATCGCCGGTCTCGCCGCCGCCACCGGACTGGCCGAGCGCGGCGCCCGGGTCACCCTCTACGAACGGGAGGAGTCCCTCGGCGGCCGCCTCGCCGGGCAGCGCACCCGGCTCGCCGACGGCTCCGAGGTGACCATGAGCCGCGGTTTCCACGCGTTCTTCCGCCAGTACTACAACCTGCGCGGCCTGCTGCGCCGGACCGACCCCGGCCTCGACCGGCTCACCCCGCTGCCCGACTACCCCCTGCGGCACAGCGGCGGACTGACCGACAGCTTCGCCCGCGTCCCGCGCACCCCGCCGCTCAGCGCCCTCGGCTTCGTCGCCCTCAGCCCCACCTTCGGCTGGCGCGACCTGACCTCCATGGACGCCCGCGCGGCGCTGCCGCTGCTGGACGTCCGCGTGCCGGAGGTGTACGAGCGGTTCGACCACGTCAGCGCGACCGGGTTCCTGCGCGGTGTGCGCTTCCCCGAGGCCGCGCACCATCTGGCCTTCGAGGTGTTCTCGCGCAGCTTCTTCGCCGATCCGCGGGAACTGTCCGCCGCCGAGCTGATGCTGATGTTCCACATCTACTTCCTCGGCTCGTCCGAGGGGCTGCTGTTCGACGTGCCCGACGAGCCCTTCCCCCAGGCCCTGTGGGAGCCGCTCGGCGACTACCTGCGGCGGCTGGGCGCCGACATCCGCACCGGCACGGCCGTCCACGGCATCGACCCCCTCGACGACGGCGGGGCCCGGGTACGCACCGGCACCGGCACCGCCCGGCACGACGCGGTGGTGCTCGCCCTGGACACCGAGGGACTGCGGCACACCGTCGCGGCCTCGCCCGGCCTCGGCACCGGCGCCTGGCGCGAGGACGTCGACGCGCTGCGCACCGCACCGCCGTTCCTCGTCTCCCGGCTCTGGCTGGACCGCCCCGTGCGGGCCGACCGCCCCGGCTTCCTCGGCACCAGCGGCTACGAGGGCCTGGACAACATCAGCGTCCTGGAACGCTACGAGGGCGAGGCCGCCCGCTGGGCGGCGCGCACCGGCGGCTCGGTCGTGGAACTGCACGCCTACGCCGTCCCCGAGGGCGCGGACCGGGACAAGGTGCAGGACGAACTGCTCGCGCAGCTGCGGCGGGTGTACCCGGAGACGAGGCGGGCGCGGGTCGTCGACGCACGGCACGAGTGGCGTGCGGACTGTCCGCTCTTCACCGCCGGCACCCACCACCGCCGTCCCACGGTGACCACCCCTCACCCGTGGCTGACACTGGCCGGCGACGGCCTGCGCTGCGACCTGCCCGTGGCGCTCATGGAACGCGCCGCCACCACCGGCTTCCTGGCGTCCAACGCGCTGCTCGCCCGGTGGGGCGTACGCGGCCAGGTGCTCTGGACCGTCCCGCGCGCGGGCCGCTCCCCGGCACTACGCGCCCTCGGCACCCTGGCGGGACGACACCCCTGAGCCGACGCGCCCGGCCAGTCCACAGGCCCCCCGGGCCGCCGAACGGGCCCCGGGCCACCTGACGGGCACGGGCCCCGGATCTGCTCGGGCAGCCGGGCGGGCCCGGGCCCCGGCCAAGTGGCCCGGGCCCGCCCGGCGATGCCTTTACGGCTGGTGCGCTGCTCGGCCCTGTGCACCGGCGGGTTGTCCGGGGGCGCCGCTTCGGTCCGTCCGGCGGGGCCTTGTAAGCCCCGAGCGCCGCTCGGGCCTGCTCGGCGGTGCCGTATCGGCTGCTGCGCTGCCCAGGGCTGTGCGCCGGTGCCGTTCGAGCCGGGGGGCGCCGGTCGGGCTTACCTGGAGGGGCCTTTGACCCGGAGCGCCGCTCGGGTCACCCGGCGGGGTCTTACCAGCCAGGAGGCGCGGGCCTGTGCGCCGCTTGGGCCCGCCAGGCGGTGCCGTATCGGCTGCTGCGCTGCCCAGGGCTGTGCGCCGGTGCCGTTCGAGCCGGGGGGCGCCGGTCGGGCTTACCCGGAGGGGCCTTTGACCCGGAGCGCCGCTCGGGTCACCCGGCGGAACTTTGTCAGCCCGGCGAGCTGGTTGGGCCACCCGGCGGTGTCATACCAGGCCGGAGGCCGCTCGGGGTTTGTGCGCCGTGCCGTTTCCGCCCGGGGCGCCCCTTCGGTCCGTCCGGCCCGGCCTTGTCAGCCCCGAGCACCGCTCGCGCCCGCCCGGCGGTACCGTTTCGGCCGGTGCGCTGCTCGGGCCTGTGCGGCGGTGCCGTATCGGCCGGGTGCGCCGACGGGGGCCTGCCCGGCCGGGCCTTGTCAGGCCCGAGCGCCGGTCGGTCTGGCCGGCGGTGTCGTGCGGTGGCCGGGGGCGCTGCTCGGGTCCGTCCGGCGGGCCCCCGCCCTGCGGGTCGGGCGGGGGCCCCGGGGGTCAGCCCGGGAAGCGGCCCGTGCTGCGGAGTTCCCAGCGCCTCTCCGCGTAGGCGAGGTCGTCCCGCCACAGCCGTCCCGCCGTGTGCCGCATCAAGGGGCGCAGGGCCGGGGCGGCGGCCCGGGCGAGGGCGAAGCCGCGCCGCTCGGAGGTGGCGATCACCGCCTCCACCACCGCCGTGCGCGGCCGCTCGGCGCCGGGCCGGGACAGCGGCGTCGCGTGGGTCTCCACCACGGACGAGGCGCCCTCGCCGTCGGTGATCCGCATGACGACCGTGCGCGGCTCGGGCGCCGTGAACTCGGCGCGCACGGGCACCACCAGACGCCCCGCCACCCGGAAGGACACGTCGACGACGAAGGCGTCGTCCTCCTCGCCCTCCGGTTCCCGGACGACCTCCAGGTCGACGAAGGAGTACGGGTGGAACCAGGAGCCGTGCCACGGGTCGAGCCGGTTGGCGACGACGTCCTGCGGTTCGCAGCGCCCGACCCCGGTGTACACCGAGTCCACGCCCGTGCCGGCCGCGGGGCGCGGCGGGACCACGGGCCGCTCGGACGGCTCCTCCCCGCCGAGCGCGTCCAGCCGCACCCACACCAGCACCCCGTCGTCGTGGACCGGGAACGGCTGCCAGCCGGCGGTCGGGGACCCGTCCAGGGCGAGCCCGTGCCAGTGGCACACCAGCGTCCCGCACACCACCCGGCTGTCCTTGAGCGGAGCGCCCAGGTGCGGGCAGGCGCCCGGGCCCGCGCGCAGCTCACCGGAGTCCGAGCGCCACAGCACGACCTCGACGCCGCCGATCGTCCGGCCGCGGGGGCCGCCCCCCGGGCGCACGTCCCGGGAGGCGCCGGCCACGAACCAGTTGCCGGAGGGCCGCGCACCGGCCCGCTTGAGCGCGTCGGCGATCAGGCCGGGCCGCGCCGCCCGCCAGGTCGGGGTCTGCTCCGCCCACGCCGGCCCGCTGCGCCGCCGCAACGGCGAGGTCCAGCCTGCCCTGTCCGCCCGGTCACCCATGGCCCGGCTCCTTCCCTTCCCGTCCTGCGGTCCCCGTCGCCGCACGCGCCGAGCGGGCGCGCCGGCGCGCACCGGCCACGCGCACGATCCCGGCCGCCGCGGTCGCCGCCCGCCGGGGACGGGAGACGACGGCACGGCGGTGCAGCACGGTGTACTCCTGCCGGGCGATCGCGTCGAGGATGCCGCCGTACAGCGTGAACGCCGCCCGGATGCAGGGGCGCACCCGGGGGTCGAGCATCGCGATGCCCGGCTCCGCCTGCCGGTACACGTCCCGGGTCAGCGCCTCGGCCGCCACGAACGCCGCCCGGATGCGCGCGTCCTGACGGCCGGTGCGCCGGCTCCACTCCAGCAGCGGCCGGTCCACGCCGTGCGCGGCCAGCAGGTCCGCCGGCAGGTACACCCGGCCGCGGTCCAGGTCCTCGCCCACGTCCCGCAGGAAGTTGGTCAGCTGGAACGCCACGCCCAGCGCGGCCGCGTGCGGTGCGGCCTCCTCACGCGGCCCGACCGTGCCGAGCACGGGCAGCATCTGCAGGCCGATCACCGCGGCCGAGCCGTGCATGTACGCCCGCAGGTCGGCGTAGGTCGGGTAGTCGGTGACGGTCAGGTCCGCGCGCATCGAGGCGAGGAAGTCCTCGAACAGCGCCACCTCGATGCCGTACCGCTCGGCGGTGTCGGACACCGCCCGCACCACGGGCTCGTCGCCGCCGCCGGTGCGCAGCGCCTGCGCGAGGTCGCCCTCCAGCCGCTTCAGCGCCAGGTCGCGCTCCTCGGGTCCGAGGCCGCGGTCCAGGTCGTCGACGATGTCGTCCGCCCAGCGGGCGAAGCCGTACAGGGCGTGCACGGCCGAGCGGCGCTCCAGCGGGAGCAGGCGCGTGGCGAGGAAGTAGGTGCGTCCGTGGCGGGCGTTGAGCTCCCGGCACCGGGTGTAGTCGGCGCGCAGGCCGGGGTCGGTGATCCCGGCGGCGTCCAGTTCACGACGGGTCATGGGCTCCTGCTCCGGTCGGGGTGGACGGGAGATCCGCCGCGGCGGGGCGGGGCCGGGGCCGGGGCCCCGGGGAACGGCGGACGGCGCCGCCGGTGACGCGCGCGGCGGCGAGTTTGCCGCTGATGAGCACGGTCGGCACGCCGACGCCCGGGGTGGTGCCGCAACCTGCGAGCACCACGTTGTCCACGCCGCGCACCAGGTTGCGGGGCCGGAACGGCCCGGTCTGGGCGAAGGTGTGGGACACGGAGAAGGGGGTGCCCGCCGCATGGCCCTTGGCCGCCCAGTCCAGCGGCGTCACCAGCATCTCCTCCTGGACGCTGCCCGCGAACCCGTCCAGGCCGCGCCGTTCCAGCTCGGCGACGAGGCTGTCGCGGTAGCGCGGGCCGAGGTCCCGCCAGGCGGCGGCGGAGGGCCCGACGTCGGTGTTGGGGCAGGGCGCCAGCACGTAGTGCAGGTGGCGGCCCGGCGGCGCGAGGGACGGGTCGTGCGCGGTCGGACGGGTGATCAGCAGGGACGGGTCGCTCATCAGTGTCCCCGTGCGGGTCAGTTCGTCGAACGTGCGCTCCCAGGCGGCGCCGAACGACAGGGTGTGGTGGGCGAGCCCGGGCCAGGTGCGGTCCGTGCCCGCGTGCAGGATCACCGCCGAGGGGGAGTGCCGCAGCGGCACCGGGCGCCGGGGTGTCCGGCCCAGCAGGCGGTGGGCGGTGGGCAGTTCGCAGGTCAGCACCACCGCGTCGCACGGGATGCGCTCGCCCGAGGCGAGGCGGACGGCCCGCACCCGGCCGGACACCCGCTCCAGCGCGCTGACCTCCGCCGACCAGCGCAGCTCGGCACCGGCGTCCGCCGCCGCGTCGGCCATCGCGCGGGGCAGGGCGTGCATACCGCCCTTGGGGAACCAGACACCGGCCACGGTGTCCATGTAGGCGATCACCGCGTAGGCCGCGAGCGCCCGGGCCGGGGCGACCCCGGCGTACAGCGCCTGGAAGGAGAACACCCGCCGCAGCCGCGGGTCGCCGAGGAAGCGGCCGATGCGGGCGTCCAGCCGGCCGAAGCCGCCGAGGGCCGCCAGGCGGGCCAGGTCGGGGTGCGCCAGCTGCAACGGCGAGTCGAAGTTGGTGTCGATGAAGCGGCGCATCTGCGCCCGGTACAACCGCTCCAGCCACGTGCGCAGGCTGCGGTAGCCCGCGGCCTCGGCGGGCCCCGCGAAGCGCCGCACCTCCGCTTCCATGGCCTCGCCGTCGGTGTGCACGTCCAGCGCGCTGCCGTCGGCGAAGCGGGCCCGGTAGGCGGGGTGCAGCGGCGTCAGCTCGACGCGGCGGTACAGGCTGTCGCCGACCGCGGCGAACGCCTCGTCGGCCAGGTCCGGCATGGTCAGCACGGTGGGGCCGGTGTCCACCTGGTAGCCGCCGAGCCGTACCCGGCCGGCCCGGCCGCCGGGCCCGGGGTCCCGTTCGACGAGCGTGACCCGGCGGCCCGCGCCCAGCAGGTGCAGTGCGCAGGCCAGGCCGGACAGCCCGGCGCCCACGACGACGACGTGGTCGGTCGGACCCGCAACGGTCCTCATACCAGCTCCTCCGCGGGGCGCGGGGCGACGCCCGCGGCCCGCTCGACCAGGGCGGAGAACTCCCGCCGCACCTCCGGGCCGGCCCCGGTGGCCTCGAAGTGCCGCAGGCCGGCGGCCGCCAGTTCGGCGATCCTCGCCTCCACCTCGGCCCGCGCACCGGTCCGCTCCAGCGCCGCCCGCATCCGCTCCACGGTCTGCTGCGGCCGCCCGCCCGGGCCCGCGGCGAGCACGGCGGAGGCCTCGCGGTCACCGGTGGTTTCGGCGAGCCGTACGGCGGTGGCCAGCAGGTGGGTGAGCTTGCGCGAGCGCAGGTCGTCGTCGGCGGGCTTCCCGGTCAGCAGCGGGTCGCCGAACGCGCCGAGGAGGTCGTCGCGCAGCTGGAAGGCCAGCCCCGCGCTCCGTCCTGCGGCCCGCAGGGCGTCCATCGTGCGCGGGTCGGCTCCCGCCAGCGAGGCACCCAGCGCCAGCGGCCGCGCGACCGTGTACAGGGCGCTCTTCAACTCGGCGATGGTCAGGGCCTCCTCGCCGCTGGAGGAGCCGTTCGCCTGGGCCTTCAGGTCGCGGTACTGGCCGGCGACCATCTCGGTGCGCATGGCCCGCCACTCGGCGTGCAGCCGGGCGCCGTGCGGCGAGGCGAGCGCCGTCTCCGTCAGCAGGTCGTCCGCCCAGGCCAGCGCCAGGTCGCCGGCCAGCACGGCCGCCGACGAGCCGAACGCCTCGGCGGAGCCGGACATCCGCGCGGCCCGGTGCCCGCGGGCGAAGTCCACGTGCAGGGCCGGCGCGCCCCGGCGCAGCGGCGAGCCGTCCATCACGTCGTCGTGGATGAGGGCGCACGCCTGGAGCAGCTCCAGGGCGGCCCCGGTCCGCAGGACGGGCCCGGTGTCGCCCGATCCGCCCGCGGCCCGCCAGCCGCACCACACGAACGCCGTACGCAGCCGCTTGCCGCCGCGCAGGGCGAACACGGCGACGCGCTCGGCCAGGTCGCGGGCGGCCACCGTGTCGGCCTGCCGGGCCTGGCGCAGCCGCGCCTCGAGCACCCGCCCGAGGACGGCCTCCACGGCCCGGGTGGCCCCGGGGGCGGTGAGCGGGGCGTCGTCCGGTGCCCCCGGTCCGGCCGCTGTCGGCCGCGGTCCAAGCATGCGCAACCCCTTCTCGCATCCGGTCATTCGCACATCAGTGCTTCCGCCGGGAATGGTGATCCGGATGCGCACCGACGCGGCGTGGCCGCCCGTCCGCGCGCGGCCCGCTCCTGAGTACCCGGATCCTCATGAGCGACCGCGCGCCTGGCGGAAACGGGCCAGACCCTCACCGAGGCCGAGGACCGGTTCGGGGTAACGCAGCGCGGCGCGCCGGTCGTCCGGGAGCCGCCAGGGTTCGTGCACCGCGCCACCCCCGACGTCGGCCAGCTCGGGCACCCAGCGCCGTACGTAGGCGCCCTCCGGGTCGTAACGCCTGCCCTGTGCCACGGGGTTGAGCACGCGGTGGGGGCGCGAGTCGGTGCCGGTGCCGGCGACCCACTGCCAGTTCATCTGGTTGTTGACGATGTCGCCGTCGACCAGGTGCCGCAGGAAGTGCCGGGCCCCGACGCGCCAGTCGACGTACAGCGTCTTGGTCAGGAAACTCGCCGTCAGCAGCCGCGCCCGGTTGTGCATCCAGCCCTCGTGGCGCAGCTGGCGCATGCCCGCGTCCACCATCGGATAGCCCGTACGGCCCTCCCGCCAGGCGGCGATGTCCCCGGCCGCCTCGTCCTCGTCGCGCCACCGGTCGCCGCGGCTGCGGTAGTCCCGCCGGGACGCCTGGGGCCGGACCGCGAGGAGCTGGTGGTGGAAGTCGCGCCAGCACAGCTGCCGCACGAACGCCTCGGCGCCGGCGCCGCCTTGTGCCCGGGTCCGGTGGACGAGTTCGGCCGGTGACAGCGCCCCGAAGTGCAGGTAAGGAGAGAGCCGTGACGTGGCGTCACCGGCCAGGTCGTCGTGCCGGTCGGCGTACCGGGCGAGGTCGCCGCGCGCCCAGTCGGCGAACCGCTCGCGGCCCGCCGTCTCGCCACCGGCCGGCAGGCCCGGCGCCACGTCCGCCTCCCGCGGGCGGGACGGCGGTTCCTCGCCGGTGGCCGCGGCGGGCACGCGGACCGCGTCCGGCGGGGGCAGGGGCTCGCGCAGCCGCTCCCGGGACCAGCGGCGGTAGTAGGGCGTGAACACGGCGAAGTGGTCGGAGCCGCTGGGGGTGACCCGTCCGGGGGCGAGGGCGGTGATGACGTCGTCGTGCACGTGCAGCGCGACACCGTCCGCCGCGAGAGCCTCGCGCAGCCGCTCCTCGCGCCGCTGGGCGAACCCGGTGATGCCGGCGGCCAGGTGCACCTCCGCGGCACCGCAGGCGGCGGCGACCGCGCGCACCTCCCGGGCGACCGGGCCCGAGCGCACCACGAGGCGGCCACCGCGCTCGCGCAGGGCGGCGTCCAGGTCGGCCAGGCAGTCGGCGAGGAAGGCGGCCCGGTTCGGCACGTCGAAACCCACCGCGTGGATCGCGGGGTCGCGCACGAACAGCGGTACCACCTCGTCCGCCGCGCGCAGCGCCGCGTGCAGGGGCGGGTGGTCGTGCAGGCGCAGGTCCGAGGTGAACAGGACGACCGCGACGGTCATGTGTCACTCCTGGTGCGGTGGCGCGGGTCCGTACGGGGCTGCCCCGTGCTTCCCGGGGAGCGGTTCCCGCGGATGCGCCGGGCCCGGGCGCCGCGGCCGGTGCCGGCCTCCCCGGCCGCGGCCCGGGCGATGTTGCGCGCCATCCCGCCGAACACCACGGCGTGGAAGGGGGCGACGCTCCACCAGTAGGCGTGGCCCAGCAGGCCGCGCGGGTGGAACAGGGCGCGCTGGCGGTAGCGGGTGCGGCCCTGCTCGTCGGTCTCGGTGTACATCTCCAGCCAGGCGAGCCCGGGCAGGCGCATCTCGGCCCGCAACCGCAGCAGACGGCCCGGCTCGATCTCCTCCACCCGCCAGAAGTCCAGGGAGTCGCCGACCCTCAGGTGGTGGGTGTCACGCCGCCCCCGGCGCAGTCCCACGCCGCCGACGAACCGGTCGAGCCAGCCCCGTACCGCCCAGGCCAGGGGGGAGGAGTACCAGCCGTTCTCGCCCCCGATGCCCTCGACGACCCGCCACAGTGCCTCCGGGGAGGCGTCGACGGGCCGCTCCCGCTCGTCCTGGTAGAGACTGCCGCCCGCCCAGTCCGGGTCGGTGGGCAGCGGGTCGCTGGGCGCGCCGGGCACGGACGCCGAGGACCAGCGGGTGGACACCTGCGCGTCGCGGACCTTGCGCAGCGCCAGGGACAGGGCCTGGTCGAACGGCAGCGGCAGGCCCGGTCCGTCCGGCACGTGGCGGGCGATGTCGTGCTCCCGGCAGACGACCTCGTGCCGCAGGGACTCCGTCAGGGGCCGGGCGAGGGAGGCGGGCACGGGCGTGACCAGCCCGACCCAGTGGCTGGACAGGCGCGGGGTGAGGACCGGGACCGGCACGATGAGCCGCCGCCGCAGCCCGGCGACGGCCGCGTAGCTGAGCATCATCTGCCGGTAGGTCAGCACGTCCGGGCCGCCGATGTCGAAGGCCCGGTCGACGTCGTCGGGGAGGGACGCCGACCCGACGAGGTAGCGCAGCACGTCCCGTACGGCGATGGGCTGGGTGCGGGTGTGCACCCAGCTGGGGGTGACCATGACGGGCAGCCGTTCGGTGAGGTAGCGCAGCATCTCGAACGACGCCGACCCGGATCCGATGACCACGGCCGCCCGCAGCACCGCCGCCGGCACGGGGGCCTCCAGGAAGATCCGCCCGACCTCGGCCCGGGAGCGCAGGTGCGGGGAGAGCTCGTGCTCGGGGACGCCGTAGGGGGTGAGCCCTCCCAGGTAGACGATCCGCCGGACACCGGCCGCCCGCGCCTGCTCGGCGAAGACGCGGGCGGCCTGCCGGTCGGTGTCCTCGAACTCCGGGCCGGAGCCGAGGGCGTGCACGAGGTAGTAGGCGATGTCGACGCCGTGCATGGCGGCGGCGACCGACTCCGGGTCGGTGACGTCCCCGCGCACGGTCTCCGCGTCGCCCGCCCAGGGGTGGTCGCGCAGCTTGCCGGGGGAGCGGGCCAGGCACCGGACGCGGTACCCGGCGTCCAGCAGCTCGGGCACCAGGCGCCCCCCGATGTATCCGGACGCCCCGGTGACCAGGCACAGCGGCCGCTGCCCGTCCGTCGTCATACCCGCCTCCGTCCGATGGGCCTCCGCGCCGCCGCGGCACGGCCGGTCCCGACAGCAGCTTTTCCCGCCCGGCCCCCGTCGCGGATGCACCCGGCCCGTGGCGCGGCCCGTTCAGCCGGACGGAGCAGCGGCGGCGGCCTTCTCCCGCGGCGCGGGCTCCTCCTCGCGGGCCAGGGCGCTCGGCCACCACGCCCTCGGCCCGACGTCGATCATCAGCGCGGGCACCAGCAGCGAGCGCACCACGAGCGTGTCCAGCAGGACGCCGAAGGCGACGATGAACGCGATCTGCACCAGGAACGCCAGCGGGATCACCATGAGCGCGGCGAACGTCGCGGCCAGCACCACACCGGCGGAGGTGATCACCCCGCCGGTCGTGGTCAGCCCGCGCAGCACGCCCTGGCGGTTGCCGTGCGCGAGGGCCTCCTCCCGCACCCGGGACATCAGGAAGATGTTGTAGTCGACGCCGAGCGCCACCAGGAACACGAAGCCGTACAGCGGCACGGAGGCGTCCGTGCCGCTGAAGCCCAGCAGATGCTGGAAGACCAGCGCCGAGACGCCCAGCGTGGCCAGGAAGTTCAGCCCGACGGTCGCGACCAGCAGCACCGGCACGAGCAGCGAGCGCAGCAGCACCATGAGGATCAGCAGGATCACCGCGAGGACGACGGGCACGATGACCGTCCGGTCGTGGGCGGCGGTCTGCTGGGTGTCGTACTGCTGCGCCGTGTAGCCGCCGACCAGGGCGCCGGCGCCGGGCACGGCGTGCACCTCCTCGCGCAGCCGCTCGACGGTCTCCTTGGCGGCGTCGCTGTCGGCCGCGGCCTTCAGCGTGACGTCGATGCGCACCCGCCCGTCGGCCACCAGCGGCTTGCCGGACCCGGGGCGTCCGGAGGCGGAGACGGCACCGGCGCCGGCCACGCCCTCGGTGGAGCGGGCGGCGGCCGTCACCTCCTCGGCCCGGCCGGCGTCGGCGATGACGATCGCCGGGTTGCCGGAACCGCCGGGGAAGTGCTCGCCGAGGGTGCGCTGCGCCGCGACCGAGGGCGCGTCGTTGACGAAGATCTCGTCCAGGGGCACGCCCTTGGACGACAGGGACGGGGCGAAGGCCGCGCACACGGCCAGCAGCAGCGCCGTCACCGCCCAGGTGCGGCGCGGCCGGGCGGACACGAGGGCCGCGACCCGGCGCCACACCCCGCTGCCCTCCACGGAGTCCTGCGGCTGCTTCGGCCGGGACGGCCAGTACGCGGTGCGGCCCAGCAGGGCCAGCACGGCGGGCAGGAAGGTCAGCGTGGTCAGCAGGGAGCAGGCGATGCCGATGGCGCCGACCGGGCCGAGGGCGCGGTTGTTGGTGAGGTCGCTGACCAGCAGGGTCAGCAGGCCCAGCGCCACGGTGGCGGCGCTGGCGGTGATCGCGCCGGACGAGCGGCGCACCGCGGCCACGGCCGCGGCGACCCGGTCCCCGCGCACGGCCAGTTCCTCGCGGAAGCGCGCGGCGAGCAGCAGGGCGTAGTCCGTGGCCGCGCCGATCACCAGGATCGACAGGATGCCCTGCACCTGCCCGTCGACCCGGACCACGTCCCGCTCCGCCAGGGCGTAGACCACGGCGCAGGCCAGACCCAGGGCGAAGACCGAGCTGAGGATGATCAGGAACGGCAGCAGGACGCTGCGGTAGACCAGGAGCAGGATCAGCAGCACGGCGCCCAGGGCCACGCCGAGCAGCAGTCCGTCGATGCCGGCGAACGCGTCCGACAGGTCGGCCTGGCTCGCCGCGGGCCCGGCGATCCGCGCCTCGGTGCCCGGTACGCCGTCGGCCGCCTTCCGTACGGCGTCGAGGGTGGTGGGCAGCTCGTCGCCGAGATCGGGCTCCAGCTGGACGACGGCCTGCATCGCCTCCCGGTCGTCGGAGAGCAGGGCGGGGGAGGGGCGGCCGACGAGGCCGGGTTCCCCGGCGAGCGCGGCGACGGCCCGGGTGGCCTGCGCCTGCCGATCCGCCGTGAGGCGCTGCCCGTCCGCCGTCCACACCACGATGGCCGGCACGGTCTCGGACTGGTCGAACGCCTTGCGGGCCTCCAGCACCCGGGTGGACTCGGCGCTGCGGGGGAGGAAGGCGGCCTGGTCGTTGGTGGCCACCTCGCCGAGCTTGCCCGCGTAGGGGCCGAGCGTCCCGCCCACCCCCAGCCAGACGAGCAGCAGGGCGAGCGGTACGAGCCGTCGGGCCCAACGCTGTGCGGTAGTCATGCGCATCCCAAGCCGTAGACGAAATAACTCACTCATAAAGTATCTCAATCATTGAGAGATACTAGGCTGGGGGGATGAGCGGTCCCGGCGTGCCCACGGCATCTCTTCCGGCGGACGACCCCATCGGGTTGCAGTCCTTCGCCGTTCTGCTGCGCCGGATGAACAGCGAGTTCAACCGCATCGCGCAGGAGTTCGCCCAGGCGCAGGGCCTGCATCTGACCGACATGCAGGCGCTGATCGCGATCCTGGACGCGGAGGCCGATCCCGAGGTGAGCGGCGAGCCCATGACGCCCGGCCGGCTGCGCAAGCAGCTGAACCTCACGTCCGGGGCGGTGACCGCCTGCCTGGACCGGCTGGAGCGGGCGGGGCACGTCCGGCGCGTACGGGACGGCGGCGACCGCCGTGTCGTGCACCTCCACTACGCCGACGCGGCCCGCGGCCTGGCCCGGGACTACTTCCGGCCCCTGGCCCGCGGCACCGAGGCGGCCCGGAGCCGGTTCGGCCCCGACGAACTGGCCGTGGTCGTCCGCTTCCTCGCCGAGATGAACGCCGAACTCGCCCGGCTGCGCCGTACCCCGGACTGAGAGCCTCCCCGGACACCGCATCCGAACAGGACACAACCGGCGAAACCGGGGCATGAAGCTACGAGACGAACTCCCGGTCGACCACCACCTGGCGACCGTCTACCGCTACGGCGCCGGCTTCTGCGGCCTGGTGCTGCTGGTGTTCGCGGCCCTCGGCTTCGCCGACGCCCTGAGCCCCTTCGACACCTCCGGCGACACCGTCGCGGGCATGACCACGAACGTGGCGCTGAGCGTCATCTCCACCGTGGTCGGTCTCGCGCTGCTCGCCGGAGCGGTGATCGGGGGCAACTTCGCCTCCACCCTCAACATGACGGTCGGAGCCCTCTTCGTCCTCAGCGGTTTCGCCCACGTCTTCGTGCTGGACCGGCCCGCCAACATCCTCGACTTCGGCATGACCAACGTGATCTTCAGCTTCGTCATGGGCCTGGTCATCGCCACGTTCGGCATGTACGGCCGCGTCTCCAGCCGGCTCGCCCCCGACAACCCCTACTACCGGCGCCGCCACCCGGAGCGCGCGGCCCGCGACCCGAAGGCACTCGGCGCCGCGGCGGCTCCCCCGCGGCGGCTCCCGGCGGCGACGACGGGCGGTGGCGCGTCCCGGGGGCACCTGCCCGGCTGAGCCGAGCCGCGCCCGCCACGGCCGGGGGCCGGGCCGTCACCGGCCCGGCCCCCTTCCGCTCGTGTGGATCAGACTCGCGCGGATCAGAACTGCAGCGCCCAGGCGTCGATCCGCCCGGTGTCGTACCGGGCGTTGTCGCTCACCCGGAGCTTCCAGGTGCCGTTGGCCACCTCCGAGGAGGCGTTCACGGTGTACGTGGTGTCGATGTTGTCCGCACTGCCGCCGGTGCCGTACGACTTCAGCGTGTACGCGGTGCCGTCCGGGGCGACCAGCTGGACCTGGAGGTCGCCGATGTAGGTGTGGACGATGTGCACCTCGACCGCCAGGGCGGCGGGGGCGTTGCCGGAGACGCCGGAGACGGTCACCGGCGACTCGGCCGTGGCGTTGTCGGCGATGGCCTGGTCGGCGGTGTTCTCGAAGCGCGGCCCGGGCGGGGTGGTCGAGCCGCCGCCGACGTTCAGGAGACGGTTGGGCGAGCCGGTGCCGGGGTTGGTGACGACGCCGGTGGTGGCGGCGGACGTCAGGGCGGCGGAGACCTGCGCGGGCGTGGCCGCGGGGTTGGCGGCCAGGTGCAGGGCCGCGGCCCCGGCGACGTGCGGACTCGCCATCGAGGTGCCGGAGATGGTGTTGGTCGCGGAGTCGCTCGAGTTCCAGGCCGACGTGATCGACGAGCCCGGGGCGAACAGGTCGAGGACCGATCCGTAGTTGGAGTAGCTCGCCCGGGCGTCGGAGGATGTCGTCGCGCCGACCGTCACGGCCTCACCGACGCGGGCCGGGGAGCGGGTGGAGGCGTCGGTGGACTCGTTGCCGGCCGCGACCACGAAGGTGACGCCGGCGGTGATGGCGTTGCGCACGGCCGTGTCGATGGCGGTGTCACCGGGACCGCCCAGGGACATGTTGGCGACGGCCGGCTTCACCGCGTTACGGGCGACCCAGTCGATGCCCGCGACGACCTGGGCGGTGGTGCCCTGGCCGGAGTTGTTCAGCACGCGCACCCCGACGACCCTGGCCTTCTTGGCCACGCCGTGGGCGCTGCCGGCGATCGTGCCGGCGACGTGCGTGCCGTGTCCGTGGCCGTCCTGGGCGGTGTTGTCGTTGTCGACGGCGTCGTAGCCGTTGGCGGCCCGGCCGCCGAAGTCGCCGTGCGAGATGCGGACACCGGTGTCGATGACGTACGCCGTGACACCCTCGCCGGCCGAGTCCGGGTAGGTGTACGCGTTGTTCAGCGGCAGGTTCCGCTGGTCGATGCGGTCCAGGCCCCAGGACGGCGGACCGGGCTGGGTCGCGCTGATCGAGAACGTCCGGTCCTGCACGACGGAGGCGACGGCCGGATCGGCGGCGAGACGTTTCGCCTCGGACGCGGAGGCCTCGACCGCGTAGCCGTTCAGGGCCTTGGTGTAGGTCCGCTCGATGTCGGCGCCGTACTTGTGCGCGAGCGCGCGGCCCTGGGCGGAGCCGGCCCGCTCGGTCTTCAGGGTGACGATGTAGCTGCCGGGAACGGAGTTCGCGGCGTCCTCGTACTGGATGCGCCCTTCGGCCGCGACCGGCGCCGCTCCGGCGGGGAGGGCGGAGACGAGACTCGCGACGAGTGCCGCGCAGGCAGCCGCGCCGAGCGCGGCGAGTCTGCGGCGGGGTGAACCGTGGGGAGTACGCATCACTGCCATCTGAGGGGTCCTCCTCGATCGGTGGTGCGCTGGGGGGTGGGGTGCACGCCCGTCGGTCGCCGCCGATGAGTGGCCTGAGGGTCATGGGCATGTCAATCAGGCGGCAACTCGTGTGCGTCAGCGTCAGGTTGAGGCCTGCCCGGGGATTGCACAAGGGCCCTGCGCGCACCGCAGGGCCCTTGTGGCGGTCCGTCAGGCGTCGAACGCCGTGTCCCGGCTTCGCTTCTCCCACGCCCGGACCTCGTCGCGCACCTGGTCCAGATGGCCGAGCACGGCGCTGACGCCGTCGTCCCCGAGGGGCAGGCGCAGCGGCGTGGCGTCGGAGTCCAGCGCGGCCAGGATCAGCGCGGCGGCCTTGGCCGGATCGCCCGGCTGGCTGCCGTCGCCCCCGGCGACCGCGGCGCGGGTCCCGGCCACCTTGGCGTAGACGCCGCTGTCCTGACTGGTCCCGGCCCGCCCGGCCGCGAACAGACCGGTACGGAAGGCGCCCGGCTCGACGACCAGCACCTTGATCCCGAACTCCGCGACCTCGTCCGCGAGCCCCTCGGACAGGCCCTCCAGGGCGAACTTCGTCGCGCTGTACGCCGAGAAGCCCGCGAACGACATCTGCCCGCCCATGCTGCTCATCTGGACGATCGCGCCCGAGCGCCGCTCGCGCATGAACGGCAGCACGGCCCGGGTGAGGGCCGCCGGACCGAACACGTGCACGTCGAACAGCTCCCGCAGTTCCTGCTCGGTGGTCTCCTCGAAGGCCCCGACGTGCGTGCGGCCCGCGTTGTTCACCAGCACGTCGATCCGCCCGTACCGCGCCACCACGTCCCGTACGGCCGCCTCGGCGGCCGTCGTGTCGGCGACGTCCAGCCGCAGCACCTCCACCCGGTCGGGGTGGGCCGCGGCCAGATCGCCGAGGTGCTCGGGGCGCCGGGCCGCGCCGACCACGACGTCACCCGCGGCGAGCGCGGCCTCGGCGATCGCCCGGCCGAACCCGCTGCTCGCACCCGTGATCAGCCACACCTTGTCCATGACGGCTCCTCGCCTCGTCCTCGTCCTGTCACCGACCACCCTCACCGCAGGAGCCGTTGCCCGTCCAAGACTTTCGGTGATAACTGATGGGCATGACCGTGGACGTGCACGTACGGGACCTGCGCTCCTTCGTCGCCGTGGCCGAGGACCTGCACTTCACCCGTGCCGCCGAACGGCTCTATGTGTCGCAGCCCGCCCTGAGCAAGCAGATCCGCGCCCTGGAACGCCAGTTGGGCGCCGAGCTGTTCCGGCGCGACCGGCACGGCGTGTCCCTCACGGAGGCCGGAGCGGCCCTGCTGCCGCACGCCCGGGCCGTGCTGGCCGCGTGGCGGGAGGGGGCGGCGGTGATGGACGCCCTGCGGGCCCGGCGGCGCGACACCCTGGTGGTCGGCATGAGCACCAGTCCGGTCCGCGGCGGGCTGCTGCCCGCGATCCGCTCCCGCTTCACCGACGCACACCCCGCCACCACCGTCCGGCTGCGCCAGGTCGGCTGGCAGGACCCGACCGCCGGCCTCGCCGACGGCTCGGCCGACGTGGCGTTCGTCTGGCTGCCCCTGCCGGACCAGGACCGCTACGCCTGGACGATCGTGGCCGAGGAGCCGCTGATGGTCGCCCTCCCGGACACCCACCCCCTCGCCGCCCGCCCCGATGTCGACTTCGCCGACCTGCTCGACGAACCGTTCCTCGCCCTGCCCGCCGGGAGCGGCCCGCTGCGCGACTTCTGGCTCGCGCTCGACGCCCGTGCGGGCCGCCCGCCCCGCATCGGCGCCGAGGTCGCGGGCACGGAGGAGACCTACGAGGCCCTGGCCGCCGGTCTCGGCGTCTGCCTCGTCGCCGCCGGCAACGTCCCGCTGCTCACCCTCGGCGGCGTGACGGCCCGCCCGGTCCACGGCGTCCCACCCGGCCGCTACGCCCTGGCCTGGCGCCGGGAGGACGAGCACCGGACCCTGCTCCGGGCCTATGCGCGGGCCTGCCGGCAGGTGACGGGGCGGGCCTGAACCGGGGCGGGGGCGAGCCCGGTGGCCCGCACGTCCTCCGCGGCGGCCCCGCGCCCTGTCCCGCCCGTCCCGGGCCGCCCGTCCGACGTCCGTGTCACCCCGGCCGCCTACGATGCGCCCAGCCGTCCGTCGGAGCCCGTCCACCGCCTCAACCAGGAGCGTCCCGCCCGTGTCGATACCCCCGCCCCCGGACGAGCGGCAGCCCCGCGACCCGTTCGCGCCGCCGCCGGCCGACGCGCCGCCGGCCCCGCTCGCCCCGCCGCCGCACGGGCCGTACGGGCGTCCGCACGGCACGCAGGTGTCCGTCAACGGGCTCGCCGTCGCCGCCCTGGTACTCGGACTGCTCTGCTTCCTGCCCGTCGCCGGACTCGTCCTGGGCCTGGTCGCGCTGTCGCAGATCAGGAGGACGGGACAGAGCGGCCGGGGCATGGCGATCACGGGGGTGGTGCTGTCCACCGCGGGGGCCGTGCTCTGGACGGCGGTGCTGTCCACCGGACTGGCCTCCCGGGCGTGGGAAGGGCTGACGGACGCCGCGCGGGGCGACGAGATCCTCGTCCTGGAGGAGGGCGAGTGCTTCAACGCGCCCGGCGGCCTGGACGACGACACCCCCGACCTGCGCACGGTGCCGTGTGCGAGCGGGCACGACGGCGAGGTCTTCGGCGTCGTGCCGCTGCCGCGCGGCTCCCGGCCCGGGGACGCGAGGACTGCCGCCCTCGCCGAGGAGCGGTGCGCGGCACTCCGGAGCGAGTACGCGATGGACACCTGGGCGCTGCCCGCCGACGTGGACGTGTACTACCTGATGCCCTCACCGATGAGCCGGCGCTCCGGCGGCCACGCCGTCACCTGCGTCTTCGCCCGCATCGACCAGGGCCCCCCGCTGACCGGGTCGCTGCGCGGCGCCCCCTCGGCGTTCGACTCCCACCAGGTCGTCCTCCTCTCCGCGGCCAACGCCGTCGACGCGGCCCTGTCCGAGGAACCCGGGAGCGCCCCGGAGAACGGTCTCGCCGCCCACCGGGCCTGGGCCGCGCGGGTCCACGCCGTGCTCGGCGAGCAGATCGAGGCGCTGCGCGGGCACGCCTGGCCGTCCGGCGCCCGCGGGCCGGTCGGCGCCCTGACCGCCGATCTCGAGGACGCGCGCGAGGCGTGGGACCGGGCGAGCACCGCGGCCGACGCGGACGCGTACCGCGCGCACCACGACGAGGCGTACGCGTACCACGACGGTCCCGCCGCCGTCACCGCCCGCAAGGCCCTCGGGCTGGCCGCCACCCCGCCGTCCCCCCGGGCGGGCCGGGGCGGTGACTCCGCGGCGCAGGTGTGACGGCGTCCATAGCGGGGAGAAAGTGCCTGCGTAAAGGCTTCAGCCGTCACATGTCATCACATCGAGTGATTCTCTGGCCTTTGCTTGCCTCGCACAACGTACGGTTGCCACGCTGTTGCTGTCTGTACAACCTGATGGGAGCGGCCAGTGACATTCGGTGAGCAGCCGGCGTACCTGCGCGTCGCGGGTGATCTCCGCCAGAAGATCGTCGACGGTCAGCTGCCGCCGCACACCCGGCTCCCCTCCCAGGCCAGGATCCGCCAGGAGTACGGCGTCTCGGACACGGTGGCGCTGGAGGCGCGCAAGGTCCTGATGGCGGAGGGCCTGGTCGAGGGCCGTTCCGGCTCCGGGACGTACGTGCGCGAGCGCCCGGTGCCCCGCCGCATCTCCCGCTCGGGCTACCTCCCGGCCGGTGGGGCCACGCCGTTCCGCCAGGAGCAGGCCGACGGCGAGGGGCGCGGCACCTGGGAGTCCAGCAGCGAGCAGACCGAGGCCGGCATCGCGATCGCCGAGCGGCTGGGCATCGAGCCGGGCGACCGGGTCATGTGCACGCGGTATCTGTACCGCGAGGGCGGCGAGGCGATGATGCTGTCCACGTCCTGGGAGCCCCTCGCCGTGACGGGGCGTACGCCCGTGATGCTGCCGGAGGAGGGCCCCGTCGGCGGCATGGGGGTCGTCGAGCGCATGCGCGCCATCGACGTGATCGTGGACAACGTCACCGAGGAGGTCGGCGCCCGTCCCGGCCTCGCCGAGGAACTGCTCGCGCTGGGCGGCGTCCCGGGCCATGTGGTGCTGGTCATCCAGCGCACGTTCTACGCGTCGGGCCGTCCCGTCGAGACGGCCGACGTGGTCGTCCCGGCCGACCGGTACCGGGTCGCCTACCACCTTCCGGTCAAGTAGCGGACGCTCACATCCGCCCCGGGGCGCACTTCCCGCGCGCCCCGCTCACACGACCGGTGCACCGCCCGCCGGTGACCGGCCCGTTCCGCTTGCTCCGTCGTCACGTCGTTCCCGCTGCTCGGGGACGACGTGCGCGGTGTGCCTCCGCCCCGCGGCGCGAGGGTGTGCGGACGGCGCGTTCACGGGCGTGCGCCCCCGGGGTTCTGGCTGGTTGCGTACCTCTTTGTGTAAAGCCGTATTCGCTCCGTGAAGGTAAGGCGTAGGCTCGGGCATATGCGCAGTGCGGTTTCCTTGGCGGGTGGGGCACGGCTCAGGCCGCGGGTGGGAAGAGGAGGGGCGCGATGAACGACAGCACGGTCGCTCTGCCCTGGCTCGTGATACGCGAGGACGACAACGGCAACCGGTACCGCGTGGGCCGGTACGCGACCCGGGCCGAGGCCCAGAAGATCGCGGACAGCCTCGACGGCCGCGGCCACAAGCAGCTATACTGGGTCGAGCGCCTCGGGCAGGGCGGATCGGCCGGAGACGACTGACGGGACACGGCCGACGGGATACGGCCGACGGGCGCGACCCGCGGACCCTGCTGACGAGCGGCGAGGGCAGGCCCGGCCCAGGGGGCACCGGCCCGTGTCCGCCGGGCGGCCCGGGAGTGGACCCGGCCCGGGGAGTGGACCCGGCCCGGGGAGTGGACCCGGCCCCGGGAGTGGACCCGGCGCTCAGCGGCCTCCCGTAGGCTCCCCGCATGAGTGAGCGGATCGTCGTCGTGGGTGCCGCGCTGATCGAGGACGGGCAGCTGCTCGCCGCCCGGCGCAGCGCGCCCGTCGAACTGGCCGGGCGCTGGGAGTTGCCCGGAGGCAAGGTCGAACCGGGGGAGACGCCCGAGGCGGCGCTGGAGCGCGAGCTGCGCGAGGAACTCGGCGTCGAGGCGGAGGCCGGCGCGCGCGTCCCCGGGGAGTGGCCCCTGAAGCATCCTTACGTCCTGCAGGTGTTCACCGCGCGCCTGCGTCCCGGGTCCGCCCCGCCCGAGCCGCTCCAGGACCACGACGAACTCCGCTGGGTCGGCCCCGCGGACGTCTGGGAGGTGCGCTGGCTCGACCAGGACGTCCCGGCCGTACGGCAGACCCTCGCCCTCCTGGGGAGCCCGGGCCGCACGGGGGCGCCCGGCGTGTGACACCCGGGCAGGCATCCGGCGTGCAAGACCCGGGCAGGCGCCCGGCGTGCAAGACCCGGGCAGGCGCCCGGCGCGCGAGGCCGGACGGGGGCGTACGGGGCACCACGTCCGCTGCAGGGGCACTGCGTACGCCTTTCGTGCCACAGTGCGCCATCCCGCGCGGTACTCCGCCCCGGATATCGGGTATGTGCCCATTAACCCCATGAAACCGGACATGGGTCGGCCGTCTGTCTGGAAGTGATCGGCGTGACGAACCCCGAGGGTGACTGCGCCGAGTGGACCTTCCCCGCCGAGCCCGGCGCCGTGCGCACCGCCCGCCAGGCCGTCCGCGGCAGACTCCGCAACTGGGGCCTCGACCCCCTCGCCGACCTGGCGGCGCTGCTGGTCAGTGAGTTGGTCACCAACGCCCTGCGGCACGCCACCGGCCCCATCGGCGTCCGCCTCGTCCGCCCCTCGGGTCCGGGCGGCGTCCTGCGGGTCGAGGTCTCCGACCCGCTCCCCGACCCGCCCCGCGCACGCGCCGCACGCCCCGAGGACGAGAGCGGCCGCGGATTGCAACTGGTGGCCTCCTCCTCCCGCCGCTGGGGCACCCGGCCCGGCGGACTGGGCAAGACCGTGTGGTTCGAACTCCCGGTGCCGGAGTGAAAAAACGGTGTACGTACCCGTCATCCCTGTAGAGCGGCCGGTTCAGGCCGGTGACCGGTGCCGCGGAACGTGATTCGACGACGTGTCCCCTGGTTAGAAGACTGGAAGTGTTGTCACGGTCCGGACCGAAAACCATCGGGACCGTGCTGTGATCGTGAACACCGTGTTGTGCGGCACCGTAGTGCTGGATACTGCGGGCAGCCGCCCCCGGTGACCGGTGCCGGGCGCGGTGAGCTGGAGGGGACGGTTCGCGTGAGCGAGATACCAGCGAAGGCCACGGAGTCCGAGGACCCGTCGGAGGGCGCGAGGGCCGGGGCCGCGGACGGCCCGGACCCCGCGGCCACGGCTGCCTTCGCGGCCGACGGCGCCCGCGCGGGGGACGCGATCTGGCAGGCCAGTCCCCCCGGCTCCATCTACGACTACATCAAGGTGGCGTCCTTCTCCATCGGCCCCGACGGGCTGATCGAGCAGTGGAGCCTGCGCGCCGAGCACCTCTTCGGCATCCCCGCCGACCGGGCCGTCGGCATGGACCCCATCGAGGCGTTCATCGACCCGCGTCACCACGAGCGGGGCATGCGCAAGATGGCCGAGATCCTCGACGGCCGGGAGTGGACCGGCGTGGTGCCCTTCCGGCTGCCCAAGGGCGCCGAGGGGGAGTGCGGCCACGAGGGACTCGCCGAGGTGTACGTCATGCCGACGCGCACCGAGGACGGCGAGAAGGCCGCCGTGTGCATCGTCGTCGACGTGCGCACCCTGCGCAGCATCGAGACCGACCTCGCCGCCTCGCAGGCCATTTTCGGTCAATCGCCGTTCGGCTTCCTGCTCATCGACCCGGACCTGCGGGTCCGCCGCGCCAACAAACGGTTCGCGTCCATCTTCGGCGGCTCGCCCGACGACCATCGCGGCAAGGGCGTCCACGACTACCTCCAGCGCGCGGAGGCCGAACGGGTCTCCGCCACGCTGCGCCGCGTGCTGGAGACCGGCAACTCCATCACCGACATGCACGTCACGGGCTTTGTGCCGGACTCCGACGAACGCCGCCACTGGTCCGTCAACCTCTACCGCGTCCACAGCGGTTCGGGCCGGCCCATCGGCGTCGCCTGGCTCGGCACCGACATCACCGCCCGCCGCGCCGCCGCCCGCGAGGCCGCCGCCGCCCGCCGCAACCTCGCCCTGCTGAACGAGGCCGGCGCCCGCATCGGCAACTCCCTCGACCTGGAGACCACCGCCCGGCAACTCCTCGACGTCGTCGTCCCCGGCTTCTGCGACCTGGCCACCGTCGACCTCTACCAGGGCCTGCTGGTCGGCGACGAGACCCCGCCCGGGCTCGCCGACGGCAGCGGCGAACTGCGCCGCGTCGCCTTCGCCAGCGCCGTCTCCGACGCGCCCTTCGCCGGCGCCGGCGCGCCCGTCTCGGTCGGCGCCGTCCACCACTACCCGTTCAACTCGCCCTGCGCGGACGCCCTGCGCACGGCCCGCCCGCAGACCGTCGCCGGCGAGGACGGCGGCCTGGTGCAGTCCACGCTGGCCGTGCCGATGGTCGCCCACGACACGGTCGTCGGGCTGGTCCAGTTCGCCCGCACCAAGGGCAGCGAGCCCTTCGGCGAACGCGACCGCGACCTGGCCGTGGAACTCGCGGCCCGCGCAGCGGTCTGCATCGACAACGCCCGCCTCTACCGCCGCGAGCACGAACGCGCCCTGATACTGCAGCGGTCCCTGCTCCCGCCCGGCGACCCCGAGGCCTCCGGCCTGGACATCGCCTGCCGCTACCTGCCCGGGAGCGCCAACACCGGCCGGCCCAGCGAGGTCGGCGGCGACTGGTTCGACGTCATCGAACTGCCCGGGCACCGCACCGCCCTGGTCGTCGGCGACGTCATGGGCCGCGGCCTGCGCGCCGCCGTCGCGATGGGCGAACTGCGCACGGCGGTCCGCACCCTGGCCCAGCTCGACCTCGAACCGGCCGAGGTGCTCTCCCAGCTGGACGAGATCGCCCGGGGCCTCGGCGCTCCCGGCGGCGTCCAGCAGGCCACGCGGGCGGCCCGCCGCCCCCGCGAGGCCGACCTGTCGGAGGTCTACCTGGCCACCTGCGTCTACGCCGTCTACGACTCCGTCACCCGGCGCTGCACGTTCGCCAACGCCGGCCATCTGCCGCCCGTCCTGGTCGAACCCGGCGAGCCGGCCCTGATGCTGGACGTACCGCCGGGCATGCCCCTCGGCGTCGGCGGCGAGCCCTTCGAGGAGGTCGAGGTCGAACTGCCCGAGGGCGCCCTGCTCGCGCTCTACACCGACGGACTGGTCGAGAGCCGCGACCACCCCCTCGACGAGGGCCTCCAGGCCTTCGTCAGCGCCCTGGCCGACCCCACCCAGCCGCTGGAGGACGTCTGCGACCACGTCCTCCACACGCTCGACACCCATCACGGCGAGGACGACATCGCCCTGCTGATGGCACGCGTCCAGGGCCTGCCCACCGAGTCCGTCGGGGACTGGACCCTGCCGCGCGAGCCGCGCAGTGTGGGCCGGGCCCGCGAGTACGCCCGCGCCCAGCTGCTCAGCTGGGACCTGGAGCCGCTCGTCGACACCACGGAACTGCTCGTCAGCGAACTCGTCACCAACGCCCTGCGGTACGGCGAGGGCGAGATCCGCCTGCGGCTCCTCCTGGACCGCACTCTGGTCTGCGAGGTGTGGGACGCGGGTCTGGTCCAGCCGCGCCGCCGCCGCGCGCGCGACACGGACGAGGGCGGCCGCGGGCTGCAACTGGTCGGCCTCCTCAGCGCGGCCTGGGGCTCCCGCCGCACCCCGCGCGGCAAGACCGTCTGGTTCGAACTCCCCCTCCCCGACGGCGGCCCGGGCCTCCCGGACCCGGCGGAGGCACTGCTGAGCCTGTTCTGAACGCGCACCCCCGGCCGGCGATCACCCCCGGCCGGGCCGGGCCTACACTCCTCGCGCATGAGTGACCTCTACGCCGTTGACCTCGCCCTCGACCTGTCGCCCACGACGCCCGACCCCGTGCTGGAGCTCCTGCGCCTGCACCTCGAGGGCGACACCGACGGCCAGGGCGACGAGGCGGAGTTCGTCCCCCTGCTGGCGGACCGCGGCCCGGCCCGGCGCATCGGAGGCCTCCTCACCGGTGCCCTCCAGCGCGCCGAGCACCACTGGTCCCTGACGGCCCGCCAGGAGATCCACGCCGAGCTGCTCGCCGACCTGATGTCACTGGCGGAGACGCTCGCGCACCATGCGAAGAACGAGGGCGTCATCGGTCAACTGCGCTGGTACGAGAACGACATCCCCGACCTGCTCGTGGCCCGTTCCGGAGCCCTGGTGACGATGGACCTGCGAGAAGCGGACCCCACCGCCCCTCACTAGGCGGCCTCTGCCGGACGTCAGGTGGGGAACTCACCCACCCAGGCCCGCGTCAGGAGGGCCCGAGGGATGTACTCGGACTCCACCTCTACGGGCAGGCCGGCGTCGTAGGCCATGCAGGCGAGGGCGAGCGGGGCGAGAGCGACCAGCCCCTCGCCGCTGAGCGACCGTGCCTCGTTGGCGGTCCAGAATTCCTTGTGCCAGGTGAGGGCGTCGACGAGTGCGGCGTTGAACTGCTCGGCCTCGCGGCGCAGACAGCGCTGGAACAGTTCCAGCGGCGGGTGGAGGATCTTCAGCATGAGTTCCGGGCCGGCGATCCTGGCCGCCTCGGGCGTCGTGCCGTCGACGGCGGTGACGAGCGTGTCCCAGGTCTCCTGGCGACCGAACCAGAAGTGCTGGAGGGTTTCCACCCAGGCGTAGACGTACTCGTCGAACTCCGCGCCGGACTCCCGCAGGAAGGAGACGGGCACGTGTGCCAGCTGGTCGACCCGGTCGTTGTCGCGGCAGATCACCGCCAGGTAGAACGAGGTCAGCCAGTTGCCCGCGTGCAGATAGTCCTGCGGACCGGTGGCGGGCAGCTGCTTCACCTCGCCGTTGCTGCCCACGCGGCACGACACGGTGCCCTCGGTGGCCATGCCGGCTGCAAAAAGCCCGCAACCGACCTGCATGGCGGTGACCCACGCCTCCCAGGCCGGGAACCCACCCGCTGTCGGGTCCGTCAGACAGCGCCACTTCGCCAGCGTGAGCGCTGTGTCCAGGGCGTCGTATCGGTCGTCCTCCGACGTCTCGATGTGGTCGAGCACGTCCTTGGTGCCCCTGACGACAGGGGCGATGAGCTCACCCGCGTCGTCCGTGCGGAAGGCATGGCGGGGGATGCGGGTGACCATGTGATGACACCGCCCAACGTGCGTCATGTGGGGAACTCACCGCACCAGTTGCGCTTGATCAGCACGGCCGGGAGGTACTCGGACTCGACCTCGATCGGGATGCCCGCGTCGTGTGCGAAGCAGGTGATGGCGAGTGGCGCGAGGGCGACGAGTCCCGCGACGCTGACGGCACGGTCCTCCTCGCTCCAGTACTGCTTGTGCAGTTCGAGTGCCTGAGCCAACGCGCGGTTGAAGCCCTCGTGGTCCTTGCGGATGAAGCGGTGGAACATCTCCATGGGCGGATAGACGAGTGTGTTCACCGCTTCCCGGTCGAAGACGGTCTCGGGGTCGGTGCCGTCAACGGCCGAGACCAGCTTGGCGACGAAATCCTGGCCGCCGAGCCAGTAGGTCTGGAGTGTGTCGATCCAGGCGTAGTCGTGCTCCTCGAACTGCTCGCCGTTCTCACGCAGCAAGGACAACGGAACGCGGCACAGCGCCGTGATCCTGTCCCTCTCCCGGCACGCCACCGCCAGGTAGAAGGCCGTGAGCCATGCTCCGGGGTGCACGTACCACTGCGGGCCCGTCGCCTGCAGCGTGCGGTCCTTGTGCGCGATGCGGCACTGCACATTCCCCTCGGTCGCCGTCGCGGTGGCGAAGACGGCGGAACCCACCTGCATCGCGGTCACCCAGGCGTCCCACGTCGGAAAGATCGCCGCCCGCGGATCCATGAGGCAGTGCGCTTGGGCCAGGGTGACAATCGTACTCAGGGCATCGCCGAGCCCAGTCGCATCCTCTTCCAGTCCCTCGAGCAGTTCCTTGGCGTTCTCCCGAAGGACGGCGAGACCCTCTTCCGCGTTCCCCATGGGCAACGGAGGGCGGGAGATGACAGCAGTCAGCAGATTCTCCTTGTGAAGTGTGGGTGCGACGCACCGACTGCTACGACGTCGGAAACTCGCCGAGCCACGCGCGGTCGAGCAACTGGCCAGGCATGTAGGGGGATTCCACGTCGATAGGGAAGCCGGCGTCATGGGCGAGACAGGTGATGGCCAGGAGGCCGAGTGCGAGGTAGCCGTCGACGGAGCGTTCCCGGTCCTCGTCAGCGGTCCAGAACTCCCTGTGGAGCACCAGGGCTTCATGCAGAGCCCGATTGAAGCCTTGGTGGTCCTTGCGCAGGAATTGGTGGAAGAGGCCGATCGGCTGGTAGAGGATTTTGTCCAGTACCTCCCGGTCGGCGATACGTGCGACCTCCGGTGAGGAACCCTCGACAGCCGATTCGAGCTTCTCACCCAGACCTGGACGCTCCAGCCAGTAGGTCTGCAAGGCGTCGATCCAGCGAAAGACGAACTCGTCGTATTCGCCGCCTGACGCACGCAGGAGATCCACCGGGACTTCGCAGAGCTTCGTCATCTGCGACTGTTCGCGGCAGACGACTGCCAGCCAGAATGCGGAGAGCCAGTTTCCCGCGTCGGCGTAGTACTGCGGACCCGTCGCCGGAATGGTCAGCGTCCGGTGCGGGAACCGGACCTCGACGCTTCCCTCGGTTCGGCCGGCCGTGGCGAAGGCCGCGCACGTCACGTGCATGGTTGTCACCGTGGCTTCCCAGGTGCGCAGAGTCGCGGCGTCCGGATCGACCGCGAGGCATGCGTTCAGGTAGGTCATGGCTTCGCTCAGCGCGCTGTCGAGCATGCGTGGCGACTGCTCGAGAAGCGCGATCGTCTCAGCGAGCCCCTCGCCCAGGTCCTGCGCGTACCCCTCGTCATCGGGCCCCGGGCCGCCGTGCCGCGCCACCCGTGTCGTCACAGTGTTCTCCCGTCAGCCGATGTCAAGTGAGCGCAGCCTGCAGGGCGTCACCGGTTCACTGGCGTGGTGCGCAAGGGCTCCGCCCTTGGCTACTGGGTCGGGAACTCGCCCAGCCACCCCCGCTCGAGCAGATGCTTGGGCAGGTAGTCGGACTCCACCCAGATCGGGATTCCCCCGTCGAAGGCGAGACAGGCGACGGCGAGCACCCCGACAGCGATCCGGCCCTCAGGATCCTTGGCTCGGTCCTCGTCGGCGGTCCAGTAGGCCTTGTGCAGCTCGAGAGCCTCCACAAGTGCCTGGTTGAAGCCGTCGTCGTCCTGGCGCAGGAAGCGGTGGAACAGGTTGATCGGCGGATACAGCACATGCTGCAGCAGATCGCGAGGGACGAACCTTGCTGCATCGGGATGCGACTGCTGGAACGCGGCCGTCAGCTCGTCCACCAGGCCGGGCGTCTGCAGCCAGTAGGCCTGGAGCGCCGCGACCCAGTGGTAGATGTACTCATCGAACTGCCCTTCGGGCGATCGCAGGCGCTCGACCGGGATCTCGCACAGCTGGGTGAGGCGCTGCCGGTCCCGGCAGATGACGGCGAGCCAGAAGGTGGTCAGCCAGTTTCCGGCGTCGGCGTAAGGGCGGGGGCCGATGGCCGGGATCCGCCGGACCTGGTGGTTGATGCGGCACTCGACGACACCGTCCGCCTGCCCAGTGGCGGCGAACAGTGCCGACCCGATCTGCAGGGCGGAGACAGTCGCCTCCCACGTCTCGAGCTGTGCTGCGCGGGGATCCACCGTGCACCGGGCCTGCAGGTGCAGCAGGGCGGTGTCGAACATGAAGTCGAGCCTGCCGGGCCGCTGCTCGACCTTCTCCGCGTCCGCCGCGACATCCTCCCCGAGAGACTCGGCCCAGCTCGCGGACTGAGGTTTCGGTTCCCAGTGCCGGGCGACGGTGGTGGTCACGGCGCCGCATCCGTGTGCTTGTCGGTCACATCGAGACGACGCCGCCCGGAGTACGTCACGTGGGGAACTCACCGCACCAGTTGCGCTTGATCAGGACGGCCGGGAGGTACTCGGACTCGACCTCGACGGGCAGGCCCGCGTCGTGGGCGAAGCAGGCGATGGCGAGTGGCGCGAGGGCGACGAGACCCGAGGCCTGGAAGGTGCGGTCCTCCTCGCTCCAGTACTGCTTGTGCAGTTCCAGCGCCCGGGCCAGTGCCTGGTTGAAGGTTTCCGGGTCCTTCCGGATGAAGCGGTGGAAGACCTCCATCGGCGGATACAGCAGCTTGCTCACCGTCTCGGGGTCCGCGACGGCTTCCGGTTCGGTGCCGTCGACCGCGGCGACCAGCTTCGGGCCCAGGTCCGGGCCGCCGAGCCAGTAGGTCTGGAGGGTGTCGATCCAGAGGTAGTGGTACTCCTCGAACTGTCCGCCGTTCTCCCGCAGAAGGGACAACGGGACCTGGCACAGAGCGGTGATCCGGTCCCTTTCCCGGCAGATCACGGCCAGGTAGAAGGCGGAGAGCCAACTACCGGGATTCACGTACCACTGCGGACCGGTGGCCCGCAGAGTGCGGTCCTTGTGCGCGATGCGGCACTGCACCTGGTCGTCCGTCGCGGTCGCCGCGGCGAAGACGGCTGAGCCGACCTGCATCGCCGTGACCCAGGCGTCCCACGTCGGGAACTCCGCCGCCCGAGGATCGACCAGGCAGCGCGACTGGGCCAGCGTGAGCGTGACGCGCTGGGCGTCGCCCAGCCTCGTGGAGCTTTCCTCCAGCCCGTCGATCAGCTGCCGCACGTTCTCCTGGAGCACAGCGAGACCCTCTTCCGCGTTCCCCGTGGGCAACGGGGGGCGGGAAATGATCGAGACCAACGCGTCTCTCCTTAGAAGATCTTGAAGTGCTTGAGCTCGGCTCCAGCATACTTACCGGTGTTCTCAGTGGCCTGGACGAGGACATAGCGCAAGGACTTGTTCTCGATCGCCGTCCGAATCTCCGCGGCGTACTTCGCGTCGTTCGGCGAGAAGATCGCACGCTCTTCCATATCGGCCAAAATGGTGCGGACGTACTCGATGGTTCCTTGTTTCACCATCGTGCCGCTGTCCTGCAGGCCGTTGCCCTGACGCCAGTCCAACCTCGCATTGGGGGCCTTCGCCTCCACGATGATGAGATTGCCGTCCTTGTCACGCCACAACTGGTCGAACCTCTTGGAGCCGTTGGGGGTATCGGGGAGATCGGTGACCTCCCGTGCTCCCTCGAACTCCTTCTGGGCCAGCATGTGCCGACGGGCCGCTTCCTCGCCCAGTGCTTCACCGAGCTTGCTGTTGTTGGAAACGCCGTCTCCGACAACGGTGTTGAAACGCTCCTGTGCGTCGAGAAGTGCCTTCGCCGTCTCGTCGGAGGGGTCGGTCTTGTACGCTCTTTCGGCATTTGTGAGGTCCGTACCCGCTATGCGCCGGGCCGAGACGTCGTCGAGATGATTCAGGTTCTCGGGTGGCACCGTGTCCCGACCCCTTTCCAGTGGGGTCAGGTGGAACCGCTCCGGGTTCGCGTACGGCATCGCGTCGGCGGCCATCCAGCCGCCCCCCGGCTTCTCGACCAGCTTGGGCAGCAGCTGGCCGTCGACCATCTCCTCGGCGTTGTTGCGCTTGCCCGGACCCCACTTGTCATAGTGCTCCGCGCGCCAGACCGGGTCCTCGTTGGCCAGCCGGACGTGCTCGCGGGTGATCGCGGCCCGCTCGTCGGGAGTGCGATCGTCGGCGGGCTTCTCGCGCGCCGCCTCGTACTCCGCGCGGTGCCGAGCAGCGTCGTCCGCGTGCTGAGCCGGCCCGCCGGTGGCATCGTCCGCCCCGCCCGCGACGTCGTCCGCGCCCCGTGCCGCGTCGTCCGCACCCGCGCCCAGGTCGTCCGCGCCCCGGCCCAGGTCGTCCGCTCCGCCGGGCAGGCCGCCGCTGCCCGGTGCCGGCGGCTCGTGGTGGCCGCCGGCGCCCGGTGCGGGGCCGTCGCCGTGTGTGCCGCTCGTGCCCGGGCCGTCCGTGTGGCCGGCGGTGGACGGCGTCTCCGGGCGGCCCGCACCCGTCCCCGGGGTGCCGTCGGGGCCGCCGTGGCGCCCGTTGTCCAGCTCGTTCGTGGGCAGGTGGTCGCCCACCCGGCCGCCTGGCGTGTGGCCCGCCGTGCCGCCCGGAAGGTGGTCGCCCACCGAGCCCCCGGGGAGGTCCCCTCCGGCGTGGACGGCCGGGGTGGTGGCCGGGTTGTCCGTGGCCCGGCCGACGTCGCCCAGGTCGGTGTCGAGGCTGTTGCCCAGGTTCAGGTGGGTGCCCGCGTCCACCGTGTGGGGGGCCGCGCCCGCCATCGCCGGGACCTTCGCCGGGGAGTCCACCCTGGGCACGTCCGCGCCCGCCGGACCCGTGCTCTCCGGGCCCGCGGGGCGGTCCACGACGTCCTGCGTGCCGGGCTTCTCGACGTCCAGCAGGACCTTGCCCTGTCCGTCCACGATGTTGCCGTTGCCGTCGGCGTACAGGACCGGATCGCCACCCTCGGCCTTCACCGGCAACGCGTCCTCGTGCACCACCGGCACGTCGTCGGGCACCTTGAACCCGCCGCCCGGCAGCTCGTGCAGCCCAGCCGGGACCGCCGCACCCTCCGGCAGGTGCACCGTCCCGTCCGGCAGCACCGTCGAACCCTTCGGCAGCGTCAGCGCGTTCTCCGGGAGTGTGGGGATGTCGATGTTGCCGACCCCGCGCAGGCCCTTGGTGATGTCGCCGATCTTCGACAGGCCCGCGCCGGCGCCCTTGGCGATGTAGGTCATCGGGTCGATCACCCGGCCCGCCTTGCCCGCCACCGACAACGCCTTCGCCACCGCACCGGCCTTGCCCGCACCCGACGCCGCAGCCCCCGCACCACCCGTGAACACCGTCGTGACCACGTTGAACGTCACCGCACCCGCAGCACGCGCAGGGTTCTTGCCCCACTCGTCCCACGCCACCAGCGCCTTGCCCGTCTCCTTCATCGCCGTGCGCGAATCACGGATCCAGGAGGGAAGTTTGTCGTCCGGCAGCGCCCAGAACGCCGTCGCCACACCCGGGATCGCCGACAGGGCAAGCCCCGTCGCCAGCTGCGCCAGACCCTTCCAGGCCTGGCCCATCGCCTCCCAGCCACCGAAACCGACCAGCGTGCCCAGGCCCTTGATCGTGCCCCAGATGCCGTCCACGATCAGCCCGTCCCACACAAAGGACTTCACCCAGTGGCCGACCTCGTACCAGTGGTGCTTCTCCTCCACCGGGTCACCCCAGGGAAGCTTCGCGTTCTTCAGGTCCTCCGCGTTGAACCCGTACTGGTTCTCCTTCTCGGAGCCATCTCCGGCCACCATCTGCGCGCCGCCGGGCCACAGCGCGGTGATCTTGTTGTGGCAGGTGCGCTCCGCCGCCCAGAACGCAGCCACCGTCGCGGTGATGTCGTCCCGCAGCTTGTTGTGCTCCCCGACCTTGTCCTCGTCGTACTCCCACTCGTCGTCGTCCTTCACCGACGACACGAACGCCGCCGCGTCCGCCTTCAACTGCTTCAGCTTCGCCACCAGCGGACGCACCTCGGTGGCATACGACGACAACGCCCCCGACACCGTCTCCAGATCGTCCGCGAACGCATCCGCCCGGTCCTTCACCGGCTTGGTCGTGGCGAACAACTGCTCCGCCTCCGGAGCCGAGTAATACGCCGACAAGCCCTGGAACCGGGAATGAATGTCCCCACCGGCACCCCGGACCGCACCCGCGTCCTTCTTCAGGGCCGCATGGTCCGACTCCAGCTGCTCCAGATCACCCGTGAACTGCGGGATCTTCTCCGGCTGGATCACTGCTTCCCCACCCCCGTGTGTCCGTCACCATCGGCTCGGCAAGTCATCCCAGGCTCTGGCAAGTTGGATCATCTTACAAAGGGGAATGCGGCTGTTTCAGGGCTCGTTACGGAACCCCTACACAGGCGGAGCACTCCGGTGAGGAGGCGTCACGCCGCGGCCGGCCGCAACCGGGGCGCCGACCTTCGTCGTCCTCCCACGCAACACCCGTCAGCGAGGGGGAGTGGGATGGGGATGGAGACGACGGGGCGTACCGAGCCGGTGTCCGGCAGCGAGGTGACAGAGGGGAGTGCGAGCGTCACACCCGGGGGCGCACAAGGCGCGCGACCCGGCCCGCAGGGCGCGCCGCCCGGTCCGCAGGCGGCTGCGCGCTCCCGCCGCACCCGCCTGGTCCGCCGGGCGCGGCGCATCGCCCTCGCGCTCGTGCTCGCCCTGCTCCTCCCCGTGCTCGCCGCCGAGACGGCCCTCTACGTCCACCACACCGGCGACCTCGCGCCGGGCACCCGCACCCGCGACCGCGACGCCCTCTGGCTCGGCCACGCCTGGGTCGACGGGCGCAGGAAGGACGCCGACGTCCGGGCCCTGGCCGACCGCCTCCACGACACCGGCGTCCGGGACCTGTACGTGCACACCGGACCGCTGGAGCATGACGGCACGCTGCCGAAGTCCGTGTATCCGAAGGCACGTTGGTTCATCGACGCGGTGCACCGGGAGATGCCCGGCGTGCGGGTCCAGGCGTTCCTGGGCGACGTCCTCGCGACGGAGGGCCCGGAGGGCATGCGGCTGGCGGAGCCCCGGACCCGGGCGGCGGTCGTCGCGTCCGCCCGGCAGGTCCTGGACGCCGGCTACGAGGGCGTCCACCTCGACCTCGAACCGCTGCACTCCGGCGACCGCGACTACCTCGCCCTGCTCGACGCCCTGCGCAGCGAGACCCGTGCGCGCGACGCCCGGCTCTCCGTCGCCGCACACCAGATCGATCCGCTGCCCGGCTTCCACACCCTGTGGGGCGGCGTCACCGGCCACCCCAAGTGGTGGTCGCAGCAGTTCTTCGGCCAGGTCGCCCGACGCGTCGACCAGATCGCCATGATGTCGTACGACACGATGCAGCCGCTGGAGAGCACCTACAGCGGCTACGTCGCCCAGCAGACGTCCCTCGCGCTGGAGGTGACGCCGTCCTCCACCGACCTGCTGATGGGCCTGCCGTTCTTCCACGAGAACCGCTTCGGCCACTGGAATCACGCCGAGACCGTCCCCGCCGCCGTACGCGGCGTCCGCCTCGGCCTGTCGCGCACGGACGCGGACCGTGCCCGCTTCGGCGTCGCCCTGTACATCGACTTCGCCGCGACCGAGGCGGACTGGCGTGCCTACGAGAAGGGGTGGCTCGGGTGAGCGGCCCGGGGCACGGGCCCGGCGGCGCGCACGGCCGCCGGGTGCTCAGCCCGCCGAGGAGCGGCGTCTGATCTTCGAGCCCAGCCAGACCAGCGGGTCGTACTTGCGGTCGATCGCGCGTTCCTTCAGGGGGATCAGGGCGTTGTCCGTGATCTTGATGCCCTCGGGGCAGACCTCCGTGCAGCACTTGGTGATGTTGCAGTAGCCCAGGCCGTGTTCGTCCTGGGCGGTGGCCTTGCGGTCCAGGCCCGTCTCCGCCGCCGCGTCCAGCGGGTGCATGTCCAGCTCCGCGACCCGCATCAGGAAGCGGGGCCCGGCGAAGGCCTGCTTGTTCTCCTCGTGGTCACGGACGACATGGCAGGTGTCCTGGCACAGGAAGCACTCGATGCACTTGCGGAACTCCTGCGGCCGGTCCACGTCCTCCTGCATCATGCGGTACTCGCCGGGGGCGACCCCGGCCGGCGGCACGAAGGCCGGGACCTGTCTGGCCTTGTCGTAGTTGAAGCCGACGTCCGTGACGAGGTCGCGGATCACCGGGAAGGCCCGCAGCGGTGTGACCGTGATCGTCTCCGCCCGGTCGAAGACCGACATGCGCGTCATGCACATCAGCCGCGGACGGCCGTTGATCTCCGCCGAGCACGAACCGCACTTGCCCGCCTTGCAGTTCCAGCGCACCGCGAGATCGGGCGCCTGGGTGGCCTGGAGGCGGTGGACGATGTCCAGCACCACCTCACCGTCGTTGACCTCGACCTCGAAGTCCTCCAGGCCGCCGCCTGCCGTGTCGCCGCGCCACACCTTGAAGTGGGCCGTGTAGCCGCTCATTCGTACAGCTCCTCTTCGGCGAGGTACTTGACGAGCTCCTCCTTGTCGAACAGGGCGAGCAGATCGGCACGGACGGGTTCGGTGGTCTCCCGGGCGAGGGTGATCTGGCCCCGGACCGGGTCCGTCGCCGCCAGTCCGCCCGTCGGGTCGGTGAGCGCGCACAGCAGGTTGATCCGCCGCCACTTGCGGTCCATGCCCGGGTGGTCCTCACGGGTGTGGCCGCCGCGCGACTCGGTGCGCTCCAGCGCTGCCCGCGCCACGCACTCGCTGACCAGCAGCATGTTCCTGAGGTCGAGGGCGAGGTGCCAGCCCGGGTTGAACTGCCGGTGCCCCTCGACCCCGGCCCGGCGGGCCCGCACCCGCAGCTCCGCGAGCTTCTCCAGGGCCTGCTTCATCTCCGGCTCACGGCGGATGATGCCGACCAGGTCGTTCATGGTCTGCTGCAGTTCCTGGTGCAGGGTGTAGGGGTTCTCCGGCGGGCCGCCCGACGGTTCCTCGGTCTCCGCTTCGGCGGAGAAGGGCCGCAGGGCCTCGGCCGCGGCGGCCTCGACCAGGGAGTCGTCCACCACCGGCCGCGCCCCCGTGAGCCCCGCCGTGTACGCGGCCGCGTGCCAGCCGGCCCGGCGGCCGAACACCAGCAGGTCGGACAGGGAGTTCCCGCCGAGCCGGTTGGAGCCGTGCATGCCGCCGGCCACCTCGCCGGCCGCGAACAGGCCCGGCACGCCGCGCGCCGCGGCCGTGTCGGACTCGACCGCGACCCCGCCCATCACGTAGTGGCAGGTGGGGCCGACCTCCATCGCCTCCGCCGTGATGTCGACGTCCGCCAGCTCCTTGAACTGGTGGTACATCGACGGCAGCCGCCGCTTGACGACCTCGGCCGGCATCCGCGTCGACACGTCGAGGAACACGCCCCCGTGCGGTCAACCGCGGCCCTCCTTCACCTCGGAGTTGATCGCCCGGGCGACCTCGTCACGGGGGAGCAGCTCGGGCGGACGCCGGTTGTGGTCCGGGTCGTCGTACCAGCGGTCGGCCTCCTCCTCGGTCTCGGCGTACTTGTCCTTGAAGACGTCGGGGACGTAGTCGAACATGAACCGCTTGCCGTCGGAGTTGCGCAGCACACCGCCGTCACCCCGCACCGACTCGGTGACGAGGATGCCCTTCACCGACGGCGGCCAGACCATGCCCGTCGGGTGGAACTGCACGAACTCCATGTTGAGCAGCGGAGCACCCGCGAGGAGCGCCAGGGCGTGCCCGTCGCCGGTGTACTCCCACGAGTTCGACGTCACCTTGAAGGACTTGCCGATGCCGCCGGTGGCGATCACCACGGCGGGCGCCTCCAGCACGAAGAAGCGCCCCGACTCGCGCGCGTAGCCGAAGACGCCGGAGACCCGGTCCCCTTCCTTCAGCACGCGCGTGACCGTGCACTCCTGGAAGACCTTCAGCCGGGACTCGTAGTCACCGGTGGCCTCGAAGTCCTCCTGCTGGAGGGCGACGATCTTCTGCTGGAGGGTGCGGATCAGCTCCAGGCCGGTGCGGTCGCCGACGTGCGCGAGGCGCGGGTACTCGTGCCCGCCGAAGTTGCGCTGGGAGATCCGCCCGTCCTTCGTACGGTCGAACAGCGCGCCCCAGGTCTCCAGCTCCCAGACCCGCTGCGGCGCCTCCTGCGCGTGCAGTTCGGCCATGCGCCACTGGTTGAGGAACTTCCCGCCGCGCAGGGTGTCGCGGAAGTGGACCTGCCAGTTGTCGCCGCTGTTGACGTTGCCCATCGCCGCGGCGATGCCGCCCTCGGCCATCACCGTGTGCGCCTTGCCGAACAGCGACTTGCAGATCACGGCCGTACGGGCGCCCCGCTCGCGGGCCTCGATCGCGGCGCGCAGCCCGGCACCGCCGGCGCCCACCACGACGACGTCCCATTCCTGCCGGTCGACCACGGACATCAGTCGGTCCCCATCCCTCTAGAAGAAGCGCGGATCGTCGAAGACGCCGGACGCGACCAGGTAGACGTAGAGATCGGCGAGCGCCACGCTCACCAGCGACGCCCAGGCGAGCTGCATGTGCCGGGCGTTGAGCTTCCCGGCCCACTGCCACATCCGGTAGCGCACGGGATGCCGGGAGAAGTGCTTCAGCTTGCCGCCGACGATGTGCCGGCAGGAGTGGCAGGAGATCGTGTACGCCCAGATCAGCACGATGTTGACGAGGAACACCAGCGTGCCCAGGCCCATGTGGCCCCAGGCGTAGGTCTCGTCGCGGAAGGCGAGCACGGTGTCGTAGGTGAGGATGCCGGCGACCAGGAGCGCGGCGTAGAAGAAGTAGCGGTGGACGTTCTGGAGGATCAGCGGGAAGCGGGTCTCACCGGTGTACTTCCTGTGCGGCTCGGCCACCGCGCAGGCCGGCGGGGAGGCCCAGAAGCCCCGGTAGTAGGCCTTGCGGTAGTAGTAGCAGGTCAGCCGGAAGCCGAGCGGGAAGATCAGGATGATGATGGCGGGGGAGATCCCCCACCAGCTCCCGAAGATCTCCCAGTTGGGGCCGGACCGCATCGGCTCGCACCGCTCGGCCAGGCAGGGGGAGTAGAAGGGCGAGACGTAGGGCGCCGCGTAGTAGTCGGCGTCGGCGAACGCCCGCCACGTCGAGTACATGATGAAGGCGAGCAGCCCGGCGACCGTGCCGGCCGGGGCCAGCCACCAGCGGTCGGTGCGCAGGTGCGGGGCGGCGATCGCGGCGCGCGTACCCGTCCGCACGCCGCCGCTTCTCGGACGGGGATCGGTGGCGGGAGGTTCCGTACCAGTGGCCACGTGACGACTCCGGTCGGGTGTCGGGGGAGGTGCCGGTCGCTCGACGCCCTCCCGGTCAGGGGGCGCGCCGGTCCCGGGCGCCGAGCCCCTCGTCGTCCGAGTCGATCCACAGGGAGGGGTCGTAGGGGGCGTCCGAGATGGTGACCAGCTCCGGGCGGACGGGCGCGGCCGGTGAGGCGGCGACCTCACGCAGCAGGGCGACGCTCTCGCGCAGGTGGCCCGCGTCGGCGCGGACGCGGCGCATCTCCAGGCTGCCGGTGCCGAGCTGCTTCTCCAGGCGTCCCAGCGAGCGGGACAGTTCGTCGAGACTGCGCTGGACTGACGTCAGTTCGTCGTGAACGGACATGACTTGCCCTCACTTCCACGGGTCCTTCGCGGCCCAAGGCGGCAACGTTCATGCGCCTGCGAGTGTTGCGCGTCACACCTTGCGCTGTGAAGGGATGTGCATCGATTGGCCGGGGCGTGCGGGTGCAGTCGGCGGGGGTGTTGCGCCGGACGGGTGATGTGCCGCCCGTGACCGCCGTGTCGCCCTGTGTTGCCGAACCCTTTCCTCTTCAGTGGCGGCATACATCAGACAAGCTCCAAATACCGCCAAATGTGATCGTAACGCCCGCGGCTCCCCGGAGGTAGCACAGATGTCCCAGCACGGCGTCGGCCCACGCGCCCTCGCGCGCTCGGCCGCCTTCCTGACCGCGGGCGTCCTCGCCGTGCCCGCGCTCGCCGGATGCGGTTCCGACGACCCCTCCGGCAAGCCGCTCGCGGGCCAGGACGTCCGGCCCGCCGCCCGCGACCGGATCGCCGACGGCGGCACCCTGCGCTGGGCCGTGGACTCGGTGCCCGACACCCTGAACACCTTCCAGTCCGACGCCGACGCCACCACCGGCCGGGTCGCCCAGGCCGTCCTGCCGTCGATGTTCCGCATGAACGCCTCCGGCCGCCCCGAGCGCAACGCGGACTACCTGGAGTCCGCCGAGGTCGTCGACACCGAGCCCAAGCAGGTGGTGCTGTACAAGCTCAACCAGCAGGCCGTCTGGAGCGACGGCCGGGAGATCGGCGCCGCCGACTTCGCCGCCCAGTGGCGCGCCCTGTCCGGCAAGGACACGGCGTACTGGACCGCCCGCAACGCCGGGTACGACCGCATCCAGAAGGTCGAGCGCGGCGACAGCGCCCTGGAGGTCCGGGTCACCTTCAGCCGCCCCTACGCCGACTGGCGCTCGCTGTTCTCCCCCCTGTACCCGAAGGACGTCATGGGCACCCCCGACTCCTTCAACGACGGCGCCCGCAAGAAACTCAAGGTCAGCGCGGGCCCCTTCACCGTGAAGAAGGTCGACCGCGAGGACGACGAGATCACCCTCGCCCGCAACCCGCGCTGGTGGGGCGAGCCCGCCAAGCTGTCCGGGATCGTGCTGCGCTCCGTCCCGCGCGACAAGCGGGCCGCCGAGCTGGCCGCCGGAGACCTCGACCTGGCCGAGATCGACCCCACCGCGGCCCGCCGCATCACCGTCGCCGCCCGCCCGCACAGCTCCAGCAGCCCGATGATGGGCCCGGGCGCCGACCGCTCCGCCGCGGACTCCCTGAAGTCCTGGGCCGTCGCCAACGGCTCCGACGAGGACGCCGCCGACGAGGAGACCGTCGCCCGAAGGAAGCTGCGCAAGGCCGCCGCCAAGTACGCCCGGCAGCAGCAGGCCCTGAGCGGCTTCGAGGTGCGCAAGTCCCTGGAACCGGCCTTCACCCAGCTCGCCCTCAACGGCGCCGAGGGACCGCTCGCCGACGAGCGCGTCCGCCGGGCCGTCGCCCGCGCGCTGGACCGCAAGGAACTCGCCGAGGCCGTCCTCAAGCCGCTCGGCCTGCCCGCCGTCCCGGTCGGCAGCCACCTGGCCCTGTCCGGGCAGGCCGCCTACGCGGACGGCAGCGGCGCCCTCGGCGGCCAGGACACCAAGGAGGCGCAGGCCCTGCTCGCCGACGCCGGATGGGTGCGCGGCGGCCCGGTCGAGCAGGAGAAGAAGAAGGACAAGGAGAAGGAGAAGGCGGCAGGCGCCGAGGGCGAGAAGTCCGACTCCAAGGACACGTCCGACGACGGCACCTACATCGTCGGGCAGGACGACAAGGCCCCGCGCGGGCTCGACCCCGCCGGCCACCAGCAGGCCCACCAGGGCGGCGCGCCCGGCGCGTACGCCCCCAAGGGCAGTGCGGCTCCGGCCAACCAGGAGGCCGCCCGGCTCGCCAAGAACGGCAAGGCGCTCACCCTGCGCTTCGTGCTCCCCTCCGGGCCCGGCTCCCAGACGCTGCGCACGGTCGCCGAGCGCATCTCCGCCATGCTGGAGCGCGTCGGCATCGGCACGGAGATCTCCAAGGTGTCCGACGAGTCCTACTTCAAGGACCACATCGCCTCCGGCCAGTACGACCTCGCGCTGTGGTCCTGGCCCGCGAGTGCCTACCCGGCCACCGACGCCCGCCCCGTCTACGCCAAGCCCGTGCCGGCCGCCGACGGCTCGCTGAACGTCGAGCAGAACTACACCCGGGTCGGCACCGACCAGGTCGACCAGCTCTTCGACCAGGCCGCCGCCACCCTGGACGAGGGCGAGTCCCGCTCCCTGATCCGCAAGGCCGACTCCCGCATCTGGGCGGCGGCCGGCTCCCTCCCCCTCTTCCAGCGCCCGCAGCTCGTCGCGGCCCGCAAGAACCTGGTCAACACGGGCGCCTTCGGCCTCGGCACACCGGTGTACGAGGACATGGGCTTCCTGAAGAAGGGCGCGAAGCCGGCCTCGGGCGCCTCGGCGAAGGGCTCGACGGCGCCGTAGCTCCGAGAACGCTCAAACCGCTTGCCGCCGCCCGCCCGGCGTCCCCACCATGAGTCCGTACGTGATCATGGTGCGGACGCCGGGCGGGTCCGCGTACGGGGGACGGAGCCGGTGCATGCGCGGAACGGCACGACACACCTGCCTGGCGGCCCTGGTCGCCGGGCTCCTGGCGACGGGGACCGCGGGATGCGCGCCGGACGGGGGTGGCGGCCGTGAGGACAGGGCCGGGACCTGCGCAGAGGGCACCTACACCTGGTCGGGTGTCCGCAGGGAGCAGCGGCTGACCGCGCTGTCCGACCCGATCAGGTTCACGGAGGAACCCGACACCTACTCCCTCCGCCTGGAAGCCGTGGGAGACACGGTGTACCGGCCGTCGGTGACCGGTACGCCCCGGGGCACGGACGCGGCCGGGGTGATCAAGGAGCTCGGCAGGCACCTGAAGACCGAGGGGCCCCTGGCCGGGCCGTCGCGGACCGAGCGGCCGGCGGAGGACCACTTCGTCGAATACCGGAACGGCCTCGGCCGGGGCGCGTACTACGCCTGGGCGCAGCTCGACCTGGTCGACGCCGACTTCACCCGCACCTGCGGGGACGGCGAGCCGGCGCGGGGGCACGTGCGCACCTGGGAAGGGTCCGGCGCGGCCCTGCTGCCCTGTTCCGCGGAGCCCCCGGACGAAGCGGCGGGCCGGATCGCCGCCCAGCGCCGGTGCCCCGCCGGATCCGAGGCCGCCGAGGGTGCCTGACCTGCGTCGACACGGCCCGGGTCACCTCCGGGGGCGCGGACCCGTACCATGGGGTGAGGCCGTGGCATGTTGAGCCCGGCAGGGTCCGCGTAACACAGACGTACGCGACGGCCCCTTCCTCACACTCCGGGAGATCGCCGCTTTATGGCCACGCGCCACGACATCCGCAACGTCGCCATCGTCGCCCACGTCGACCACGGCAAGACCACCATCGTCGACGGCATGCTGAAGCAGGCCGGTGCCTTCGCCGCCCACCAGCTCGACTCGGTCGACGACCGCATGATGGACTCGAACGACCTGGAGCGTGAGAAGGGCATCACGATCCTCGCCAAGAACACGGCGGTGAAGTATCACCCCAAGGACGGCGGGGAGCCCATCACCATCAACATCATCGACACCCCCGGCCACGCCGACTTCGGTGGCGAGGTCGAGCGCGGTCTGTCGATGGTCGACGGCGTCGTCCTGCTCGTGGACGCCTCCGAGGGGCCGCTCCCGCAGACCCGCTTCGTGCTGCGCAAGGCGCTCCAGCAGCGCCTGCCCGTCATCCTGTGCATCAACAAGACGGACCGCCCGGACTCCCGGATCGACGAGGTCGTCAACGAGACCTACGACCTCTTCCTCGACCTGGACGCCGACGAGGAGCAGATCGAGTTCCCGATCGTCTACGCCTGCGGCCGCGACGGCATCGCCTCGCTGACCAAGCCGGACAACGGCACGGTCCCGTCCGACTCCACCAGCCTGGAGCCGTTCTTCTCCACGATCCTGGAGCACATCCCGGCCCCGACCTACGACGAGGACGCCCCGCTCCAGGCCCACGTCACCAACCTGGACGCCGACAACTTCCTCGGCCGTATCGCGCTGCTCCGCGTCGAGCAGGGCGAGCTGCGCAAGGGCCAGACGGTCGCGTGGATGAAGCGCGACGGGTCCGTCAGCAACGTGCGCATCTCCGAGCTGATGATGACCGAGGCGCTCACCCGCAAGCCCGCCGAGAAGGCCGGCCCCGGTGACATCTGCGCCGTCGCCGGTATCCCGGACATCATGATCGGCGAGACCCTGGCCGACCCGGAGAACCCGGTCGCGCTGCCGCTGATCACGGTCGACGAGCCCGCGATCTCCATGGTCATCGGCACCAACACCTCTCCGCTGGTCGGCCGCGGCGCCACCGGCAAGGGCGCCGACAACAAGGCGGCCGTCAAGGACCGCAAGGTCACCGCCCGCCAGGTCAAGGACCGCCTCGACCGCGAGCTGATCGGTAACGTCAGCCTCCGGGTGCTGGACACCGAGCGGCCGGACGCCTGGGAGGTGCAGGGCCGCGGTGAGCTGGCGCTGGCCATCCTGGTCGAGACGATGCGCCGGGAAGGCTTCGAGCTGACCATCGGCAAGCCGCAGGTCGTCACCAAGGAGGTCGACGGCAAGACGTACGAGCCGGTCGAGCGCATGACGATCGACGTGCCCGAGGAGCACATGGGCGCGGTCACGCAGCTCATGGGCGTCCGCAAGGGCCGCATGGACAACATGTCCAACCACGGCTCCGGCTGGGTCCGCATGGAGTTCGTGGTGCCCTCCCGCGGTCTCATCGGCTTCCGTACCGAGTTCCTGACCCAGACCCGCGGCACGGGCATCGGGCACTCCATCCACGAGGGCTTCGAGCCCTGGTTCGGCACGCTCCAGACCCGCAACAACGGCTCCCTGGTCGCCGACCGCTCCGGCGCCGTCACCGCGTTCGCGATGACCAACCTCCAGGAGCGCGGCGTGCTGTTCGTCGAGCCCGGCACCGAGGTGTACGAGGGCATGATCGTCGGCGAGAACTCGCGCGCCGACGACATGGACGTCAACATCACCAAGGAGAAGAAGCTCACGAACATGCGGTCCTCGACCGCCGACGTGACCGAGTCGATCGTCCCGCCCCGCAAGCTGTCGCTGGAGCAGTCCCTGGAGTTCTGCCGGGACGACGAGTGCGTCGAGGTCACCCCGGAGGCCGTGCGCATCCGCAAGGTGAACCTGGACGCCCGTGAGCGCGCCCGCGCCGCGAGCCGCGCCAAGCACGGCTGACACCCTCTCCACGGCGCACAGCACCGGGCACCCCGCACCCCGCGGGGCACCCGGTGCTGTGCTGTTGAAGGGGGAGCGACGTGGAGGAGAAGGGTAGGGAAAACCCTTGACCTGGCCGCCACGCCCGCCGTGGGCGGCCCGCCGCCACTACCCTGCTGCGGAAGTGGCGCGCCTGACGATTCCGGCGTCGTACAACCCCCGTGCCGCACACGCTCGTTGAGCGTGAGGCCGGCTCCGCTGGAACCCTGCACGGGGTCCGCGACGACCGCAAGCGGTTTTTCTCCCTCTCGCGTCCGGAATGCGGACGGTCGCCACCGATAGATGTGTAACAAGTCCGTTTCGCAGGGATCTTTCACCAAACCCTTTGTCCGGATTTTGGAAGATGTAGGTGTGAGCTGTGATCGAACCGAGACCTCGAGAGTGTGGTTCGGTCCAGGCGTTTGGCAGATAGTTAGGCGCGTAGAGCTCGGATGTACGGGTCAGTAGCCGGCAGCGGCGCGACTCACGAGCGCGGGGGCACTCGACGAATTCCGGCACCGGCGACGGGCGGGGGCCGTGATGTGTCGTGTGCTCCCTTCGCGGTGAACCAATGACTTCTTAGGAGGAACCCATGCGCGGTGCCAGGAGCGCCAAGTGGGTCGCGGGGGCGATAGTCGTCGCCCTGGCCGCCACCGCCTGCGGCGGCGACGGTGATGGTGAGAGCAAGAGCAAGGGTTCCGGACCTGCCGGTTATGTCTCGGTCGACGTCGGCGAGCCGCAGAAGCCGCTGATCCCGGCCGACACGAACGAGAGCAACGGCTCGTACGTCATCCAGGCCCTCTTCACCCAGCTGCTGGACTTCGACGCCAAGGGCGACATCGTCTACACGAACGCCGAGTCGGTCACCACCGACGACTCGAAGACGTGGACGGTCAAGCTCAAGAAGGGCTGGAAGTTCCACAACGGCGAAGAAGTCACCTCCAAGTCGTACATCGACGCTTGGAACTGGTACGCCAACATCAAGAACAACCAGCAGAACTCCTTCTGGTTCCAGGACATCAAGGGCTACGACGATGTCCACCCGGAGAAGGGTGACCCGAAGGCCGAGACCATGTCCGGTCTGAAGGCCGTGGACGACCACACCTTCACCATCGAGCTGAAGTACACGATGCCGTACTTCAACTACAAGCTCGGCTACACCACCTGGGCCCCGCTGCCCAAGGTCTTCTACGACGACCCGAAGGCCTTCGGCCAGAAGCCGGTCGGCAACGGTCCCTACACGTTCGAGAAGTGGGACCACAAGAAGCTCATCCAGGTCAAGGCCTGGGACGACTACCAGGGCCCGAACAAGGCCAAGAACAAGGGCGTCCAGTTCAAGGCGTACACGACCCTCGAGGCCGCGTACAAGGACGTCGTCTCCGGCAACCTGGACATGATCCGCCAGGTCGGCCCGACGGACCTGCCGAAGTACAAGCAGGACCTGGGCGACGGCGCCATCGAGCAGCCGTACGCGGCCATCCAGACGCTGACCCCGGCGTTCTACTCCAAGACCTTCAAGGACATCGACCCGAAGGTCCTGCAGGGTCTGTCGATGGCGATCGACCGCGACACGATCACCAAGACGGTTCTGAACAACACCCGCACGCCGGCCAAGGGCTTCACCCCGCCCGGCGTCAAGGGCAACCAGAACCTGGACACGGACGTGTTCACGTACAACCCGGCGAAGGCCAAGCAGCTCATCAAGGAGGGTGGCGGCGTCCCGGGCAACAAGTTCACCATCCAGTACAACACCGACGGTGGGCACAAGGAGTGGGTGACCGCGGTCTGTGAGTCCATCCGCAAGGCCACCGGTGTCGACTGCACGGGTGACCCGAAGCCCGACTTCGCCACGGACCTCGAGGCCCGTGACAACGACCAGGTGAAGGGCATGTACCGCGGTGGCTGGGTCGCCGACTACCCGGTCAACGCCAACTTCATGAAGGAGCTGTACCACACCACCGCCGAGGCCAACAACGGTCGCTTCTCCAACAAGGAGATCGACTCGCTGATGAACAAGGCGGACAACGCCAAGTCCCTCGAGGCGTCGGTGAAGGCCTTCCAGGAGGTCGAGAAGAAGCTGGTCGAGCACATGCCGGCCATCCCGCTCTGGTACTACCGCATCAACGGCGGCCACGGTAAGAACGTCGACAACGTCAACGTCGACTTCCACGGTGACCTCGAAGTGTGGGCCGTCACCACCAAGTAAGAGGAGTCCTGCGGGCTCTTCCCACTCGGCCGTAAGCCCGCCGCCACCCCGGTGGCGGCGGGAGGTGCGGGGGGCCGTCTCGTCACCAGGAGACGGCCCCCGCACCTGCGTTAACCCCTCACGGAGGCACCTATGGGGCGCTATGTCGCACGACGACTGCTCCAGATGATCCCGGTCTTCATCGGGTCAACCCTGCTCATCTTCTGCATGATGTACGCCCTGCCCGGCGACCCCGTCCGGGCCATGATGGGCGACCAGGCGTACGACCCGACGGTGGTCGCGAGCATCAAGAAGGAGCTGGGCCTCGACCAGCCGCTCCTTCAGCAGTACGTCAACTACATGACCGGCCTGTTCCAGGGCGACTTCGGTACGCAGATCGCCAGTCAGCGGCCCATCGCCGACATCATCGCCGACGCGTTCCCGGTGACGATCCGACTCACGATCTTCGCGTTCACCTTCGTCACGCTCGTGGGCATCGGCCTGGGTGTGGTCGCCGGTCTGCGCCCCGACACGCTGCGCGACCGCGGTCTGCTGACGCTGACGCTGGTCCTCGTGTCGATGCCGTCCTTCGTGCTGGGCTTCCTGCTGCAGTACCTGTTCGCGTTCAAGTGGTCGATCACCACCCCCACGGTGACCGACTCGACGGACTGGGCGCAGCTCGCGCTCCCGGCCACCGTGCTGGCATCGCTCTCCCTCGCCTACGTGGCCCGGTTGACCCGTACGTCGATCGCGGAGAACCTGCGCTCGGACTACATGCGCACCGCCGTGGCCAAGGGCCTGCCGCGCCGCCGCATCATCGGCGTCCACCTGATGCGCAACTCGCTGATCCCCGTGGTCACCTTCCTCGGTATCGAGGTCGGAAACCTGATGACCGGTGCCATCGTGACCGAGGGCATCTTCAACGTGCGGGGCATCGGCCTCGAAATCTACGATGCGCTCACCCGGCGTGAAGGCGCCACGGTCGTGGGCATCGCCTCGCTGATGGTGCTCATCTACCTCGCCGCCAGCTTGATCGTCGACCTGCTGTACGCGGTCCTGGACCCGAGGATCCGGTATGCCTGACAAGACCGTAGAAAAGAAGGTCGACGCCCTCCCCGGCGACACCGTGAGCACCGCGGGCGTCGTGGTGGCGGAGGCCGGCCCGGCCCCCGACAAGCCGCGCAGCCTGTGGTCCGACGCCTGGCACGACCTGCGGCGCAACCCGCTGTTCCTGGTCTCGGCCGCGCTCATCGTCTTCCTGCTGGTCATGTCGCTGTGGCCGGGGCTGTTCACCAGCGCCTCCCCGCGCGACGCCGACCTGGCCAAGCACTACCTCGGCAAGCCGAACTGGGGCCACTTCTTCGCCCCGGACTGGCTGGGCTACGACGTCCAGGGCCGGTCGATCTACGCGCGCGTCGTCTACGGCGCCCGCGCCTCGATCACCGTGGGTGTGGGCGTCACCGTCGCCGTGACCATCCTCGGCACGATCATCGGCATGATCGCCGGCTACTTCGGCGGCTGGACCGACACGCTGCTGTCGCGGGTGACCGACATCTTCCTCGGCATCCCGTTCCTGCTCGGCGCGCTCGTGGTGCTCAACTCCTTCGACGACCGCACCGTCTGGGTCGTCATCATGGCGCTGGCCTTCCTCGGCTGGACCCAGATCGCCCGAGTCGCCCGCGGTGCCGTGATCACCATCAAGCAGGCCGACTACGTCGTGGCCGCCAAGGCACTCGGCGCCTCGACCTCGCGGATCCTGTTCCGGCACATCCTGCCCAACGCGCTCGCGCCCATCATCGTCGTCGCGACCATCGCGCTCGGCGGTTACATCGCGGCCGAGGCCACCCTGTCCTTCCTGGGCGTGGGTCTCGGAGACACGGCCGTATCCTGGGGCGGCGACGTGGCGCGAGGACGTGAACAGCTCCGTATCGCCCCGCACACCCTGATCATCCCGTCGGTGATGGTGTCGATCACGGTGCTGTCGTTCCTGATGTTCGGCGATGCGGTACGCAACGCCCTCGACCCCAAGCTGCGCTGAGGGAGGCGTACGTGACCATCATCGATGAAGTGGCCGAGAACCCGGCACCGGACGGTGCGGAGGGCACGGGCCGCCCGCTGCTCGAAGTGCGCGACCTGCACGTGGAGTTCCACACCCGCGACGGTGTCGCCAAGGCCGTCAACGGCGTCAACTACTCGGTGTCCGCGGGCGAGACGCTCGCCGTGCTCGGCGAGTCCGGCTCCGGCAAGTCCGTCACCGCCCAGGCCATCATGGGCATCCTCGACATGCCGCCCGGCCGCATCCCCAAGGGCGAGATCCTCTTCCGCGGCCAGGACATGCTGAAGATGTCCGCCGAGGAGCGCCGCAAGATCCGCGGCCAGCGCATCGCCATGATCTTCCAGGACGCGCTGTCCTCGCTGAACCCGGTGCTGAGCGTCGGCTACCAGCTCGCGGAGATGTTCCGCGTCCACCAGGGCATGTCCAAGAAGGACGCCAAGGCCAAGGCCATCGAGCTGATGGACCGGGTGAAGATCCCGGCCGCCGCGGCCCGGGTGAACGACTACCCGCACCAGTTCTCGGGCGGTATGCGCCAGCGCATCATGATCGCGATGGCGCTCGCCCTGGAGCCGGACCTGATCATCGCCGACGAGCCCACCACGGCCCTCGACGTGACGGTCCAGGCCCAGGTCATGGACCTGCTCGCGGACCTTCAGCGCGAGTACAACATGGGTCTGATCCTGATCACCCACGACCTCGGCGTGGTCGCCGACGTCGCCGACAAGATCGCCGTGATGTACGCGGGCCGCATCGTCGAGCGCGCCCCGGTCCACGAGCTGTACAAGCGGCCGGCGCACCCGTACACCAAGGGTCTGCTGGACTCGATCCCGCGCCTGGACCAGAAGGGCCAGGACCTGTACGCGATCAAGGGCCTGCCGCCCAACCTGACGCGTATCCCGTCCGGTTGCGCCTTCAACCCGCGCTGCCCCAAGGCGCAGGACATCTGCCGCACGGACGTCCCGCCGCTGTACCCCGTCACCGAGCGGGACGGTGGCGAGCTGGTCGGCCGCGGCAGCGCGTGCCACTTCTGGAAGGAGACGATCCATGGCTGAGCTCGGCAAGAACGACGGGCCGCAGGACGCCACGCCGAACGTCTCCGAGGTCGAGGTCGTCGACGCCTCCTCCGAGACGGAGGCGGTCGCCGCGATCGAGGCGCCGGTGGACCGCGGCGAGCCGATCCTGCAGGTGCGCAACCTGGTGAAGCACTTCCCGCTCACCCAGGGCATCCTGTTCAAGAAGCAGGTCGGCGCGGTGAAGGCGGTCGACGGCATCTCGTTCGACCTGTACCAGGGCGAGACGCTCGGCATCGTGGGCGAGTCCGGCTGTGGCAAGTCCACGGTCGCCAAGCTGCTGATGATGCTGGAGAAGGCCACCGCGGGTGAGATCTTCTACAAGGGCCAGGACATCACCAAGCTGTCCGGGCGCGCGCTGAAGGCGGTCCGCCGGAACATCCAGATGGTGTTCCAGGACCCCTACACCTCGCTCAACCCCCGTATGACGGTGGGCGACATCATCGGCGAGACCTTCGAGATCCACCCCGAGGTGGCGCCGAAGGGCGACCGCCGGCGCCGGGTCCAGGAACTCCTGGACGTGGTCGGCCTCAACCCCGAGTACATCAACCGCTACCCGCACCAGTTCTCGGGCGGTCAGCGCCAGCGCATCGGCATCGCCCGCGGCCTCGCGCTCAACCCCGAGATCATCATCTGCGACGAGCCGGTCTCCGCGCTGGACGTGTCCGTCCAGGCGCAGGTCGTCAACCTGATGGAGAAGCTGCAGGACGAGTTCAACCTCTCCTACCTCTTCATCGCCCACGACCTGTCGATCGTCCGGCACATCTCGGACCGGGTCGGGGTCATGTACCTCGGCAAGATGGCCGAGATCGGCACCGACGAGCAGATCTACGACCACCCGACGCACCCCTACACCCAGGCGCTGCTGTCGGCGGTCCCGGTGCCCGACCCGGACGCCCGCGAGGGCCGCGAGCGGATCATCCTGACCGGTGACGTGCCGTCCCCGGCCAACCCGCCCTCCGGCTGCCGCTTCCGCACCCGGTGCTGGAAGGCGCAGGACAAGTGCGCCGAGGAGGTGCCCCTGCTGGCGATCCCCGCACGCTTCAAGGACGCGGACACCCCGGCGGCGCACGAGTCGGCCTGCCACTTCGCCGAGGAGAAGGACGTCGTCCACGCGGCCTGACACCCCTTCCCTCCCGGTTCCCGGCCCCCCTGAACGGGGTGCCGGGAACCGGCGTTCCGGGAGACGCCGACGTGCTGCATCGCAAGGCGTTCCGGGCGACCCTGGACTTCGTTAACACACAGGCAACTCGGCCGACCCGGGGTCGATATGACCGCGCGTCAGGGTGGGTGGTGTACGGCCGTGCGGGTGCCGTGGGACGGGCCGGGGCGCGCCATGTCGCCCCGGCCCGTCGTCCCGCGGTCGGCGGTCAGCCGGCGGTGATGCCCAGGGCGCGCTTGAGGAAGTCGACCTGGAGGAGCAGCAGGTTCTCGGCGACCTGCTCCTGCGGGGTCATGTGCGTGACGCCCGACAGCGGCAGGACCTCGTGCGGTCGGCCGGCCGACAGCAGGGCCGAGGACAGCCGCAGCGCGTGGGCGACCACGACGTTGTCGTCCGCCAGACCGTGGACGATCATCAGCGGCCGGTGCGGCTCGGCCGGCGCGGACAGGCCCTCGGCGGTGACCAGGGAGCTGCGCGCGTAGGACTCCGGGTGATCCGCCGGAGTGCCCAGGTAGCGCTCCGTGTAGTGGGTGTCGTACAGGCTCCAGTCCGTCACCGGCGCGCCCGCGATGCCCGCGTGGAACACGTCCGGGCGGCGCAGGACCGCCAGGCCCGCCAGCCAGCCGCCGTAGGACCAGCCGCGGATCGCGACCCGGGACAGGTCCAGCGGGAAGCGCCGGGCGAGGTCGTGCAGCGCCTCCACCTGGTCCTCCAGCGACAGCGTGAAGTCGTGGTGGACGGCCTTCTCCCAGGCGGGGGAGCGGCCCGGGGTGCCCCGTCCGTCCGCGACCACGACCGCGAAGCCCTGGTCCGCGAACCACTGCGAGGTGAGGTGCGCGTTGTGCGCGGCGACCACCCGCTGGCCGTGCGGACCGCCGTACGGATCCATGAGCACCGGCAGCGGGGTGTCACCGTCGTAGTCCCGAGGCATAAGCACGGCGCACGGGACACGGCGTGCGCCCCCCTCGGTGAGCGTCACGCGGGGGGACAAACCGGGGTCTTCTGCGTACGACCGGACAGTCGTGGTCGCTTTTCCGTCGCGCAGGATCTGCACCCGGGAACCTGGCCGATCCAGCACCGCCGAGACCAGCACGGTCACGTCCCCGGCCCGCACCGCCGCGTGCACACCCGGCTCCCGGGACACCCGCTCCACGCCCAGTTCGTTCACCCGGTACACGTGCACCTGGCCCGTCTCCGGGTCGGCGGCGTCCTCCCCGGCCGACGCCGAGACCAGCACGTCCGCGTCGGAGACGTCCAGCACCGCACGGACGTGCAACTGCGCCCCGGTGAGCGGGCGTTCCCCGACCGCCAGCACCCGTGCGCCGCCCTCGTCCGCGATCCGGACCAGCTGCCCGGACGGGCTCCAGCACGGCACACCGGGGAAAAGTTCCAGCCATGTTGGATCTTCGTCGGCGTGCACCATCCGGGTCGCGCCCGTGTCCGGGTCCACCGCGAGGTACACCTGGCCGCGCTGGTCGCGCGACTGCACGAGCAGCAGCGGCGCACCCGCCGCCGACCAGTGGACACGCGTCAGATACGGATGGCGCGCGCGGTCCCACACCACCTCCGTGCGCGTCCCGTCGAGGCCGACCACGAACAGCCGCACCTGCGCGTTCGCGGTCCCGGCCGCCGGGTACGCCACCCGCTGCGGCTCCCGCTCCGGATGCGCCGGGTCGGAGATCCACCACCGCTGCACCGGTGTGTCGTCCACCCGCGCCACCAGCAGCCGGTCCGACTCCGGGGCCCACCAGAAGCCCCGCGAACGCCCCATCTCCTCGGCCGCGACGAACTCGGCCAGCCCGTAGGAGACGTTCTCCGCCTCCGGCTCGGCGAGCACCCGGTCGCCCGTCCCCTCCGCCTCCACCACCCGCAGGGCGCCCCGCGCGGTGTACGCGACGAACCGCCCGTCGGGCGACGGACGCGGGTCGATCACCGGCCCCGCGACGGGCAGTTCACGGGCCGTCCCGGCGCGCAGCCCGGCCGTGAAGAGCCGCCCCGACAAGGCGAAGGAGGCCAGCTCCACGGCCGTGTCGGTGGCGTAGGCGACGATGCCGGCGCCGCCCTCCCGGCTGCGCTCGCGCCGGGCCCGCTCCTCGGGCGAGAGGTCCTCCGCGCCGCTGCCCAGCAGGGCGCGCGGGTCGGCGGCGACGCGCTCCCCGCCCGTCTGCGGGTCGAGGACCCACAGCGCGCCGGCCCGGTCCGTGCCGGAACCGGAGTGCAGGAACACGACACGCGAACCGTCGGGCGCCACGGTGAACGAACGCGGCGCGCCGAGCGTGAAGCGCTGGGTACGGGCGTGCCGTCGGGGAAAGGAGTCAGGCTCGGTCGTCATGCCCTGACCATATTGGCCATGCGCCCCCTTGTGCGGCCGTGCGCCGAGCGATGCGCACGCCGGGATAGTTATGATCAATGTCGCATAGTGGGTATCAACCTGCTTGCTGCTGTACGGATTTACTGCCCCCACAGTCCGACCCCCCGCGCCCTCGTGGATCTTTGGAGGTGAGCCGCCGTGGCACTCTCGATTTCGGCGGTGGTGCTGCTGGCGATCATCGTCTTCCTGCTCGTCAAGAAGTCGGGACTGAAGGCGGGGCATGCGATCGTCTGCATGCTGCTCGGCTTCTACCTCGCCTCCTCGACCGTCGCTCCCACGATCAGCGAGCTGACGAACAACATCGCGGGGATGATCGGCAGCATCAAGTTCTGAGCCCCGCGCGACCTCGTAGGCTGGGCCCATGAAGGATCTGCCCGGCCGTCGTCTGCTGCTGGTGCACGCGCACCCGGACGACGAGTCGATCAACAACGGCGCGACCATGGCCCGCTACGCGGCCGAGGGTGCCCAGGTCACCCTGGTGACCTGCACCCTCGGCGAACGCGGCGAGGTCATCCCGCCCGGGCTCGCGCATCTGAGCGGCGCCGCCCTCGGCCGGCACCGGCGCCGCGAACTCGCCGAGGCGATGCAGGCGCTCGGCGTCCGGGACGTCCGCCTCCTGGGCGGCGCCGGCCGCTACAGCGACTCCGGGATGATGGGCCTGCCCGACAACGACGACCCCGCCTGCTTCTGGCGGGCCGACGTCGACGAGGCCGCCGCCCACCTGGCCGAGATCATCCACGAGGTGCGGCCCCAGGTCCTGGTCACCTACGACGACGACGGCGGCTACGGCCACCCCGACCACATCCAGGCCCACCGCGTCGCCATGCGGGCGGCCGGGCTGGCCGCCGAGTCGGGCTGGACGATCCCCAAGATCTACTGGAACCGGGCGCCCCGGACAGTCGTGGAGGACGCCTTCGCCCGGCTCCGCGAGGACCTGCCGCGCACCCCCTTCACCAAGACCGCCGAGGTCGGCGACGTGCCGGGCGTGGTGCCCGACGAGCGCGTCACCACCGAGATCGACGGCACCGCGTACGCCGCCGCCAAGGCCGCCGCGATGCGCGCCCACGCCACCCAGATCACCGTCGACGGTGAGTACTTCGTGCTGTCCAACGACCTCGCCCAGCCGATCCTCACCACCGAGTACTACGAGCTGGTGCGCGGCGAGCGGGGCCCCGGCGCGCGGGAGACCGACCTGTTCGCCGGTGTCGAGGGGGTCTCGTGAACGACCGGACGACCTCGCTGCTCGCCCAGCCGATGCGACCGCCGTCCGCCGGACGTCTCGGCGCCTACGCGGGACTCTTCGTGCTCGGGGCCCTGGTCGGCGCGGCCGGGGCGCTGGTGCAGCCCGGCTGGTTCCCGGGCGGGCTGCTGCTCGCCCTGGCCGGCGAGGCCGGGGCCGTGCTCGGTGCCGCGCGCCTCATGCGGGCCCGGGCGGGGGGTGTGGCGACCGCCGCGGGCTGGATGCTCGCCGTCGTCCTGCTCACCGCCAGCCGCCCCGAGGGAGACTTCCTCTTCGCCGCGGGAAGCGGCTCCTACCTCTTCCTGCTCGGGGGCATCCTGGTGGCTGTGATCTGCGCCACCCTCACCCCCGGACGGCAACCGGACGGCGGCCCCGCCCGACTTGCCAAGTGACGTACCACTTCGCCTGAACATGCCCGTGGGGGTCCGGTGTGAGTTTCCCCGGCGGTCCCGGGATACGGGCGAGAAGTGGCCAGTATGGTGGTGCGCGTCGCCGAGCTGCCCGCGTGAGGTCGTGTCGGGCGGCGGAGCCAACCGGGAGAACCTGCCTTGAGTCGTGAAACTGACACCTCGTCCTCCGGGCCCAACGGGCGCGGCGGAGCCGCCTACCCGTCGGGTACGCCGCCGTACGGGACCCCGGTGGTCTCCGACGACGGTACGGACGCGGGCCGTTCGGCCACGCGGCCGGAGGAACGCAAGACCGAGACCACGCTGACGACCCGGATCCGGATCAACATCCCCGGGTCGCGGCCGATCCCGCCCGTGGTGATGCGCAAGCCCGTCACCGACACGGACGCCTCCGGCGACACCGACGCGGGCGCCGCGACGCCCACGCCGGCCGGCCTCGCCGCCCCGCAGGGCGCGGGCCCGGCCGAGCCGCCGGCCGCCGAACCCGCCCCGCCGGCCGACGACAAGCCGACCAGCGACTGGTTCGCGCCACGCAAGTCCGCCCCGGCCAAGGGCGGTCCGGGCGGCGGCGCGCCGAACGGGACGGGTGCTCCGGGAGGTTCGGGGCCCGCAGCGGGCGGTTCCGCCCCGGGTGCCCCGACTTCGGGCGCACCCGGCGCCGGAGCGCAGGGCAGCGGTGCCGGTACGCCGGGCGGGGCCCGGCCCGGTGCCGGACGGCCCGGCGGCGTGGTCGGCTCGATGAGCGTGCCGGGCGGCTCCCGGTCCGGCGGCACGAACGGCTCCGGCCTCCCCGGAGGGGCGACCGGCGGTCCGGTCGCCCCGGGGCACGGCGGCGGCACGGGCTCCTTCGACGTCACGGAGGCGCTGACGGCGGGCGGTTCGCGTCCCGCCCCGGGCAACGGCGACGCCCGCCGCGACGAGTTGCCGTACTTCTCGGAGAACGGCAGCGGGCCGGCCGGGCCCACCGGCGGCCCCGTCACCGGGGACTTCGCTGGGCAGGGCGCTCCCGGAGGACTCGAGGACACGGGCTCCTACAGCCTCCCCGACGGCCCCGACGCCTACGGCGCGCACGGCGGCTTCGACGGACCCGGCGGTCCCCTCGGCCCCGAGGACACGGGTGCGTTCAGCCGGCCCGACGCCCTCGGCGGCGCGGACGCCTTCGACCCGCAGGGCGGCCCCGGCCGTCCCGGCGGCTCCGGCGTGCCGGGCGGGTTCAGCGACGCCCCGAACGGCACGGGTGGCTTCGACGCGCCCCGGGCCCCGGGTGGCTTCGGCGAGCCGCGCAGGCCCGGTGGGCCCGAGAACTTCAGCGATCCCGGCCGTCCCGGTGCCCCCGGCGGTCCCGGCACCTTCCGCGACGCGGGCGGTCCGGGCGCTCCCACGGGCCCGCGGGCCATAGGCGGCGGCCCCGGCGCACCCACCGGCTCCGGCGGCCCCACCGGCCCCGCACCCGCCGGCGGTCCCACCGCCCCGGGCACCGCAGGCCCCGGCGGCGGGCTGAGCGACGACACCGCCGTCCTCACCCCGCAGAAGCAGGCCCCCGAGCCGCCGGACGGCCAGGGCTACCCGCCCCGGCACGACAACGTCTCCGGGCACACCGTCACCAGCGGCATGCCCGTCGTGACGCCCGGCACCGGCTCGCCGTTCGGCCCGGGCACGCCCGGCGACGGCCCGGCACCGCGCACGGCCCCCAAGCCGGCGCCGGTCCCGCCGTCCCCGGCGACCTCCGCGAAGGCGCCGAAGAAGAAGGGCCGCAACAAGCTCGTCCTGCTCGTGGCCGGCCTGGTCGTGGCCGCCGGCGGCCTCTACGGCGCCGGCCTGCTGATGAACCGCACCGACGTGCCCAAGGGCACCACCGTGCTCGGCGTCGACATCGGCGGCACCACACGCGACGGCGCCGTGAAGAAGCTCGACGCGGCCTTCGAGGAGCAGGCGGGCAAGCCGCTGAAGCTGTCGGTGGCCGGCAGGACCGTCTCCCTCGACCCGGACAACGCGGGCCTCCAGTTCGACATGGACGCGACGGCCGACACGGCGGCGAAGAGCGACTACAACCCGGTCTCCGTGATCGGCTCCCTCTTCGGCCGGCACCGCGTCGTCACCCCGGTCATGCCGGTCGACGAGGAGAAGCTGCACGCCTCCCTGCAGAACGCGGCAGGCGGCTCGGGCGCCTCGACCGACGGCACGATCACGTTCAAGGGCGGCAAGGCCGTCCCCGTCTACGGCAAGCCCGGCAAGGGCGTCGACCTCGCCAAGTCGACGGCGGCCGTGGAGCAGGCGTACCGCGCCCAGGTGGAGACGGGAACGGCGGGCACCGTCGCCCTGCCGACCACCACCCGGCAGCCGACCGTCTCCGATGCCGAGGTCGACCGCGTGCTGAAGGAGATCGCGCAGCCCGCGATGTCCGACCTGGTCACCGTGCGCACCGACGCGGCCCACAGCATCGACTTCGGCCCGGTCTCCCTGCCGAAGATCCTCAGCTTCAAGGCCGTCGACGGCAAGCTGCAGGACACCTACGACCTCAAGGCGCTCCGGGCCGCCTACGGCCAGACCTTCGAGGGCGTGCAGATCGAGGGCGCGAGCGGCAAGCGGGACGTCACCCCGCAGGACGTCGTCTCGGCCCTGCGCGAGGCCCTGCGCGGCAAGACACCCGCCGAGCGCGTCGGAGTCATCGACACCAAGCCGAACTGACCCGGCCGCCCGCGGCACGCGAGCCCCCGCCCCTGTGAGGGCGGGGGCTCGCGTCGTTCGTCCGCAACCGCGCTGAGCGCCCCGTCAGAGGCGCGGGGAACCGCGCGATCGGCCCCGGCACACCACCCGCACCCGCGACACCCCACAGACCTCCACGGCGCGGAGGCGTCAGTTGAGCATGGCCCTGGCCGCGAAGGCCTCCCCCCGCACCCGCTCGGCAGCCCCCTCGTCCACCGCCGAGACGACCTCCGCGTAGGCCTCCAACTCCGCGGCCCCGGCCACGAACTCACCCCGCCGCACCAGCAACTGCGCCCGCTCGTAGCGCAACCGCGCCGGATGCGAGGGCAGCAGCAGCGACAACTCCACCGCCCACAACGCCACGTCCGACCGCTCGGGCCGGGCCGCCGCCCACGCCCGCACGTTGTTCAGGATCCGCACCACCACCTCCAGCGGGTCCGCCGGCCGCAGCATCGACGGATCGATCCCCGCCCCCGTCGCCCCGGCCACCAGCAGTTCCGCGTCCCCGCCGCTCAGCACGCGCCCGCCGTCGAAGGGGTCGGCGAGCACCTGCCCCTCGTCGGGCCCGAAACCGACCACGAAGTGCCCCGGCAGGGCGACCCCGTACACGGGCGCCCCGGCCCGGCGGGCCACCTCGATCCACACCACCGACAGCAGGATCGGCAGCCCCCGGCGCCGGGTGAGCACCGCGTGCAGCAGGGAGGACTCCAGCCGCCGGTAGTCGGCCGGCGTGCCGTGGAAGCCGAGCCGCTCACCGAGCAGGTCGCGCAGCGCGAGCGCCCAGGCACGCGGCCCGCCGGGCCGGTAGGGCAGCAGCCCCGCCAGCCGGTCCAGTTCGACCTGTGCGGCGTCCAGACCCGCCTCGTCGAGTCCGCCGTCCGCCTGGGCGCCCACCAGCAGGCACAGCGTCGCCAGGTCGGGCCGTTCGGAGCGGGCCTCCTCGGCGAAGCGCCGACGCAGCTCGGCGGAACGCTCCTGGGGCGGGGGGAAGGGGTCGGGCATGGTCGGCCGAGCCCCTCTCACGACGTCTCGTCACCGGCCGGGCCGGTGACGTCCGGCGCCCGGTAGTGGTGGTAGGCGTGGTGCGCCCCGAACCCCATCCCGGCGTACAGCGCCCGCGCCGCCTCGTTGTCCGTCTCGACCTGGAGCCAGGCGGCCGACGCTCCCTCGTCGAGCGCCCGCCGGGCCAGCGCGGCCATCACGGCCGTACCCAGCCCCCGGCGCCGCAGCTCCGGATCGACCTCGACGGCGGCGAAACCGGCCCAGCGCCCGTCCACCACGCATCGCCCCACGGCGGCCGGCCCCGCGGACCCGGGGACGGTCGCGAACCACACGGACGGACCCGCGTGCAGCACGCGCAGGGCCACCTCGCTCACCCCCTTGCGCTGGTAGCGGGCCAGCCAGTCCTCGCCCGCCTCGCGGGACAGCACGACCTCCGGCGACTGCTCCAGGTCGGCGACCGGCGCCAGCGGTCCCACCCACAGCTCGGCGGTCACCTCACGCACCCAGCCGCGCTCCTCCAGCGCGGCGCAGAGCAGTTCCCGGGTGCCCTCCGCGCCGGTCGCGGTCTGCACGTAGGCGGGCAGGCCGCGTTCGCCGTACCACCGCCGTACCGCGGCGAGGGCCTCGTCGAGGGGCAGGCCCGGCTCTCCCAGCGGCAGCACCGAGTTGGCGCGGCGGGTGAACCCGGACGCGGCACGCAGCTCCCACCCCCCGAGCCGCTCGCTCTCCACGGGCGGCCAGGCCCGCGCGGCGACCCGGGCCAGTTCCTCGTAGGAGGCGGCCGGGCCGCGGCGACGCGCCGGGGCGGCCGGGACGATCTTGCCCGCGACCAGCGCGGACTCCGCGATGCGGACGCGTTCGCCGCTCCGGCGTGTGATCAGCAGCACACCGTTGTCCCATGATGTGAGAACACCGACCGTGTCGGTGAACTTCTCCACCGGAACCGGATGTTCGATCAAGCTCCGTACGGAGACCCGTTTGCCCACGTCAGCAGGCGTGATACGGACCTCGAGTCGCCCGGCGGCAGAGATTTCCACAGGTCAGTTCACCCCTCCTGTTCGGATCATGCCCAGGAACGGAGATACTAGGGGCGGGCATCGACGACGCCGCGCTCCCGCGCGCCAGGCGGCGGAGCCTACGGAGGCCCGCCAGCGCCCTATCGAGGAGGAACGACAGCGTGACCTACGTCATCGCGCAGCCTTGTGTCGACGTCAAGGACAAGGCGTGCATCGAGGAGTGCCCGGTCGACTGCATCTACGAGGGCCAGCGGTCCTTGTACATCCACCCGGACGAATGCGTCGACTGTGGGGCCTGCGAGCCGGTGTGCCCGGTGGAGGCCATCTTCTACGAGGACGACACTCCCGAGGAGTGGAAGGACTACTACAAGGCGAACGTCGAGTTCTTCGACGATCTCGGCTCGCCCGGCGGAGCGAGCAAGCTGGGTCTGATCGAGCGGGACCACCCGTTCGTCGCCGCGCTGCCGCCGCAGAACCAGTAAGAGCGGTCCGCGCCAGCGCCGCCTCGGTCCCGTACGGCCCGATCACCCGGTGATCGCCGTACGGGGCCGAGGCGTTCGCCGTCACCGGCTCGGACGGACCAGAAAGTGAGCCAGAACCCGTGTCCGCAGTCTCCGACCGCCTGCCCACCTTCCCCTGGGACAAGCTGACGTCCTACAAGGCCACGGCCGCCGCCCACCCGGACGGCCTCGTGGACCTGTCCGTCGGCACCCCGGTCGACCCGGTCCCCGAGCTGATCCAGAAGGCCCTGGTGGCCGCGGCGGACTCGCCGGGCTATCCGACCGTCTGGGGCACGCCCGAGCTGCGCGACGCGATCACCGGCTGGGTCGAGCGCCGTCTGGGCGCCCGGGGGGTCACCCACCGCCACGTGCTGCCGATCGTCGGCTCCAAGGAACTCGTCGCCTGGCTGCCGACCCAGCTCGGCCTGGGCCCGGGCGACCGCGTGGCCTTCCCGCGGCTGGCCTACCCGACCTACGAGGTCGGCGCCCGGCTGGCCCGCGCCGCGTACGAGGCCTACGACGACCCGACCGCGCTGGACCCCGAGGGCCTGCGGCTGCTCTGGCTCAACTCCCCGTCGAACCCCACGGGCAAGGTGCTGTCCCAGGAGGAGCTGACCCGGACCGTCGCCTGGGCCCGTGAGCACGGCGTCCTGCTCGTCTCCGACGAGTGCTACCTGGAACTGGGCTGGGAGGCCGACCCGGTCTCCGTGCTGCACCCCGACGTCAACGGCGGCTCGTACGACGGCATCGTGGCCGTGCACTCCCTGTCCAAGCGCTCGAACCTGGCCGGGTACCGCGCCGCCTTCCTGGCGGGCGACCCGGCGGTCCTCGGCCCGCTGCTGGAGATCCGCAAGCACGGCGGCATGATGACGTCCGCGCCGACCCAGGCGGCGGTCGTCGCCGCCCTCGGCGACGACGAGCACGTGCGCGTGCAGCGCGAGCGCTACGCCGCCCGCCGCACCCTGCTGCGCGAGGCGCTGCTCGGACACGGCTTCCGCATCGAGCACAGCAAGGCGAGCCTGTACCTGTGGGCGACGCGCGGCGAGTCCTGCTGGGACACCGTGGCCCACCTCGCGGAGCGGGGGATCCTGGTGGCCCCCGGCGACTTCTACGGCCCTGCGGGCGCGCAGTTCGTCCGCGTGGCGTTCACGGCGACGGACGAGAGGGTGGCGGCGGCCGTACGGCGGCTCTGACCGCGCCGCCTATGCGGTACGCCGAAGGGGCCCGGGGATCTCTCCCCGGGCCCCTTCGGCGTCAGGACACCGGCGGGTCAGCCGAGCGGCAGGCTCTTCACCGGCAGCGAGTCGGCCGACGGCACGCCGCCCTTGGTCAGCGAGTCGGTCGGCAGGCCGCCCTTGGCCGAGCCGGCGGTGTCGCCGACGAGCTGCCCGGCCGTGCCGGCCGCGTCACCGGCCGCCTGCTGCGCGACGGGCGTGGTCTTCTTGACCGCCTTGCCGCCGGTCCTGCCCGCGGCCGGCACCGCCTTCTCGACGGTCGCGCCGCCGGTCTCGCCCGCGGACTCGGTGACGTTCTGCGCGGCACCGTCGACGGTGTTGGCGACGTTCGCCCCGTCCAGGGCGGTCAGGCCGCCGAGGCTGGGGGCGGCGGGCAGCTGGGGGGCCGCGCCGGCGGAGCCGGCCGCACCGACCCCGGCAGCCGCTCCCGCGGCGACGAGCAGCGCGGCACGGGCGATCCGGCGGGTCAGGGGGAGGGACATGGTGCTCCTTCGACGGATGAGAACAGTGAGGTTCGTGAACGGTCCGGCCTGGTCCGGGAGTTGATCGACTGGCTGTTGATCGCTCCGGCTCGGACGCAGTGACTACCGCTCGAAGCCCGCGAAGGTTGCGGCGACCCGACGTAAAGAGTTGGTAATGCGTCGCATTATCGGCTGCGGATAAAAACGGTCAAAGAGGCCCTCGCGGAAATGCTCGCGGAAACCTTCCCGCCCTTTGTTCCCAAGGGATTTCGGGGTACGTGGGGTGAGCGTGCGAAAACCTGCCCACCCGAGCACCGCGGCACCGGCGGGGCAACTCTCCGGAGTGAGCCCCCGCACCCCTGCCCGAGTCAGCGCATCGTGACGATGCGGACCGTCTCCGCGGCGCGCTCGGCGCCCGCCGTGCCCGCGACCGCGGCCTCGCGCCACTCACTGGCCGTGCTCCCCGCGACCCACTCGCGGCCCCCGTAGGCCACCCGCGCGATGTGCAGCTCGGAGGCGTTGGCCACCGCCCAGTGGGCCAGCTGCCAGCCCCGCTGGTCCGGGCCCCGCCCCCCGGCGGACGGTGTGCCCGGGGGCACCGGGAGGGTGACCGTGCGGCCGCCGTCCCCGGCGGAGCCGCTCGGGGAGGGCGCCGTCGTGGCCGGGGCGGCGGGGGAGGGCGCGGTCGTGGCCGAGGTGCCCGGCGACGGCGCCGAGGCGGCCGTGTCGCCCGGCGAGGGGGCCGTGTCGCCCGGCGAGGGCGTCGAGGCGGACGACGGGGAGGCGTCCACCTGGGCGGCGGCCGGCGCCAGCACGTCCCGGCCGAAGTCGCGCACCAGTGCGGCCCGCACCCCGTCCGCACCCGAGGCGCGCGTGGCGCCCGGGCGGCCCTCGCAGGTCAGCGTGGCCGCGGACTGCCCGGTCAGGGCCGCGGCGAGCAGGGACGCGTCCGGCTCGTGCTTGGCGTAGGCCTGCGGGAAGCCGCTGCGCTGCACCCGCTGCGCGGCGACGGTGAGCGGCAGCCGCGTGTACCCCGGCACCTTGACCAGGTGGTCGTAGAACTCACCCGCCGAGTACGTCGGGTCCATGATCTCCCGCGGGGTGCCCCAGCCCTGCGAGGGCCGCTGCTGGAACAGGCCGAGGGAGTCGCGGTCGCCGTAGTCGATGTTGCGCAGGGCCGACTCCTGGAGGGCGGTCGCCAGCGCGATGGTGACGGCCCGCTCCGGCAGGCCGCGCGCGGTGCCCACGGCGGTGATCGTCGCCGCGTTGACGGCCTGCTCGGGCGTGAACTCGTACGAGGCCCCGTCGCCCTTGCCCGAGACGACCTTGCAGCCCGGCCCGCCCGATCCCCCGGTGACGTACTGCACGACGAGGTAACCGGCGACCGCGAGCAGGGCCACGAGGCCGGACCCGAATCGGAAGAGGCGGCCACGGCGCTGGGGAGATGACTGCTCAGGCACGCGGTACAAGGTACTGGAGAGTACGGAGTGACAGGAGCCCGGTGCGCACAGCGGCCGCACGACCTCGCGCGTTAGGGTCGACGGCATGGCCGACACCTCGCTTGACCTCACGCTGGACGCCGCGGAGCTCACCGCCCGGCTCGTCGACTTCCGCTCCGAGAGCGGCACCGAGAAGCCCCTCGCGGACGCCGTCGAGGCCGCCCTGAGCGCGCTGCCCCACCTGACGGTCGACCGGTACGGCAACAACGTCGTGGCCAGGACGAACCTGGGCCGCTCCGAACGGGTCGTCCTGGCCGGGCACATCGACACCGTGCCCATCGCGGACAACGTCCCCTCCCGACTCGACGAGGACGGCGTCCTGTGGGGCTGCGGCACCTGCGACATGAAGTCCGGCGTGGCGGTGCAGCTGCGCATCGCGGCCACCGTCCCGGCCCCCAACCGCGACCTGACCTTCGTCTTCTACGACAACGAGGAGGTCGCCGCCGAGCTCAACGGCCTCCGGCACGTCGCCGAGGCCCGTCCCGAATGGCTGGAGGGCGACTTCGCGGTCCTGCTGGAGCCGTCCGACGGCCAGGTCGAGGGCGGCTGCCAGGGCACCCTGCGCGTCGAGCTGAGGACCGCGGGCGAGCGGGCCCACTCCGCGCGCGGCTGGATGGGCTCCAACGCCATCCACGCCGCCGCCCCGATCCTCGCCCGCCTCGCCGCCTACGAGCCCCGCCGGCCGGTGATCGACGGCCTGGAGTACCGCGAGGGCCTGAACGCGGTCGGCATCGGCGGGGGAGTGGCCGGCAACGTCATCCCCGACGAGTGCGTCGTCACGGTCAACTTCCGCTATGCGCCGGACCGCACGCCCGAGGAGGCCGTCGCGCACGTCCGGGAGGTCTTCGCGGACTGCGCGCTGAGCGGGTTCGAGGTCGTCGACCACAGCCCGGCCGCGATGCCCGGGCTGTCCCACCCGGCGGCCAAGGCGTTCATCGCGGCGGTCGGCGGCACCCCGATGCCGAAGTACGGCTGGACCGACGTCTCCCGCTTCTCGGCGCTGGGCGTCCCGGCGGTCAACTACGGCCCCGGCAACCCCCACTTGGCCCACAAGCGGGACGAGCGCGTGGAGATCGCCAAGATCCTGGCCGGCGAGGAGCGCCTGCGGAACTGGCTCACCGCCTGACACCCCGGCCGCACCCGCCGTGTTTACGCCGCTCCATCGCGGACATGCTCACGTCCCTCGTTCGTAACCCGCGTAGATCTACGCTGAGGTGGAAAGACAGGCACGACGGAGGGAGCGCACATGGCGACCGGCAACCCCGAGGGGAAGAAGCAGCCGCCGGAGGAACAGCGCCTCGGCCCGGTCCTCCGCAGGCGGGATCAGGTCCAGCCCGCGACGACCGACCAGCGGCTGCTCGACGAGCGCGCCCCCTCCGACTGGGTGCACACCGACCCCTGGCGGGTGCTGCGCATCCAGTCGGAGTTCATCGAGGGCTTCGGCACCCTGGCCGAACTGCCGCCCGCCATCAGCGTCTTCGGCTCGGCCCGGACCCCGGCGGACTCCCCGGAGTACGAGGCCGGAGTCCGGCTCGGCCGGGGCCTGGTGGAGGCGGGCTTCGCGGTCATCACCGGCGGCGGGCCGGGTGCCATGGAGGCCGCGAACAAGGGGGCCTGCGAGGCCAAGGGCGTCTCGGTCGGCCTCGGCATCGAGCTGCCGTTCGAGCAGGGACTGAACCCGTACGTCGACATCGGCCTGAACTTCCGCTACTTCTTCGTCCGGAAGATGATGTTCGTCAAGTACGCGCAGGGCTTCGTGGTCCTGCCCGGCGGACTCGGCACCCTCGACGAGCTCTTCGAGGCCCTCACCCTGGTCCAGACCCAGAAGGTCACCCGCTTCCCCATCGTCCTCTTCGGCACCGACTACTGGGGCGGCCTGCTGGACTGGCTGCGCGACACGGTGATCGCCCAGGGCAAGGCGGCGGACAAGGACCTGCTGCTCTTCCACGTGACGGACGACGTGGACGAGGCGGTGGCCCTGGTGTCGAAGGAAGCGGGCAGGTAGGGACGTCTCCGGCCGGGCAGCCCCGGCGGCCGGCCGGACCGCGGGGGCGGACGGCGGGCGGGGCCGGGGGCCCCGGGGGCGCGGCTCCCGACTCCCGGTGGCTCAGACCGGCCCGCGGCGAGCGGCGGCCTTCAGTCAGGCCCGCGCCGCGCGACGGTCCTCAAGCCGGCCGCGTCGCGCGACGGCTCTCAGGTCGGCGGCGCCGAGCGGCGGTCCTCAGGTCGGCGGTGCCGAGCGGCGGTCCTCAGGTCGGCGGTGCCGAGCGGCGGTCCTCAGGTCGGCGGTGCCGAGCGGCGGTCCTCAGGTCGGCTGCATCGCGCGGCGGCTCGCAGGTCGGCCCGCGCCGGGCCGCGGCCCTCAGGCCAGCGGGCGCCGAGCGATGGCCTCCAGGTCGGCCGCATCGCGCGATGGCTCTCAGACCGGCCCGTGCTGAGCGGCGGCTCTCAGGTCGGCCCGCGTCGCGCGGCGACTCTCAGGTCGGCGGCGCCGAGCGGCGGTCCTCAGGTCGGCGGCGCCGCGCGACGGCCCTCAGGCCGGCCCGCGCCGAGCGGCGGCCCTCAGACCAGCGGGCGCCGGGCCGCGGCCCTCAGGCCAGCGGGCGCCGAGCGACGGCCCTCAGATCGGCCCGCGTCGCGCGACGGCTGTCAGACCGGCCCCGCCGCGCGATGGCTCTCAGGTCGGCCCGCGCCGAGCGACGACTCTCAGGCCGGTCCCGCCGAGCGACGGTCCTCAGGCCGGCCCGCGCCGAGCGATGGCTCTTAGACCGGCCCCGCGCCGCGCGGCGGTCCTCAGGCCAGCCCGCGTCGCGCCACGGCGGGATCCCGGTGTCCTGCGATCGCCGCCACCATGTCCAGCACCTGCCGGGTCTCCGCCACCTCGTGCACCCGGTACACCTGCGCGCCCAGCCACGCGGACACGGCCGTGGTCGCCAGCGTCCCGACCACCCGCTCCTTCACCGGCCGGTCCAGCGTCTCCCCGACGAAGTCCTTGTTGGACAGCGACACCAGCACCGGCCACCCCGTGGCGACCATCTCGTCCAGCCGCCGCGTCGCCTCCAGGCTGTGCCGCGTGTTCTTCCCGAAGTCGTGCCCGGGGTCGATCATGACCGACTCCCGCGGGACGCCCAGCGACACCGCCCGCTCGGCCAGGGCGACCGTGACGTCGAGGACGTCGGCCATGACGTCGTCGTACTCGACCCGGTGCGGGCGGGTGCGCGGCTCGGCGCCCCCCGCGTGCGTGCATACCAGACCCACCCGGTACTCGGCGGCGACCTGAGCCAGGGCCGGGTCGACACCGCCCCACGCGTCGTTGAGGACGTCCGCCCCGGCCTCGCACGCCGCCCGGCCGACCTCGGCCCGCCAGGTGTCCACGCTGATGACCACGTCGGGGAACCTGCGGCGGACCTCCGCCACGAACCCGACCGTGCGCCGGGCCTCCTCCTCGGCCGTGACCTCCTCGCCCGGCCCCGCCTTGACCCCGCCGATGTCGACGATCGCGGCGCCTTCGGCCACGGCCTGCTCCACCCGCGCGAGGGCCGGCTCGTCGCGGAAGGTGGCTCCCTGGTCGTAGAAGGAGTCCGGGGTCCGGTTGACGATCGCCATGATCACCGGTTCGTGGGGTCCGAATTCCCGCCTGCCCAGCCTGAGCATCCCCTGTGACCTTTCCTGGTAGGTGCCCCTCTTCCGCCGCCTGCGACCCTAACCGTCACACGCGCATGGCACGATCGGACCCTGACACCGTCCGTCCGAGAAGACTCAAGTTCCATGCGACCGTGGGGGCCCGCGATGGTTATGTTCCTTTTCCTGGTCGTCGCGCTCGCCGTCGTGGTCGCCGCCGTGACCCTCGCCGTGGTGGGCGGCGGCGAGAACGGCCCGCTGCCCGAGGCGGCGCCCGAGCGGCTGCGCGACCCGCTGCCCCCGGACCGCCCGGTCGAGCGCGCCGACGTGGAGCGCCTGCGCTTCCCGCTCGCCGCCCGCGGCTACCGGATGGCCGACGTGGACGACGCCCTGAGCCGTCTGGGCGCGGAGCTGGCCGAGCGCGACGCCCGCATCGCGGACCTGGAGTCGGCCCTGGCGGGGGCCCGCTCGGCCGCGGCCCACGGCCCGGTGCACGGCACCGGCGACCACCACGTCCCCCTGGACAAGCGCGCCCCCGGTCAGGAGGACCGCCCGTGAGCACCGGTGCCGCCCTCGCCGGCCCGGACGGCGCGCTGCGCTGCCCCTGGGCCCTGTCCGCCCCGGAGTACATCGCCTACCACGACGAGGAGTGGGGCCGCCCCGTCCACGGCGACGACGCGCTCTTCGAGCGGCTGAGCCTGGAGGCGTTCCAGTCCGGCCTGTCCTGGATCACGATCCTGCGCCGCCGGCCCGGCTTCCGCGCCGCCTTCGCCGGCTTCGAGATCGCCTCGGTGGCCGCCTTCACGCAGGCGGACCGCGAGCGCCTGATGGCGGACACCGGCATCATCCGCAACCGCGCGAAGATCGACGCGACGATGGCCAACGCCCGCGTGCTGGCCGAGTGGTCCCCCGGCGAGCTGGACGAGCTGATCTGGTCCCACGCCCCCGACCCGGCCGCCCGCCCCGCCCCCAGGGCCCTGTCCGACGTCCCGCCGGTCACCCCCGAGTCGACGGCCCTGTCCAAGGCGCTGAAGAAGCGGGGCCTGCGCTTCGTCGGCCCGACGACGGCGTATGCCCTGATGCAGGCGTGCGGCCTGGTCGACGACCACCTGGAGCTGTGCGTCGCCCGAAGCATCCCGTAGGGACGCGGGGAACCGCGCGACCAGCCCCCACGCGCCCGCGGCCCTCGACGTCGCCCTGCCGTCCCGGACTCACCGGCCCAGATACTTCGGCTTCTCCTTGTTGACGAAGGCCTGGACGGCGATCGCGTGGTCCTCGGAGGAGCCCGCCCGGGTCTGGAGCTCGTCCTCCTTCTCCAGCGCCTCCTCCAGCGAGTGCGTCAGCCCGTAGACCACCGACTCCTTCAGCGCCGCGTAGGCCACCGTCGGTCCCTCGGCCAGCGCCCGCGCCACCTTCTCGGCCTCCGCGCGCAGCTCCCCGGCCGGCACCACCCGGTTGACCGCCCCGAGCTCGTACGCCTCCTGCGCGCTGATGCTGCGCGGGAAGAGCAGCAGGTCGGCGGCGCGGCCGGGGCCGATCACCCGCGGCAGCGTCCAGGAGATGCCCGAGTCGGCGGTCAGCGCCACCCCGGCGAACGAGGTGTTGAACGAGGCCGTGTCCGCCGCGATCCGGTAGTCCGCCGCGAGGGCGAAGCCGAAGCCCGCCCCGGCGGCCACCCCGTTCACCGCGGCGACGACCGGCTTCCTCGCCCCGGCCAGGGCCCGCACGATGGGGTTGTAGTGCTCCCGGACCGTGCTCATGGTCTGCCCCGATCCGGTCTCCCGGTCCTGGACCAGCAGGCCGATGTGCTCCTTCAGGTCCTGGCCCACGCAGAACGCCCGGTCACCGGCGGCGGTCAGCAGCACCGCCCGCACGGCGGCGTCGCCCGCCGCGGACTCGACGGCCTCCCGCAGGGCCACCTTGGCCGCCACGTTCAGCGCGTTCATCGCCTCCGGGCGGTTGAGCGTGATCGTCGCGAGCCCGTCGCTCACCTCGTAGAGCACGGCGTCGGCCATGGCGTATCCCCTCCGTGTCGCGGATCGGGGACGTACCGGCCGGTACGTCCCGGGTCTGCAGGACAGCATGACGGAGATCACCGGCGGAAGACCGGACCGGACGTGTGACCTGCGTCAAAGAATTCTCGTCCGGATCCGTTCGCCGGATGCGGGTGTGGTGGCGGAGTATCGCAGCCTCATCGCCGAATTGAGTGGTTTTGCACGCGTGCGTTGCCCAAGCGATGCCAACCGATGTTGGTCATCGGGTCCTGGGATGCGGGATAATGGCTGGGAAGCAATGTGTTCGATGCCGGTGACGCGTGTCCTGCCACAAGGGCCGCACGTGTGCCCTTCTCAGGGCGTCGGCTTTGACGATGAGCTGGGTTTCAGGAAGGGGAACGAGCATGGCGGCCATGAAGCCGCGGACGGGTGATGGCCCGCTCGAGGTGACCAAGGAGGGGCGGGGCATCGTCATGCGCGTTCCGCTCGAAGGCGGCGGTCGGCTCGTCGTCGAGCTGACCCCGGACGAGGCCGACGCGCTCGGCGACGCCCTCAAGAAGGTCGTCGGCTGACGCGCAAGCGACCATACCCTTTCAACCGCCCCGGCCTCACCTGAGGTGCCGGGGCGGTTGTCTTCCCGCTCCGGCGCCCTGCGCCGGGGTGGCCGCGGTGAGCCGCTAGCGCTTCACCGCGCACAGCAGGCCGTCGCCCACCGGCAGCAGCGACGGCACCAGCTCCTGGCTCTCGCGCACCGCGCGCAGCAGCTCCCGCAGCCGCAGCACCTCGGTGGGCTGCGGGCCGGAGTCCACGGTCCGTCCGTTGGCGAACGCGCCTTCGAAGACGACCAGCCCGCCGGTGCGCAGCAGCCGCAACGATTCGGCGAGGTAGTCCATGACCTCGAGGCGGTCGCCGTCGCAGAAGACCAGGTCGTAGCCGGCGTCCGCGAGGCGGGGGAGCACGTCCAGGGCGCGGCCCGGGATGAAGCGCGCCCGGTTGCTGGCGAAGCCGCAGGCGCGGAACGCCTGGCGGGCGAACTGCTGGTGCTCCGGCTCCGGATCGACGGTCGTCAGCACGCCGTCCGGCCGCATACCGTGCAGGAGGTGGATCCCGGAGACCCCGCAGCCGGTCCCGATCTCGGCGACGGCCTTGGCGTCGACGGAGGCGGCCAGCAAGCGCAGCGCGGCGCCCGTGCCGGGCGTCACCGAGCGCAGCCCTGCCTCACGGGCCCGGTCCCGGGCCCACTGCAGCGCTTCGTCCTCGGCGACATAGGCGTCGGCGAACGCCCAGCTCGTCTGCCGGTTGCCGGTAATGACCCTCTCCTGTCCCCGTGAATGCCTGGGCGTGACTGTATCCGTTGGGCGCGGGAACCCGCAGATGGGACCGGTCGTTTAAGGGGATGAGCGACAGGCGTGGGCCGTGACGGGGGGCGGACGGTGGATCAGGACGGCGAGCAAGTCCCGACGCAGCAGTACGAGGCGTATCGACCCACATCAATTTCTCGTAAAACCGCTTATCCGGTCCTAACGGGCGAGGTGGCTATGGTAGGGGCTCCACTGGACACCACCAGAGCTGACAGGGGAGGTGCGGCTGCGTCTGTGGATCGTGCAGGGGTGCTCCGGCGCTTCCTCGGATCGGCGGGCAGGCCGACATCTGTGAACGACACCGTTGCTGACCAGAGCCACGCCGGCTTCACCCAGACCGCGACCTTCACCAGCGACGCGGACGGGCAGGCGTGGACTCCGCCCACCTGGGAGGAGATCGTCAGCACGCACAGCGGCCGGGTCTACCGGCTCGCCTACCGTCTGACCGGTAACCAGCACGACGCGGAGGACCTCACGCAGGAGGTCTTCGTCCGCGTCTTCCGCTCCCTGTCGACCTACACGCCCGGCACCTTCGAGGGCTGGCTGCACCGCATCACCACCAACCTGTTCCTGGACATGGTCCGCCGCAAGCAGCGCATCCGCTTCGACGCGCTCGGCGACGACGCGGCCGAGCGGCTGGCCAGCAAGGAGCCCACGCCCCAGCAGGTCTTCAACGACGCGCACTTCGACGCGGACGTCCAGCAGGCCCTCGACACCCTGGCCCCCGAGTTCCGCGCCGCGGTCGTCCTGTGCGACATCGAAGGACTGTCGTACGAGGAGATCGCCGCGACGCTCGGGGTGAAGCTCGGTACCGTCCGCTCGCGCATCCACCGCGGCCGCTCCCAGCTGCGCAAGGCCCTCGCGCACCGCTCGCCGGAGGCGCGCGCCGAGCGCCGTTCCTTCGTGCCCCGTGTCCCCGCCCTGGGAGGAGGGGGCGCGAGCGCGTGAGCGGAACACGACCGGAGGCTTCCGAGGGACGCCTCGCAGAGCAGCACCTGGGAGACCGACTCTCCGCCCTGGTGGACGGAGAGCTCGGTCACGACGCGCGCGAGCGCGTACTGGCGCACGTGGCCACCTGCCCGAAGTGCAAGGCGGAGGTGGACGCCCAGCGCCGGCTGAAGAACGTCTTCGCGGAGGCGGCACCACCGCCTCCCTCCGAGAGCTTCCTGGCCCGCCTGCAGGGACTACCCGCGGGTGGCGGCCCGGACGGTGATGCCACACCCCCGGGCGGGGGAGGCCTGCCCGACGTGTCCGGACGGTTCGCGTCGTCCGGGGCCTTCGGCGTGAAGCGCGGCGGCTTCGAGTTCGGCTACGCCCCGTCCCGCGACCATGCGCCCGCCCTGCCGTCCGACCAGCGCGGCCTCCCCTCGGGAAGCCGGGGCTTCCGCATCCACGACGTGCACCGGCCCGACCCGGACCGGTCCTCCTCGCGGCTGCGGTTCGCCTTCGTGGCCGCCGGCGCGGTGTCCCTGGCCGCCATCGCGCTCGGCGGTGTCAACGCCGGCACCCCGGCCGACACCGAGGCCCGCGGCGGCTCCGGCACGGGCAGCAATGTGACACCGATGCGCACGCAGGGCACGGGCGCCGCGACGGCCCCCGACTCCCAGCGGCGCCGCGCCGCCGTCCCGCTGCTCACGCAGAACGTGCTGGGTCACCCCCCGGTCGCCCCGACCGAGGTGTCCGCGCCCCTGCTGCCTGGTGTGCCGGCGCCCTCCGCCCCCCACCAGGCCGTGCACGCGCTGGCCGCCCCGGTCATGGCCGGCGCCGCGGTCGTGTCCCCGCTGATACGCCCGCTGGAGGCGGCCACACCGGCCGCTCTGACCTCCTGGTCCGCGGTCCCGGAGATCACGGCGCCCCTGCTCGCGGTACCCCTGACCGACCCCGGCGCCACTCCTTCCCCGGCGCCCTCGTCCCGGACGGCCCGCTGACCGGCCCCTGCGCGGTGGCCGGGGAACCTGATTGAATCCGGGGGGTGCCGCCCGCGGCCCAGCCAGGGGCCGGGCGCCGATTCGACGAACTGCGGCCACCGCGACGGGCCGTGCCGCGGCTGTGGGGAGAGCATGGACGAGGGGAAGCCCACGAAGGCGAAGTGGTGGGGCAGGCCACGGGCGCAGCAACCCGCAGGTGAGCCGCAGGACGCGGGCCCGGAGCAGGGCGGCACCGGCCGGCCGCCGCAGCCCGTCCCGGCGGACGCCGCCGGTCGGACGCCCACCGGCACCGACGGGGACTTCGAACTCGCACGACCCGCGGCCCGGCCCGCCGGCGACGACGAGCACGAACCGCACACCCAGAGCGCCCAGAGCGCCCCGAGCGCCCCGAGCACCGAGAATGATCAGCCCGACCGGGGCGACCAGGGCGACGGCGACTACGAGCTGCGGAGCCCCGAGGCCCCCGTGGCGGAACCCGGCGCGACGGCCGACGGCAGGGCCGAGGAGCCGGACCCGTCGGTCCCCGCCGCCGGCGACGCCCCGCAGGGCGATCCCGGCCCGGCCGCGGCCACCGTGCCCGGGCCCTCCGTCTCCGGGTCCGCGGTGAGCGGTCCCCAGCCCCTGCACGATCCCGACCCCTACAGCACCCCGCCCTACGGCCAACCGGGGCCCTGGGCCCCCGCCCCGCCCGTGCAGCACCCCGCGGCGGCACCGGCCGCGGCCGCCCGGGCACACCCGGCCCCGGAGCACCCGGCCCCGGCGCATCCGACCGCGGCGGAGGCGGCCCCCGTACCGGTCTCCCACGGTGCGCCACCGATGGCGCCGCCCGGGCCCACGGCCCCGGCCGCCGTCGCCCCGCCGCCCGCGCAGACCCCGCCCACCCCTGCCCCGCCCGCCGTCGCGCCGGTGCCGGCCCAGGCAGCGCCCCCCGGCGGCCCCGCGTCCGCTGCGCCGCCGGCCGCGCCCGGCGCCCAGGGCCCGGCCGCACCCACCGCTCCCGACCCCTGGCGGCGCTACGACCCCTGGGCGGTCCCCGGCGGCAGCCACGGCCCGCTCCAGCAGACCGGCGCCGCCGTGCCGAGCACGGGGCAGCGGCGCAGAAGGGGCCGGAAGGCGCTGGTCGTCGCCGGTCTGGTGATCGCGCTGGTGTCCGGCGGCATCGGAGGCGCCGTGGGGACGTACCTGGAGCGCAACGGCGGCATCGGCGCCGTCGAGTTGCCGCAGGCCGGCAAGGAGCTCGCCGGGCGGGACGCCGGCACGGTCGCCGGGATCGCCGGCCGGGCGCTGCCCAGCGTGGTCACCCTGCATGTGAGCGGCTCCGGCGAGCAGGGCACGGGCACCGGGTTCGTGCTCGACACCCGCGGCCACATCCTCACCAACAACCATGTCGTCCGGCCCGCCGGATCGGGCGGGGACATCACCGTCACCTTCGACGGCGGGCAGACCGCCCGGGCCGAGGTGGTCGGCCGGGACAGCGGCTACGACCTCGCCGTCGTGAAGGTGAAGGGCGTGCGCGGCCTCACCCCCCTGCCCCTCGGCAACTCGGACAACGTGCGGGTCGGCGACCCGGTCGTGGCCATCGGCGCGCCCTTCGACCTGGCCGGCACGGTCACCTCCGGCATCATCAGCGCCAAGCAGCGGCCCATCACCGCCGGCGGCGAGAAGGGCGACGGCAGCGACGTGTCGTACGTCGACGCGCTCCAGACCGACGCGCCCATCAACCCCGGCAACTCCGGCGGGCCCCTCCTCGACGCCAGGGCCCGGGTCATCGGCATCAACTCGGCCATCCGCTCGGCGGAGAGCGGCTCCGGCCCGGACAGCGGGCAGGCCGGTTCGATAGGCCTGGGCTTCGCCATACCGATCAACCAGGGCAAGCGCGTCGCCGAGGAACTGATCAACACCGGCAGGGCGACCCACCCGGTCATCGGCATCACCCTCGACATGGACTACTCGGGCGACGGCGCCCGGGTCGCCGCCAAGGGCGGCGAGGGCGGGCCGCCCGTCACCAGGGGCGGCCCCGGGGCCGAGGCCGGTATCAAGGCGGGGGACGTCATCACCGAGGTCGACGGCGCGCGGGTCCACTCCGGGGAGGAGCTGATCGTGAAGACCCGGGCGCACCGCCCGGGCGACCGGCTGGAACTCACCGTGGAGCGGGGCGGCAAGAGGCGGACGGTCTCCCTGGTCCTCGGATCGTCGGGCGGCTGAGGGATGACGTGCCGGACGCGCGCAGCCGTCTCGTCGGCTCCCGGGAGGGGCCGATGAGGCGAACAATCGGGGAAGCGCTCCCACCTCGCGCGGCCGGCGACCCCGGGACGGTACCGGTCGGACGGGATGGGCGGGTACCGTGGATCCGGCCCGGACCACGGCAGGACCGCACCGACCACGAGGGCCGAGGACCGAGGACATCGCTAGGAGCTTCAGGTGTTCAATGACATAGGACCACTCGAGCTGGTGACGCTCATCGTCCTCGCCGTGCTCGTCTTCGGTCCGGACAAGCTCCCCAAGGTCATCCAGGACGTGACGCGCACGATCCGGAAGATCCGTGAGTTCTCGGAGAGCGCCAAGAACGACATCCGGGAGGAACTGGGCCCGGAGTTCAAGGACTTCGAGTTCGAGGACCTCAATCCCAAGACGTTCATCCGCAAGCAGCTGGACAACGAGGACCTCGGACTCAAGGAGATCCGCAACGGCTTCGACCTGAAGAAGGAGATGGCCGAGGTCACCGACGCCGTCCACAGCCGTGACTCGGACGCGTCCTCCTCCTCGTCCGGCTCCTCCGGCGGCCGGATCGACATGACGAAGAAGCCCGAGACGCCGGGCCGGGACGACCGTCCGCCCTTCGACGCCGACGCCACCTGAGCGAGCGGCCGCCCGGGAGGCCCGCCCCGGCGCGAGTGACGCGTCTCATACTCCGGTCGGGGCGAGTACGGCCTGATCCGGGCGCCCGTGCGGCCCACGCGCCGGGCGCTTTCCCTGCTGCTCGCGGCGGTGTGGCTATGCTGCCCAGTTGACGGGTGGCCGCACACGGACCAGCAGCGCCACCCGAGGGGGGCGGGCCCACCGGCCCGACGAGAGCGAGGAGGCGTCCGGGCACATGGAGACGACGAGTCGGGCGGTCGCGCAGGCGCCGGCCGCGGAGGGCGGACAACAGGCCCCCTTCGCACGGCGCACGGTCGACGGCTACCTGCGTGCGCCCTTCCCGTGGTACGGCCTCGACGAGGCCTTCACGGGACCGCGCTGGCTGATGCAGGTCGGAACCACGGCCGACGGAGCCGTGGAGCACGGGTCCATCGGACACGGCGACGAGCCCACGGTGCGCAACGAGCACGCCGCCGGGGGCGATCAGGAGTCCAAGGAGAAGTTCGCGGTCGTGGTGACCGTGGCGGCCAATCCCCAGCGGCGCACGGCCGACGGCACGGGCCTGCTCGAGGCCACGTCGGTGTCGTCCGCGGCCTGGCTCGCCGGTGTGGGCCTGCTGTCCTTCACCTGGCCCGGGCAGATGGACCACGCCCTGCGGGACGACTGGCTGGAGCAGCAGACCGAGACGGCGTGGGTGCTGGCCGACGACCTCGACGGGTCCGACTGGTCGACGCTGTCGCTGCCCGTCGACGGCGTGCCGACGGCGTTCCACTACCGCGAGTCGGAGTTCGGCTGGGTGCTCGCCGGGTCCACCGCGGCCGGGGTGCACGTCGGGGCGTACGGCAGGGGCATGAGTGCGTACGGGCTCGGCTTCGCCGTGGTGAAGGACATCGCCGCGTACGCGTGAGCTCGCGCGTGAGTGAGCCGGGGGCGCCGGGTGTTTCGGCGCCCCTTCGCCGTAGGGGGCAGGGTTCGTGGGCGACTGCGGGTTCGTCGTGGCTTGCCGCGCAGTTCCCCGCGCCCCTTGGGGGGTTGCCCCGAGGACGTCTTGGACTAGAACTTGTTGCGCGGGGTGATGCCCAGCGACAGGCCCGACAGGCCGCGCTGGCGGCCGCCCAGCTTGCCCGCGATCGCGCGCAGGGCCGAGCCCGCCGGGGAGTCCGGGTCCGTCAGGACGACCGGCTTGCCCTCGTCGCCGCCCTCGCGCAGGCGCACGTCGATCGGGATGCTGCCCAGGACCGGGACGTTCGCGCCGGTCGTGCGCGTCAGGCCGTCGGCGACGAGCTGGCCGCCCCCGGTGCCGAACACGTCGACCATCTCGCCGCAGTGCGGGCAGGGCAGCCCCGACATGTTCTCCACCACGCCGACGATCTTCTGGTGGGTCTGCACGGCGATGGAACCCGCGCGCTCGGCGACCTCGGCGGCGGCCTGCTGCGGGGTCGTCACGACGAGGATCTCCGCGTTCGGGACCAGCTGGGCCACGGAGATCGCGATGTCACCGGTGCCGGGCGGCAGGTCCAGCAGCAGGACGTCCAGGTCGCCCCAGTACACGTCCGCGAGGAACTGCTGGAGGGCGCGGTGCAGCATGGGGCCGCGCCAGACGACCGGGGCGTTGCCCGGGGTGAACATGCCGATGGAGATGACCTTCACGCCGTTCGCGGACGGCGGCATGATCATGTTCTCGACCTGGGTGGGGCGGCCGTCGGCGCCCAGCATGCGCGGCACGGAGTGGCCGTAGATGTCGGCGTCCACGACACCGACCTTCAGGCCGTCGGCCGCCATCGCCGCGGCCAGGTTGACCGTCACCGAGGACTTGCCGACGCCGCCCTTGCCGGAGGCGACCGCGTAGACGCGGGTGAGGCTGCCCGGCTTGGCGAAGGGGACCTCGCGCTCGGTCTGCCCGCCGCGCAGGGCGGAGGCCAGCTCGCGGCGCTGCTCGTCGCTCATCACGTCGAGCGTGACGTCGACGCGGGTGACGCCCTCGACCGCGGAGACCGCGTCGGTCACGCGCTGCGTGATCGTGTCCCGCATCGGGCAGCCCGAGACCGTGAGGTACACGGTGACCGCGACCGCCCCGTCAGCACCGATCTCCACCGACTTGACCATCCCGAGCTCGGTGATGGGCTTGTGGATCTCGGGGTCGTTCACCGTCGCCAGTGCCTCGCGCACCGCGTCTTCCATAGCCATAGGGACGATGGTACGGCGCCGTACCGGGGCGTAGGAAAGCGTCTCAGCGGTCGTCTGCGTCACGTCCCCGTGACCGTTCCGCCGGGAATACGACGGGGTCGTGGCGGTGGCCGTTCTGCCGCTCCTCCAGCTCCTTGACCATGTCCTGCAGCTCGGAGCGGATCCAGTCGCGGGTGGCGACCTCGCCGAGGCCGATGCGCAGGGCGGCGATCTCCCGGGTCAGGTACTCGGTGTCGGCGATGGACCGCTCGTTCTGCTTGCGGTCCTGCTCCAGGTTGACCCGGTCGCGGTCGTCCTGCCGGTTCTGCGCGAGCAGGATCAGGGGGGCGGCGTAGGACGCCTGGAGGGACAGCATCAGCGTCAGGAAGATGAACGGGTACTCGTCGAAGCGCAGATGGCCCGGCGCGAAGACGTTCCACACCACCCACAGGATGATGACGACCGTCATCCAGACGATGAACCGCCCGGTGCCCAGGAAGCGCGCGATCCGCTCCGACAGCCGCCCGAAGGCCTCCGGGTCGTACTCGGGCAGGAAGCGGCGCCTGCGGGGCAGCGGCTGGTCCAGGCGCGTGCGCGGGCGGGAGGCGGCGGTGGCGCCCGCGGGGGCGCGGTCGCGCGCGGTGTCGCGCTCAGGAGCCATCGGTCGCCACCTCCTCGTCCAGGTGGAACTCCTGCTCCCGCCAGTCGTCCGGGAGCATGTGGTCGAGCACGTCGTCCACGGTCACCGCGCCCAGCAGCGACCCCGCCTCGTCGACGACGGGGGCGGCGACCATGTCGTAGGTGGCGAAGAACCCGGCGATGGCGGGCAGGTCCGCCTGCGGGTCGAGCGGCTGCAGATCGGTGTCCACGATGGAACTGACCAGGGACGGCGGTGGCTCGCGCAGCAGGCGCTGGAAGTGGACCGTGCCCAGGAACTTGCCGGTCGGGGTCTCGTCCGGCGGCCGGCACACGTAGACCTGGGCGGCCAGCGCGGGGGAGAGGTCGCGGTTGCGGACGCGGGCGAGGGCGTCGGCGACGGTGGCGTCCGGGCGCAGCACGATCGGCTCGGTGGTCATCAGCCCGCCCGCCGTACGGTCCTCGTACGACATCAGCCGCCGCATGTCGGCCGCGTCGCCCGGCTGCATCAGGCTCAGCAGCCGCTCCTGCTCGTCCGTCGGCAGCTCGCCCAGCAGGTCGGCCGCGTCGTCCGGGTCCATGGCCTCCAGGACGTCGGCGGCCCGCTCCTCCTTCAGCTTGCCGAGGATCTCGATCTGGTCGTCCTCCGGCAGCTCCTCCAGCACGTCGGCCAGCCGGTCGTCGTCGAGGGCGGCGGCCACCTCGGCCCGGCGCTTGGGCGACAGGTGGTGCAGCACGTTGGCCAGGTCGGCGGGGCGCAGCTGCTCCAGCGTCGCCAGCAGGTTCTCCGCGCCCTGCCCCTGCTCCTCCAGCGAGAAGCCGGTGACGGCCGACCACTCGACGGTCAGCGCCTCGCCCCGGGCCCGCCGGAAGGCCCCGCCGGGCTTGCCCTTGCGGACGAAGACCCGGTCGATCTCCCAGTCCCGGCGGGCGGGCAGCTGGTGCACCGACAGGTCCAGGACGGTGACCTCCTCACCCGTCTCGGTCAGCGTCACGCGCCGGTCCAGCAGCTCCCCGAACACCAGCCGCTCGGTGGGCCGCTGCTCGAAGCGCCGGACGTTGAGCACACCGGTGGTGATCACCTGGCCGGACTGGATGGCGGTGACCCGGGTCATCGGCAGGAAGATGCGGCGGCGGGTGGCGAGTTCGACGACGAGGCCGAGCAGTCGCGGCGGCCGCTGGCCCACCCGCAGCATGACGACCAGATCGCGCACCCGTCCCACCTGGTCACCGGCGGGGTCGAACACGGCGATGCCGGAGAGGTGCGATACGAAGATCCGGGGGGCGCCCGCTGCCATGGCCGCGGCTCCTTTTCGTGCGGGGTGGTTCGTGATGCCGGTGTGTGGGGCTGTGCTGGTGCCTGTCTCTTCCGAATTGCCCGCTCGGGTGGGCTTCAGGCTAGCCCGTCCCGATCGGGGTTGCGTCGGCGGACGGTCCGGACGGACCGGCTCCGACCTGCCCGCACGTCCCCGGTACCCTGCGGTACGCCGTTCAGGTCTCCCGTCAGAGAGGCAGCCCCACCTGTGACTCCGATTCGCCACGGCCGCCACCGCAGTGCCGCACTCGCGAGCGCGACGTGCGCGCTGCTCGTGACGGGGACGGTGCTCACCGGCTGCGCGGAGGACCCGAACGAGGGCACCAACGGCGTGGGCCGGCTCCCGGCGGCGAAGATCCAGGCCAAGACCCGTGCGGTGGCCGAGTCCGCGGGGGCGGTCCGGGTGCACGGCAACGTCGTCAGCGGCGGCCGGACGTATGCGCTCGACATGCGGCTGAAGGACGACGGCGGCACCGGGTCGGTGACCACCAAGGGGGCGACCTTCAAGCTGCTGCGCGTCGGCGAGCAGCTCTTCGTGATGGCGGACGCGGAGTTCTGGAGTCACGGCAGCGGCCAGGGCAAGGGGGGCGCGTCGGACGCGGCGGCGGCCTCCAAGCTGGGCGGGAAGTACGTGAAGGTGCCGCAGGGCGACCCCTCGTACAAGAAGTTCACGGGGTTCACGGACAAGGGGGTTCTCCTCGACGGTCTGCTGACCCTGCACGGCACGCTCGCCACGGACGGCCACGACGAGGAGGCGGGCGTGCGCACCATCCGGGTCACCGGCGACAAGGGCTCGGGCGGCACCCTGGAGGTCTCCCTGGAGGGCAGGCCCTACCCGCTGCGCCTGGAGCGGGCCGGCGGCGCGGGCACGCTGACGTTCTCCGCCTGGGGGCAGGACTTCGCGCTCCGGGAGCCGGACAGGAGCGAGACCGTGGACTACGGCAAGCAGCTGCCGGCCTCGTAGGCCGTCAGGCCCGTCTGCGCTTCCTCTTCAGCAGCAGACGGGGCAGGCCCGCCGGGACCGGCCGGCGCGTGGTCGCCGGGGAGGGCAGGGGCGGCTCGGACAGGGAGCCGTCGGGCAGCGGCTCCGTCGCCCCGGTCGGCTCCAGCCGCAGCACCCGGCACTCGCGGGCCCAGCGCCCGGTCATGGCCTCGCCGTCGGGCGCGTTCAGCCGCTTGCCCTTCAGCTCGGCGACGGCCGCCTCCCACGCCTCGGTGTCCGGCTGGAGCTGGGTGACCCGGGCGGTCCAGGAGACCAGCCGGCCGCCCTTGTCCTTGCTGCGGACCGTCACCCGGGCCTCGGCGCCGTCGGCCAGGCCGGGCAGCGGCTGCTCGCCGGGCCCGTCGCCGACCAGGCAGGCGGCACCCTCGTGCCACACGTGCCACAGGGCGCGCGCCGGGCCGTCCGGGCCCTGGACCCAGACGAGGCCGGACTTCTTGGTGGCCTCCTCGACGAGGGCCTGGCCGAGCAGCTCGCTTGTCATGGGCACCAGCCTATCCAGGCGGCTCACAGCCAGCCGTTGCGCTTCAGGGTGCGGTGGATGCCGAGGCACACCACCACCGTGAAGCCCAGGATGACCGGGTAGCCGTAGCGCCAGTGCAGCTCCGGCATGTGGTCGAAGTTCATGCCGTACACCCCGCACACCATGGTCGGCACGGCGATGATCGCGGCCCAGGAGGTGATCTTGCGCATGTCCTCGTTCTGCGCGACGGACGCCTGCGCCAGGTTGGCCTGGAGGATGGAGTTGAGCAGCTCGTCGAAGCCGAGGACCTGCTCCTGGACGCGGGCCAGGTGGTCGGCGACGTCCCGGAAGTACTTCTGGATGTCCGGGTCGACCAGCCGCATCGGCCGCTCGCTGAGCAGTTGCATGGGTCGCAGCAGCGGGGACACGGCCCGCTTGAACTCCAGCACCTCGCGCTTGAGTTGGTAGATCCGGCCGGCGTCCGACCCGCGCGGCGTGCCCTTGCGCCCGGGGGAGAACACGTCGGTCTCGACCTCGTCGATGTCGTCCTGCACGGCGTCGGCGACGGCGATGTACCCGTCGACGACGTGGTCGGCGATGGCGTGCAGCACGGCCGAGGGGCCCTTGGCCAGCAGCTCGGGGTCGTCCTGGAGGCGGTGGCGCAGCGCCCGCAGGGAGCCCTGGCCGCCGTGCCGGACGGTGATGAAGAAGTCCCGGCCGGTGAAGCACATGACCTCGCCGGACTCGACGACCTCGCTGTTGGCGTCGAGTTGGTCGTGCTCCACGTAGTGGATGGTCTTGAACACCGTGAACAGCGAGTCGTCGTAGCGCTCCAGCTTGGGCCGCTGGTGGGCCTGGACGGCGTCCTCCACGGCCAGCGGGTGGAGCCCGAACTCCCGGGCGATGCCGGAGAATTCGTCCTCCGTCGGCTCGTGCAGCCCGATCCACACGAAGCCCCCGTCGCGGCGCACCAGGCGCACCGCCTCGTGCGGGGTCAGCGGGGTCTCGGTCTCGATGCGGCGGCCGTCGCGGTAGACGGCGCAGTCGACGACGGCGGTGGCCGCCGCCGGGCTGCGGGTGCTGTCGTACGTCCCGCCGTCCTTGCGCAGCGACACGCGGGAGGGACGGACAACGGCGCGCAGGTCGCGGATCATCGACATGGCGGGCTCCTTCGCGGGAGGGCGACGAACGGCCCGGCGACGGCTGGAACCACCCGGAATGAAGACGTGGGGACTGCGGATGTTTGGCACGTCCACAAAGCGGGGAGCACCGCACCGTCGCGGTGGCGAGTTCGTCACTGATTCAGCTACTGAGGCAGATCAGGCAAAGCGAGACGAAGCGCTCTTCCGCGTGAGGCGAGTGCGAGAGGTGGCAGCCGGCCAGAAGACGGAGCAGCTACATCAGCGGCGGGAGAGCGTGGTGCTACTGCACGGTCGACTTCGATCCATTGCAGCCCCACCTCCTCCGGCCGGTCCCTCGTAAGGGAGTTCCTTCGGCGCCGGGGCTTGACCGCGACGCTTCTGCGTGCTGCCCCGAACCACCGGGCAAGAGTAGCAGCCGACACACCTGTCAAGGCGCTGCTTTGCCCGCTACTGACGAGTTCTATGCTCGCCGCATGGCAGATGTTCTTCCTCTGGTCGAGGCCCGGTTGCGCACCGCGCTGGGCGAGCCGGACGCGCGCGCGGCGGTCACCTTCCTCGGGGCGGACCGCATCGAGGTGCTCCGCTTCCAGGAGGGTGACGTCGTCCGCTACGCCACGCTCGGCATGTCCGCGCACCCCATGACGGACCCCACGGCGGTCGTCGCCGACCCGGTCCGGGGCCCGCGGGCCGAGCTGGTCCTGTCGGTGCGCCCCGGGGGCGCGGACACCGGCAAGGTGCTGCGCCCGCTCGCCGTGCTGGCCGCCTCCCCGCAGGTGGAGGGCCTGGTGGTGGCTCCCGGCGCGTCCCTGGACGTCGGTGACCCGCTGTGGCCCGGGGCGCCCTTCACCTCGGTTCTGGTCGCCGAACCGGGCGGCCTGGTGGAGGACCTGGAGCTGGACGAGCCGCTGGACCCCGTCCGGTTCCTGCCGCTGCTGCCGATGACGCCGAACGAGGCCGCCTGGAAGCGGGTGCACGGTGCGCAGGCGTTGCAGGAGCGCTGGCTGAACCACGGCACGGACCTGCGGGACCCGTCCCGCACGTCCGTGCCGCTGGAGTGAGCAAGCTCACCAACCTCGATCCGGCGGGCCTCAGTTGGCGAAGACCGTGACCCCGTCCTCGGTGGCGTGCCGGGGCTGGAGCTCCTCGGCCTCGTGCGTCAGCGCCTTGCGCCGCACGACCACCACGGCGGCGCCGAGGACCGCGGTGACGGCCGCCACCACGAACGGGATGTGCGGGTCGGCCCACTCCTCGATCTTCGGTGCGAAGTAGGGCGCGGCGGCGGCGGCGAACCAGCGGACGAAGTTGTAGCCCGCGCTCGCCACCGGCCGGGGCGCGTCCGAGACGCCGAGGGCCAGTTCGGTGTAGACGGTGTTGTTCACGCCGATGAAGGCGCCGGACAGGACGGTGCACACGACGGCGGTGGTGTGCGAGCCGTAGCCGAGCACGAGGACGTCGGCCGCGAGCAGCACCAGCGAGCCGCCCAGCACCTTCAGCGAGCCGAAGCGCTTCTGCAGCCGGGGCGCCACGATCACCGAGAACACGGCGAGCAGCACACCCCAGGCGAAGAACACCGCGCCCGACCGGTAGGGGCTCATGTTCAGCACGAACGGCGTGAAGGCCAGCACGGTGAAGAACGTGTAGTTGTAGAAGAACGCCGAGACCGCCGCCGAGGCCAGGCCGCCGTGGCCGAGGGCCTTCAGCGGGTCCAGCAGCGAGGTCTTGCGGGCCGGCCGGGGCTGCTCCTTCAGGAACACCGTGATGCACAGGAAGCCGACGGCCATCAGGAACGCCGTGCCGAAGAACGGGTAGCGCCAGCTGGCGTCGCCGAGCAGGGCGCCCAGCAGCGGACCGCAGGCCATGCCGAGGCCGAGGGCCGACTCGTACAGCAGGATCGCGGCGGCACTGCCGCCGGCCGCCGCGCCGACGATGACCGCGAGGGCCGTCGAGACGAACAGTGCGTTGCCGAGGCCCCAGCCCGCCCGGAAGCCGACCAGTTCGGCCACCGAGCCCGAGGTCCCGGCGAGTGCGGCGAACACGACCACGAGTGCCAGGCCGGCCAGCAGGGTCTTGCGCCCGCCGATCCGGCTGGAGACGAAGCCGGTCACCAGCATCGCGACGGCGGTGATCAGGAAGTACGAGGTGAAGAGCAGGGAGACCTGGCTGGCTGTGGCGTCCAGGCCCTGGGCGATGGACGGCAGGATCGGGTCGACGAGTCCGATGCCCATGAAGGCGACGACCGAGGCCCCGGCGGTCGCCCACACGGACTTGGGCTGCTTGAGGAGGCCGCCCGCTCCGGCGTCGAAGGGGTCCATGCGTGCTCCCATTCCCGAGACGAGGTAGTTGGTATATACACATACTAAGTTAGCCACGCTAACTAATGCAACCTACATCTGGTTTCGGGGTGAAGCGTTCCGTCCGGTTGGGTGATCGTCCTTGACGCGGCGGGGCGGGGGTAGGACCGTGGGGCCCTATGAGGGGCGAACCCAGTTGCCCGAAGTGCGGTGGCCGGGTCAGGGCTCCCGGCCTCTTCTCCGATGCGTGGCAGTGCGATGCGCACGGCACCGTCCATCCGGTGCAGCCCGTGATACCGCCGAGCGTGGACGCCCTCAACGTCGTGGTGCACCGCACGCAGGTGCCGGTGTGGATGCCGTGGCCGCTGCCCGTGGGGTGGCTGTTCACCGGAGTGGCCTGCGCGGGCGACGACCGCACCGGCGGCCGGGCCACCGCGGTGGCGTGCACCGGACCCGGGCCGCTCGGCGGGATGGGCGAGCTGATCCTGGTCGCGGAGGAGCTCGGCGTCGGACTCGGCGCGCGGTACGCCGGGGTGGACGGCCCCGATCCCGGCCCGCTCATCGACGTCGGGAAGCCGGCGCAGGCGAAGGTGCTGGCCGCGGGGCGGCCCACACCGCTGTGGCACGTGACCGGGGCGCCCGGCGACCGTGCCGTGTTCGCCGGCGAGGCCCTCGGGATGTGGCTGTGGGCCGTGGTGTGGCCGGAGCAGTCGGGCCTGCTGATGTACGACGAGCTGGTGTTGGCGGATCTGCGGGAGGCGGGCGCGGAGGTGGACCTGGTGCCGTGCGGCGCGCTGTCGCCGCGGTTGCTTCAGCCGTAGCGGGCCGGCGCCCGCGCCGGGCCGGCGGTCGTCCCGCCGGCGGGCGCGGACGCGGGTGGGGGAACGTGCCCGTTCGGGGCTGCGTGCAGTGGGCTGTGTGTAGGGGGCGCATGCGCCGAGCGGGTGTGACAGGGCGGGCTGAAAAGACGGTTATCCTGAAGCGTCCGTGTCCGTCGTCCCCCGCTGGGAGTCCGTGTCGTGCGTATCGATCTGCACACCCACTCCACGGCCTCCGACGGTACGGACACGCCGGCCGAACTGGTCCGCAAGGCCGCCGTCGCCGGCCTGGACGTCGTCGCGCTCACGGATCACGACACCACGCGCGGCCACGCCGAGGCGGTCGCCGCCCTGCCCGAGGGGCTGACGCTGGTCACCGGGGCCGAGCTGTCCTGCCGGATCGACGGGATCAGCATGCACATGCTGGCCTACCTCTTCGACCCGGAGGAGCCCGCGCTGCTCGCCGAACGCGAGCTCGTGCGCGACGACCGGGTGCCGCGCGCCCAGGGCATGATCGCCAAGCTCCAGGACCTGGGTGTGCCCGTGACCTGGGAGCAGGTGGCGCGCATCGCCGCGGGCGGGTCGGTCGGACGGCCGCACGTGGCCAGCGCGCTCGTCGAGCTGGGTGTCGTGCCCACCGTCAACGACGCCTTCACCCCGGACTGGCTGGCCGACGGCGGCCGGGTCTTCGTGGAGAAGCACGAGACCGACCCCTTCGAGGCGATCCGGCTGGTCAAGGGCGCGGGCGGGGTCACGGTCTTCGCCCACCCCGGCGCGAGCAAGCGCGGACGCACCGTGCCGGACGCCGCCATCGCGGAGATGGCCGAGGCCGGACTGGACGGCATCGAGATCGACCACATGGACCACGACGCCGACACCCGGGCACGGCTGCGCGGTCTGGCCAAGGAACTGGGGCTGCTGGTGACCGGGTCCTCGGACTACCACGGCAGCCGGAAGACCTGCGTGCTCGGCGAGTACACGACCGACCCCGAGGTCTACGGGGAGATCACCCGGCGGGCGTTCGGGGCGTTCCCGGTGCCCGGCGCCGGCGGAACCGTCTGAGGCGTTCCACCACCTTTCCGTTCGCCTGACGGGCCACGGCGCGATCCGCCGCGGCCTCGTCACGTCCTCACCCGCGTCCGTGCGGGCCGGTGCCCCGCACCGCCGCGCCGGACGGACGCCTGCCCTCGGCGGTGGCACCGGTGGTCGCGTCGCCCGCGGCCCGCCGTCCCGCTCCGCCCTCCGCTCACTCGCAAGGCCATCACGCACATGTTCGACCTCGCCGTCTTCGGCTCCCTCTTCCTCACCCTGTTCGTCATCATGGACCCGCCGGGCATCACCCCGATCTTCCTCGCGCTCACCGCGGGGCGGCCCGGGAAGGTGCAGAAGCGGATGGCCTTCCAGGCTGTCTGCGTCGCCGGCGGGGTGATCACGGTGTTCGGGCTGCTCGGGCACCAGATCCTCAACTACCTGCACGTCTCCGTGCCCGCCCTGATGATCGCGGGCGGGCTGCTGCTCCTGCTCATCGCGCTCGACCTGCTCACCGGCAAGACCGACGAGCCGCAGCAGACCAAGGACGTCAACGTGGCCCTGGTGCCGCTCGGCATGCCGCTGCTGGCCGGGCCGGGCGCGATCGTGTCGGTCATCCTGGCCGTGCAGAAGGCCGACAGCGTGGCCACGCAGGTGTCGGTGTGGTCGGCGATCCTGGCCATCCACGTCGTGCTGTGGCTGGTCATGCGCTACTCGCTGGTGATCATCCGGATCATCAAGGACGGCGGCGTGGTCCTGGTGACGCGGCTGGCGGGCATGATGCTCTCCGCGATCGCCGTGCAGCAGATCATCAACGGCGTCACGCAGGTGATCCAGGGCGCCTGAGGCGGCCCGGCGGCGGGCGGGCACCCGGCTCGTGTCCGCCGTCGCGCAACAGCGCAGCCCCCGCTCGGCCGGTGCCGGGCGGGGGCTGCGAAGCATGGAAGCGCTGCGCGCGTTATGAGGCCGTGGTCTCGGCCGGGCGTATCCACAGGCGCTGCCCGATGGCGGCGGCCTGCTGCACGATGCGGTTGACGGAGGCGGCGTCCACAACGGTCGAGTCGACAGGTGTGCCGTCGACGTCGTCGAGTCGCATGATTTCGAAGCGCAAGGGCTTCTCCCTTCGTCTGGTCATCCTCCTGAGGAGAACTACTTGAGTGGTGGCCCACCAGGCTGCGGCGCTCGGTGTTCCGTATGGGTCAACGGAGACGGGTGCCTCAAACATTCCCTACGCTAAGGAAAATTTTCGAACGTCTAATTACTGAGCCGTAAGAGTGTTGTTACGGGACCGACCGGGACCGGTTGTGTTCGCAGTGTGACCGCCCGGACAATGGAAGAGATGAACGACGACCTGGCGGCCCTCAGTGCCCGCATCGACCGCACCAACGAGCTGCTCCAGCGCATGCTCGCCGAGGTGGCGAAGACGCCCTCCACGCACGCGATCTTCGTCGATGCCGGGTACCTCTACGCGGCCGCCGGGCGCCTGGTCTCCGGGACGGAGGACCGGCGCGCCTTCGACCTGGACGCCGAAGGGCTGATCGACGCGCTCATCGACCGGGCCCGCACGGTCTTCGCGGACAGCAGGCTGCTGCGGGTCTACTGGTACGACGGCGCCCGCCGCCGGATCCACACCGCCGAGCAGCAGACCATCGCCGAACTGCCGGACGTCAAGGTGCGGCTGGGCAATCTGAACGCCAACAACCAGCAGAAGGGCGTCGACTCCCTCATCCGCACCGACCTGGAGTCCCTCGCCCGGCACCGCGCCATCAGCGACGCGGCCCTCCTGGGCGGCGACGAGGACCTGGTCTCCGCGGTCGAGGCCGCCCAGGGCTACGGCGCCCGGGTCCACCTGTGGGGCATCGAGGCGCCGGAGGGCCGCAACCAGGCGGAACCCCTGCTCTGGGAGGTCGACAGCCAGCGCACCCTCGACCTCGACTTCTTCAAGCCGTACGTCTCCCGCCGCACGGCCGCCGCCTACGAGCCGGCCGCGTCCCGGCCCACCCGGGACGACGTGCGGTTCGTGGGTGCGCAGATCGCGGCGAAGTGGCTGGCCGCCCGCGGCCGGGACGCGTTGGTGGAACTGCTGCCCGGCCACCCGTACCTGCCCGGCTCGGTGGACCAGGACCTGCTCGTGGAGGCGGAGGGCCTCCTCCAGTACTCCCTGCGCGGCCAGGCGGACCTGCGCCGCTCCCTGCGCGACGGCTTCTGGGACCACTTGCAGACGCTGTACTAGGCGCCTGCCCGCGGTGAGCGGCGCCGCACCCGCCGGCCCGCAGCCGGTGATCGCGCGGACGCCGGTTCCTCACCCGCGCCGCGTGCCGTCCCAGAAGTCGGCCAGGGCCTGTGCCGTCGGCAGGGGGCGGTCGGCGTTGGGGGAGTGCTCGGCACCCTCGACGACCGTGCGGTGCGCGCCCAGGCGTACGGCCATGTCGTCCAGGACCGGCACGGGCCAGGTGTCGTCGTACGCGCCGGACAGGACGTGCATCGGCAGCGGCACCGCGGCGAGTTCGGCCACACGGTCCGGCTCGCTGCACAACTGCCGTCCCGTCGCGAGCAGTTGCGCGGGCTTGTTGCCCAGCCAGCGCCGGCGCATCTGCTCCTCGTCGCCGAACCCCCGGGCCGGACCGCCCACTTCCTCCGGCGGGCCCATCGCCCGGATGGCCTCCCACACCTCCTCCATCGACATCACGGCCAGCGCGTCGCGCAGCAGCTTCACCCGCTGCTGCTGGGAGACGGAGATCTCGGCCGGGCCGGACGACATCAGGGTGAAGGACAGGAAGGGGGAGTGGTCGAGCAGGACGGCGGCACGGGCGATCTGCCCGCCGAGCGAGTGCCCGACGAGGTGCACCGGCACGCCCAGCGCCGCGGCCTGGGCATGCACGTCCCGGGCCAGTTCCCGCTGGCCGTAGGCCGATTCGTCGCTCTCGGGACCGTCCGACTCGTGCTGGCCGCGCCCGTCCACGGCGACGAGCCGGTACCCGCGCTCCGCGAGCGGCTCGTGCAGCAACCGGAAGTCCTCCTTGCTGCCGGTGAACCCGGGCAGCATCAGCACGACCCCCGCGAGATCCCTGCCCTCCTCCGGCGACGAGTCGACGACGGCGAACTCACCGCGGTCCGTGCGCAGACGGTAGGCACGGGCGCCCGGGGGCGGGGGGAAGGCGGGGTGGCTGGTCACGGGGTGAGGGTAACGGGTGGCACGGCCCTCGGGGCCGCGCGGCGTCCGTGACCGTGCTGCCCCGGAGCGGCGCGAGAACGCCGACGGCCCGGCCCCCGGGTGCGGGGGCCGGGCCGTCGGGAGGGAGGTCAGCCCTCCGTGGGCTCCGCGCCGGCCGTGGCCTTGCGCGTACGGCGTGCCTTCGGCTTCGCCTCGGCCGTGTCGACCGCTGCCTCGGCCTTGGCGGCCGCGGTCTTGCGGGTGCGGCGGGGCTTGGCCTCGGCGGCGTCGGGCTCCTGGACCGTCTGGGCCGGGATGTCGGCGGTGGCGGTCTCGGTGGCCTTGCGGGTGCGGCGGCGCGGCGTGGCCTCGGTGGCCTCGGCCGTGTCGACGGCTTCCTGCGCGGCGGCGGCCGTCTTGCGGGTGCGGCGGGGCTTGGTCTCGGTGACCGTGTCCGCGGCCTCGGCGGTCGCAGCCGTCTTGCGCGTCCGGCGGGGCTTGGCCTCGGCGGCCTCGGCCGTGTCGACCGCTGCCTCGGCCTTGGCGGCCGCGGTCTTGCGGGTGCGGCGGGGCTTGGCCTCGGCGGCGTCGGGCTCCTGGACCGTCTGGGCCGGGATGTCGGCGGTGGCGGTCTCGGTGGCCTTGCGGGTGCGGCGGCGCGGCGTGGCCTCGGTGGCCTCGGCCGTGTCGACGGCTTCCTGCGCGGCGGCGGCCGTCTTGCGGGTGCGGCGGGGCTTGGTCTCGGTGACCGTGTCCGCGGCCTCGGCGGTCGCAGCCGTCTTGCGCGTCCGGCGGGGCTTGGCCTCGGCGGCCTCGGCCGTGTCGACCGCTGCCTCGGCCTTGGCGGCCGCGGTCTTGCGGGTGCGGCGCGGCTTGGCCTCGGCGGCTTCAGCGGCTTCGGCCGGCTCGGCCTCGGCAGGGGTCTCCGCCTGGGCGGCGGCCTTGCGCGTGCGGCGCGGCTTCGGCTCCGTCGGCGCGGCCTCGGTGGTGCCCTCGGCCGTGTCGACGGCGTCCTGAGCAGCGGTGGCCTTGCGCGTACGGCGACGCGGCGCACGGGCCTCGGGCTCGGCGGTGACCGGCTCGGCGACCGGCGCGGCCTCCACGGCCGGCACAGCCGCCACGGTCTCGGTCGCCACCGGCGTCTCGGCCGCGGGCGCCTGCGAGCGGCGCGTGCGGCGCCGGCGCGGCGCGGTGTCCGTCCCGGCGGCCGGCACGGCCTCGGCAGCCGTGCCCTCGGCCGTCGCCACCGCCGCTTCCGCCTGCTCGGTCACCGCTGCCGGGGCAGCCGTGACCGGAGCGGCTCCGGCCGCGGCGCCACCGCGCGTGCGGCGACGGCGGCGCGGCGTGCGCGGCGCCGTGTCGGCCTCCGCCTCGGCCGTACTGCCGGCGACGGCGGTCTCCGGCGCGCCGGTGCCCGCGGGCGCCGGGGCGCCCTCGGTCGACGCACCGCCCCGCGTGCGGCGACGGCGGCGCGGCGTGCGCTCGGAACGCTCGCGGTCCGCGGAACGCGACTCGTCGCGCCCGCCGCGTCCGTCCCGGCCACCGCGGCCGCGCGGCCCGCGGCCGCCCGGCTCGCCCAGGTCCTCCAGCACCTCGGCGTCCAGCCCGGCGCGCGTGCGCTCCGAGCGCGGCAGGATGCCCTTGGTGCCCTCGGGGATGCCGAGGTCCGTGTACAGGTGCGGGGAGGTGGAGTACGTCTCCGGCGGGTCGGTGAAGCCCAGGTCGAGCGCCTTGTTGATCAGCTGCCAGCGCGGGATGTCGTCCCAGTCGACGAGCGTGATCGCCGTACCCTTCGCGCCCGCGCGGCCGGTCCGGCCGATGCGGTGCAGGTACGTCTTCTCCTCTTCCGGCGACTGGTAGTTGATGACGTGCGTGACGCCCTCGACGTCGATGCCGCGGGCGGCGACGTCGGTGCAGACGAGCACGTCGACCTTGCCGTTGCGGAAGGCGCGCAGGGCCTGCTCGCGGGCGCCCTGGCCGAGGTCGCCGTGGACCGCGCCGGAGGCGAAGCCGCGCTGCTTGAGCTGGTCGGCGAGGTCGGCCGCGGTGCGCTTGGTGCGGCAGAACACCATGACCAGTCCGCGGCCCTCGGCCTGGAGGATGCGCGCCACCATCTCGGGCTTGTCCATGTTGTGCGCGCGGTAGATGAACTGCTTCGTGTTCGCGACGGTCGCGCCCGCGTCGTCCGGGGAGGTGGCGCTGATGTGCGTGGGCTGCGACATGTAGCGGCGGGCCAGGCCGATGACCGCGCCCGGCATGGTGGCCGAGAACAGCATCGTCTGGCGCCGCACCGGCAGCATGTTGATGATCTTCTCGACGTCGGGCAGGAAGCCCAGGTCGAGCATCTCGTCGGCCTCGTCGAGGACCAGGCACTTGACGTGCTTCAGGTTCAGCTTCTTCTGCCCGGCGAGGTCGAGCAGCCGGCCCGGGGTGCCGACGACCACGTCGACGCCCTTCTTCAGGGCCTCGACCTGGGGCTCGTAGGCCCGGCCGCCGTAGATGGCGAGGACGCGCACGTTGCGTGCCTTGCCCGCGGTCAGCAGGTCGTTGGTGACCTGCGTGCACAGCTCGCGCGTGGGGACGACGATGAGGGCCTGCGGGGCCTCGGTGAGGTCCTCGGGCGCGGCGCGTCCGGCCTCCACGTCCGCGGGGACGGTGACGCGCTCGAGGAGCGGGAGGCCGAAGCCCAGCGTCTTGCCGGTGCCGGTCTTGGCCTGGCCGATGACGTCCTTGCCCGAGAGGGCGACGGGGAGCGTCATCTCCTGGATGGGGAAGGGGTTGATGATGCCGACGGCCTCCAGGGCCTCGGCGGTCTCGGGGAGGATTCCGAGCTCTCGGAACGTCGTAGTCAGGGTGCTGCCTCTTCTGTGTGGGCGGCGCGAGGCGAGCGCGGGGTCGTGTCAGGACCGTGCCGGGTACGTCGGCTGCCTACGGGCGGGCCGTAGAGCACGGGACCGCGCCGACGCTCTAGCGCTCATGCCGCTGAGGGTGTCCCTCCGGCTGCCGTACGCACTGTGCCGTACGGGCTGGAGGTCTGTCGGGTCGGAGCCGATCGGGCCACCGACCGGGCATCCTCATACGTGCGGCCTGTCGAGGTACGTCGACGTACCAGCAGGCGCATTACCACCATACCCCGGATTCCCGCACATGCGATGGCCGATTTGGTCACGTAGTCGTCGTCACAGTGATCGACCAGGGCCTTACACCCCCCGGCGGGCGGGCTATTGTGCGCTGCATGACGAGCTCTGACAAGCCTGAGAACGCCTCGGACACCGCCGCCTCCGCGGCCACCCCGGTCGCCGCCCGCGACTGGGCTTCGGCCTCCGCCGACCCGCAGTACCGCGCCGCGGTCGTGGACCTGCTGGGTGCGCTCGCGTACGGGGAGCTGGCGGCGTTCGAGCGGCTGGCGGAGGACGCCAAGCTGGCGCCGACGCTGGAGGACAAGGCGGAGCTGGCCAAGATGGCGTCGGCCGAGTTCCACCACTTCGAGCGGCTGCGCGACCGGCTCGCCGAGATCGGCGAGGAGCCGACGCGGGCGATGGAGCCGTTCGTCGCCGCCTACGACGGCTTCCACAAGCAGACGGCCCCCTCGGACTGGCTCGAGGGCCTCGTCAAGGCCTACGTCGGGGACTCCATCGCCAGTGACTTCTACCGTGAGGTCGCCGCCCGGCTGGACTCCGACTCCCGCGACCTGGTGCTGGCCGTGCTCGACGACACCGGCCACGGCGGCTTCGCCGTGGAGAAGGTGCGGGCCGCGATCGACGCCGACCCGCGGGTGGGCGGACGGCTGGCGCTGTGGGCACGGCGGCTGATGGGCGAGGCCCTGTCCCAGTCGCAGCGGGTGGTGGCGGACCGCGACGCGCTGTCGACGATGCTGGTGGGCGGTGTCGCGGACGGCTTCGACCTCGCGGAGGTCGGCAAGATGTTCTCCCGGATCACCGAGGCGCACACCAAGCGGATGGCCGCCCTGGGCCTGGCCGCCTAGCGGGCCGCCGCGTCCCGGCCGGAACCGCCCTCGGGGTCTTTCCGTCGCCCCGGCCGCCGGCGCCTGCGGCCGCTCAGGCGGTCGCCGACCGGCGGCGCAGTCTTCCCGCGGGGCGCAGCAGCAGCGACAGCGAGGCGACCGAGACGATCACCGCGCCGAGCAGCACCACGAGCAGATGCCCCGCGTCCAGCGCGCTGTGCATGACGAACGCCCCGAACAGGGCGCCCATGACACCGGTCGACAGGACCAGGGGGCGGGACGGGAGGCGGTGCGGCAGGCGGTGCACGGCCGCCCAGGCCAGCGTGAGGCCGAGGAGCGCGGAAGTCAGCGTTTCCAGGAGCATGTCGGGGGTCCCTCCCACACGGCCGGCCTGCCCGAATCGGTCGTAGCCCGTCTTACCCCTGACCTGCGGAATCCAATCCACCTGTGGGGTGCCTGTGCTCCATTCGTGGAGACATGCCGAAACCCGGAGGCGGGAACGCGAACGCTGGCAGGAACGCGAACGGTGGCGGGAACGCGAACGGGGCGGGACCGCCGACCGGCGGTCCCGCCCCGTTCGCGTGCGAGCGCCTACAGCGCGCCGAAGCCCACCTTGCGCGGAGCCGGCTCGCCGAGCTCCACGTAGGCGAGACGGTCGGCCGGGACCAGGACCTTGCGGCCGTGCTCGTCCACGAGGCTCAGCAGCGCCGACTTCCCGGCCAGCGCCTCGGACACGGCCCGCTCGACCTCCTCGGCACTCTGACCGCTCTCCAGAACGATCTCGCGGGGCGCGTGCTGCACGCCGATCTTGACCTCCACGGCTATGTCCCTCCGACGGTCAGTGATGTGCGCGACCTTCCGCGCCGTACGCAGCACACATTAGCCCGGTGAGGGGACGTACATGCTCCGCCCGGGAACGCCACGAGCGAACACCGGGCGGGAACAAAGCGCCCGTCAGTGGTGCGGCTGATCCGTCCCGTGCAGCGGGAAGCCCGCGATGCCCCGCCACGCCAGCGAGGTGAGCAGCTGCACCGCCTGGTCGCGCGGCACGCTGCGGTCGCTGTGCAGCCAGGAGCGCGCCACGACCTGGGCGAGGCCGCCCATGCCCGAGGCGAGCAGCATCGACTCCGCCCGCGACAGGCCGGTGTCCTCGGCGATCACGTCGCAGATCGCCTCGGCGCACTCGTTGGTGACCTTGTCGACGCGCTCGCGCACGGCGGGCTCGTTGGTCAGGTCCGACTCGAAGACCAGGCGGAAGGCGCCGCCGTCGTCCTCGACGTACGCGAAGTAGGCGTCCATCGTGGCGCGGACGCGCTGCTTGTTGTCGGTCGTCGAGGCGAGCGCGCTGCGCACGGACTGGATGAGCGACTCGCAGTGCTGGTCCAGCAGGGCGAGGTAGAGGTCGAGCTTGCCCGGGAAGTGCTGGTAGAGCACCGGCTTGCTGACACCGGCCCGCTCCGCGATGTCGTCCATCGCGGCGGCGTGGTAGCCCTGGGCCACGAACACCTCCTGGGCGGCACCCAGAAGCTGGTTGCGTCGGGCACGGCGCGGCAGGCGTGTACCTCTCGGGCGAACCGCCTCTGTCTGCTCGATGGCTGTCACGCCGCCTCCCAAAGTCGTCCACGTGCGGATCTGGCCGCGTCGCCATCGTACTTTTCGGTAACCGTGGTGTGCGCGGTGAGAGCGCAGAATTTCACGGACCGGACGGTTACGAAAGCGGTTGACAAGGTTTCAAACAGGTTCAGAGCGGGCAAAATGCGGCCCCTTTCCTGCTCGGTGGTGCGTTCCGCCGCCCTTCGGCGACGTGCGTCACCGGTAGTCGTCCTCGTCCAGCGAGACGATCCGCGCCTGCTCCGCCATGTCGGCCTCGTTGGCGCGCCCCGGGTCGACGGCCGTCAGCGGGTCGTCGCGGTCCGGCGCGATGTCCGCGTGCTGCTCGGCCGCGTCGACCTCGGGGGCCTCGACGTCGAACTCCGGCGCCTGCGGCGCGTCCTCGGCCTCGAACGTCTCCGGGTCGGTGGGGTCTACGGCCATGCTGGGCTCCCTTCCTGCGATCGTCCCTGGGAATGCAGGGGCCACACGCGGGTGCCCTCTCCACGAGCGTAGGAGACACCCGTTCCGGACGCTATGCGATCCGCGTCCGGAGTGTGACCCGTTGTGCGTCCCGTCGACTGCTTTCCATGGTGCTACCGAGTGCCTCGGGTGCGACCCCCCATCCGGCTCATTCCTGTGACGGCGAACACACGGGCCGCCGCGTGATCGTCTCGTAACATTGCCGCATGTCTTCGACCGAGCTGCCGTTCGTGCCGCCTGCCAACGTGCTGCCGAAGGTGAGCACCGTCCGGGTGGCGGAGGGCGAGCGGCTGAGGTCGGTCGAGCTGCCCGGGGTCACCCTCACCGTCCGGTCCAGGCCGCCGGCGCGCGACGGGCTGCCGCCCGCCCTGTACGTGCACGGGCTCGGGGGCTCGTCGCAGAACTGGTCGGCGCTGATGCCGCTGCTGGCGGACGCCGTCGACAGCGAGGCACTGGACCTGCCGGGCTTCGGCGACTCGCCGCCACCGGACGACGGCGACTACTCCGTCACCGGGCACGCGCGCGCGGTCATCCGCTACCTCGACGCCTCCGGCCGCGGAGCCGTGCACCTGTTCGGGAACTCGCTCGGTGGCGCCATCGCCACCCGTGTCGCCGCGGTCCGTCCCGATCTGGTCCGTACGCTCACGCTTGTGTCACCCGCTCTGCCCGAGATCCGCGTCCAGCGCTCCGCCGTGCCCACCGGGCTCCTGGCGGTGCCCGGCGTGGCCCCGCTCTTCACCCGCCTCACCCGGACGTGGACGGCCGAGCAGCGGGTCCGCGGCGTCATGGCCCTCTGCTACGGCGACCCCGGGCGCGTGACGCCGGAAGGGTTCCGCAACGCCGTGCAGGAGATGGAGCGGCGGCTGAGGCTGCCTTACTTCTGGGACGCGATGGCGCGTTCCGCGCGCGGGATCGTCAACGCCTACACCCTGGGCGGCCAGCACGGACTGTGGCGCCAGGCCGAGCGGGTCCTCGCACCCACCCTGCTCGTCTACGGCGGCCGCGACCAGCTCGTCGGCTTCCGCATGGCCCAGCGGGCGGCCCGCGCCTTCCGCGACTCCCGGCTGGTGACGTTGCCGGAGGCGGGCCATGTGGCGATGATGGAGTACCCGGAGACGGTGGCCACGGCATTTCGCGAACTCCTCGCCGATGCGGGAGAGTTGGGCACCGAGCGGGCGCGACGGGCGGAGAGTGTCGCGCAGGACGGGCCAGAGCCGGAGAGCACCGACGAGAGCATGGGGGGCTGAGGCGCGACGTGGGACGCCACAGCCGCCGCGGGCCGGTCGCCAAGGGCGACACCGCGGAGAGCAGGGCCGCTTCGGCGCAGAGGCCGGCGCCCGGCTCCGACACGAGCCGGGGCGGCCGCGCCGCGGCACCCGGCGCCGCGCAGGGCGGCTGGCCGCCGCCTGGCACGCGCAGGCTCCCGGGACCGCGTCCCGCGCCCTCCCCGGGGGCCGCACCGCGGCACCCCGACAGCGGCTTCCCGGACGGCGCGCCGGCGCACGGTGTCCCGCGTCTGCCCGACGGCACCCCGGCGCACGGTCTGCCGCCTCTGCCGGACGGCACCCCGGCGCATGGTCTGCCGCCTCTGCCGGAAGGCACCCCGGTGCGAGGTGTGCCTCGGCTGCCGGGCGGTACTCCTGGTCGTGGAGTGCCGGGTTCCGGCGGTGGGACGGTCCCGCGGGATGATTCGCGGTTCGCGGACGGCACGCCCCCGCGCGGAGTGCCGCGCATGCCGGACGGCACCCCCGCCCGGGGTGCGCACCGGCCGCCGGACGGCACGCCCGCGCACGGGTTCCCGCAGGTCCGGCGCGGTCACCCCGAGCAGCGGGAAGCCGGGGGCGGCTGGGGTGAGTCGAGGGGGAGCGGCGGGGGACCCGCCGGAGTCGGTGCTCCGATACCGCGGCAGCGCCGGGCGTCCGTGCCCGCGCCGCGGCAGGAGTATCTCGACGCCTTCGACGAGGAGGACGACGTCTTCGCGCCCCGTACGCCCGCCTCCGCGCACGCCGCGGACGCCGGCGGTTCCGCGCCGGACCGGAAGGCCGGCGCCCCGGCCGGTTCCGGCGACGCCGGCCGGCCCTCCGGTACGCCCGTGCCCGGCAAGGGCGGCAAGGGCCGCGCCTTCACCGGCATCGCGGCCGCCGCCGTGACCACCGTGCTGGCCGTCGTCGTCGCCGGACAGGTCGCCGACGACCGGGGCGGGACCGGCGTGCAGTCGCAGTCCGCCACCGATCAGGCCCGTGACCTGCGTGATTCCGCCTCGCGTGCGGACGGCAGGGCGCCCGCCCCGCTGCCCGCCGCGCCCCCGCCGACGTACGGCGAGAAGATGGGCCGGATCTACCCGCTCGGCGCCGCGTTCACGGGTTCGGGGAAGTTCGACGCCGTCCCCGGCATCGACAAGGCGCCCGGCACCGGCCGGAAGTACACCTACCGCGTGGACGTGGAGCGCGGGCTCGGACTGGACGGGGAACTGTTCGCCGAGGCCGTGCAGAAGACGCTCAACGACGGGCGCAGCTGGGCCCACGGCGGCGCCCGCACCTTCGAGCGCATCCACTCCGGCGAGCCCGACTTCGTCATCACGCTCGCCAGCCCAGGCACCACCGCCGACTGGTGTGCCAAGTCCGGTCTGGACACCACCGTGGACAACGTCTCCTGCGACTCGGCCGCCACCGAGCGCGTGATGATCAACGCCTACCGGTGGGCCCAGGGTTCGGAGACCTACGGGGACGGCAGGATCCACGCCTACCGCCAGATGCTGATCAACCACGAGGTCGGGCACCGGCTCGGCTACGGTCACGTGACCTGTGACAAGGACGGCGATCTCGCCCCGGTCATGCAGCAGCAGACCAAGTTCCTGGAGCACGACGGCATCAGCTGCCGCGCCAACGCCTGGCCGTATCCGGGCAGTTGACCCGCAGGGCGGGGGTGTGGCGCGGCTCGCGTTGACATGTGCAGAGAGTTCGTACATATTTCTGAGCATGTCGCCCCGTCACGTCTCCGTTCGCGCCGCCATCGAGCTGGCGCTCATCGGCGTGACCCCGCTCTGCGTGGCCGACATCCACTGTTGCTGACGCCCGCCCGAGGCGCGCGTCGCGAATCAGCACCCTCTTGTGCGTGACCCCGTCACGCCTTCTTCGACGACCCGGCGCCGGGCAGACGTCTGTCTTCATCCGTCTCACCCTTCGTCACTCCGTCTCGCCATCCGGGATCGTCCGATCCGGACACGGCGGGACGCCCTTCCGAGAGGTCGTCATCCCGATGCGCCAACCGTCCGTCACAGCGCGCCGCGTGGCCGCGGCATCCGTCAGCCTGTTCCTGGCAGCGGGTGCCGCCGCCTGCGGGCCTGAGGACAACGATGCCAAGGCCGCCGGCGGCGACTCCACGCCTAACAAGGGCGGCACCCTCACCGTCCTGAACGCCAACCCGCAGCAGGACTTCGACCCCGCCCGCCTCTACACCTCCGGCGGCGGCAACGTCCCCTCCCTGGTCTTCCGCACCCTCACCACCCGCAACCGGGAGAACGGCGCGGCCGGCGCGAAGGTCGTCCCCGACCTGGCCACCGACACCGGGCGTCCCAACAAGGACGCGACCGTGTGGACGTACACCCTGAAGGAGGGCCTGAAGTTCGAGGACGGCACGCCGATCACCTCAGCCGACATCAAGTACGGCATCGAGCGCTCCTTCGCCCCCGAGCTGTCCGGCGGCGCCCCCTACCTGCGGGACTGGCTGACCGGAGCCGCCGACTACCAGGGCCCCTACAAGGACAAGAAGGGCCTGGACGCGATCGAGACGCCGGACGAGCGGACCATCGTGTTCCATCTGAACAAGCCCGAGGGCGAGTTCCCCTACCTGGCCACGCAGACGCAGTTCACGCCCGTCCCGAAGAGCAAGGACAAGGGCACCAAGTACGAGGAGCACCCGGTCTCCTCCGGGCCCTACAAGGTCGTGCGCAACGAGAACGACGGCGAGCGGCTGATCCTGGAGCGCAACACCCACTGGTCCGCCGCGACCGACGACGAGCGCAAGGCCTACCCGGACAAGATCGACGTACGGTCCGGGCTCGACTCGTCCGTCATCAACCAGCGGCTGTCCGCCTCCCGCGGAGCGGACGCCGCCGCCGTCACCACGGACACCAACCTCGGCCCGGCGGAACTCGCCAAGGTCACCGGCGACAAGGACCTCGCCGCGCGTGTGGGCACCGGGCACTTCGGCTACACCAACTACCTCGCGTTCAACCCGAGGATCAAGCCCTTCGACGACGTCAAGGTGCGCCGGGCGATCTCGTACGCCGTCGACCGGTCCTCCGTGGTCAACGCGGCCGGCGGATCCGCCCTGGCCGAACCGGCCACCACCTTCCTCCCGAACCAGAAGTCCTTCGGCTACACGCCCTACGACCTCTTCCCGGCCGGCAAGGCCGGTGACCCGGCCAAGGCCAAGCAGCTGCTGAAGGAGGCCGGGCACCCGAATGGCCTGACCATCACGCTGACGCACTCCAACGCCAAGGACTTCGAGACCAGCCCGGAGATCGCGACCGCCGTCCAGGACGCCCTGAAGAAGGCCGGCATCACGGTCAAGCTCCAGGGCCTGGAGGAGAACGACTACTCCGACAAGATCCACGACGTGAAGACCGAGCTGGGTCTCTTCCTCGCCCACTGGGGTGCCGACTGGCCCTCCGGCGGTCCCTTCCTCGCCCCGATCTTCGACGGCCGGCAGATCGTCGAGGACGGCGCGAACTTCAACACCGGCCTGCTGGACGACAAGTCCGTCAACGCCGAGATCGACGCGATCAACAAGCTGACCGACCTCGACGAGGCCGCGAAGCGCTGGGGCGCGCTGGACAGGAAGATCGGCGAGAAGGCCCTGACCGTCCCGCTGTTCCACCCGGTCTACAAGCGCCTGTACGGCGAGGACGTCAAGAACGTCGTCATCAGCGACTGGACCGGTGTGCTGGACGTCTCGCAGGTCGCGGTGAAGTGACGTCGTGAGCGAGGCACTCGTCACCGTCGAGGCGGCCCGGACGGACACCACCGTCCCGGCCGCCTCGGGGGCCCGTCAGTTCTGGCGGCGGCTGCGCACGCAGCGCGCCGCCCTCGTCGCGGCGGCCGTCGTCGCGGCTCTCGTCCTCGTCGCGCTCGCCGCACCCCTGCTCACCGCCGTCGAGGGGCAGGACCCGACCACCTACCACCCCGCCCTCGTCGACTCCGCGCGCGGCGGTGTGCCCGTCGGCCCGTTCGGCGGCGCGGGCGCCGACCACTGGCTCGGCGTCGAACCGCAGACCGGCCGGGACCTCTTCGCCCGGCTGGTGTACGGCGCGCGGGTGTCGCTGGGCGTCGCGCTGGCCGCGACGGTCGTGCAGCTCGTGCTCGGCGTCGTCGTCGGTGTCGCGGCCGGGCTCGGCAACCGCTGGGTGGACCTCGTCCTGACCCGCGTCGCCGACATCTTCGTCGCCATGCCCCTGATGGTCGTCGCCCTCGCCCTGCTCGCCGTCGTGCCCACGAGTTTCCCGCGCCCCGTGCTCGTCGCGCTGGTCGTGGGCCTGGTCTCCGGCTGGGGCACGCTCGCCAAGATGGTGCGCGCACAGACCCTCACGCTCAAGCAGCTCGACTACGTCGCCGCCGCCCGGCTCAGCGGCTGGGGCACCGTCCGCATCGCCCGGCGCGAACTGCTGCCCGGGCTCGCGGCGCCCGTCATCACCTTCGCGGCCATCCTCGTCCCTACGAACATCACCGTCGAGGCGGCCCTGTCCTTCCTCGGCGTGGGCGTGAAGCCGCCGACCCCGTCCTGGGGGCAGATGCTCACCTCCGCCGACGTCTGGTACCAGGCCGCGCCGCAGTACCTGCTGCTGCCCGCGGGCGCGCTGTTCGTCACCGTCCTCGCTCTCACCGTGCTCGGCGACGGCGTGCGCACGGCCCTCGACCCGCGCGCCTCCTCACGCCTGCGCGTCGGAACGGGCCGCGAGAAGGAGGCCTCGTGACCGGCTTCGGCGGCTTCGTGCTGCGCCGCGCCGTCGGCGCCCTCGTCACCCTGTTCGCCCTCTCGCTGATCATCTACGTCGTCTTCTACGTCACGCCCGGCAACGTCGCCCAGATCACCTGCGGGCCCCGCTGCTCACCCGCCCAGGTGCAGCAGGTCGCGGAGCAGCTCCATCTGAGCGACCCGTTGTACGAGCGGTACTGGCACTTCCTGCAGGGCCTGGTCGCCGGCCAGGACTACTCCACCGGCACCGCGGTGCAGCACTGCTCCGCGCCCTGCCTCGGGCTGTCGTACCAGAGCGACCAGCAGGTCACCGCCCTGATTCTGGCCAAGCTCCCGGTCACGGCCTCCCTCGCGCTCGGTGCGATGGTGCTGTGGCTGATCATCGGCGTCGGCACCGGCGTGCTGTCGGTGTGGCGGCGCGGGCGGCTCACCGAGCGGCTGCTGACCACGCTGACCCTCGCGGGCATGTCCACGCCGGTGTTCGTCATCGGCCTGGTGCTGATGATCGTCGTCTGCGGCCAGCTCGAACTGCTGCCCTTCCCGCAGTACGTCGCCTTCACCGAGGACCCCGAGCAGTGGGCCTGGAACCTGCTGCTGCCCTGGCTGTCGCTCGCGCTCATCGAGTCCGCGACGTACGCCCGGCTGACCCGGTCCGCGATGCTGGAGACCCTCGCCGAGGACCATGTGCGCACCTTCCGCGCCTACGGCGTCGGCGAGCGGGCCGTCATCCGGCGGCACGCGCTGCGCGGCGCCGTGGCCCCGCTCATCGCCGTGAACGCCAACAACATCGGCGTCCTGTTCGGCGGCGCGGTGCTCACCGAGACGCTGTTCGGCCTGCCCGGCGTGGGCCGGGAGATGGTCGAGGCGGTCAAGGTCGTCGACCTGCCGGTGGTCGTCGGCATGGTCCTGGTCACCGGCTTCTTCGTGGTCCTCGCCAACGCCGTCGCGGACGTGCTGTACGCGGTGGCCGACCGACGGGTGGTGCTGACATGAGCCTGGTCGAGGTGACCGGTCTCCAGGTGGACTTCGGCGGGCTGCGGGCCGTCGACGGGCTCTCCTTCCGGCTGGAGCAGGGCGCCGCCCTGGCCCTGGTCGGCGAGTCCGGGTCCGGCAAGTCGACGGTGGCGTCCGCCCTGCTCGGCCTGCACCGCGGCACCGGGGCCCGGGTGCGCGGCGAGGTCCGGGTGGCCGGCACCGACGTGCAGGCCGCCTCCGAGGAGGAGCTGCGGCGGCTGCGCGGCGGCAGGGCCGCCATGGTGTTCCAGGACCCGCTGTCCTCCCTCGACCCGTACTACGCGATCGGCGACCAGATCGCCGAGGTGCACCGGGTGCACGCGCGCGTGTCCCGGCGGGCGGCACGCGCGCGTGCGGTGGAGGTGCTGGACCGGGTGGGCATCCCGGACGCGGCACGCCGCTCGCGCTCCCGGCCCCACGAGTTCAGCGGCGGCATGCGCCAGCGCGCCCTCATCGCCATGGCGCTCGCCTGCGAACCCGCCCTGCTGATCGCCGACGAACCGACCACCGCCCTCGACGTCACGGTGCAGGCCCAGGTCCTCGACCTGCTGCACGACCTGCGCACCGAGACGGGCATGGGGCTGCTCCTCGTCACGCACGACGTGGGCGTGGCCGCCGAGAGCGTCGACGAGGTGCTGGTGATGCGGCACGGCCGGGCGGTCGAGCAGGGCCCGGTCGCCACCGTCCTGGGCGCTCCGGAGCAGCCGTACACGCGTGAGCTGCTGGCCGCGGTACCGCGGGTGGACGCGCCGCGGGTTGTGGGGGCGGGATTGGGGGAAGCCGCGCCGGCGGTGCCGGGGGCGGCCGGGCCGGGGGCGCCCGGTGAGGTCGTGCCTGGAGTGCCCGGTGAGGTCGTGCTGGAGGCGAGCGGTCTGCGGCGGGCGTTCGGGCGGGGCAAGCGTGCGGTCACGGCCGTGGACGACGTGTCGCTGACCCTGCGACGCGGCGAGACCCTCGGGATCGTGGGGGAGAGCGGCAGCGGCAAGACGACCCTGGGCCGCATGCTCGTGGGGCTCCTGCAACCGACCGCCGGGTCGATCACCCTCGACGGCCGTCCGCACACCGGTGTGAACCCGGCCGTGCAGATGGTCTTCCAGGACCCCGTGTCGTCGCTCAACCCGCGGCGCAGCGTGGGCGAGTCCGTCGCGGACCCGCTGCGGGCGCGCGGCGAACGCGACCAGGAACGCGTGCGGGCGCGGGTGGGGGAACTCCTGGAACGCGTCGGCCTGGAGGCGGCGCACCAGGACCGCTACCCGCACGAGTTCAGCGGGGGGCAGCGCCAGCGCATCGGCATCGCCCGGGCCCTGGCGGCCGACCCGCGGGTCGTCGTCTGCGACGAGCCGGTCTCCGCGCTCGACGTCACCACGCAGGCCCATGTGGTGGCCCTGCTGGGGGAGTTGCAGCGCGAGCTCGGGCTCGCGCTGGTCTTCGTGGCGCACGACCTGGCCGTCGTGCGCCAGGTCAGCGACCGGGTCGCGGTCATGCGGCGGGGCAGGGTCGTCGAGGAAGGGCCGGCCGACGAGGTGTACGCCTCGCCGCGGGACCCGTACACCCGTCGGCTGCTGGCCGCCGTACCGGCCGTCGACCCCGAGGCTGCCGCCCTGCGCCGGGCGCGACGGCGGGAGCCCGCGGTGGTGTGAACGCCGGGCGCACCGCACGGGATGCCCCCGGGAGCGCGGCGGGCAGCGCCGCCCCGGCGACAGGAGTTGGCCGGGGCGTGACGATCCGTGTCCGGTTGATCTCCTAGCGCGACGGAACGCGACCCGCACGGGAAAGTTACGACCGTTCACCCCTTTTGGTGGTGCGACGGACAACCGTCCGTCGCACCCCCGCCTTGTCCGCATACGTTCGTCCCGCTGCGAGCCGCCGGGCAACGGCGGCTCCCCATACGGGAGATCGGGGGTGCACTCGTGCGCATCGGACTGCTGACGGAGGGTGGCTATCCGTACGTGAGCGGTGACGCCAGGCTCTGGTGCGACCGGCTCGTACACGGGCTCGCCCAGCACGAGTTCGACGTCTACGCGCTCAGCCGCAGCCGGCACCAGGAGGACGAGGGCTGGGTCCCGCTGCCGCCCAACGTCCGCAGGGTGCGCACCGCTTCACCCTGGTCCGCCGAGGACGACGAAGCCGTGCTGGGCCGCCGGGCCCGCAGGCGCTTCACCGAGTGCTTCGCCGAACTGGCGGCAGTGCTGTGCGGCGCGGGCGCGGGCGGGTCCCCGAGCGGGACGGCCGCCGCAGCCGCCGGGGCTCCCGCGGAGGGGTTCACCCCTGAGGCGGACCGTTTCGCCAACGCTCTGTACGCGCTCGCCGAACTGGCCCGCGACGAGGGCGGCCTGACCGGAGCGCTCCGCTCGGAGGCCGCCGTGCGCACGCTGGAGCGCGCCTGCCGCGCGCCCGGCGCGCACCGGGCGGCCCGCGAGGCCCGCGTGCCCGACCTCCTCACCGTCACCGCCCACCTGGAAAGCGCCCTGCGCCCCCTCTCCCTCGACTGGTACGAGGACGACGGGCTCGGCGCCGTCGACGTGTGCCACGCCGCATCCGGCGGCACGGCCACCCTGCCCGGACTGCTGGCCCACCACTTCACCGGCGTGCCCCTGATGGTGACCGAGTACGGCGTGCGCCTGCGCACGCACTACCTCACCACCCCGGACGCCCCGCCCGCCGTACGGTCCCTGCTCGCGGCCTTCCACGGTCTGCTCGCGGCCGAGGCCTACCGGCGGGCCGAGGTCGTCACCGCCGGCAACACCCACGCCCGGCGCTGGCAGGAGCGCTGCGGCGCCGACCGGGGCAAGCTCCGCACGGTCTACCCGGGCATGGACGCCCGGCCGTTCGCGGAGGTGGGGGAGTCCCCCGAGTACGCGGATCCGCACACGCTGGTCTGGGTCGGCCGCGTCGAGCCGGCGAAGGACCTGGTCTCCCTGCTGCACGCCTTCGCCGAGATCCGCAGGCAGGAACCGCGGACCCGCCTGCGCGTCGTCGGAGCGGCCGCCGGTGACGAGGGCGCCGCCTACCTCGGGCACTGCCGGACGCTGGCCGCCCAGTTGTTCCCCGACGAGGCCGCGGGGCCGCACGCCGCCGGGGACAACCCCGTGTCCTTCGAGGAGATCGGCGGCCCCGAACTGCCGTCCGCCGCCGAGGCTTACGCCTCGGGCGCGGTGACCGTCCTGTCCAGCGTCGTGGAGGGCTTCCCGGCCGGCCTCGTCGAGTCCATGCTCTGCGGGCGGGCGACGGTCTCCACCGACGTCGGCGCGGTCGTGGAGATCATCGGCGGCACCGGGCTGGTCGTCCCGCCGCGCAATCCCCGGGCGCTCGCCGACGCGTGCGTGGCGCTGCTGCGCGACCCCGAGCGCCGTCAGCGCCTCGGCGCCGCCGCCCGCGCCAGGGCGCTCGAACTGTTCACGGTCGAGCAGAACATCGAGGCCTTTCACGGCATCTACCTGGAGATCGTCTCGCGCGCGCCCGTCCGCCGGGCCCTCGACGGCGCGGGCGAGCCGCTGCCCTTCGCGGTGCCCGCCGAGGCGCGGGTTCCCGTGCGGTGGTCCTCCCCGTCGCCGCGCCTCGCCGCGCGCCGGGGTCCCGGCTGGGCCGCGGGCCGTCCCGTCCGGGCGACCACGCCGGTGCCGGCCCCGGAGGGAGCGCGATGAAGGACCTGGGCGCACTGGACAGGCCGGGCACCCCCGCCGGCCCCGGTGCAGGAGACACCGACTCGGAGCGGGCACCGGCCCCCGGGAGGGGAAGGAGCGGCTCGGAACCGACGGCACGGGGGGCCACGGAGGGTTCCGGGGCCTCGGAGTCGATGGCACCGGGGGTCGACGTGGACTTGTCCTCAAGCGGGTCGGAGTCGCTGGTGTCGCGGTATGCGGGACCGGAACTGCCGGTCTCGGAGCGCTCCGGATCGGAGTCGCCGGTCTCGGAGCGCTCGGGATCGGAGTCGCCGGTCTCGGAGCGCTCCGGAACGGAGTCGTCGCTGTCGGAGCGTGCGGAGGGCGCGTCCGGGGTGGCGGGAGGTGCGGAGGTGAGCGCTCCTCCGGTGGGCGGGCACGCAGGTGTCTCGCGGGTGACGGCGCCCGGTGCCGTCACTGCCCCGGCGCCGGCCCCGCGTCGAGGCGCGGCCGACCCCGTGAAGGCCCTCATGCACCGCCACCGCGAGCTCTGCGAACGTGCGGTGGACCCGCTGGAGATCGCTGCGGGTCTCGAAGCGCACGGCATCACCGACCGCACCGCCGCCCGCTTCCGGCACCGGGACGTGTTCTCCCTCGCGGAGGAGATGTACGCACGCGTCTCCCGGGAGAGCGACGCGCCTCCGCCCGCCCCGACCGCCGCACCCCGCGTGCGCGCCGACTGGGTGCTGCTGACGCTTCTGCCCGGAGCGCTGTGCGCCGCCGCCGTGACCGCCCTGGATCTCACCCAGGGCCGGGCGCGCCTGTACGTCGCGGTCGCTGGGGCCCTCGCCCTGGCCCTGGCCCTCCGTGCGGCCCTGCGCCGCGGCCCGCTGAGCCTCACCGAGGGAGGCGGGCCGGGGCCCCGCCCCGGTGCCGCCCGGGGCAGGTCCGCCGTATGGACGCTGTGGCTCCTCGGCTACGCGCTGCTCGGTGACGGTCTGCTCCGCAGCGCCCTCGCCGGAGGCCCGGACCTCCCGCCCACCGGAGCCGCGAACGGGCCCTGGCCCCTCACCGCGGCCCCGGTCCTGGCTCTCGCCCTGGCGTGCGCACCGGCGGCCTGGAGCGCCCACCTTCTGACCGCGCGCGCCCGGCGCAAACTCGTCGCGAGCCGCGGTCTGGAGGACTTCGCCGCCTCCGTCCGGCCCTTGCTGCTCGGCACGTTCGCTCTGTTCATGGCCGCCCTGACGGCTCTGGCCGTCCTGAGCACCACCCTCCTCGACGAGCCGTCGGCCTATGCGGAGGTGCTCACCCTCGGTGCCCTGCTGCACTTGGCTCGCCTCCTCACCGTCCACGGCTTCGCCTACGCACCGGCCCTCGTCCTCACGGCCACCGCCCTGGTCGAGGCGGCCGCTCTCGCCTCCGTGTTCGTCTCCCGCCTTCCCGGATGCGGTTTCGTCGCCACTCCGGTCGAGGCCCTCGTGGCCACCTGGGGAGCCGGCAGCGTCCCGGCCCTGGCGTGCGGTGCCGGGACCCTGGCCCTGCTGCTCCACACCACGCGCAAGCTGGCCCGGGCCTCCGCCCACGCGCCGCCGGACCGGCCCCCGGTGACGCCCTCCGGGTGAGCGCCCGGCCATCCGCGGCCGGCGCGGCCTCCCACGCCCCCGTCACCGCCTCACAGCCCCACCCCCCACAGCTTCGGACACCACCCCCCCACACCCGTTCCGTCCCGCCCTCAAGGAGAACCCGCATGACCAGCCAGCCAGGAGCCACGGCCGCAACAGGAGCCGCGCGATGAGAGTCCTGCTGATCGGAGCCAACGGCTACATCGGCCGCTTCGTCGCCGACCGCCTGCTCGCCGACCCGGCCGTCCAGCTCACCGCCCTCGGCCGCGGTGACGACGCCGACGTGCGCTTCGACCTCGCCTCGGGCAGCCCGGGCGCCCTCACCCGCTTCCTCGACGCGGTCCACCCGGGAGTCGTCGTCAACTGCGCCGGCGCCACCCGCGGCGGGGCCCGCGAGCTCACCCGCCACAACACCGTCGCCGTCGCCACCGTCTGCGAGGCCCTGCGCCGCAGCGGCTGCGGCGCCCGTCTGGTGCAGATCGGCTGCAGCGCCGAATACGGACCCAGCCAACCCGGCTCCTCCACCGCCGAGGACGCCGTGCCCCGGCCGGGCGGCCCGTACGGGGTCAGCAAGCTCGCCGCCACGGAACTCGTCCTCGGTTCCGGCCTGGACGCCGTCATCCTGCGCGTCTTCTCACCGGCCGGTCCCGGCACCCCCGCCGGCTCCCCCCTGGGCCGCCTCGCCGAGGCCATGCGCCGGGCCATGCAGTCAGGCGACGGCGAGCTGAAACTCGGCGGCCTCGGCGCCCAGCGCGACTTCGTCGACGTCCGCGACGTGGCCCGCGCCGTGCACGCCGCCTCCCTCTCCGCCGCGCAGGGCGTCATCAACATCGGCTCCGGGCGCGCCGTGCGCCTGCGCGACGCCGCCGCGGTCCTCGCCCGCGTGGCCGGGTACGGCGGCGCCCTCCACGAACTGGACGGCCCGCCCGGTGCCCTGCGCCCGGCCATCGGCCACCCGCGGCCCGACTCCGACCACGCGGCTCCGGTCGCGTACCCGTACCCGGACGGTTGCGGCAGCTGGCAGCAGGCCGATGTGCGCACCGCCCGCGACCGGCTCGGCTGGCGTCCCCGGATCGGTCTTGAGGAGTCCCTGGCCGACATCTGGATGGAGGCGGCGTGCCGCATCTGACCAGGCCACAACCGCGCACCTCCGGCACGGAACTCCGTCCCGGCGTCGGCGTCCCCGGCTACGCCCACCCCCTCCTCGCCCGCGCCGAATGGGGTGAGCTGACGAGGCCCGGCACTCCACTGCACTGGGTGGTCCTCAACGTGGCCGACGGGCCCGGCGCCCGCCCCGACCCGCACTGCCTGGAAGCCGCCGGCCGCCTGCGCAACGCGGGCGTCCGCGTCCTCGGACACCTCGACACCCGCTACGGCACCCGGAGCTTCGGCGAAGTCGTCTCGGACGCCCACCGGTTCGTCGACTGGTACCAGGTCGACGGTTTCCTCCTGGAGCGCTGCCCGGCCGACCACGTCGGGCTGCCCGAGGTGCGCCGCACGGTCGCCGCGCTCCGCGTGATCCGTGACGAGGCCCACATCGTCCTCGGCCACGGCATCCACCCGCACCCGGGATACGCCGACCTCGCCGACCAGCTGGTCACCTTCTCCGGACCGTGGAGCGACTACCGCTGGTCCCAGGTGGCCGAGTGGACCGCCGAGTACGAACCGGAGCGCTTCTGCCACTTCGTGCACGGCGTGCCCCGGGCCCATCTGGAGGAGGCGCTGCGCATCGCCCGCTGGCAGGGGGCTTCGACGGTCTGGTTCACCGACCACACCGACCGCGGTGGCCGGGTCGACCCCTGGGAGGCCATGCCCGGCTACTGGGACGACATCGTCTCGCTGGTCGGAACGGGTGTCTCGGAATGAAAAAGGGCATGGCAGTGTTACGGGGAGAACAACCGTAGTGATTGACCGACCAACGGAGTCCCCGTGTCGTTGCCACCCCTGGTCGAGCCGGCTGCCGAGCTCACCGTAGACGAGGTCCGCAGGTACTCCCGCCACCTGATCATCCCCGACGTCGGGATGGACGGGCAGAAGCGGCTGAAGAACGCCAAGGTGCTGTGTGTCGGCGCCGGCGGCCTGGGCTCGCCGGCGCTGATGTACCTGGCCGCAGCGGGCGTCGGCACCCTGGGCATCGTGGAGTTCGACGAGGTCGACGAGTCGAACCTGCAGCGCCAGATCATCCACAGCCAGGCCGACATCGGCCGGTCGAAGGCCGAGTCCGCCCGCGACAGCGTCAAGGGCATCAACCCCTACGTGAACGTGGTCCTTCACGAGGAGCGGCTCGAGGCCGACAACGTGATGGACATCTTCAGCCAGTACGACCTGATCGTCGACGGCACGGACAACTTCGCGACCCGCTACCTGGTCAACGACGCCTGCGTACTGCTGAACAAGCCGTACGTATGGGGCTCGATCTACCGCTTCGACGGTCAGGCCTCCGTCTTCTGGTCCGAGCACGGTCCCTGCTACCGCTGCCTCTACCCGGAGCCCCCGCCCCCCGGCATGGTCCCCTCCTGCGCCGAGGGCGGCGTCCTGGGCGTGCTGTGCGCGTCCATCGGCTCCATCCAGGTCAACGAGGCCATCAAGCTCCTCGCCGGCATCGGCGAGCCCCTCGTCGGCCGCCTGATGATCTACGACGCCCTGGAGATGCAGTACCGCCAGGTCAAGGTCCGCAAGGACCCGGACTGCGCGGTCTGCGGCGAGAACCCCACCGTCACCGAGCTCATCGACTACGAGGCCTTCTGCGGCGTCGTGTCCGAGGAGGCCCAGGCGGCGGCCGCCGACTCCACGATCACTCCGAAGCAGCTCAAGGAGTGGATCGACGACGGCGAGAGCATCGACATCATCGACGTCCGCGAGCCGAACGAGTACGAGATCGTCTCCATCCCGGGCGCCCGGCTGATCCCGAAGAACGAGTTCCTCATGGGCACCGCCCTGGAGAGCCTCCCGCAGGACAAGAAGATCGTCCTGCACTGCAAGACGGGTGTCCGCAGTGCGGAAGTCCTCGCGGTCCTGAAGTCCGCGGGCTTCTCGGACGCCGTCCACGTCGGAGGCGGCGTGATCGGCTGGGTCAACCAGATCGAGCCGAGCAAGCCGGTCTACTGACACCGACCTGACGGTCCGGCCCACCGGGCCGGACCCTGATGCCCGGTCACATCGGCGGGGGTCGCGGGCACCTCGGGTGCCCGGGGCCCCCGCCGTCGTCATGAGCAGACCTTGCCGTCCTTGGGCACCGACCCGTCGAGCAGGTACGCCTCCACCGTGGAGTCCACGCAGTCGCTCCCGCTGCCGTACGCCCCGTGGCCCTCGCCACGCCAGGTGAGCATCACCCCGACGCCCTCGCCCAACTCGTCGGCCATCCTGCGGGCACCCTCGTAGGGCGTCGCCGGATCGCCCGTGTTGCCCACCACCAGGACCGGCGCCGCTCCCGGTGCGCCGACCTCCGGGGTGTCGTGCTGTCCGGGCACGGGCCAGTCGTGGCACCAGCCGGCCGTGTCCCACGCGAGGAACGTGCCGAAGACCGGGGAGATCCTCTCGAACCGGGGCAGCAGCTTCCTCGTCTCGGCAGCGGTCGGCCGCTGCCTGTCGTCCAGGCACGATATGACCCGCTGGGAGTGGGTCGTCGTGCCGTAGCGCCCCGAGGAGTCACGCTCGTTGTAGCCGTCGGCCAGCGCCAGGAGTTCCGAGCCGTCGCCCTTCCTCGCCGCGTCCAGTGCGCGGGTCAGGCTCGGCCAGCCGTTCTTGTCGTACAGAGGCAGGATGATGCCCGTCACGGCGAGGGACTGGGTCAGTTTCCGCTCGGGCGTGCCCGTCTCGAGAGGGCGGGCGTCGATGCGCCGGAGCAAGGCCGCGATCTCGCGGGAGCCTTCCTGCGGGTCCTGGCCGGTGGACGTGAGGTAGTTGTCCAGCGCGCGCTGGAAGCCACGGGCCTGGTTCTCGGCATGGCCCACGGTGTCGGCGCCGGGGTCGACGACCGCGTCCAAGGTCATCCGCCCGACCTTCTCCGGGAAGAGGTGGGCGTAGGTGCCGCCCAGCTCGGTGCCGTAGGAGATGCCGAAGTAGTGCATCTTCGCGTCGCCGAGGACCTCGCGGATGCGGTCCATGTCGCGTGCCGAGTCCGCGGTGGAGACGTGCGGGAGCAGCTTGCCGGCGGCCTTCTCGCAGCCCTTGCCGAAGTCGGCGGCGTCGGCGAGGTAGGCCTTCTCCTCGGCCGGGGTGTCCGGGGTGACGTCCACCGACTCGGCCGCCTGGATCTCCTCGTCCCCGCGGCAGCGCACCCCTTCGCTGGCGCCCACGCCCCGCGGGTCCCAGCTCACCAGGTCGTAACGCTCGCCCAGTCGCGAGACCGTCGGGGCGTAGGACGGCATCATGGACACCCCCGAAGCACCCGGGCCGCCGAAGTTGAACAGCAGTGAGCCCACGCGGTCCCCGCCCCGGGCCTTGGCGCGGATCAGCCCCAGGCCGATCGTCTCGCCGTCCGGCTTCGACCAGTCCAGCGGCACCTCCAGCGTGGCGCACTGCCATTCGCTGCTCGGCGCGGGCCCGTCGGCCGTGGCCTTGCAGCGGCCCCAGGAAAGCCCGCCCCTGCCGTCGTCGGACGTGTCGCCGCCGCTGCAGCCCGCTGCCAGCAGGGCCGAGGCCGCCGCCGCAGCGGCCCACCGTACGAAGCGCGTCATCGCCCATCCCCCCTCACAGGCCGTCCGCTTCGTGCCGCGGATGGCGGTCAGGCCATGGTAGGCAGAACCCGCGGCCGCCGGTCCGGCCTGTGGATAACCCGCTGACCTGCGGATTCCGCAGGTCGGCTGAGATGTACGGAGGAGGTCGGGTGGGTCGTCAGGCGCAGACCGTGCCGGTCGGCGGCACCTTCCCGTCCAGCAGATAGCCGTTCACGGCGCCCTGCACGCACTTGTTCCCGCTGTCGTACGACCCGTGCCCCTGCCCCCGGTACGTCAGCTCGATCCCGACCCCCTTGCCCAGGGCCTCCACCATCGCCCGCGCCCCCTCGTACGGGGTCGCGGGGTCGCCGGTGTTGCCGACGACCAGGATCGGCGCCGAGCCCGCAGCGCTCACGTCCGGATGATCGGCCGCGCCCGGCACCGCCCAGTCCGTGCAGCTGATCATGCCCCAGGCCAGATAGTCGCCGAACAGTTCGGACGCGGCTCGGAACTCGGGCAGCTTCCGCTCCACGTAGGCGGTGTCGTACCGCGCCTTGTCGTCGGCGCAGTTGATGGCGGCGTTGGCCGCGGCGCTGTTGTTGTACTCGCCGTTCTCGCTGCGTCCGTTCAGCGAGTCGGACAAGAGCATGAGGATCTGGCCGTTGCCGTCGTAGGCCTGCTCCAGGCCCTGGGTGAGGTACTCCCAGAAGTCCTTGGAGTACAGCGCCTGCGCGATGCCGCTCGTCGCGGCCGTCTGGGTCAGCTCGCGGGGGAAGACGCCCGGGATCGGCTTGCGGTCGAGGTCCGCCAGCAGCTTGGCGATACGGTCCTTCACGTCCTGGGCGCTGTCGCCGACGGGGCAGTCCTCGGTCTTGGAGACGCAGTCCTCGGCGAAGTTGTCGAGGGCCAGCTGGAAGCCCTTGGCCTGGCCCAGCGAGCCCTGCTCGGCGGATTCCGAGGGGTCGACCACGGCGTCGAACACGGCCCGGCCGACGCGCTCGGGGAACAGGTGGGCGTACACGCCGCCGAGTTCGGTGCCGTAGGAGATGCCGAAGTAGTGCAGCTTGTCGTCGCCCAGGACCTGGCGCATCAGATCCATGTCGCGGGCCGCGTCGGTCGTGCGCACGTTCGGCAGCATCTTGCGCGAGTTGTCCTCGCAGGCCGCGTTGAACTCCTTGGTGTTGTCCAGCAGCGTGGTGCGCTCCGCGGCGTCGTCGGGTGTGGCGTCCTGCTGGAAGTAGGCGTCGAGCTGCTGGTCGTTCTCGCAGATCACGGGTGCGCTGCGGCCGACTCCGCGAGGGTCGAAGCTGACCAGGTCGTAGCGGGTGCGCAGTGTCTCGTAGCCCTCCGCGAAGGCGGGCAGCGAGGTGACGCCGGAGCCGCCGGGGCCGCCGAAGTTGAAGATGAGCGAGCCGATGCGCGCGCTGTTGTCACCGGTCGTGCGCACCCGGATCAGTTCCAGGCCGATCGTGTCCCCTTTGGGGTCGTCCCAGTCCAGCGGCGCCTTCATGGTGGTGCATTCCCACTCGCCGTCGTCCGGCAGCGGGGACGGCGCGGGACCGCCTCCCTGGGCCTCGTCCGGCGCGGGGCATTCCTTCCAGTCCAGGGTCTGCCGCGTGAGGTCCTCGTCCTTGGCGTCGTCGCCCCCGCAGCCCGCGAGGACGGCGGACAGCAGCGCGGCGGAGGCGGTCAGGGCGGTGGCGCGCAGGCGGAGGCGGGTCGGCATGAATCCATCCTGCGGCGGCCCGCACCGGTCCGCGCGGGACGCGTGCCGTACGAGGGAGGAGGGGTCGTGGGGGCCAGTGAGGCGGGAGGGAGCCTGGCCGGCCAACGGTCAGGGGGCCGGCTGGCAACCGGTCAGGGGGCCGGCTGGCCACCGGTCAGGGGACCGACTGGCCACCGGTCAGGGGACCGGCCGGCCGACGGTCCCCTAGAGCGCCTGTTTGCGGGTCAGATGGGTGAAGGCCAGCCAGCCCGGCAGGACGGGCAGCCACAGGGTCAGCATGCGGAACAGCAGCACCGCGGGAGTCGCGACCTCCTTGGGCAGCCCCACGGCGATGAGACCCACCGTCAGGGTCACATCGACCGCGCCCACACCGCCCGGGGTGGGCGCCGCGGACCCCAGGGCGTTGCCCGCGAGGAAGACCACGGCGACGCTGGCGAGGCTGATCGAGGTGGTCTCGTCGCCGAACGCCCGGATGGAGGCGTCCAGGCACATCACGAAGCAGGCCGTCAGCAGCAGCATGCCGCCGATGCCGGTGACCAGCTTCTGCGGCCGCTGCAGCACGTCCAGCATGCGCGGCACGACACCGGCGAACAGCGACCGCACGCGCGTGACGACGAACTTGCGCAGGAACGGCACCGAGGTCACCACGAGCACCAGCACCGCCACCGTCAGCAGACCGGCGATGACCGTCCGGGACGGTGACAGCGACGGCGTCTTCTCGGTGCCGGTGAGATAGCCGAAGGACAGCAGCATCAGGATGTGACAGCCCAGCCCGAACAACTGCGACGCGCCCACGCTCGCCACCGCCAGCCCCGGGCGCACGCCCGCACGCTGCAGGAAGCGCGTGTTCAGGGCCACACCTCCGACCGCCGCCGGAGCGACGATCTTGACGAACGAGCCGGCCACCTGAGCCGCCACCGTCCGCACGAACGGCACCCGCTCGGGCACGAAGCCCAGCAGGGCCATCGCCGCCGCGACGTAGCTGGCCATCGAGAACAGCACCGCTGCGGCCACCCAGCCCCACTCGGCGTTCGCGATGAGCGGCCCGAACTCGATGTGGGTGAGTTGGGTGAGCAGGAAGTACGCGCCGATCGCACCGGCGATGAGACTGATGAGGGTGCGCGGCCGCACCCGCTCCAGCCGGGCCGGCTCGACCGGGGCCTGCGGCCTGATGCGCAGCACCTCGTGCCGGATCTGGGTGAGCAGATCCTCCTCGCGCGCCTCCTCCAGAGCCTCGTCGATGGCCCGCTTCTCGGCCCGCTGCTCGGCGCGCACGGCCTTCTTGTCGGCCTTCTCCGGGGCCGGTGCGGTCTCGTCGGCGGCCTCGTCGAGACGGGCCTGCTTGGCCTGCCGGGACGCCTCCAGGACCGCCTCGCGCTCGCGCTCCGCCCGCTCCCGGGCGAGTCGGCGCAACGTCGCGCGCGTGGAGCGGCTGAGCGCGATGGGCTGGAGCATCGGCAAGCAGTCCGCCACCGCGTCCGGGCCGAGCACCCCGACCGCCGAGGCGACCGCACGCTCGCCCCCCACGCGCAGGCCGAGGGTCACCAGGAGCTGGGAGATGTCCATCCGCAGCAGCAGATCACCGGCCGCGATCTCGCCGACGCGCAGATCGGTGAGGATCACCGTGCCGGAACGATCCACCAGGATCGCGTCGCCCACCAGCCTGCGGTGCGCGATCCGACGGGACTGCAGGGCCTTGACCTGGTGCCAGGTGTCGCGCAGCAGGTCGTCGGTGATCTCCTCGTCGGACAGCGAGTCGAGGCTGCGGCCGCCGCTGTGCTCGTAGACGAGCATCACCGCGTCGGGGCCGAGCTCGGAGGTGGCGATCAGCTTCGGCGCGTTGGCGCCCGCCGCGATGGCCGCGTACGCGAGCAGTGCCTCCTGCTCCAGGGCCTGGCGCAGCGACTGCAGGCTGCTGCGGGTGGCGAAACCGCGCAGGGTGAGGTTGCGCCAGGCGCGGTAGAAGAAGCCCTGGGCCTGCTGCTCCCGATCGACCACGGTGACGTCCAGGGGCGGGCCGTCCTCCAGGGTGACGAAGTAGCGGCGCCCTCGGTCACCGGTGTCCGGGTTGTCCGACGTGTCCTCGCGGGAGGCGCTGACCGGCCGGAAGCCGACGGTCCGCAGGCCCGCCATCAGGGTTCGCCCGGTGGGCCGGACATTGGGCGAGCCGACCGCGTAGAGCGTGCCGTAGGCCACCGTCCAGCCGATCAGCACGGTGAGGATGATCGAGAACGGCGTCGTGTACCCGGTCACGAGCATCGAGAAGGCGTCGAGGAGCAGGACGACCCAGAGCACCGCGCGCCATCTCGGTCTGCGGGACATGCCGACGGCGGTCATGTACGCGATCACGGGCGCCAGATAGCCGTGCACCGGGTCGGTCAGCGCGTGGACGTCGCCCGGGGAGGGCTGGGTGAGCGCCTCCTGGATCGAGTCGGGGGCCGCCCGGGCCACCCACAGGTCGGTGGCCAGCGTCACACCGTGGGCGAGGACCGCCGCCAGCACGCCGTCGGCGATCCTCAGGCCGTCCCGCTTGATCAGCCGTTCGATGGCGAACGCGACCGGCACCAGCAGGATCGCGATGCTGGAGGCCAGCCCCGCGATCTTGATGAGCAGGTCCGGGGCCTGCCCGGTGCCCTTGTTGATGTCCTGTTCGAGTCCCGACGTGGTGCCGTGCGCGAACGCGGCGATCCCGATGAGCACCGCGACGGCGAGCACGCCCACCAGGAGCCGCATGAGGTCGGACGGCCGGTGCACGCGCGCGGGGAGCAGCGGTTCATCGCCCTCGACCTGGTCGATGTGGGCGACGTCGGGCTCCTCGACGGCCGGCCGGTTCCTCTTCCCGGGCGCCTTGCGGCCACCGGCGGGGGATTCCGGGCGCGACGAAGCGTCAGAGGTGCCCTCCGTGTCCTGTGCACCCTGCTGCTTCATGGTCTCTTCTTGGTCTCGTATCACCGGTCACCGCCCGCACGATGGTGGCATGCCACACCGATACGCGCGGGCATCAGGGTGCACATGCGGGGGCGGACAGTCTGCCCGACGCGCCTGTGCCGGGCGATTCGCAAGCCTGTGCGCACCTCCAGCCCGTTGTCGGTGGGGTGGGGCAGGATGGGACGGATGAGTGAGCAGAGCCCTGAGGGGGGCCGGGACGAGGACGGCGGCGCGCAGGCGCTGCCCGCGTACGCCGAGCGGGTCCTCGACGTCGCGGAGCTGATCCCGCCGGGACGCGTCCTCACCTACGGCGACGTCGCCGAATGGCTGGAGGAGGGCGGCCCGCGGCAGGTCGGCCGCGTGATGGCCCTCTACGGGGGAGCCGTGCCGTGGTGGCGCGTCGTCCGCGCGGACGGCCTCCTGCTCCCCGGGCACGAGCAGCGCGCGCTCGGGCACTACCGCGAGGAGGGCACGCCCCTCAAACAGGCGAGCCGGGCCGCCGAGGGCCACCTGCCGCGCATCGACATGAGACGCGCGCGGTGGGACGGCGGCGATCGCGCGGAGGGTCACATCTGACAGCTTCCGCCATCGCGGGCGCCCTCGTGTGACCCGTGATCCGGACGGGGGACACGGGGCACGTCGGCGGCATGACGTACGTTCGTGGGACGAGGGACTCGAGCGCCGAGCGTGTCCCGAGTGACCGGAGGGAAGAAGGGGAAGCCCTGCCTCCGCCTCACTCGGCGGCGTAGCGTCGGCCGCACCTGTCCCCGTCATCCCGCGGTCACCGCCCGCCACGCGTGGCGGCCCGCCAACCAGCACTTCCACCAGGACCGGCGAACCACGTGAGCTCCTCTTCCTCCACCAGCGGCCTGACGCACCCCCGGGTGCGGCGGGGGAGCCGTGGCGCTTACCGACTGGTCCGTACCCCTCCCGCCCGGGTGGATCCCCCCGTGTTGGACGCGGCGCAGCGCTCCGTGGTTGACCACGCGGGCGGGCCCTTGCTCGTCCTCGCAGGTCCGGGCACCGGCAAGACGACCACGCTCGTCGAGTCCGTGACCGAGCGGATCGCCCGCGGCGCGGATCCCGAGCGCATCCTGGTGCTGACGTTCAGCCGCCGGGCCGCCGTCGAACTGCGCGACCGCATGGCCCTGCGCACCGGTGCGGCCCGCGCGCCCCGGGCCACCACCTTCCACTCCTTCTGCTACGCCCTGGTGCGCGCCCACCAGGACGACGACCTGTTCGTCGAGCCGATGCGCCTGCTGTCCGGCCCCGAGCAGGACGTCTCCGTCCGGGAACTGCTCGCGGGCCAGGTGGACCTGGAGCGGCTCGGGCTCGCCCACGTGCGCTGGCCGGACGAACTGCGCGCCTGCCTCACCACCCGGGGATTCGCCGACGAGGTCCGCGCGGTCCTCGCCCGCAGCCGTGAACTGGGCCTCGGCCCCGACGCCCTGGACGCCTTCGCACGCCGCACGGGCCGCCCCGACTGGCGTGCCGCGGCGGCCTTCCTCGCCGAGTACCTGGACGTGCTCGACCTTCAGGGCGTGATCGACTACGCCGAGCTCGTCCACCGCGCGGTGCTCCTCGCCCGCCGCCCCGAGGTCGCCGCCCGGCTCGCCGCCCGGTACGACGCGGTCTACGTCGACGAGTACCAGGACACCGACCCCGCTCAGGTGCGGCTCCTGCACGCGCTCGCCGGAGGCGGCCGCAGCCTCGTCGCGTTCGGCGACCCCGACCAGTCGATCTACGCGTTCCGCGGGGCGGACGTCAACGGCATCCTGGAGTTCCCGCACGCCTTCCCGCGCGCGGACGGTCACCCCGCCCCCGTCGCGGTACTGCGCACGTCCCGCCGTTCCGGCGCCGCCCTGCTGGCCGCCACCCGGCTGCTCACCCAGCGCATGCCGCTGACCCGGCTGCCCGCCGAGAAGGTCCGCGCCCACCGCGAACTCGCGCCGGTGCGGGAGGGCGGCCGCGTCGAGGCGTACACCTACCCGACCTCCGGGACGGAGCTCGACAACATCGCCGACATCCTCCGCAGGGCCCATTTGGAGGACGGCGTCCGGTGGAGCGACATGGCGGTGCTGGTGCGCGCCGGTTCCCGCACCATCCCGACGATCCGCCGCGCCCTCACCGCGGCGGGCGTCCCCGTGGACGTCGACGGCGACGACATGCCCCTGCGGCACGAGCCGGCGGTGGCACCGTTGCTGACGGCACTGCGGGCGGTGGCCGGGGCGGAGGCGGGGCCCTCCGGGGCGGCGCCCACGAGGCTCTCCGGCGCGGCGCAGGCGGGGCTCTCCGGCGCGGCGCAGGCAGGGCTCCCCGGGGTGGGGGACGTGGCAGCCCCGAGCGCGGAGGACGCAGCTGCCTCGGACACCGGTGCCCCAGCCGATCCCGCAGCTGCCATCGGCGAGGGCACCGCCCCCGCCTCCGACGCCGGTGACGGCCGCACCGGCCACGGCGACCCCTGCTGGCTCGACACCGAGACCGCCCTCACCCTGCTCACCTCCCCCCTCGCCGGCATGGACGCCGCCGACCTGCGCCGGCTCGGCCGCGCCCTGCGCGACGAGGAACGGGCCGCCGGCAACCCGCTGCCGCCGCCCTCGGACGTGCTGCTCGCCCGCGCGCTCGCCGAGCCGGAGCGGCTCGCCGTGCACGACCCGACGTACGCGCGCGGTGCCCAGCGGCTCGGCGCGCTCCTGCGCAAGGCCCGTGAGCGGCTGGCCGGCGGCGGCACGGCCGAAGAGGCGCTGTGGGACCTGTGGGAGGGCACGCCGTGGCCCGCCCGGCTGGAGCGGACCGCCCGCAGGGGCGGCGCGGCGGGACGCAACGCCGACCGCGACCTGGACGCCGTCTGTGCCCTGTTCGCCACCGCGGCCCGGGCCGAGGAGCGCACCGGCGGCCGCGGCGCGCTGAACTTCCTGGAGGAGATCGACGCCGAGGACATCGCCGCGGACACCCTCACCCGGCGGGCCGTGCGCCCGGACGCCGTGCGCCTGATGACCGCTCACCGCGCGAAGGGCCTGGAGTGGCGCCTGGTGGTCGTCGCGGGGGTCCAGGAAGGCCTGTGGCCGGACCTGCGCCGCCGCGGCTCCCTGCTGGAGGCCGACCGCATCGGCCGCGACGGGCTCGCCGAACCCCTCACCCCGGGTGCGCTGCTCGCCGAGGAGCGCCGCCTGTTCTACGTGGCGGCCACACGCGCGCGTGAACGGCTCGTCGTCACCGCCGTCAAGGCCCCCGCCGACGACGGCGACCAGCCGTCCCGGTTCCTCACCGAACTCGGCGTCGAACCCAAGGACGTCACCGGACGTCCCCGCCGTCCGCTGTCCGTCGCCGCGCTCGTCGCCGAGCTGCGCGCCACCACGGTCGACCCGCGGGTCTCCGGCGCCCTCAGGGAGGCCGCCGCCCGCCGCCTGGCCCGCCTCGCCGCCCTCTCCGACGAGGACGGCCGTCCCCTGGTGCCTTCCGCCCACCCCTACCGCTGGTGGGGCATGTTCGAACCGACCGAGTCCAAGGTGCCGCTGCGCGACCGCGACCAGCCCGTCGTCCTCTCGGGCAGCGCCCTCGACCAGCTGGCCAACACCTGTGCCCTGCAGTGGTTCCTGGGCCGGGAGGTCAAGGCCGACGCACCCGCCACCGCCGCGCAGGGGTTCGGCAACGTGGTGCACGTCCTCGCCGACGAGGTCGCCTCCGGACGCACCCCGGCCGACCTGTCGGTCCTCATGGAACGCCTCGACTCCGTCTGGAACGCCCTGGCCTTCGACGCGCCCTGGAAGTCGGAGCAGGAGAAGGCCAACGCGCGCGTGGCGCTCGAGCGCTTCCTCCAGTGGCACGTCATGGACCGCACCGGGCGCACCCCGGTGGCCAGCGAGCACGACTTCGACGTCACCCTGGAGGCGGGCGACTACGAGGTGCGCATCCGGGGCCAGATGGACCGTGTCGAGGCCGACGGAGACGGCCGCGCCTACGTGGTCGACTTCAAGACCGGCAAGCAGGCGCCCACCTCCAAGGAGGTCGAGCGCCACCCGCAGCTGGCTGTCTACCAGCTGGCCGTGCGCGAGGGCGCCGTCGACGAGGTCTTCGACGGGGTGCGCCCCGAGCCGGGCGGAGCGGAACTGGTCCACCTCCGGCAGGGGGCGGCCAAACGCGACGGCGGCGAGACGCTGCCCAAGGTGCAGGCGCAGGAGCCGCTGGAGGGGGAGTGGGTCGGCGACCTGCTGGCCACCGCGGCCGGCAAGGTCCTCGACGAGCGGTTCACACCGACCGCGGGGCAGCACTGCACGCACTGCGCGTTCCGGGCCTCCTGCAGCGCGCGTCAGGAAGGGCGCCACGTGGTGGAGTGACCCATCGCACCACCCGTGCCGACCTGCGCTTTCCGTCGTCACGGCAGGCGATCCGGTCACCGCTGTCACTGGCCGCCGCTAGCCTCTTCGACGTGCCCGCCCGTATCACCGACCCCGAACAGCTCAAAGAGCTCCTCGGCATCCCGTTCACCCCGGAGCAGACGGCCTGCATCACCGCGCCGCCCGCCCCGCAGGTGATCGTGGCCGGGGCCGGGTCGGGCAAGACGACGGTGATGGCGGCGCGCGTGGTGTGGCTGGTCGGCACCGGCCAGGTCGCCCCCGAGCAGGTGCTCGGACTCACCTTCACCAACAAGGCCGCCGCCGAACTCGCCGAGCGGGTCCGCAAGGCGCTGGTCAGGGCCGGTGTCACCGACCCTGACGCAATCGACCCGGACAACCCGCCCGGCGAGCCGGTGATCTCCACCTACCACGCCTTCGCGGGCCGGCTGCTGACCGACCACGGCCTGCGCATCGGCCTGGAGCCCACTTCCCGCCTGCTCGCCGACGCCACCCGCTTCCAGCTCGCCGCGCGCGTGCTGCGCGAGTCACCGGGGCCCTACCCGGCGCTGACCCGGTCCTTCCCGGACCTCGTGGGCGACCTCCTCGCCCTCGACGCCGAACTGGCCGAGCACCTCGTACGCCCGGAGGTGCTGCGTGCGTACGACGCCGAGCTGCTGCTGACCCTGCGCGGCGCCAAGCTCAGCAACGCCGACCTGCGCAAGGTGCCCGAGGCGGCCACCGCCCGCCGTGAACTCGCCGAACTCGTCACCCGCTACCGAGCCGCCAAGGGCGAGCGGGACCTGCTCGACTTCGGCGACCAGATCGCCCTGTCGGCCCGTCTGGCGAAGGTCCCCGAGGTGGGACGCCTGCTGCGTGACGAGTTCCGGGTGGTCCTGCTCGACGAGTACCAGGACACCTCGGTCGCCCAGCGCGTCCTGCTGGCGGGCCTGTTCGGCGAGGGCACCGGCCACCCCGTCACCGCCGTCGGCGACCCCTGCCAGGCGATCTACGGCTGGCGCGGGGCCTCCGTGGCGAACCTCGACGACTTCCCCGAGCACTTCGCCCACGCCGACGGCCGCCCCGCGACCCGGCAGGCGCTCAGCGAGAACCGCCGCAGCGGCGGCCGCCTCCTCGACCTCGCCAACGGCCTCGCGAAGCCGCTGCGCGCCCTGCACGCGGGCGTGGAGGCGCTCCGCCCGGCCCCGGGCGCCGAGCGCGACGGCTCGGTGCGCTGCGCCCTGCTGCGCACCCACGCGGAGGAGCTCGACTGGGCCGCCGACTCCGTCGCCCACCTGGTACGGACGGGGACGCCGCCCGGCGAGATCGCCGTCCTGTGCCGCACGGCCACCGACTTCGCCGAGATCCAGGGCGCGCTGGTCGCGCGGGACGTCCCGGTCGAGGTGGTCGGCCTGTCCGGATTGCTGCACCTGCCGGAGATCGCCGACCTCGTGGCCGTCTGCGAGGTCCTGCAGGACCCCGGCGCCAACGCCTCCCTGGTCCGTCTCCTGACCGGTCCCCGCTGGCGCATCGGACCACGCGACCTCGCCCTCCTCGGGCGGCGCGCCAGGCTGCTCGTGGCCCACGCACGCGTGGAGGAGGACGACGACCCGGACCGCCGGCTCGCCGAGGCGGTCGAGGGCACCGACCCGTCGGAGGTGATCTCCCTCGCCGACGCCCTCGACACGTTCCTGGAGACGCCGCTGGACGGCCGTGGGGACGACGACGGGCTGCCGTTCTCGCCCGACGCGCGCGTGCGCTTCGCCCGGCTGGCCACCGAGCTGCGCGAGCTGCGCCGCTCCCTGTCCGATCCGCTGATGGACGTCCTGCACCGCGTGCTCGCCATCACGGGACTGGAGGTGGAGCTGTCGGCGTCCCCGCACGCCCTGGCCGCCCGCCGCCGCGAGACCCTGTCGAACTTCCTCGACGTCGCCGCCTCGTTCGCCGCCGGTGACAACGAGGCGACCCTGCTCGCCTTCCTCGGCTTCCTGCGAACCGCCGCCCAGTACGAGAAGGGCCTGGACAACGCCCTGCCCGGCGGGGAGAACACCGTGAAGGTGCTCACCGCGCACAAGTCCAAGGGCCTGGAGTGGGACGTCGTGGTCGTCCCGGGGCTGGTCACCGGAACCTTCCCCAGCAGCCAGGGCCGTGAGAAGTGGACCTCCCAGGGCAAGGTCCTGCCGCACGAGCTGCGCGGTGACGCCGACACCCTGCCCAACGTCACCTCGTGGGACGCCCGGGGCCTGAAGGCCTTCCACGAGGCGATGAAGGACCACCAGCACATCGAGGAACTCCGCCTCGGCTACGTCACCTTCACCCGCCCCCGCTCCCTCCTGCTGGGCTCCGGCCACTGGTGGGGCCCGACCCAGAAGAAGCGCCGCGGCCCCTCGGCGTTCCTCCAGGCCCTCTACGAGCACTGCGCAGCGGGACACGGCGAGATCGAGGCCTGGGCGGAGGATCCCCCCGAGGACGAGGAGAACCCGGCCCTGCACCGGGCCGCGGGCGACCAGGTGTGGCCCCTGCCCTTGGACGACGCGGCCCTCGCCCGCCGCCGAGCGGCCGCCGAGACCGTCCTGACCTACCTCGAGCGCCTCGCTGCGCACGAGGACATCCACACCGCGGTGCACGCCACAGGCGTACTCGACGACCCGGAGTGGCCCCCGCCACCCGAGGACGACGAGCCCCCGTACGACGAGCCGGACCCCTACGGCGAACCAGGCTCTTACCGCGAACCCGGCTCCTACGACGGCCCCGGCCCGTTCGACGAGCCCGGTCCCTTCGACGAACCTCGCCCCTCGGACGAGCGCGACCCCTTCGCGGAGCCGGCCGCGCCCGGCGCCGGTGCGAGGCCCGGGCACCGCCCCACCGTCCCCCGCCAGGCCGCCCCGGCCGACCCCGCGCCCTTCCGGGACGAACCCCGTCTCACCCCGGAGGAGGCCCGCACCGTCGCCTCCTGGGACCGCGACCTCGACGCCCTCACGGGCGAGCTGCTGCGCGCCCGCGACAGCGTCACCGAGGTCCCCCTCCCGGCGTCGCTCACGGCCTCCCAGCTGATGCACCTGGCCGCCGACCCGGACGGCTTCGCCCAGGAACTGGCCCGCCCCATGCCGCGCCCGCCCCGGCCCGCCGCCCGCCGCGGCACCCGCTTCCACGCCTGGGTCGAGTCCCGCTTCGAGGAACTCACGCTCCCGATGCTGGAGCCCGAGGAACTGCCCGGCGGCGACGCCGAGATCGCCGACGAACGGGACCTGGAAACGCTCAAGGAGGCCTTCGAACGCAGCACGTACGCACGCCGCACGCCCTACCGGGTCGAGGCACCCTTCCAGCTGGCGATCGCCGGCCGGGTCGTCCGGGGCCGCATCGACGCCGTCTACAAGGAGGGCGACGGGCGAGGCGCGACGTACGAGATCGTCGATTGGAAGACCAGCCGCTCGCGCACCGCCGACCCGCTCCAGCTGGCCGTCTACCGCCTCGCCTGGGCCGAGCAGCAGGGCGTTCCCCCGGAGAGGGTCACGGCGGCGTTCCTCTACGTGCGCAGCGGAGAGGTCGTACGACCCCGGCACCTGCCCGGCCGGGCGGAGCTGGAGCGGCTGCTTCTGGACGAGCCCCCGGGAGGGCAGCTCGGTGAGGAACCGCACTCCGACGACGCCGGTGAGGGCCGATAGGCTCGTGACCATGAGCCAGACCCCGGACAGCGTCGTCCGTACGTACATCGAGCAGCACCGCGCCGCCTTCCTCGACGACCTCGCCGAGTGGCTGCGCATCCCGTCGGTGTCGGCCCAGCCCGACCACGCGCCCGACGTACGACGCAGCGCCGACTGGCTCGCCGCCAAGCTCCGCGAGACCGGCTTCCCGACGGCCGAGGTCTGGCCGACCCCGGGCGCCCCCGCCGTCTACGCCGAGTGGCCCTGCGACGACCCGCAGGCGCCCACGGTCCTGGTCTACGGCCACCACGACGTTCAGCCCGCCGCCCGGGAGGACGGCTGGGACACCGAGCCGTTCGAGCCGGTCGTGCGCGGCGACCGCCTCCACGCGCGCGGGGCGGCCGACGACAAGGGCCAGGTGTTCTTCCACACCCTCGGTGTGCGCGCCCACCTCGCCGCCACCGGCCGCACCTCTCCGGCCGTGCACCTCAAGCTGCTCGTCGAGGGCGAGGAGGAGTCCGGCTCGCCGCACTTCCGGGCGCTGGTCGAACAGCACGCGGAGCGGCTCGCCGCCGACGCGGTCATCGTCTCCGACACCGGCATGTGGTCCGAGGACACCCCCACGGTGTGCACGGGCATGCGCGGCCTCGCCGAGTGCGAGATACGGCTGCACGGCCCGGACCAGGACATCCACTCCGGCTCCTTCGGCGGCGCCGTGCCGAACCCCGCGACGGCCGCCGCCCGCCTGGTCGCCGCCCTGCACGACGAGCACGGGCGCGTGGCGGTCCCCGGCTTCTACGACGGCGTGATCGAACTGACCGACCGCGAACGTGAGCTCTTCGCGGAGCTGCCCTTCGACGAGGAACGGTGGCTGCGCGGAGCCAAGTCGTACGCGGCGCACGGCGAGGCCGGCTACAGCACCCTGGAGCGGGTCTGGGCCCGCCCCACCGCCGAGGTGAACGGCATCGGGGGCGGTTACCAGGGCCCCGGCAGCAAGACGATCATCCCGTCCTCCGCCATGGTGAAGCTGTCCTTCCGCCTGGTGGCGGGCATGGACCCCGGCCACGTCGAGAAGGCCGTCCGCGCGTGGGCCGGACAGCAGGTGCCCGACGGGATCCGCAGCGAGATCACGTTCAGCGGGGCCACGCGCCCGTGCCTGACGCCGCTGGACCACCCGGCCCTGCAGTCGGTCGTGCGCGCCATGGGCCGGGCCTTCGGCAAGCCGATCCGCTTCACCCGCGAGGGGGGTTCCGGCCCGGCCGCCGACCTCCAGGACGTCCTCGGCGCACCGGTGCTGTTCCTGGGCATCTCCGTCCCGTCGGACGGCTGGCACGCCCCGAACGAGAAGGTCGAGCTCGACCTGCTCCTCAAGGGCGTCGAGACCACCGCCTACCTGTGGGGTGACCTCGCCGAGCACTGGAGCCACGCCCCCTGAGTCCTCCGCGCCGTCCGGACCGGCCACGCGCGCGGGGCACACTGGAAGAGCCGCCCCGCACCGCCCGGGTCCGCCGCACCCGGTCGCCTCCCGCCGTACCGCCCGCCGATCAGTCCGCCGAACCAACCGTTCCACCGGGGGAGTTGGAAGCACCCGTGACCACCTGGACCGACCACAACGCCGACCGTCCCATCTCGCTCACCGCCCCGAGCGGCATCGACCGGGCCGCCCACCACCGGCTCGACGAGGCCTGGCTCGCGGCGGCGTGGAGTCACCCCACCACGCGCTGCTTCGTGGTCTCCGGCGGCCAGGTCCTCATCGACGAGACGGCGGACGGGCGCACCGAACTCGTCATGACCCCGTCCTTCGAGGCTCCCCTCACCGAGGCGCACCGCTACTTCCTCGGCATCGACGAGGAGGGCGTCAGCTACTTCGCGCTGCAGAAGGACGCCCTGCCCGGGCGCATGGACCAGTCGGCGCGCGCGGCGGGTCTGCGCGAGGCGGGCCTGCTGCTGTCGGCCCGGGACATCGGCCTGATGGTGCACGCCGTGGGCCTGGAAAACTGGCAGCGCACCCACCGCTTCTGCTCCCGCTGCGGCGAGCGCACCGTCATCGCGGCAGCCGGCCACATCCGCCGCTGCCCGGCCTGCGGCGCCGAGCACTACCCGCGCACCGACCCGGCCGTGATCATGGCCGTCACCGACGAGGACGACCGCATCCTGCTCGGACGCCAGGTGCACTGGCCCGAGGGCCGCTTCTCCACGCTCGCCGGCTTCGTCGAGCCCGGTGAGTCGATCGAGCAGTCGGTGCGCCGCGAGGTCCAGGAGGAGGTCGGCATCACGGTCGGCCCGGTCGAGTACGTCGCCAGCCAGCCCTGGCCCTTCCCGTCCAGCCTCATGCTGGGCTTCCTGGCCCGCGCCACCTCCACGGAGATCGACGTGGACGGCGACGAGATCCACGAGGCCCGCTGGTTCTCCCGCGACGAACTGCGCGCCGCCTTCGAGTCCGGCGAGGTCCTCCCGCCGTACGGCATCTCGATCGCGGCCCGGCTGATCGAGCTCTGGTACGGCAAGCCGCTCCCGACGAGGACGGCCGCCTGACCGGGACCCGGGACCCGGGATACAACGAGAAGGCGGCTCCTGAGCCTGTCAGGAGCCGCCTTCCTCGTACGTCCGGGCCGTCAGGCGCCGATCTTCTGCTTGACCTGGGCCAGCGAAGGGTTGGTCAGCGTGGAGCCGTCGGGGAACAGCACGGTGGGTACCGTCTGGTTCCCACCGTTCGCCTTCTCCACGAACGCGGCGGACTCCGGGTCCTGCTCGATGTTGATCTCGTCGTACGCGATGCCCTCGCGGTCCATCTGGCTCTTCAGCCGGCGGCAGTAGCCGCACCACGTGGTGCTGTACATCGTCACAGTGCCCGGCATGTCGCTCGTGCTCCTTCGGTGACTCGGGGACGGGTTCGCAGTGGAGGGAACGTATGTGAAACCTCCACCATTCCCGCTGCCCCGCCGCCTCCGCTTCCACCGGCTGCCGGGCCGCCGACGACTGTGACACCCACCGCACCGGTCATGCACAGAGCCCCTCGCACCAGCCGCTGTGACGCCTGCCGCATCAGTACGACTATCGGTGCGTGCCTGTGGACAACCGGCACAGCCGTCTCCCACGACCTGGCAGCATGGCCATGTGACAGCAGCAACGCACTCCCCCCTCTTCCCGCGGGTACCGGACTCGGCCGACGCGGTGCTCGAAGGGCTCGACCCCGAGCAGCGCGAGGTGGCCACCGCCCTGCACGGTCCGGTGTGCGTCCTGGCGGGCGCGGGCACGGGCAAGACCCGGGCCATCACCCACCGCATCGCCTACGGCGTGCGCGCAGGAATCCTGCACCCCTCCAGCGTGCTCGCCGTCACCTTCACCAACCGCGCCGCGGGGGAGATGCGCGGCCGGCTGCGCCAGCTCGGCGCCGAGGGCGTCCAGGCACGCACGTTCCACTCCGCGGCCCTGCGCCAGCTCCAGTACTTCTGGCCGAAGGCAGTCGGCGGATCCATGCCGCGGCTCGTCGACCGCAAGATCCAGCTCGTCGCCGACGCGGCCGCCGCCTGCCGCATCCGCCTCGACCGCGGCGAGCTGCGCGACGTCACCGCCGAGATCGAATGGTCCAAGGTCACCCAGATCGTCCCCGCCGACTACGCGCCCGCCGCCGCCAAGGCCGGCCGTGAGACGCCCCGCGACCCGGCCGAGATCGCCCAGCTCTACGCGGCCTACGAGGACGTCAAGCGCGAGCGCTCCGTCATCGACTTCGAGGACGTCCTGCTGCTGACCGTGGCCGTCCTGCAGGACCGGAACGACATCGCCGAACAGGTCCGCGCCCAGTACCAGCACTTCGTCGTCGACGAGTATCAGGACGTCAGCCCCCTCCAGCAGCGCCTGCTGGAACTGTGGCTGGGCGACCGCGACAGCCTCTGCGTGGTCGGCGACGCCAGCCAGACCATCTACTCCTTCACCGGGGCGACCCCCGATCACCTGCTGGACTTCCGCACCCGCCACCCCGGGGCGACGGTCGTCAAGCTGGTCCGCGACTACCGCTCCACGCCGCAGGTCGTCCACCTCGCCAACGGCCTGCTCGCCCAGGCCCGGGGCCGGGCCGCCGACCACCGGCTCGAACTCGTCTCGCAGCGCGGCCCCGGCCCCGAGCCCGTCTACACCGAGTACACCGACGAGCCCGCCGAGGCCGAAGGCGCCGCCCGCCGCATCCGCGAACTCGTCGACTCGGGCGTCCCGGCCGCCGAGATCGCCATCCTGTTCCGCACGAACGCGCAGTCCGAGACCTACGAGCAGGCACTCGCCGACGCCGGAGTGCCCTATCAGCTGCGCGGAGCCGAGCGGTTCTTCGACCGCCCCGAGGTGCGCAAGGCCGGCGTCGCCCTGCGCGGCGCGGCCCGCTTCGGCGGCAACGACTCCCTGCTGGACGACGCCGTGGACCTGCCCTCCCAGGTGCGCGCGGTGCTGTCGGGCGAGGGCTGGACCCCGCAACCGCCGGCCGGCTCCGGCGCCGTGCGCGAACGCTGGGAGTCGCTGGCCGCCCTGGTGAACCTCGCCCACGACTTCGCCGCCGCCCGGCCCGGCGCCACCCTGGCCGACCTCGTCGCCGAGCTCGACGAACGCGCCAACGCCCAGCACGCCCCCACGGTGCAGGGCGTCACTCTGGCCTCGCTGCACTCCGCCAAGGGACTGGAGTGGGACGTGGTCTTCCTGGTCGGCGTGGCCGAGGGCATGATGCCGATCACCTACGCCAAGACCGACGAGCAGATCGAGGAGGAGCGCCGCCTGCTCTACGTCGGCGTCACCCGGGCACGGGAGCGCCTCCATGTCTCCTGGTCGCTCTCCCGCTCACCCGGGGGCCGGCCGGGTCGCCGTCCGAGCCGTTTCCTGGAGGGACTGCGCCCCGGTTCCACGGCCACCACCGGGCGCGCCGCCGCAGGCGGAGCGGGCGGAATCGAGCGCGGCATCCCCGGAACCAGGGGCTCCGCCCCGAGACGGACGCGTCGCGTCCCGGCGCGCTGCCGGGTCTGCGGCCGCACCCTGACCGACGCCGGCGAGATGAAGCTGATGCGCTGCGACGGCTGTCCCTCCGACATGAACGAGGGCCTCTACGAGCGGCTGCGGGAGTGGCGCGCGGACCAGGCGCGCACCAGTGGTCAGCCCGCTTTTTGCGTCTTCACCGACCGCACCCTGATGGCGATCGCGGAGACCGCCCCGGACGACGCCCACGAGCTGGCCCGCATCCCGGGCGTCGGCCAGCGCAAGCTCAACCGCTACGGGGCCGATGTGCTGGCCATCTGCGCAGGCCAGTACGGCTCCCCGGACACCGGCGAGGACTGACACGAACTCGTCGAAAAAATAGTTTGCGCATGCCCCGGCAATCCCCATAGGTTCTTAGGCACGAGAGCAGCGGCCTTCTCGAAGGCCCTGACTCCGTGTTGTACTTGCATATCCGCAGGACTGGTCCGTCCAGTCCCCCGAGACGCCGAGAGGAGGCGAGTCCAGTGATCAGCATCAACACCAGCTTCTCCAGCACCGTGAAAATGACCGATCGCTCGGCCGTCTCCACGTGCATGCTCGGCGTCTCGAACCTGGGCACCGGTCTGTCCGGCATTCGTGCCGTCCTGCCGGCTGCCTCCTCCGTTGCCCCCGCGGCCCTTCCTGTCCGTGAGCGCAATGAGCGACCGACCAAGGCACTGGAAGCAGCAGTAGTGGCACAGGCCCAGGCCTATGCCTTTACGGCGACCGGTGCCGGATTCCGGAAGCAGACGACGCAGCACCACCAGATGTGGGCCTTCCGTGGGCCAGAACCCTGGAGTGATCCAGCCTGATCGACGATCAGGTCGGCGCCTTCAGGGCCGCGGAACCCCATCCGGGATCCGCGGCCCTTCTGTTTGTCCCCGACCAGGGACGACAGACCGAAGGAGCCTCGGGACAAGAAAAGAACCCGGTACCAGCCGCCCCCGGCCAACCGGCCGGAACGACCAGACGAGGAAGACGAACCGTGCAACTCGAAGCGCACGCACCGTCCGTACCGCCTTCCGACACGATCCCCAAGCCCGGCTCCACGGAGGACTCCGCCTTGACCCCGCTCACCGCGCTCACCGCGCTCGACGACGCCATCGAGAACCTCGGCGTACCCGTCCCGTGCCGCTCCTACGACCCGGAGGTCTTCTTCGCCGAGTCGCCCGCGGACGTCGAGTACGCCAAGTCCCTCTGCCGTACCTGCCCGCTGGTCGAGGCCTGCCTCGCCGGCGCCAAGGAGCGGCGTGAGCCCTGGGGCGTCTGGGGTGGCGAGCTGTTCGTCCAGGGTGTCGTCGTCGCCCGGAAGCGGCCGCGTGGCCGCCCGCGCAAGAACCCGGTCACCGCATGAACACCGCAGGAACGATCGACCGCCCCCTCACGCACGACCCCCAGAAGCAGGCCCCGATGAAGCCGTCCACCGACGAGCCCGCAGGCTCCGCGACCCGCGATTTCACCACCACCGGCGCGAAGGACTCGCGTCAGAACAGGACCCGAGAGATGCAACTCATCCCAGAAGCCCTGGCGCGTGCGCATATGCACGAGCGCTTGCACGAGGCGGAGCAGGAACGCCGGGCCGTGCGCCTGGTGACCGCCCGCCGGATGCAGCGCAGGGCGGAGCGAGCCTCGCGGCGTGCCCGCCGGGCGCTCGCCATGGCCGTCATGCAGTGACCGTCCAGATCTGAAGCACGGGCCTCCCGATCAGGAGGCCGGGCTCTCCCGCGGGGGCCGGTCCGTACCCACGGACCGGCCCCCGCGGCGTTCTCGGCGACTGGCCGGCCGCCGCCCCGGTGTCCGCGTCCGGTGCTTCGGCGTATCGTCGGCGCGTGGCGAGTGCGACGAATCCTTCCGGAGCCGACGGCGACGCCGCGAAGACTCCGCGGCCGGTGTGCGGCCGCTGCGGTGCGACAGCGGACGCCGGGGCACAGGGTCCGCCGCCGACCTGGACGTTCTCCGTCGAGCACGGCGCCGGCCGCCACTACTGCGACATCTGCTCCCGGGAGAACCTCAGGTCGATCGAGGGGCGGCTGGACTCCGACTGGTGGTGAAGCCCCCGGCTCCGGCCGGTCGCGCGATCACGCCTGGGCGACGGACTCCGCACCGTCCGCCGGATCCTCCGGGAGGAAACCCGGCAGCCACTCCTCCAGTTCCTCGCGCAGCCGCACCGTCGCCCCGAGCTGGCACAGCACGCCGATGGTGCTCAACGTCACCCGGTGGATCAGCAGGTAGGCCGGGGGCAGGTTGAGCCGCTTGCCGAGCTGGTAGGCGGGCGAGCGGGGGTCGGCGACCCGGGCCGCCTGGCTGCGCATCCAGCCGCGGGTGAAGGTGAACGCGTCCACCTGGGCCGGTTCGATGATCGGCAGCAGGTAGTCGAGGACCGCGTCGGCCTCCAACTCGATCGTCTCCTTGACGAACCCTTCCGCGCACAGCAGCTCGTAGACCGTCTCCGCCTCCCCGTCGAGGGTCAGCCGCAGGCACTCCCCGATGGTGGCGGGCAGCCCGCCGGGCAGCCGGTCGACCGTGCCGAAGTCGAGCACGCCCAGGCGCCAGTCGTCCTCGCCTCCGGGGCCGTCGGGCAGGAGGCGGAAGTTGCCCGGGTGCGGGTCGGCGTGCAGCAGGCCGGTGCGGGCGGGGCCGGAGAACAGGAAGCGGGCCAGGAGCTGACCGGCACGGTCGCGCTGTTCCTGGGTGCCGTCCGAAATGATCTCCGACAGCGGGATGCCGTCGATCCACTCGGTGATCAAGACCTGTTCGGACTGATGCACCACCTGCGGCACGAGAACGTCCGGGTCGTCCGCGAACTCGTCGGCGTGGGCGCTCTGGGCCTGCGCCTCCAGCCCGTAGTCCAGCTCCTCCGAGACCCGGTCCTTCAGCTCGGTGATCAAGGGCTTGATGTCCATGCCGGGGATCAGCGGGCCGAGCAGGCGGGAGAAGCGGCTCAGCTGGTTCAGGTCGGACAGCAGGGCCTCGCCTGCGCCCGGATACTGCACCTTGACCGCGACCTCACGGCCGTCGTGCCACACCGCCCGGTGCACCTGGCCGATCGAGGCGGCCGCGGCCGGCTTGTCCTCGAACTCCAGGAACATCTCCTGCCAGTCCTCCCCGAGCCGCTCGCGCAGCACCGTGTGCACGGTGCGCGTCGGCATCGGCGGCGCGGCTTCCTGCAGCTTGGTCAGGGCCGCCCGGTAGGGCCCGGCCACCTCCTCCGGCAGGGCCGACTCGAAGACGGACAGCGCCTGCCCGAACTTCATCGCCCCGCCCTTGAGCTCGCCCAGCACCTTGAACAGCTGCTCCGCGGTGCGCTGCTGGAGCTCACGGCCGACCAGCTCGGCGGACTCGCCGACGATCCGCTTGCCGAACCCCCAGGTCGCCCGCCCGGCGAAGCCGAGCGGGAGCGCGGCGAGCTTGGCGGTCCGGGTGACCGCCTTCCGGGGAAGATCAGACATGCGCCCTCCAAGTCCCAGCCGGCCGCTCCGCCGCTGCCTCACGGCACTGCGTCGGCGGCCGTTGCACAGCCATTGTCTCGTGCGGCTCCCCGTCCTCCGAAGGGTGCTCCTCGATTTCTCTCGCCGCGGCCCCGCACGGACATGCAGCATGCGGGTAGACGGGCCGCGCATGCCAGTGCAGCTCGGGAACGGAGACCTCCCAGCGGGCCCCGGCGCTCGACGGGAGCCGGCCGTCCAGGAACGCCAGCGCGTGCGCGGCCGCCAGCCCGGCCACGGTGGTGGCCAGCGCCAGATCGCAGGCCCGCCCCTGCGGCTGCCGGCCCGAACGCCACTGGGCGACGAGACGGGGCCACGTCGGGTCCCGGTCGGTGCGGCTGTGCTGCAGGCACCCCGCGCAACCGGTCTCCCCGGGCAGGACGAACGGGCCGACCACCCCGGTCCCCTCCACGACACCGGCGTACAGATGCGGCGTCCCGGACGCCATGAACGGCTCGGCGGCGGCAGGGTCCGGCGCGTGCACGGCGACGTCGTCACGAGGAGCGAGGACGACCAGTGAGAAGCCCGGGTCGGGCTCCGCCGGAGCGGACCCCGCCGCCGGACGGCGCGAGGGACGGTCCGGAGCGGCCCGTCGCACGGCACGGCGAGCCGCCGCGTCCCTGCGATCCCCGACGGCATCCGCGGGCAGACCACCCGGGGCGACGTCCCAGGGCTCCACACACCCCCCGTCGAGCACCTCGACCTCGCCCACGCCCGCTCCCGCGAGCACTGAGGCGAGCACGGCGCCCACCCGGCCCGCGCCCCGCACCTGCACCCGCTGCGCACGCCGGGCGGCCAGCCGGCCCATCGCCTCGCCGGGGCGGGACGTCGTCAGGGAGAGGGTCGCCAGATCCGGCCGCAGACGGTCGAGGACCTCCTTGTTCTGTCGCAGGGCGTCGGCCTCCGGCCCGCCGCCCCGGGCGTCGTCGAGCAGCCCGGCCTCGGCGAGGCCACGCACGAGCCGGTCGACGTGGCCGTCGGGGAAGTCCATCCGGTGGCCCTCCTCACGGAGCAGCTCCATGCCCCGGGTGCCGTTCAGCAGGTCGAGGAAGTAGCCGGACGCCTGGTCCAGCGGACCGAGTGTCATCGCGTGCGCCGGCGCCATCCCGAACTGCACGGTCTTCAGATCACGCCAGCCGCGCCGGAGCGCAGGCTTCACCACCGGATGCATGACAACCCCCGTGTGCCATAGATCGTTCCCGTTCCACGTCGCGGTGCTCACCGAGGCAATGCCGCGAGGCTCGCCGAAGCGATGCCGCGAGGCGCGCCGAGGCGGTGTCGCGGTGCTCACCGAAGCGATGCCGCGATGCTCGCCGACGCGATCCAGGATGCCCGCACTGGTGATCCGCCGCCGAGAGTTGTCCACAGGGGCGGGGAATCGTCGTACAAATCCGGCAGCCGATGACGGTGCGGGCACGGAAGCCTTCCGGAGCCGGGACTTCCCCCGGCCCAGCGGGTACGGTCGGGGCGTGCCCGCCGACCCACTGCACCGCGCCGGAAACCCACAGCGCAGTACGACGAGCCAGCCGCCGAGCGGCTCCGGGGCGAGCGCGATCGAGGTCCGCCGGAGCACCCGCCGCCGCAGAACGGTCTCCGCGTACCGCGAGGGCGATCGCACCGTGGTCCTCATCCCCGCCCGGATGTCCGAGGCGGAGGAGCAGCGCTGGGTCGACGTCATGCTCGCCAAACTGGCGGCCCAGGAAAGCAAACGGGCCCTCGGCGACGCCGAGCTGGCCGAGCGGGCCCGGCGCCTGTCGGAGCAGTACTTCGGGGGGCGGGCCCGGCCCGCGACGGTGCGCTGGGTGAGCAACCAGAACACCCGTTGGGGATCCTGCACCCCGGCCGAGGGCAGCATCCGCCTGTCGCACCGCCTGCAGGGAATGCCCGAGTACGTCGTCGACTACGTCCTGCTTCATGAGCTCGCCCATCTCCTCGTCCCCGGGCACGGCCCACGCTTCTGGGCACTGCTGGAGGCCTACCCGCGCACCGAACGCGCGCGGGGCTACCTCGAAGGCGTGGTCGCCGCCGGGCGCCTGCCCCACGTGCCGGGCGCGCGGGGCGAGCCCCCCGCGGGTGAGTGACCGCTCACCCGGAGCGAGCAGCGGATACGGCCGGGCACGCGTTCTGTACCGGGTCTGTACCGACATCTACCGGTGTCCGTGTTTGCCGTTAGCCTGACGCGACGCACTCACGTTCTGGATGGGGGACGGTCGTTACGCATGGCCAGGGAATTCCAACGCGGCCACAAGGCCAGGATCAGTGACCTCACCGCGGGCACGGATCTGTACGTAGGTGTGCAGATCTCCGGCCCCGGTCTGGGTTTCGACATCAGCTGCTTCGGCCTCGACGCCGACGAACGGCTCTCCGACGACCGGTACTTCGTCTTCTTCAACCAGCCGAAGTCCCCCGAGGAGGCCGTCCAGCTCCTGGGCGCCCAGGCGGGCGACACGGAGTCCTTCCGGGTGACGCTCGACCGGGTCCCGCCGCAGATCCACAAGCTGTCGTTCACGGCGACGATCGACGGCGCCGGACAGATGTCGCAGATCACCTCCGGGTACATCCGGATCGTCGCGGGCGGTGAGGAGGTGGCCCGCTACTCCTTCAGCGGCTCGGAGTTCTCCACAGAGCGGGCCGTGATGCTCGGTGACTTCTACCTCAAGGACGTGTGGCGGTTCGCCGCCGTCGGGCAGGGATTCGACGGCGGGCTGGAGGCGCTGCTGAAGAACTTCGGCGGCGAGGTGGCCGAGGAGGAGACCCCGGCCCCGGCCCCGGAGCAGCCCCAGACCGGCGCCGCCCCCGGCTTCGCCCCGCCCGCGTTCGCGGCCCCGGGCGCCCCGCCGGCCTCCGCGCCCGCCCCCGCCGCGCCCCCCGCTCCCGCGCCGCAGCCCGCCGCGCAGGGCTTCGCGCCCCCGCCGGGCGCCACTCCGCCCCCGGCACCCGCGCCCGCGCCCCAGGTTCACGCCGCCCCCACCATCGTCGCGCCCCTGCACACCCCGCCGGGCGGCTCCCCGGTGCCCCCGCCGACCGCGGCACCGCCTCCCTACGGACAGCCCGGCCAGCAGCCTGCGCCGTACGGACAGCCCGGCCAGCAGCCTGCGCCGTACGGGCAGCCCGGCCAGCAGCCGGCGCCGTACGGCCAGCCGCCGGGCCACACGCCCCCGCCGCCTCCCGGCTACGGCCAGCCCGCGGCCCCGCACGCCCCGGCACCGCCCCCCGGCTACGGCCAGCCCACCCCGCCCCCGGGCTACGGGCAGCAGCCGTACGGACAGGCGCCCCACGGCGTCCCGCAGCAGGCCGCCCCGCAGGCCGGTGCCGGACAGGGACCCGGTGTGGCCGCCGCGTTGCAGCAGTTCAAGGAGACGCCCACCGGCCAGCGCTGGACCCAGCAGAACAAGAAGCTGGTCCGCGTCGACCTCGGCGTCGGCGGCCAGCCCGTCCTGGCCCGCCAGGGCAGCATGGTGCTCTACCAGGGCAAGGTCGACTTCAGCTACAAGGGGGCCGGCTTCTCCGGCCGGATCGTCGGCAACGCCACCGGCCAGGAGATGCAGCTGATGCGCTGCACCGGCCAGGGGCAGGTGTTCCTCGCCGAGAACTCGACGATGCTGCACCCCATCGAGCTCCAGGGCGACGGCATCTGCGTCTCCGCCGAGAACGTCCTGGCCTTCGACGAGAGCCTGCAATACGAGGTCCGCCGCATCGAGGGCCACGGCATCCCCGGCGGCGCGCTGTTCACGATGCAGTTCACGGGCACCGGCACGGTCGTCGTCAAGACGCACGGCACGCCCGTGGTGCTCCCCGTCACGCCCACGACGTTCGCCGACTGCAACGCCGTGGTCGCCTGGTCGTCCGCCGCGCAGGTGATCGTCTCCAGCCAGGTGCGGATGCGCCGCAACGCCTACCCGGGCGACACCGGCGAGAGCATCAACCTCCAGTTCCGGGGCGCCCCCGGCAACTTCATCGTCGTCCAGCCGTACGAGATCTGAGGGAGAGCCCGATGAACCAGCCGCTCGCGGGCTACGCCCCCGCACCCGTCACCGCCCGCATGGAGAACCACGGCAACCACATGCTGAAGGTCGCCATGCAGACGGGCAACGACCTCCTCGCGCGCGTGGGGTCGATGGTCGCCTACGAAGGGTTCGTCCAGTACGAGCCCAACCCGCCGGCCGTGCGCCAGATCGCCAAGGACTGGCTCACCGGCGAGGGCGCGCCCCTGATGAAGTGCTCCGGCGACGGCCTGCTCTACCTGGCCGACTACGGGGCGAACGTCGTCGTCATCAACCTCAACGGCGACGGCATCTCGGTCAACGCCACCAACCTGCTGGCCTTCGACGCCCACCTGAACTGGGGCGTCGAGCGGGTCAAGGGCCTGGCGAAGTTCGCCGGCCAGGGCCTGTGGAACACCCGGATCTCCGGACAGGGCTGGGTCGCGCTGACCTCCCGGGGCAAGCCCATCGTCGTCGACTGCGGAGGCGGCGAGGACGAGACCTACGTCGACCCCGACGCGCTCGTGGCCTGGTCCCCGAACCTCAAGGTGAAGGGCAAGCGCAGCTTCCGCGCGCAGTCGCTGATCGGCCGCGGCAGCGGCGAGGCCTACCAGATGGCCTTCTCCGGTCAGGGCATCGTCGTCGTCCAGCCCAGCGAGGACAGCACCGACCGCCTCCGGTTCCGGGGCTGAGGGGGAGCAACACACCATGCAGAGCCCGATTTTCGCCTACAACGACCAGCAGACCCAGGAACGCTGGAGCCTGCAGAACAAGCAGATGCTGCGCGTCAGCCTGGAGGGCCACGACGACGTGCTGGCCCGCAAGGGGACCATGGTCGCCTACCAGGGGCTCGTCGAGTTCGACGCCGAGTTCCAGACGAACCAGCAGTCACGCGCGCGCGCCCAGACCGGGGAGGGCCTGGACCTGATGCGCTGCCACGGGCAGGGCACGGTCTACCTGGCCAACCTCAAGCAGCACGTCCACGTCATGGAGGTGGACCAGGAGGGCCTGACCGTCGACAGCAGTTACGTGCTGGCGATGGACTCCTCGCTGCACCACGAGGTCATCGCCGTCGACAGCCTCTACGGCATCGCCGGCTCCGGGAAGTACCAGCTCAACATCAGCGGCCGGGGCAAGGTCGCCCTGATGACCTCCGGCATGCCGCTGCTGATGCAGGTGACGCCCGACAAGTACGTCAACTGCGACGCCGACGCGATCGTCGCCTGGTCGACGAGCCTGCGCGTGCAGATGCAGGCACAGACGCACTCCTCCGGCGTGTGGCGGCGGCGCGGGAACACCGGTGAGGGCTGGGAGCTCAGCTTCATGGGTTCCGGCTTCGCATTGGTCCAGCCGAGTGAACTGCTGCCGCCGCAGAACGCCCAGATCGGTTCGGGCCTCGCCGCGCAGTACGGGATGGGCCAGCAGGGGGCCCGGGGGCAGAACCAGGGCAACGTCTGGAGCTGAGCGCTCCTCGGATCCGGCCGGTCCTGGTGCGGGAACCCGCCGTCGAGCTGTGGCAGCAGCCCTTCGGGTCCGGTCGCGCGGGGTCCGGTCGCGCGGTTCCCCCTCGGGGGCGGCGCGGCCCGGGTGACCGGGAGCTGTCAGGGGCGGCCGCAGTGGCGTCGCCCCTGACAGGCCGCGGTCAGGCGGCGAGCCTCGCGCGCGTGGCCGCCAGGAGCCGGACGACCGACTCGTCGGCCACGTCCGCGACCTCGTCGTAGCCGAACCAGCGCACGTCGAGGGACTCGTCGCTGACGGCGTGCGCGGCGTCCGGGGGCGCCAGGACGCCGTACTGGACGTCGAAGTGCCAGTGGCACGGGGCCGGGATCGGGTGCCGGTCCAGGCGCACCGGGCCGCCGGGCAGCAGGGTGAGCCCCGCAACGCCGGACTCCTCCGTCGCCTCGCGCAGGGCCGCGGCCGCGAGCGAGGTGTCCCCGGGCTCGCAGTGGCCGCCCATCTGCAGCCACATCCGCAGCTTCCTGTGCAGGGTCAGCAGCACCCGGCCGCGCTGCGGGTCGACGACCAGACCGCTCGCCGTGAGGTGGCCGGCGTGGCAGGCCTTCCACAGACCGTCCGGGTGTTCCGCCAGATGGGTGAGGTAGGCCTCGCGCAGCTCCGTCTGGTCCTCGTACCCCTTCAGGACGAGGACCGCGTCGTCGTACAGACTCACCCGGCGTCGTCGCCCTTGCGCTCGTCCTTGCCGCCGTCGCCGCCGCCGTCGCCGCCGTCGCCGTCGTCGGTGCCGGGCTTCTTGAGGTCCGGCTTGTCCGCCGCCTCGCCGAGCATCTTGTCCAGCTCGGAGAAGTCGAGGTGCTCGCGGTGCACGAAGCCGTCCGGGTCGTCCAGGTCGGTCGCCGTCGGCAGCATGTCCGGGTGGTGCCACAGGGCGTCCCGGCCGTCGACCCCGCGCGCGTCCGTGAGCGAGGCCCACAGGCGGGAGGCGTCCCGCAGACGGCGCGGACGCAGCTCCAGGCCGATCAGCGTGGCGAACGTCTGCTCGGCCGGCCCGCCCGAGGCGCGGCGGCGGCGCAGCGTCTCGCGCAGGGCGTCGGCGGACGACAGGCGGGGCTTCGCCGCGGCGTGGACCACCGCGTCCACCCAGCCCTCCACGAGCGCCAGAGCGGTCTCCAGCCGGGCCAGGGCGGCCTTCTGCTCGGGCGTGTCCTCGGGCTGGAACATGCCCTGCTGAAGGGCCTCCTGCAGCTGCTCGGGGTTCTGCGGGTCGAACTGGCCGACCACGTCCTCGAGCTTTGCCGTGTCGACCTTGATGCCGCGCGCGTAGCCGTCGACCGCGCCGAACAGGTGCGAGCGCAGCCACGGCACGTGCGCGAAGAGGCGCTGGTGGGCGGCCTCGCGCAGGGCGAGGTAGAGCCGCACCTCCTCCTGGGGGACGCTCAGGTCCCTGCCGAACGTCTCGATGTTCACCGGCAGCAGGGCGGCCTTGCGGGCCGGGCCGAGCGGCAGGCCGATGTCGGACGAGCCGACGACCTCGCCGGCGAGCACGCCGACGGCCTGACCGATCTGCGTGCCGAACATCGCGCCGCCCATCGAGCGCATCATGCCGATCAGCGGGCCGGCCATGGCCTGCATCTCCTCCGGCAGGACGTCGCCCATGGCGGTGCCGACGCGCTCGGCGACCGGATCGACCAGCTCCTTCCAGGCGGGCAGCGTCGCCTCGACCCACTCCGCGCGGCTCCAGGCCACCGCCGAGGCGGCGCCGGAGGGCAGGGAGGTGGCGTCGTCGAGCCACAGGTCGGCCAGGCGGACGGCCTCCTCGACGGCACGACGCTCGGCGGGGCCGACGCTCGCGTCCTTGGTGCCGTCAGGGGAGCCCTGCGACACCGTCTGGCGGGCGATCTGCTTGGCCATGTCCCAGTTCACCGGGCCGCCCTCGTAGGAGAGCATCTGGCCCAGCTGCTGGAACGCGGCGCCCAGGTCGGTGGGGTTCAGCGACCCGAACATGGCTGCGAACGGATTGTCCGCACCGGGGCCGCCGGGGCCACCGGGGCCTCCGCCGAAGCCTCCGGCTCCGGGCAGACCGCCGAATCCGAACGGGTTGGCCGGTCCCTGACCACCACCGCTCTGCTGGTCCTTCTTCTTGCCCTCGTCGCCGTCGTCCGGCTCCTCCGGCGGAAGGCCGAATCCGAATGGGGTGTCACTCACGGGATTCCTCGGCTGGTAGGGCCGCCGGTTCTTTCCGGCGGCACGGCTGCCCGACAACACCACCCAGCGTAGACACCCGGGGCGGATCGGGCCTCGGTGCTTCGCCGACTGACGGCCTGCGGCAGGATGGATGCCACCTGGTACGCACGCGTGGCACGTGCTCGTACTGAAGACAACCGCTGGAGACGCCCGGTGAGTTCCCCAGATCCGCAGGTTCGCGCAGCGCGAAACCAGTCAATCAGTTCCGCGAGCCCCGCGGCGCGCGGACCCGTCGTCGCGGTCACCGGTGCCGCCTACGGCGTAGGAGCCCTGCTCACGGAGCGGCTCGCGGCGTCCGACGAGATCAAGCAGGTCGTGGCCATCGACGAGCGGCGCGGCGAGTGCGCCGCCGCGCAGTGGCACATCCTCGACGTCCGGGACCCGGCCATCGCGGACAAGCTGCGCGGCGCCGACGTGGTCGTCCACCTGGCGCTGGACCTGGACCTGGAGACCGACGCGGCCGCCCGGACGGCCTACAACGTACGGGGGACGCAGACCGTCCTGACGGCCGCCGCGGCGGCCGGGGTCCACCGGGTCGTGCTGTGCACCTCGGCGATGGTCTACGGGGCACTGCCGGACAACGAGCTGCCCCTGTCGGAGGACGCGGAGCTGCGGGCCACGGCCGAGGCGACCGGGGTCGGCGACCTGCTGGAGGTCGAGCGCCTGGCGCGCCGGGCACCCCGCGCACACCCCGGGCTCAACGTCACCGTGGTGCGGCCGGCCGTCCTGGTCGGCGGCACCGACACGGCCCTGACCCGGTATTTCGAGTCGCCCCGGCTGCTCGTCGTCGCCGGTTCGCGGCCCGCCTGGCAGTTCTGCCACGTCGAGGACCTGTGCAGCGCGCTGGAGTACGCCGTCCTGGAGAAGGTCGACGGGGAGCTCGCCGTCGGCTGCGACGGATGGCTGGAGCAGGAGGAGGTGGAGGAGCTCAGCGGCATCCGGCGGATGGAGCTGCCCTCCGCCGTCGCGCTGGGGGCGGCGGCGCGGCTGCACCGCATCGGGCTCACCCCGTCCCCCGCGGGTGACCTGGCCTACACGATGTACCCGTGGGTGGTGAGCGGCAGCCGACTGCACGACGCCGGCTGGCGGCCGCGGTACACGAACGAGGAGGTGCTGGCGGAACTCCTGGAGGAGGTCTCCGGCCGGCACACGGTGGCGGGCCGCCGGCTGGGCCGCAAGGACGCGACGGCCGCGGGTGCCGCCGGCGCGACGGTGGCGCTGCTGGGCGCGGCGGCGGTGGTGCGCCGGGCGCGCAAGGCCCGGCGGCGCATCTAGCGCCCGTCTTCGCGCGGGGGAGCACGGCGCACCCCGGCACCGCCGTGGCCGCCGTCCTCGTGCGCGGCACGGGGGCCGGGGGCGCCCCTGTAGGAGGCTCCAAACGGGCACGCGCGCGTGCCGGTCGATAGCTCTATTCCGTGCTGTCGGTGCGGTGCGGCACGATGGGGGCATGGCACCCACGAGCGAGCACCCCGGTGAGCAGGCCGCGCAGGACCCGATCCGGCTGATCGGCATCCGTGAGACGGCCCTCTCCCTGGACGAGGTGTTCCGGGCCGTCGGGGACGACGCCGCGGGAGGCACCGCGCTCTTCGTGGGGACGGTGCGCAACCACGACGGCGGCGCCGACGTCGAGGAGCTGGGCTACTCGTGCCACCCCAGTGCCGAGGCCGAGATGCGGCGGATCGCGGAGAAGGTCGCGGCCGAGTACCCGGTCCGGGCGCTGGCCGCCGTGCACCGGGTCGGCGACCTGGCGGTCGGTGACCTCGCGGTGGTCGTCGCCGTCTCCTGCCCGCACCGCGGCGAGGCCTTCGAGGCGTGCCGGAAGCTGATCGACGACCTCAAGCACGAGGTGCCCATCTGGAAGCACCAGAGGTTCTCCGACGGCACCGAGGAGTGGGTCGGCGCCTGCTGATCCCCGGAGTCGATTTCCGGTTGCGTAACCGCACCCCTGGCGTGAGCGTTGTCACTGCGGATGGTTAATCTGCTGATCAGTCAGTTCGCGGAGCTCGATGGGGTTGGAGGTCGGCATGGCGGCGCTCGCCTGGTTGCTGATTCCGCTTGTGGCTGCGATCGGCGCCGGTCTGTGGGGAAGTTGGGCCAACCGGACCCGCAAGGTCCGCAACGACGGCCCGGAACTCGTCGGGTACGCCCGCTTCCGAGAGGCCATGGAGAAGCCCCCGGTGCGCTAGCTCGGAGCCGGAAAGCAGCAGGTCACAAGCGTTTGACGCCTCAGGGTCGCCCCGGACGGGCGGCCCTGACGGTGCGCTGACAGAACCGTCCCGTACTGTCGAGTCATGCCACGCCGCACCGCGACGATGCTCGCCTCCACCCTGATGCTGATCGCGCTCCTGTGCGCGGGAGTCTTCATCCCCGTGCCGTACGCGGAGATGTCGCCGGGGCCGACGGTGAACACGCTGGGCGATCACGACGGTGAGCCGGTGCTGCACATCTCGGGGCGGAAGACCTATGCGACCAGCGGCCACCTGAACATGACGACGGTCCGGGTCACCAGCGCGGACTACCGCATGAACCTGGTCGAGGCGGTCTACGGCTGGCTCGCCCACGACAACAAGGTCGTGCCCCACGACACGCTCTACCCGGACGGCAAGACCGAGGAGCAGTCCACACAGGAGAACGCCGAGGAGTTCAGCCAGTCCCAGGAGAGCGCCAAGGTCGCGGCGCTGAAGGAACTGGACGTCCCGGTGAAGTCCTGGGTGATCGTCTCCACGGTCGTCAAGGGCTCCCCGGCCGAGGGCAGGCTGCACGCCGGCGACGTGATCAAGGCCGTCGACGGCACGGCGGTCAAGGAGCCGGCGGACGTGGCCAAGCTGGTCACGAAGCACAAGCCCGGCCAGGAGGTGCGGTTCACGATCGTGCCGGTCAAGGAGCAGGCCGCCGCGGAGAAGGAGAAGCGGACGCCGACCCGGACGGAGAACGTCACCATCACGACGGCGACGTCCGACGACACCGGCGAGAAGCGCGCCATCGTCGGCATCTCGGCGGGCACCGACCACACGTTCCCGTTCACCGTCGACATCAAGCTGGCCGACGTCGGCGGCCCCAGCGCGGGGCTGATGTTCGCGCTCGGCATCTACGACAAGCTCACGCCCGGCAGTCTCACCGGCGGCAGGTTCGTCGCGGGCACCGGCACGATCGACGACCAGGGCAAGGTCGGACCGATCGGCGGCATCGAGATGAAGACCGTCGGCGCGCGGAGCAAGGGCGCCCGGTACTTCCTGACGCCGGCCGACAACTGCGCGGCCGCCGCCAAGGACACCCCCGAGGGCCTCACCCTGATCAAGGTGGACACCATCAAGGACGCCCTCGGCGCGCTCGAGGACCTGCGCAGCGGCGACACCGCGGACCTGCCGACCTGCGGCAAGTAGCCCGGGGCGCACGACGGTGGACCGGGGCGCACCCCCGGTGGACCGGGCGGGGCGCATGCGTGGGGCCGGGGCGCGCGCAGTATTGCGCCCGCGCCCCGGCCGGGCGCGGCGGGCCTACTCCTCGAAGGTCGCCGTCAGGGCCTCCGCCAGGCCCGGCACCAGGTCGGACCCGGTCAGCACCTCGGTGGGGGAGTCCTTCTCCCGCAGACGCAGCGCCGAGTCGCGGGTGCCGTCGCGCAGGACCGCGACGGTCATGCGGACCTCCTGGCGGTCCGGGTGCTCCGCCACCCACTTCGTCAGCGCGGTCTCGTCCAGGTCCTTGGGGACCTGTGCCTCCGCGGACGGCGGCAACATCAGGCGCTCCACGGTGAGGGCGCAGCCGGCCACCGCGTCGGGCCAGGCGATGGTGGCGAGGAACTCGTCGAGGGGCTTGCCCGTCGGTACTTCGTCCTGCTCGATCGGGGTGAGGCCGGCGCTCTCCGGCTCGTCACCGAGACCGAGCCGATCCGCCAGCGAGGGCTGGTCGGCCTTGAGCCGGGCGGTGTCGACGAGGGCGAAAAGGCGGGCCGGCTGGTCCCAGCCGAGGCCGGAGACGTACTCGTCGATCTCGAGAACGGCCCGGGTGAGCGGGTTCGCAGCCATGGGAGTGTTGGACATGGTCACAATCCTCTCTCGTTCCTGGCCGAAATCGGGAACCGAGTAAACGGTGAGTAAGTTGCATAGGTGGGGGCCCACGATCACGGGGGCCGCTGACGGCCCGTGAAGACGCGGGCCCGACGAATCGACAGCGACTTCGAGGTGCGCACCTTGGCTTTCCAGATGCCGGACCGCGGCGGAGGCCCGACAGGGCCGCGGATGAGAGTGGGCCGCCCGTCCCGGCGTGTCCGGACCCTGCTCATGACGCTGGGCGTCCTGGCCGTTCTCGGCATGGCGTTCACCATGTTCGCGGGGTTCTGGACGGACTGGCTGTGGTACCGGTCGGTGAACTACTCGTCGGTCTTCACCACCACCCTGTGGACCAAGATCGGGCTCTTCTTCGTCTTCGGGCTGCTGATGGCCCTCGCCGTCGGCGTCAACATCTGGCTGGCCCACCGCCTGCGGCCGCCGCTGAGCGCGATGTCGATGGAGCAGCAGAACCTCGACCGCTACCGCATGGGCATCGCGCCCTACAAGAAGTGGCTGCTGCTCGGGATCACCGCCCTGGTGGGCCTGATCGCCGGCGCCTCCGCGTCCGGCCAGTGGCGCACCTGGCTCATGTGGGTCAACGGCGTGCCCTTCGGCCAGAAGGACCCCCAGTTCAAGCTTGACGTCTCCTTCTACGCCTTCGACCTGCCCTGGTACCGATTCCTGCTCGGCTTCGGCTTCGCCGCCGCGATCCTGTCCGTGATCGCCGCCGCGCTCACCCACTACCTGTACGGCGGGCTGCGCGTCACCAGCCCCGGCGCCCGTGCCACGGCCGCCGCCACCGGTCATCTGTCGGTGCTGCTCGGCATCTTCGTGGCCCTGAAGGCGGTCGCCTACTGGCTCGACCGCTACGGGCTCGCGGTGAAGTCCAGTGACTTCCGGGCGACCGACAACTGGACCGGCCTCAGGTACGTCGACGCCAACGCCTACCTGCCGGCCAAGACGATCCTGTTCTGCATCGCCGTGATCTGCGCGCTGCTGTTCTTCGCGACGCTGTGGCGGCGCACCTGGCAGCTGCCCGTCATCGGCTTCGGCCTGATGGTCCTGTCCGCCATCCTCATCGGCGGCCTCTACCCGGCGATCGTCCAGAAGTTCCAGGTCCAGCCGAACGAGCAGGCCAAGGAAGCGCCGTACGTCGAGAAGAACCTCGAAGCGACGCGCAAGGCCTACGGCATCGACGGCACGAAGGTCACCGACTACTCGGGCACCAGCAAGACCGAGGACAAGTCCACGCTCCGCGACGACGTCGGCTCCACGGCGAGCATCCGCATCATGGACCCGAACATCGTCTCGCCGACCTTCCAGCAGCTCCAGCAGATCAGGAACTACTACGCGTTCCCGACCAACCTGGACGTCGACCGCTATCCGAAGGACGGCAAGGACCAGGACACGGTCCTCGGCCTGCGTGAGATCAACCTCGCGGGCATCCCGAAGAAGAACTGGATCAACAACCACTTCCGCTACACCCACGGCTACGGAGTGGTCGCCGCCGAGGGCACCAGCGCGGACGCCCAGGGCCGGCCGAACTTCACGGAGTCCGACCTGCCGTCCAAGGGCGACCTCGGCACGTACGAGCAGCGGGTCTACTACGGCGAGAAGACGACCACGTACTCGATCGTCGGCGGTCCCCAGAAGGAGATCGACTACTCCGACGACAACGGCGAGAAGACCACCAGCTACAAGGGCGACAGCGGGGTCAACCTCTCCAACCCGGTCAACCGGGCCGCGTACGCGGTGGCGTTCGGCGAGCCGCAGATCCTGTACTCCGGTGCCATCGGCGACGGTTCGCGCGTCCTGTACAACCGCACGCCCAAGGAGCGCGTCGAGGCGGTCGCCCCCTGGCTGACCATCGACGGCGACGCCTACCCGGCGGTGGTCAACGGCCGCATCCAGTGGATCGTCGACGCGTACACGACGACGAACGGCTACCCGTACTCCTCGCGCACGACGCTCGGCGACACCACGGCCGACTCGCTGACCGCCACCAACGACAACCGCGCGGTGGTGGCCCAGCAGAACCAGGTCAACTACATCCGCAACTCGGTGAAGGCGACCGTCGACGCCTACAGCGGCAAGGTGAAGCTCTACCAGTGGGACACCCAGGACCCCGTCCTGAAGACCTGGATGAAGGCCTTCCCGGACACGGTCGAGCCCAAGAGCGACATCTCCCCGCAGCTGATGGACCACCTGCGCTACCCGCAGGACCTGTTCAAGGTCCAGCGTGAGCTGCTCACCCGCTACCACGTGAAGGACGCCACGACGTTCCTCAGCGGCAGCGAGGTGTGGCAGGTGCCGGACGACCCGACGAACCGGTCGGGCAGCGCGGTGCCGCCGTACTACTTGAGCATGAAGATGCCCGACCAGAAGGCGCAGGCGTTCTCGCTGACGACGACCTTCACGCCCAACGGCCGGGACAACCTGAGTGCTTTCATGGCGGTCGACGCCGAGGCCGGCACCAGTGACTACGGCAAGATCAGAATCCTGAAACTGCCGACGAACACCACGGTGAACGGCCCCAAGCAGGTCCAGAGCCAGTTCAACTCCCAAGAGGACATCGCCGAGTCCATCAGGCTCCTGAGAGGCGGCGACTCCGAAGTCGAGTACGGCAACCTGCTGACCGTCCCGCTCGACGGGGGACTGCTCTACGTGGAGCCGGTCTACGTACGCGGTGGTGGACTGAAGTACCCGCTGCTGCGCAAGGTTCTGGTGACCTACGGAGGCCAGACCGCCTTCGAGAACACCCTCGACGAGGCCCTCAACAAGGTCTTCGGAGCGGACGGCGCGACTCCCGAACCGCCGGACGAGGGCGACAACGACACGTCACCGCCACCGCCGTCGTCGAAGAACCCGACGGTCCAACAGGCCCTGGAGGACGCCCAGAAGGCGTTCGACGAAGGCCAGGAGGCCCTGAAGGACAACGACTGGGAGGCCTACGGCCGAGCGCAGAAGGACCTCGAGGACGCCCTGAAGAGGGCCGAGGACGCGCAGGCCGAGGCGGGCCGGGGTGCCGGGGGCGGCGAGAGCAAGCCCAGCGGCAGCCCGAGCCCGAAGCCGAGCAGCTAGCGCTCCGGCCTGGACGAATGGCCCACCCCGCGCCGTGATACGGTGGTGAACACAACGGCGCGGGGTGGAGCAGCTCGGTAGCTCGCTGGGCTCATAACCCAGAGGTCGCAGGTTCAAATCCTGTCCCCGCTACTGCAGTCGCGATGTCCGAGTGACACAGCGGCAACGAAGGCCCGGATTCCACAAAGGAATCCGGGCCTTCGTGATGTGTGAACGCATGTGCTGACGGGAGGTGTGGCCGCGCCGCCGGGGGGAGTTGGGCAATCTGTGTTTGACTTGTCTCTCTGTGGGCATGTCGACAAAACGCTGTAGTGACCTCACTGGCTGCGGTATACCAGGTGTACCCAGGTTGCAGGTGGTGCGACGATGGACGTTATGGGGGACAAGGCAACTCTGTTCGAGACAGGGCGTTTTGTGCAGCCTTCCAGCCGGGAGGACACCGAGACCCCGGACGAGACCGGGGAGATCGCCGACGAGGCGGCCGAAGAGCTGCGTCAGCGGCTCGCCGCGGAGGCCGGCGATGTCGAGGCGATGAGTGTCCTCGGGGCCATGCTGCTGCGCCGTGGTGATCTCGACGGTGCCGAACCCCATCTGCGTGCCGCCACCGCCGCGGGCGACCGGGCCGCGGCCAACAACCTGGGAGTCCTTCTCCACCAGCGCGGATACGCCGACGAGGCCGCCGGATGGTGGCGCATCGCCGCCGTCGCCGGATCCGCGGCGGCCGCGCACGCCCTCGGCCGGCACCACCGCGAGCGCGGGGACGAGCCCGCCGCCGAGTACTGGCTGCGCCAGTCCGCCGAACAGGGCCACACGCTGGGTGCGTACGCCCTCGCCGATCTGCTGGAGCACCGCGGTGACGCCGGGGCCGAGCGGTGGATGCGGGTCGCGGCCGAACGCGGCCACCGGGAGGCGGCCTACCGGCTGGCGCGGGCACTGGACCGCGGGGCGACAGGGGAGAGCGACGGTGACAACGGTGTCCACGGGGCCGCCGAGGCCGAGCAGTGGTACCGGCAGGCCGCCGCGCGCGGCCACCGCCGGGCGGCGCTGCACCTCGGGACGATCCTGGAGCGGCGCGGTGAGCTCAAGGAGGCCGGGCGCTGGTACCTGACGTCCGCGAAGGACGGCGAGGCCCGGGCCGCCTGCGCGCTCGGGTTCCTGCTGCGTGACGCGGGCGACACCGAGAACGCCGCCGTGTGGTGGCTGCGCGCCGCCCAGGACGGCGACGGCAACGCGGCCAACGCGCTGGGCGCGCTGCACGCCGAGCGGGGCGAGACACAGACGGCCGAGCGGTGGTACAGGGCCGCGATGGACGCGGGTGACGTGAACGGCGCCTACAACCTCGGGCTGCTCTGCGCCGAGCAGGGCCGGACCCCGCAGGCCGAGCAGTGGTACCGCCGCGCCGCCTACGCCGGGCACCGCGAGGCCGCGAACGCGCTGGCGATCCTGCTGCTGCAGGGCGGCGACGAGACGGGTGCGGAGCCGTGGTTCTCCAAGGCCGCGGAGGCCGGGAGCGTGGACGCCGCGTTCAACCTCGGCATCCTGCACGCGGGGCGGGGCGAGGACGAGGCCGCGCTGGGCTGGTACGAGCGGGCTGCCGCCGCCGGGCACACGGAGGCGGCGCTGCAGGTCGGCATGGCGCGGCTGCGAGCCGGCGACGAGCAGGAGGCCGAGCGGCACCTGCGCTGTGCGGCCGGGGGCGGCAGCGCCGAGGCGGCGTACCGGCTGGCGACCGTGCTGGACGCGCGACGGCCGCCGGAGCCGGCGCACGAGCTCGGCGAGCCGGTGCACCGGCGCAGCGAGTGCGAGGAGTGGTACGAGCGGGCGGCCTCCCAGGGGCACCGGCGGGCGCAGGTCCGGGTGGGCATGCACGCGGCGGCGCGGGGGGATGTCGTCGAGGCGGCCCGGTGGTACCGCGAGGCGGCCGAGGCGGGCTCCCGCAACGGGGCGTTCAACCTCGGGCTGCTGCTGGCGCGGGAGGGCAGTGAGCCCGAGGCGGCGGTCTGGTGGCAGCGTGCGGCCGACGCCGGTCACGGACGGGCGGCTCTGCGGCTCGCCCTGGTCTACGCGCGTCGTGGAGAACTCGCGGAAGGACAGCGCTGGGCCGACCGCGCGGTGGCGCTCGGCCCGGAGTCCGTGGCCGAACGGGCGGCGCGCCTGCGGGACGCGTTGCGGCAGGAGCTGTCCGCGTAGGGCGGCCGGGCCGCGGGGTGGCCCGGGCGATCCCCGGTGCCGGGGTGCCGGGGTGCCGGGGTGCCGGGGTGCCGGCGGCGGTGGCACGCTGACTCGCCGCCGGGCCCGTGGCGGACGGGCCGCGCGTCGCCGAGGGCGAGTGATGGAACGGCCCTCCGCCGAACCGTAGGCGTCGGGAGAGGTTCGCTCACCTCCAAGCGGGGGGGCCCCTGACGCGCCACCCGAGAGGAAGGGATTTGCATCTGCCCTCGTCACTGACGTAACGTTGCATTCATCGCCGCGGGGTGGAGCAGCTCGGTAGCTCGCTGGGCTCATAACCCAGAGGTCGCAGGTTCAAATCCTGTCCCCGCTACTGATGGCCGAGGGCCGGAATCCGAAAGGGTTCCGGCCCTCGGTCGTTGTCGTGATCCACAGGCGCCCTGCGGGCACGGCACGGAAAAGCCCCGGCACCCATCGGTGCCGGGGCTTTCGTGCGGAGGGGTCAGGCCGCCGCGCAGTTCGGGCACACGCCGCGGTACGTCACCTCGACGTCGGAGACGGTGAAACCGAAGCGCTCCGAGTCAGGCAGGTCAGCCATCGGGTTGCCGACCGGGTGGACGTCGCGGATCGCGCCGCACTGGGCGCAGACCAGGTGGTGATGCGGCCGGTGGGCGTTCGGGTCGTACCGCTTGGCGCGCTGGTCGGTGGAGACCTCCAGCACCTCGCCGAGGGTGACGAGCTCACCGAGGGTGTTGTAGACGGTCGCCCGGGAGATCTCCGGCAGCTTGGCGACGGCCCGGGCGTGGACCTCGTCGGCCGTCAGGTGGACGTGTTCGCCGTCGAGGACCTCGGCCACGACGCGCCGCTGCGCGGTCATCCGCCATCCGCGTCCGCGCAGGCGTTCCAGAAGGTCACTCATGGCCACCAGCCTAACAGCTAAGGGAACCAGGTTCCGAACAGGTGTGAGATTGGAGTCTCACTTGCTTTAGACAATGTCTATTGTAGGATCGAGAACGGCTTTGGCCAAGGGACAGGATTGACCAGGATTGCTGCAGGAGGCGCACGTGACGCAGGGACCGCTTACGACGGAGGCCGGGGCTCCGGTCGCCGACAACCAGAACAGCGAGACCGCGGGCGTCGGCGGCCCCGTGCTCGTCCAGGACCAGCTCCTGCTGGAGAAGCTGGCCCACTTCAACCGGGAGCGCATCCCGGAGCGCGTGGTGCACGCCCGCGGCGCCGGCGCCTACGGCACCTTCACGGTGACGGCCGACGTCACGCCGTACACGCGCGCCGCGTTCCTCGGCGAGGTCGGCAAGCAGACCGAGGTCTTCCTGCGCTTCTCGACCGTGGCCGGCAACCTGGGCGCGGCGGACGCGGTGCGCGACCCGCGGGGTTTCGCGCTGAAGTTCTACACCGAGGAGGGCAACTACGACCTCGTCGGCAACAACACCCCGGTGTTCTTCATCAAGGACGCCATCAAGTTCCCGGACTTCATCCACACCCAGAAGCGCGACCCGTACACCGGCTCGACCGAGGCGGACAACGTCTGGGACTTCTGGAGCCTGTCGCCCGAGTCCACGCACCAGGTGACCTGGCTGTTCGGTGACCGGGGCATCCCGGCCTCCTACCGCCACATGGACGGCTTCGGCTCGCACACCTTCCAGTGGAACAACGCGGCCGGCGAGGCCTTCTGGGTGAAGTACCACTTCAAGACCGACCAGGGCATCAAGAACCTGACCAGCGCGGAAGCCGCGCGGCTCGCCGGTGAGGACCCCGACTCCCACCAGCGCGACCTGCGCGAGGCCATCGAGCGGGGCGAGTACCCGAGCTGGACCGTCGGCGTGCAGATCATGCCGGTGGCCGAGGCGGCGACGTACCGGTTCAACCCGTTCGACCTGACCAAGGTGTGGCCGCACGCGGACTACCCGGTCGTCGAGATCGGCAGGCTGCAGCTCAACCGCAACCCGGAGAACATCTTCGCCGAGGTCGAGCAGTCGGTCTTCAGCCCCGCCCACTTCGTGCCGGGCATCGGTCCCTCCCCGGACAAGATGCTCCAGGGCCGTCTGTTCGCCTACGGCGACGCCCACCGCTACCGCGTCGGCATCAACGCCGACCACCTGCCGGTGAACCGCCCGCACGCCACCGTGGCGCGCACCCACTCCCGGGACGGCCACCTCTACGACGGTCGCCACGGGGGCGCGAAGAACTACGAGCCGAACAGCTTCGGCGGGCCGTTCCAGACGGACCGTCCGCTGTGGTCGGCCGTCACCGTGGGCGGCGCCACCGGCAACCACGAGGCGCCCGTGCACGCCGAGGACGACGACTTCGTGCAGGCGGGCAACCTCTACCGGCTCATGTCGGAGGACGAGAAGGAGCGTCTGATCGCCAACCTGGCGGGCTTCATCGCCAAGGTCTCGCGCGACGACATCGTCGAGCGGGCGATCGATAACTTCCGTCGGGCCGACGGGGACTACGGCAAGCGGCTGGAGGCCGCGGTCCAGGCCCTGCGCGGCTGAACTCCAGCACTGGACCGCTTGCGGTAGGGGACGGGCCGGGCTCCTTGTGCGGAGCCCGGCCCGTCCGTGTGTCTAGGCGGGGACGCGCTGCCGCGCCGGTGCCCAGCAGCGGATGATGTCGCGGACCGAGACGATGCCGGCGGGTTCGCCGCCGTCCAGCACGATCAGGTGCCGGAATCCGCCGTGGGTCATGGCGCCCGCCGCCTCCTCCAGGGTCCAGGCCGGAGCGGCGAACACGACGTCGGTGGTGGTGTGGGCGTGGGCGTGTTCCGTGTCCGGGTCCTGGCCCAGGCCCACGGAGTTGAGGATGTCGCGTTCGGTGAGGATGCCGATGCCGCCGGCGTCCGGGTCGTGGACGACGGCCGCGCCGACCCGGCGGGCCGACATCAGCGCGGCGGCCTGACGCAGGGTGTGGGTCGGTCCGATGGTGAGGACAACGGTGCTCATGGCGTCACGGACGAGCATGAAAGGAGCCACCTCCTGGGAGTGTCCCGCAGCTTGTTCATGATTTCACAAGTTCACAAGCCGGGGGACTCTCAGAGTGGCAGGCAAAGGGACGGTCAAACAAGAGGGCGCTCGTAACAACAGGGCGCTCAGTAGCGCTGGTTGAGATACCCCAGCAGTTCGTCGTGGAGCAGGCCGTTCGACGCGGCCGCGTTGCCGCTGTGCGGGCCCGGGCGGGAGTCCAGCCCGGTGAAGGTGCCCCCGGCCTCCGTGACGATGATCGCCGTGGCGGCCATGTCCCACAGGGACAGCTCCGGTTCGGCGCACATGTCGACCGCGCCCTCGGCGACCATCATGTACGGCCAGAAGTCGCCGTACGCGCGCGTGCGCCAGACCGCGCGGGTCAGGTCGAGGAAACCGTCGAGACGGCCCTGCTCCTCCCAGCCGCTGAGCGAGGAGTACGCGAACGACGCGTCGGAGAGCTGCGCGACCCGCGAGACCTGCAGCCGGGACGCCTTGGTGAGGCTGCGGCCGGTGAACGCGCCGTGGCCCTTCGCCGCCCACCAGCGGCGTCCCAGGGCCGGGGCGGAGACGACGCCAACGACGGGCTGGAACCCGCCCTCGCCGGCTTCCATCAGGGAGATGAGCGTGGCCCACACGGGCACGCCCCGCACGTAGTTCTTCGTGCCGTCGATCGGGTCGATCACCCAGCGGCGCGGGCCGGTTCCCTCGACTCCGTACTCCTCGCCGAGGATCGCGTCCCTGGGTCGGGCGCGCTGGAGCTGGCCGCGGATGAGCTCCTCCGCGGCCTTGTCCGCCTCGCTGACCGGGGTCATGTCCGGTTTGGTCTCGACCTTGAGGTCGAGGGCCTTGAAACGGTCCGTCGTCGCGGCGTCGGCGGCGTCGGCGAGGACGTGTGCGAGACGCAGGTCGTCGAGGTAGTCGGGCATGCGACGAACCTATCGGCCGAGGTGGGGGTGGGGCCACCGGGGGATCGTGAGGGTGGGGGAGCGGTCGTGTGACGCGCCTGCGGGGCCCGGCGGGCGCGGTGGACCGGTGCCACGAGCTGTGGTTCCCGCCGGGTTGCGGCCGGTGGTGCACGGCCGCGGCTGCGCCGGATGAACGCCCCGCGTGCAGCGGCCGGAACGCGCCCTCGCGCGCCTTCGTGAACCCTTGACAGTGGTCGCATGCGCGTCAAACCTGGGCGCAGAGCCGCTCGCCCCAAGGGGAGGCGAAGATGCCTGCAGCGCGGGAATCCCTACTGGACGCCGCCTACACGGCGCTGGCGCGCCGGCCCTGGTCCACCGTGCGCATGGTGGACGTGGCCGCGGCGGCGGGAGTGTCCCGGCAGACGCTGTACAACGAGTTCGGCAGCAAGGACGGCCTGGCCCGGGCCCTGGTGCGCAGGGAGGCCGACGGATACCTGGCGGGCGTCGAGCGGGCGCTCGCCGCGCACACCGACCCCCGGGAGCGCATCACCGCCACCGCCGAGTGGACGGCCGCGGCCGCCCGTGACAACGCCCTGGTCCGCGCCATGCTCACCGGCTGCTGGAGCGAACGCCTGCCCTCGCCGGTCCTGACCGCCGTACCCTCCGGCTCCGCCGTGCCGGCCCAACGGCGTGCCGACGGCCCGCTGCCCTCGCCGGCGGACTTCGTCGCCCTGGTCCGCGACCGGGCCGTCATGGCCCTGGCCCCTCCGGGCACGCCCCGCCCCGAGACCGGGGAGCTGGCCCGCACCTGCGAACTCGCCCTCCGGCTCGCCCTGTCCTGCGTGGCCGCGCCACCCGCCGACGGCGGCGTCGCCGACCTCGTCCGCGGCGCCCTGCACCGGCAACCCGGCTGACCCGCGGCGGCCGCCCCGCTCACGGCAGTTGACGTGCCGTCAGTGCGCCGACCCCGACAACTGGAGCCCGATCACCCCGATGATGACGAAGCTGATCGACACGATCTTCAGCGTCGACACCAGGTCGCCCAGGAAGACCATGCCGTAGATCGCGGTGCCCGCCGCACCGATACCGGTCCACACCGCGTACGCGGGGCCCACGTCGAGCCTCTTCAGCGCCAGCGTCAGCAAGCCGAAACTGCCGAGGGCGAAGGCGCAGAACGCGATCGTCGGCCAGAGCCGGGTGAATCCGTGGGAGAGCTTCAGGCACACGGCGAAGCCGGTCTCCAGCAGCCCTGCCACGATGACCAGCAGCCACGCCATGAGGTGTCCTCCCGTTTCCCACGTCCGGTGACCGCTACGTCCGGGTCCGTCGAGTTCGGCCAGGCTTGCATCCGGCTCGGTGCGATTATGCACTTGCCGTCCGCGGGCCAGGACAAACAACGCGGAGGTCAGTCCCCTTCGGTTCGCTCCCGGGTGGCCAGCAGCCGCCGCAGCGAGTACAGCCGCGCCGGATCGGCGTGCCCCTCGGCCACCCAGGCGTCCAGCGCGCAGTCCGGTTCGTCGTGGCTGCACGCGCGCGGACAGCCCTCGGTGCCCGGCTCCAGGTCGGGGAAGGCGTGGATGACCCGGGACGGGTCGACGTGGTTGAGCCCGAAGGACCGCACACCGGGGGTGTCGATCACCCAGCCGTCGCCGCCGGACAGCGGCAGTGCCAGCGCCGACGTGGTGGTGTGCCGGCCGCGCCCCGTCACCGCGTTCACATGCCCGGTCGACCGGCGTCGCTCCTCCGGCACCAGCGCGTTGACCAACGTCGTCTTGCCGACCCCGGAGTGGCCGACGAACGCGGTGATCCTGCCGTCGAGTTGCTCGCGCACCCGGGCCACGGCCACCCCGCTGTCCAGTTCCGCGCGGCTGGTGACCACGTAGGGGATGTCGAGGTCGCCGTACAGCTCCAGCAGCTTCTCGGGCGGGGCGAGGTCGGACTTGGTGAGGACCAGCAGCGGTTCGAGGCCGCCGTCGTAGGCCGCGACCAGGCAGCGGTCGATGAGCCGGGGGCGGGGCTCGGGGTCGGCCAGGGCGGTGACGACCGCCAGCTGGTCGGCGTTGGCCACGACCACCCGCTCGAACGGATCGTCGTCGTCGGCCGTGCGGCGCAGGACCGAGGTGCGCTCCGCGATGCGCACGATCCGCGCGAGCGTGTCCTTCTTCCCGGACAGGTCGCCCACCAGGGCCACCCGGTCTCCCACGACCGCGGCCTTGCGGCCCAGTTCGCGTGCCTTCATCGCCAGGACCACGCGGTCCTCGACCAGGCACGTCAGGCGCCCCCGGTCGACGGTCAGCACCAGGCCCTCGGCGGCGTCCTCGTGCTTGGGGCGGATGTTCGTCCGGGGCCGGGTGTTGCGGCGGCCCGGGCGCGTGCGGATGTCGTCCTCGTCGGTGTGCTTGCCGTAGCGGCGCATGACCTGTTCCCCGCGTCCTACGCCCCGAGCATCCCGGTCCACAGGCCGGGGAAGTCCGGCAGGGTCTTCGCCGTCGTCGCCACGTTCTCGATCTGCACGCCCTCGACCGCGAGGCCGATGATCGCGCCGGCCGTGGCCATGCGGTGGTCGTCGTAGGTGTGGAAGATGCCGCCGTGCAGCCGGCGCGGGCGGATGTGCAGGCCGTCGGCCGTCTCGGTGACGTCGCCGCCGAGTTCGTTGATCTCCTTGGTGAGCGCGGCCAGCCGGTCCGTCTCGTGCAGGCGCAGGTGGGCCACGCCGCGCAGGGTCGACGGGGAGTCGGCGAGGGCGGCGACGGCCGCGATGCCCGGGGTCAGCTCCCCGACCTCGCCCAGGTCGACGTCGATGCCGTGGAGGGATCCGGAGCCGGTGAACACCAGCCCGTACTCGGTCAGTTCGCAGGAGCCGCCCATCTCGGTGAAGATCTCGCGCAGCTTGTCACCCGGCTGGGTGGTGCGGGCCGGCCAGTCCGGGACGACGACCTTGCCGCCGGTGACCAGGGCCGCTGCCAGGAACGGCTGGGCGTTGGACAGGTCCGGCTCGATCACCAGGTCGCGGCCGAGCAGGGCGCCCGGCGTCACCCGCCAGACGTTCGGCTCACCGCCGGACTCGGGCGTGTCGACCTGGGCGCCGACCGCGCGCAGCATGTCGACGGTCATGCGGATGTGCGGCAGGGAGGGCAGCGTGTCGCCCGTGTGGCGGACCTCGACGCCCTGGTTGAAGCGCGGCCCGGACAGCAGCAGGGCGCTGACGAACTGCGACGAGGAGGACGCGTCGATCGACACCGGGCCACCGTCCAGGGCGCCGCCGCCGTGCACCGTCATCGGCAGGGCGCCCCGGCCGTCGTCGTCGATCCGGGCACCGAGCGCGCGCAGGGCGTCGATCACGCCGTGCAGGGGGCGCTCGTAGGAGCGGGGGTCGCCGTCGAAGCGGACGGGGCCGTCGGCCAGCGCGGCGACCGGCGGCAGGAACCGCATCACCGTGCCGGCGTTGCCGACGTCCACCGTGGCCGGGCCGCGCAGACCCGTCGGCAGCACGCGCCAGGCCTCGCCCGTGCCGTCGGGACCCACGCCCTCCTCGATCTCGACGCCCAGCGCGCGCAGCGCGCCGGCCATCAGCAGCGTGTCGCGGGAGCGGAGCGGGCGGCGCAGCCAGCCCGGCTCGGAGGCGAGGGCCGCCAGGACCAGGGCACGGTTCGTGACGGACTTGGACCCCGGCACGTGGACCGTCGCGTCGACGGCTCCGCTCGCGTGCGGGGCGGGCCAGAGGGCGGCTTCTGCGGTGTTCGGGGCCATGCCCTCACTTTATCGGCAGGCGGTGCCACGGACGCCGCGCCGTCGGGCCGACAGCGCCCGCACGGCGGAGCGGGACGGCACCTGGGACTCCGCCTTGTGGACCGGGGCGGTCCCTCGGACCCCCGCCCCGCCGGCGCTGGACGGCACCTCGAACCCCCGCGCTGCGGAGCGGGACGGCACCGCGGACCCTCCTTGCGCGGAGCTGGACGGCATCTCGGACTCCGCCCTGCGGGAGCGGGAGGGCATCACGTACTCCAACCCTGAGGGGGACGGCACGTCGGACTCCCGCCCTGTGCAGCGGGACGGCACCGCCGACCTCCTCCGCGGAGCCGGTCGGCACCTCGTACTCCGCCTTGTGGAGGGGGACGGCACCTCAGACCCCCGCCCTGCCGGCGCTGGACGGGACCTCAAACCCCCGCGCTGCGGAGCGGGACGGCATCGCGGACCCTCCTCCGCAGAAGCGGACGGCACCTCGGACCGGTCTCCGCACCCCGGTCGGCGTGGACCCGCCCCCGCACCCCGGTCGGCACGCGGCCCCCCCGCGCCCCCGTCCGCACGTGAACCGGGCCGGCGTGTGCCCGGGGTGTGTCACAGACCGAGCAGCCAGCGGCCGCCGCCGAGCAGTGAGCACAGCGACACCGCGTGGAACAGGAAGAACCACATCCCCGCCGGTACGTGCGTCAGCCGGGACAGCTGGTCCGCGTCGGAGTCCCCGGCGCCGCCCCGCGACCGCTTGGCCTGGAGTTCGAAGGCCGGCCGCACCCCGCCGACCAGCAGGAACCACACCACCGCATACGCGAACGCCGCCTGCACCTGCGGTCCGGCCAGCCACGACACCACCACGAACAGCCCGCCGGTGACGAGCATGGTCAGGGCGCCGTAGGCGTTGCGGATCATCACGAGCATCGCGAGCAGCAGGGCCGTCGCCAGCCACAGCAGGAGCGTGATGCGGCCGGCGCCCAGCAGGGCGGCGCCGCCGAGACCGAGCAGGGGCGGGGCCGTGTAGCCGGCGGCGGCCGTGAGGATCATGCCGATGCCGTGCGGCTTGCCCCGGCTGACCGTCAGGCCGCTGGTGTCCGAGTGCAGCCGGATGCCGGTCAGCGTACGGCCGGTGAGCAGGGCCACGAGCCCGTGACCGCCCTCGTGCGCGATGGTGATGGCGTTGCGGGCGACGCGCCACAGGCCGTGCGGGACGACCACGGCGAGCGCCGCGGCCAGGGTCGCGATCACCACCCACAGGTCGGGTTCGGGCTGGGTGCCGGCGACCTCGTCCCAGAGGGAGGCGAGCGAGGCGGATGCTATGTGGTCCATGTCGGCGGGGGGCTCCTCCGGGTCGCGCGGGTCTGGCAGTGTGGCACGTCTGCGCGGACGGTACCCAAAGACGCCCTGGAGGCGGCGACCGTTCCGGCCTCTGCGACCCTGGGACCCGTCCGGGCCGGCGCCGGCCCGGACGGATTCTGGCGTGTGCGCAGGTCGGAGGGGCAGGACACATGTGCGGGCGGTACGCGGCCAGCCGCAGTGCGGAGGATCTCGCGGCGATCTTCGGGATCGAGAAGTGGGAGCCCGAGGAAAGCCCCGGGCCCGACTACAACGTGGCGCCCACCAAGGAGGTCCACGTCGTCCTGGACCGCCCCCTGAAGGACACGGACGACCCGCGACCGGTGCGGCAACTGCGCCGGCTGAAGTGGGGGCTGGTCCCGTCCTGGGCGAAGACGCCCGAGGGCGGTGCCCGGATGATCAACGCGCGTGCGGAGACCGTGCACGAGAAGCCCTCCTACCGCCGCGCCTTCACCTCCCGGCGCTGCATCGTGCCCGCCGACGGCTACTACGAGTGGGTCACCGGCACCGAGGAGCGCGAGCTGGAGGTCGAGGGGCGCAGGAAGCGGCCCCGCAAGCAGCCCTACTTCGTGACCCCGGCGGACGGGTCCGTCTTCGCCATGGCCGGCCTCTACGAGTTCTGGCGGGACAGGACCCTGCCCGACGACCACCCGCTCGCCTGGTGGGTGACGTGCTCGGTGATCACCACGGAGGCCGAGACGAGCCCGCTCGCGGTGGCCCCCGAGCAGGGGCCGCGGGCGCTGGCCGACATCCACCCCCGGATGCCGCTGATGCTGACCCCGGACCGCTGGGACGCCTGGCTGGACCCGGCCCGTACCGACCTCGGCGCACTGCGCGAGCTGCTCGCGCCACCGCCCGCCGGGCTGATGCGCGCCTACCCGGTCGCCACCGCCGTCAGCAACGTCCGCAACAACGGGCCGGAGCTGCTGAAGGAGCTGGACGGGCCCGAGGAGGGCACACTCTTCTGACGTGACGCAACGAAAGCAGGCGGCCGGAGGCCAGGCCACCGGGAGCGCCGAGACCGAGACCGTCGAGACCGAGGCCGGGACCGCGCGGATCACGTGGCACCGGGCCCCGCGGCCCCGGCTCGTGCTGGCCGTGAGCCACGGCGTCGGCGGCGGCATCGAGGCCCGCGACCTGACGGCCCTGGCCGCCGTCCTGCCCGGCCACGGCGTGACCGTCGCCCGGGTCGAGCAGCCCTGGCGGGTGGCGGGCAGGAAGCTGGCGCCCGCCCCCAAGACCCTCGACACCGGCTGGCGGGGGCTGTGGCCCGCGCTGACCGCACCCGGCCTGCCCGTCGTCGCGGGCGGCCGCAGCGCCGGGGCCCGGGTGGCCTGCCGCACCGCCGCCGAGCTGGGCGCGCACGCCGTGCTCGCGCTGAGCTTCCCCCTGCACCCGCCCGGCAAGCCGGACCGCTCCCGCGCCGGCGAACTGCTGGGCGCGGGCGTGCCCACCCTGGTCGTGCAGGGCGGCAACGACCCCTTCGGCAGGCCCGAGGAGTTCCCCGAAGGGCCGTACCGGCTCGTGGAGGTTCCGTACGGGGACCACGGGTTCGCCGTGCCCAAACGTGCGGAGATCTCGCAGGAGGAGGCCGTGGAGGTCGTCACCGACGCGGTCGCGGAGTGGACCGGGTCACTCGGGTAAAGCTTCGGGAATGCCGGGGCGGCGGTCGCTGTTGTGCGGTGCGTACGTGCTGGGGGACCAGCACCGACGCCGTAGGAGAGGGAGTCCGCCGCATGGGTTCGACCGTATGCCCGACCCGCAGCAGCCGCGCCGACCTGGACTGGACGGTGCTGCACGCGGCCAAGACCGCCCCTGTTCGGGCGGCGGGCGGACCGGATCGTCGTCTATCCTCCGATTCGGGTGGGACCGGCCTCGGTCCCACGAGAGCATTCGAGGAGGTGGGTCCGGTCACTGGGACCGACGCAGGGACCGACAACGGCCAGGCGGAGCAGCCCGAGGGCCAGGGCGGCACGAGCACGGAGACCGCGACCGAGCGCAGCGCGCGCTTCGAGCGGGACGCGCTCGAGTTCCTCGACCAGATGTACTCGGCCGCGCTGCGCATGACGCGCAACCCGGCCGACGCGGAGGACCTGGTGCAGGAGACGTACGCCAAGGCGTACGCGTCCTTCCACCAGTTCCGCGAGGGCACCAACCTCAAGGCGTGGCTGTACCGGATCCTCACCAACACCTTCATCAACTCGTACCGCAAGAAGCAGCGTGAACCGCAGCGTTCCGCGGCCGAGGAGATCGAGGACTGGCAGCTCGCCCGTGCCGAGTCGCACATGTCGACCGGTCTGCGCTCCGCCGAGTCGCAGGCCCTGGACCACCTGCCCGACTCGGACGTGAAGGAAGCGCTCCAGGCGATCCCCGAGGAGTTCCGCATCGCCGTCTACCTGGCGGATGTCGAGGGCTTTGCCTACAAGGAGATCGCCGACATCATGGGGACACCCATCGGTACGGTGATGTCCCGCCTGCACCGGGGCCGCCGTCAGCTGCGCGGCATGCTGGAGGACTACGCCCGCGACCGCGGGATGGTCCCGGCCGGCGCCGGAGAGTCGAACGAAGCGAAAGGCTCGGGGTCATGAGCTGCGGAGAGCCGCACGAGACGGATTGCAGCGAAATCCTCGATCATCTCTACGAGTTCCTCGACCGTGAGATGCCGGACTCGGACTGCGTGAAGTTCGAGCACCACTTCGAGGAGTGCTCGCCCTGCCTCGAGAAGTACGGGCTCGAGCAGGCCGTCAAGAAGCTGGTCAAGCGGTGCTGCGGGCACGACGACGTCCCGGGCGACCTGCGCGACAAGGTCATGGGGCGGATCGAGCTGATCCGCTCCGGCCAGACGGTCCCCGAGCAGGACGTCACGGCCTCGCCCGCCACGCCGCGGGAGTCCTGACCGTCCCGGTCGCCCCCGCGCACGTCACCCGAACGTGCGAATGCGCGGGCCGTCCGCCCGCGAACCCCTCCCGCCGTCCTAGGCTCCGGGCCTGACGGACATGGCCGGGGAGGGGCTCATGACAGCGGTACCGGCACGGGTACGTGCGTACGTCGCCTGTGTCGTCGGCGCCGCCCTGCTCTGCCTGCTGCCCCTGCCGGGCGCGCGAGCGCCCTGGTGGGCGGCCCTGTTGCTCGCCCTGCTGTACGCGGGCTGCGAGCGCGCCGCCCGGTCCCGCCTCGCGGGGATCTCCCAGCCGGCCGGGACCTTCTACCCCGTGCTCCTCGCCGGTGCCTTCCTGCTGCCCGCGCCCGTCGCGGCCCTGGTGGCCGTGCCGGGCGCGCTGCTGTCCCACGTCGAGCACCGGCCCGTGGCGGTGCGGCGGATCTGGCGGGCCGCGCAACTGGTCGTCGGTGTGTGGGCCGCCGCCGAGGTGCACCGCCTCCTCGGCGGCCGGGACGCGGTCGCCGAGGGCGACGTCCCCTACGCCCTCGGCCCGGCGGGAGCGGCGGTGCTGGCGTTCTGCCTGGTGCTCGCGCTGCTCGACGGCGGGATCCTGGCCGTGGCCGAGCGGGTCCCGGTGCGGCGGGCCTGGCGAGGGCTGGTGGCCCGCTCGCTCGCCCCGATCGCCGTGCACGGCCTGGCCGGACTGATGATGGCCGTCCTGTGGCGCAGCCCCTACGGACCCGTCGCGGCACTGCTGGTCCTGCTGCCGATGTGCGTCTCGTGGTGGGCCTTCGCGCAGTACCACCGCGAACGCGGCGCCCACCAGGCGACCATCCGGGCACTGGTGCAGGCCGTCGACATCAAGGACGGCTACACCCGCGGGCACAGCGAGCGCGTGGGGCACGCCTCCATGATGATCGCCCGCGAGCTGGGCATGGACGACGAGCGCGTGGAAGTGCTGCGCTTCGCCGGGATCCTGCACGACGTCGGCAAGCTCGGTGTGCCCACGCGGCTGCTCCGCAAGGACGGGCCGCTGACCCCCGAGGAACGGCGGGTGATCGAGCTCCACCCCGAGTACGGGCACGAGATGGTGCGCGGCATCGGCTTCCTCGGCGAGGCCCGCGCGGCGGTGCTGCACCACCACGAACGGCTGGACGGCAGCGGCTACCCCTACGGGCTGACGGGTCGGCAGATCCCCGAGTCCGCCCGGGTGGTGGCCGTCGCCGACGCCTTCGACGCCATGACCTCCACCCGCAGCTACAGCAGGGCCCGGCCGGTTCCGGTGGCCCTGGCGGAGCTGGAGCGGTGCGCCGGCAGCCAGTTCGACCCTGCGATGGTGACGGCTCTGGTCGAGGCCGTGGGACGCTCGGGGTGGCGCCCCGCGGTCACCGCCGGGGACGAGGAGGTCCGCGACCGCACCGGGGCGACCCGCGTGCCCCGGCCGGGCGCCCCCGTCGCCGGCCGGCCCGGAGCCCACCGGTGAGCCCGCGGCGGCAGCCGCTGCTCCTCGCCCTCGTGCACACCTGCGCCGGCCTCCTCGCCGCCGGCTCCCTGGCCGTCACCCTCTACGACGGGCTGGAGGAACGGCGCGTCGCCCTGGCCTTCGGCGTCCTCGTCGCCGTCGGCGAACTCGCCCGGCGCAACGACGCACACGTCCGCGAACCGGCCCCGCTGGGCGCCGCCGGAGCCCTGTCCTACGCGCTGCTCGGCGAGGCCGGCGGGCACCCCACCCACCACGGCCTCGCCCAGGTCCTCGCCGTCGTGCTGGCCGCCTCGCTGCTCGGCAGCGTGCCGCACGTCGCCCGGGGTGAAGGCCCCACCCTCGACCACCTCTCCCGGCGCGTGCTCACCGTCGGGTTCGTCGCCGTCTGCTTCCAGCCCCCGTACAACCGGGGCACGTTCGAGGACTGGGGCGGTCCCGCCTACGCGCTGCTGCTGCTCGCGCTGCTGTCGCTGACCGCGCTGTGCGACGCGCTGCTCGCCGCCGCCCTGGCCCACCTGCGCACCGGCTGGCCCTTCGGACCGGTGCTGCGCGACGAGCTGCGGGCCGCGCACGGCATCGGCACCGCGGTCATCGCCACCGGGGCGGTGATGGCCCTGGCGGTGGCCGTCGTGGGCCTGTGGGCGCTGCCCGTGTTCTCCGTGCCGCTGCTGCTCGCCCAGATGTCCTTCCGGCGGTACGCGGCCGTCCGGGCGACCTACCGGCAGACCATCGCCTCCCTCGCCCGGGCCACCGAGGTCGCCGGCTGCACCCCCGCCGGGCACGCCCGCCGCGTCGCCGCGGTGAGCCAGGCCGTCGGCCGTGACCTGGGCCTCACCGAGCCCGAACTGGCCGTGCTGGAGTACGCGGCGCTCATGCACGACATCGGCCAGCTGAGTCTCGTCGACCCCGTGCCCGCCGGCGCCACCGCCGCGCTGCCCGCCGCCGAACAGCGGCGCATCGCGCTGCTCGGCGCGGCCGTCGTCCGGCAGACCGGCGTCGACGAGGCGGTCGCCGTGGTCGTGGAGCGGCAGGCCGACCCCTACCCGGAGCAGCCGCTCGCGGCGCGAATCGTCCGGGCCGTGAACGCGTACGAGGAGAAGTCCCGGGAAGGAGGGCCCGGCGGGCCGCTGACGGCGCTGGAGGAACTCCGGCTCGCCACCGCCGGGACGTATGCGCCGGAGGTGGTGGAGTCACTGGCCCGTGTACTGGCAAGGAGCAGTCTGACGCTGCCCGTGGCTGGGTAACCCATGGGTAATGAGCGCCCCCGAGGGCGTACGTGGTTGGATGCGAAGGAGAAGGTGTCCGGGGGCTCGAAACACAGCTACGGCCAGCCCACCGCACGGAACTGGCAGGCGGGAATCGTGAGGATCTTCGGCAAGGGACGGCACCGGCCCTCCGCCTCCTGGCGGCAGGCCACGGACCGGGCGTTCACACTGATCGGCGACGGCCGGTACGAGGACGCGGGCGCACTGCTGACACGTGCCGCCGATCTGGAGCCCTGGCTTTCCGAGTCCTGGTTCAACCTCGCGCTGCTGCACAAGTTCCGGCACGACTGGGAGCAGGCGCGGGCGGCGGGCCTCAGGGCGGTGGCCCTGCTGGACCGGGACGCGGGCGCGCCCGACTGGTGGAACGTCGGCATCGCCGCGACGGCCCTGCAGGACTGGCCGCTGGCCCGGCGCGCCTGGCAGGCGTACGGGCTGCGCACACCGGGTCCGGCCAACGACCCCGGTGAGCCCGTCGGCATGGACCTCGGCAGCGCCGCCGTACGGCTGTCCCCGGAGGGGGAGGCCGAGGTCGTGTGGGGGCGGCGACTGGATCCCGCGCGGATCGAGGTGCTGTCCATCCCGCTGCCGTCGTCCGGGCGGCGCTGGGGCGAGGTCGTCCTGCACGACGGCGTGCCGCACGGCGAGCGCACCACGGCCGCCGGGCACACCTATCCGGTGTTCGACGAGATCGAGCTGTGGGCGCCGTCCCCCGTGCCGACCTGGGTGGTGCTGCTGGAGGCGGCGACCGAGTCGGACCGGGACGCGCTGGAGCAGCTCGCCGGTGACGCGGGGTTCGCCGCGGAGGACTGGTCCTCCTCGGTGCGGCTGCTGTGCCGGATGTGCTCGGAGTCGCGGATGCCGTCCGACGAGGGCGACGGCGAGCACCTGGATCCGCACGACCACAGCGAGCCGGGGCACCCCGGGCCGCTGGGGCACCGGACCGACGGGCAGCTGTGGGTTCCCGAGCGGGAGTGCGGGTTGGCCGCGCCAGCTTCGCTGGTCCGGGGGCTGCTGGACGGGTGGGTGGCCGACAGCCCGGATTCCCGGGACTGGCGGGATCTGGAAGAGGTGTGCTAGCGCCGTCGTCCGGTGCGGCTGCGTCCTGGTCGCTCGCGCAGCTCCCCGCGCCCCTCAGGGGGCGCCTTCCCCGTACCCTGTATCAGCATCCCGGGTTGGATTTGTTCAGGAAGGCGTACGTAACGTCATGGCTCAGCAGGACACCGATCAGCAGCACGAGGGCGTGCTCCCCGTCGACGGCGAGGGGTACGTGATCGACACGGAGGACTGCGAGGAGCGCGAGGCCGCCTGGCGTGAGCGGGGGACCTCGCGGCCGATCACGGTCGTCGGCAACCCGGTGCTGCACAAGGAGTGCAAGGACGTCACCGAGTTCGGCGAGGAGCTCCAGCAGCTCGTGGCCGACATGTTCGCCAGCCAGCGCACCGCCGAGGGCGTGGGCCTGGCCGCCAACCAGATCGGTGTCGACGCGAAGGTCTTCGTCTACGACTGCCCGGACGACGAGGGCGTCCGGCACGTGGGCGTGATCTGCAACCCCAAGCTCGTCGAACTGCCCGCCGACAGGCGCCGGCTGGACGACAGCAACGAGGGCTGCCTGTCGGTGCCGACCGCGTACGCGCCGCTGGCCCGGCCCGACTACGCCGAGGTGACCGGGCAGGACGAGAAGGGCAACCCGGTCAAGGTGCGGGGCACCGGGTACTTCGCACGGTGTTTGCAGCACGAGACCGATCACCTCTACGGCTACCTGTACATCGACCGGCTCTCCAAGCGGGAGCGCAAGGACGCGCTGCGGCAGATGGCCGAGAACGAGCCCCGCTACCCCGTGGTGGCCAACGACTGAGACCTCTGCTTCACCAGGCGCACGGCGTCTGTTCGGGTGCACCGCCCCGAACAGGCGCCGTTCGTCTGTGTCGTTCGCCTGTCCGTCGCACGTTCGATCGCTTCTGCTCGCCCGCCGATCCGGTACCCGTCACCTCCCGGGAGGATCACGGCCCTGTGGGGTAGTGAATGAAGCAAATACGTTCCCAGAACGGTCAGTTGTAGTGCTGAATGGGATGAGCGGGGTATGCAACGGCGCACGCCCGGCACGAAGGGAGGGGCGCCCGCGCCAACCGGCGGCTGAGAGGGGTTAGTTCGTGCACGCTTTGACACACGGCACCACAGCGACACCGGCCAGGACCGCAGTTCCACCGTCGCTCTCGCTCCCGGTGATCGAGGAGTCGTTTCCGCGGCGACTCCACCCGTATTGGCCCAAGTGCCAGGAGAAGACCCGGGCCTGGCTGCTCGAAAAGCGGCTCATGCCCGCGGACAAGGTGGAGGAATATGCCGACGGCCTGTGCTACACCGACCTCATGGCGGGGTACTACCTCGGCGCCCCCGACGAGGTCATGCAGGCGATCGCGGACTACAGCGCCTGGTTCTTCGTCTGGGACGACCGGCACGACCGCGACATCGTGCACGGCCGTCCGGACGCCTGGCGGGAGCTCAGGGACCGCCTGCACGCGGCGCTCGACTCCCCCGGGGAGCACCTGCACCACGAGGACCCACTGGTCGCCGGGTTCGCGGACGGGGTGCACCGGCTGTACGGGTTCCTTCCCCGGACGTGGAACCTCCGGTTCGCCCGGCACTTCCACGCGGTGATCGACGCGTACGACCGCGAGTTCCACAACCGCACCCACGGCATCGTGCCCACGGTCGAGGAGTACCTGCGGCTGCGCCGGCTCACGTTCGCGCACTGGATATGGACCGACCTGCTCGAGCCGGCCGCGGGATGTGAATTCCCCGACGCCGTGCGCGATTGTCCGGCCTATCGGCGGGCGGCGCTGCTGAGTCAGGAATACGCCGCCTGGTACAACGACCTCTGCTCGCTGCCGAAGGAAATCGCGGGCGACGAGGTGCACAATCTCGGAATCAGTCTCATCACCCATGAGGGGCTGACCCTCGAACAGGCCGTAGGAGAAGTCCGCCGACGCGTCGAGGAATGCATCACCGAATTCATCGACGCCGAGAGGGAGGCCGTACGGTTCGCCGAGGGCCTCGACGACGGAACCGTGCGCGGAAAGGAACTGAGCGCCGCCGTGCGCCTCTCTCTGAGCAATATGCGGAACTGGTTCAGTGCCGTCTACTGGTTCCACCACGAGTCCGGCCGGTACATGGTCGACAGCTGGGACGACCGCTCCACGCCCCCGTACGTCAACAACGAAGCGGCAGGTGAGAAATGACCGTCGAGTCCGTCACGCCGGACACCGCTCCGGCAGGGGAGCCGCACGAGCCGCCCCGGGCGGGCGGCGGCGTCCCCGTCCTCGGCCACGGCTGGCGGCTGGCGCGGGACCCGCTGGGGTTCATGTGCCGGCTGCGCGAGCACGGCGACGTGGTCCGCCTCAAGCTCGGCCCGAAGACCCTCTACGCCGTGACCGCCCCGGACCTGACCGGCGCCCTCGCGCTGAGCAACGACTTCATCATCGCCGGACCGCTGTGGGAGTCCCTGGAGGGCCTGCTCGGCAAGGAGGGCGTGGCCACGGCGAACGGCCCGCTCCACCGCCGCCAGCGGCGCACCATCCAGCCCGCCTTCCGGCTCGACGCGATACCCGCCTACGGGCCGATCATGGAGGAGGAGGCGCACGCCCTCACCGAGCGCTGGCGGTCCGGGGAGACCGTCGACTGCACCTCGGAGTCCTTCCGGGTGGCCGTGCGCATCGCGGCCCGCTGCCTGCTGCGCGGCGACTACATGGACGAGCGGGCGGAGCGGCTGTGCGTCGCCCTCGCCACCGTCTTCCGCGGCATGTACCGGCGGATGGTGATTCCGCTCGGACCGCTCTACCGGCTGCCGCTCCCGGCCAACCGCGAATTCAACCGCGCTCTGGCCGATTTGCATCTCCTGGTCGACGAGATCGTCACCGAGCGCCGCGCAAGCGGTCAAAAGCCGGACGATTTGCTGACGGCATTGCTGGAGGCGAAGGACGAGAATGGCGACCCGATCGGGGAACAGGAGATCCATGATCAGGTCGTGGCGATCCTCACCCCGGGCAGCGAAACCATCGCCTCCACGATCATGTGGCTCCTGCACGTCCTCGCGGAACACCCGGAACACGCGGACCGGGTGCACGACGAAGTGCAGGAGGTCACCGGCGGCAAGCCCGTGACATTCGCCGACGTTCGGGCCCTGCGGCACACCAACAATGTCGTGGTCGAGTCCATGCGTTTGAGCCCGGCCGTCTGGATTCTGACCCGCCGGGCGGTACGGGACACACAGCTCGGCGAATACCGCATTCCGGCCGGGGCGGACATCATCTACAGTCCGTACGCGATCCAGCGCGATGCGAAGTCCTATGAGCGGAATCTGGAGTTCGACCCCGACCGCTGGCTCCCGGAACGGGCGAAGGACGTGCCCAAGCACGCCATGAGCCCGTTCAGCGTGGGCAACCGCAAGTGCCCGAGCGACCACTTCTCGATGGCCCAGCTGACCCTGGTGACGGCGGCGCTGGCCGCGAAGTACCGCTTCGAGCAGGTGGCCGGTTCGAAGGACAGCCCGCGGATCGGCATCACCCTGCGGCCGCACGAGCTGAAGGTGCGGCCGGTGGCGAGGTGAACCGCCGGGCCGGCGGTCAGGCCGCCTCGGGGCTCAAGCCGCCTCGGGGCCCCTGAACGTGCGCCGGTAGGCGTTCGGGGTGGTCCCGACCGCCCGGACGAAGTGGTGGCGCAGCGTGGCCGCGTTGCCGAACCCCGTCCGGCCGGCGATCGCGTCCATCGTCTCGTCCGTCGCCTCCAGCAGCCGCTGGGCCTGCAGCACGCGCTGCCGCAGGACCCAGCGGTAGGGCGTCGTGCCCGTCTCCTGGTGGAAGCGGCGGGCGAACGTCCGCGGGGACATCAGGGCCCGGGCGGCGAGCTGCTCGACGGTGACCTCCTCGTCGAGGTGCCGCTCCATCCAGGCCAGCACCTCCCCGATCGAGTCCGCCTCGGAGTGCGGCAGGGGACGCTCGATGTACTGGGCCTGGCCGCCGTCCCGGTGCGGCGGCACCACCATCCGCCGGGCGATCTTGTTGGCGATCTCGGTGCCCTGCTCCTTGCGAACCAGGTGCAGGCAGGCGTCGATGCCGGCGGCCGTGCCGGCGGAGGTGATCACCGGGTCCTCGTCGACGTAGAGCACGTCCGGCTCGACGGCCACCCGGGGATAGCGCCGGGCGAGGTCCCGCGCGTGCTTCCAGTGCACCGTGCAGCGGCGGTCGTCCAGCAGCCCGGCGGCGGCCAGCACGTAGACGCCGGAGCAGACGCTGAGCACCCGGGCGCCGCGGTCGACGCCGCGGCGCAGGGCGTCCAGCAACTCCGGCGGGAAGGTGCGCGTGGAGTAGTCGTCCCCGGCCGGGACGGCGATGAGGTCCGCCGTCTCCAGCCGCTCCAGGCCGTGCTCGACCTGGAGCGAGAAGCCCGTGTTCGTGCGCAGGGACGGACCCTCGGCCGAGGCGACGGCGAAGTTGTACACCGGCAGTCCGTCGTCGCTGCGGTCGGTGCCGAAGACCTCGCACACCACGCCGAGTTCGAAGGGGTTCACACCGTCGAGCAGGGCGACGGCCACGTTCTGCAGCATGCGTCCAGTGTGCCTCGCCGCTGGCAGTAATTCGAGGGTCCACGGCAGTACTGCCACTGACGGTAAGGAGCATCAGGCGGGACAGTGGTGTCCATGGACACGAACCAGACACAGACACTCATCGCCATGATCTTCGTCCTCGGGACGCTGGTCCTCCTGGTCCTCCCGTCCGTGATCGGCCTGGTGCACGACCGGCGCATCGACCGGCGGATCCGGGAGGCCCAGGAGGCCCGTGCGAGCGCTCCGGCTCAGAAGTCCTCGTCCAGGTCGACGGTGCCCTCCACCGCCACCTGGTACGCCGAGGGCCGCCGCTCGAAGAAGTTGGTCAGCTCCTGAACCCCCTGGAGCTCCATGAAGGAGAAGGGGTTCTCGGAGCCGTACACCGGAGCGAAGCCCAGGCGGGTCAGCCGCTGGTCGGCGACGCACTCCAGGTACTGCCGCATCGACTCGGTGTTCATGCCCGGCAGGCCGTCACCGCACAGGTCGCGCGCGAACTGCAGCTCGGCCTCGACGGCCTCCCGGAGCATGTCCGTCACCTCCTGCCGCAGCCGGTCGTCGAACAGCTCCGGCTCCTCCTTGCGCACGGTGTCGACCACGTCGAACGCGAACGACATGTGCATCGTCTCGTCACGGAACACCCAGTTGGTGCCGGTCGCCAGCCCGTGCAGCAGGCCGCGGCTGCGGAACCAGTAGACGTAGGCGAAGGCCCCGTAGAAGAACAGGCCCTCGATGCACGCGGCGAAGCAGATCAGGTTGAGCAGGAAGCGGCGCCGGTCCGCGGGTGACTCCAGCCGGTCCAGCTTGTCCACCGAGTCGATCCACTTGAAGCAGAACGCCGCCTTCTCGCGGATGGACGGGATGTTCTCCACGGCCGCGAAGGCCGCCGCGCGGTCCTCCGGGTCGGGGAGATAGGTGTCGAGCAGCGTCAGATAGAACTGGACGTGCACGGCCTCCTCGAAGAGCTGCCGCGACAGATACAGGCGCGCTTCAGGGGAGTTGATGTGCTTGTACAGCGTCAGCACCAGGTTGTTCGCGACGATCGAGTCGCCCGTCGCGAAGAAGGCCACCAGCCGGCCGATGAGGTGCTGCTCGGCGGGGGAGAGCTTGGCGAGGTCGGCGACGTCGGAGTGGAGGTCGACCTCCTCCACGGTCCAGGTGTTCTTGATGGCGTCCCGGTAGCGCTCGTAGAAGTCCGGGTAGCGCATGGGGCGCAGGGTCAGCTCGAAGCCGGGGTCGAGAAGGTTCTGGGTGCTCATCACTGACAGGCCTCGCAGGACTCGGGGTTTTCCAGGGAGCAGGCGACCGCCTCGGGGTCGGGGGTGGCCTGCACGGGCACGGTGGCCCGGGCGGCGCGGGCGATGCGGGTCGCCGGGCGCGAACGCAGGTAGTACGTGGTCTTCAGCCCGGACTTCCAGGCGTAGGCGTACATCGAGGAGAGCTTGCCGATGGTCGGCGTCTCCAGGAACAGGTTCAGGGACTGGGACTGGTCCAGGAACGGGGTCCTGGCCGCCGCCATGTCGATCAGGCCGCGCTGCGGGATCTCCCACGCCGTGCGGTAGAGGGCGCGCACGTCCTCGGGGATCCAGGCGAAGTCCTGCACCGAGCCGTTCGCCTCGCGCAGGGCCTCCCGGGTGCGGGCGTCCCACACGCCGAGCCGCTTCAGCTCGTCCACCAGGTAGGAGTTCACCTGGAGGAACTCGCCCGACAGCGTCTCGCGCTTGAACAGGTTGGACACCTGCGGCTCGATGCACTCGTACACGCCCGCGATCGAGGCGATGGTGGCCGTGGGCGCGATGGCCAGGAGCAGGGAGTTGCGCAGGCCGGTCGCGGCGATCCGCTCGCGCAGGGCGGCCCAGCGCTCGGGCCACGTCCGTTCCACGTCGTAGTGGTCGGGGTGCAGGACGCCCCGGGCGGTGCGGGTCTTCTCCCAGGCGGGCAGCGGGCCGCTGCGCTCGGCGAGATCGGCGGACGCCTCGTACGCGGCGAGCATGATGCGCTCGGCGATCCGGGTCGACAGGGCCTTGGCCTCGGGCGAGTCGAAGGGCAGGCGCAGCTGGAAGAAGACGTCCTGCAGGCCCATCGCGCCGAGGCCGACCGGGCGCCAGCGGGCGTTGGAGCGGCCCGCCTGCTCGGTCGGGTAGAAGTTGATGTCCACGACCCGGTCGAGGAACGTCACCGCCGTGCGGACGGTCTCGTCCAGCCGCTCCCAGTCGATGTCCCCGCCGGTCACGAAGGCGCCGAGGTTGACCGAGCCGAGGTTGCAGACCGCCGTCTCCCCGTCGTCGGTGACCTCGAGGATCTCCGTGCAGAGGTTGGAGGAGTGCACCACGTGGCCGGGCTCGGCCGTCTGGTTGGCGGTGCGGTTGGCGGCGTCCTTGAAGGTCATCCAGCCGTTGCCGGTCTGCGCGAGGGTGCGCATCATGCGGCCGTACAGCTCACGGGCGGGCAGGGTCTTCCGCGCCAGGCCCTTCGCCTCGGCCGCACGGTACGCGGCGTCGAACTCCTCGCCCCACAGGTCGACCAGTTCGGGCACGTCCGAGGGGGAGAACAGCGACCACTGCGCGTCCGCGTTCACGCGCCGCATGAACTCGTCCGGCACCCAGTGCGCCAGGTTGAGGTTGTGCGTGCGCCGGGCGTCCTCGCCGGTGTTGTCCCGCAGCTCCAGGAACTCCTCGATGTCCGCGTGCCAGGTCTCCAGGTAGACCGCGGCGGCTCCCTTGCGGCGGCCGCCCTGGTTCACCGCGGCGACCGAGGCGTCGAGGGTCTTCAGGAACGGGACGATGCCGTTGGAGTGGCCGTTGGTGCCGCGGATCAGCGAACCCCGGGCACGGATGCGGGAGTAGGCCAGGCCGATGCCGCCCGCGTGCTTCGACAGGCGCGCGACCTGGTGGTAGCGGTCGTAGATCGAGTCCAGCTCGTCCTGGGGGGAGTCGAGCAGGTAGCAGGACGACATCTGGGGATGCCGGGTGCCGGAGTTGAAGAGGGTGGGGGAGGAGGGCAGGTAGTCGAGGCGGCTCATGAGCCCGTAGAGCGCCGCGACCTCGTCCACCGCGCGGGCGGTGTCGTCCTCGGCGAGGCCGCTCGCCACCCGCAGCAGGAAGTACTGGGGTGTCTCGACCACCTTGCGGGTGATCGGGTGCCGCAGCAGGTAGCGGCTGTACAGCGTGCGCAGGCCGAAGTAGCCGAAGCGGTCGTCGGCGGCGCCGTCGACCAGCGCGTCGAGGCGGGGGGCGTGGACGCGTACGAACTCCGCGGTGCGGTCGGCGATGAGCCCCTCGCGGTGGCCGACCGCGACGGACCCGGTGAAGGACGTGACCCCCTGCGAGGCGGCCTCCTCGCGGATGCCGATGGTCAGCAGGCGTGCGGCCAGCCGGGAGTAGGCCGGGTCCTCCGAGATGAGGCCCGCCGCCGCCTCCGTCGCCAGGTCCCGCAGCTCCCGCTCGTCCGCCTGCGCGGACCGGCCGCGCAGCGCGGCGGCGGCGACCCGGCCGGGGTCGGCGTCGGGGAGGTCGGCGGTCAGTTCGGTCAGGGTCCGCAGCAGCGCGGCACCGGGAGCGTCCTGCTCCGGTTCGGCGGCTGCGGCCGGATCCGCTGGCGCGATGGTCACGGGGGCTCTCCCTCGCTCGGCACGGGGCCTCGCCGAGGGCAGGGGGCAGCACACGGACGCACACGGCGTCACGCGTCCACCGGCCCATTCCACGAGGCCCGGACGTCAGGGCACACCGGCCGGCGGCCGGGTGCACTGTCGGCAGGTCCTCGGACTGACCGTCATGCGCGCAGAGGGGCATGGGTTCACCGTTGCGGGACAGTTCCGGATTCGCACCGGATTCCCCTGCGGCGACAGCGAGCATGAGCATACATCTTGTGCCGGGCCCGGGTGGCACCCCCAGATGTAGTGTCGCGGGGGTGTCGGAGTGTCGGCTTCACATGACGGCGGGCCGCCGTGACGTTCGGTCACGGCGGCCCGCCGTTCGGTGGTCGCGGCGTGCCGCGCCGTTCGGGTCAGTGCGACGATCCGGCGGTGGCCGGCGGAAGCTCCACCTGGACTCCCGGGTCGCCCGCGTCGGCCGTGTAGTCCTCCGGCTTGGTCTCGTCGACGCCGTCGGGGGCCTTCACCGCCTTCAGGACGAAGGTCAGGACGACCGTCACGACCACGTTCAGCACGAACGCCGTGAGGCCGATGTAGCCGATCTCGCCGATGCCGGGGATCTCCTTCGACGAGCCGCCGAAGTGCTTCTGCGTCGGGGAGGCCACGCCGTAGGCGGCGAGGGTGCCGTAGACCATGCCGACCGCCCAGCCCGCGAGCAGCGCCCAGCGGTGGAACCAGCGGGTGAACAGGCCGCCGACCAGGGCCGGGAAGGTCTGCAGGATCCAGATGCCGCCCAGCAGCTGGAAGTTGATGGCGACCGTCTTGTCCATGGTGAGGACGAAGACCAGCGCGCCCACCTTCACCAGCAGCGAGACCAGCTTGGAGACCTTGGTCTCCTGCGCGGGGGTGGCGTCCGGCTTGAGGAAGTCCTTGTAGATGTTGCGGGTGAACAGGTTCGCGGCCGCGATGGACATGATGGCCGCGGGCACCAGCGCGCCGATGCCGATGGCCGCGAAGGCCACACCGGCGAACCAGTCCGGGAACATCGTCTCGAACAGCTGCGGGATCGCCAGCTGCCCGTTCTGCACCTTGATGCCGGCCGCGATCGCCATGAAGCCGAGCAGCGCGAGCAGGCCCAGCATCAGCGAGTACAGCGGCAGGATCGTGGTGTTGCGGCGGATCACCTCACGGCTCTTCGAGGACAGCGTCGCCGTGATCGAGTGCGGGTACATGAACAGCGCCAGCGCGGAGCCCAGCGCGAGCGTGGCGTACGTCCACTGGCCCGCCTCCGGCGGCGTCAGCGCACCGCGCGGCGCACCCGTGGCCGGGTTGGTCTGGCTGTACGCCTCACCGGCCTTGGCGAAGATCTCGTCGAAGCCGCCCAGCTTGATCGGGATGTAGATGATCGCCACCGCGATGACGAGGTAGATCAGGGTGTCCTTCACGAACGCGATCAGCGCCGGCGCCCGCAGGCCCGAGGAGTACGTGTACGCCGCCAGCACGCCGAACGCGATCAGCAGCGGCAGGTCCTTGATGAACCAGTTGGTGTTCTCGCCGCCGCCGACGCCCATCACGTCCAGTACGGCCTGGATGCCGACCAGTTGGAGGGCGATGTACGGCATGGTCGCCAGGATGCCGGTCACGGCCACCGCGAGCGACAGCCCCTTGGAGCCGAACCGGCCGCGCACGAAGTCGGAGGTCGTGACGTAGCCGTGCTTGTGGGAGACCGACCACAGGCGGGGCAGGAAGGTGAAGATCAGCGGGTACACCAGGATCGTGTACGGCACGGCGAAGAAGCCGGCCGCGCCGGCCGCGTAGATCGCCGCGGGTACCGCGACGAACGTGTAGGCCGTGTACAGGTCGCCGCCGAGCAGGAACCAGGTGATCCAGGTGCCGAACGAGCGGCCGCCCAGGCCCCATTCGTCCAGGCTGTGCTCGTTCTCGGCCTTGCGCCAGCGCGCGGCCAGGAAGCCCATGACCGTGACGAGCAGGAAGAAGAAGATGAAGACGGCGAGTGCGACGCCGTTCACGCCGTCCTTCACCGCGACGCACCGCCCTTCGCGGCCGAGCGGGAGCGCTGGTCACGCTGCCACAGCTTGTAGGCGATCATCGTCAGTGCGGTGGAGATCAGCACCCACGCCATCTGGTACCAGTAGAAGAACGGGATCCCGATGAGAGCCGGGTCGGTCTTCGCGTACGAGCCGACCCAGAGCATGGCCACGAAGGGCGCGACAAGACAGAGGCCGATGACGACGCGCACGGGCGTCACCACCGGACCTCTGCTGGATTCTGGGGCTTGCGACATCAGGCGGCTCCGTCCCCTCAGTGATCACCTGTGCAATGCGCAGGCAATCTAGGTCAGGGTGCGGCGCAAGCGGAACCCCTCGTCCGCAATGCGGTACCCAAAAGCAATCGGGGGTTCGGCGGCCGTCGCGTCAGTCCTGGGGCCGCTTGAGACGGGCCACGAACTTGTACCGGTCACCCCGGTACACCGAGCGCACCCACTCCACCGGCTGGCCGTCCCGGTCCAGCGAGTGCCGGGACAGCATCAGCATCGGCAGGCCCACGTCCGTGCCGAGCAGTCCGGCCTCGCGCGGGGTCGCCAGCGACGTCTCGATGGTCTCCTCGGCCTCCGCGAGGTGGACGTCGTAGACCTCGGCGAGCGCGGTGTAGAGGGAGGTGTACTTGGCCAGCGACCGGCGCAGCGCGGGGAAGCGCTTGGCGCTCAGGTGGGTGGTCTCGATGGCCATCGGCTCACCGTTGGCCATGCGCAGCCGCTCGATGCGCAGCACCCGCCCGCCCGGGGTGATGTCGAGCAGACCGGCCAGCCGGTCGTCGGCGGTGATGTAGCCGATGTCCAGCAGCTGCGAGGTGGGCTCCAGGCCCTGTGCGCGCATGTCCTCGGTGTACGAGGTGAGCTGCAGCGCCTGCGAGACCTTCGGCTTGGCGACGAAGGTGCCCTTGCCCTGGATGCGTTCCAGCCGGCCCTCGACCACGAGTTCCTGCAGCGCTTGGCGCACGGTGGTGCGCGAGGTGTCGAACTCCGCCGCCAGGGTGCGCTCGGGCGGCACCGGGGTACCGGGCGCCTGGGTCTCGGTCATGTCGAGCAGGTGCTTCTTCAGGCGGTAGTACTTGGGCACGCGCGCGGTACGGACGGGTGCCCCCGTCTCGTTCTCCGCACTGCTGACGTCGGTGCTCATGCTCCGCCTTCCCGGCTCGGTCCGCCGACACGATCCCACTTGTATACCGTCGGCGCCTCTTTTGGTCTAGTCCAGCCATCGCTGTGGTCTACCCGCAGTATGCCGTGTCCATCAGGGTTTTCGCTGGCTTCTTACTTAAAGGTTCCTGCATATGTAGGTCGCATAACGGCTGGTCAGGGCCATCTCGCGACCCTTGACAGGCCTGCTGGTCTGGTCCAAGCTCCCCGTACTGGTCTACACCATTGGTCCAGGTCCTGGCGCCCCACGTCTCACCGCGGGGAGCAGGGGGGTTTGTGGCATCCCTGAGGAGGGTGGCGTGAAGCGCAAGCTGATATCCGCGATCGGTATCGCGGGCATGATGGTCTCCATCGCGGCGTGCGGGGGCGAGGGTGACGGGGGCTCCGACAAGGGCGCGGACGCCAAGGAGCTGACGGTGTGGCTCACCGTCGACGCCCAGAACAACTGGCCGGAACTGGTGAAGGCCGCCGACGCCGCGGTGAAGAAGAAGCACCCCGGCGTCAAGATCAACCACGAGTACTACGGCTGGCCCGACAAGAACGCCAAGCTCGACGCCGTCCTCGCCACGGACAAGGCCCCCGACGTGGTCGAGATGGGCAACACCGAGATGCTCAGTTACATGGTCAAGGGCGCCTTCGCCCCCCTGGACGCGAGCAAGTTCGACCACTCGGACGCCTGGCTGGACGGTCTGAAGGCCTCGGTGACCTACGAGGGCGAGACCTACGGCGTCCCCTACTACGCCGGTGGCCGTGTCGCCAACTGGCGCAAGGACGTGGCCGCCTCGGCCGGCCTGAAGACGCCCCCCAAGACCTACGGGGAACTGACCGACGCCCTGGACAAGATCCAGAAGAAGCAGGGCGACAAGTTCAACGCCTGGTACCAGCCCACCCGCGACTGGTACGCGGCCATGTCCTTCGTCTACGACGCCGGCGGCGCCATCGCCACCGAGTCGGGCGGCAAGTGGAAGGCCTCCCTCTCCTCGCCCGAGTCGATCAAGGGCCTCAAGGAGTTCAAGAACGTCGTCGACACGTACATGCACGGCGACAAGACCAAGGACGAGTCCGACCGCTACATCGTCTACGGCCAGGGCAAGTCCGCCATGATCTTCGCGGCGGCCTGGGAGGGCGCGACCGCCGAGGACCCGAAGAACGACAAGACCGGCAAGCTCAAGGGCAACCTCGAGAACTTCGTGATGCCCGGCCCCTCCGGCAAGAACATGCCCGTCTTCCTGGGCGGCTCCGACCTCGCCGTCCCGGTGAAGTCCGACGCCCAGGCCCTGGCCGCCGAGTGGATCAACGCCTTCACCGGCTCCTCCGGCCAGAAGGGCCTGATGGCCAAGGGCAACCTGCCCAACAACAAGACCGACCTCGCGACGCTGAAGAACGACCCGAAGACCGCCGTGCCCGCCACCGCGGCCGAGTCCAGCTGGTTCGTCCCCATGGCCCCCGGCTGGGGCCAGGTCGAGAAGGCGCAGGTCCTGCAGACGATGCTGCAGAGCATCGGCACCGGCAAGAAGTCCGTCGAGGCCGCCGCCAAGGAGGCGGACGCCGCGATCGACAAGGTCATCAACACCAAGTGACCTGCGGGTCCGTCGTCCGGGTCGAACCACGCCACGGTGCCTCCCCGCGTCTGCGGCGCGACCCGGACGACAGACCCACGGGCGGGGCTCCCGGCAGCGGAGCCCCGCCGTTCGTCCGACCTGAGGGACCGCCGAGGAGCGCGCGATGAGTGCCGCAGACACCCACATTCCCGCCAAGGTGCCGCCACCGCGGCAGGTGCCCATGCCGCCACCCCAGGCGCGTCGTCCACGTGGACGGCGCACCTCGGGCGGGGCCGCCGCTCCCTGGCTGCTGCTCGCGCCCTGTCTGGTCATCCTGGCCCTGGTCATGGGCTATCCGCTGGCCCGCCTGGTCACCCTGTCCTTCCAGAAGTTCGGCCAGTCGCAACTGTGGGGCTTCCAGCCCGCCGAGTCCGTCGGCCTCGACAACTTCGCCAAGGTGCTGGGCGACGGCGAGTTCTGGGCCGTCGTCGTGCGCACGATCGTCTTCGCGGCCGGCGCCGTCGTCTTCACCATGGTCATCGGCATGGCGCTCGCCCTGCTGCTGCAGCGGATCTCCGGCTGGCTGAAGGTGCTCATCAACATCGTGCTGGTGGCCAGTTGGGGCATGCCGGTCATCGTGGCGACCACCGTCTTCAAATGGCTCTTCGACTCCGACTACGGCGTCTTCAACGCGCTGCTCAGCAAGCTGCCGGGCGTCGACATGATCGGCCACAACTGGTTCGCCAGCGGGCCCGAGGGCCTCGCCGTGATCATGCTGCTGGTCATCTGGGGCGCCGTGCCCTTCGTGGTCATCACCCTCAGCGCCGGCCTCACCCAGGTCCCCAAGGAGCTGGAGGAGGCCGCCCGCCTGGACGGCGCCAGCTCCTGGGGTGTCTTCCGCTTCGTCACCCTGCCCGTCCTGAAGCCGATCATCGTGATGCTCACGACCCTGTCGGTCATCTGGGACATGGGCGTCTTCCCCCAGGTGTTCGTCATGCGCAACGGCCACCCCGAGCCGGAGTTCCAGGTCCTCAACACCTACTCCTACGACCGGGCCTTCGTCGTCAACGACTACGCCCAGGGCTCGGCCATCGCGCTGATCACCGTCCTGCTGCTGCTCGGCGTCGTCGCCGTCTACATGCGGCAGATGCTGAAGATCGGAGAGGTCGAATGAGCACGCTCGCCGGAACCCGCCGCCGCAGGAACCCGCGGCTCGGCTGGAACCTCCTCGGCCTGCTGGTCTTCCTCGTCGCGGGCTTCCCCCTCTACTGGATGCTCAACACGGCGTTCAAGCCGGCCAAGGACGCCATCGACCCCGACCCGAGCCTGCTGCCGACCGGCCTGACCTTCGACAACTTCGGCCGCGCCCTGGACATCGCCGACTTCTGGGGCCCGGTGGGCCGCAGCCTCGTGGTGTCCCTGGCGGTCGTCGTGATCGGCATGGCCGTCGGGCTGCTGGCCGCCCTCGCCATCTCCCGCTTCGCCTTCCGCGGCCGGAAGATCGTGATCGTCGGCATCCTCGCGGTCCAGATGGTCCCGCTGGTCGCCATGATCATCCCGGTGTTCCTGCTCCTGAACGACCTGGGCCAGTACGACAAGCTCACCGGCATCATCATCACCTACCTGACCTTCGTCCTGCCCTTCACGGTCTGGACGCTGCGCGGCTTCATCGTCAACATCCCCAAGGAGCTGGAGGAGGCCGCCATGGTCGACGGCTGCTCCCGCACCAGCGCCTTCCTGCGGGTCGTCTTCCCGCTGCTGGCCCCCGGGATGGTCGCCACCTCGGTCTACGGCTTCATCCAGGCCTGGAACGAGTACCTCTACGCCCTGATGCTCCTCAGCCAGAAGAACCAGACCGCGACCGTCTGGCTCGGCAACTTCACCACCAAGCACGGCACCGAATACGCGCCGATGATGGCCGGAGCCACGATGATGGCCGTGCCGATCGTCGCCCTCTTCCTCCTCGTCCAGCGCAAGATGGCCGCGGGCCTGACCGCGGGCGCCGTGAAGGGATGACCTCACCCGATGACGACACTCGCCAGCGGCACCGACACGCTCACCCGCGACGCCCTGACCGTGCTCCAGCCCGGCTTCACCGGTACCACCGCCCCCGACTGGCTGCTGCGCCGGCTCGGTGAAGGGCTCGCCTCCGTCGGGCTCTTCGGCCGCAACATCGCCTCACCCGGCCAACTCGCCGCCCTCACTGCCCAGCTGCGGGCCGAGCGCGACGACGTCCTCGTCGCCATCGACGAGGAGGGCGGTGACGTGACCCGGCTGGAGGTGCGCAACGGCTCCTCCTTCCCCGGCAACCACGCCCTCGGCGCGGTCGACGACGTGGAGCTGACCCGGCAGGTCGCCCACGAACTGGGCCGCCGCCTCGCCGCCTGCGGCGTCAACCTCAACTGGGCACCCTCCGCCGACGTCAACTCCGACCCCCGCAACCCCGTCATCGGCGTCCGCTCCTTCGGCGCCGACACGGCCCTGGCCGCCCGGCACACCGCCGCCTACGTCACCGGCCTCCAGTCCGCCGGCGTCGCCGCCTGCACCAAGCACTTCCCGGGCCACGGCGACACCGCCGTCGACTCCCACCACGCCCTGCCCCGCATCGACGTCTCCGCCGAGGTCCTGGCCGAACGCGAACTGGCCCCCTTCCGGGCCGCCATCGCCGCCGGCAGCCGCGCCGTCATGAGCGCCCACATCCTCGTCCCCGCCCTGGACCCCGAACGTCCGGCCACCCTCTCCCACCGCATCCTCACCGGCCTGCTCCGCGGCGAACTCGGCTACGACGGCCTGATCGTCACCGACGGCATGGAGATGCGGGCCATCGCCGGCACCTACGGCATCGAACGCGGCAGCGTCCTCGCCATCACCGCGGGCGCCGACGCGATCTGCGTCGGCGGCGGACTGGCCGACGACGCCACCGTGCTGCGGCTGCGCGACGCCCTGGTCTCGGCCGTGCGCACCGGCGAACTCCCCGAGGAACGCCTGGCCGACGCGGCCGAACGCGTCCGCGCCCTGGCCCAATGGACCGGCACGGCCGACCGCTCACCCGACAGCGCCCACGGCACCGAGGTCGGCCTGCACGCCGCCCGCCGCGCCCTGACGGTGACCGCCGCGCCCGGTCTCGGCGACCCCGCGACCTTCGAACCGCTCACCGAACCCCCCTACGTCGCCGCCTTCACCCCCGTCGCCAACATCGCCGTCGGCGACGAGACGCCGTGGGGCGTCGCCGCCGAACTGATCCACCTCCTGCCCGGCACCGTCACCGGCAGCTTCACCGCCGAGGACGCCGACGGGGGAGAGGCCGGGCATCACGCGGGCCGGGCCGCCGTCCAGGCCGCCGGGACGCGCCGCATCGTCGCCGTCGTGCGCGACGAGCACCGCCATCCCTGGATGGCCGGCGCCCTCGACGTCCTGCTGTCGGCCCGCCCCGACACCGTCGTCGTCGAGATGGGCGTCCCGCAGGCCGCCCCGCGCGGCGCCCTGCACATCGCCACCCACGGCGCGGCCCGCGTCTGCGGCCGGGCGGCGGCCGAGGTGATCGCCGGGGCCACGAGCCACTAGGCCCGCTCCGGGGGAGTGGCGGCGCCGGGCCGAATGGTTGCAGGGCTGCTGACTGATGTAGTACTTCTTATACATGAGCGAGCAGGTGCACAACAGGTTGGCCGTGGTGCGCGCCGAACGGAAGGTGTCGCGCCAGAGCCTGGCCGAGGCAGTGGGAGCCCACTACCAGACCATCGGCTACATCGAGCGGGGCCAGTACAACCCGAGCCTCGACCTGGCGCTGAAGATCTCCGCGTTCTTCGGTCTCCCGGTCGAGGCCCTGTTCTCCCTCGAACCGTTCCGGCCGCTCACGGACGAGGTCTACGGGAGGAAGCAGCCATGACGGAACCGGCGATCACGACGACACGCCTGACCCGCTACGACCGGACGATGCTGCGGCTGATGAACGACCGCCGCGGAGCGGCCTGGTACGCCACCGCGGCGCGCCGCCGCCTGGCCGTCGCCGCGCACATCACCCTGACCGCGGCCATCGGCGGGCTGCTGACCGTCTTCTTCCTCGTCGAGGGCGAGCCCCTGTGGACGGTGGCCGTGACGGCGGTGTTGTTCCTCCCCTGGATGGTCGCCACCGGCGTGATCAACGCCGCCACCCGGGGCCTGCTGGAACTGCGCGAACGCGCTCTCGACGAGCGCCAGTCCGCCGAGCGCACTCGGGTCCTGGCCCTGGCCCACCGGGCGACGACCCTGCTCCTGCTCGCCGGTGCGGCAGCCCTCCTGATCAGCGGCGGCCTCGACGGCGACGCCCCCAAGGCCTACGCCGCGCCCCTGCTCATCACCGTTCTCGTCGTGCACTGGCTGATGCCCCTGTGGGTGGCCGGCTGGCGCGCGCAGGACGAGCCGGGCGACGACGAGGTGGCGCACGCCTGAGTTATGTGGCGGTGGGTGGGCGGCAGTGGCAGCCGAGGCGGGGCGTTTGCCAGTGGGAGCCGCGCCGAGTTCTGAGGAACGGTGACCGCGCCATGTCCTGAGGAACGGTGACCGCGCCGAGTTCTGAGGAATGGCTCCTCGGAGGCGCCCCGGGGCCGCCCTGAGGTGCCCGGCGTCAAGTCGAGACGCCCGTCGCCGCCCCGGGGTGGCGGCCGCACCGGCCGCTCCGGGTGGCCCCCCGGGCCCCACTCGGCCTCCGGGCCCACTCGGCCTCCGGAGGCTATCCGGCTGAGAGATCCGCCGTCGGTCAGCCGGCATGGCCGACCCTTGCCCTGCCAGCGGTCAGGCCCGGCGCCTCAGATGCCCTGCCACTCCGGCTTGTTGGCGTACGTATGGCGGAAGTAGTCCGCCAGCTTCAGCTTCGACGCCGCGGCCTCGTCGACGACCACCGTCGCGTGCGGGTGGAGCTGCAGCGCGGACGCGGGGCACACGGCCGCCACCGGCCCCTCCACCGTCGCCGCCACCGCGTCGGCCTTGCCCTCACCCGTCGCCAGCAGGACCAGGTGCCTGGCCTCCAGGATCGTGCCGATGCCCTGCGTGATCACGTGGTGCGGGACCTGGTCGATGTCCCCGTCGAAGAAGCGCGCGTTGTCGATCCGGGTCTGCTCGGTCAGTGTCTTGATGCGCGTCCGGGAGGCCAGCGAGGAGCACGGCTCGTTGAACCCTATGTGCCCGTCGGTCCCGATCCCCAGCAACTGGAGGTCCACACCCCCGGCCTCGGAGAGCGCCCTGTCGTAGGCCTCGCACGCCCCCTGCACGTCCTCTGCCGTACCGTCCGGACCCGTGAACTGCTCCATGCCGATCCCCAGCGGCTCCAGCACCTCGCGTCGCAGCACCGACCGGTAGGACTCCGGGTGGTCGGCGGGCAGCCCCACGTACTCGTCGAGCTGGGCGATGCGCGCCCGGGTCACGTCCACGGCACCGGAGCGCACCTTGCCGGCCAGCGCCTCGTACACGGGCAACGGCGTCGAGCCGGTGGCCACGCCCAGCAGGGCGTCGGGCTTGCGCCGGAGCAGCTGCGCCATGGCCTCGGCGATGAGCTCGCCGCCCGCCCTGGCGTCCGGGACGATGACAACTTCCACGCTGGGCCTGCCGATCTGAGAGGGATGCTCGACTGGGAGGGGACCCCGGGGGAGGGTCGTGTGGTTTAGACCAATCTAACAGAGCGAGAGCCTCCCTCCCAGGGTGGCGGACGCCCCTGCGCGGTGAGGCGGCCGCCGGGTGCAGGGCAGGTGGCCGGCCGGGGAACGGCTCCGGCGGTGGAGTGGGCGGCGCCCCCGCCGGCCGTGGCGCGTCCACCGGCCGAGGTGCGTCCACCAGCCGTCATGCACCCTCCTCCCCAGCTACGTCAGTGACCCCCCTGTCACATCCACCCAGCTCCCCGTCACCCAGCGCCCGGCGTCCGAGACCAGGAACGCCACCACGTCCGCCACCTCGGCCGGCTCGCCCACGCCGCTCAGCGCCGATATCGCCTCGGCCTGCCGCCGGCCGCCGGGGCTGCTCAGCAGCGGGGCCGTGTTGTCGGTGTCGATGATCCCCGGCGCCACCGAGTTCACCGTGATGCCCCGGGGGCCCAGCACCTTGGACAGGTCACGGGAGAGGATGTCCAGCGCGCCCTTGGTCATGGCGTACGCCATGTTGTCCGGCATCACGGCCGTCCGTGCCAGCCCCGACGAGATGTTGACGACGCGGCCGCCGTCCCGCAGCCGGGGCATGCCGTGCTTGAGGATGAAGAACGGCGCTTTCACGTTCACCGCGAACACCGCGTCGAACTCCCGCTCCGCCAACTGCTCGATGGGGCGGGTGCCACCGATCCCCGCGTTGTTCACCAGGATGTCCAGGCCGTCCGCATGCCGGTCGAACTCCTCCCACAGCGCCTCGGCGTCCCCCGGGACCCCCAGCTCCACGCCCAGTGCGAACGCCGAGCCGCCCTCCTTCTCGATCGCCGCGACCGTCTCCTTGGCCGCCGCTTCGCTCCTGCCGTAGTGCACCGCCACGCGCGCCCCGTCGCGCGCCAACCGCTCGGCGATGCCGCGACCGATCCCCCTGCTCGCCCCCGTGACGAGTGCCGTCCTGCCCGTGAGCACACCCATGACGCTCCCCCTCCATAATTCCCTAGCGATCGATACAGAAATGACCGTACAACAGCCCGCTGACATTTCTCTAGTGCCCGCTATAAAATGCACGCCATGGTGAACGACCAGACCTCGCCACAGGGGTCGACTGAGTCGAAGAAGCCGGTGGCGCCGGTGACGGGTGCCGCCGCCGGCGGACGCAAGAAGGGCAAGCCGCGCGGGCGCCCCCGCTCCTTCGACCGCGAAACCGCGCTGGAGAAGGCTCTCCTGGCCTTCTGGGAGCACGGCTACGAAGCCACCTCCGTCTCCGACCTCACCCGCGTCATGGACATCGGCGCGCCGAGCCTCTACGCGGCCTTCGGCGACAAGCGCTCCCTCTTCGACGAGGTCGTCCAGGTCTACGGCGTGCGCTACGGCTCCTTCGCCGACCGGGCACTCGCCGAGGAGCCGACCGCTCGCGCCGCCGCCGGGCGCACGCTGCGCGAGGCCGCCACCGCGTACACGGAACCGGGCCATCCGCACGGCTGTCTCGTGGTCCACGCCGCCGCCAACTGCTCCACCCCCGAGGTCGAGCAGTCGCTGCGCGAGCGCCGCAACGCCAACATCGCCGCTTTCGAGCGCCGCATCAGCGCCGATGTCGCCGCCGGTGTGCTGCCCGCGGACACCGACGCCGCCGCCCTGGCCCGCCACACCGGCGCCATGATCCAGGGCATGTCACAACAGGCGCGGGACGGGGCGAGCCGGGAGGAACTGGAAGCCGTCGCGGAAATTGCCATGACCGTCTGGCCCCGCACAGGAACCCACACGGGTTAGGCTGCCTGCTGGGCGCCGGTGCGCCCGGCATGTCGGAGAAAAAGACAGCAACGAACAGCCTCGCACGCATGGACACCCGCGAGTGGTCTAGTCCACAATGCGTGACGAGAACGCGTGTCACAGCGCGCAGCCAGCTTCCGTCTTCCCCGCACAGGAAGGCGGATCGAGGATCCGAGGCTCTCTGCCCTGACTGCCCCGGCTCCTCATCCTTCGGCCGACCGGGACCGCACACCCCACGGCCGATACTGCTCCGGGCTGCGGTGCCGGGAGGGTTGAGGGTCCCTCCCAGGCGCCGCGGCCCGCGGGTGTTTCAGTGCCGTACAAACCCCCGGGTACGCTCGCACACGTGCCCTCCATGAACGAACTCGTACGCCAGCACACCGCACTCGACGACACCGATCTCGAGTGGCTCCATCTGCTGGTCTCGGAGTGGCAGCTGCTCTCCGACCTCTCCTTCGCCGACCTGGTCCTGTGGGTCCCCACCAGCGACGGCACCCGGTACGTGTCGGTCGCCCAGATGCGGCCCAACACCGGACCGACCTCCTACCAGGACGACATGGTCGGCCACCTCGTCCCGCGCGGCCGCCGCCCCATGCTGGACGCCGCCCTCGACGAGGGCCGCATCGTGCGGGAAGGCGACCCGGAGTGGCGCGAGGAGGTCCCCGTCCGGGTCGAGTCGATCCCCGTGCGGCGGGAGGGCCGCGTCCTCGGGGTCATCGCCCGCAACACCAACCTGCTGACCGTGCGCACCCCGAGCCGCCTCGAACTGACCTACCTGCAGAGCGCCTCCGACCTCGCGCAGATGATCGCGGCGGGTTCCTTCCCGTTCGCGAACCAGCAGCTCGACATGGACGCCTCGCCCCGCGTGGGCGACGGCCTGATCCGTCTCGACGCCGACGGCCTCGTCCAGTACGCCTCCCCGAACGCGCTGTCCGCCTACCACCGGCTCGGCCTCGCCTCCGACCTCGTCGGCCAGCACCTCGGCCGCACGACCGCCGAACTCGCCCCGACCCGGGGCCCGGTGGACGAGGCTCTGGCCAAGGTCGCCAGCGGCTGGGCGCCGCGCGAGTTCGAGATCGAGGCCAGCGACGGGGTCATCCAGTTCCGCGCGATCCCCCTCAAGCCCAAGGGCACCCGCATCGGTTCCCTCGTCCTCCTGCGCGACGTCACCGAACTGCGCCGGCGCGAACGCGAGCTGATCACCAAGGACGCGACCATCCGGGAGATCCACCACCGGGTCAAGAACAACCTCCAGACCGTCGCCGCCCTGCTGCGCCTCCAGGCCCGGCGCATCGAGTCCGACGGTGGGCGGGAAGCCCTGGAGGAGGCGGTGCGGCGCGTCGGGTCGATCGCGATCGTGCACGAGACGCTGTCCCAGAACCTGGACGAGCGCGTGGAGTTCGACGACATCGCCGACCGGGTCCTCGCCATGGTGGCGGAGATCTCGCCCGGCAAGGTCACCGGCCGGCGCACCGGCCGCTTCGGCATCCTCGACGCCGAGGTCGCCACGCCGCTGTCCATGGTCCTGACCGAGGTGTTGCAGAACGCGCTGGAGCACGGTTTCCGCGAGGGCGACACCGGCACGGTCGAGGTGTCGGCGGTCCGCGGCGGCACCACCAAGGAAGCCCGTCTGCTGGTCACGGTCCAGGACGACGGGGTCGGGCTCCCGGAGGGCTTCGATCCGCACACGGCCGGCAATCTGGGCCTGCAGATCGTGCGCACGCTGGTGGAGGGCGAACTGGGCGGCACCTTCGACATGGTCCCGGCCCCGCAGCACGGGACCCGGGTGATCCTGGACATCCCGGTGCGCGGCGAGAAGTAGGGGCGGCGGTCACCTTTCGGCGAAGCGCGCCGCCGCCGCCCGGAGGAGCCAGCCGCCAATTCCCGGAAGGGTTACCGCAGTTGCGTTGGTTCCATAAGGAAGAAGGGCGCCGCGACTTACGGAACGGCCCGGAAAAGCATTGAGCCCCGGGCCGTCAACTGGCCCGGGGCTAAAGCTCGTTGTCGCTTGACTAAGCGCATCGGGGGAACTGCGCGCTGCGGCTCGGGGGCGGGAGATGCGTACGCGGTGTACGCGCCGCCAAGCTCAGGCTGTCAGCAGGGGTGGGTTGTCAGGCAGAAGCCTGACGAGCCCGGTTGCGAGCGGCGCGGCGCTTCATCGCGCGGCGCTCGTCCTCGCTGAGACCACCCCAGACGCCGGAGTCCTGGCCGGACTCGAGCGCCCACTGCAGACACTGCTCGATCACCGGGCAGCGACGGCAGACGGCCTTGGCTTCCTCGATCTGCAGCAGCGCAGGACCGGTGTTGCCGATGGGGAAGAAGAGCTCGGGGTCTTCCTCGCGGCAAACGGCGTTGTGACGCCAGTCCATGGCTGCTACCTCTCCTTGGTATTACGTGCAGGTGTGCTTGTGAATGTGAACGCTTTCACGAATCCCCCAACAAGTGAAGGGCCGACCGCCAGGTTCCCTGACGTAGGTCCTGTGAGTTGATGAGGGGTTCTGGTGATCAGTGGAGGCCGATCCTGCGGGCCGTCCCGATCGCCACGTAGAGACTCGCAAACCTCAGCGGCGGATACAACCCCTTCCGGAAAGTTTTTTTTGATTCTTCGGTGTCGACTAGGTCACAGCCGTACTTCCATGGGGTGGATCCTGGCCTAAACGTTCGAGTGAAAGGACTTTAGCCAGTTCTGCTCACACAATCACACGCAGTGCACGGCGTACGCCTGTGAACGTCACGCTGGTTCGCAGCCCCAGGTGGTCGCCGTCCATCTGGAGGGGGAGCGGGACCTTCGAATGCAAGGTGAACTGTGTCAAGTCGTGCAGCGAAGTGGCGTGCTTCCCATGGGGGCCGCGCTCGGGGGACGAAGTGAGCAACTGGGTGCCATACCGGGCAACCGCCGCGGTGGAGAGGCGGCTGAGAGCGAAGACGTCGAGGCCGGTATCGAACGAGGCCTTAGGTGCCGCGTAGATCGGGCGATTCCCCAGAAACGTCCAGGGCGAGGTGTTCGAGGCTATGGACAGGACCAGATCGGTGATCGGTTCCTCGCCCGCCCGCTCCAGTGTGATCGTGCCGTGCCGGCGGTTCGGCTCGCCGAGGAGCTGGCGCACCACCTGGCGTACGTACAGCGCGTGCGTGGACTTGCGGCCCCGTTCGCGGTGCTGCTCCACCCGCCCCACCACGCCGGCGTCGAATCCGAGCCCGGCGTTGAAGGTGAACCAGCGAGACGGCACCGACTCGTCCTCCGTGCCGGCCGTGCCCGAGGTCAGACCGAGGCCGACCGTCCGCTCCCGGCCCTCGCGCAGCGCGTCCAGCAGGACGCCGGTGGCCTCCACCGCGTCATTGGGCAGACCCAGGGCACGGGCGAAGACGTTCGTGGAACCGCCCGGGACCACGGCCAGGCCGGGCAGGTGCCCGGGGTTCGGGCCCGCGTGCAGCAGGCCGTTGACCACCTCGTTGACCGTGCCGTCGCCGCCTAGGGCCACCACCAGGTCGATGTCGTCGCTCTGGGCCGCGTGCCGCCCGAGGTCGCGGGCGTGGCCGCGGTACTCGGTGGTGACCGCCTCCAGCTTCATCTCGCTGGCGAGCGCATGGATCAGTACGTCGCGTGTGCGCGCACTTGTGGTGGTTGCCGCCGGATTGACCACGAGAAGTGCACGCATGACTGGCAGCGTACCTACTGGGTGGTACCTGGCCCAGACCGAGGTGGGGATCAGGTAAGAGAGCGGAGGTGAACCTGGCCACGGGGGGCGCGTGCGCCGAGGGCTACCCTTCAGGGGTGAGCAGTGAGCAGACCCCCACCACCGAGGAAACCACCGGCCCCCGCCCGCGGCGGCTCACCTACGCCGCCCTGCTGGCGGCACTGGAGGGGCTCGCGCTGGTCGTCGGCGGCGTCTGGATCCTCGTCCTCGGCCTGAGCGGACACCCGGACGACCGGCAGCAGGCCGTGACCGGTGGGATCACCCTGGTCGTCCTCGCGCTGCTGCCGCTGCTCGCCGCGCGCGGACTGCTCGCCCGCCGCAGCTGGAGCCGCGGACCCGCCGTCATCACTCAGCTCCTGGCGCTGCCGGTGGCCTACAACCTGTTGCAGGCCGACAGCATGGCCATCCCGGGCGGGATCGCCCTCGCGGTCGTCGCCGTCGCGGCGCTCGTGCTGCTCGTGAACCCGGAGACCACCCGGGCCCTCGGGATCCGCGGGCCCGGAAACACCGGCGAGCAGTAGCGGTCACTCCTCGACGAGGAGCTTCTCCCGCAGCTGGGCCAGGGTGCGCGCCAGCAGCCGGGAGACGTGCATCTGCGAGATGCCGACCTCCTGCGCGATCTGCGACTGGGTCATGTTCCCGAAGAAGCGCAGCAGCAGGATCCGCTTCTCGCGCGGTGGGAGGTCCTCCAGCAGCGGCTTGAGGGACTCCCGGTACTCGACGCCCTCCAGCGCCTCGTCCTCCGCGCCGAGGGTGTCCGCGACCGCCGGCGACTCGTCGTCCGTGTCGGGGACGTCCAGGGACAGCGTGGAGTACGCGTTCGCCGACTCCAGGCCCTCCAGGACCTCCTCCTCCGAGATCGCCAGCTTCTCGGCGAGCTCGTGGACCGTGGGGGAGCGGCCGTGCAGCTGCGAGAGCTCGGCCGTCGCCGTCGTCAGCGACAGGCGCAGTTCCTGCAGCCGGCGCGGGACGCGCACCGCCCAGCCCTTGTCGCGGAAGTGCCGCTTGATCTCTCCGACGACCGTCGGGGTCGCGTACGTGGAGAACTCCACCCCGCGGTCCGGGTCGAAGCGGTCGACCGACTTGATCAGGCCGATCGTGGCGACCTGGGTGAGGTCGTCCAGCGGCTCGCCCCGGTTGCGGAAGCGGCGGGCCAGGTGCTCCACGAGCGGCAGGTGCATGCGGACCAGTTGGTTGCGCAGCTCCGCGTACTCCGGGCTGCCGCTGCTCAGGGTGCGCAGCTTCAGGAACATCTCGCGTGCCCCGCTGCGGTCCGGGGACGCGTGGTGCGCGCCCTGGGCGCGGTGCGCGTTCGGCGTCTCGTCCTCGGAGTGTCGCTCGTGCTCGCTCATCGTCCCGCCCGTCGCCCTTCCCCGAGCCCTCGCCCCCTCCGCCACCCTCGACTCCTCATGGGTGGCGGGACCCCCCTGGGCCGGGGGTGCGGTGACCTCCCCGCCCGGAGGCGCGCTCCGCACGGCACTGTCCCGCTCCGGCCTCGCACCGCCCGGGAGGACGGCCCCCGCGGCGTCGTCCTCCGGGTGCGGGCGGGCCTGCTCGGGAATGCCGTCGATACCGTCTGCCATGCGCCGGGCTCCGCTCGGACCGCCTGTGCCCGTGCCCTCGGCCGGCAGCTCTCGTGTGCTGCGCTCTTCGTCCCGCACCGGCCCGTCCCCGTTCCTCACGCCGGCCCGGGTCCCGCGCCGCGCTGTTTGTAGAGGCTGATCGAAACGGTTCTGTCCTTGTCCACGGCGGAGGAGACCTTGCCCGCGAGGGCGGACAGGACGGTCCAGGCGAAGGTGTCCCGTGAAGGGGCGTGCCCGTCCGTGGTCGGCGCCGAGACGGTGACCTCGAGTGAGTCGTCGACGAGGCGGAAGACGCAACTGAGCACCGAGCCGGGCACGGCCTGCTGCAGCAGGATCGCGCAGGCCTCGTCCACCGCGATGCGCAGGTCCTCGATCTCGTCGAGGGTGAAGTCCAAACGGGCCGCGAGACCGGCCGTGGCCGTACGCAGCACCGACAGGTAGGCCCCCGCGGCCGGCAGCCGGACTTCGACGAAGTCCTGGGTCGCGGGCTCGCCTGCGATCTGGGACACCCTCACCTCCATGGTGGTACAAGCGTTATAGGGCCCGAGGGTCGCCCCCCGGGGGTAACGCGCTACGTGGTTCAGCGGTGACGCTATCGCGCTCTCAACGGTCCTGTCCCCGGGACCCCAACCCCTTGCCGTCACTCACAGTAAACCTGTGGATACGCTCCGTGTCTAGGGGTTGGGCGGGCCCAAATGGGAAGAGCGCGCGCCGGGTTGACGTACCCAGACGTCAGACGGTCGAACCGTCCTGCTGCGGGGTCCTGCGGCGTCACACCAGGACATGATCGACGAAGCACCACCGCCAGGCCTCCCCGGGCTCGTGGGTCCGCATCACGGGATGGCCGGACTCCTTGTGGTGTCGCGCCGCGTGCCGCCCCGGCGAGGAGTCGCAGCAGCCGACGTGACCACAGCTGAGGCACAGCCTCAGCTGCACCGGATCCGTGCCCTCGGCCAGGCACTCCGGACAGGTCTCGGTGAGCGGACCCGGTTCGGGGTGCGGCAGCGCGTCGGCGTGCGTGCACTGTTTCATGATTGCCAGGTTACGACGGTCGGGCCGAAGACCGCGTGGAAAAAGAGGGCGGGCGAGAACGATGGACGTGATGCCACTGCTGCTCCTGGTGGCGGGCAGTGCCGCGATCGCCGCGGCCGCGCGGCGCACACCGGTGCCGGCGCCGCTGCTGCTGGTGGCGGCCGGACTGGCGGTGAGCTACGTCCCGGGGGTGCCGGACTACACGCTCGACCCCCATGTCGTGCTGCCGCTCATCCTGCCCCCGCTGCTGCACACGGCCGCCAGTGACAGCTCCTACCTCGACCTGCGGGCACAGCTGCGGCCGGTGGCGATGCTGTCCGTCGGCTACGTGCTGTTCGCGACGTTCGTCGTCGGCTGGGCCCTGTACGTGATCGTTCCGGACATGCCGCTGACGGCCGCCCTGGTGTTCGGCGCGGTCGTCGCGCCCCCGGACGCGGTCGCGGCGACGGCGGTGGCCCGCCGGGTGGGGCTGCCGTCCCGGATCACCACGATCCTCCAGGGCGAGTCCCTGCTGAACGACGCCACCGCCATCACCGCCTACCGGGTCGCCCTCGCGGCCGCCGTCGGCGAGGGGGCCACCTGGGCCGGGGGCATCGGCGAGTTCCTCCTCGCCGCGGTGGGCGGTGTCGTGGTCGGACTCGTGCTGATGGCGCCGATCCACTGGCTGCGCACGCACGTGAAGGAAGCGCTGTTCCAGAACACCCTGTCCCTGCTCACCCCGTTCGTCGCCTACGCCGTCGCCGAGCAGGTGCACGCCTCCGGTGTGCTGGCCGTCGTGGTCGTCGCGCTCTACCTCGGGCACCGCGCGTGGGAGGTCGACTTCGCCACGCGCCTGCAGGAGGACGCCGTCTGGAAGATGGTCGCCTTCGTCCTGGAGTCGGCGGTGTTCGCGCTGATCGGCCTCCAGCTGCCGATCGTCCTGCGGGGACTGGGGGAGTACGAGGGCTCGCAGGCCCTCTGGTACGCGGTCGCGGTCTTCCTGGTGGTGGTCGCCGCCCGGTTCGTGTGGGTGTACCCCTCGGCCTTCCTGCCACGGCTGCTGTCGGCCCGGATCCGCGAACGCGAGGAGAGACTCACGTGGAAGGCGCCCTTCGTGGTCGGCTGGGCCGGGATGCGGGGCGTGGTGTCGCTGGCCATCGCCTTCTCCATCCCGCTCACCCTGCACGGCGGCGAGGAGCCCTTCCCGCAGCGCAACCTGATCCTCTTCCTGACCTTCACCACCGTCATCGGGACTCTCGTCGTGCAGGGCCTGACCCTGCCCCCGCTGATCCGTCTGCTGAAGTTCCCCGGGCGCGACGCCCAGGCCGAGACCCTCGCCGAGGCCAACGCCCAGGCGCAGGCCTCCCGGGCGGCCGAGCGGCGCCTGGACGAACTCCTCACCGACGAGCGCAACGCCCTGCCCGGCCCGCTCGCCGAACGCCTGCGCACGGTCCTGGAACGCCGCCGCAACGCCGTCTGGGAACGCCTCGGGCAGGCGAACCCGATCACCGGGGAGTCCGTCGACGACACCTACCGGCGGCTGTCGCGGGAGATGATCAGCGCCGAGCGCGAGGTGTTCGTCAAGCTCCGCGACGGTCGCTACATCGACGACGAGATGCTGCGGACCCTGCTGCGCAGGCTGGACCTGGAGGAGGCGGCGGCCTTCCGGGAGGCGGCGTGACGGTCTGGCCCGGGGCGGTCCGGGACGGGAAGCCCGGACCTCGGACCTCGGACCTCGGACCTCGGGTCACGGGTCACGGGAACGGGCGGCCCGTGATCACGGCCGCCAGCGTCGTCCCGAGCGGGAAGGCGCCCTCGTCCACCAGGGTGACGAGGCCGTACAGCAGCTTGGCGACGTAGAGCCGCTCGACGGGCAGGCCGTGGCGCTGTTCGAAGTCCACGGCGAACGCCTCCAGCTCGGCGGGCACGCGCGCGTAGCCGCCGAAGTGAAAACGGTCGTCCAGGTCCCACGTGCCCCGACGGCCGCCGAAGGCGCGTCGTTGCAGGGCCTCGGTCTCCGCGGCCAGGAAGCCGCCCTTGAGCACCGGTACGCCCAGGGCGCGCTGCCCGGGCGCGAGACCGGCGGCCAGGCCCGCCAGGGTGCCCCCGGTTCCGCAGGCCACGGCGACGACGTCGGCCTCGCCGCGCAGTTCGGCGCCCAGCTCCCGGCAGCCGCGCACCGCCTCGGCGTTGCTGCCGCCCTCAGGGACGACGCAGGCCTCCCCGGCCCCCGCCGCGCGCAGCACGGAGGCCAGGACGGCGGGCTCCGCCTTGCGGCGGTACGTCGTCCGGTCGACGAAGTGCAGCCGCATCCCGTCGGCCGCGCAGCGCGCCAGGGAGGGGTTCAGGGGCCGGGTCGCCAGTTCGTCGCCGCGTACGACACCGACCGTGGGGATGCCGAGCAGGCGGCCGGCCGCTGCCGTGGCGCGCAGGTGGTTGGACCAGGCACCGCCGAACGTGACGACGGTCCGGCCGGCGGCAGCCGCGAGGTTCGGCGCCAGCTTGCGCCACTTGTTGCCGATCAGTTCCGGATGGATCAGGTCGTCGCGCTTCAGCAGCAGCCGCACGCCCCGCCGCCCGAACCGGCCGTCCACGACCTCCTGCACCGGCGAGGGGAGCCGGGGGCGCAGTGAGGCGAGGCCGGAGGTGTCGGGGCTGGTCACCGCGCCATTGTCACCCGGGAGCGGTGGTTGCCGGGCCGGCGCCGGCGGAGTGCGGCGAGCGCCCGGCGTCCGTCCGACGTCCGCGCCCGCGTGGGCTGCAGTTCGGTGTTTTCGAACGCCGGGGACGCCTGAACCGGCCCCCCTGCCCAGCGCGGCAAAGATCCATTCCCGCTCTTTCGGGTAATAGCACCACAACGCTGCGTGAGGAAGGCTTGCCCGTGCACAGCGATGCCCGAGGCATATGGGCGTCGGTCACAACCGGGGAGGCAGTTCTCTATGTCGGTAGGCGAAGAGGTCCGCACGGAGCAGACCAAGCCGCAGCAGAGTCTCGGCACAGCGGCCGCGCGGAACCTGGCCACCACGACCAAGTCCGTGCCGCAGATGCAGGAGATCAGCTCTCGCTGGCTGCTGCGCATGCTGCCCTGGGTCGACATCAAGGGCGGTACGTACCGGGTGAACCGGCGGCTCACCTACGCCGTGGGCGACGGCCGGCTGACGTTCGTCAAGACCGGCGACCGTGTCGAGATCATCCCCGCGGAGCTGGGCGAGCTGCCGGCACTGCGGTCCTACGAGGACGAGGAGGTCCTCTTCGAGATCGCCCGCCGCTGCGAGCAGCGGGAGTTCGCGGCGGGCGAGGTGATCACGTCGTTCGGCGGGCCGTCCGACGAGGTGTACCTGCTGGCGCACGGCCGGGTCGAGAAGGTCGGCACCGGCCCGTACGGGAACGACGAGTCCCTCGGCATCCTCGCCGACGGCGCCTACTTCGGCGACGACGCGCTCCTCGACGAGGACGCGATCTGGGAGTACACGGCCCGCGCGCTCACCGCCTGCACCGTGCTGGTCCTGCCCCGTGCCGAGTTCCAGCAGATCGCGGAGCGCTCGGACACCCTGACCGGGCACCTCCAGCAGGTCCGCTCGATCCCCTCGCAGCGCTCCAACAAGTACGGCGAGAAGGAGATCGACCTCGCCGCCGGCCACTCGGGTGAGCCGGACATCCCGCACACGTTCGTCGACTACGAGGCCCGGCCCCGCGAGTACGAACTGAGCGTCGCCCAGACCGTCCTGCGCATCCACACGCGCGTGGCCGACCTCTACAACCAGCCCATGAACCAGACCGAGCAGCAGCTCCGGCTGACCGTCGAGGCGCTCAAGGAGCGCCAGGAGCACGAGCTCATCAACAACCGGGACTTCGGTCTGCTGCACAACTGCGAGTACGACCAGCGGATCCAGCCGCACGACGGCGTCCCCAGCCCGGACGACCTGGACGAGCTGCTCAGCCGGCGCCGCGGAACCAAGCTGCTCCTCGCCCACCCGCGGGCCATCTCCGCGTTCGGCCGCGAGCTCAACAAGCGGGGCCTCGTGCCCGAGACCATCGACATGGCCGGCAACCGCATCCCCACCTGGCGCGGAGTGCCAATCTTCCCGTGCAACAAGATCCCGGTGACCGAGGCGCGGACGACCTCGATCATCGCCCTGCGTACCGGCGAGGCGGACCAGGGCGTCATCGGTCTGCGGGCCTCCGGCATCCCGGACGAGATCGAGCCGAGCCTGTCCGTGCGCTTCATGGGCATCAACGAACAGGCCATCATCAAGTACCTCGTCACGGCCTACTACTCGGCCGCCGTCCTGGTGCCGGACGCGCTCGGCGTCCTGGAGAACGTCGAGATCGGCCGCTGGCAGTGACGCTCCCGGTGCGCCTCTCGTGTCCCCGCCCACCGCGGCGGGCAGGCCCTCGGGGCATGCGCCCGGCGGCAGCGGAAGCGCCACCGTCCGCTCATCCGCCGAGGCGGCCCCATGGGTGATTCCCTCACGGAGTCCCGGATGGAGCCGACGCTGCCCGCCCCCGGCGGGCAGCCCGGGGCCGAGTCCCGGCCCCAGGCCGGGCCGCCGGAAAAACGCAGGCCGATCGGGACGCAGCGGGACGGCCGGACCGAACCGGCCGAGGGGCACGAGGCGGTGACGCTCCTGGAGCGGGCCCGCGCGGAGGTCGACCCGGTGCTGCGGTGCGCCCTCGGCACCCTGCCCCCGTCGATGCGCCGGGTCGCGCTCTACCACTTCGGCTGGGAGCAGGCCGACGGCAGCCCCGCCGACGGCGGCTCGGGCAAGGCCATCCGTCCCGCTCTGGTCCTCGCCGCGGCGTCCGCCCTCGGCGGTCCCGAGGCCCGGGCGGCAGCGGCCACGGCGGCCGCGGCGGTGGAGCTGGTCCACAACTTCTCGCTGCTGCACGACGATGTGATGGACCGGGACGCCACCCGCCGCCACCGGGCCACCGCCTGGACCGTGTTCGGTGACGCGGACGCGATCCTCGCCGGTGACGCCCTGCAGGCGCTGGCGCTGAGGCTGCTGGCCGAGGACCCGCGTCCGGTGTCCCGGGCAGCGACCGCGCGACTCGCGGACTGCGTGATCGAACTGTGCGGGGGCCAGCACGCGGACACGGCCCTGGAGCACTGCGCCCCGGGCGAGGTGACGCTCGACGAGGTGCTCGCCATGGCGGAGGCCAAGACGGGCGCACTGCTCGGCAGCGCCTGCGCGATCGGCGGTCTGTACGCGGGTGCCTCGGACGACGAGGTGGCGGCGCTGGACGCGTTCGGCCGGGAGGCCGGGCTCGCCTTCCAGCTCATCGACGACATCATCGGCATATGGGGTGATCCGCGCCGTACCGGCAAGCCCGCCGGCGCGGATCTTGCCGTCCGCAAGAAATCCCTGCCCGTCGTCGCGGCGTTGGTCTCCGGCACTCCGGAGGCGGCGGAACTGGCCGAACTGTACGCACGGCCCGGCGAGAAGGAGGACCTCGACCACATCGCCACGGCCGTGGAGCGTGCGGGGGGCCGGGACTGGGCACAGATCCAGGCGGCGGACCGGATGGCCCGGGCGATGCAGCAGCTCTCCCGGGCGGTGCCGGACCCGGAGTCGGCGGGCGGACTGCTTGCCCTCGCCGAGTTCGTGACGCGGCGCAGCAGTTGACGGCCGGCACCCGTTGGCGGTCACCGTTCGGCGGTCGGGGGGCCGGCCGCCGGCAGCACTGACGGCCCTTCGGGCGACCGAAGGGCATGACCCCGGAGCGCCGGGGCCGTGCGGCTCCTGACCCCGCACGGTCACCGGCCTCCGGCCGGCGGGTCCCGCACTGCCCCACGGTGTGCGGGGCCCGCCCCTTACGCGTGTCACGTACGCGAGACAGGGCGCGCGTTCGACTGATTTGCGCCAAGCTGGCTCGCGGTTCGTCCGGGCCACCCTCAACGCCCCTACGATCAACGCCGATCGGACGAGCGAAGGGGCGGAGCATGGGTGTGGCGATCCGGACGGCGGACGAAGGGGACAGGGACCTGATCGTCCGTCTGCTCGACGAGGCGTTCCAGGACGACCCCGTGAGCGGCTGGGTCTTCCCCGACGCGCAGGACCGTCGCGTGCACCACCCCGGGCTCATGGCCGCCTTCACCGACATCGTGTTCGAGGCCGGCCGCATCGACGTCACGGAGGACGGCTCGGCCTGTGCGCTGTGGCTGTCCCTGCCCGCCGGCGATCCCCATCAGGACGACGACGCCGAGGACGAGGGCCCGGCCCAGGTGCGGGAGGCCGTCGACCCCGGCAACGAGCGCATCGAGCTCATCGGCCGGCTCACCGCGGGCATCCACCCCTCGGGGCGGGCCCACGAGTACCTGTGGATGATCGGCGTCGCCCCGGGCCGCCAGGGCGAGGGGCTCGGCACGGCGCTCATCGAGACGGTCCTCGACCGGTGCGACCGCGAGGGGACCGCGGCGTACCTGGAGGCGAGCAGCGCGCGCAGCCGCAAACTGTACGAGCGCCTCGGGTTCGAGCCCTGCGGCCCCGCCCTGCACCTGCCCGACGGCCCGGAGATGTGGCCGATGTGGCGCGAGCCGGCGTCGCACACGGTCTAGGCACCCGGCCAGGGCCTGTCCGCCGACCCGGTGACGTCCGGGCCGCCCCCGCCCTGCGCAGGCCCCGTGCGAGTCCCGCGCAGTGCCCCGGCGCGCTGGTGTCCGAGCCCGGAGCCGCGAGTCGCCGGGCGCCCGCGTACGGCGGTGAGCGGGGTGGCCCGGACCGGCCTACGCTGAGGACATGGGCAGCAGCGACGAGCACGTCTGTCCCACTTGCGGACAGCCAGTGGAAACGGTCGTCCGGCGGCACAAGACGCTGGGCACATGGGTCCCGCGGTGGGTGGCGGGCCCCTGCCACAACCCGGACTGCGGAGCGCGGGAGACCGAGGGCGCCGACAGCGCCCGCACCGCGGCGGAGCAACAGCAGGCCGAGGCCCCCACAGCCACGGCGACGGCACTGCCGGAGACCGCCCCGCCCGGCGCCGCCCCACCCCGGCCGGTATCGGAGGAAGCCGTCACACGGCGCCCCTGAGCAGGGCCGCAAAGGCCGGGCAGCCCGTCTCTGGCCCGCCTGGCCGGGCGCGACGCGGAGGCCTAGCGTGTGACCCATGGGCTTGCGGGGGGAGCATCGCCGCCGTGCGCGGCGCGCGGTGGTGATCGTGTGGGTGCTGCTCGTGGCCGCGGCGGGTGCGCTGACCCTGTGGATACGGGACTCGTCGGAGCCCGCAGGGCCGTACGTCTGGCAGAACACCGAACCCGGGGAGACCTACGACCTGCCGCCCTGCCCGACGCCCGACGCGGGTCGGCCCGCCACCTGCGCGTACGCCGACCCGCGCTGACGTCAGGCCGTCCGCGGGGACCGGGAGCGCACTGCGCCCGTCGCCGGATCGCGGGACGTCAGGCAGTACAGGCCGCCCGCCGGGTCGCGCATCACCGTCCAGCCGGAGAAGCCCGACACGAAGACCGCCCCGAGGGCTTCGTGCCGCGCCCGGGTCGTGGCCGGGTCCGCGCAGGCCAGGTCGAGGTGCGCGGAGACCGGCCGCTCCTCGTCGAGGCGCTGGAGCAGCAGACGGACCGGCAGGCCGGACGGCGGCTGGACCACATGGAACTCGGGGAGGGACCCCGGCCGCGTGTCCCAGCTGGCCAGCAGCGTGCTCCAGAAGGCGACTTCGGTGCCGTACGAAGACGGCGGGACGTCCAGGCACACCTGGTCGAGCCGGCTCCCCTGCACCACGTCCGGCCGTGACGCCTGGCCGCGCCACGGGTCCGCGCAGAACAACTGGCCGCCTGGTGAGCGCAGTACGACGAGCGACCCGAGGTCCGTCACCACGCTCGCGCCGAGCCGCACCGCCGCGGAGGCGAACTGAGCCACGTCGTCCACGCAGAAGTCGAGATGCGCGCCGCCCGGCCCCGACTCCACCGCCTGCGCCTTCACGTACGCGTCGGCATCCTCCGGGAGCAGGGTCACGAACTCCTTGTGCTCGCCGCGCAGTTCGGACAGCCGGGTGTCCGTGGCCGCCGTCCAGAAGTCACAGGCGGCGCGGAAGCCGGAGCGGGGGCGGTCGATGAAGGCGTAGGTCCAACGGATCGTCATGGGCGCGATCGTAGAGGGCCCGCCACGGCCACCTGCGTGAACCTTGCGTCTGCTCCGCCTCGCCGGTCCCGCCCCCCGGCCCGGACTTGTTTGCATGCTGCGATGGACCACATCACGTTCCTCGTGGCGGCCGTGATCATCACGGCACTCGTCTTCGACTTCACCAACGGATTCCACGACACGGCGAACGCGATGGCCACCTCCATCGCCACCGGCGCGCTCGCTCCCCGGACGGCGGTCCTGCTCAGCGGTGTCCTCAACGTCGCCGGTGCGTTCCTGTCCACCGAGGTCGCCCGGACCATCTCGGACGGCATCGTGGACGACGGCCTCGTCACCCCCGGCATGATCTTCGCGGGGCTGGTCGGTGCGATCCTGTGGAACCTGCTGACCTGGCTCCTCGGGCTGCCGTCCAGCTCTTCCCACGCCCTTTTCGGCGGGCTGATCGGGGCGGTGTGGGCAGGAGCGGGCAGCCAGGGGGTGCACGTCGGCAAGGTCGTCGAGAAGGTCCTGGTGCCGGCGGTGGCCTCACCGCTGGTGGCCGGGGTCGCGGCGCTGCTGGCCACCGGCCTCGCCTACCGGCTCACCCGCCGGGCCCGCCCGGAGACGGTGGCCAGGGGTTTCCGCGTCGGCCAGGTCGCCTCCGCCTCGCTGGTCTCCCTCGCCCACGGCACGAACGACGCGCAGAAGACCATGGGCGTCATCACCCTCACCCTCATCTCGGCCGGGGCGCTCGGCGCCGACGCCGGGCCGCCCCTGTGGGTGGTCGCCTCCGCGGGGCTGGCCATGGGGCTGGGCACCTACCTCGGCGGCTGGCGGATCATCCGCACGATGGGCCAGGGCCTGGCGGACATCCGCTCGCCCCAGGGCTTCGCGGCGGAGACCGCCTCCACGGCCGTCATCCTCACCTCCGCCCACCTCGGCTTCGCCCTGTCCACCACGCAGGTCGCGTCGGGCAGCATCCTCGGCGCGGGGCTGGGCCGCCGGGTCGCGGAGGTCCGCTGGGGCGTGGCGGGACGCATGGTGGTCGCCTGGGCGATCACCCTGCCCGCGGCCGCGCTGATCGGCGGCCTGGCGGCCGCCGTCGTCGGCTTCGGCGGCGACATCGGTACGGCCGTCGTGGGACTCACCGGCGCCGCTGTCGCCGCCGGCATGGTGCTGGTCGCGCGCCGCAGCCCGGTCAACGCCCACAACGTCAACGACGCGCACGAGGTCCCGCTCCGCGGCGACCGGCCGGCGAAGGCCGGCTCCGCCGCGTGAGGCGGCGTAAGCGCACGCTAAGCCGTGCGTGAGGCCGCAGGTCAGGCCGGGCGTGAGGCCGCACGCCAGGCCGAGGCCAAGCCGCACGTGAGGCCGCACGTCAGGCCGTGTATGAGGCCGCACATCACGCCGCAGGTCAGGCCGTCGTGGAACCGCACGGCAGGCCGTAGGACAAACCGCACGTGAGACCGCACGTCACGCCGTGCGTAGGCCGCCCGTCAAGCCGCACATCAAACCGTACGCACAGCGAAGGGGCCCGGCCGCCGATCCGGCCGGGCCCCTTCGCCGCAGGTGGCGATCAAGCCTTCTTGGTCTCCCAGAAGATCTTGTCGATCTGGGCGATGTAGTCCAGCGCCTTCTGGCCGGTGGCCGGGTCGGTCGACGCCTTGGCGGCCGAGAGGGCCTTCAGGGTGTCGTTGACCAGCTGGTGCAGCTCCGGGTACTTCTCGAAGTGCGGGGGCTTGAAGTAGTCGCTCCAGAGCACCGAGACGTGGTGCTTGGCAAGCTCCGCGCGCTGCTCCTTGATGACGGTGGCGCGGGCCTGGAAGTGCGGGTCGTCGTTTCCGGCCATCTTCTCCTGGACGGCCTTGACCGACTCCGCCTCGATGCGGGCCTGGGCGGGGTCGTAGACACCGCAGGGAAGGTCGCAGTGCGCGCTGACCTTGACCTTGGGTGCAAACAGGCGGGAAAGCATGGAGCATTCCTTCCTCGTGATCGTCTTCTCACAGGGGACATTACTCCGTGACGGAGGGGTTTTCGCGAGTGCCCCCTTGGGCTTAGGACAAAAGTCCGGGGTGAGACTGAGACTGGTGGAGGAAAGAACCGGGGAGGTGCCGGGTGATGCCGGAGCTGTCGCAGGAGTCCGAGCGGGGAAGGCCGGCCCCGCCCTTCGGGGTCGCCGAGGTCACGGGTCCCTCCATGGTGCCCACGCTGTACCACGGCGACCGGCTCCTGGTGCACTACGGTGCCCGGATCCGGACCGGTGACGTCGTCGTGCTGCGGCACCCCTTCCAGCAGGACCTGCTCGTGGTGAAGCGGGCCGCCGGGCGCCGCGGCGACGGCTGGTGGGTGCTCGGCGACAACGCCCACGCCGGCGGCGACAGCACCGACTACGGCGTGGTGCCCGACGAGCTGGTGCTGGGCCGGGTCCGGTTCCGCTACCGGCCGCTCAGGTCCGGCCGGCGCAGGCCCTGGGCGCTGCTCGGCTGGGTGCTGTCCGCCGCCAGGCCCGTCGTCTCGGGCAGGCCGGGCCTGGCCGTCTCCAGGCGCTTGCGGGCCCGGTAGGCCGCCACGTTGGCCCGGGTCGCGCAGCGGTCCGAGCAGTAGCGCCGGGAGCGGTTGGTGGAGGTGTCCAGGTAGGCGTTGCGGCAGGGGGCGGCCTCGCACAGGCCGAGGCGGTCCACGCCGTACTCGGTGAGGTGGAACGCCAGGCCCATCGCGGCGATCGCCGCGTAGCCGGCCGTCGCGTTGGACGGGTGGTCCGCCAGGTGCATGTGCCACAGGGGGCGCCCGTCGTCGTCGCGGACGTCGTGCCCGGAGATCTGGGGGCTGACCGGGAACTCCAGCAGCAGGGAGTTGAGCAGGTCGACGGCGAGCGTCTCGTCGCCGGCGTCGGCCGCCTCGAAGACCGCGCGCAGCCGGGCCCGGATGGAGCGGAACCGCGTCACGTCCGCCTCCGTGGCACGACGGGCCGCGGACCGGCTGGTGCCGAACAGGTCGCGAACGGCCTCGACCGACGTCAGGGCGTCCTTGCCCCGGACCGGCTCCTCGGTGTTGACGAGGCGCACGGCGTAGTCCGAGTAATAGGCCAGTTCCACTTGTAGTCCTCACGCAGGGCTTCATCGTCGGGAGCGTGCACGGGTAAGAGCTGATGGAGCTTCCAGGGTATTACGAGGGAGGGGCTCGACGGCGTCTCGGACACTCGCCGCCGGGCCGGACCGGGACGTGCGAAGGGGCGGTACGGAGACTCCGTACCGCCCCTTCGCCGTGTCCGGGGTCAGAGCACCTTGGACAGGAAGGACTTCGTCCGCTCGTGCTGCGGGTTGGTCAGCACCTCGCGCGGGTGGCCGGACTCGACCACCACGCCACCGTCCATGAAGACCAGGCTGTCGCCCACCTCGCGGGCGAAGCCCATCTCGTGGGTGACGACGACCATCGTCATGCCGGACTCGGCGAGGTCGCGCATGACGTCCAGGACGTCACCCACCAGCTCCGGGTCCAGCGCCGAGGTCGGCTCGTCGAACAGCATCAGCTTCGGGTCCATGGCCAGGGCCCGCGCGATCGCGACGCGCTGCTGCTGGCCGCCGGAGAGCTGGGAGGGGTAGTTGCCCGCCTTGTCGGCCAGGCCCACCCGGTCCAGCAGTTCCAGCGCACGCTGCCGGGCCTGGCCCTTGTTGGCGCCCTTGACCTGGACCGGTGCCTCCATGACGTTCTCCACGGCCGTCATGTGCGGGAACAGGTTGAAGCGCTGGAAGACCATGCCGATGTCCCGGCGCTTCAGCGCGACCTCGCTGTCCTTCAGCTCGTAGAGCTTGTCGCCCTTCTGGCGGTAGCCCACCAGCTCACCGTCGACGTAGAGGCGGCCGGCGTTGATCTTCTCCAGGTGGTTGATGCACCTCAGGAAGGTCGACTTGCCGGAGCCGGAGGGGCCGATGAGGCAGAACACCTCGCCGGACTTCACCTCCAGGTCGATGCCCTTGAGCACCTCGACCGGACCGAAGGACTTGTGGACGCCCTCGGCCTTCACCATGGCGGTCATGCGGTGCCTCCCGTCGTCGACGAGCGGTTGGACAGGGACAGCACGTTGGCCTTGATCTTCTGGAACGGCGTCGCCGGGAGCGACCGGCTCGAACCGCGGGCGTAGTAGCGCTCCAGGTAGTACTGGCCGACGCTGAAGATCGAGGTCAGCAGCAGGTACCAGGCCGCGGCCAGGAAGAGCATCTCGGCGGGTGCGCCGGAGGTCTGGCCGATGTCCTGGGCTGCGCGCAGCAACTCGGGATACTGGACGACCGAGACCAGCGAGGTCGTCTTCAGCATGTTGATGACCTCGTTGCCCGTCGGCGGCACGATCACGCGCATCGCCTGCGGGATGACGATCCGGCGCAGCGTCTTGGAGTGGCTCATGCCGAGCGCGTGGGACGCCTCGGTCTGGCCCTCGTCGACCGAGAGCAGGCCGGCCCGGCAGATCTCCGCCATGTAGGCGGCCTCGTTCAGGCCGAGGCCCAGCAGCGCCGTCAGGAACGGGGTCATGAAGTCCGACCACTCGTCCTTGTAGAACGGCCCGAGGTTGATGTACTCGAAGACCAGGCCCAGGTTGAACCAGACGATCAGCTGGACCAGGACCGGGGTGCCGCGGAAGAACCAGATGTAGAACCACGCGATCGACGAGGTCACCGGGTTCTTCGACAGGCGCATCACGGCGAGCAGGACGCCGCCGACGATGCCGATCGCCATGGACAGCACGGTCAGCAGCAGCGTCTTGCCGACGCCGTCGAGGATGCGGTCGTCGAAGAAGTAGTCCGGGATCGCGCCCCAGTTGATCTTGCCCTGGGAGAACGCGTAGACGATGCCGCCCAGCAGGGCGACGGCGACGACGGCGGAGACGTACCGGCCGTAGTGCCGGACCGGGATGGCCTTGATGGCCTCCGGTCCGGCCGGGGGCGTGTCGCCCGCCGTCTTCTCGATGTCAACAGTCACGGGTAGTGCCTTTCAGTGCCGCTGCGCTGCGGTCACTTGCCGCCGTTGATGGTGGCCGCGTCGATGGAGCCGTCGGTGACGCCCCACTTCTTCATGATCTTCTCGTACTCGCCGTTCTCGATGATGGCGTCGAGCGCGGCCTTGAGCGCGTCCCGCAGCTGCGTCTGGTTCTTGGCGACCGCGATGCCGTACGGGGCGGCCTCGACCTGCTCGCCGACCAGCTGGAAGTCCTTGCCGCCGCCGGAGGTCTTCACCGCGTACGCGGCGACCGGGAAGTCGGACGAGCCGGCCGCGGCACCGCCCGCGCGCAGACGGGTCTGGGCCTGCTGGTCGTTGTCGAAGGCCTCGATGGCGATCTTCTTGCCGGCCGGGCACTTCTTCGACTCCGCCTTGGCGAGGTCCTCGGAGACCGTGCCGCGCTGGAGCACGATCTTCTTGCCGCACAGGTCCGACCAGGTCTTGATGCCCTGGTCGTCGCCCTTCTTGGTGTAGATCGACACACCGGCGGTGAAGTAGTCGACGAAGTCGACGCCCTCGCCGACCTTCTTGCCGGTGTCGGAGTCGATGCCCTCCTGGCGGTCCTTGGTGTCGGTCATCGCGGACATGGCGATGTCGTACCGCTTGGACCGCAGACCCGTGATCAGCGTGTCGAAGGTGCCGTTCTCGAACTGGAAGTCGACACCGAGCTGCTTGCCCATGGCGGCGGCGACGTCCGGGTCGATGCCGACGACCTTGCCGGAGCTGTCCTTGAACTCGACCGGGGCGTAGGCGATGTCCGAACCGACCTTGATGACGCCCTTGTCGCGGATGGCCTGCGGCAGCTTGCCGGCGAGCGGGGCGGTGGAGGCGGTGTCGCTCTCCGAGCCGCTGTCCTTGGTCTGGTCACCGCATCCGGTGAGCATCAGCGTGCCTGCGACCGCGATCGCACCGACCGCTGCTAGCCGGGAGCGGGCGGCGGTCGTACGACGGGTGGAGCTTGCGGTCATGGTGGGTTCCTCCGGCGGATGGGTGGAGTTGCCGATGGGGCTGCGCGCCGCCGATGGGACCGGCAGCGCATGCACTGCCGACGGTGCCGGCAGAGCCGTGGGTCGACGGGAGCACACGTCTTCGAGTGTCGCGACCTCGTGTGATTACGGCATCTTGCCATTCGGACTGCGCCATTCTGGGGGCCAGCCATGTCAAAATCGGATAACGGGCGATCCCCGAACCGCACCACTCCGGTACATCACGGCCGGACCTTCTGTGGGAATCTTTCGTTCCGGCCGGAAGATCTTCGGTACATCCCAGGATTTCGAGACGGGGTCCATGGGCTTCGCCGCCGCTTGAGTGGTTCTCCCTGGTTTGTCCAGGCCTTGTACCGATATTGGACGAAGAGTCAGGGCACCGTCATGTGACCTTGGCGTTATGGACTCGTCCCAGGAGCCTTCCGTCCGGTAAGAAGGGTCTTCACACCCCTCATCCGGGGCTCAGGGCGCGTGTGCGGCGCGCCCGTCGCGTACGCGCCCGTACGTATCACGTACACAGCACGACCACGGCGGTACGCGGTCCCGCCCACCCCTCACCAGGAGTGGCCACCCTCAAACCGATGAAGATTTAAGGGGTAAAAGAAAGTGGCAGCGGAGATCGTCAATCCTCGCAGCGAGAGCAAGACCGGCGATACGGATCCCGAGGGCGGTGCGGAGCCCCTCGACTCCTTCGATCCGGCATTCGCGCTGCACCGCGGCGGCAAGATGGCCGTGCAGGCCACGGTGCCGGTCCGCGACAAGGACGACCTGTCCCTGGCGTACACGCCCGGCGTCGCGAAGGTGTGCAGCGCGATCGCGGAGCAGCCGGAGCTCGTGCACGACTACACGTGGAAGTCGTCGGTCGTGGCCGTCGTGACGGACGGCACGGCCGTTCTGGGGCTCGGTGACATCGGGCCCGAGGCCTCCCTCCCGGTGATGGAGGGCAAGGCCATCCTGTTCAAGCAGTTCGGCGGTGTGGACGCCGTTCCGATCGCGCTGAACTGCACGGACGTCGACGAGATCGTCGAGACGGTGGTGCGCCTCGCGCCCTCGTTCGGCGGAGTCAACCTGGAGGACATCTCGGCGCCGCGGTGCTTCGAGATCGAGCGGAAGCTGCAGGAGCGGCTGGACATCCCGGTCTTCCACGACGACCAGCACGGCACGGCGGTCGTCACGCTCGCCGCCCTGCGCAACGCCGCCCGGCTGAGCGGGCGGGCGGTGGGCGACCTGCGGGCCGTCATCTCCGGCGCCGGCGCGGCCGGTGTCGCGATCGCGAAGATGCTGGTCGAGGCCGGTATCGGGGACGTCGCGGTGGCCGACCGCAAGGGTGTCGTGTCGGCGGACCGCGAGGACCTCACGCCCGTGAAGCGGGACGTGGCCGGGTTCACGAACAAGGCCGGGCTGACCGGGTCGCTGGAGTCGGCGCTGGCCGGTGCCGACGTGTTCATCGGCGTGTCCGGCGGGACCGTCCCGGAGTCCGCGGTCGCCACGATGGCCGAAGGCGCCTTCGTCTTCGCCATGGCGAACCCGAACCCCGAGGTCCATCCGGAGGTCGCGCACAAGTACGCGGCGGTCGTCGCCACCGGGCGGTCGGACTTCCCGAACCAGATCAACAACGTCCTGGCGTTCCCGGGGATCTTCGCCGGCGCCCTCCAGGTGCGGGCGTCCCGGATCACCGAGGGGATGAAGCTGGCCGCCGCCGAGGCGCTGGCCGCCGTCGTCGGGGACGATCTGGCCGCCGACTACGTCATCCCGTCGCCCTTCGACGAGCGTGTCGCACCCGCCGTGACCGCTGCGGTCGCGGCGGCGGCCCGCGCGGAGGGCGTGGCCCGGCGCTGACAGCGCCGACCGTGCCGTGAGGTGACCCCGTCCGGGTGCGGACGGGGTCATTTCTTTGCCGGGCGGTACGGCCGATCGGGTGGAGCAGGCCGGTCCCGACCGATGCGGTGCCCGTCCTGTGCCGTCCGCCCGTGCGGGTCCCGTGTCCTCGCGGGGTGCGGGCCCTGCCCCGGTGGCTGCGGGCACCACCCGCGGGCTCCTGGCAAGAGGGTGTGTCTCACAGGGCGGTGTGGTTCCTTCGCCACAGCCGGGAACCTATCGTCAAGGTCATGTTCGCCGTCTACGCCGCCCGAATCGACCGCGACCAGCCGCTCTCCGGCCTGGAGTCGGGGGAGCGTCCCGCCCCCGAGGCCCGTCCCGGCTGGAGCACCGTCAACGTCAAGGCCGCCTCCCTCAACCACCACGACCTCTGGTCCCTGCGCGGGGTCGGCCTCGCCGAGGACAAGCTGCCGATGATCCTCGGCTGCGACGCCGCGGGCGTCGACGAGGACGGCAACGAGGTCGTCCTGCACTCCGTCATCGGCCAGAGCGGACACGGGGTCGGCCCGAAGGAGCCCCGTTCCATCCTCACCGAGCGCTACCAGGGGACGTTCGCCGAGCAGGTCGCGGTGCCGACCTGGAACATCCTGCCGAAGCCGAAGGGGCTGTCCTTCGAGGAGGCCGCCTGCCTGCCCACGGCCTGGCTGACCGCCTACCGGATGCTGTTCACCAACGCGGGTGTCCGGCCGGGCGATTCCGTGCTCGTCCAGGGCGCCGGCGGCGGTGTCGCCACGGCCGCCATCGTGCTGGGCAGGGCCGCCGGCCTGAAGGTGTTCGCCACCAGCCGCGACGAGGCCCGGCGCAAGCGGGCCCTGGAGCTGGGGGCCGTGGAGGCGCTGGAGTCCGGGGCGCGGCTGCCCCATCGGGTCGACGCCGTGATCGAGACCGTGGGGGCCGCCACCTGGTCGCACTCGGTGAAGTCGCTGAAGCCGGGCGGCACGCTCGTCATCTCCGGCGCCACCAGCGGCGACCGGCCCTCGCACGCTGAGCTGACCCGGATCTTCTTCCTGGAGCTCAAGGTCGTCGGCTCCACGATGGGCACCAAGGACGAGCTGGAGGACCTGCTGTCCTTCTGCGCCACCACCGGTGTACGGCCCGTCATCGACGAGGTGCTGCCCCTGGACCGGGCCCGCGAGGGCTTCGAGCGGCTGGCCGCGGGTGAGCAGTTCGGGAAGGTCGTGCTGACCAATCCCTGAGGGGATTCCGCACGCAGACGCGCTGGTCGACGGCCGGTCCGGAAACGGGCCGGCCGTTGCGCATGTCAACCGGGGTTGACGAGCACGGGGGCGTCAACGTAAGTTGACGTCATGACCGAAGCGACCGATCTGGCCGAGCGGGCCGGTGACCGGGACCCGCGGGTCGGCCTGCGGGCCGTCGCCGCCCTGCGCCGGCTGCTGGAGCAGCTGGAGGCCGTGCAGGTGCGCAACGCGCGCAACCAGGGCTGGTCCTGGCAGGAGATCGCCACCGAACTCGGTGTGAGCAGGCAGGCCGTGCACAAGAAGTACGGGAGGCATTGATGTTCGAGCGGTTCACCAAGGACGCGCGGGACGTGGTGAAGGGCGCGTTCTCCCACGTGGAGGGCGGACGGAGCGTGGAGCCGGAGCACCTGCTGCTGGCCCTGCTCGACCGGGAGGGCAGCCGCGGCTCGTTCGCCCTCGCGGCGCTGGGGCTCGGGGAGGACCGGGAGCCCGTGCGCGAGGCACTGCGGGAGGCGCGGCGACGGGCCGGGCTCTCCCGCGCCGAGAGCGACGCGCTGGCCGGGCTGGGTATCGACGTGGCCGAGATCGTCGCCCGGGTGGAGGGCGTGCACGGAGCGGGTGCGTTGTCCGGCGACCCGAAGGACCGGCGGTGGTGGTCCGCCGGGCGTCCCTCCTTCGGACGGGGCGCGAAGGACGTGCTGGAACGCTCCCTGCGGGCCGCGCTGGCACAGCACGACCGGCACATCGGGGACGAGCACATCCTGCTGGCCCTGACCACCCGCCCGGGCGTGCCCGCCGAGGTCCTCGCCGACCACGGGGTGACGTACGAGTCCCTGGTGCGGGTGCTGTACGGACGCGGCGGCGAGGCCAAGGCCGGCTGAGCGGGGGCCGGTCACCTCCTCGGGGAGCGCAGCAGCGCTCCTATGTGGGCCGCCGCCGTCGACAGGTGGCGGCGGGCGTCGCGGAGCTGGTCCGGCGTCACGCCGTTGTCCCGGGCCGCGTCGCGGATGTCGTCCCGGAAGCGGTCGAGCAGGCGGTCCAGGTCGCGGGCCGGGTCGCCGGTGGAGTCCGCCGCGTCCTCATGGGCCCAGACGGGTTCGTAGGCCGCCGGGAAGTCCTGCGCCGGCTGCTCGTGCGCCGGCTGGTCGCGCGCCGGGTCCGGGGCGGGTGGGGCGGTCCTGCCCGTGCCGGACCAGTCGAAGCCGAAGTCCTTGCCGTAGTCCTTCCCGAACTCGCCCATCTCCTTGACCAGTTCGCTCAGGCCCTCGCGCAGCCCGGCCGGCCAGTCACCGCGGGCGAAGCGGTCCTGCACCTGCTCCTGGACCCGGCGGGTGATGCGCTGCATCTGCTCCTGGGCCTGGGCCCGCGCCTGCTCCTGGGCCTCCTTCGCCTGGCGCCGGGCCCGCTGGGCGTCCTCGCGGGCCCGGCGGCTCTCGTCCTTGGCCCGCCGGGCCTGCTCCTTCCACTCCTGCCGGGCGCGGCGCATCTCCTCCTTGGCGATGCGCCAGGCCTCCTTGTCGCCGAACGGCGGGACGTCACCGGGGGAGGTGCCGCCCTCCGTGCCGCCCGAGCCGGGGCCCCGGCGCGCCTCCGTCGCCGCCGCGCGCATCTCGCGGCGCAGGTCGCCCGCGGCGCCGCGGACGTCCGCCTGGATCTCGGCGGCCAGTTCCGCGACCGACTCCCGGATCTCCAGCTCCAGATCGGCCAGTTCACCGCTGCGGTCGGCCAGCTCGGCGCGCCCCGCGTCCGTGATCGAGTAGACCTTGCGGCCGCCCTCGGTGGTGTGGGTGACCAGGCCCTCGGCCTCCAGCTTGGCCAGCCGGGGGTAGACGGTGCCCGCCGACGGCGCGTACAGCCCCTGGAAGCGCTCCTCGAGGAGGCGGATCACCTCGTAGCCGTGGCGCGGGGCCTCGTCGAGCAGCTTCAGCAGGTAGAGGCGGAGGCGGCCGTGGGCGAAGACGGGGGGCATGTCAGAGCACCTTCTTGTCGGTCGAGCCGTCGGCCGGGGCGCCGTCGACGCCGGTGTCCCGGCCGGAGACGGAATTGTCTCCCGAGCCGGCCGGCGTCCCGCCCCGCGGGTCGGCGGGCGGGGTGCCGGGCCGGGCGTCCCCGGGAGCGGTGTCCTCGTCCTCCCGGGCGGGGCGGCGCAGCAGGGCGATGGAGCCGGAGACGGTGGTGGCCCGCAGCCTGCCGGTGCCCGCGCCGAGCCTGCCCGCGATCTTGTGCGCGCCCCACTGGCCGTAGACCCGCAGGCCCTCGAAGGCGTTGGAGATGGCGCCGCTCGCCGTGTTCGCCTCGACCTCCGCGTCCGCCGGGTACGGCAGGCGGATGGCGATCTCGCCCGAGACGCTGGTCAGCCGCACGTCCGTCGGGCCGTCCGGGTCGAGGTCGACGATCATGGAGCCGCTGACGGATTCGGCCCGCACGGAGGGCCCGGAGCCCTCGACCACGGTGAGATCGCCGGAGACGGAGTTGAACCGGAGCTCGCCCGTCACGTCCTGGGCCTCCAGGCTCCCGGAGACCGTGTCGGCGCGGACCGGGCCGGACAGGCCCACCAGCGTCGTGTCGCCGGTGACGCCCTTGACCACCGACGGGCCGCGGAGGCCGGAGACCACCGCCGCCGCGCCGACCACGCCCACCTCGACGCGGGTGCCGGCCGGGACGGCCAGGGAGACCACCGCGCTGCGCTGCCAGCCCTTGCGGTCCAGCCACTTGAGGAAGCCCTTCCAGGGCAGGTCCTCGTACGCCACGGTGAGGGTGCCGTGCTGCTGGGTCACCACCAGGGGCGGCCCCTCGATCTCGGAGACCTCCAGCCGGGCGGAACCCTCGTCGGTGCCCACCACGTTCACCGTGCCGTTGACCACGCGCACGTGGAGATCGCGCACGGGCTCGTCGAAGGTGAGCTTCACCGGTTCCGTGACGGACCACTCGGGCATGGCAGACCTCCCTGACGGGACGCGCCATATCGCGTCCTCTCGCATTCACGATATATCGCGGTCGAGGAAAGTCAAGACACCCGTTGTGTGGACGGGGGGCAGTCATAAGTGCTCACAGGTGGGCAAATCGCCCTACCGTGGGACCATGCCGACGGAAGCCGCCCCTACGGGCTCTGCCTCTGGGGCGTTGCTGCTGTGCCGGGCGGCGCCCTCCGCCGTCGCGGCGGTGGCCCCGCTGCTGCGCGAACCGATGCAGCTGACGCGCGCGGGTGACGGGTGGAGCGTGCTCGTTCCCGAGGGCGGCCCCTGGCGGGACGGCGACGAGCCCATCGACCGGGTGGTGACCGGCTGGGCCGGTGCCCTGGCCGTCGGTGCGCCGTGGCCCGTGCTCGCGCTGTGGTGGGACGCGGACCACGCGGGCTTCACGCTGGCCACCGGGTTCCGCCGCCCGGTCGGCTTCGTCTGGCTCTCCCGCGGCGTCCCGGTCGGGGAGGACGAGGCGATGCGGACCTTCGCCGCGCGGGTGGGGCTCGACCCCGTCCTGGACCTCCAGGCCCTCGACCGGCTGACCGCACCCGACACGACGGCCGACGCCCGCGCCCGGCTGCGTGGCCTGCTGGCGGTCCTCACGCGCGTGGGCGTCTCGATGCCCCCGGAACTCGTCCCCGGGCTGCCCGCCGACCGCCTCCGCGAAGCCGTCGCGGTCCTGCCGGACAGCCGCCGTGTCGAGTGGCCCGGCCTGCGCGAGGCGGCGGGGGAGCGCGGCGCCGTCACGCACAGCCGCCCGGGTGCCTGGATGCCCTGGACGGGCGGCCCCGCAGCGCACGTCCTCGCCCTGGCCCAGATCGCGGCGGGCGTCCCCCTGCTGGTCCGGGGCCTGCGCCGGCCCGGCGGACGCTGGGGCTGGGTCACGGCCGGCGCGCTGCTCCTCGCGCACGGCACCGCGGGGCTGGCCTACCGGGTGACCCACCCGCGCGACTGAAGCCGGACCTGCCGGGCTCCGGAACAGGAGGGGCCCACCCGGAGTGCCGGAGCCGGCGCGTGGAGGAGTCCGCGCGGGTGCTACTCGTCGTCCTCGTCGTCCAGCCGGGCCAGCCACGTCGCGAGGCGTTCCACCGGGACCTCGAAGTCGGGGTTGAGGTCCACGAACGTGCGCAGCTGCTCGGCCAGCCACTCGAAGGTGACCTCCTCCTCGCCGCGCCGCTTCTCCAGTTCCTCGATGCCACGGTCCGTGAAGTACATGCCGTCAAGGATAGGGGGGTGCGAAACGGCCGGGCCGCACCCCCACCAGCGGGGATGCGGCCCGGCCGCGGACGCGCGAGGGCGGTTACGCCTCGAACACCTCACGCACCAGCTGCTCCTGCTCGGCCTGGTGCCGCTTGGCGGAACCGACGGCCGGGGACGAGGAGTGCGGACGCGAGATGCGGCGCAGACGCTCGCCGTGCGGCACCTCGGCGCCGACGGCCAGGTCCAGGTGGTCGATCAGGTTGAGCGCGATGAACGGCCAGGCACCCTGGTTCGCCGGCTCCTCCTGGGCCCACAGGTACTTCTCGGCGTTCGGGTACTTCTTGATCTCCGCCTGGAGCTCGGTACCCGGCAGCGGGTACAGGCGCTCGATGCGGATGATCGCCGTGTCCGTCACACCGCGCTTCTGACGCTCGGCCTCCAGGTCGTAGTAGACCTTGCCGGCGCAGAAGACGACCTTCTTCACGGCGGCCGGGTCGACCGAGGCGTCGCCGATGACCGGCTGGAACTGGCCCGTCGTGAACTCCTCCGCCTTGGCCGCCGCCGCCTTCAGGCGCAGCATCGACTTCGGCGTGAAGACCACCAGCGGCTTGTGGTGCGGGTTGTGCACCTGCCACCGCAGGAGGTGGAAGTAGTTCGACGGCGACGTCGGCATGGCGACCGTCATGTTGTTCTGCGCGCACATCTGGAGGAAGCGCTCGGGGCGGGCCGAGGAGTGGTCCGGGCCCTGGCCCTCGTAGCCGTGCGGCAGCAGCAGCACGACGCCCGAGGTCTGGGCCCACTTCTGCTCGGCCGACGAGATGAACTCGTCCACGACCGTCTGCGCGCCGTTGACGAAGTCGCCGAACTGCGCCTCCCACATCACGAGCGCCTCGGGGCGGGCCAGCGAGTAGCCGTACTCGAAGCCCATCGCCGCGTACTCGGAGAGCAGGGAGTTGTAGACGTTGAGCCGCGCCTGGTCCTCGGAGAGGTACTGCAGCGGCGTGTACTCCTCGCCCGTGCTGCGGTCGATGATGACCGCGTGGCGCTGGCCGAACGTACCGCGCTGCGAGTCCTGGCCGGCCAGGCGGACCGGCACGCCCTCCAGCAGGAGGGAACCGATCGCGAGGGTCTCGCCCATGCCCCAGTCGATGGTGCCGTCCTCGACCATCGACGCCCGGCGCTGCAGCTGCGGCAGCAGACGCGGGTGGACGGTGATGTGGTCGGGGATGTTGACCTGCGACTCGGCGATCCGCTTGACGACCTCCGTGGTCACCGCGGTGTTCACGGCGACCGGGAACTCGGCCTGCGGGTCGGACGTCTCCACCGTGTTCGGCTGCGAGGTGGCCTCGCGGACCTCGGTGAAGACCTTCTCCAGCTGGCCCTGGTAGTCCTGCAGCGCCTGCTCGGCCTCTTCCAGGGTGATGTCGCCGCGACCGATGAGGGACTCGGTGTAGAGCTTGCGCACCGAGCGCTTCTTGTCGATCAGGTCGTACATCAGCGGCTGGGTGAAGGCCGGGTTGTCCGACTCGTTGTGACCGCGGCGGCGGTAGCAGATGAGGTCGATCACCACGTCCTTGTTGAACGCCTGGCGGAACTCGAAGGCGAGCCGCGCGACGCGGACCACGGCCTCCGGGTCGTCGCCGTTCACGTGGAAGATCGGGGCCTCGATCATGCGGGCCACGTCCGTCGCGTACATGGAGGAGCGCGAGGACTCGGGGGCCGCGGTGAAGCCGACCTGGTTGTTGATGACGATGTGGACCGTGCCGCCGGTGCGGTAGCCGCGCAGCTGCGACATGTTCAGGGTCTCGGCCACCACGCCCTGGCCCGCGAAGGCCGCGTCGCCGTGGATCGCCACCGGCAGGACCGTGAAGTCCGTGCCGCCCTTGTTGATGATGTCCTGCTTGGCGCGCGAGACGCCCTCCAGGACCGGGTCCACCGCCTCCAGGTGCGAGGGGTTCGCGACCAGGGAGACCTTGATCTGCTCGCCGTCCAGGCCGGTGAAGGTGCCCTCGGCGCCCAGGTGGTACTTCACGTCACCGGAGCCGTGCATCGACTTCGGGTCGAGGTTGCCCTCGAACTCGCGGAAGATCTGGGCGTAGGACTTGCCGACGATGTTCGCCAGGACGTTCAGGCGGCCGCGGTGGGCCATGCCGACGACGACCTCGTCCAGGCGGGACTCCGCGGCGCTGTCGAGGACCGCGTCCAGCAGCGGGATGACGGACTCGCCGCCCTCCAGGGAGAAGCGCTTCTGGCCGACGTACTTCGTCTGCAGGAACGTCTCGAAGGCCTCGGCCGCGTTCAGCCGGCGCAGGATGCGCAGCTGCTCCTCGCGCTCCGGCTTGGAGTGCGGGCGCTCGACGCGGTCCTGGATCCACTTGCGCTGCTTGGGGTCCTGGATGTGCATGAACTCGATGCCGGTGGTGCGGCAGTACGAGTCGCGCAGGACGCCGAGGATGTCGCGCAGCTTCATCATCGACTTGCCGGCGAAGCCGCCGACGGCGAACTCGCGCTCCAGGTCCCAGAGCGTGAGGCCGTGCTCGGTGATGTCCAGGTCGGGGTGCTTGCGCTGCTGGTACTCCAGCGGGTCGGTGTCGGCCATGACGTGGCCGCGGACCCGGTAGGAGTGGATCAGCTCGAAGACGCGGGCGGCCTTGGTGACGTCGTCGTCGTGGCTGGCGTCGATGTCCTTGAGCCAGCGGACCGGCTCGTAGGGGATGCGCAGCGCCTCGAAGATGTCGTCGTAGAAGCCGTTCTCGCCGAGGAGGAGGTTCGCGACGATCCGCAGGAACTCGCCGGAGGCGGCGCCCTGGATGACCCGGTGGTCGTAGGTCGACGTGAGCGTCATGACCTTCGAGATGCCGAGCTTGTTCAGGGTGTCCTGGGAGGTGCCCTGGAACTCCGCGGGGTAGTCCATGGAGCCGACGCCCATGATCACGGACTGGCCGGGCATCAGACGCGGCACGGAGTGCACGGTGCCGAGGCCGCCCGGGTTGGTCAGGGAGACCGTCACCCCGGTGAAGTCGTCCATGCCCAGCTTGCCGTCACGGGCGCGGCGGACGATGTCCTCGTAGGCCTGCCAGAACTCGAAGAAGTTCAGCGTCTCGGCCTTCTTGATGCCCGCGACCACGAGCTGGCGGTCGCCGTTGGGCTTGACCAGGTCGATCGCGAGGCCGAAGTTGACGTGCTCCGGCTTGACCAGGGTCGGCTTGCCGTCCTTCTCCGCGAAGGAGTAGTTCATCGACGGCATGGCCTTGATGGCCTGCACCATCGCGTAGCCGATCAGGTGCGTGAAGGAGATCTTCCCGCCCCGGGCGCGCTTCAGGTGGTTGTTGATGACGATGCGGTTGTCGAACAGCAGCTTCACCGGGACCGCGCGCACGGACGTGGCCGTGGGCACCTCCAGGGAGGCGTTCATGTTCTTCGCGACCGCGGCGGCCGGGCCGCGCAGCACGACGTGCTCGGGGCCCGAGGGGGCCTCGGCGGCGGGCTCGGCCTTCTTCGCCTGGGCGGCCTGCTTGGCGGCGGCCGGCTTCGCGGGGGCCGGGGCGGCCTTCGCGGGAGCGGCGGCCTGGGCCGGGGCCTGTGCGGCGGGCTTCGGCTGGGCCGGGGCCTGCGCGGGAGCCGGGGCCGGAGCCTGCGCCTGGGCGGGGGCCGGAGCGGCGGCGGGCTTCTGGGCCTGCTCGGCCGCAGGCGCGGGGGCCTGGGCGGGAGCGGCCGGAGCCGCCGGCTGAGCGGTGGTGGTGGTCCCCGCGGCCCCCGCGGCCGCGGTACCCGCCGGAGCCGGGGCGCCAGCGGCGCCCGGCTTGTAGTCGGCGAAGAAGTCCCACCAGGCTCGGTCTACCGAATTCGGGTCCTGGAGGTACTGCTGATAGATCTCGTCGACGAGCCACTCGTTGGCACCGAACGACGCAGCGGGGTTCTTGCCCGCTTGGTCGGTGTCGGTCGAGATGCTCGAGTTACTGGGGGACTGTGGCGACACGGCGGCAACCGCCCTCTTCCGCTTCACAAGATGATGGACAGCGGGAATCAAGGCTACGCCTCCCCGACGGGGAAGGTCAGGCCGGGCCCGTTCAACGTCGTGCAAGTCACATCTTGGAGCGTGTTTCGGAGCTTGAAATGGCGGGAAACAAGCGTGGTTCCGCTTTGGCAGGCAAGGGTGGAGCGGGGCCTGGCGCGCCGACGGCGCGGGCCTGTGCCTGATCACACGTGTCCGTCTGCGAGGACGCTCGTGGATCTTGTGACTCCGGTTCGAACTTTACGTCAACTTGGCGTTGAGGTGACTCCCGGGAGAGTGACAAGAATCCGGCAACCCCGCTCGGATTCGGCCACTCCGATCCGGCCGCCGTGCAGATCCACCGCCCAGCGGGCGATCGCCAGCCCGAGTCCCGTGCCCCCGTCGCTGCCCGGCCCCTGCGGGCGCTTGGCGCTGCCGCGGTTGAACCGCTCGAAGACGCGGTGCCACTCCGACTTGGGGATGCCCGGACCCTCGTCCAGGACCTCCAGCTCCAGCGACTCCGGCAGCGCCCCGCGCCGCGCCTTGACCGTCACCCGGCCGTGCGGCGGGCTGTGCTTGACCGCGTTGTCGATGAGGTTGGCGACGACCTGGTGGATGCGCTCGGGGTCCGCGTGGGCGGTCAGCTCCGGCGGATGGACGTCGAGGTGCAGATGGACGTCCGTACGGGTGTGACTGCCCGAGCCGGTGGCGATGCCGGCGCGCACGGAGGCGACCATGTTGGCCTCCTTCAGCACGCCGGACAGGTACGGCCACACCTCGAACCGCCGCTTCTTCAGCGGCACCACGCCGTTGTCCAGGCGGGACAGGTCCAGCAGGGTCTCCACCAGCCGGCCGAGCCGCTCGGTCTGCTTCAGCGCCGTGCGCATGGTCTCCGGATCGGCCTGCGTGACGCCGTCGACGATGTTCTCCAGCACCGCGCGCAGCCCCGCGATGGGCGTGCGCAGCTCGTGCGAGACGTTCGCCACCAGCTCCTTGCGCTGGCTGTCCTGCGCCTCCAGCTCGTCGGCCATGGCGTTGATGGTCACGGCCAGGTCGCCGAGCTCGTCCCGGCGGTTCTCCCGCGTGCGGCGGGTGTAGTCGCCCTGGGAGATGGAGCGGGCCACCGCCGTCATCTCGTCCAGCGGGGCGGTGAGCGAATGGGCCACGAACTGCGTGATGAGCAGGGTGGCGATCATCGAGAAGACCGTGATGAAGCGCAGCTCCGTCTTGGTGTGCACCGCGATCACCGACAGACCCGTCGTGATCAGCACCGAGATGACGACGAGCGCGCCCAGCTTGGTCTTGATCGAGAACGGGCTCACCCTGCCCCAGGGCTCCGGCTCCCGGGGGTTCCTCCGTGCGGCCGGCCCGCGGCTCATGGCGTCGGGGTCTCCAGGGCGTAGCCCACGCCGTGCACCGTGCGGATCCGCTCAGCGCCGATCTTCCGGCGCAGCGCCTTGATGTGGCTGTCGACCGTGCGGGTGCCCGAGGCGTCCGCCCAGTCCCAGACCTCGGCCAGGAGCTGCTCGCGCGAGAGGACCGCGCGCGGGGTGTTCGCCAGGCACACCAGCAGGTCGAACTCGGTGGGCGTGAGGTGGACGTCCTCACTGCGCACCCGGACCCGGCGCTGGGCGTGGTCGATCTCCAGCTCGCCCAGGCGCAGGATGCCGGAGCGGGGGGTGGCCGCCGCGATGGCGGCCCGCTCCACCCGGCGCAGCAGCACGTGCACGCGCGCCGCCAGTTCCCGCATCGAGAACGGCTTGGTCATGTAGTCGTCGGCGCCGACGCCGAGCCCGACCAGCATGTCGGTCTCGTCGTCGCGCGCGGTCAGCATCAGCACCGGCACCGGGCGGGCGGCCTGCACGCGACGGCAGACCTCCAGGCCGTCGAAGCCGGGCAGCATGATGTCGAGGATCAGCAGGTCGGGCTGCCACGCCTCGGCGGTGTCGACCGCGGACGGACCGTCGCCGGCGGTTTGCACGAGGAATCCCTCGGCTCGCAGACGGGTCGCGATGGCATCCACGATCGTGGCGTCGTCCTCGACGACCAGCACCCGGCGCTGTGCGCCCGGTGCAGCCGTCGCGGAACCGTTGTGGGAGGTGTGTGTCTGCTCCATCGCCCGCCCCTGGGGTGTGCTTTCCGGAATCAGTGGGGTGATTCCTTCTGACTGGCTGTGCCTGCGCATGGTTGCGATTGACGCTTGAATGATCGGCGCCAGGGGAGCAGCGTACGGGGCTGCGGCGCGCCATTGCTATCCAGGGCGGACGCCGAGGTGGACGACGTCCGGAACGCCCCGGGCAACGGGGATCTCTTCGGTACGCACCTGTTGGAACCCGGCATTCCGCAAGGTTCCCTCGAATTCCGGAGACGGCTGCGCGGACCAGACAGCGAGCACTCCACCGGGCCTCAACACCCGGGCGCAGCACGCCAGTCCGGCCTCCCCGTAGAGCGCGTCGTTGTCCTCGGTGACCGTCCAGTCGGGTCCGTTGTCGATGTCGAGGCACAGGGCGTCGTACGTGGCGGATGTCTCACGGAGGTGGGCCACCAGGTCCGCCTCGACGATGTCGGTGCGCGGGTCCGCGAGCGCCTCGGCGGACAGGGCCGCGAGCGGGCCGGAGCGGTGCCACTCCACGATCGCGTGCTCGCGTTCGACCACGGTGATCCGGCCCCAGCGCGGATCGGCCGCCGCGTGTGCGAGGGAGAAGCCGACGCCGAGCCCGCCGATCAGCACGTCGGGGTGGTCCCGGCCGGGCAGGGCGTCCAGCGCCGCGTCGACCAGGCGCCGCTCCGAGCGGCCGTCGGAGGTGTCCATCAGGAAGGTGCCGTTGGCGATGATCTCCAGCCGGTCGCCGTGCCGCCGCAGCACGACCTCGCCGTGCGGCCCCTCGCGCCGGTCCAGAACGTCAGGCCTGTCGTATGAGGTGGGCATCGCATCATCCTGGCAGGTCCGGGACGGCGGGTGCGGGGAATTGTCTGTGGGGTGCCGCCGGCGGGACGCGAAGGTCCCCGCGGGGCCTGTGCGCGGGGAGCACGCGCGCGTGGGCCGTCGCGGACACTGGGACACACGGGGCGAATGCCGGGCAGGACGGAGGGAGCGCCCGTGGTGGAACGCACCGCGCCACCCGACGGGACGGCCGCACCGGAATCGACCGGCCGGCCCACCGGAGGGGCGACGGCCGCACCGGCATCGGCCGGCCGGCCCGCCGGAGGGGCGCCCGTGCCGCTCGACGGGGTGCCGCGCCAGGGGTGCCCGCGCGTGGCGGCGGGGACCGGCGCACGGCGCACCCCGGAAGCGGGCCCGCGCCGGGCCGCGGCGGGTGGAGTGCGGCCCTGGCGGCTGCTGCCCACGCCCGCCGGGACGCCGTTCACCTTCTGGTACACCGTCGTGCTCTGCGCGACCGGGCTGATCGCCGCGCTCGCGGACCCCGCCGTGGTGCACGCGCTGCTCCAGGGCTCCAGCACCGACGTGGCCCACCTGGTGCGGACGCCGGAGCTGGTGCTGGTCGGCAGCGCGCTGTGGATCGCGGGCGGGCCGGCCTCCCCGTCCGCCGTCGGCTTCGTGCTGGTGCTGACCGCGCTGGAGCGGCGGATCGGCGGGCTGCGCACGGCCGGCGTCTTCCTGCTCGGCCATGTCCTGGCCACTTTGACGACCGAGGTGCCGGTGGGCCTCGCCGTGCTGGCCGGGGACCTCCCGGGATCCTCGCTGCACCGCATGGACTACGGCGTGAGCTTCGGTGTCGCGGCGGTCTGCGGCGCCCTGGCCGGCCTGCTGCCGCCGTGGCTGCGGGTGCTGTCGCCGGCCGCCCTGGGCGCGGTGCTCGTGCGGGACCTGCTCGCCCTCACCGACCCCGTGACCGCGTGGGGGCATCTGATCGCCCTGGCGGTCGGGATCGCGCTCTGGCCGCAGGTGCGCCGGTGGCGCGCAGCCCGGCGGCTTCCTCCGGGTGCCCGGCAGGAGGCTGGTGCCCGGCGGGCGGCGCCTCAGGGCTGAGCGGCGGGCGGCGGGCCGTACCGGGCGCTGGTCAGCGGGGCCACCACCTGCCAGCCCACGGCCTCGTAGAGAGCGCGCCCCGCGGGTGTGCCCGCCAGGACGCCGGTGCGCGCGCCCTGCCGGTACGCGACCTGCTGCAACGTCCGCACCACCAGGCTGCCGAGTCCCTTGCGGCGGTGTGCGGCCGCCGTCTCGATCCGGTCGGCGACGGCGGTGCCGCCCGTCGGCGTGATCTGGCCGCGCGCCGCGAGGGACCCGTCGGGCGCGGCCACCATCAGCCGCGTCACTCCGTCGCGCGACCAGGTGCGCAGCCGGTAGCCGTCGGGAACCTCCGGGACGTCGTCCTCCGTCAGCGGCAAGGTCATCAGCCAGCCGGTCTCCGGATCGATCCACCAGCCGGGGCCGAGCCAGCCGGAGACCACCGCCGGGTCCCGGAACGCCTTGAGCCACACGCCGTGCCCGGTGACCCCGCCGGCCACCTTGCGGACCGTCGTCTCGTCCAGGGCGTCGCCCGTGGTGCCGAGGACGTGCCGGGTGGCGTGCCCGATCAGGCCCACGTCGATCGTCCAGCCCCACGGCTCGGCCACGGGCGGGGCCGCCCCGCGCGACACGACCCACCCCTCCACCCACGCCTGCACGGTCTCGTCCACGCATCCCCCTGTAACGACCGAAAGCGGTTTACGTCTATTACCCACCGCAGCTTAGGGGCTCTGCGTTCCGGCGCGTGAGAGGTGATCGCTGACAGCGAACAGGGGCCGGGGAACATTCGGCCGCCCCCGAGCATTGAGTCGGCATAGCTCAACTTGACTGCCGAAGGGGAGATCATGGCTGCTGAGTCCACGGCGTTCACACCGCTCACCCTGCCCGTGCTGCCGCTCGACGACGAGGTCGTGCTGCCCGGCATGGTGGTCCCGCTGGACCTGAGCGACTCCGAGGTCCGCGCGGCGGTGGAAGCCGCTCAGGCCGCCGCCCGCACAACACCCGGGAAGCCCCGGGTACTCCTGGTGCCGCGCATCGACGGGACCTACGCGAACACCGGTGTGCTCGGCACCGTCGAACAGGTGGGCCGGCTGGCCGACGGCGATCCGGGCGCGCTCATCCGCGGCCGGGGCCGGGTGCGGATCGGTGCCGGGACCACGGGCCCCGGCGCGGCCCTCTGGGTCGAGGGCACCAGCGTCGACGAGACCGTCCCTGAGCCCCTGCCCGGTCAGGTCGCCGAGCTGGTCAAGGAGTACAAGGCCCTCGCCACCGCCTGGCTGCGCAAGCGCGGTGCCTGGCAGGTCGTCGACCGGGTCCAGGCCATCGACGACGTCTCGGCGCTGGCCGACAACTCCGGCTACTCGCCGTTCCTGACCACCGACCAGAAGGTCGAACTGCTGGAGACCACCGACCCGGTGGCCCGGCTCAAGCTCGCCACCCGGCAGCTGCGCGACCACCTCGCCGAGCAGGACGTGGCCGAGACCATCGCCAAGGACGTCCAGGAGGGCGTCGACAAGCAGCAGCGCGAGTTCCTGCTGCGGCGCCAGCTGGACGCCGTGCGCAAGGAGCTGCGCGAGCTCAACGGCGAGCAGGAGGGCGAGGAGTCCGACGACTACCGCGCCCGCGTGGAGGCCGCCGACCTGCCCGAGAAGGTCCGCGAGGCCGCCCTGAAGGAGGTCGACAAGCTGGAGCGCTCCTCCGACCAGTCGCCCGAGGGCTCCTGGATCCGCACCTGGCTCGACACGGTCCTGGAGATGCCGTGGAACGAGCGCACCGAGGACGCCTACGACATCCAGGGCGCCAAGGCCGTGCTGGACGCCGAGCACTCCGGCCTGGAGGACGTCAAGGAACGCATCACCGAGTACCTGGCGGTGCGCAAGCGGCGCGACGACCGGGGGCTGGGCGTCATCGGCGGACGGCGCGGCGGTGCCGTGCTCGCGCTGGTCGGGCCACCCGGCGTCGGCAAGACCTCCCTCGGCGAGTCCGTCGCCCACGCGATGGGCCGCACGTTCGTCCGCGTCGCCCTCGGCGGCGTCCGCGACGAGGCCGAGATCCGCGGCCACCGGCGCACCTACGTCGGTGCCCTGCCCGGCCGTGTCGTGCGGGCCATCAAGGAAGCCGGGTCGATGAACCCGGTCGTGCTCCTCGACGAGATCGACAAAGTCGGCTCGGACTTCCGGGGCGACCCGGCCGCCGCCCTGCTCGAAGTGCTCGACCCGGCGCAGAACCACACCTTCCGGGACCACTACCTGGAGGTCGAACTGGACCTGTCGGACGTGGTGTTCCTCGCCACCGCCAACGTCCTGGAGTCGATCCCGGAGGCCCTGGCCGACCGCATGGAGATCGTCCGCCTCGACGGCTACACCGAGGACGAGAAGGTCGTCATCGCCCGCGACCACCTGCTCCCGCGCCAGCTGGAGCGGGCCGGACTCGGCGCGGACGAGGTGACCGTCGACGAGAGCGCCCTGCGCAAGCTGGCCGGCGAGTACACCCGCGAGGCGGGCGTGCGCACCCTGGAGCGGTCCGTCGCGCGGCTGCTGCGCAAGATCGCGGCCCAGCACGAACTGGGCGAACGGGAGCTGCCGTTCACCGTCCGCGACGAGCACCTGCGGGACCTGATCGGCCGGCCGCACCACGTGCCCGAGTCCGCCCAGGACCCGGCCGAGCGGCGGACCGCCGTGCCGGGCGTGGCGACCGGGCTCGCGGTGACGGGCGCGGGCGGCGACGTCCTGTACGTCGAGGCGTCCCTGGCCGACCCGGAGACCGGCGCGGCCGGACTGACCCTGACCGGTCAGCTGGGCGACGTGATGAAGGAGTCCGCGCAGATCGCGCTGAGCTTCCTGCGCTCGCACGGCGCCGAGCTCGAACTGCCGGTGGCCGACCTGAAGGACCGGGGCGTGCACATCCACTTCCCGGCGGGCGCGGTCCCCAAGGACGGCCCCAGCGCCGGCATCACGATGACCACGGCCCTGGCGTCCCTGCTGTCCGGCCGGCTGGTCCGCACGGACGTCGCGATGACCGGCGAGGTCTCGCTGACCGGGCGGGTGCTGCCGATCGGCGGCGTGAAGCAGAAGCTGCTCGCCGCGCACCGCGCCGGTGTCACCACGGTGATCATCCCCAAGCGCAACGAACCCGACCTGGACGACGTCCCGGCGGAGGTGCTGGACACGCTCGACGTCCACGCCGTCACCGACGTCCGCCAGGTCCTGGAACTGGCGCTCGCACCCGCCACCAGCGGCGCGGCGCCCGAGGTTCCGGTGGCCGCGTGACGGAGGTCATCGGATGAGGGAAGGCCCGGGTCCCGTGAGCGAGATCCGGGCCTTCACCCCGTGTAGACCCTGTGGACACGGGTGCCGTGAGCTGCGGAATACTTGCCGAGCTGCGGCGACGCCCGCGGCCGGCGGAGAATTCAGGTACCGGGCGACGACCGAGGCAGGGCTCACGTGCACGACGACGGCAACGACGACGACCGCCGGGACGCCGGCCCGGCACGCGGTGTGGACCAGCCGGCGTTCCTCGCGCTGGAGCGCGAGCTGACCGTGCTGCTGCGGCGCGCCCGGGCCAGCCAGGGCGAGATGGCCCGCGAGGTGCACCCCGACCTGGAGTCGTCCGCCTACGGGCTGCTCGTGCGCCTGGACGAGTGCGGCAAGCAGCGGGCCACCGAACTGGCCGGCTACATCGGCGTCGGCAAGGCCACCATGTCCCGGCAGTTGCGCGCCCTGGAGGAGCTCGGCCTCGTCGCCCGCGAGCCCGACCCCGCCGACGGACGGGCGTGGCTGGTCGCCCTCACCCAGGAGGGGCACGACCGGGTCGGCCGCGTCCGCCGGGCCCGCCGCGCCCGCTACGCCGGCCGCCTCGCCGATTGGGACACCCACGAGGTCACCGAACTGGCCCGGCTGCTGCACCAGCTCAACCGCGGCATGGAGAAGTAGCGCAGGAGGGCGGGCCCGGCGCCTACAGCTCGGCGTACACGACCGTCGCGTCGTCGTGCGTCTTGCCCCTGCCCGGGGACGTCCGGGCCGCGCCCGACCGCTCCAGGTCCCGCACGCGGTCCACCAGCGCCTGCGCCCCCTCCTTGCGCACGAGCCGGAAGCAGTCCGTCCAGTCGCCCTGGCCGAACCGCTCCACCCAGCGGCCGGCGCCGTCCGTCAGGGCGGCCAGGGCGCGCACCTCGCCGCGGGGCAGGGTGCCGGTCACCGCCCGCGCCGCGACGGACGGATCGGCCGCGGCGGTGAAGAAGCCGCCCTCCTGGTTGCGCAGGGTCGTGTCCACGAGCGCGGCCGTCGCCAGCGCCGAGCGGGGGAGCAGGGCCAGCCGGTCGTCCAGCACCGGCGTCACCACCCCTTCCGGCGACTCCACCAGCAGCGCCGAGTCCGACAGGACCAGGTACTCCACCGCGGCCGGGTCCCAGCGGGCCACGACCACCGTGGCCTGCGGTGTACGCGGGTGAGAAAGGTCACAGGTTGCCGCGTGTGCGGCGGCGGTACGCGCGATGGCGTGGGACAACGCGTCGGCCAGGGGAACATCCGGGAGTGAAACGGTCAGTTCGGTCAGTGCGCCGCCGAGGCGCGCGGTGAACCAGGGGACGGAATGCAGACAGCCCGTCCCGCTCGTCGGGGGCGTGACCCCGTCCAGCACGACGACCGAACCGCCCTGTCCCGAGGCCGGGAGTCCGACAGCGGCGAAGTCCTCGTTCGGGCGGTCCGCGTCCCCGGGCTCCGAGGCGAGTTCTGTACGCATCGAGCCAGTCTGCACGAGCCCTTCACAAGGCCCGCCGGAGGTCGGCAACGACCGCCGGACCGGCACACCCGAGCAGGTCAGACGCCCTGTTTGGGGGGTAATGCTGGGTATCGGGAAGGCGTGGTGGCGAATATTGCCACCGCCCGTCGCCGTCGTCCAACCGGCCCGCCGCGCAGGGCGACTGCACAGGCCGGTGGAACTTGCCCCTCAACTCCCCTCCGATGTTCACTCCTTCGGGTGGCGGGTCAGGTGATGCGCGTGCGTGGCACACCGGCGCTGGGAGGGTCGGGAAGTGTACCGGGAGTACGCGCCAGTTGACGGAGCGTCACCCGGACCCAAGGGTTCACGAGTCAGGAATGCGAGCACCGGTGCAGAAGACGCGGCCTCGTCGCACAGGCAAGCAGACGGCCCCCCAGCAGAGCGCTGAGCCGACGACCCCCACCGGCAAGGGCCGCCCCACCCATGTACGCAACCGGCTGATCGTCTCCGTGGCCGTGGTCGCCGCGGCCATCGCCGGTGCCGGCACGCCGGCCGTCCTGGCCGCCTCCGGGCAACTGCACGACACGCAGCAGCTGGTGACGCTCGCCGAGCAGACCCGGGACGCCCTCGTCCTCGCCCACTCCCTGGCCGACGAACGCGACGACGTCACCGCCTACATCGCGGCGGGCCGCCCCGAGTCCAAGGCCCCCTCCGAGCAGCGCAGCGCCCGCGTGGACCGGCAGGTCGAGGAGTTGCGCGCCGACACGGACACACCGGCGGCCCTGAAGACCGGACTCGACGGCATAGCGGCCGTGCGGCGGGCCGCGCTCACCGGCAAGAGCAGCGCGCTGGAGACCCACCAGGCGTACTCCGCCGCCATCACCGAACTGCACCGGCTCGCCGAGGACCTGGCCCAGCGCACACCGCCGCGCGCCGGCTCCGGCGGGTACGCCCTGGCCGAACTCGACTCCGCCGTGCAGCAGGCCGCGGCGGCCCGCGGGCTGCTGCTCGCCGCGCTGAGCGTGCCGCGCAGCACCGGGACGGTCATCGACCCCGTCACCGGGCTGCCCACCCGGACCTCCACGTCCTCGGACGCCGACACCCGGCAGCGCGGCCTGCTGAGCGCCGCAGCCCAGCAGGCCCGGCTGCGCTCCGACGCCGCCCTGGCCGACTTCCGGGCCACCGCGCCCAAGGCCGCCCGCACCTCCTTCGACAGCACCGTCACCGGCGCCGAGGTCAACTCCGCCGAGAAGTACCTCGCGGCCCTGACCGACCAGCCGGCCCTGTCGAGCCGTGAACTGGCCACCAGCACCAAGAAGCTGGACACGGCCCTGTCCGCCCGGGTCGACCTGATGCGCGGCGTGGAGTCGGCCCTCTACGACCGGCGCGTCAAGGACCTCGAGGCGCTGCGCGACGAGGACGTCACCGCGCTGGAGATCCGCGTCGCGGTCCTCGGCGCCCTGATGCTGCTCGCCGTCGGCGTCGCCACGGGCATGGCCCGCAGCCTCACCCGGCCGCTGGCCGTGCTGCGCCTGGGCTCCAAGCGCCTCGCCGAGGCCGAGGACCCGGCGGCGGAGGAGCCGGTCCGGTTCACCGGCCGCAACGACGAGTTCGCGCAGGTCGTCCGCTCCGTCAACGCCCTGCACGCGCACGCCGCCGCCCTCACCGAGCGCATCACCACGCTGGAGGCCGACCGCAAGCACCTCGTGGGACAGCGGCAGAAGATGGCCGACGCCCGCGAGCAACTGCGCGGCGAACTCGCCGAGTCCGCCGCCCATCTGGAGCGGCTGCGCACCGCCATCGGCGGCACGTTCGTCAACCTCGCCCTGCGCACCCTCGGCCTGGTCGAGCGGCAACTGGGCGTCATCGAGAACCTGGAGGAGCGCGAGCAGGACCCGGACCGCCTGGCCACGCTGTTCAAGCTCGACCACTTCGCGACGGTCATGCGCCGCCACAGCGAGAACCTCCTGGTCCTCGCCGGCACCGAGCACGTCCAGCACACGGCCGGGCCGGTACCGCTCGTGGACGTCGTGCGCGCCGCGGTCAGCGAGATCGAGCGCTACGAGCGCGTCCGCATCGCCGCCCTGCCGCCGCACGCCCACATCGCCGGGTTCGCCGCCGACGACCTCTCCCACCTGCTGGCCGAACTCCTGGAGAACGCCACCTCGTTCTCCCCGCCCGACCTGCCCGTGGAGATCTCCGGCTGGCTCCTGGAGAACGGCGAGGTCATGCTGTCCGTCCAGGACGAGGGCATCGGCATGACCGAGGACCGCATGGAGCGCCTCAACGCCCGGCTGTCCGACTTCGACCCCGAGGCGCCCTACGACCAGGAGGGCGAGGACGGCCTCGGCCTCGGGCTGTACGTCGTGGCCCGCCTCGCCCACCGCCACGGCGTGCGCGTGCAGTTGCGCGAGCAGAAGCAGGGCGGTGTGGCGGCGGTCGTCGTCCTGCCGCGCACCCTGCTGGCGGCGGCCACGCCGGGGGCCGTCCCGGCCTCCGGGCCCGTCGGCGGCGCCGCCCACTCCTTCTCCCTGCCCGGCGCGGACGCCGAGGCCAACTCCAACGTCCTGCACGGCCGCACCGAGAGCGGTGACCCGCTGGTGGCCCTGGCGGAGAAGGCCGTACGCCGCACGGAGGCCGGCGAGCACGCCGCCGCCGCGGAGCACCCCGAACCGGCCGGGACCACCGAAGCGGACCGCGCGGCGGACCCCGCCGGCGCCGAACGGGCGCGGATCCCGGCGCAGATCCCGGCGCAGATCCCGGCGGAGACCCCGTCCGAGACCACGATGGAGCTGCTGGCCCCCCTGCCGCAGGGCGAGCCGGACGACGTGCAGCACACATCCGCTGCCGCCGCCGGCGGGGACGCCCCGCAGGGGCCGGCCGCGCACGACCACGGAGGCCGCACGGGGGGTGCGGCCGGGAACGAACCCGCCGGGGGCGGAACCGAGGCGGAGGCCGACGCCGCACACGAGCGCGTCACCGACAAGGGCCTCCCCAAGCGCACGCCCAAGATCACCGCACCGGCCACCGCGCCACGCCAGCGCAGCGGCTCCGTCGACGCCGAGGCCCTGCGCCGACGCCTCGGCGGCTTCCGCCAGGGCGCCCAGGCCGGCTACCGGGACGTCAGTGCGGAGATCGCCGAGCAGACGGCCTCGCACAAGAGGCCGGCCGCCACCGGCACGTCTGAACCAGCTGAATCCGAAGAAGCCACGGGGGGCACAGTCGAGGAGGCAAGCAGTTGACCGCTCCCAGTACCTTCGGACTGATCGGACTGAGCAGCGAGGCACGAAACCTGCACTGGCTGCTGACCAACCTCGTCGAGGAGGTCCCCGGCATCCAGTCGGTCGCGGTCGTCTCGTCCGACGGACTGCTCCTGCTGTCCTCGGACGCGGACCGCAACAAGGAGGCCCGGGAAGCCCTGCACACCCGAGGGGCCCGGCAGACCGGCCCGCGCGGCTCCGCCGCCGACCTGGCGACCATCGTCTCCGGCATCGGCAGCCTCACCGTCGGCGCCGCCAAGCTGATGGACTTCGGCGGGGTGAAGCACACCATGATCGCCATGGACGAGGGCAGCCTGTTCGTCATGTCGATCAGCGACGGCTCGCTGCTCGGCGTGCACGGCTCCGCCGACTGCGACATGAGCGTGGTGGCCTACCACATGGCGCTCTTCGTGGGCCGCGCCGGCCACGTCCTGACGCCCGAACTGCGCAGCGAGCTGCGCGCCTCCCTCGAGGAGACGCAGACGGCGGAGGACGCCCGATGAGCAGGACGCCCAAACAGCAGCTCCCCGTGCGCGGCGGCGACCGCAAACCGGCCCGGGTGCGCCCGTACTCGCTCACCGGCGGCCGCACCCGCTTCGGTCACGTCCTGCTCGTCGAGACCTTCGTGGCGAGCACCGCCGCCCTCGAAGCGGCCGAGGAGCGCAGGGAACTGACCAACGGCCACCTCTCCAGCCGTGTGATGCCGGAGCTGAGGGCCATCGTCGAACTGTGCCGCCGCATGCGTACGGTGGCCGAGATCGCCGCGCTGCTGAAGATGCCGCTCGGCGTGGTCCGCGTGCTCCTCAGCGACCTCGCGGACCAGGGAAAGATCCGTGTGTACGGCACGGGGACCGGCCATGGCACGGGCCGCCCCGACCGCGCTCTGCTGGAAAGGGTGCTGAGTGGACTCCGTCGTCTCTGACGCCGCTCACGGCGTCACCGGTTCCTCTCCGTTCGCGCAGCCCGACGAGGGCATGCACGCCTGGGAGACGGACCGCACCCGGGCCCCGATCGCCACGAAGATCGTGGTGGCGGGCGGCTTCGGCGTGGGCAAGACCACGCTGGTCACCTCCGTCTCGGAGATCACGCCCCTCCAGACCGAGGCGCTGATGACCGAGGCGAGCGAGGCCACCGACGACCTCACCGCCACGCCGGGCAAGACCACCACCACCGTCGCCATGGACTTCGGGCGCATCACGCTCGACGACGACCTGGTGCTGTACCTGTTCGGCACGCCGGGCCAGCAGCGGTTCTGGTTCATGTGGGACGACATCGTGCGCGGAGCGATCGGCGCCGTCGTCCTGGCCGACACCCGGCGGCTGAAGGACTGCTTCCCGGTCCTGGACTACTTCGAGAGCTCCGGACTGCCGTACGTGGTCGCCGTCAACCACTTCGACGGCAGCGAGCTGTTCGAGCCGGAGGACGTGCGGGAGGCCCTGACCATCCCGCGGCACATACCTGTCATGATCATGGACGCGCGTCGCCGGATCTCCGTGATCGAGACCCTCCTGGCCCTGGTGGGCCACGCGCTCGACGAAACCCCCGAGTAGGAGACAGCCCCGCATGCGGAAGATACTCGTCGTCGGAGCCGGTCAGTCCGGCCTCCAGATCGCCCTCGGCCTCCAGTCCCAGGGGTACGAGGTCACCCTGATGTCGAACCGGACGGCGGACGAGATCCGCACCGGCCGGGTCATGTCCACGCAGTGCATGTTCCACACCGCGCTGCAGCACGAGCGTGACCTCCAGCTGAACTTCTGGGAGTCCCAGGCCCCGAAGATCGAAGGACTCGGCGTCTCGGTCGCCGCCCCCGGCTCCTGGGCCGAGGGCCCGGCCGCCCGGGCCATCGACTGGCTGGGCCGGCTCGACGGGTTCGCGCAGTCCGTCGACCAGCGCGTGAAGATGGCCGGCTGGATGGAGACCTTCGCCCAGCGCGGCGGACAGCTCGTCATCCACGGCGCGGCCGTCGGCGACCTCGACTACTTCTCCCGCACCTACGACCTGGTGCTCGTCGCGGCCGGCAAGGGCGAACTGGTGCAGATGTTCGCCCGCGACGCGGAGCGCTCCCCGTACAGCGAGCCGCAGCGCGCGCTCGCCGTCGCCTACGTCCACGGCCTCGGGCCGCGCCCCGAGCACCCCGGCACCGAAGCGGTCCGCTGCAACCTCGTGCCGGGCGTCGGCGAGCTGTTCGTGATGCCCACCCTGACCACCTCCGGCCGCGCCGACATCCTCTTCTGGGAGGGCATACCCGGCGGTCCGCTCGACGTCTTCGCCGGCGTCAAGGACCCCGCGGAGCACCTCTCCCTGACCCTGGAACTCATGGAGCGGTACGTCCCCTGGGAGTACGCGCGGGCCACCAAGGTCGAACTGACCGACGCCGGCGGCACGCTCGCCGGCCGCTACGCCCCGACCGTCCGCAACCCCGTGGGGCGGCTGCCCGGCGGCGGTCTGGTGCTGGGCGTCGCCGACGTGGTGGTGGCGAACGACCCGATCACGGGCCAGGGCTCCAACTCGGCCTCCAAGTGCGCCGCCGCCTACCTCGCCTCGATCGTCGAGCACGGCGACAGGCCCTTCGACGAGGAGTGGATGCGGGCCACCTTCGACCGCTACTGGAACACCGCGCAGCACGTCACCAAGTGGACCAACGCGATGCTCGCGCCGCCGCCGGAGCACATCCTGAACCTCATCGGCGCCGCCGGCGAGATCCAGCCGGTCGCCGACCGCTTCGCCAACGGCTTCGACAACCCGGCCGACTTCGAGAACTTCTTCTACGACCCGGACAAGGCCCAGGCCTACCTGGTCGAGGCGTCGGGCGCGGGCGCCGCGTAGGACCCGTAGCCCTCGTCCGGCCCGTCCGCAGCCCCCTCGGGGAGCTCCGGCGGCTCGTAGCGCCGCAGGGGCTTCCCGTCCGGGTCCGGGCGCACGGCGCCCAGGACCGGGTTGGCCGCGATCGGCGACACCTTCACCTCGGCGCCGGGGCGGGGCGCCTGGACGACCATGCCGTCGCCCAGGTACACCGCCACGTGCGTGGCCTCGGGGAAGTAGACCACCAGGTCACCGGGGCGCAGCCGGTTCAGCGGGACGCGCTCCAGCCGCTTCCACTGCTCCTGGCTGGTCCGGGGCACGGCCCTCCCGGCCGCCGCCCAGGCGCGCGAGGTCAGCCCCGAGCAGTCGTACGACCTCGGGCCCTCCGCGCCCCACTCGTAGGGCTTGCCCAGCTGCCGCACGGCGTAGTGGACGGCCCGGGCGCCCGCCGCGGTCGGGCGGCGCACGACGGCCTTTTCACCGTCGGCCTTCTCAGCACCGGCCTTCCGGCCGTCACCCTTACGGCCGTCGTGGTTCTTGCCGTCGTCCTCGCCGTCGCCGTCGCCCTCGCCGTCGATGGTCGCGTCGTCGTCGGCGGTGGGCTCGTCCTCGCCGGGCGCGCCGAGGGCCTCGGAGGCCAGGAACTTCCGCTGCGCCTTCGTGATGCCGTCCGCCTCCAGCTCGGCCAGGGCCGTGAGCTGGTCCCGGCTGAGCGAGGTGAGCATCTCCTCCACCTCCGCGAGGCGTGCGCGGACCTCGTCCCGGGCCTTCTTGCGCCGCTCGGTGAGGACGAGCTGCCGGTCCAGTGCCTTGCGGGACGTGCGGGCCAGCGCACGGGCCGTGCGCTCGGCGCCGGTCAGGCGCCCGACCGTGCCGGCGCGCTCCCGCGCCAGCCGGCCGATCACCTGGCCCTGCTCGATCGCGTGCTGCGGGTCGCGGGCCAGGAGCAGGCGTACGTAGGGGGAGAGGTCGGTGCTGCTCTGGTACTGCTGGCGGGCCAGCCGGCCGGCCGCGCTCCGGCTGTCGTACAGGGAGAGCCGGGCGCGGACGAGGGCGCGCTCCAGCCGGGCCGTCTCGGCGCGCTGTGCCTTCAGCTTCTCGTCGGTGGCGTTGAACGCCTCGGTCGCCTTCTCCGTCTCCCGGTACAGCTTCTGAAGGTCCGTCAGCAGCTCGGCCACGGAGACGTCCGCGGCCGGTTCCGGCTTCGGGGCCGCGGTGGCGGGGACGGGCGCGAGGGCCGTGGTCGCCGCCGTCGCCGCGACACAGACCAGACGCACGAACCGTGCTGACATGGCATCACCTCCGGGTGCGGGGGCGGCCCTTCGGCCACCGGACACTCGTGAGGATCAGGTGTGCGCGCGGGGAGCGCGCGGCGGGTGTGCGCGGTTCGGCGCAACGGGGTCACCCGTCGGCGTCGTCCGGCTTGCCCGGCGGCGTGGCGTCTGGCCTGTGCGGCTTCGACCACGGCCAGTTCAGCCGGCGGGGCGGCACGCCCTCCGGGGCGTACTCGTACTTCCAGCGGTTCGTCAGGCCGACCTTGCCCGGGCCGCGCGGCACGCGGCGGTAGACCAGGACCGTGGGCGGGCCGCCCGCGGGGTCCGGGACGGGGATGCGGTACGTCTTGGGCGGGTGGCCGGTGATGCCGAGGAGGACGGGCAGGACCCTGCCGTCCATCGGGCCGCCCTCGAAGGGGGTCTCTTCGCTCTTCACGGGATCAGTGTCAGACATCCTCGGCGAGGGCCCGGACCAGGGCGTCGGTCTGCGGGTCGCGCCGGGCGGTCACCGTCAGCACCGCCACGAACTGCTCGACCAGCCAGTCGCGCAGCTCCCCGGCGGGGGGCTGCTTGCCCTCGTCGAGCCACATCAGCGACGACGCCTCCACCGCGGTGATCCACATGCGGACCGTCATGCGCAGGCTCGGCCCGGGACGGGTGGCGCCCAGGTGGCTGAGGATGTGCTCGGCGGCGGTGCGGCGGACGCCGTCGACGATGGACGAGGTGCGCGAGGTCTCCACGACGCTGCCGCCCTGGAGGAGGGCGCTGAAGCCGGTGTCGTGCTCGTCGACGAAGGTGAGGTAGCGGTCCAGGGCCCGGGACAGCCGGGCGAGCAGGGGGCCCTCGCGGGGCTCGTCGAAGCAGTCCTGGAGCTCGTCGGCGGCGGAGCGCAGCGCGGCCTCGTACAGCTGCTGCTTGCCGCCGGGGAAGTAGCGGTACACCAGCGGCCGCGACACCCCGGCCGCCTCGGCCACGTCGTCCAGCGAGACCTCCTCGGGGGCGCGGTGCGCGAAGAGGCCCAGCGCGGACGAGAGCAGCTGATTGCGCCGCTCCTCGACGCTGAGCCGCCGGTAGGCGGGACTGGAGGCGGCTGGTGTCATGTCCAGCAGCGTAATCGGGGCGGCGCCGGCTGCGTAGCGCGGCTTCGGTGGGGTGTGCGGGTGGCGCCTGACCGTGGGTGGGGGGCGGAGCCGTGCCGGGGGGTGCGGGCCCTTGCCGTGGCGGGCGCGGTGGTGGTCAGGCCAGCAGGCCCGAGGACTTCCAGAGGCGGCGGCCGACGCCCCGCAGCACCCCGATGTCGTCCAGGAAGTCCGTCAGGCGCTTGGAGCCGGTCTGCATGACCTCGCGGCGGTGCCCGCTCGCCCGGACCTGCGCGACGGCCTCCCGCTTGTCGAGCCCCACGTTCGTGTAGACCTCGGGGTTCACGAACGCCACCGAGAACACCCGGGCGAACTCGCCGGAGGTGACGCGGGTGAACTCCCGGGACCACCGGGGGGCCGTCACCATCTGGCGGCGCAGTTCCTCCCGGGCGTAGCGGACGTGGCGGGCCTCCTCCACGACGTGGATGCGGGTGACGCCTCGCACCAGGGTCTGGACGCGCTCGTCGGGGAACGTCAGACGCTGCATCCAGTCGAGGACCTCCTCGCCGAGGAGGGTGGCCGTGAAGGAGCCGGGGGTGGTGGAGACGGTCTTGAACAGCCGGCCGAGCTGCTGGTGGGCGCGGCTGACCGGGTACCAGGGCGTGTCGCCGCGGGAGATCAGGCGGGCGAACATCTTGGAGTGGCGGCACTCGTCCTCGATCTCGGTGAGCGCGTAGCGCACGTGCGCGCTCGTCGCCGCCTTGTCGTAGATGTGCCGGACCAGCAGCTGCATGAGGATGATCTCGAACCAGATGCCGAGGGAGGCGAGCGCCGCCGCCTCGTGCTGGGAGAGCAGGATGCGCTGCTCCTCGCCCATGCGCTTCCACAGCGGGGTGCCGTAGAGCGAGACCAGCTCCGGCGGCCAGAACCACTTGCCCTCCTCGAAGGGCGCGTCCCAGTCCAGCTCCTCGTCCGGGTCGAAGGAGTGCTTGGCGGAGGAGTCGAGCAGCCGCTGGGCCACCTGCTCCCGGTCCTTCAGCAGGCCGAGTGCGTCGCGCAGGCCGTCGAGCGCGTCGGCTTCCGTCAGGGTCGTCATGGCTGCCCACCTCGTTGTGCACACGTCACCGTCCCCACTTATGAGACTGCCTGTCAGCAAGCTCGTCAATCCCCCGTGCACGAGTTGTCGACCCGCGGCCGCCGTGTGCGGGGCCGCGGACAGTCACCTAGCGGGACGTGAGGACCGCCTCCATCACCGCACGGGCGATCGGGGCCGCGTCGCCGCCCCCGCTGATCTCCCGGCGCTCCGCCTCCGCGTCCTCCACGACCACCGCCACCGCCACCCGCGGCTCCAGGTCCGCCTCGCCCTGCGCCCAGGAGATGAACCAGGCGTACGGCATGCCGGAGTTGCGGCGGCCGTGCTGGGCCGTGCCGGTCTTGCCGCCCACCTCGGCGCCGCGGATCGCGGCCCGGCGGCCGGTGCCCTTGTCCACCACCTCCCGCATCAGCGCCCGCAGCCGCACCGCGGTCGAGGGGTACATCGCCTGACGGGCCGCGCGCGAGCCGGCGGTCGCGAGCGTGCCGCCGCCCGGCCGGGTCGTGCGCTCCACCAGGTACGGCTCGCGCACCTGCCCCCCGTTGGCCACCGCCGCCGCGACCATCGCCATCTGCAGGGGCGTGGCCCGGGTGTTGTACTGGCCGATCGACGACAGTCCGAGCTGCGCCCGGTCCAGCGCGGTGTCGAAGGTGGAGCGGGCCACCGCGAACGGGACGCGCAGCGCCGGGTCGTTGAAGCCGAAGTCCTGCGCCGTGGCCGTCATGTCCGCCACCCCCACCTCCACGCCGAGCTTGGCGAACACCGTGTTGCAGGACAGCGTGAACGCCTTGCGCAGGGACGCGTCCCGGCAGCCCTTGGCGGCGTTCGTCAGCCGGGTGCGTGTGCCGGGGAGCGTGTACGGGTCGGGGGAGTCGGTCGGCGCGTCCAGGTCCCTCACCACACCCGCGTCCAGCGCGGCGGCCGCGGTGACGACCTTGAAGGTGGACCCCGGCGGATACGTCTGCCGTACCGCCCGGTTGAGCATCGGCCGGTCCTCGTCCGCGTTCAGCCGCTTCCAGGCCCGGGTCGTACCGGGTCCGTTGCCCGACAGCGGCTGCGGGTCGTAGGACGGGGCCGACACCAGGGCCAGGATCCGGCCGGTGGCGGGTTCCACCGCCGCGACGGCCCCCTTCAGCCCGGTGAGTCCCTTGAACGCCGCCCGCTGCGCGCCCTGATGGAGGGTCGTGACGACGTCCCCGCCGGTGGGCCGCGCCCGCGTGAACTCGTCCCACAGCGGGAACGGCGCGAGCATCGGGTCAGAGCCGGACAGGACGCCGTCCTGGGCGTCCTCCAGCAGCGTCGTCCCGTACAGCTGGGAGGCGAAGCCGGTGACCGGCGCGTACAACGGCCCGTCCGTGTAGGTCCGCTCGAAACGGAGGTGCTCCCGCGTGTCCCGGGAGCCGGTGACGGCCCTGCCGCCGACCAGGATGTCCCCGCGCGGCTGCTCGTAACGGGCGATGTCGGGGCGGCGGTTGGCCGGACTGCGGTCGTACTCCGGGGCCCGCACCAGCTGGACCCGGGCCGCGTTCAGCAGCAGGGCCGCCAGCAGCAGCGCGCAGAAGAGGCGGGCGTGCCTGATGTACCGGGTCACCGGGTCTCCTGCCCTTCCTGCTGGCGCCGGGCCGAGTCGCTGACCCGGACCAGCAGCGCCACGATCGCCCAGTTGGTCACCACCGACGAGCCGCCCTGCGCCAGGAACGGCATCGCCATGCCGGTCAGCGGGATCAGCCCGGTCACCCCACCCGCGATCACGAACACCTGGAGCGCCACGAGCGAGGCGAGACCGACCGCGAGCAGCCGCCCGAAGGGCTCGCGCAGGGCGAGGCCCGCCCGGAAGCCGCGCTCCACGAGCAGGCCGTACAGCAGGAAGATCGCGGACAGGCCGGCCAGGCCCAGCTCCTCGCCGGCCGTGGCCAGGATGAAGTCCGACTTCACCGCGAACCCGATGAGGACGGAGTGGCCGAGACCCAGGCCGGTGCCGAGCAGGCCGCCCTCCGCGAAGGCGAACAGGGACTGGGCGAGCTGGTTCGCCCCCTCGCCCGCCTCGACGGAGGCGAAGGGGTGCAGCCACGTCTCGATCCTGCTGTGCACGTGCGGCTCCAGCCGGCCCACCGCGACCGCGCCCAGCCCCGCCAGCAGCAGTCCCAGGGCGATCCAGCCGGTGCGGCCGGTGGCGACGTAGAGGAGGACCACGAACAGGCCGAAGAACAGCAGCGAGGTCCCGAGGTCACGCTCCAGGACCAGCACGCCGACGCTCACCAGCCAGACGGCGACGATCGGCCCGAGGACCCGCCCGGTGGGGAACTGCAACCTCCACAGGCGGCGGCCGGTGTACGCCAGGGCGTTGCGGTTGGCCGCCAGGTACGCCGCGAAGAACACCGCCAGCAGCACCTTCGCGAACTCGCCCGGCTGGATGGAGAACCCGGCGACCCGGATCCAGATGCGGGCGCCGTTCACCGCCGGGAACAGGATCGGCAGGGTGAGCAGCACCAGCGCGGCCACGACGCAGACGTACGTGTAGCGCTGGAGCACGCGGTGGTCGCGCAGGATCAGCACGACCAGGGTGAACAGCGCCACGCCGAGCGTCGACCACACCAGCTGGGCCGGCGCCGCCCGGTCGCCCGGGGTCTCCAGGTCGAGCCGGTAGATCAGCACCAGGCCGAGCCCGTTGAGTAGCACGCCGATCGGCAGCAGCAGGGGGTCGGCGTACGGGGCGCGCAGGCGTACGGCCAGATGGGCCACCAGGGCCAGTACGCCCAGCCCGGCGCCGTAGCCGGCCGCGCCGGGCGGCAGGGTGCCGTGCCGGGCGAGGCCCACGGCGCAGTAGCCGTAGACCGACAGCAGGACGGCCAGGACGATGAGGGAGAGTTCGACGCCCCGGCGCCGGGGAGGGCGGCGGACGACGACTGCGGGAGGATCCGCCGTCGCCACGGTGATTCCGGCCTTGCTCATGTCTGGAACCTACCCAAACAGTGCGTCTTGTGAGTCTTTGGGTGAGGGAGTGTCAGCGCTGAGGTGATGCGGGGCCGTCCGGCAGTGGCCGGACCGTTCCGCCCGTCGTACGCGGGGGCGGTGAGGGCGGGGTAGGGGCGCAGGGGCATGGGGGAGGGATACCTCCATGCGGGGGCGAGGGTGGCGAAGCCGACTGAGCGCCACCCTAGGGGCGCCCCTGGCGGACCGCCCTTCGGGCTGGGCCAGGAGAGGGGCCTGGGAGCGTCCCACGCGGACCACCCTTCGCGCTGGGCCAGGAGGGGACCTGCGGCTGACACCGCGCCAGGGCGGCACTTGGCCGGAGCCTCCGCGGCGGGCGGGGCATGTGGCTGTCGCCTGGCTGGGATCTCCGTGGCGGGCGGCGCGTGTGGCTGTCGCCGGGCCAAAGTCTCCGCGGTGGGCGGGGACCCGCGGCTGTCGCTCGGCTGGAGCCCGCCCGTGGCAGAGAATCCCACTGCCGAGCTGTCACCGGGCTGAAGCCGCCTTTCCCACCCGGGTGGCAGGCTGGGCCCGTCGTCCTCCCCGGCCGAAGCCGGTCCCGGCAGGCGCGGCCAGGTGGCCGTCACCCGGGCTAAGCACTCGCCCGCGGCAGGCAGGGCCTGCGTCCCCCGGCTGAGGCCGGCCGAGGTAGGTACGGCCGCGATCGTCACCCCGGCCGAAGCCCTCCGGGGGGTGGCAGGCTGGGCCCGTCGTCGTCCCTCCGCCGAAGCCGGTCCCCGCCAGGCACGGCTCGCGATCGTCACCCGAGCTCGGGACTCGTCCGAGTCAGGCAGAGGCCGTAGTCGTCCCCTCGGCGAAGCCCGTCCCCGGCAGGCAGAGACCGCGGTCGTCACCCGGTCCGAGACTTGCTTGTGGCAGACAGGGCCCGCCGCCACCCCCGGACGAAGCCGCCCCCAGCAGGCACGGCCCGGGGTCGTCACTCCGTCGGGAGCCGCAGTGTCGCCACCGCTCCGCCGTCCGGGGCGTGGCCGAACTCCAGTCGCGCGCCGAGCACCTCGGCCTGCCCGGCCGCGATGGTCAGCCCCAGCCCGTGCCCCCGCGTACCGCCCTCCGTGCGGAAGCGCTGCGGGCCGTGCGCCACCAGGTAGTCGGGGAAGCCCTCGCCGTGATCGCGCACGGTCACCACCGGGCCGTCCACCGTCAGGACCACCGGCCCCGCTCCGTGCTGGTGCGCGTTGGCCACGAGATTGCCCAGCACCCGCTCCAGCCGGCGCCGGTCCGTCTCCACGCACACGTCCCGGACGACGCTGACCTCCGTGCCGCCGCCCGCCGCCCGCACCACCCGTTCGGCCAGCGGCCCCAACTGCTCGGTGTCCAGTTCCAGCCGCTCCCGGCCGGTGTCCAGCCGGGAGATCTCCAGCAGGTCCTCGGTGAGCGTGCGCAGCGCCGCCACCCGGTCGCGGACCAGTTCCGTCGGCCGGCCGGGCGGCAGCAGTTCGGCCGCCGCGTGCAGTCCGGTCAGCGGCGTGCGCAACTCGTGCGCGACATCGGCCGTGAACCGCTGCTCGGCGAGCAGTTTGCCCTGGAGCGAGGAGGCCATGGAGTCCAGCGCGGCGGCGACCGCGGCCACCTCGTCCTGCGGACGCGGCGGGCCCCCGGCCCGGGCCCGCGGTTCCGTACGGGGATCGTGCACGCGGGCGTCCAGGTCACCCGCGCTGATCCGCCGGGCCACCTGTGCCGTGGTGTGCAGCCGGCGCGTCACCCGCGTCACCGCGAACGCGCCGACCAGCAGCGTCGCACCGATCGCCAGCGCCGAGGACCACAGGATCGCCCGGTCCAGCCCCGCGATCGTGCGGGCCTGCTGCGAGTAGTCCACCGCCACGGCCAGGGCCCGGCCCCCGTCGGCGGGCCCGGCCGCCCACATCGTCGGCCGCCCGTCCCGGTCGGCGACCATCGTGCCCCGGTCCCCGGACGCCGCCAGGTCCCGCAGCTCGCGCGGCAGTCCGCGCGGATCCAGCCCGGCGTCCCGCCGCAGGGCGTCCCCGGCCTCGTACCGCCGCGTCGCGTCCGTGAGCCGCTGCAACGCCTGGTGGCGGGCCTGACCGACGGTCTGGTTCGTCACCTGCACGTGCACCAGGACGCCGAGCAGCGCGGCCAGCGCGCAGCACATCACCGTGATGAAGGCGGCGGCCTTGACGGCGAGCGTCCCGGACCACCGGGGGAGGCCGGACCTTCGCCGAAGTACCGGTCTCCGGAGGAGCGCGGGCCTTCTCATCCGCTGCTCGCGGCGGACGGACCGGAGGACGCCCCGGAGGCCGAGGGGGAGGACGTGGGGGTGGGGGTGGGGGAGGCCCGGTGCGGGGGCTTGCGCGAGCCGGTGCGCAGCATCTCGTCGTGCGTGAGGAGCATGGCCCCCTGGTCCCGGTCCCAGGTCCACTGGAGCCGGTACTCGTACCCGGCCACCTCGGAGGGCGAACGGATCACCAGGGAGCGCCCGGCCAGCTCCACGCCGCTGAGCGCGTCCTCCCAGGCCATCACCTGTTCGATCCGGTGCCCGACCACCGTGTAGACGCGCACGGCCGTGGTCTTGCCGGGCAGGAGCCGGAAGCCCAGCACGAGGTCGTCGCGCCCGTCCCCGGTCAGGTCCCGGTAGTACGGGACGAGGACCGGGCAGTCACCGTGCCCGGCGCCGTCCGCGCAGTCGGCCATCCGGGCCTTCGTGCCGCGGTAGGGGGCCTTGGCGCCGTCGTAGTCACCGGGGTGCGCGGCGATCTCGGCCCGGACGATGCCGACCGGGTCCACCTTGCGGAGGTCGTCGCCGGGGACCTTCACGCCCTTGACGACCTCGGTGTCGACCTCGCCGATCTCGAAGGCCGGACTGGACGCCGGTGTCATCCCCGGCCACAGCCGGACCGGGCCGGCCGCCGTCGGGGTCGCCCCCGCGCCCTCGAGACCACCGGCGTCCCCGCAGCCCACGGCCCCGGCCAGCAGCAGCACGGCGACGGCCGCCGCACGCGCGGGGCGGCCGGGTCGGCACGCGAAGGGGCCGAGGCGGCTGCGGGTACCGGGGCGGCGGCTGGGGGGCACTGCACTCCTGCGGGGGTGGGTGATCACGCGGCTCGGACGCGACCGCCGGCCGCGTACACCTTATTCGCGGGGACGTCCCATTTGCGCGCGAGGGCGGCCGTGAGCCGCGGGCACGGCGACATGGCGGCACGGCGGCACGGCGGCACACCGTGCGCCGCACGCCGTACGCCGTACGCCGTACGCCGTACGCCGTACAGCCGTGGGCACCCCGCACCCCGCACCCCACACCTCGCACGTGCGTCGCACCCCGCACGCCGTATCGCGCACCCGGCCGCCTGTGTCTGCCGACGGGGCCGCCCTACTCCGCGCCCTGCTGCTCGGTGAGTTCCTCCAGCAGCCGGGCCGTGGCCAGACCGGCCCGCAGGTAGTCGACGAACAGGTCGTTGTGCAGCGCCCAGGGCGAGCGGCGGTCCCGGATCAGCCGGATGGCCGCCTCGGCCGAACTGCCCCGGCGCATCAGCACGTGCGCGACCACCAGCCCCGAGCGGTTGTAACCGTGGAAGCAGCGGACCAGGACCCTGCGGCCGTCGTCCAGCGCCTCGCACGCGGCCTCGGCCAGCCGCATCACCCCGGCCAGCTGGGTGCCGTCCAGCGGCCCGTCCGGGATCGGCCAGACCTGGTGCCGCACGCCCGGATCGGGGCCGTGGCCGGGCAGCCGCAGCAGCGTCTGCACCAGGTCGAACTCGTCCCGTACGACGGCGAACTCCCGGTGGCCGGAGCCGCCGGCGTACTCGTGGCCGCCCATCCACAGACCGGGGACCACCTCGCTCCACGCGTTCTGCGGAGCCGGAACATCGGGTTTTCCGCGGGTACGCACCGACGCCTCCCACCTCACCGCCCGGGGGCCCGCCCCGCTGACCAGGCGCGGCGTCCTTCCCGCGCCCCGTCGCCGGACGGGCCCAACTCCTTCCCAAGGTAACCGGGTTCTTGCCCCCGCAGCACCCCGCCTGTTCCCATGGTCGGGGGTGATGGTGCATGCGAGGACTGCGCGTCATACCGACCTGGAGGCACGGCCGGCAGCTGCTGTACGTCTGCCTCCCGGACGGCGGCAACGTCGCCTGGTACGACCGTGAGGCCGCCCGGGTCAGCCTGCTCGCCGAGGACCGAGAGGACGAGGTCCTGCGCGTTCTCCAGCCCTTCCTCACCGGCCCCGTGGCGGTCGGCCCGCCCCCGGTGCCGACCCCGGCCGAACTCGCCCGCCTCGCCCTCCACCCGGACGACGACCTCGCCCCCAACCGTCCCGGCGAGGCCCTCGTCGTCGCCCTGGACCGGGACCCCGGGCCGGCCCACCGGCTGCGGCCCGACCCCCGCCGCCGCGCCCTGGCCGCCGAGCAGACGGTGGGCGACGCCCTGGACGCCCTCGACGGGGCGGGCTGGCACGCCCTGCACTCCGTACCGCTGCCGGGCGGCGACCGCGTCCACCACCTGCTGATCGGCCCCGGCGGTCTGTACGCCGTGCACACGCTGTACGCCCGCCGGCAGCGCGTCCGGGTCTCCGACCCGCTCGTGGCGCTGGGCCGCCACGACCCCGAACCCCTGCTGCGCCGCGTCCGCTCCGACGCCGCCCGCGCCTCCTACGCCCTGACCGCGGAGGTCCGACCGGTCCTCGTCCTGGTGGGCCCGGCGGCCGTGTCGGTCCCGGTTCCGCCGCGCGGGGTGCGGGTCCTGGCGGACGGCGACCTGCCAAACCTGTCCCGCCAGGGCGGCGTCCTCAAGCCGGCGGACGTGGAGGCCCTGCACGCCATGGCCCGCGACCGGAACACCTGGGCCCGGGTGTGACGGGTGCGATGTGACGGCACGGCGCACCGGCCCCGTCGCCGGCCGCGGCGTCTCTACGGCAACGACCCGGCCCGCTCCGGGTCCAGCAGCGGCGCGAGCAGGTCCCCGAAGTCCTGCACCCGGGGCGGTACGTCCCCCGCCCGGAGGTCCAGCCGCCCGGGCGCCCGGCACTCCTCGACCTCCTCCCAGGTCACCGGCGCCGAGACGGTCGGCTCGGGGCGGGCCCGCAGGGTGTAGGGCGCCGCGGTCGTCTTGCGGGCGGCGTTCTGGCTCCAGTCGACGAACACCTTCCCCGGCCGCAGACTGCGCGTCATCCGGTGCAGGGCCAGGCGCGGCATGGCCTTCTCCGCCTCCACGGCGAGGGCCTTGGCGTACTCCGAGACCTGCTCGGAGGACGCCCCCCGCACCGCCGTGAGCAGGTGCAGCCCCTTCGAGCCGGAGGTCTTCGCGTACGTCTCGAAGCCGTCCCGCGCGAGCCGCTCGCGCAGCCACAGCGCGACCTCGCAGCACTGCACCACGGTCGCCGGCGCCCCCGGGTCGAGGTCGAAGACGATCCGGTCGGCCTCGTCCGGCGAGCCGACGAGCCACTGGTGCGTGTGGAACTCGGTCACCAGGTTCGCCGCCCACATCAGGCTCGGCAGGTCCTGCACCAGGACCATCCGCGACGGCCCCTCGACCCGGGGCACCTCGGCGGTGGTGACCCACTCGGGCGTACCCGGCGGCACGTTCTTCGCGAAGAACCGCTGCCCGTCCGGCCCGTCCGGATACCGCAGGAAGGACACCGCCCGGTCGTGCAGGTGGGGCAGCAGGACCTCGGCGACGGTGGCGTAGTAGTGCAGCACCTCGCCCTTGGTGAAACCGGTGGCGGGATACAGCACCTTCTCCAGGTTGCTCAGCGCGAGCCGTCGCCCCTCCACCACTGTCATAGGCGCCATACGATAAGAATCCCACGCAAACCGTGACAAACACTCCCGAGCGTGACCGGAAGGGTGCTGCACGTGAGATCCATCTGGAACGGCGCCATCTCCTTCGGCCTGGTCAGCATTCCGATCAAGCTGGTGAACGCCACCGAGAACCACTCGATCTCGTTCCGCCAGATCCACAGCGAGGACGGCGGCCGCATCCGCTACCGCAAGTTCTGCGAACTGGAGGACCGCGAGGTCACCCAGGGGGAGATCGGCAAGGGGTACGAGGACGCGGACGGCACGATCATCCCGATCACCGAGGAGGACCTCTCCAGACTGCCGCTGCCGACGGCCAAGACGATCGAGATCGTCGCCTTCGTCCCGGCCGACCGGATCGACCCGCTCCAGATGGACGCCGCGTACTACCTCCAGGCCGGCGGCGCCCCGGCGGCGAAGCCGTACACCCTGCTGCGCGAGGCCCTCAAGCGCAGCAACCGGGTGGCGATCGCCAAGTACGCCCTGCGCGGCCGGGAACGCCTCGGCATGCTCCGGGTCGTCGGCGACGCCATCGCCATGCACGGCCTGCTCTGGCCGGACGAGGTGCGCGCCCCCGAGGGCGTCGCCCCCGACACCGACGTCACCGTCCGCGACCAGGAACTGGACCTCGCCGACGCGCTGATGGACACCCTGGGCGAGGTCGACCTGGAGGACCTGCACGACGAGTACCGCGAGGCCGTGGAGGAGGTCATCGCCGCGAAGGTCGCCGGCGAGGCCCCGCCGCAGGCCCCGGAGCCGGCCACCGGAGGCAAGGTCCTGGACCTGATGGCGGCCCTGGAGAACAGCGTCCGCGCCGCCCGCGAGTCCCGCGGCGAGGAGGCCGGCGACCACGCCGAGGTCAAGCCGCTCCCGGCCCGCAAGACGTCCCGCGCGGCGCCCAAGCAGACCGGCGGCAAGAAGTCGACGTCCACCGCGAAGAAGACGGCGGCGAAGAAGACGACGGCCTCGTCCGCCAAGAAGTCCACGGCGAAGTCGGCGCAGAGTGCGAAGAAGACGACGGCCAAGAGCACGGCGAAGAAGTCGACCCCGCGCAAGCGCTCGGCCTGAACGGCCGGGGCAGGGGTACCCCGCCGGGGAGAGGCCGGGTCCGCGGAGGCCGGCACGGATAGTCCGGGCCTACGCGTCCGGACCGACGCGACCGGACCGACGCGTCGGGGCCCACGCAAGCGGGCCGACGCGTCCGTGAAGACGGGAGAACGCCATGCCGCGGTCAACCGACCACCACACCGGCGCCGCTGCCGAAGGACCGGCAGGAGCCGACGCACTCGACGTCCACTTCATCGGCAACGCGACGGTGCTGCTCTCCTACGGCCCCCTCACCCTGCTCACCGACCCGAACTTCCTGCACAAAGGCCAGTACGCCTACCTGGGCTACGGCCTGCTCAGCCGCCGCACGACCGAACCGGCCCTGGACGTCCACGAACTCCCGCGCCTGGACGGGATCGTCCTGTCCCACCTGCACGGGGACCACTGGGACCGCCGGGCCCGCCGCCACCTCGATCACACGGTGCCGATCCTGACGACCCCGCACGCGGCCCGCCGCCTCAAGGTGCTCCACCGCTTCGAACGCACCGCAGGGCTGCGCACCTGGAAGTCGCTCACCCTGCAACGCGACGGCGTCCAGGTCACGGTCACCGCCCTCCCGGGCCGCCACGCCGGTCACGCCGCGCTGCGCCGCCTGCTGCCGCCGGTGATGGGCAGCATGCTCGAGTTCGGCCCGGCCGGCGGCCCGCCCCGGCTGCGGCTCTACATTTCCGGCGACACCCTCGTCTACGACGGCCTCGACGAGATCACCCGCCACTTCCCGTCCGCCGACCTGGCCGTGCTCCACCTCGGCGGCACCCGCCTGCCGGGCGGCTTCGTCGTCACGATGGACGGCCCCCAGGGCGCCGAACTCGCCCGCCGCCTGCGCCCCCGCCTGATCCTGCCGGTCCACTACGGCGACTACACGGTGATGCGCTCACCGCTGTCGGAGTTCCTGGCGGAGGCGGAGAAGATCGGCCTCGGCGACAGGATCGTCCACTGCGCCCACGGGGAACGGGCCCGGATCCCGACGGAGGCCGGGGTGACCCCGGGCGTACACGCAGACTGAGCCCGCACGACGCCTACGTCTCCCGGCCCGACGCACCGGGATGCGCGGACGCCGGACTGGAGAACGGGACGCAACTGAACGCAACTGGACGCCCCCTGGCGTAAGTCACATAAGGCCGGCGCCCGCCGCACCACCACCCTCCCACGGTGCGCACGGGCGCCGTCGAAGCTCTGGTCGGGACCGATCGCGCGCCGAACCGACCGCTCGCCGGGGCGATCAGGCGACCCGCCTCCCCCCTCCCTCTTCCTCCTCGTCGGGCTCGTCGGGAAGATGGACGTCGTCGACGGAGATGTTCACCTCCACGACCTCCAGCCCGGTCATCCGCTCCACAGCATTGATGACGTTGGTCCGCACGTCGGCGGCCGTGTCGGTGATGGCGGCGCCGTACTCGACGACGACGTCCAGGTCGACGGCGGCCTGACGCTCGCCGACCTCCACCTTCACGCCCTGCGTCACACCGCTGCCCGAGCCGGGCACGCGCTGACGCACGGCACCGAAGGCCCGGGTCATCCCGCCGCCGAGGTTGTGGATCTCGGGAATCTCCCGGGCCGCCATGCCCGCGATCTTCGCCACGACCGTGTCCGCGATCGCGGTGCTCCCACGGGTCTCGGGGGCGCCTTTACCGCCCCGCGACGCGGAACCCGGGCCGGACCCGGCCGCGGCATTGCTGCGCTGAGTGGTCTCCGTCATGACCGTCACCTCGATGGTGGGTGAGGGGGTACGAGCAGCGTCTTTCCTTCCACGGTAGAACAGAGGGACAGAAGGGGCGAAAGTGCAGAAACCCCGGACGGGCGCGAGAGGCCAGGAGGCAAGGGCCATGACGGATCCGCGAACGGTCCTGTGGCAGGCGCGCAAGGGACCGGTACCGCAGGACTGGCGCGTGTTCACCAAGAAGCGCGGCAGACTCTCCGGCTTCTTCCACGGAACGTCGGACGACCCGGACCCGCTCCTGGTGATCACGACGGGTGGCTCGGTGGAGTATGTCAGCGAGGCCAAGCCCCTGGCGATCGTCCTCTTCGGCGACCTGACGGAGGTGAAACTGCGCGTCTCCACGACGGACTCGTCGTCACTGGTCTCCACGTGGCTGGACCTGCGCCACCGCAACGGCAACAAGACACGATGGAGCTCGGTCGGCTTCACGAACCACCTGGACGTGATCCAGGCCTTCCTCGAGTCCTACGGCGCACACAAGGCACTACGGGGGCACGGCTGAGCTGGTCGGGGGGAGGGGAATGCGGGGCCCGGGTTGAGGCCTCCGCAGAGACGGCGAGGCGGTAAGTCCCCTCACTGACCAGCCGGCCTGAGCTCTGATCAGTCAACGCCGCTGCACCCAGCCATACTTGCACCCGATCGAGCCGCTCAGATCTGCCCATACGCGAAGACCCCGTCTCAGCTGGAACGCTGATGGCGGGGTCTTTGGGCACCTCATACAAGGTGCCCCCGGCAGGATTCGAACCTGTGCACACGGCTCGGCCTTTGCGGGTTTCAAGGTTCGAGCAGGTCACAGGCCTGTGAACCGTAGATGGCGCGCGCTTCGTCCACAGGTAGTCCACGGGTGCTTTGCAAGCCGCTCGACGGAGCGGTGAAGGGCATCGGGAGCAGCCTTCGCACTTCGATCAGCAGAGGTGTGACTGCACCTCGGTCATCGTTGCTCGAGGGTGCGCGCCGGGGCCCCTGGCAGGTGCTGCCTTCGGTGTCTGCCGCCCTTCCGGCATAGCCAGCTAGAGGTAACCGCAGCCGCGTTGAGGCCCCGTGCTTCGAGTGAGGGCAGTTGCGGTTGGAGGGCTGACTGGATACGACAAGGCTGTCGGCATTCTGGCAGCTTTCAGCACGGGAGGGGGCCGACAGTGATGCGCCAGTAGGCCGCAAGAGCGACGAACGAGCGCATATGCCTGTCGCGCGAAGAGCCGCATGAGTAGCGTGGGTTGAGCTGGGCGGATGGCAGGGCCACTGCCGAAGCGGGACGCGAGAGCGTGTGTCCGCACCCGCAGGTGGGCGCGCGGCTGTGGGTGGGGAAGCTGGAAGGGTTTGATGGGGTCTGAGTACAAGCAGTGGCACGAGGTGCTCTGCGCTGAGTTCTTCGGTGAGGGCAATGAGCAGCGGAGCACCGTCCTGTACGTCGATGCCGAGGTTGAACGGGAGTTGGCCGAGCGCGTAGGAGCAGGCCTTGCCCAGGCTGTCGCCGGCGAACTCAACTGGAGCGATCCGGACAGACCGCTGTTCAGCCGCATTCAGCGCGAGTGCGAGATGTGGGAGGAACGGGGGAGTGTGGGCCCGCCGCCGAGCCTACCGGTGCTGGCGCTGTCCGTGCTGGCGGCTACCCGCATGGCGTCCTCGGACGGCATGCTGAAGACCAACTTCTACGGACGGTGGAGCCAGCTGTTCGGCGAACAGCCCTCCAGTCGGCGGGGCCACAAACTTGCGAACGCCTTTGAGGACGTGGCCGGGATGTGGGAGGAGCTGGATACCTGGCTTGAGGATACGGGCGGTCTCTACGGCACCAGCACGATCAGCACCGACGAGTATTACTGGAAGATCGGTTTCCCTATCTCGCAGGCACTGGTGCGCGACTCGGACCGGCAGATCCTCACCCGGTTTTTCGCCGCCACCCGCTTGCGGCCTCGCAACCCAGACGAGGTTTCGGGCCGCGAGTTGCTGCGGCGCCTGCGCGTGTGGACAGCAGGGCGGGACCGGCACCTGTCGCCCCGGCTCATGGAGGAGCTTGCCAACGCCCTGGATATGGGCGACACCCTGATCGCCGGCCTGGTCAAGCGGCTCGCCGATGACTGGGACGGTACCCTCCACGAGCCGGAGCGCGAGCATCGGCGCCGCGCCATCGGACTGAGACTCGTAGTCGCGGACCGGGGCAGGCGCCTGGAATGGCTCGCAGAAGCGTGTGACGGTATCGACGAGGCGCGCGTCGCAGTGCCCCCAGGCGGTCGCACGTTCACGCTGCGCAAGGGGTATGGGGGCGTATACGAAGGGCTGGAATCGCTGCACCCCTCTTGGCAGCAGCTGGAACACGGCCTGCGCCTTGAAGGGGCGGAGCTGGTCCTTGAGTGGGCACCGCAGGAGGTGCTCCTGCTGCGACTGCACCCGCACCTAGGTGAGTGGGTGAGTACAGAGTATTTCGAGCCCGGCGAGCAGCACTGGATTCTGGCCGCTGACTCTGCTGTCCGCGCAGTGCGATCCATGGTCGATGCCCTCGGCGGCCGTACTGTCCGTGAAGCGGCGGCGCCCGTACCGGGGTGGAAGCTGATCAAGGGCGTGCGCGCCGTCAATGGGCTGGCCTTCGCAAGCGCCCTCGACCGGGGCGGAGACCACGCACACGTCCTTGAGCCCCAAATCCGGCACCATGCCGCGTTGTCCGGCGGGCTGCGTATCGCCCCTGAGTACCCGACGGGTGCCGGAGTGGCCGGCCATTTCCTCCGCGGCGGTGCTCCCGACCTCATCTTGCCGGCCAGCGACTCACAGGACGGTCGTGTGGAAGTCGTCCTCGACGGCCGCACTGAGAAGCTGCGCGCTGACCCCCGCGTGCCCTTCCCGCTCTGTCTGATCCCTCTCGATGAGGGAGAGCACCGCGTGGGTACGGCCCGCAGCAACCAGGTCTTCACACTGCACGACGGACTTCACGAAGGTCTGCCGCCGGGCACTGGGATGCTGGGATACCCCTGCGACGGCACTGCCCAGCCCGAGCTGAGCGACGTAACGGGTTCCAAGGCCGCCATCCGCGGGGCTGATGCGGTAAGCAGTATCAGCCTCCCGCGAACCGAGCTGCTGCGCTCAAGTGTTCTGGAAGCCGTGCTGCTGGATCCCTGTGGCGGCGTGTACCGGGCCAAGCAACGGTCGGTCCCGGCCTGGATGGCTTCCCGTCTGCCCGCTGCAGCCCTCGGCCCCTGCCTCGAGATCGAGGTGCCGGACGGCTGCGTCTGGCTGGTCTACCGTACGGCGGCCCGCTGGTCGGTCAGGGCGCTGGCGGCAGCAGCTGACATACCCGCTCCCGCGCCGGCATCCGACGACTACGCCTGGGCGTACGCCGTCCTCAGCGCCGCCCAGCGCCTGCAGGATCCTGCCTGGCTCGACTATGTAGCGGCAGCAGAAGCGATCAGCGGAAGGCGGGGAGCCTGATGACCGACACAGGAGCCCTGCTGCTGCGTTGGCTGAGTGAGCGGGGCGCCGGCACCCTGTCTGATGCCAAGCAGGGCATGTGGTGGCTTGCAGCTAAACACTGTCAGGACATCGAACCGGGAGCCCCAGGCCGCTGGCTACGCGACGCCGTCTCCCTGGCTTACATGGACATCGACTGGCGCAACCGGCGCTGGTGCGCTGCCCCGCCGGTCCTGACCCGCCTGCCACAGGCGCGGGGGCTGGCGGTACTCACCGGGAGCCGGACGGCCGCCTTTGACGCGCGCGTAGCGCAGGCGGTGGAGGATGGGTTGCTGGAGCTGTTCCAGGTGCCCAGTGACCGTCCGCCCACGGACATCCCCTTGCCCCCCTCCCTCATCGTCCAATTTGATGACGAAGCAGGGCTAGCAAGCTGGGCAGCCGAGCTCGGCGTCTCCTACACACCGTGCTTCGCGCTGCAAGGAGCAGCGCTCTTGCCGCCTTTGAGACTTGGCGAGCCTACCTCCGCACCGGAGTTTGGCAAGCCGCTGGAACAGTACGACCTTGAGCGCGGCGAATACCGTCTTGTGCCGCGGCCCCAGGGTGATGGTCTGTACCGGCTCAAGCGGCGCGACAGCAAGCGCGTATGCCAAGTCCTGCGCGACCGGCAATGGTACGAGACCAGTCACGAGCAGGGCGTCTACCTCGTGCTGGAGAGCCAAAGGCGGATTGCGGACGTGCTGCGCTGGAGGCCCGAGAAAGACTCCGGACGTGAGAGGTTCGGGACCCTATTCGTCGACTGGGGGTACCCCCTGCCCGACCTGCACCGGCGTGTGGCCGTGATGTGCTGCGGTCTCGCGCCCCGTATCAACGCCCAAGCCAAGAACCTCGCCTACGACAACGTGCCCTACGCCGTAGCCGCCAAGATTGCCCAATCGCTCGGACAGCATCTGGGGGAGAACGATGAATGACGCCGCTTCGCAGCAGCCTGGCCGGGAGGTGGACATCCTCGGTTCGTTCGAGCACTTGAAGGATGCGCTCTTCCGTTACTACAACACGCCGTTCGGGCTTGCTGACGAGCACCTCGAACGCGAGCGCCAGGACCTGTTCGACGTGAACGGCGGAGCCTGGAGGCGTCCTCTGCTGGAGGTCCGCCCGCGCTACGTTCAGATGGACGCGGGCATCGCGGAATCCGTGAAGGCAGCAGGAGCCCACCCTGACCTGGCGGAACTGGTCCAGCTTGGACTGATGCAGGGTGTCCCCTCCCTGTACGAGCACCAGCACCGGGCCCTGGCTGCGGCTGTGCGCGACGGGCGCGACGTCGTCGTCACGGCCGGCACAGGCTCGGGCAAGACAGAGTCGTTCATGCTGCCCATTCTGGCCGACCTCGTCCGCGAGTCCGCCGACTGGCCGACCGCCTCGCCGCCGTCGAACCGCTGGTGGGTTTCTCCCAACGGCGAGTATCAGCCCCAGCGGGCAGGCGAGGCCGGCCGGCACGCAGCTGTACGCGCGCTCGTCCTCTATCCCATGAACGCGCTCGTCGACGACCAGATGATGCGCCTGCGCAGGGCGCTGGACAGCGATGACGTCAGGGCATGGCTTGCCCGGTCGCGGCCCGGCCACCGCTTCTATTTCGGCCGCTACACCGGGGCGACGCCCGTCCCTGGTGAGGTCGGTTCGCCGGCTGGCGTCAAGACGTTGCGCAAGGAGTTTGCCGCCACGGAGGAGCGCTCCCGCCAGGCGCAGAAAGCCTCCGGCGACGGCCGGTACTTCATCCCCCGGCTGGATGGTGCGGAGATGCGCTGCCGCTGGGACATGATCCAGGCTCCGCCCGACATCATGATCACGAACTACAGCATGCTGAATGTCATGCTGATGCGCTCGCGCGAGTCGCGGATCTTTGACAAGACGCGCCGCTGGCTGGAGGAAGTGCCCGACGCCCGATTCACCCTGGTCGTCGACGAGCTCCACATGTACCGGGGCACGGCGGGCACAGAGATTGCTTACCTCCTGCGCAACCTGCGTCACCGCCTCGGCCTGGATCACAGGCCGGACAAGTTCCGCATCCTGGCCGCCTCCGCCTCGCTCGAAGCCCCCCGTGATCTGGACTTCCTGCAGGAGTTCTTCGGCGTCGACCGCAACCGGTTCGTGGTCCTCGGCGGTCAGCTTGTATTGCCGACGCACACCCGCACCGACATCTCCCATCATGCCGAGGCCTACGCCGCCCTGGACCAGGATCCCGCGCCCGCCCAGGCCGACCAGTTCCTGGCAGATACCGGTGCCGGTGACGCGCTGGTCAACGCCCTGCGTGACGGTGACCGCCTCATCGCCGACTTCGACGACGCTGTTGCCGCCCGCATCTTCCCTGCCGCCGACACCGCCGTGCAGGAGAAGGCGTTGCGCGGAGTCCTCGCCGCACTGCGACGCTCGGCCGATCCCCGGACGCCCAAGCTGCGCGGGCACCTTTTCTTCCGCAACATCCCAGGTGTCTGGGCCTGCTCTGACCCTCAGTGTCCCGACGCTCCGCGTCCGGAAGGTATGGAGAGGACCGTCGGCAAGCTGTACCCGCGCCCCACGTCGCGCTGCAGCTGCGAAGCACGCGTGCTGGAACTCCTCTACTGCCAGAACTGCGGAGATCCGTTCCTCGGCGGGTACGCACCAGAATCGGCCTTCCGGAACGCGGCCAAAGGGCGCCCCTTCGAAGCCGGACTGCTCGCGGACCTGCCCGACCTCGACTCACTACCCGACGCCGCTGCTACGGGGCCGAGCGCGGCCAACTACATCGTCTACTGGCCGCGTAAGGACGACCCTGCGGTGGAGAAGCTGAAGTGGCCGTCCACCTCGGACAAAGGCACACTGAGCGCCGACTTCGAGTTCAAGCGCAGCCAGTACGACCCGCGGACCGGCATCCTCCGCAACCATCACAAGCACACCGGCTGGTCCTTCCACACCAGCGTGCCGCAGACAAAGAAGGGGCGATCCCGGCTCAAAGCGGAGGACCTCCCCGCGGCACCGACCCAGTGCCCCAACTGCGGTGACAACTGGGAAGTCAAACAGGTCGGGACGGAGCATCTCAGCCTCAACGACTCCCGCCGCATGCGTACACCAGTCAGGTCCATGCGTACCGGTTTCGAGAAGGTCAACCAGGTGCTGACCACCGGGATCCTCTCCCACCTGCCGAACAGGCAGGCCGTGGTCTTTTCCGACAGCCGTCAGGACGCAGCGAAGCTGTCCGCAGGCCTGGGGCTGCGCCACTACCAGGACCTCCTGCGCCTGCTGCTTGCAGAGGAGGTCGAGGGCCAAGGGGATCCGGCCGCCGACCTCGCGGCCGTATCGGGCTTCTACCGCAAGTCCCCTGACGACCCGGTCGACAAGGAGACTGCTAAAGCCGCCCGCGACCGGCTGCGTGCCCGCGATCCGGAAACCTATGACGCCTGGGTGAAGCTCCAGAAAGCATCCGAAAGCCTCGACGATCTCGACGATGACCTCGCCGACCCGGCAGAAGAGGCTGCGCTCTACAGCCGCCTCAGCCGGGTGCCCAGCCTCGACAGCCACGGCAGCGCCGTCGCTGAACGCCTGGTCCAGCTCGGCGTCAATCCCGGCGGCCCGAAGGCGTCACTGCAACAGACCAGCTACCAGAATGGCTCCCAGCCGCAGCCCTGGACCTCCCTGTACCAGTGGCCCGAGCTCCCTGCTGGCAAGGTACGTGACGAGTCCAGCCTGGTCCTGAGCGAACGGCAGGCGCAACTGCGCCAGGACATCCGCGAGGCTCTCACCAGCGAGCTGCTCAACGGGCTGTTCGGCAGCGCCGGACGCGACTTCGAGTCTCTGGGCCTGGGCTGGCTCACCCTCGCCACCGATCAGGCACCCCTCGAAGCTGAGCGGGCCTCCGATGCCGCGCTGGCCCGGGCCAGCCTGCGAGTCCTCGGCCACATGCGCCGTTTCGCAGGACTGCGCAGCCCGGCTGACGAACCACCGAAGAAGCTGCGGGACTTCTGGGCCAGCACAGCGGACCACCTGGGACAGGACCCGGACGACCTCCGCAATACCGTCGAGCGGATCTGGGGCGAGGCAGTCAAGAAATACGTCATCCAGCCTGAGCACGTCGCCTTGCGCCACGGCCGAGCGGTGTCCTGGACCTGCTCCGTCTGCCGACGACGGCACCTCCACCCCGGCGTCGGGGTGTGCACGAAGTGCCGACGGCCCCTTCCTGCTGTGCCCGAGCCGTTCGAGGGCACAGACGCCGACTACTACGCCTGGATGGCGCACAGGCAGTTCGGTGATTTCCGACTCAACGCCGCCGAGCTCACCGGCCAGACAGACCGTCTGGACGCGCAGGCCCGCCAGGCCCGCTTCCAAGGCATCTTCCTCGACGGCAAGGAGCACAAGCTCCCCGACACTCTCGACATCCTCTCTGTCACCACCACGATGGAAGCCGGAGTCGACATCGGCCCGCTGTCCGCTGTCCTGATGGCGAACATGCCGCCGACCCGGTTCAACTACCAGCAGCGAGTCGGACGGGCAGGACGGCGCACCTCGCCGGTCGCGCTTGCACTCACCGTGTGCCGCGGCCGTAGCCACGACGAGTACTACTTCCAAGACCCCCAGCGCATCACCAACGATCCGACTCCGCCGCCTTACCTGTCCACGGACATGAAGGACATCTACCAGCGGGTCCTCGCTGCCGAAGTGCTCCGAAGGGCATTCGACGCCGTGCAGGGCGCGGCCGGGGACGACACAGGGCCCGATCCGACCCGTAACGTCCACGGCCAGTTCGGCCACACTGCAGACTGGCCCGCCGTAAGTGAAGCGGTCAGCGGATGGATTAAGTCGCATGATGCCGAAATCTGCAGTCTCGCCGAAGCCCTCGCCGACCACACCCGCAGCACCTGGTCCCCGGCTCAGGCGACGGCATGGGTGGCCCAGGAGCTCGTCAACCGCGTCACCCAGATCGCCGACGAGCCTCGCGGCCACCACGAACTCAGCCAACGACTGGCGGAGTCAGGCCTGCTGCCAATGTTCGGATTCCCCACCTCGGCCCGCTACCTGTACACCAAGCGCCCTTCCGAGTCCTACCCCTGGCCGCCGAGCGGAGTAGTCGACCGGTCGCTGGACATCGCGATCTCGCAGTTCGCTCCCGGCGCTGAAACGGTCAAGGACGGACAGGTCCACACGGCAGTCGGCGCAGTCGCGTTCGAGCCGACCGGGCGAGCTCCCCGAGCCGTGCAGGAACCGCTCGGGCAGCCTGTCCTCATCGGTATCTGCCGTGCCTGCGGCCACCTCGCAGAGGACGTACAGGCGCTGCCGGAACAAGAGGACGCTCCGCCGCAGCCGTGCCCCGCCTGCGGAACGGCCGACGGCTCCTACCGGGAGATCGAACTGCGCGAACCGGTCGGCTTCTACTCCGGCAAGGCACGCGACTTCGACGGCAATTTCGCATGGAGGGCCAGGTCGCTCGCCCCCCGCACTGCCGCAGACCTTGAGAACGGCGCACCGCTGAAGATCGAGACACCTGGCATGGTGGTCCACTCCGGCAAGGGCGAGCGGTACGCAGTCAACGACAACGGCGGCCGACTGTTCCAGTTCTCAAAAGTAAGCCCGACCACACGCTGGTCCGGCGCCTACCTGGAGGCCGGGGCGGCCGATCTGTTCCCATGGCTTGCAAAGGACATTGTCGCCGACGAGGAACCGCTCACCACCGCCATCGGCGCCACCCAGCACACGGACCTGTTCCTGCTCGGCCCCCAGGCAAGCGAGATCCCAGCGCTCGGTCTGCGCCTGAACCTCACCTCCGTGCCACAGAGCACCGGCTTCCCCGACGACCGCTCGGGCCGACGGGCAGCCTGGTACTCGCTGGCCGCCCTGCTGCGCACAGCCGCCGGCTCGCTCCTGCAGGTGCAGCCGAACGAGATCGCATCCGGCATCCACGGCGCAGGTACTGGCAGCAACAAGGCGCGCACCTTCGCCTTCCTCTCCGACACCTTGGACAATGGCGCCGGCTACTGCACGCACCTCGCCGAACGGGAGGTCTTCGAGCAGCTCATGGCGACTGCCAGCAGGATGCTGGCCGGCTTCGCGGACGGTGCGCACGGCCATGACTGCCGCGGCTCGTGCTACCAGTGCCTGCGCGACTACACGAACATGGCGTACCACAGCCTCCTGGACTGGCGACTGGCCGGCGAACTCCTGGCCATCCTCCAAGGCACAGGCGCCGCCAGCAGCCAGCATGGCCGCCGGGCCGCGGGACTGCTGCGCAACTGGGCGTCCGACTTCCCGCCCGGCGACGCGGAATTCGTGGACGACCTGGGCGGCACCGGCCCTGCGGTACTCTTCGAAGAGCGGGTCTGGGTCGCTGCCAAGGGCCCCTTCGAGGCGGCCGACGCCATGCTGTCCTCCCCCCGCATCAGCTCCGTACGCGACGCCGCCGCAGTCGACAGACGAGATGTTCCGGACGTGGTATTCGTCGACGACTTCCTCCTCGACAAAGCCCCTGCCCGCGTGTCAGCCATGCTCGCCGACTTCGACGGGGTGTAGAACATCAGCCCCTTGCAGCTGCGGAGTTGCAAGGGGCATGGGAGCTGAGAGGCAGCACAGCCGCTGCAGCCGGGCGCACGCCCGCCGACTGTCGACTGCTTATGCCAAGATGATCGGCCAGGGGAGAGGGCACGGCCGAGCCGGAGGGAAGTATGAACGACCCGGTACTGCTGCAGCGGTTCGCAGCCTGGCTCCAGCCCGGGCCGTCGGCTGAGGACGCGGAGCGCAGCGCCTTCTTCAAAGACGGCGTCATCGTGCTGGACACGAACGTCCTGCTGAGCCTGTACGAGTACACCGAGACCTCCAGAAAAGATGTCCTGTCGGCACTCGAGCAGACCGCAGGACGGCTGTGGATGCCCTACCAGGTCGGCCTCGAGTTCGTCCGCGGCCGCCGCAGCACACTGGAATCCCGCAAAAGGGCCCTCGCTGATGCTGCTTCAGAGGTCAACAAGAAGCTCATGGCAGCCCGAAAAGCGATCGTCGAGGCCAAGAAGGTCGTGTGTGCCCAGCTCGACAAGTACGCTCGGGCCCAGCAGGAGATAGCGGGACTCGACGCACTCGTCGCGGACTCCGGCGTCGATGCTCACCTCGACGTCTACCGGCACGAGTTCAAACGTCACCTAGACATGCTCAAAGCCGACCACGGCTTAGCGCTGAACTCCGCCGATGCGGAAGACCCCATCCTTAAGCGCATCGCGAAGCTATACGGGGAAAGCATCGGCGAGCAGCCGGACGACGACACCCTGCGCAAGCGGCTGGAGGAGGCGACCGTCTTCCGGTTCCCGAACAAGATCCCTCCCGGATTCTCCGACTCCGACAAGGACACGCCGCTGAAGTCTGCTGGCGACTTCCTCCTCTGGGAAGAGCTGATCGCGTATGTCCGCCAGTTGCCCCCCAGTGGCCGCCGCGTGCTGTTCGTTTCGAATGACACGAAGGAAGACTGGTACGAGCAGGGCTCCGGCTCAAGTAGCTCCCGTCCGTGGCCAAGTCTTGTCGACGAACTGAGGCGGAGGGCACAAGCAGACTTGAGAATCGAGACACCACCCCACTTCTTCGGCGGGGTCAGGGAGTTCCTGGACGCTGAGCTCGCCGCGGATACATACGCAGAGATCGAGCGGGTGTCGGAGGCATTCGAGGCGAAGGTCCAGGACACACCGCTGGTGGTCACGGAGGAGACAGCGTCTCACCTAGACCCCCCGGAGGGGCTGGCGCTTGATGCGTTCAACTCCGTAGGACTCACCTCTTCGGCCGTCCGTGCGGCTGCGGAGTCGGCGTCGCCGTCCCAACGGTTGTTCCAATGGTGGCTCATCGGTGTGACAGCCCAGCTCGGGCGGAGGGCTGTAGGAGAAGCGGAACCGTCTGTAAGCATTGCTACGGCCAAGAGAGGCAGCGAGCCGCCCTCCGCGGACTGGATTCCCGGTACCGCCCTCTCGCCAGGCGAGTGGCTCCACCGGGACTCGTCGTGGATCGCACCGTGGTTCATGGACCTGCTGGACTCCATCCCCCAGGCGGACCGCGCTCTCCTGCGCCGGCTGGCGCAGCAGCAAGCAGAGAGCAACAGGCGCTTCCGCAGCTGACGCTAACCGATGTCTCAACTTCCCACCGTGTCCCGCACATCTGACAGGTGTGGGGCACGGCCTCTCTGCCCACGACTCTGGTGGTCTGGTGATGCAGGGGCCCAGGCCGCGCTAAAGAGGGCCAGTTCGAGGACGTCCGGCCCAGCGGACCACTCGATCGATGAAGCCGTCAGCTGCTCGCTGGCCGCGTACATCCATGTTAGATAGATGTGATACCGGTAGGACGTCCAGTTTCCGTCACGCCAAACGCGATTGGCGACCACCGGGGCCCATTCGAAGCCAGCCGTTACTCCAATTTTCGTGGCATACCGACGGAGAACCCCAGCAAGCACTCTGTCGAGGATGAGGGGACGCAGCCCCTTCACCTCAGGCAACGCCTGACCAGCAAAGTAGAGGAACTTGGTAAGAAACGCCGGCCCAAGACCGTCCAATACCTGCAGCCGCTCGTAGGCCGCGGACGCACCTTCGCAAGTAAGCAGAGATACGGCTTCTGTGAAGGCTTCCTCAGCACCTGGCTGGGCGAGCACATGACCTGTGCGGTACGGGCCGTAGCCCGTGAGGCCGTAGCCCCAAACCTGGGTGGCCACGAACGCTTCTGCCAAACTCTGCGACTGTTCCGCAGCTCGGAATGTGGCCACGACCTCAGCCCGGCTCACAGAAGCCGAATCAACTGTCGTCCGATCGGCGAAGTCGTTGGGCCAGGGGTCTACGGCCATCCAACTGGAAGGCGTGTACGGAACGGTGTGGACTCCACTTCCGTTCCTGTACCGCTGGCCCCTCTCCGGGGCATTCAGCCACCTGCCCAAGGACGTCACTGCATCTTCCGGCAGTAGCTGCGCAAGTATCACCGCGTCGAGCTTGTCCGCCAAGCTCTGGTCAAACCGCATTAAAATTCCCCCTCCTTGCAGGAGACGTCATCGTGTCAGGCAAGGAGAGAGCAGCTATGTCGAACGTGTGCACGATAATGGCTCCGGAGGCCGTCTGGGTCCTAGGCAACGCAGCAGGTCACGGCCCTGCACGCGGCAGATTAAGGGGGAGGAGTCCACGGATAATCCACGGCTGGCTGAGTACGGCTGTAGCGGCTTGGGTGGCGGACTGGCGCTGTACACCTTCAGTCGTCACTTCCATGTCCCCACCGGCTGCGTTGACGTGCCATCGTCTGGCGCCGTTGATGTCACCTGGCCAGCCCGCTACACACCAGGGACGACGCTGCAGCGCCTGGCACCTATCCGGATGATCACGTGCGGGCGCCAGATGCCGATCAAGTGGAGGGGCAACCGGATTTGACCTGCATGGATAGTGCTCTGGACGAGCATTGTCAGTGGTGTCGCGTACGGTGAGTCTCGTCGAGTGCCAGGACGTGTAAGGGTTGGCGACACCCCCTTCTGGCGGCTGCTCGGCCTATGGGGAAGAGTGGAGCTAGACACCCGACAAGCCCGCTCTTGAAGGAGGAGGACACTGTGACCGTCATGGACGAGCGGACCGGCCGTGAGGACGACCAGCACATCGTCTGGACGGCTGAGGAAATCCAAGCCGTCGTGCGGCATGAGCTGAAGGAATTGGGGCTGACGTACGAGGAGTTGAGGGACCAGGCACGTCGCCGTGATTTCAGTTCTGCGCAGGCAAACTCGCTGTGGGCCCTGATCGGGGACGCTGTTGATCTCTGATCCGCTGTCGCGGAAGTCTACTGAGTTCGCTCAGGAGATACAGAACCTTCTGAACGCCACGGTTACACAGCACGTCCGAATCAACTCGGCGGAGTTCCCCACGAGGCAAGGCCGGTTGTTTATGGTCGCGGCCGGCCTGTCCAAGAGTCGTCTGTTTCAGACCTCTCGCTTCCTCCTGCGGACAGCCAAGGGACGGCCGGAGGTCTGGATGGAACTCAGCTTCCAGCTCCACATGGATCCAGAGGGTGAGTACCTGACCGTCTACAAGTCGTTCATCGGTGTCTTCCGAGACAAGGAGACCAAAGTCGGCTTGGTGCACTTCGATTATGAACGTGACAAGGCTGATGGGTACCCGGACGCGCACTTGCAGGTCCAGGGCTACTCGGAGTTCCTAGCAGAACTCCTCCCGAACCGACCCCTGGCCAAGCTGCACTTTCCCGTCGGGGGTAAGCGGTTCCGGCCGTGTCTGGAAGACGTTATTGAGTTCCTTATCGTGGAGGACCTTGCAGAGGGTGCCCCGGAGTGGCGTGGAGCATTGGCACCCGGCCGCGAGCGTTTCCAGCGTAACCAGCTGCGAGCGGCTATGCGACGCAACCCCGACATAGTGCGCGAGTTCGTGAAGGAGTACCGCTTCGACGAGACCTGAGAGGTTCAGTACTGTGCATAAACCCAGGTCTACCGGTGGTGCGCGCTGCGACCCGCGCCTCGTAGTGACTACAAACTGCGGGGCTTGATCAGTTTTTCACCTCGCGGGATGGATCTGATCTGGTGAGGGAGCCCGGCCAGCATGGAGGCCAAATCGTCTTCTTCCTCACTGGTCGCAAAGATGATCTGGCTTCCAGCTGCACCATTCGCAGCGGCGCGACCCAAGAGCTGCTGAAAGCTGGCACGAGCCGCCTCTTGCTGTCTCGGCTCATCGAAAATCAGAATTTGCGGATGATGTCCACGGAATTCGCGTGATACTTCCATGAAGGAAAAAAGGTAAGCCCAGATCACTCGGATCATATCGCTCGCCGACAAGTCAAACCCGAGATCGAATCCCTCATGAATCGGGCGATATGTCTTCTTGGAGATGTCGAGGGACTGTGGTACCAGTGAGCGAAATCCGTACGCATCAAGCTGAGAGACGAGTGATGACCTCAGGGCGCTGATCTTAGCCTCATCAGAAACCGTAAGGTCCCTGCCCTTGAGCGCGGCCAATTCTTCCTTATTGCGTCGCCATGTTGCAGCCAGCGAGTCAAGCTCATCAATTGATGACTCAATCGAATCCCTGATGCTACGCAGCGCTTTGACCTTTTCTTCCAGTCGCAAGCGCTCGGCTAGAAGAGAAGAATCCGGCAGTGAGTTGGGGCTGACTAGCGCGTCCTTTTGTGACCGGATGGCCGCCCGCAACCCCTCCATCTCTTCGCGCAACCTGTAGACGCGGGCCTGGCTGATCTCTGCAGTCCGTGCGGCGTCGAGTGCCATGGAGCGGAAGGTCGCTAGTTCTCTCTCTAGATGTGCAATGTTGTCCTCAATCGCCAATGGGTAGTCGGTAATTTCAAAGCCGTCGGGAAGGCTCTGACCGCATGTTGGGCAGTTTTCATATGCGGTACCCAAGTCATCGGGCGATCCAAGGCGCTGAAGGAGAAGGGCATCCTTGTGTTTGCGTAGGTCTTCTTCCAGTGCTTCGATGCGCAGCTCAAGGGATTGCCGCTGCTTGTTCGCCTGCTCCCAGTCCTCTATCGCAGAAGCCAGCACCATACTGAGCTGGGTTACCCTCTCCTGGTTTCTAGTTAGGGCTCCTTCAATCTCAGTCGCGGCCTCCCCGACGGAGGCGACTGGCCGAACTTCTTGGGCATCCAACTCCCTCGCGATTCGGTCAATCTCGTCGTCAAGTGAAATCCATCCGGATCCGGAATCCATCTCTAGGCCAACTAGATCTTCCCTGCGCCAAGTAGTGCTCGGCTTTTTTGGGATTCCACGCACGAGAATTCCGGCCCTGGATGCTAAATCAGAGATGCTACGATGCACGCTTTTCCAGTCGGCCTCAAGGAGCGAGATAGCCGACTCGATTCTTTGCACTTCAAGCACCATGTCCATGGCGTCCATGGCCAAGATGAACTCGGCTGATCGTTTGGACACATCCTGAATCCCCAAGTATGTGGGGATTCGGGCTTGAACGCCGGACCAGCCGTGTTTCTGCTCAACAAAGAAGTAGGGAAAAAGGCATTCCAGATACAGTGGCCCTTCGCTCCCGTCCATTCGGGTTACCCGTGGAGGCTCCCAGCCTAGGAAACGAGCCAGTTCGTAGTGGAAGCCGGCCTCTCTCTGTGCGGCTCCGGCTCGACGGACAAAGTAATCCCGCTGCGTGTAGGCGCTGCCAGGTTGCGACAGTGTTGGCCCACTCCGGGTACGCACGAGGCTGGTATCGTGCCGGGAGCTCTTAACAGGGCGACCAATCGTTAGAACTTCACCCCGAGAGTTCTCAATTTCGAGCGCGACGCTTGACTCGGTTACTTGGTATTCTCTCCCCTCAACCTCAATAACGTCCGTCATGGCATGGGGGAGAGGGATATCTCGACTAGGGCTCATCATGCCCTCAAGGCCCAGTGCATAGATAATTGACTGCAGGCATGTGGACTTGCCGCTAGAGTTGTCGGCTCGCAGGATATTGAGGCCCGCCTCAAAACTCAGATCTGTTCCACATGTGGGCCCGGAGGTGCGGACATTTAATGAAAGCCTCCTGATTTTCACGACTTAGGACCTCCACTCCAATAGATCGTTGACAGACTTCTGAGTGATTCGGGCTGGCAGGGTGGCTAAGAATTCTTTCTCAGGTAGTAAGAGCTCTGGATGGGTCCAGAGTTTGTTAGCGAGTCGCTCTCCCTTCTCTGTGAGGGAGATGGTGGAGTTATCATTCCTCTTCGCCAGTCCCGTAGCCACGGTCAGGTTGATGGTGCGGGTTGTCGAGGGATCATGACGGATGATTAGACCGTTCGGCTTACGGTGCTCCGTAAACCACTCCTTGATCACCTTGCGTCCCTGTGCAGAGCGTAGAGCCCAGGCAAGTACGTGAATCTGCTCCAGGTTGGCTGTATTTCCTCGACAGCGCTTCAAAATCAAGACAGCTGAAGCCAGCCTCCATCCCGTACGGAGATCGCCAGGGATTGGGTCGGGGCGTCGTGTAAAAACGACCCCGCTTGTGATGCCCGAGAAAGCACGCTCCAAGACGGATGTATTACTCATGATGCACTCTCAATCTCAAAGTCCAATGGGCATCGCATGAGCCAGTCAGCGATCGAACCCCACGACATGGCATCGACAAATGCATCGTCTAGAGCGGGCGCCTGGCGGGCCAACTCCTCTTTTAGTGACCTTACGATGGTAGTGACGTCTGCCGCGCTATTGGTGCTTCCAGGGGGATATTCTAGGACTAGTTTGCGCTCCTTGCGTACTCTCGCCCCTGTTGCAGCTTCCCACTGATCGGGATACTTTTCTCGCAAGCGAGTCAAGGCGTTTTCCGAGTCAAGGAACTGATTTACAAGCTGTTCGAGATATGTCTTTTGGGCAGTCGGGGACAGCCTGAGTTTCGCGAGTTTCTTGAGCGCGACGTGAGCAAGCTGGGAATTACCCTCCATCCAGTCATCGACTTCATCGGGAGGGGTAGGTACGACGTCGACTAGAGACGTGGCCCGTTCCAGAACTTCACTTCGCTCTGCGGCGTAGATAGCATCAGTAGCAACGGTGACCTTGAAGCCATCTGCGATGAATGGGAGGCCTTTGGCGCGGATCTCATCCGACTTTGTGCTGGCATGCTGAACGAGTTGAGCAGAATCGAAGATAGGCACCAGGAAGATATAGTTGTGAATCTTCACATCTCCGAGCAGCTTGTGAAGTTCCTTCTGTTTGGTATCCAGCTTTCTGAGGTCCGTCGAGAGTTTGTCTCGCTGCTTTTCGTATCGTTCAGCAGTAGACAGTGGCTCGACTGGGGCATAGCACTGAAACGCTCGTCCACAGAAAGTGAACGCCTCAATTCCAAGGTCTCCACCGTGTCGAGCCGGGACCTCCTGAACCCGGTCTGCCCCGTAATGACGTCGAGCCAAAAGGAGGCAGTACTTCTCCCACTCGTCTCCTGAGTAGTGGTGAGTTGCTACCAAGTAGACCCCCAACCTCGCGGGCTGCCGCCCAGCCCATAAAGGGCCTGCCTGTGAGGCCCTCCGCCCCAGGACATGATAGGGAGAGGTTTTGCCCGGTGACCTCTGCTTTCAATCATCTAGGTCGGTGGAGCGGGTTTGGCCGGTGGCCTGCCCGGTCTGGGGTCGAGCATGACCAGGGGGCCGTACGCTGGCTGGCAACTCGGGCAGGCTTTGGACCTGCCCGCAATGTGCACGAGTGGCCCCCTGGTCTTGCTCGACGCGGGACCCGGACCGGGGAGGTGGCTAAAGCCGTGGAGCCGACCGCCCCAGCCACGACGTACCCCTTCTCTGACGTCAGGCGGCTGATTGCTGTGCGCGCGGCGCGGGCGCCGGCCGGGCTGGAGCGGGGCGGAGACAGGAGCGCAGGCCCGGCCGGGGGCCGGGCCGCGCGCGGGGAGCGGAGCGAGCCGCCTTGAACCACTAGAGAAAGTTGTAACTCAGTCTTTGGTGTGGGGCGTGAAGTCGTATGCGCAGGCTGGAAGTTCGATGCCTTGGCGGTGGGCCAGCGGTAGGAAGACAACTGGTCGGATCGTCCATGTGATGCGGGTGCTGGCGTGGGTCAGAGAGACCGTGCAGGGCTCCATGCGTAAGAGGGCTCGTCGCGTGTCGATGCGGCCGTCGTAGAGCCATTCCCAGGCCTCGTCGGAGGCGTCCGGGTCGAGTGCAGGTGAGATGGTGCGCAGGGCGACCGCTACCCATCTGTCAGCCTGCGGTGCGGAGTAGGCGTCGAAGGATGCCCGAAGTGCCGGCCACCCAGTCTCGTCGCTGACGTCCTGTGTCCAGCACTCGCACCAGAAACCCCGCTGGGGCTTGTCCATCAGCACGGGTGTCCCCCCGGCTGGGTGTCCGTGAAGAGTTCCGCGGTGACGGTGTAGCCGCTGTGGCTGCCGTGGACGACGACCCGATGCGCGATGACACTCACCATTCCCAAGCCGCGGCCATGCACGGCGTCCTCGCTCGGCCGTTCGACCTTCGGAGTCGTGCCTGTCCCTCCCTCGTCGGTGACCGACAGGGCCACCACCTTGGGGGAGACCGCGAGGGCCAGGTGGAAGCTGCCTACCCCGCCGCTCGCCGTGTGGAGGATCGCGTTCGTGCTCAGCTCGCTCACGATCAGTTCGGCGTCGTCGGCCAGGGGAGATCCGCGCAGGATGTCCCGTGTCCAGCGGCGGGCCCTGCTGACCTCTTCCGGAAAACCTGGGCAAGTGAGTCCCCAGACCCGGGCGGTGCTCGTATACTCGTGCATACAAGTTCCTTCGTGCTGGTAGGCCGCCATGTGCAGCGGGTTCGGGCTAGACGAGTTTGACGCCGTCGTGGGCGCGGATGGCCGGCGGGGATACCGCGTCGAGTGCGTCCAGGACGCGGATCGCGTATGCCTCGTCGGCGAGTTCGATGACTTCTTCGCGGGTGGCCCAGCGCAGTGCGCGGGTCTCGTCCCCGGTGGTGGGCGTGCCGTCGGCGGCCTCGCAGCGGAAGACCATGGAGACGATCAAGCCCTTCATGTTCTTGTAGATCCCGGTCAGGGTCGCGGGAAGCGCGATCTTGATGCCGGTCTCTTCGAGAACTTCGCGCTGGAGGGCCTCGGGGATGGTTTCCTCGCGTTCGAGGACTCCGCCCGGGGGTTCCCAGTGGCCGTTGTCGCGGCGTTTGATCAAGAGGGCGCGGTCCTGGTCGTCGACGATGACTCCGGCGACGCTCACGGAGTGCGGACGGTCGGTGCTCACGTTCCTCTGCCCTCTCGGATGGCTAGGCTCTCCACCGTAGCAACAAAGCTCGCCCACTCGTCTAGATACCTAAAGGAGTACACGTGCCGTCTCTTTCCTCCGGCCTCCTCGGCGATCTCGACCCCACGAGCGATCGTGCGGTCTTCCGGCAGATCGCCGACCAGCTGCGCGAGGCCATCGACCGTGGGCGATTCAAGGAGGGCGAAAAGCTGCCCTCTGAGGCCGAACTCGTCGAGCATTACGGGGTTTCCCGTATGACGGTTCGAAACGCCTTCTCCGTCCTCCAGGGCGAGGGCCTGGTGCACGCCGAGCACGGCAAGGGCGTCTTCGTACGACCACGACCGCCTGTACGGCGTCTCGCCTCCGACCGGTTCGCCCGGCGCCACCGCGAGCAGGGGAAGTCCGCCTTCATCGTCGAGGCCGACGCCGCCGGCAGTCACCCGCAGGTAGACAGCCTGGAGGTCAAGGAAGAGAAGGCAAGCCAGGACGTCTCCACCCGGCTCGGTTCCGTGCGGCGAGTGCTCGCCCGGCGTCGCCGGTATCTGCTGGACGGGCGGCCCGTGGAGTTCGCCACCTCGTACCTGCCGCTCGACATCGCACGGGGCACACCGATCGCCGAGCCGAACCCCGGGCCCGGCGGCATCTACGCCCGGCTTGAGGAGCTGGGGCACCGCCTCGATCACTTCGAGGAAGAGATCCGTGCCCGGATGCCCTCGCCTGATGAGGTGCGCACGCTGCGGCTGGCCTCCGGCGTGCCGGTCATTCACCTGATCCGGACCGCTTTCGACCAGGAAGGCCGGGCCGTGGAGGTCTGCGACACGGTCATGGCGGCGGACGCCTACGTCCTGTCGTACCAGCTCCCGGCGACGTGAACGCCTGATCGGCGGTGGTGCGCGGGGAGGCTTCTCCGAACTCGTACACCCCAACACGCTTACTCGTATAGACGAGTGGGCAAGTTGTGTGGCAAGGTGGTTGCCGTTTCCGGGAGATCGGGTTCGAACGCCGCATCTTGTATAGACGAGCAGACGGGGAGAAGTCTTGCGCACCATCCGTGTAGAGACCTCGGCCGCAACGATCCTGCTGACCGAAGCGCCCGAGCCCAAGGTCCGCGACCGGCAGACCGGCGAGATCGCCAAGGACGCCACCAGCGGAGAGGCTCTGATGACGATCGGCGTCGTCTACCTGGAAGACGGCGAGTCGTCGCTGATCAAGGTCACCGTTCCCGAGAGCGGAGTGTCCGAAGGGCTCGCCCTCGGGGCTCCGGTCTCGCTGCCGGGGCTGGTGGCCCGGCCGTGGGAGCGCGTCTTCAACGGCCAGCAGCGCCACGGCATCGCGTTCCGCGCCGCCGCCGTTACTCCGGCCGCGTTCCCGGCCGCCACCGGGGCCGCTGCCTGATGACCGACCTGACGACACTCCTGGAGGTGGGTGGTCCTGTCGCCGCACTCGGCGGCGGGGCCGCCTACGCCCGGGCCAAGCACCCCGGGGTGTACTGGTCCACGGTTGGCCTGCCGATATCCACCGCCCGGCTCCTCAGCTCCTATGGCTCGGTCATGGAGGCCTGCGGCCTGACCGTGGCTCCGTCCCGGCTGCGGATGCTGGCGGTCAAGGCCACCACCCGCCGAGAGGTCCGTCCCGTACCGCCGCGTCGCGGCATCATCCGGCCCACCTCGACCGGGCTGCGGCTCCGGCTCCGCCTCGCTCCGGGGCAGGAACCCGCCGACGTCGCCGCCTCGGCGGAACGGCTGCGGCACGCCTGGGGCGTCCACGCCGTGTACGTGACCACGATCAAGCCCGGTGTGGTTGAGCTGCGGCTGGTCGGCTTCGATGTGCTGCGGCAAGTGCGGATGCCGCGCAAGGTGGACGCCGGGTTCCTTCAGGTGCCGGTGGCCCTGCGAGAGGACGCCATGCCCTTCGTGCGCGACTACCGGACCGTGCCCCACCAACTCACACTCGGCGCCACGCTGTCGGGCAAGTCCATGTACCTGCGGCACCTGATCGCCGGACTCGCCCCTCAGCCGGTCGCCCTGGTCGGGATCGACTGCAAGCGCGGTGTGGAGCTGGCACCTTTCGCCTCCCGCCTCTCCGCGCTGGCGACCGAACCGGAGCAGGCTGCCGAGTTGCTGCCCGTGCTCGTGAAAGAGATGGAGGACCGATACGACCTGATCAAGGCCCGGCAAGGCATTGCCCCGGACACCCCGGCGGAGGAAATCACCTCGGACGTCTGGGGGCTGCCCGAGTCCGAACGCCCGGTCCCCATCGTGCTGTTCGTGGACGAGGTGGCTGAACTCTTCCTTGTCGCCACGAGGAAGGACGAGGAACGCCGGGACGAGATGGTCACCCAGCTCATTCGTCTCGCCCAGCTCGGCCGCGCGGCCGGCATCTACCTGGAGGTCTGCGGCCAGCGGTTCGGTGCCGAGCTGGGCAAGGGCGCGACCATGCTGCGGGCCCAGTTGACCGGTCGCGTCTGCCACCGCGTCAACGACGAAGCCTCCGCGAAGATGGCGCTCGGCGACATCGCACCCGAAGCGGTCACGGCCGCCTGCGCCATCGCCCCCGAACGGCCCGGCCTCGCCGTGGCAGGTGACACCTCCGGCGGCTGGTCTCGCATCCGCACGCCGTACCTGTCGCTGGGCGACGCTGCCGAGACCTGCCGCGAGTCGGCCCACCTGGTCTCCGACCTGCCCGCGCTCAAGCCCTTCCGGCCCGACGTGCCCGTACGGCCCGTCGAGGCACCGGGACTGGCTGTGCGGCCCCGGCCCGTGACCGACTGACCCGCGTCCCCACTCAACCCCGGTCGGCGTGACCGCCTCACGCCACGTCCCTACCCCTCCATGCCCGAATTCGGAAGGAGCCGCAGCATGCGCGCCCACCTGGCCCGCGTCGATGCGGTGCTCGTTCAGGCGGTCATCGCCGCCGCGCTGTCCTTCGCCCACCTGCACGATGTCGCCTCGGCGGCCGGGCAGGACGGGTGGAAGGCGTGGGCCTACCCGATCAGCGTTGACCTGCTGCTCGTCGTCGCCTGGCGCCGACTGCGCTCCGGAGAGGCGAAAGCGGCCGGGTGGTGCTGGTTCCTGATCGCACTCGCCGCCTCCCTCGGCGCGAACGTCGCCACCGCCGGCCTGCTCGACCTGGATCACGTCCCGGCCTGGCTGCGCATCCTCGTGGCGGGCTGGCCCGCGGTCGCCTTCCTCGGCGGAACGCTCCTGGTCCACTCGCCGCCGACAGCGCACGACGAGACCACTGACGCCGTGGACCAACAGGATCCCGACGACATCGAGGACCAGGAGAACGCGCCCGATCCTGCGCCAGACCCCCCGACGCCACCGGCGGCCGACCTGGCACCGGCCCCACCGTTGGCCCCGCCTCCGGTCGCTGTCCCGCCCGCCCTGGTCGAGCACGCCCGCAAAGTCGCCGCCGACCACCACACCCGCACCGGAAAAGCCATCGACACCCCGACCCTGCGCGCCCGCCTCGGCGTCCCGCCGCCCATGGCCGAAGCCATCGCCGCCCAACTCACCTGACCAGCAAAGGAAGATCATGCCGCTCTTCTGCTTCAACACGGCCGCCGACTACCTCTCAGCGGCCCGCGACATGGCCGTCAGCGGCCGATCGACCCTCGCCCGGCTCCTCGCCGAAGAAGCCGCCGACCGCACGCCGGACCCGGAAGAAGCCGCCCGGATCCTGCGCGACTTCCCCCGCCCCAGCCCGCGACAGGAGGACTGACCATGCCCGCACCGAAGCGCTTCCGCCACGTCAGCCGCATCGGCCCCGTCCAGGTCGGCACGTCCTACGACGGCCGAGGCCGGGAGAAGCACACCGCCGCCTGCACCGCCCCGCGCTGCGGCTTCTCCGCCGACTACGACAGCCGCGCCGCCGCAGAGCTGGCCGCCCGCACCCACCGCTGCCCCGTGCGCTGAAAGGATCCCCGACCCGTGACCGTCAGCCTGCCGCTTGTCGTCGTCCTCGGCTTCTTCGCCTGGGGAGCAGTCAGGTTCCTCGGCGTCCGCGTCTGGATCGTCGTCCTGATCGCCCTCTTCGGCTTCTGGCTCTCCCGCACCTTCCTCGCACCCGCCATCGAGTCCGGCACACGTTCCGGCGTGACCGTCATAAACGGCTCACACACCTAGACGAGTAGATAAGGAGCCCTGACCGTGTTCCTCCCGAAGTACCCCGACAGCCCGACCCCGCCGCCCGCGCACACCCACACCCCGACCGAGCCGGCACCCATACGGCGTTCGTTCCCGTCGGTCTCCATCGATCAGAAGACCATCGCGGCCCTGGTCGTCGGCGGGGTCGTCCTCACCGCGCTCCTGGCAGCCGTCGCCGTCACGGCCATCTCCGTAGCCGTCGCCGCCGTCGTCCTGCGCTCCATGCTCCGCGACCACCACCGCCGCTGAACCGCGCTGGCCGCCGGGGCGGCGGCACACGACCAAGCATCTCGCCGCCCCGGCGCCTGCTCCTCCCGACCGACCGAGCCAGTCAGAAGGGGAATCGCCATCTTCACCCGCACCACTCCGGCCCCACTTCCGGAACTCGCGAACCTGGCCGCGCAGGGCACGCTGCCGGGTATCCTCCGCCAACTCTCCGGACTCGGCGGCTGCACCCACCCGATCCGCCTCGACGGTCACCGCACCGAGTACGACGTCGACACCCGCACCGGCGAGATCGGCAATGTCCTCCACCGCCTCGACTCGACCAGCCTCCCGGCCGGACAACTCCTCGTCCGCTGCAACAACCGCCGCACGACCCGCTGTCAGGCCTGCGCCGAGGTCTACCGCCGCGACACCTTCCACCTGATCACCTCCGGCCTGCGCGGCGGCAAGGGCACCCCCGAACACGTCGCCACGCACCCGCGCGTGTTCGCCACCTTCACCGCGCCGAGCTTCGGCCCGGTCCACAACCGCCCCTCCAGCGGGCGCCCCTGCCGCTGCGGCACCCACCACGACCAGAACGACGACGAACTCGGCTCCGCGCTCGACCCGGACACCTACGACTACGAAGCTGCCGTGCTTTGGAACGCCCATGCCGGTCCGCTCTGGCGGCGCCTCTCCACCTACCTGCGCCGAGAGGTCGCCAAGCGCGCCGGCCTGTCTCAGCGGCGCTTTCGCGAGCACGCTCGCGTGTCCTTCGCCAAGGTCGCCGAGTACCAGAAGCGCGGCGCGGTCCACTTCCATGCCGTCATTCGCATTGACGGTCCCAGCGGCGGCGACACCTCACCCCCTGCCTGGGCAACCGCCGAACTGCTCACGGACGCCATCCGCGCTGCCGCCGCCAAGGTCCGCGTGGACGGCCCGACCATCGACGGCCGCACCCACACCTTCACCTTCGGCCGCCAACTCGACGTCCGCACCATCCGCTCGGCCGATTTCAACGGCGGCCAGGAGCTGACCGAACGGGCCGTCGCCGCCTACATCGCCAAGTACGCCACCAAGGGCGCCGAGACAGCGACGGGAGCTCTCGACCGGCCGCTCAAGTTCGCCGCCGAACTCGCCCAGCTCGACATCAGCGATCACGCCCGCCGCCTCATTCGCACCGCATGGTTCCTCGGCGCGCGCAAGGACCTCGAACACCTCCGCCTACGCGCCTGGGCCCACATGCTCGGCTTCCGCGGCCACTTCTCCACCAAGTCCCGCCGCTACTCCACCACCCTCGGCGCCCTCCGCGACGCCCGCGCCGAATGGCGCCGCGCCCAAGCCGCAGCAGCCAACGGCCCCGAGCCCGAGACGACGTACGTCCTCGCCCACTGGGTCTTCGCCGGTACTGGCCTCTCCGACGCCGAAGCCTGGCTTGCCGCATCTCTCGAACCCGCCCCCGGAACGGAAGGAGAACCGACATGGACCGCCGACGGGATGAACTGATGACTGTCCCGCAGATCCTCGCCGAGCTCGGCGGAGTGTCCCGGCGAACCTTCTACCGCTGGCGCGAGCTGGGGCAGGCTCCGGAAGCGATCAAGCTTCCGAATGGTGAGCTCCGCGTCTGGCGCAGCGACTTCGACGCGTGGCTCCACGGGCTCGCGGAGGCGGCGTGAAGTCGCATGACGTGAGGGTGTGGGGCATCCGCAAGCGGCCGTACAAGACGCCGTCGTATGACGTGCGATGGAAGGTCGGCGATGCCCCGCCGTTCTCCGAGACCTTTCGGACGAAGGCACTCGCCGACCACTTCCGGGCCAAGCTTCTTCGGGCTGCCCAGAAGGGGGAGGCATTCGACACGGAAACCGGTCTGCCGGACTCCATGGCACCCGCCAAGGCGTCTCGCACCTGGTACGACTTCGCACGGGCCTACGTCGCCATGAAGTGGCCGCACGCGGCTCCGAACTCGCGCGACAGCTTGAACGAGACGATGACGCTCGTCACGACTCAGCTGCTGGGTGATCGGCCTGGGCGTCCAGCTGACGACGTATTGCGCCGTGCGCTGCGTGGCTGGGCTTTCGTAGTCCAAGCCTCGGGCGAGGGAGATCCGCCGGTCGATATCGCGAACGCTCTTCGCTGGGTGGCCAAGGCCTCGCTGCCGTTGGCGACACTCAAGAATCCGGCAGACATCCGCCGCGTCCTCGACTCGCTCAAGCTCAAGCTGTCCGGCGCTCCAGCGGCCGCCGAGACGGTACGGCGCAAGCGCGCGGTCCTCTTCAACGCCCTCGCCTACGCGGTCGAACTGGGGGAGCTCCCGGAGAACCCGGTGACGCTCGTGAAGTGGAAGCCACCGAAGGTGACCAAGGAAGTCGACCGCCGGGTCGTGGTGAACCCTCGGCAGGCACGCGAACTCCTGGCCGCAGTCTCTTACGTCGGCGGTTACCGCAGGGCCCGTGGACGGCGCCTGGTCGCGCTCTTCGCCTGCATGTACTTCGGTGGGCTTCGGCCGGCGGAAGCTGTGGCGCTGCGTCGTCCGGACTGCACGCTGCCGGAGGCCGGGTGGGGTTCACTGATCCTGGAGAAGACCCGCCCGACTGTGGGGAAGCGCTGGACCGGGACCGGGGAGGTTCACGACAACCGCGGCCTCAAGAACCGCCCCACGAACGAAACCCGCATCGTCCCGATCCCGCCTCGTCTCGTCCGTATGCTCCTCGCTCACATCGAGGAGTTCGGCACCGCCGAGGACGGGCGGATGTTCGCCAACGAACGCGGGGGAGTGGTCGCCTCCACTACGTACTGGCGCGTCTGGGACGAGGCTCGGCACCTGGCGCTCACGCCGGAACAGGTGGCCTCGCCGCTGGCCGCTCGGCCGTACGACCTGAGGCACGCCGCGCTCTCCTCGTGGCTCAATGCGGGCGTCGACCCCACCGAGGTTGCGGAGCGTGCGGGCAACAGCGTCGAAGTGCTGCTGAGCCGGTACGCGAAGTGCCTCGATGGTCGCCAGGACATCGCCAACCGCCGGATCGCCGAGCTCCTCGGTGGGGACGACGACGGCTAGGAGGACGAGCCCAGCGACGGGACCTGATCCCGACACCCCTCCGACACACGCACCTGCGGCATGATGGCCCCTGGACTACGGTCCGGGGGCCTCAGCGTTTTCCGGGCCTGACCTGCGGATTCCTACCCTGTAGCCAGTCCACGTGGACACATCGTGCCCACAGCTCAGGTCCTCCCATGCACCCTGCTGATATTGATCGTCACTCGCTATTTGAAGGCGAAAAGGGATAGCGCGGAGTGAGATGCGAGCGACAACGGAGCCGCGTAGCCTGAAAATATAAGGGCGCACGAGCCGAGGAAGTCGAGGGGGCGTCCGCCGTGACTGTTTGGTGGCGTGAACGCGGATTCCGAACCAGTCCCTATCACGTGGATCCCGTTCCGAGTTCATTTGATGGGGAAGCGCTTCTGGTTGGACGGGATGGGCAGATCAATGCTTTGAATGACTGCATAACCGGCGGCGTTCTACACCCAACTGTTGAGGGGGAGAACGGGGTGGGTAAAACAAGCCTAGTCTCTGTCGCTCAGTACAGGCTGTGGCGAGAATTCAACGAGAATGACGGGATCCCGTTCATTCCGATCAAGACGACTGAGTTGCGCTCAAACGATACTGCCGCTTCATTTACCAGGAGTGTGATGTTCGATGTAGCTCACGCTTTCATTAAACACAGGAAGATACTGAAGCGGCGCGGTTATCATTTCCCTGACTCGCGTAACATTGAAAGGTGGATTTCCGATCCGGTGAATCGGTCCAGAACTGCGGGTGTCTCGGCTTTGAGCTTCGGAACCACCTTTGGGGGGTCGCGAACGTCGAACACATCACCCGGTTTTGCTGAATCTGGATTCCCCTCCGCAATCATGGCTTGGCTGGAAGAATGCTTCCCTGACCGCTCCTCGGGCGGGTTCGTGTGCACGATAGACAACCTTGAGCTGCTGCGGACTGCCAGGGCATCTATTAACGCCCTTGAATCCATGAGGGATGCACTCTTCAAGTGCCCGGGTCTTTTTTGGGTGCTTTGTGGATCCAACCACGTAACGCGGACTTTGGTTCAGACGCCACGTCTTAGAGGGCGTCTCGACGATCCAATCGAGTTGTCCCCAGTTGGGGATGGTGACGTCAGGGAGATCCTCAAGCGCAGGTTTGACGTTTACGCTGTCCGTAAACCGCACGACGCGCCTGTCGATGCGGACGACTTCTACTTCATATATGCAACCATAGGGAAGCAATTGCGTGACGCCTTTAAGTATGCGGAATGTTTCTCCTCTTGGTTTGCAAGGGAGCGTCCTGTTGTCGAGCCCTCGGGGCGTAGCAAGCTCCTTAAGGAGTGGCTTACGGGTAAGGGTAAGGAGCACGAGAGTAGTCAGCCCGTACGTTTGAAGGTTAGGGAGCGAGGCTGGCAACTTTTCGACAGGCTGGCCGACGCGGGAGGATACTGTATCTACAGTCAGCATCAAGAGTTCGGTTTTCCCGGTCAACAAAGCATGCGGGACCAGATCGCGCGCCTTGTGGACGTCGGCCTAGTTCGCCAGGACACGGACGTTTCAGCTAATGGCCGCAGAGTGATGTCACTAACCCCGATTGGCTGGCTTGTTGCGCGTGCTAGAGGTGTCGTTCATGACGTCACATAGCTGTGCGTGGATCACTGTAAAACTCACCGCAAGTTCGGTGGGTGGCAAGAAAATGCGTATGGCGCTATAGCGCGCTGTTCGGCACCGCCGAGGACGGGCGGCTGTTCGCCAACGAACGTGGGGGAGTGGGCGCCTCTACCACGTACTGGCGCGTCTGGGACGAGGCCCGGCACCTGGCGCTCACGCCGGAACAGGTGGCCTCGCCGCTGGCCGCTCGGCCGTACGACCTGAGGCACGCCGCGTTCTCTTCCTGGCTCAATGCCGGCGTCGACCCCACCGAGGTCGCGGAGCGCGCGGGCAACAGCGTCGAAGTGCTGCTGAGCCGGTACGCGAAGTGCCTCGACGGTCGCCAGGACGTCGCCAACCGCCGGATCGCCGAGCTGCTCGGTGAGGACGACGGCCAGGAGGACGAGCCCGGCGACGGGACCTGATCCCGACACCGCTCCGACACGCGCACCTACGGCATGATGGCCCCTGGACTACGGTCCGGGGGCCTCGGTGTTTTCGGGGGCCTGACCTGCGGGTTCCTGGCCTGCGGTCAGTCCACGCATAGTCCACGGCGCCCGACATACAGCCGCTCCAAGCCGCACACGCCTGCACATACGCGAAGACCCCGTCCCAGCGAAAGCGCTGATGGCGGGGTCTTTGGGCACCTAATCCAAGGTGCCCCCGGCAGGATTCGAACCTGCGCACACGGCTCCGGAGGCCGTTGCTCTATCCCCTGAGCTACGGGGGCGTGTCGGGCGGGAGCTGTTCGCTCGCGGCGACGGGTAGAACACTACCAGCTCCCTCGGGGTGGTCATGAACCACTTTCCGCGCTGCCTGCAGCAAGGCCTGTTCCGCCTCCACGCGGGGTCAGCGCATGGGCCCGCACGGCCGGCACGGCGTGCCGGTCGCCCGTGCGGGGTGGAAGTGGGGAAAACCCGGACGCGATGGCCGGGGGCCACCTACTCTCGAGTTGTGCCAGGCGCGTCGGGCCGGGTGCTTGTTGTCGACGACAACAAGGTCATCCGGCAGTTGATCAGGGTCAACCTCGAGCTGGAGGGGCTGGAGGTCGTGACCGCTGCCGATGGTGCCGAGTGTCTGGATGTCGTTCATCAGGTGCGCCCCGACGTCGTGACCCTCGATGTCGTCATGCCCCGGCTCGACGGGCTCCGCACCGCCGCTCGGCTGCGGGCCGACCCGCGTACCCGTGACGTCCCCCTTGCCATCGTCAGCGCCTGCAGCCACCACGAGATCGAGTCCGGGCTCGAAGTGGGTGTGGACGCCTTTCTACCCAAGCCCTTCGAGCCCGCCGAACTCGTCGTTCTCGTACGGCAGTTGGTCGAGCGTGCCCGGGGTGGCGGGCGGCTGCGGGGTGGTGGTTCCGGCGTCGGCAAGGAAGGTGACGCCTCCGCCCATCAGCCGGCGGCGGTCGAGTCGTCCGCCACGGGTGATCGGTCGGCCGTGGCTCATCCGCCCGTCGTCCCGCCCGTCGCCGCGGATCAGTCCGTCGGGTCGTAGCCCCTTCTTCTTTCCTCCCCCTCACCACGTGAGGCTGCGCCCCCGGGCATCCGGACCGCTGTGACGTCCGCCGGCGTCCGGGGCCTCCGCCTCAGGGTGATCTCCGCCCTTCTCCCGTCGCGCCCGCCCCCTCCGTCCACATCCCGGGACCCTCGGCAAACCGGTTCGCTTACCCACCCCCCTCCTCCCCTACGCTTGACCCGTGACCCCCGTCGAGCTCTCGCGCACCGTGCTGCACGCCGTGCGTCGCGCTGTCGACGAGGGGGAGCTGTGCGTGACCGTGCCCGAGCGGGTCGTGGTCGCGCCGCCCGGGCCCGGAGGGTGCGGCGACTACGCCACCCCCGTCGCGCTGCAGCTGGCCCGTGCGGCGGGCGAGTCCCCGCACCGCGTCGCCGGCATCCTGCGCGCGCGGCTGCTCCAGGAGCGTCGGATCACCGACGTCGTCGTCACCGGACCGGGGTTCCTCAATCTCCGTCTGCGCGGTGACACCTCCGCCGACCTCGTCGCCGAGATCCTGCGGTGCGGGCAGCGGTACGGGCACATCACCGCACCGAACCCGTCCGGCCGCCTCCTGCTCCGTTGTCCCGCCGAGGTGCGCGCCGTCGTCGTCGCCGACGCCCTCGCCCGCGTGGCCCGCAGCCAGGGATTCGTTCCCCGCTTCGCATGCGACGGTCCCGTCGACCCGCAGTGGCCCACCGCCCTCGGACTCGACAGCGACACCGACACCGACACCGACAGCGACACCGACACCGACAGCGCGCAGCACCCCGGCGACGACACCGCTCCCGCCCTCCGCCCCGCCCCCGCCCCCGCCGACCCCCTCCCCCTCGGCCGCGACGCCGCCCGCTGGGCCCTGCTGTATCCGGCCGGGCACGACCGGCCCCGCGTCACCGGCGAGCACCTCGTGCAGCGGGAGAGCAACCCCCTGTTCCGCGTCCGGTACGCCCACGCCCGCACCCGGGCCCTGCTGCGCAACGCCGCCGACCTGGGCTTCCACCCCGAGCCCGGCCCGGTGGACGCCCCCTCCCTCCTGACCGGCCTGCGCGACCACCCCCGCGTCCTCGCCGCCACCGTCGCGGACCGTGCTCCCGACCGGCTCGCCCGGCACCTCGTCGCCGTCGCCGACGCCACCCTGCCCGCGCTGCACTCCGTGCTGCCCCTGGGGGAGGAGAAACCCTCGGCCGCCCACCGTGCCCGGCTCGCTCTCGCCGAAGCCGCCGGGACGGTGCTGGCCGGCGGCCTGTCCCTGCTCGGTATCGACGCACCCGCACACCTCTGAGAGCCAAGAAGAGGCACACGACACCATGAGCCGTTCCGCACACCCCGCCGGGCCCCGTCACGCCGATGTCCTTCCCGAGGGCCACTACTCCGCCCCGCCCGCCGACCTCAACGCGCTCGACCCCAAGGTGTGGGCCGGGACGGTCACGCGCGACGAGGACGGTGTCGTCACCGTCGGCGGGATCCCCGTCACGCGGCTCGCCGAGGAGGTCGGGACCCCGGCGTACGTCCTGGACGAGGCCGACTTCCGCGCCCGTGCGCGGGCCTGGCGCACCGCCTTCGGGACCGGCGCCGACGTGTTCTACGCCGGCAAGGCGTTCCTGTCCCGGGCCGTGGTGCGCTGGCTGCACGAGGAGGGGCTGAACGTGGACGTCTGCTCCGGCGGTGAGCTGGCCACGGCGCTGTCCGCCGGCATGCCCGCCGAGCGCATCGCCTTCCACGGCAACAACAAGTCCGTCGACGAGATCACCCGGGCCGTCGAGGCCGGGGTGGGCCACATCGTGCTCGACTCCTTCCAGGAGATCGTCCGCGTCGCCCACATCGCGCAGGGCCTGGGCAAGCGGCAGAAGGTGCTCATCCGCATCACCGTCGGCGTCGAGGCGCACACCCACGAGTTCATCGCCACCGCCCACGAGGACCAGAAGTTCGGCATCCCGCTGGCCGGCGGGCAGGCCGCCGAGGCCGTACGGCGGGCGTTGCAGCTCGACGGCCTGGAGCTGGTCGGCATCCACAGCCACATCGGCTCGCAGATCTTCGACATGTCCGGGTTCGAGGTCGCCGCCCACCGGGTGGTCGGGCTGCTGAAGGACATCCGCGACGAGCACGGCGTCGAGCTGCCCGAGATCGACCTCGGCGGCGGGCTCGGCATCGCGTACACCAGCGGCGACGACCCGCGCGAGCCGCACGAGATCGCCAAGGCGCTCACCGAGATCGTCACGCGCGAGTGCGAGGCCGCCAGGCTGCGCACCCCCCGCATCTCGGTCGAGCCGGGGCGGGCCATCGTCGGGCCGACGGCCTTCACGCTCTACGAGGTCGGCACCATCAAGCCGCTCGACGGGCTGCGCACGTACGTCTCGGTGGACGGCGGCATGTCGGACAACATCCGCACCGCGCTGTACGACGCCGAGTACAGCGTCGCGCTGGTCTCCCGCACCTCCGACGCGGAGCCGATGCTGTCCCGCGTCGTCGGCAAGCACTGCGAGAGCGGGGACATCGTGGTCAAGGACGCGTTCCTGCCGGCCGACCTGGCGCCGGGCGACCTCGTCGCCGTGCCCGCCACGGGTGCCTACTGCCGGTCGATGGCCAGCAACTACAACCACGTGCTGCGCCCGCCGGTCGTCGCCGTGCGCGACGGCGAGGCCCGGGTGATCGTCCGCCGCGAGACGGAGGAGGACCTGCTGCGTCTCGACGTCGGCTGAGCCCGGCGCGCAGGCCCGGGGCGGCGGAAGATCTGCTGTCCGCCGCCCCGTGAAAATGAAATTGATGTCTCACGATCCGGACTCCGGGCAGAAAGTCCCGTCCGGTGAGTGAGACTGGATCCACCGATGACGGTCATGAGGAAACGAGGTCGGATGATGCGTACGCGTCCGCTGAAGGTGGCGCTGCTGGGCTGTGGAGTGGTCGGCTCAGAGGTGGCGCGCATCATGACGACGCACGCCGACGACCTCACGGCCCGCATCGGCGCCCCGGTGGAGCTCGCGGGCGTGGCGGTCCGCCGGCCCGACCGGGTCCGCGAGGGCATCGACCCCGCGCTCATCACCACCGACGCCACCGCCCTGGTCAAACGGGGCGACATCGACGTGGTCGTCGAGGTCATCGGCGGCATCGAGCCCGCCCGGGCGCTCATCACCACCGCCTTCGAGCACGGTGCCTCCGTCGTCTCCGCGAACAAGGCCCTGCTCGCCCAGGACGGGGCGGCCCTGCACGCCGTCGCCGAGCAGCACGGCAAGGACCTCTACTACGAGGCCGCCGTCGCCGGTGCCATCCCGCTGATCCGGCCGCTGCGCGAGTCCCTCGCCGGCGACAAGATCAACCGGGTGATGGGCATCGTCAACGGGACCACCAACTTCATCCTCGACAAGATGGACTCGACGGGCGCCGGGTACCAGGAGGCCCTCGACGAGGCCACCGCCCTGGGGTACGCCGAGGCCGACCCGACCGCCGACGTCGAGGGCTTCGACGCCGCCGCGAAGGCCGCCATCCTCGCGGGCATCGCCTTCCACACGCGCGTGCGCCTCGACGACGTCTACCGCGAGGGCATGACCGAGGTGACGGCGGCCGACTTCGCCTCCGCCAAGGAGATGGGCTGCACCATCAAGCTGCTCGCCATCTGCGAGCGGGCCGGGGACGGCGCGTCCGTCACCGCGCGCGTGCACCCGGCGATGATCCCGCTGAGCCACCCGCTGGCCTCCGTCCGCGGCGCCTACAACGCCGTGTTCGTCGAGTCCGACGCCGCCGGGCAGCTCATGTTCTACGGTCCCGGGGCGGGCGGTTCCCCCACGGCCTCGGCCGTGCTCGGCGACCTCGTCGCCGTCTGCCGCAACCGGATCGGCGGCGCGACCGGGCCGGGCGAGTCCGCCTACGCCGCGCTGCCGGTGTCGCCCATGGGCGACGTGGTCACGCGCTACCACATCAGCCTCGACGTGGCCGACAAACCGGGCGTTCTCGCCCAGGTCGCGACCGTCTTCGCCGAGCACGGGGTCTCGATCGATACGGTTCGCCAGTCGGGGAAGGACGGCGAGGCCTCCCTCGTCGTCGTCACGCACCGCGCGTCCGACGCCGCCCTCACCGGCACCGTCGAGGCGTTGCGCAAGCTCGACACCGTGCGTGGTGTCGCCAGCATCATGCGGGTTGAAGGAGAGTAACCAGCAATGACCCACCAGTGGCGCGGAATCATCGAGGAGTACCGGGACCGGCTGCCGGTCTCCGACACCACGCCGGTCGTGACGCTCCGCGAGGGCGGTACGCCGCTCGTGCCCGCGCAGGTGCTCTCCGAGCGCACGGGCTGCGAGGTCCACCTCAAGGTGGAGGGCGCGAACCCGACCGGTTCCTTCAAGGACCGCGGTATGACCATGGCCATCACCCGGGCCAAGGAGGAGGGCGCCCAGGCCGTCATCTGCGCCTCCACGGGCAACACGTCCGCCTCCGCCGCGGCGTACGCCGTGCGGGCCGGGATGGTGTGCGCCGTCCTCGTGCCGACGGGCAAGATCGCGCTCGGCAAGATGGGCCAGGCGCTGGTCCACGGCGCGAAGATCCTCCAGGTCGACGGCAACTTCGACGACTGCCTCACGCTGGCCCGCGGCCTCAGCGACAACTACCCGGTGGCACTGGTCAATTCGGTCAACCCGGTACGGATCGAGGGCCAGAAGACGGCCGCGTTCGAGATCGTGGACATGCTGGGCGACGCGCCCGACCTCCACGTCCTCCCGGTGGGCAACGCGGGCAACATCACGGCCTACTGGAAGGGCTACACGGAGTACGCCGCCGACGGGATCGCCTCCCGCAAGCCCCGGATGTGGGGTTTCCAGGCCTCCGGCAGCGCCCCGATCGTGCGCGGCGAGGTGGTCAAGGACCCCTCGACCATCGCCACCGCCATCCGCATCGGCAACCCGGCCTCGTGGAACTTCGCGCTCGCCGCGCGGGACGAGTCGGGCGGACTCATCGACGAGGTGACGGACCGTGAGATCCTGCGGGCCTACCGGCTGTTGGCGTCGCAGGAGGGTGTCTTCGTGGAGCCGGCGTCCGCCGCGTCCGTCGCCGGTCTGCTGAAGGCCGCCGAGCAGGGCAAGGTCGACCCGGGCCAGCGGATCGTCTGCACGGTCACCGGCAACGGGCTGAAGGACCCCGACTGGGCCGTCGCCGGCGCCCCGCAGCCGGTCACCGTGCCCGTGGACGCGGCCGCCGCGGCGGAGCGCCTGGGTCTCGCCTGAGGGCGCCCGGACCCGCTGTGACGTGCGCCGACGCTTCGAGCGCCGGTGCCCGCACGGCACGGTCCGGCGTAAGGCGGCGCCCGCTGGGGAAGGGTTCCGGCGGGGGGTGCACAGGGGGCTTGCGACACGCATCGTGCGCCTGCTGTGCGCCCTATGTCGCCGCAGAACCTTCCTTCGATAGGCTGTACTGAACCCGCCCGCCGCATATGCCTCCGCAGGAGCGCGGTGCCGCGCCGTCTCCGCGGCCGGGCAGCGGCCGGCCCTCCCGGCCGGCGGCGGCCCCCGGGGTTCCCGTACGGCATCGCATGTCCATCGAACGTCATTCGACAATCACGCAGCTCAAGGAGAGTCATCGAGCGATGGCCGGTCCAGCGTTCCGCGCCGCCGCCGTCCGGGTGCGCGTCCCCGCCACCAGCGCCAACCTCGGCCCGGGCTTCGACGCCCTCGGCCTCGCGCTGGGCTTGTACGACGACGTCGTCGTCCGGGTGGCCGACTCCGGGCTGCACATCGACATCGCGGGTGAGGGCAGCGAGACGCTCCCGCGCGACGAGCGGCACCTCCTCGTACGGTCCCTGCGCACCGCCTTCGACCTGCTGGGCGGGCAGCCGCGCGGACTGGAGATCGTCTGCGCCAACCGCATCCCGCACGGCCGGGGCCTCGGCTCCTCCTCCGCCGCCATCTGCGCCGGGATCGTCGCCGCCCGAGCCGTGACCATAGGCGCCGACGCCAAGCTCGACGACACCGCGCTGCTGGAACTGGCCACCGAGATCGAGGGCCACCCCGACAACGTCGCGGCCTGCCTGCTGGGCGGCTTCACCCTGTCCTGGATGGAGGGCGGCGCCGCCCGCGCGATCAGGATGGACCCGGCCGATTCCATCGTTCCGGTGGTTTTCGTCCCCGCCAAGCCGGTGCTGACCGAGACGGCGCGAGGACTGCTCCCGCGCAGCGTTCCGCACGTCGACGCGGCCGCCAACGCCGGCCGGGCCGCCCTGCTCGTCGAGGCCCTCACCCGCCGCCCCGAGCTGCTGCTGCCCGCCACCGAGGACCGGCTGCACCAGGAGTACCGCGCCCCGGCCATGCCCGAGAGCGCGGCGCTGGTGGAGCGGCTGCGCGGCGACGGCGTCCCCGCGGTCATCTCCGGTGCGGGACCCACGGTCATGGCACTGGCCGACGCGGACACGGCCGACAAGGTCGAGGCCCTGGCCGGCGCCGAATGGGCCGCCAACCGGCTCGGCCTCGACGCGCAGGGCGCGAGCGTGCTGCCGCTGACGGCGTCCGGCGACATCTGACGCCACACGGTTGCCGGATTTCGAGAGGGGGAATGTTTGTTGGATCCGGTAGTGTTAACCTCAAGTCTGCACCCGACCCCACCATGGCGAGGTGCCTCGTGTCCCCGTCCGGGACAGACATTCTTCCGGGAGCCCCCCAAGCCGCACTGTGTGCCGTACGTCGGACCGTACGCCGTACGAGGACACTGAGCGGGGCGCAGGGCGCGCTCCGGAACCGGTGCTCCCACGCCGCGTGACACTGACACTGGGTGCCACGACTCAAGGAAGCGCCATCACCAGATTCCTCCGCCGCTTAGGCGGACCACCGCCCCGGCACGGTTCACACCACACGGACCGAAGCCGGACAGCACAACCGGTCGCCGAGCCAGACAGGCCGACGTCCGCTCCAGGGAAGGACCCTTCGTGAGCGACACCACCGATCTGATGGGCGCACGTGTCGAGGAGACCGCTGCCGCGCCCGCCACGGACGCCTCCGCGCCTGCCACCGGTGCCGGCTCCCGGCGGCGCCGCGGTACCGGCCTCGAGGGCATGGTGCTGGCCGAGCTGCAGCAGGTCGCATCCGGCCTCGGCATCAGGGGCACCGCGCGGATGCGCAAGAGCCAGCTGATCGAGGTCATCAAGGAGGCGCAGGCGTCCGGCGGCGCCGCCCCGGCCGCCAAGGCCGACGCGGGCGACGCGGGTGCCGAGACCAAGCCCAAGCGCCGCGCGACCTCCCGCGCCCGTACGGGCGACAACGCCGACGGCGCCGGCAAGGCCGAGAAGAAGGACGCGAAGGAGGCCCCGAAGGCCCCCGCGGACCAGGCCGACAAGGCCGCGGCCCAGCAGCAGATCGAGATCCCGGGACAGCCCGCCGGCGGCGAGGACGCCCCGGCCGAGCGCCGTCGCCGCCGCGCCACCGCCGATGCCGGAGCTCCCGCCTCCGCTTCCGGGACGGTCGCGGCCGAGGCGAAGAACGACGGCAAGGCCGAGACCCCGGCCCCGCAGCAGTCGCAGAACAACAACGACGCCAAGTCCGACGCCGGTGACGGCGGCGAGGGCCGCCGGCGCGACCGCCGCGACCGGGACCGCGACCGCGGCCGGGACCGCGACCGCGGCCGCGGGGGCAAGGGCGACGACCAGCAGGGCGGCGGCCGTCAGGACCGCGGCCAGCAGCAGAACCAGCAGGGCGGCGGCCGTCAGGACCGCGGCCAGCAGCGGGCCGACGAGGACGGGGACGACTTCGAGGGTGGCCGCCGGGGCCGCCGCGGCCGCTACCGCGACCGCCGGGGCCGTCGCGGCCGCGACGACATCGCGACCGAGCCGCAGATCAACGAGGACGACGTCCTGATCCCGGTCGCGGGCATCCTCGACATCCTCGACAACTACGCGTTCATCCGGACCTCCGGCTACCTGCCCGGCCCGAACGACGTGTACGTCTCCCTCGCCCAGGTCCGCAAGAACGGCCTGCGCAAGGGCGACCACATCACCGGCGCGGTCCGCCAGCCCAAGGAGGGCGAGCGCCGCGAGAAGTTCAACGCGCTGGTCCGCCTGGACTCCGTCAACGGCATGGCGCCCGAACACGGCCGCGGCCGCCCGGAGTTCAACAAGCTCACCCCGCTGTACCCGCAGGACCGCCTCCGCCTGGAGACGGACCCGGGCGTGCTCACCACCCGCATCATCGACCTCGTGTCGCCGATCGGCAAGGGCCAGCGCGGTCTGATCGTGGCCCCGCCGAAGACCGGCAAGACCATGATCATGCAGGCGATCGCCAACGCGATCACGCACAACAACCCCGAGTGCCACCTGATGGTCGTCCTCGTCGACGAGCGTCCGGAAGAGGTCACCGACATGCAGCGGTCGGTCAAGGGCGAGGTCATCTCCTCGACCTTCGACCGCCCGGCCGAGGACCACACCACCGTCGCCGAGCTCGCCATCGAGCGCGCCAAGCGCCTGGTGGAGCTGGGTCACGACGTGGTCGTGCTGCTCGACTCGATCACCCGTCTGGGCCGTGCGTACAACCTCGCCGCCCCGGCCTCCGGCCGCATCCTGTCCGGTGGTGTCGACTCGACGGCGCTGTACCCGCCGAAGCGGTTCTTCGGTGCCGCGCGCAACATCGAGGACGGCGGCTCGCTCACCATCCTCGCCACCGCGCTCGTCGACACCGGCTCCCGCATGGACGAGGTGATCTTCGAGGAGTTCAAGGGCACCGGCAACATGGAGCTCAAGCTCGACCGGAAGCTCGCCGACAAGCGCATCTTCCCGGCGGTGGACGTCGACGCGTCCGGCACCCGCAAGGAGGAGATCCTGCTCGGCAACGAGGAGCTCGCGGTCGTCTGGAAGCTGCGCCGGGTGCTGCACGCGCTCGACCAGCAGCAGGCCATCGAGCTGCTCCTCGACAAGATGAAGCAGACGAAGTCGAACGTCGAGTTCCTGATGCAGATCCAGAAGACGACGCCGACGCCGGGCAACGGCGACTGACGACGGCACTGCGCACAAGGGCCGCTCCCCGCACGGGGGGCGGCCCTTCGTGATGGTCGTGTACACGTTAGGATCACGCTTCCTTCGAACTTGTGATCCCGAGGGGGGACATACGTGGGTACACCCATGTCCGGGGGCGGTCGGCACAGACGCCGGATACGTTTCGCGCTGCCCGTCGCCGCCGCCGGCATCGCGGCCGCCGTGGCCGGCACGCTGCTGACGACGTCCGCGGGCGCCGCCACCTCGCTGCCGCGGCCGACGGTCGAGCCGGCCGTCAGCTCACCGTCGCCGGCCGAGCTGCAGAAGCGGGTCGCCGGCGCCATGGCCGGTGACGACGTCGCCGGCCGGACGGGCAAGACCTCGCTCAGCGCGGGCACCGTCGAGGGCCGCATCGACCCGAAGATCATCGGTGGCAACGAGACCACCATCAGCACGGCCCCGTGGATGGCGCAGCTCCACTACTACGACGACCGGGGCACCTCCAGCACCGGCGACGACCTCGGCTTCTTCTGCGGCGGCGCCGTCGTCGCGCCGACGAAGATCCTCACCGCCGCGCACTGCGTCAAGGGCTACGACTGGAAGAACAACGGCGCCGTCATCACCGGCACCTCCCAGCTGCCCGACGGCGACGACATGCACGGCGGCACCGTCACCGGTGTCTGGCGCCAGTGGAACCACCCCTCCTACAGCGCCACGACCATCGACAACGACATCGCGGTGCTGACCCTGCCCGTCGCGGTCAAGGCCACCCCGATCCGCATGACGACGTCCGGCGACACCACGTCGTACAAGGCCGGCACCAGCGCCAAGGTGTACGGCTGGGGCCGCACCAGCTCCACCAGCGACGACATCTCCGACACCCTGAAGACCGCCACGCTGCCCATCCAGTCCGACACGACCTGCTCCGGCGCGTACGGCAGTGACTTCGTCAAGGGGCACATGGTCTGCGCGGGCAAGCCCGCCACCGGCAGCGACAGCGGGACCACCACCGCCTGCAACGGCGACTCCGGCGGCCCCCTGGTCGTGAACAACCGGATCGTCGGTGTCGTGTCCTGGGGCGTGACCGACTGCGTCGCCCGGGGCGCCTACAGCGTCTTCAGCAAGGTCAGCTCCTACGTCGGCGCCGCCTACCCGCGCCTGGACGACACCAACATCAGCGGTGACCACAAGGCCGACCTGTGGGTGCGCAACGCCTCCACCAGGACCGGCTACTCCAAGGACTCCAAGGGCACGTCGTTCGCCGCCCGCGAGTCCTGGGGCGACTGGAACGGCGTCAACGTCGTCCTGCAGACCGACCTCGACCGCGACGGGTACCAGGACCTGGTCTACCGGCGCAGCAGCGACGGCGACGTCTTCTGGACGCACTTCGTCGTCTCCAGCGGCACCTGGACCACCAAGCAGATCTTCGACAACTGGAAGACCCGCACCCGGATCGTCACCCCCGGTGACGTCACCGGCGACTACCTGCCCGACCTGCTCTCGGTGGACTCCGCCGGCGTGCTGTGGATCTACCCGGGCAAGGGCAACGGCACCTTCGTCACCCGCGTGCAGGTCGGCTCCGGCTGGAACCAGTACAACTCCGTGCGCGGCAAGGGCGACTTCACCGGCGACGGCAAGACCGACCTGATCGCCCGCGCCAAGTCCGGCAGCGCCCTGTACCTGTACAAGGGCACCGGCAAGTCCGGCTCGGGCGCCTTCTCGGCCCGGGTCAAGGTGCGCACGTGGGACGGCTACAACGCCTTCGACGCACCCGGTGACGTGACCGGCGACGGCAAGGCCGACTTCCTGGCCCGCACCCCCGGCGGCACGCTCTACCTGTACGCCGGCACCGGCAAGGCGACCAGCGAGATCTTTGCCACAAGGAAGTCCGTCGGCACCGATTTCGAGCAGTACGACATCTTCGGCTGAAAGCCCAGGTGAGCGGGTACGGCCCGCGACGTACGACCACGCACTGTGCCCACCGCCGCACGCGGTGGGCACAGTGCGTCGTGCAACCCTTTCCCGAGTTTCTCCGTCCTCCCGGGCGGAGCGACGATGGTGCGAGGAGGAGGTTCGTCTCCACGCCTGGCGCTGACCGCAGGGGGTAATGGACCGTAGACGAGCTGAGGAGCACATGTCTGCCGAGAGCACACCGGGCCCGGACATACCGGGTGAGACCGGCACCGAGGGAACGCGCAGCCGTGCCAAGGGGCGGCGCCGCAAGCCCCGCACGCGACACAAGGGGCTGGTGATCGCGGCCTGGACGGCGGCGGGCATCGTCGTCCTGGGCGGCACGGGAGCGGGGTACCTGTACTTCAAGCTCAACGGCAACCTCAAGAGCGTCGACATCGACCAGGCCCTCGGCACCGACCGGCCCGAGAAGGCCGACAACGGCTCCGAGAACATCCTCGTCCTCGGCTCCGACACCCGCGCCGGCGGCAACAGGAAGATCGGCGGCGGCACCGACGACGGCAGCGCCCGCTCCGACACGGCGATGATCGTGCACGTGTACAAGGGCCACCGGAAGGCCAGCGTCGTCTCCGTCCCGCGCGACACCCTCATCGACCGTCCGGCCTGCACCGACACCGAGGGCGGCGAGCACCCCGCCGCGCGCGGCGTGATGTTCAACTCCGCCTACTCCACCGGCGGGGCCGCCTGCGCCGTGAAGACCGTCGAGTCGATCACGGACCTGCGCATGGACCACTACCTGGAGGTCGACTTCGCCGGCTTCCAGAAGCTCGTCGACGACCTCGGCGGGGTCGAGATCACCACCACCGAGGCCATCGACGACCCCGACAGCCACCTGAAGCTCAAGGCCGGCACGCACAGACTCGACGGGGAGCAGGCCCTCGGCCTGGTCCGCACCCGCCACGGCGTCGGCGACGGCTCCGACCTCGGCCGCATCCAGCTCCAGCAGGCGTTCATCAAGGCCCTGGTCCACCAGCTCAAGGACGTCGGCGTCCTCTCCCACCCCAAGAAGCTGCTCGACCTCGCCGAGACCGCGACCAAGACGGTGACGACCGACTCCGACCTCGGCTCGGTCAACCGGCTCGCGTCCTTCGCGAACGGCCTCAAGGGCATCAGCCCCTCCCACCTGCACATGGTCACCATGCCGGTCGCCTACGACCCGGCCGACCCCAACCGCGTGCTGCTGCGGGAGAAGAAGGCCGACGAGATCTGGAAGGCCCTCGCGCACGACGAGCCGATCCCGAGGAGCGCGACCACGGGCAACGCCTCAGGAGAGGCCAAGGGCGTCGTGAGCGCCCCGTAAGGGGCGCGGGGCCCCGCGCGAGCAGCCGCATGCGGCCCGCAGGGAACAAACAACGGCAACCCCCGGTTTTGGGGGATGGCCCCAGTCCTGGCAGACTGGTACGTCGGCCCCGGTTCACGCCCCCGCAGCCCGCGGCGGCGACCCGGCGCCCTCCCGGAACCTAGGAGACACCTTGAAGCGCGACATCCACCCCGCGTACGTCGAGACGCAGGTCAGCTGCACCTGCGGCGCGTCGTTCACCACCCGCAGCACCATCGAGTCCGGCACCATCCGCGCCGATGTCTGCTCCGAGTGCCACCCGTTCTACACGGGCAAGCAGAAGATCCTCGACACCGGTGGCCGCGTGGCCCGCTTCGAGGCCCGCTTCGGCAAGGCCGCCGGCTCCAAGAAGTAGCGAGCCCCGATTCGCCGGTCCGCGGACGCGCCCCCTCACCGGGCGCTCCGGGACCGGCGTTTTTGGTCGCCCGCCCTTCACCCCCGTCCCGCACAGGAGCCCAAGATGTTCGAGGCCGTCGAGGAACTCGTCGCCGAGCACGCCGACCTGGAGAAGAAGCTCGCCGACCCGTCGGTCCACTCCGACCAGGCCAACGCGCGCAAGCTGAACAAGCGTTACGCCGAGCTCACCCCCATCGTCGCCACCTACCGCTCCTGGACGCAGACGGGCGACGACATCGAGACCGCGCGTGAACTGGCCGCCGACGACCCCGACTTCGCGGCCGAGGTGAAGGACCTGGAGCGGCAGCGCGAGGAGCTCACGGAGAAGCTGCGCCTGCTGCTCGTCCCGCGCGACCCCAGCGACGACAAGGACGTCATCCTGGAGATCAAGGCGGGCGCGGGCGGCGACGAGTCGGCCCTGTTCGCCGGCGACCTGCTGCGGATGTACCTGCGCTACGCCGAGCGCGTCGGCTGGAAGACCGAGATCATCGACGCCACCGAGTCCGAGCTCGGCGGCTACAAGGACGTCCAGGTCGCCGTGAAGACCAAGGGCGGCCAGGGCGCCACCGAGCCCGGGCAGGGCGTGTGGGCGCGGCTGAAGTACGAGGGCGGTGTGCACCGCGTGCAGCGCGTGCCCGCCACCGAGTCCCAGGGCCGGATCCACACCTCCGCGGCCGGCGTCCTCGTGACGCCCGAGGCCGAGGAGATCGACGTCGAGATCAACCCCAACGACCTGCGCATCGACGTGTACCGCTCCTCCGGCCCCGGCGGGCAGTCCGTCAACACCACCGACTCCGCCGTGCGCATCACGCACCTGCCCACCGGAGTCGTCGCCTCCTGCCAGAACGAGAAGAGCCAGCTGCAGAACAAGGAGCAGGCCCTGCGTATCCTGCGCTCCAGGCTCCTCGCCGCCGCGCAGGAGGAGGCGGAGAAGAACGCCGCCGACGCCCGCCGCAGCCAGGTCCGCACCGTGGACCGCTCCGAGAAGATCCGGACGTACAACTACCCGGAGAACCGCATCTCGGACCACCGCGTCGGCTTCAAGGCGTACAACCTGGACCAGGTCCTGGACGGCGACCTCGACGCGGTGATCCAGGCCTGTGTCGACGCCGACTCGGCGGCGAAGCTGGCGGCCGCGTAAGACGACGTGCGCGCGCGCCCGAGCACGTACGAGCACTACGGAGGACTTGCGTGAACCTGCTGCTCGCGGAGGTGGCCCAGGCCACCCAGCGGCTCGCCGACGCCGGCGTGCCCTCGCCGCGCACCGACGCGGAGGAGCTCGCCGCGTTCGTGCACGGCGTCAAGCGCGGCGAGCTGCACTCCGTCAAGGACTCCGACTTCGACGCCCGGTACTGGGAGGTCATCGCCCGCCGCGAGGCCCGCGAGCCCCTCCAGCACATCACCGGGCGCGCCTACTTCCGCTACCTGGAACTCCAGGTCGGGCCCGGGGTGTTCGTGCCGCGGCCCGAGACGGAGTCGGTGGTCGGCTGGGCCATAGACGCCGTGCGCGCCATGGACGTCGTCGAGCCGTGCATCGTCGACCTGTGCACCGGCTCCGGCGCGATCGCGCTCGCCCTCGCCCAGGAGGTCCCGCGCTCGCGCGTGCACGCCGTCGAGCTGTCCGAGGACGCCCTGCAGTGGACGCGCAAGAACGTCGAGGGGTCCAGGGTCGACCTGCGCCAGGGCAACGCCCTGACGGCCTTCCCGGACCTCGACGGCCAGGTCGACCTGGTCGTCTCCAACCCGCCGTACATCCCGCTCACCGAGTGGGAGTACGTCGCCCCCGAGGCGCGCGACTACGACCCCGACATGTCCCTGTTCTCCGGCGAGGACGGCCTGGACCTGATCCGGGGCCTGGAGCGCACCGCGCACCGGCTGCTGCGCCCCGGCGGCGTCGTCGTCGTGGAGCACGCCGACACCCAGGGCGGCCAGGTGCCGTGGATCTTCGCCGAGGACCGCGGCTGGACCGACGCCGCCGACCACCCGGACCTGAACAACCGTCCGCGCTTCGCCACGGCCCGCAAGGCACTGCCGTGAGCCCGGCGCGTTCCCCGCGAACTTCGACCCAGCAGTACGTGTACGAGGAGGCCAGCTGAAGATGGCACGGCGATACGACACCAACGACGCGACCGACCGTGTGACCGGTCTGCGCGAGGCAGCGTCCGCCGTCCGCCGAGGCGAGCTCGTGGTGCTGCCGACGGACACCGTGTACGGCATCGGCGCGGACGCGTTCTCCGCGGAGGCGGTCGCCGACCTGCTGGACGCCAAGGGCCGGGGCCGCAACATGCCCACGCCCGTCCTCATCGGCTCCCCGAACACGCTGCACGGCCTCGTCACGGACTTCTCCGAGCTGGCCTGGGAGCTGGTCGACGCCTTCTGGCCGGGCGCCCTGACGCTCGTCGCCCGGCACCAGCCGTCCCTCCAGTGGGACCTCGGGGACACCCGGGGCACGGTCGCCGTGCGCATGCCGCTGCACCCGGTCGCCATCGAGCTGCTCACCGAGGTCGGCCCCATGGCCGTGTCGTCGGCGAACCTCACGGGCCACCCGGCGCCGGAGGACTGCGACGCCGCGCAGCAGATGCTCGGCGACTCCGTCTCCGTCTACCTCGACGGCGGCCCCACCCCGGGCAACGTGCCGTCGTCCATCGTCGACGTCACCCGCGAGGTCCCGCTGCTGCTGCGGGCCGGCGCCCTCTCGGCGGACGAGCTGCGCAAGGTCGTACCCGACCTCGAGGTGGCGAATTGACGTCCCCCGGAACGGGGCGCGGCATAGGCAACGGGGAAGGCGCGGCGGAGATCACGACGACCTTCGTGGGACTTCCGCGCGACAGCTTCCGCATCCTCCACGTCAGCACCGGCAACGTGTGCCGCTCACCCATCACCGAGCGGCTGACCCGCCACTTCGTCAAGGAGCGGCTGGGCGTGCTCGGCGGCGGCCTCATCGTGGAGAGCGCGGGCACCTGGGGTCACGAGGGCGCGCCCATGGAGGCCCACGCGGAGACCGTCCTCGCCGACTTCGGCGCGGACGCCTCCGGCTTCACCGGGCGCGAGCTCCTCGACGAGCACGTGATCCGCGCGGACCTGGTGCTGACCGCCACCCGCGACCACCGCGCCCAGGTCATCTCCATGGGCCACTCGGCGGGCCTGCGCACCTTCACGCTCAAGGAGTTCACCCGCCTGGTGAAGGCCATCGACCCGGTGACCCTGCCCCCGCTGGAGGAGGGCGTGGTCACCCGCGCGCGTGCCCTGGTGCGCGCCGCGGCCGCGCTGCGCGGCTGGCTCCTGGCCCCGGACGCCGAGGCGGACGAGGTCTACGACCCGTACGGGGCGCCGCTGACGTTCTTCCGCTCCATCGGCGACGAGATACACCAGGCGCTCGACCCGGTCGTCACGGCCCTCACCGGCGTTCCCGCACGGACGTAGCGGCCGAGCGCCCCGGGGGCCCCGGGCCTACATTGGACGTACGTCACCCCGGCGCGTGAGCCGACGGGGCGCGTCGGTCCCGAGAGGCCGAACGCGCGGAGGCCCGAGGGCTGAGCACCATCGGCCTCTCGGGACCGACTCAGGCGCCCCGGAGGCGAACCGCCCAGAAAAGCGACGCCGCCCGGAGCCCACCATGACGGTCACCCCTGCCATCGAGGCCGACGTCCTGCACCGCCAGGACCCGGAGCTCGCCGACCTCCTGCTCGCCGAACGGGAGCGGCAGGCGACCACGCTCCAGCTGATCGCCGCGGAGAACTTCAGCTCACCCGCCGTGCTGGCCGCGCTCGGCTCACCCCTGGCCAACAAGTACGCCGAGGGCTACCCGGGCGCGCGCCACCACGGCGGCTGCGAGATCGTCGATGCCGCCGAACGCCTCGCCGTCGACCGGGCCAGGGCCCTGTTCGGCGCCGATCACGCCAACGTCCAGCCCCATTCGGGCTCTTCGGCCGTCCTGGCCGCCTACGCGGCCCTGCTGCGCCCCGGGGACACCGTCCTGGCGCTGGGCCTGCCGCACGGCGGCCACCTCACGCACGGGTCGCCCGCCAACTTCTCCGGCCGCTGGTTCGACTTCGTCGGCTACGGGCTGGAGGCCGACTCGGGGCTCGTCGACCACGAGCAGGTGCGCGCCCTGGCCCGCGCGCGCCGGCCCAAGGCGATCGTGTGCGGCTCCATCGCCTACCCCCGCCACCTGGACCACGCCTTCTTCCGCGAGGTCGCCGACGAGGTGGGCGCCTACCTCATCGCGGACGCCGCGCACCCGCTGGGGCTGGTGGCCGGGGGAGCGGCGCCGAACCCGGTGCCGTACGCGGACGTCGTGTGCGGCACCACGCACAAGGTGTTGCGCGGCCCGCGCGGCGGGCTGATCCTGTGCCGGGCCGAGCTGGCCGAGCGGGTCGACCGGGCCGTGTTCCCCTTCACCCAGGGCGGCGCCCAGATGCACACCGTCGCCGCCAAGGCCGTCGCCTTCGGGGAGGCGGCAACACCGGCGTTCTCCGCGTACGCCCATCAGGTGGTGGCGAACGCGCGCGTTCTCGCGGCGCGGCTGGCCGCCGAGGGCCTGGTGGTCACCACCGGCGGCACGGACACCCACCTCATCACCGCCGACCCGGCCCCGCTCGGCGTCGACGGCCGCACCGCCCGGGGCCGGCTGGCCGCGGCCGGGCTGGTCCTGGACTGCTGCGCGCTGCCGCACGGCGACGCCCGGGGACTGCGTCTGGGCACCGCCGCCGTCACCACCCAGGGCATGGGGGAGGCGGAGATGACGCGGATCGCGCAGCTGCTCGCGCGGGTGCTCCGGAACGTGACGGATCCCTCGACGGCTCGTGAAGAAGTGCGGGAGCTGACCGGTGGATTCCCGCCGTACCCCCGCTGAGCGGGGCGGGCGCGCCCGGGTGCGCGGCTGATCGTGCAACCATCGTCGCTACCCGGAAGTCCCCACTCATATGCGCGCATCGCTAGGGTGTGAGGCTGAGATGGCCAGCGAGACCTGTGGGGAAGCCCGTGCGTGAATACCTGCTGACGCTCTGCATCACGGCCGCGGTGACGTATCTGCTCACAGGGCCGGTGCGGAAGTTCGCGATCGTGGCGGGTGCGATGCCGGAGATCCGGGCCCGCGACGTGCACCGGGAACCCACTCCGCGGCTCGGCGGGATCGCGATGTTCTTCGGCCTGTGCGCGGGCCTGCTGGTCGCCGACCACCTCACCAACCTCAACCAGGTCTTCGAGACGTCGAACGAACCGAGAGCCCTGCTGTCCGGAGCGGCGCTGATCTGGCTGATCGGCGTCCTGGACGACAAGTTCGAGATCGACGCCCTCATCAAGCTGGGCGGTCAGATGATCGCCGCGGGCGTGATGGTCGTGCAGGGTCTGACGATCCTGTGGCTGCCCGTCCCGGGCGTCGGCTCGGTCGCGCTCACGCAGTGGCAGGGCACGCTGCTCACCGTCGCGCTGGTCGTCATCACGATCAACGCGGTCAACTTCGTGGACGGCCTCGACGGTCTCGCGGCCGGCATGGTCTGCATCGCGGCCACGGCGTTCTTCCTGTACGCCTACCGCATCTGGTTCTCCTACGGCATCGAGGCCGCCGCCCCGGCCACGCTGTTCTCGGCGATCCTGATGGGCATGTGCCTGGGCTTCCTGCCGCACAACATGCACCCGGCGCGGATCTTCATGGGCGACTCGGGCTCCATGCTGATCGGGCTGGTCCTGGCCGCCGGCGCGATCTCCATCACGGGGCAGGTCGACCCGGACGCGCTGAACCTGTACGCGGGATCCGAGAAGGAGGCCGTGCACCAGACGGTCCCCGTCTACATCCCGCTGCTGCTGCCCCTGACGATCATCGCGGTGCCGGCCGCCGACCTGATCCTGGCGATCGTGCGCCGCACCTGGCGCGGGCAGTCGCCGTTCGCCGCCGACCGGGGCCATCTGCACCACCGGCTGCTGGAGATCGGGCACTCGCACAGCCGCGCGGTGCTGATCATGTACTTCTGGTCGGCGCTGATCGCCTTCGGCGCGCTGGCCTACTCGGTCAACTCGGCGTCCATGTGGATCGTGCTGGGCGTGGTCTTCCTCAGCGCGATCGGACTGATCCTGCTGCTGCTGCCGCGCTTCACGCCGCGTGCGCCGCGCTGGATGGAGCGGTTCGTGCCGCCGCGCTACCGGCGTCGTGGGGCGGTGTCGGAGGTCGCGCCGGGTGCCTCGTCCCCGGAGCCGCCCACGGACGAACCGGCCCCCGCCGACCCGGACCACCGCACCCCGGTGGCCTCGGGGGTGTCGGGCGCCAACGGGGCCACGGCCATCGGCGCACGTTCGCGCATGGCCGACCGGGGCAGGGCTGGGACAAGGTAAGAATCTGACGAGAGCATTGCCAAGTCGTGGGGTGGCGATGGGGGTGCAAAGCGTCCCAATACCAGACAAGTGGATGCTGTTCCCGCTCAGACGCGCGTGTTCACTCTCATGTGTGACTGTACGCACACTCCCAGGTAAAGACTGCATCAAATAGTTTGTGATACGGTTCACGAGAACCCCCCGGATAGAGCCGAAGGACCGCAGTGCGACGGTCCACCGGCGTGAGGTCTCCACTCAGCCCGGGACTACGCTCGTCCATGACGACACCCCTGCCCCCTGCGAAAGCGGAGTTGCCGCCATGCCGTCCAATGACGCCCGGATCCTGGCCCAGGCCGCCGTACCCACGGCTGCCGTCGGTGCTGTCGCCGCCGTCATCAGTGGTGTGGTCGCCGGCGGCAAGGGGGCGATCGGGGCGGTCGTCGCCACCTTCGTGGTGATCCTCTTCATGGGGATCGGTCTCTACGTCCTGCAGCGCACCGCCAAATCGCTTCCGCATCTTTTCCAGGCGATGGGCCTGATGCTCTACGCGGCGCAGATCCTGCTGCTGTTCGTCTTCATGGCCGCCTTCAAGAACACGACGCTGTTCAATCCGAAGGCCTTCGCCCTCACGCTGGTTGTCGGCACCCTCGCATGGATCGCCGCTCAGACGCGTGCTCACATGAAGGCCAAGATCCTTTACGTGGAGCCCGATTCGACGACGGGCGAGAAGCCCGAAAAGTCGGAGCACTCCGCGTGAGGGATAGGGCCGGGATAAAGAGGCATGAGATCTCCTGCTATCGTCCGGTGCCAACTGCGGCATCGCGGGCGCGGGCATCCGAGCTGACGCCTGCTCCATCGCGAGGCGAGATGCCCCACTGCCGCCCCCACATCCGTAACACCAGTCCCGTGCCGAACCGCGGCCGCGCGCCGCGCCGACACAACGAGGTTGCCGTACCCATGCGTCACGCCGAAGGAGCCCGTGGTGAGTGCTGACCAGACCCAGCTCGCCTTTGACTGGAGCTGTCGGATCATGTCCGACAACGGGTGTGGTTTTCCGGCTCCGGGCCTGCACTCGTTCCTCTTCAAGCCGATTGCAACGGTCGGGGGGTTCGAGTTCAACAAGGTGATGCTGCTTGCCCTCATCACCACGCTTCTGGTCGTCACCTTCTTCACGCTCGCCTTCGGCAAAGCGAAGGTGGTGCCGGGCAAGCTGCAGATGGTCGGTGAGGCCGGCTACGACTTCGTCCGCCGCGGCATCGTCTACGAGACCCTCGGCAAGAAGGAGGGCGAGAAGTACGTCCCCCTGATGGTCTCGCTGTTCTTCTTCATCTGGATCATGAACATCTGGTCCGTGATCCCGCTGGCGCAGTTCCCGGTGTCGTCGATCATCGCGTACCCGGCCGTCCTGGCCGCCGTGGTCTACGTGACGTGGGTCTCGGTGACCTTCAAGCGGCACGGCTTCGTCGGCTTCTTCAAGAACGTCACCGGCTACGACAAGACGCTCGGCCCGGTACTGCCGCTCGTGATGGTCATCGAGTTCTTCTCGAACCTGATCGTCCGCCCCTTCACGCACGCGGTCCGGCTGTTCGCGAACATGTTCGCCGGGCACCTGATGCTCGTCATGTTCACCGTCGCCTCCTGGTACCTGCTCAACAGCTGGATGATCCCGGCGGCCGGCGTCTCCTTCGTCATGACCATGGTCATGATCCTTTTCGAGCTCTTCGTGCAGGCCGTCCAGGCGTACGTCTTCGTGCTCCTCGCCTGCTCCTACATCCAGGGCGCTCTCGCCGAGCACCACTGAGCGACCCGCCCTCCCAGACCCATGAACGTCCGGTGGCCAACCCCCGCCGGTCCATGAAAGAGAAGGAAGAATCAGCATGGCTGCCCTTGAGACCCTCGCCGCCGTCGAAGGCAACATCGGTTCCATCGGCTACGGCCTTGCCGCCATCGGCCCCGGCGTCGGTGTCGGCATCATCTTCGGCAACGGCACGCAGGCGCTCGCCCGCCAGCCCGAGGCCGCTGGCCTGATCCGTGCCAACCAGATCCTTGGCTTCGCCTTCTGTGAGGCGCTCGCCCTCATCGGCATTGTCATGCCGTTCGTCTACAACTGACGAACGCTGACGAGCCGAACCTTTCGACGAAAGGCACTGATGTGATCGCCAACCTGGTGCAGCTGGCGGCCGAGGAAGAGCAGAACCCGCTCATTCCTCCGGGCCCCGAGCTGCTCGTCGGCACCATCGCCTTCGCCATCGTGTTCTTCTTCTTCTGGAAGAAGCTGCTTCCGAACATCAACAAGGTTCTGGAGGAGCGCCGCGCGGCGATCGAAGGCGGTATCGAAGAGGCCGAGACCATGAAGGTCGAGGCCCAGAGCGTCCTTGAGCAGTACAAGGCACAGCTCGCCGAGGCCCGGCACGAGGCCGCGCGTCTGCGCCAGGAGGCGCAGGAGCAGGGCGCCACGCTCATCGCCGAGATGCGCGCGGAAGGCCAGCGGCAGCGCGAGGAGATCGTCGCCGCCGGTCACGCCCAGATCGAGGCCGACCGCAAGGCCGCCGCGTCCGCGCTGCGCCAGGACGTCGGCAAGCTCGCCACCGACCTGGCCGGCAAGCTCGTCGGCGAGTCCCTCGAGGACCACGCCCGGCAGAGCCGCGTGATCGACCGGTTCCTCGACGACCTCGAGGAGAAGGCCGAGGCCGGGCGATGAACGGAGCGAGCCGCGAGGCCCTGGCAGCCGCACGAGAGCGTCTCGACGCGCTGACGGACTCCACGTCCGCCGACGCGGCGCGGCTCGCCGACGAGCTGGCCGCCGTCACCGCGCTGCTCGACCGCGAGGTGTCGCTGCGTCGGGTCCTGACCGACCCGGCGCAGGCCGGTCAGGCCAAGGCCGAGCTGGCCCAGCGCCTGCTCGGCACGCAGGTCAGCGGCCCCGCCGCCGACCTGGTCGCGGGCATGGTGCGCTCCCGCTGGTCGCGTTCGCGCGACCTGGTGGACGCGCTGGAGGAGCTGGCCGACACGGCCGACCTCACCGCCGCCCAGCAGGCCGGCAAGCTCGACGACGTCGAGGACGAGCTGTTCCGGTTCGGCCGGATCGTCTCCGGCAGCACCGAGCTGCGTGCCGCGCTGACCGACCGCAAGGCCACCACCTCGGCCAAGAGCGGGCTGCTGCGCGGCCTCCTCGGCGGCCGGGCGCAGTCGGCCACCGAGCGTCTGGTGACGCGCCTTGTGACCGCGCCGCGTGGACGTAGCCTGGAGTCGGGACTCGAGTCCCTGTCCAAGCTCGCCGCCGAACGCCGGGACCGCATGGTCGCCATCGTGACCTCGGCGGTTCCGCTGAGCGACCTGCAGAAGCAGCGCCTGGGCGCCGCCCTCGCGAAGCTCTACGGCCGCCAGATGCACCTCAACCTGGACGTGGACCCCGAGGTCCTCGGTGGGATCAGGGTGCAGGTCGGCGACGAGGTGATCAACGGCTCCCTCGCGGACCGCATCGAGGACGCCAGCCGCCGGCTCGCCGGCTGAGCAGCAACTCAATAGGCACAACGTACTTACGACGGCCCTGGTTGGGCCGTGCAGAAGAATCCTGGGGGTCACCCCCAGACCCCCTAAGAAACTTCGGGCCCAACAAGGAGAGCAGGGAACCCAGATGGCGGAGCTCACGATCCGGCCGGAGGAGATCCGGGACGCGCTGGAGAACTTCGTCCAGGCGTACAAGCCGGACGCGGCCTCGCGCGAGGAGGTCGGTACGGTCACCTTTGCCGGCGACGGCATCGCGAAGGTGGAGGGCCTGCCCTCGACCATGGCCAACGAGCTGCTGAAGTTCGAGGACGGCACCCTCGGCCTCGCCCTCAACCTCGAGGAGCGCGAGATCGGTGCCATCGTCCTCGGTGAGTTCAGCGGCATCGAGGAGGGTCAGCCGGTCTCCCGCACCGGTGAGGTTCTCTCCGTCGCAGTGGGCGAGGGCTACCTCGGCCGCGTGGTCGACCCCCTCGGCAACCCGATCGACGGCCTCGGCGAGATCGAGTCCGAAGGCCGCCGCGCCCTCGAGCTGCAGGCCCCCACGGTCATGCAGCGCAAGTCGGTGCACGAGCCGATGGAGACGGGCTACAAGGCCGTCGACGCGATGACCCCCGTCGGCCGCGGTCAGCGTCAGCTGATCATCGGTGACCGCCAGACCGGCAAGACCGCCCTGGCTGTCGACACCATCATCAACCAGCGTGACAACTGGCGTACCGGCGACCCGAACAAGCAGGTCCGCTGCATCTACGTCGCCATCGGCCAGAAGGGCTCCACCATCGCCGGCGTGCGCGGCGCTCTGGAGGAGGCCGGCGCGCTGGAGTACACGACCATCGTCGCCGCCCCGGCGTCCGACCCGGCCGGCTTCAAGTACCTGGCGCCGTACACCGGTTCGGCCATCGGTCAGCACTGGATGTACCAGGGCAAGCACGTCCTGATCATCTTCGACGACCTGTCGAAGCAGGCCGACGCCTACCGCGCCGTGTCGCTGCTGCTGCGCCGCCCGCCGGGCCGTGAGGCCTACCCGGGTGACGTCTTCTACCTGCACTCCCGCCTGCTGGAGCGCTGCGCCAAGCTCTCCGACGAGATGGGCGCGGGTTCGATGACCGGTCTGCCGATCGTCGAGACCAAGGCCAACGACGTCTCGGCGTTCATCCCGACCAACGTCATCTCCATCACCGACGGCCAGTGCTTCCTGGAGTCGGACCTGTTCAACGCCGGTCAGCGCCCCGCGCTGAACGTCGGTATCTCCGTCTCCCGAGTCGGTGGTTCCGCGCAGCACAAGGCGATGAAGCAGGTCTCCGGCCGTCTGCGCGTGGACCTCGCCCAGTTCCGTGAGCTGGAGGCGTTCGCCGCCTTCGGTTCCGACCTGGACGCCGCGTCGAAGGCGCAGCTGGAGCGCGGTCAGCGCATGGTCGAGCTGCTGAAGCAGCCGCAGTACCAGCCGATGGCCACCGAGGACCAGGTCGTCTCCGTCTGGGCCGGCACCACCGGCAAGATGGACGACGTCCCCGTCGCCGACATCCGCCGCTTCGAGTCGGAGCTCCTGGACTACCTGCACCGCAAGGAGCAGGGTCTGATGACCTCCATCCGCGAGGGCGGCAAGATGTCCGACGACACCCTGCAGGCCGTGGCGGACGCCATCGCGGAGTTCAAGAAGCAGTTCGAGACCTCCGACGGCAAGCTGCTCGGCGAGGACGCCCCGGCTGCCGGCAAGTGACGACGGAAGGGACCTGACTCATGGGAGCCCAGCTCCGGGTCTACAAGCGTCGCATCCGATCCGTCTCCGCGACCAAGAAGATCACCAAGGCGATGGAGATGATCGCCGCCTCGCGCGTCGTCAAGGCGCAGCGCAAGGTGGCGGCCTCCACCCCGTACGCGACCGAGCTCACCCGCGCGGTCACGGCGGTCGCCACCGGCTCTAACACCAAGCACCCGCTGACGACGGAGGCCGAGAACCCGACCCGTGCCGCGGTCCTGCTCCTCACGAGCGACCGCGGTCTGGCCGGCGCCTTCAACGCCAACGCCATCAAGGCGGCGGAGAGGCTCACGGCGAAGCTGGAGGCCGAGGGCAAGGAGGTCGTCAACTTCATCGTCGGCCGCCGTGGTGTCGCCCACTACAACTTCCGCGAGCGCAAGATCGCGGAGTCGTTCACGGGCTTCACCGACGACCCCTCGTACACGGACGCCAAGAAGGTCGCGGCCCCGCTGATCGAGGCCATCGAGACGGAGACGGCCGAGGGCGGGGTGGACGAGCTCCACATCGTCTACACCGAGTTCGTGTCGATGATGACGCAGACGGCGATCGAGGCGCGGCTCCTGCCGCTCAGCCTCGACGAGGTGGCGGCGGAGGCCAAGCCCAAGGGCGAGATCCTCCCGCTGTTCGACTTCGAGCCCTCGGCGGAGGACGTCCTGGACGCCCTGCTGCCGCGCTACGTGGAGAGCCGTATCTACAACGCGCTGCTCCAGTCGGCCGCCTCCAAGCACGCCGCCACGCGGCGCGCGATGAAGTCGGCCACCGACAACGCCGGAGAGCTCATCGAGACGCTCACCCGGCTTGCCAACCAGGCCCGCCAGGCCGAAATCACCCAGGAAATCAGCGAGATCGTCGGTGGCGCCAGTGCCCTGGCCGACGCGACCGCGGGGAGTGACTGACAAATGACCACCACTGTTGAGCCGACCGCTCCTGCTGGCGTGGCCACTGGCCGCGTCGCGCGGGTCATCGGCCCGGTCGTCGACGTGGAGTTCCCCGTCGACGCGATGCCGGAGATCTACAACGCCCTGCACGTCGAGGTCGCCGACCCGGCGCTCGAGGGCGCGAAGAAGACGCTGACCCTGGAGGTCGCGCAGCACCTGGGCGACGGCCTGGTCCGCGCGATCTCGATGCAGCCGACCGACGGCCTGGTCCGCCAGGCCCCGGTGACCGACACCGGCGAGGGCATCACCGTCCCCGTCGGCGACTTCACCAAGGGCAAGGTGTTCAACACCCTCGGCGAGGTACTGAACACCGACGAGGTCCACACGGGCGAGCGCTGGTCCATCCACCGCAAGGCCCCCGCGTTCGACCAGCTCGAGTCGAAGACCGAGATGTTCGAGACGGGCCTGAAGGTCGTCGACCTGCTGACCCCGTACGTCAAGGGCGGCAAGATCGGTCTGTTCGGTGGTGCCGGTGTCGGCAAGACCGTGCTGATCCAGGAAATGATCATGCGTGTCGCCAACCTCCACGAGGGCGTCTCCGTCTTCGCGGGCGTCGGCGAGCGCACCCGTGAGGGCAACGACCTCATCGCGGAGATGGAAGAGTCCGGCGTTCTGGACAAGACCGCCCTGGTCTTCGGCCAGATGGACGAGCCCCCGGGCACCCGTCTGCGCGTGGCCCTGGCCGGCCTGACGATGGCGGAGTACTTCCGTGACGTCCAGAAGCAGGACGTGCTGTTCTTCATCGACAACATCTTCCGCTTCACCCAGGCCGGTTCCGAGGTGTCGACCCTGCTCGGCCGTATGCCCTCCGCGGTGGGCTACCAGCCGAACCTGGCCGACGAGATGGGCACCCTCCAGGAGCGCATCACCTCGACCCGTGGTCACTCGATCACCTCGATGCAGGCGATCTACGTCCCCGCGGACGACCTGACCGACCCGGCCCCGGCCACCACCTTCGCCCACCTCGACGCGACGACGGTTCTGTCCCGTCCGATCTCCGAGAAGGGCATCTACCCGGCCGTGGACCCGCTGGACTCGACGTCCCGCATCCTCGACCCGCGGTACATCTCGGCGGACCACTACAACGCCGCGATGCGCGTAAAGAACATCCTGCAGAAGTACAAGGACCTGCAGGACATCATCGCGATCCTCGGTATCGACGAGCTCGGCGAGGAGGACAAGCTCGTCGTCCACCGTGCCCGTCGCGTGGAGCGCTTCCTGTCCCAGAACACCCACGCCGCCAAGCAGTTCACCGGCGTGGACGGTTCGGACGTGCCGCTGGACGAGTCGATCGCCGCCTTCAACGCGATCTGCGACGGCGAGTACGACCACTTCCCGGAGCAGGCGTTCTTCATGTGCGGTGGTCTCGAGGACCTGAAGAAGAACGCGAAGGAGCTCGGCGTCTCCTGAGCCTCGTGCTCGACGTGAGCCGCGTGCTCACACCGGAGGGGGCGGGGTTCGTCCCGCCCCCTCCGTCACGCCTACTAGACTTGTAACCAACACCCGGCACTCCCGCCGGGTGGTGACCCGAGGAGCCACCTTGGCTGCTGAGCTGCACGTCGCGCTGGTCGCGGCCGACCGTGAGGTCTGGTCCGGCCAGGCCACCCTGGTCGTCGCGCGCACCACGTCCGGCGACATCGGCGTCATGCCCGGTCACCAGCCGCTGCTCGGTGTGCTGGAGTCGGGCCCGGTGACCATCCGCACGAGCGAGGGCGGGACGGTCGTCGCCGCGGTGCACGGCGGATTCATCTCGTTCGCGGACGACAAGCTCTCCCTGCTGGCCGAAGTCGCCGAGCTGTCGGACGAGATCGACGTCCAGCGTGCCGAGCAGGAGCTGGAGCGCGCGAAGGCGGAGGACGACGCGGAGGCCCGGCGCCGCGCGGACGTCCGGCTGCGGGCTGCGACGGCGGCGCGCTGACCCCGCTCGCCGTGTACTGACGTCACTCAGCCGCGGCTGGGTACCGGAGAGATCCGGACCCGGCCGCGGCTGAGGCGGATGTGGGTGTTTTTACGTTCCGTTACCTAGGAGACGAGGAGGTCGGTGCCGATGGTCCTCGCTCTGACTGTGTGCGGAATCGTGGTGGCCCTCGTGGTGGTGGGCCTGTTCGTCTTCGGTCTGCGCCGCCGGCTGATCCAGCGCTCGGGCGGCACCTTCGACGCCAGCCTGCGCTGGGACACCCCCGCCGAGGGCGAGAGCAACGGCAAGGGGTGGGCGTACGGAGTGGCCCGGTACAACGGCGACCGCGTCGAGTGGTACCGGGTCTTCTCGTATGCGCCGCGCCCGCGCCGCGTCCTGGAGCGGTCGGCGATCGAGGTGGCCGGCCGCCGGGTCCCGGAGGGCGAGGAGGAACTGGCGCTGCTCTCCGACCACGTGATCCTGGCCTGTCTGCACCGGGGTACGCGCCTGGAACTCGCGATGAGCGAGGATGCGCTGACCGGTTTCCTCGCGTGGCTCGAGGCCGCGCCCCCCGGACAGCGGGTGAACGTGGCGTAGCCGCGGTCCCCCCCCCCGAACGGGTGACGCTCCCCCGGAAGGATTCCGGGGGAGCGTCAGTGTCGTCCAGGGTCTATGACCCTTCGAACGTCTCTCTGATCCGGCCTACTTCAGGCCGCTGTCGATGGCCGCCGCCAGCTCTCCGTTGGCGGTGTCGCCGCTGAACTCCCAGAAGAACGCGCCGCCCAGGCCCTGGCTCTTGGCCCAGCTCATCTTGGAGGCGATGGTCGACGGGGTGTCGTACGACCACCAGTTGCTGCCGCAGTGGGCGTACGCGGTGCCGGCGACGGTGCCGGTGGCGGGGCAGGAGTTCTTGAGGATCTTGTAGTCCTCGATACCCGCCTCGTAGGTGCCGGGTGCGGGGCCGGTGGCGGTGCCGCCGGGGGCGGCCTGGGTGACACCGGTCCAGCCGCGGCCGTAGAAGCCGATGCCGAGCAGGAGCTTGCTCGCCGGGACGCCCTTGGCCTTGAGCTTGGCGATGGCCGCCGCGGAGTTGAAGCCGTCCTTCGGGATGCCGCTGTACGAGGTCAGCGGGGAGTGCGGGGCCGTCGGGCCGGCCTTGTCCCAGGCGCCGAAGTAGTCGTACGTCATCACGTTGTACCAGTCGAGGTACTGGGCGGCGCCGCCGTAGTCGGCCGCGTCGATCTTGCCGCCGGACGAGCCGTCGGCGGTGATGGCCGCGGTGATCAGGTAGTTGGAGCCGAACTCGGTGCGCAGGGCCTGGGAGAGGGTCTTGAACGCCGCCGGACCGGACGTGTCACAGGTCAGGCCGCAGGCGTTCGGGTACTCCCAGTCGATGTCGATGCCGTCGAAGACGTCGGCCCAGCGCGGGTCCTCCACGACGGCCTTGCAGGACTTGGCGAACGCGGCCGCGTTCTGCGCCGCCTGGCCGAAGCCGCCGGAGTAGGTCCAGCCGCCGAAGGAGTACAGCACCTTGATGTGCGGGTACTTGGCCTTCAGCTGGCGCAGCTGGTTGAAGTTGCCGCGCAGCGGCTGGTCCCAGGTGTCGGCGGTGCCGCTGACGGACTGGTCGGCGGTGTAGGCCTTGTCGTAGGCGGCGTAGGTGTCGTCGACGGTGCACTGACCGTTCTTGACGTTGCCGAACGCGTAGTTGATGTGGGTGATCTTCGACGCGGTGCCCGACGTCACGAGGTTCTTGACGTGGTAGTTGCGGCCGTAGACGCCCCACTCGGTGAAGTAGCCGAGCTTGACCTTGTCGCCGGGGGGCGGCTCGGTGGTGCCGCCGGTGGTGCGGACCCGTACGGCGCCGCTGACCGGGCCGGTCTGGTCGGCGGTGTCACGGGCCTGGACCGAGTAGGAGTAGTCCGTGCCCTTGGTCAGGCCGGTGTCCGTGTACGAGGTCGTCGTGACGGTGGCGACCTTGGCGCCGTCGCGCAGGACGTCGTAGTTCTTGACGCCCTTGTCGTCGGTGGCGGCGGACCAGGTCAGCTTCGCCGAGGTGTCGGTGATGCCGGAGGCCGTGGGGGTGCCGGGGGCGCTCGGCGCGCTGTCGCCGGGCTCGCCGGTGCCGCCGTCGCAGCTGCCGCCGTTGAGCTTGCAGTTGGCGGGGGAGCCGGAGCCGGAGCCGTTGAAGCCGAAGGAGACGGAGGCGCCGGGGGCGAGGCTGCCGTTCCAGGCCTTGTTCTTCGCGGTCCAGTGGGTGCCGGAGGAGGTGACGTCGGCGTCCCAGGAGGAGGTGACGGACGTGCCGGAGGGGAAGTCCCACTCGACGGTCCAGGAGCTGATGGAGGTGGTGCCGGTGTTCTTCACCGTCCACTTGCCCTCGAAGCCGGAGCCCCAGTCCTGGGTCTTGGCGTAGGTGGCGGTCGCGGACGTGGCTGCCTGGGCCGGGCTCGCCAGGCCGACGAGGCCGGCGAAGGGGAGCAACAGGGTCGCGAACCCTGCCGCGGCTCTGTGTCTGAAGCGCATGCTGCGCCTCCTCGATGGAGTTGTGGGGGGCGTGACTGAGCCTCACGCCACTCGTGGTGCGGTGAGAATAGAAAGGTCTGGACCACCGGTCAATAGGTCTGGACCACCACGACCTGTGCCGATCCGTGCCGGATCAGAGCCCCAACTCCTGCGCGAGCACCGCCGCTTGCACCCGGCTGCGCAGCTCCAGCTTGGCCAGCAGGCGGCTGACGTGCGTCTTCACGGTTGCCTCGGCCATGTCCAGCCGCTCGGCCACCCCCGCGTTCGACAGCCCTTCGCCGAGACAGGACAGCACCTCGCGTTCGCGCCGGGTCAGCCGCTCCAGCACCGCCGGGTCGGCCGCCGGCTCCCGGGCGGGCTTCGCGGCGAACTCCGCGATGAGCCGCCGGGTGACCGCGGGGGCGATCAGGCCCTCCCCGCGCGCGACGGTCCGCACCGCCTCCAGCAGGTCCCCGGCCTCCGTGTGCTTCAGCAGGAAGCCGGAGGCGCCCGCCCGCAGCGCCCCGAAGACGTACTCGTCCAGATCGAAGGTGGTCAGCACGAGCACGTCCGCGAGCCGGTCCGCGACGATCCGCCGGGTCGCCGTCACCCCGTCCAGACGCGGCATCTGAATGTCCATCAGCACCACGTCCGGCCGCAGCTCCCGGGCCAGCTCCACCGCCTGCTCGCCGTCCGCCGCCTCGCCGGCCACCTCGATGTCCGGGGCGCTGCGCAGGATGAGCACCAGGCCGGCGCGGACGGCGGACTGGTCCTCGGCGACCAGGACGCGGATCATGCGGGTTCTCCTTCGACGACGGGCAGGGCGGCGCGCACGACCCAGACCTTGCCCTCCGGCGAGGTCTCGGGTCCGGCCTGGAACGTGCCGTCCAGCAGCGCGGCGCGTTCGCGCATGCCGACCAGGCCCGCGCCCGACCCGGGAGCGCCGGGCACCTCACGGTCTCCGTAGGGGCTGGTGACGGTGATGGCCAGCGACCCGTCCCGCCGGGTCAGGCGGACGGCGACCCGGCCGGGACCGGCGTGCTTGAGGGCGTTGGTCAGGGACTCCTGGACGATGCGGTAGGCGGCGAGCTCGACCGGCGCGGGTACGGCGCCCGGGGCCGCGTCCAGGTGGACGTCGAGGCCGTTGGTGCGGGCCGCCTCGACCAGGGCGTCCAGCCCGTCGAGCGTGGGGGCCGCGGCCGGCTCGGTGCCGCCGCCGGCGTCCCGCAGGATGCCGATCAGACGGCGCATCTCGGCCAGCCCCTCGACGCTGTTCTCGCGGATGACCGTGAGGGCGTCCCGGGAGGTCTTCGGGTCGTCCAGGGAGAGCGCGGCCGTGGAGTGGATGGCGATCGCCGAGAGGTGGTTGGCGACCATGTCGTGCAGTTCGCGGGCCATCCGGGCGCGTTCGGCGGTGACCGCCTGGGTGCGGTCCATCTCGGCGAGCAGCGCGGTCTGCCCGGCGCGCAGCCGGGCCGCGTCGGCGGCCTCGCGGTGGTTGCGCACGATCAGCCCGGTGGAGGCGGGCCCGAAGGCGACCAGGCCCGTCACCACGCCGATCAGCAGCGCCTCGGGCTCGCGCCAGAGCGCGAACGGCACGACGGCTCCGGCCACCGTGAGCAGCCCGGTGATCCGCGGGATCCGGTGCGCCGAGGCGGGCGGCCCGTACAGCACGGCCGCGTACATCAGGTCGGTGTACATCAGGATCGTCACCAGGTTGCCCTGGGTGACGGTGTCCAGGACGATCGCGGGCGTGCCGACCAGCAGGGCCGTGCGCGGCGCGGTCCGGCGCAGCAGCTCGCAGCCCGCCATGACGACCAGCGGCAGCAGGACGGGCCAGCGTCCCGGCAGCAGGACGTACGGCTCGGTGTGCGGCCGGACGGACAGGCCGAGACCCCACAGCAGCAGTCCGCCCAGCAGGCTGCCCAGCGCGACGACCGCGTCGAAGCGGCTGGGGCGGGTCGGTCGTGCGGCCATGTCCCCATCCAACACGGCCGCGTGGTGCGGCGCCTGATCCCCGCGGAGGGTCCCCGGCTGCATCTTTCGATGTACCGCGACCTCGTCGGTGGTGACGACGACTCCGGCCGCACCGCCCGGGAGCCTTGAAGGGTGACCGAGAGGAGCGAACCGTGATCGTCGCCTTGATCGCCGCCTGCGAGGTCGGCTTCTGGGTGCTGCTGGCGGCCGGGCTGGCCTTCCGCTACCTGCTGCGGATGCCGCGCACGGGACTGGCGCTGCTGCTGTGCGAACCGCTGCTGGAGGTCGTCCTGCTGGTCGCCACCGCGGTGGACCTGAGGAACGGCGCCGATCCCGACTGGACGCACGGGCTGGCCGCGCTGTACATCGGCTACACCGCGGGGCACGGCCACCGCACGGTGACGTGGCTGGACGGCCACGCGGCCCACCGGCTGGGCGGCGCCCCGAAGCCCGCCGGCCCGCCGCGGTTCGGCCTGGCCCGGGCGCGCCACGAGGGGAAGGTCTGGCTGGGCACGCTGGTGGGCGCCGTCGTCGCGACCGGGCTGCTCCAGCTGGCCATCTGGTATGTCGACGACCCGAGCCGCGTCACCTCGCTGGAGAGCTGGCGCTGGGTGGCGTGGCGCGCCGCGGGCATCCACGGCGTGATCGCGCTGTCGTACTGGATCTGGCCGCGGAAGGCACCCGTGGGGGAGGCCGGCGTGGCGGCGGAGGAGGACAAGGAAGGGGTGCGCCGATGAGCCGCGGGCGCGGGGGGCTGCTGGAGGGGGCCGTCACCTTCACGGCGGGCCTGGCGCTGTGGCTGTTCGCCGGTGACGTGGAGGTGCCGTGGGTGACCCTCACCAAGGTGGGGGTGGTGATGATGTGCGTGGGCGCCGCGCAGGCCGTCGCGGGGGCGTGGCGCAGGGCGCACAGGGGAGCCTGAGCGCCGCCCTGCCGCGTGCCTACCGCTCCCCGCCCGGGACCCACAGGACGTCGCCGATCTCCTTGTTCGCCGTCCGCGCGAGGATGAACAGGAGGTCGGAGAGGCGGTTGAGGTACGTGGCGGTGAGGGGGTTCATCACGTCGGCGTGGACCTCCAGGGCGGCCCAGGTGGAGCGCTCCGCCCGGCGCACCACCGTGCAGGCCTGGTGGAGGAGGGCCGCGCCGGGGGTGCCGCCGGGGAGGATGAAGGAGCGGAGCTTCTCCAGCCGCTCGTTGAAGCGGTCGCAGTCCGCCTCCAGCTTGTCGACGTAGAACTGCTCGACCCGCAGGGGAGGGAACTCCGGGTTCTCCACCACCGGCGTCGACAGGTCCGCCCCCACGTCGAACAGGTCGTTCTGCACGCGGGTGAGGACCGTGACGACCTCCTCGTCCAGACCGCCCAGCGCGATCGCCGTGCCGATCACCGCGTTCGCCTCGTTGGCGTCGGCGTACGCGGCGATCCGCAGGTCGGTCTTGGCGACCCGGCTCATGTCACCGAGGGCGGTCGTGCCCTGGTCGCCGGTCCTGGTGTAGATGCGCGTCAGATTGACCATGCGGCCAGCCTAGTTACGCACCGGCCGATCGGGACACGTGTGTGCCCACCGTCACCGGGGAGGGGCTCAACTACGCCGTCCGGGGCGCCGCGTGACCCCTGCCGGTGTGATGTCCGTCATGTGAGACGTGACGCGCATTACTTACTGGTCACACAGGACCTCACGACCGCTACTGTCCGCTGGAGAGGCAGACATGAACAGCGCGTCAGGGGAGTCGCACAGTGGCACGGAAGCTCGCCGTCATCGGAGCCGGCCTCATGGGATCCGGCATCGCCCAGGTCTCCGCACAGGCGGGCTGGGAGGTGGTCCTGCGTGACGTCACCGACGAGGCGCTGCGGCGCGGCACCGACGGCATCAAGGCGTCGTACGACAAGTTCGTCGCCAAGGGGAAGCTGGAGGCGCACGACGCCGACGCCGCCCTGGCGCGCATCACCGCCACCACCGACCTGGACGCCGCGGCCGACGCGGACGTCGTCGTCGAGGCCGTGTTCGAGAAGCTCGAGGTCAAGCACGAGATCTTCCGTGCGCTCGACAAGATCGTGAAGGACGAGGCGATCCTCGCCTCCAACACCTCCGCCATCCCGATCACCAAGATCGCGGCCGCGACGGAGCGCCCCGAGCGGGTCGTCGGCACGCACTTCTTCTCGCCGGTGCCGATGATGCAGCTGTGCGAGCTGGTGCGCGGCTACAAGACCAGCGACGAAACCCTCGCCACCGCCCGTGAGTTCGCCGAGTCCGTCGGGAAGACCTGCATCGTCGTCAACCGCGACGTCGCCGGGTTCGTGACGACCCGTCTCATCTGCGCCCTGGTCGTCGAGGCCGCGAAGCTGCAGGAGTCCGGCGTGGCCAGCGCCGAGGACATCGACCTCGCCTGCAAGCTGGGCTTCGGCCACGCCATGGGCCCGCTGGCCACGGCGGACCTGACGGGCGTCGACATCCTGCTGCACGCCACGAACAACATCTACACCGAGTCCCAGGACGAGAAGTTCGCCGCCCCCGAGTCGATGCGCCGGATGGTTGACGCCGGTGACATCGGCCGCAAGAGCGGGCAGGGCTTCTACAAGCACTGAAAAACCGCACACGCCCCGGGGGATCACTCCCCGGGGTGAATTCGGTATCGGTTCGCTTACAAGAAGCAACCTCCGGCTCCTCCACACAGTCAGAGGTTGCATACCCAGAACCAGAACGCGGAGCACGATTCGCACGCACCGGGAGCGCATATGTACATCAGGGGCGACCACGCCGAGCTGGTCGTCGGGGGCCGCCTCGACGTCCGCAGCGCGGCGGACGCCCGTACGGTTCTGCACTCGGCCGTCGACGGCGGAGTCGGTGACCTCGTGCTCGATCTGTCCGCACTGGACTCCTGGGACGCCACCGGACTCGGCGTCATCATGGGCGCCCACCGGCGGGCCGGCCGCTGCGGCCGGCGGCTGGTGCTGCGCGGCGTCCCGCCGCAGATGCAGCGGCTGCTCGTCGCCACCCGCCTGCACCGCATCCTCGCCATCGAGGGCGGCATCGGCGTGGAGACCCTGCCCCGCGTGTGACGCCCGTCCGGGTGTGAACCGGGCGACCGGGGAGACCCGGCCCCACGGCGCCGAGCAGCGCGCCGCGCACAATCCTCACGACACCGTGACGTTACGGACGGAGCGGCACCCCGGACTGTCGGAGATACTGAGCGAAGGTTTAAGGTCTGGCTGCCCGCTGCACTGCACCCTTCGAGCGGGCCCGGACCAGAAGCGACAGCGCGGTGTGCAGCAAGGCCGGGAGGGGCTTCACCGAGCACACACACGCCTCTGGGGGGCATGACCTATGGACCCTGACAACCGGGGACCCGAGGAGTACGGCCACGACGGCGACGGCGACACGCCGCGTCAGCGCCCTCCCAGGGAATCCCTCACCTCCGACTTCGGGCAGCACGCACCGGCGCCGGCGCGCACCGTGCAGCTGGTCTCCGGCGACTTCCTGCTGACCGTCAACCCCGTCGACGGCAGCGAGATAGAGGTCTGCCCGCCCGCCGAGCGGCCCGCCGCTCCCGTGAGACTCACCGCCGCCGAGCGGGCCGAGGCCGAGCGCGCGTCCCGGCCGCCCGTGCCGCCCGGCCCCGCCCAGCCCGACCTGCCGCTGCTGGCCCGCCAGGACGAGCGCAAGCAGCTGGTCCGCCTGCTGGCCCGCGGCCGCTCCGTCCGGCTCACCGGCCCCGGCGGCTCCGGCCGCACCCGTCTGCTCGACGTCGTCGCCGAGGACTGCTCCGACCTCGCCCCCGACGGGGTCATCCGCCTCAGCGGCTTCGGCCGCACCGCCGGCGACCTGCTGGACGACCTCTTCCGGGCTGTGTACAGCGCCCCCCTGCACCGCCCCGACCGGGACCGGCTGCTCGCCCACGTCCGGGAGATCGGCGCCGTCGTCGTCCTCGACGACCTGGAGTTCGGCGGGGCCGCACTCGACGAGCTGCTGGAGGCGACCCCCGAGTGCGCCTTCCTGTTCGGCGCCACCCCGGACGTGCCGGCCCCCTCCGGCGACTCCGGCGTCGAGGAGGTCACCCTCGGCGGCCTGGACCGTGCCGACGGCCTGGAGCTGCTGGAGCACGCCGTCGGCCGGCCCCTCACCGAGGAGGAGTCCACCTGGGCGGGCGACCTCTGGTTCGAGTCCGAGGGCCTGCCGCTGCGCTTCGCGCAGGCCGGCGCCCTGCTCCGCCAGCGCGACCGGCTGCGCGCCGGCACCAGCGCCGTCGACGAGTTCGGCGTCTTCGAGGACGCGCCCCCTTCCGACTCCTTCGACCCGGACGACGGGGACGACGTACCCCTGCCCTCGCTCGCCGAGGCCGCCGCCCCCGCGCCGCTGCTCGCGGCACGGCTGAGCGCCTCCGCCCGCGCCACCCTGCGCTTCGCCGTCGCCCTCGGCGGCGAGATCCCGCACCAGGCCCACCTGCCCGCCCTGGTCGGCGACACCCACGCCGACGCCGCCCTCGGTGAACTGGCCGCCTGCGGCCTGGTCTCCCCGGTCGGCTCCCGCTACCGGCTCGCCGCGGGCGTGCAGGCGCAGCTGGAGGCCGCCGGGTACGGCGACGAGGCCGAGACCGCCGCCCGCAGCGCCGCCCAGCACTACTCCTGGTGGGCGGGGCACCCCTCGGTCACGCCCGAGCGGGTGAGCGCCGAGGCCGACGCGCTCCTCGCCGCCCTGGCCGTCCTCGCACCGGCCACCCGCCCGCCGGCCGAGGACGAGCGGAGCGCGGCCGTGCACCTGGCCCGCACCGCCGCCCCCGCCTTCGCCGCCGGGCTGCACTGGAGCGCCTGGGAGCGCACCCTGCGCTCCGGCGCCGAGGCGGCCCGGCTCGCCGGGGACGTCGCCGAGCAGGCCTACTTCCACCACGAGCTCGGCATCCTCGCCCTGTGCGAGGGCGGGCTCGACCGGGCCCGCGCCGAGCTGGAGGCCTCCATCGGCCTGCGCGGCGCCCTGTCCGACAAGCGCGGCACCGTCGCCGGACGCCGGGCCCTCGCCCTGGTCGCCGACCGCTCCGGCACCCCGCTCAGCCTCGGGCCGGCCGTCGCGGACGAGGTGCCCGAGGCCCGGCACGAGGATCCGGCGCCCCTCGCCGGTGCGGCCCCCGCGGCGTTCCCGACGCTCCAGCCGCCCACCTCCCCGGCGCTCGTCACCCACCACAGCACCCCCGCGCCCTCGCGCAAGGCCCGGGGCGGACTGGGGGGCCTCGCCCGGCGCAACCTCGTGGCCGCCGGTGCCGGTGCCCTGCTCGTCGCCGTCCTCGGCACGGTCGTGACCCTCGGCGCCACCTCCGACAACGACCCCGGCACACCCTCGGACCGGGTGGGCGTCAACCCGTCCGCGAGCCAGGACGCAGGCGACGGCAGCCTGGGCGCCGACCGCCCGGCCGACGGGGCCAACGGCGACACCGAACCGGCGGCGAGCCGCCCGACCGACCCGGGCCCCGACGGCACGCTCGGCACCTCGGACGACCCCACGCCGACGGGCGGCCCGAGCGGATCCCCGGACCCGAGCGGTTCCGCTTCCGTGTCCGGCCCGCCGGCCGGTTCCAAGCCGCCTGCGTCGTCGAAGCCGCCGGCCGGTTCCAAGCCGCCCACCTCGTCGAAGCCGCCGGCCAGTTCCAAGCCGCCCACCTCGGAGCCGCCGACCTCGTCCGAGCCCCCGGCCTCCTCCGAGCCGCCGACGTCCGACCCGCCGCCGTCCTCGCCCTCCACGTCCAACTCCGCGAGCGGCCCCGCCTCCAGTGCTCCCGCGAGCACGATGAGCGCACCGGCGAGCGGCAGCGGCGCGCCGAGCGGCTCCCCGTCGGTGATCTGACACCCCTACACACGGCAGGGCCGGGTCCGTACGCGGACCCGGCCCTGTGTGTTCGTCGTGTTCGTCGCGCGGGAGCGCGCGCGGGAGGTGCGGTCAGAACAGCCGCAGCTTGTCGTCCTCGATGCCGCGCAGCGCGTCGTAGTCGAGGACCTGGCAGCCGATGCCCCGGTCGGTGGCGAGGACGCGGGCCTGGGGCTTGATCTCCTGCGCGGCGAACACGCCGCGCACCGGCGCGAGATGGGGGTCGCGGTTCAGCAGCTCCAGATAGCGCGTCAGCTGCTCGACACCGTCGATCTCACCGCGCCGCTTGATCTCCACGGCGACCGTCCGGCCGTCGGCGTCCCGGCAGAGGATGTCCACCGGCCCGATGGCCGTGGGGTACTCGCGGCGGATCAGCGTGTAGCCCTCGCCCAGTGTCTCGATACGGTCGGCGAGCAGCTCCTGGAGGTGTGCTTCCACGCCGTCCTTGATCAGGCCGGGATCCACGCCCAGTTCGTGCGAGGAGTCGTGGAGGACCTCCTCCATCGTGATGATGAGCTTCTCGCCCGCCTTGTTGACGACGGTCCAGACGCCCTCTTCCTCGCCGGTGCCCACTTTGAGGGTGCAGGGCGGCGACATCCAGTTCAGGGGCTTGTAGGCCCGGTCGTCGGCGTGGATCGAGACGCTGCCGTCCGCCTTCACCAGGATCAGGCGCGGGGCCGAGGGAAGGTGGGCGGTGAGCCGCCCGGCGTAGTCCACGGAGCAGCGGGCAATGACGAGACGCATGGTCCGCAACGCTACTCGACGGGCACCTGTCCACGCGATTCGCCCTGGAAAACGCGTGTTCGGTAATGGCCGATTGTGTGCACGGTGTGCTCACTGGGAGTGTCTCATCTGCGCATTTTCCTGGTGCCGTTCCGCTCCGGTGCTTACCGTATGAGCGGGAGGTCGCGATGTGTGTACGCAGCGTGTCTGGATCGCGAGCTCCCTCATCCGTCAGGCAACCCCCGCTGGTTGGGGGTGCGAGAGGAGAACTCATGTCGCTCGACGTCTCACCGGCCCTACTCGAACAGGCCGAGCGAGGCGAGGTCGACGAAGCGGAATTCGTCGACTGCGTCCGGACCTCCCTGCCCTATGCGTGGGAGATGATCAGCTCCCTGGTGGCCCAGCTGAAGGTGGACGGCGGTGCGTTCGCCGACAACCAGACGCCTCCGCCGGACGAGCAGGCGCGCGGCCAGCTGCTGCGCGCGCTTGCGAGTGACGCGATACGCGGTGCGCTGCAACGCCACTTCGGTGTGCGGCTGGCCTTCCAGAACTGCCACCGGGTGGCCGTGTTCCCGCTCGACTCCTCGGTCGACGAGAAGCTGACGCGCTTCACCTCGGTCCGCAGTCAGGTGCTCAACCAGTCTCCCGAATTCCGGGACTGCTGACGCAGCGCCGCTCGCTTGCCGCTCCGTACGCGGGAGGTGCACTTTTTGTACCGGAGCGGCAAGTGCCCGGGATCCACCGTGCCCTCAGAGGAGTTGGGGGAGCACCTCTGCCCCCAGCCGTCGTACGTTCTCCTCCGTCGCGGCCAGGTCGCCGGAACCCTCGACGAGGAGGGCGAAGCGGGAGATGCCGGTCCGCTCGCTGGTGGCCGCGAGCCGGTCCGCACACAGCCGCGGGGTGCCCACCGGGTGCAGCCCGCAGAGCAGTTCGGTGTACGCCAGGGGGTCGCGCATCCGGCGCGTGCGCCCGTCGACCGTGACGTGCGCCTCCAGACCCTGCTTGAGCCAGCCCGGCATCGCCTTCATCAGCGTCTCCGCCGCGTCGGCCCGGCGGTCCGCGATCTGGCAGACGCCGGCCGACACATGGGCCGCGGCGCGGACCTCCTCGGCGGGCCGGCCGCTGTCGCGCGCGTGCCGCCGCCACAGCGCGACCATCTCGGCCTTCTCCTCGTCGCCCACGTGCATGCCGAGCAGCATCGGCAGCCCGCGTTCGGCCGCCAGCCGCACCGACTTCGGCGAGGTGCACGCGACGACCAGCTCGGGACCCGCCACGTCGGTCAGGGCCTCCGACGGCCGGGGCACGACCGGGACCTCGCGGAAGCGGAACCGCTCCCCGTCGGCCGACACGGACGGCTCGCGCAGCCAGCGCGCCAGGATGTCGAGGGACTCCGGGAAGCCCGTCTCGTAGGCCTCCAGGCCGGCCCCGAAGACCTCCAGGTCGATCCACGGGCCGCCCCGGCCGACGCCGAGGGTGAAGCGGCCACCGCTCGTGTGGTGCAGCAGCGCCGCCTGCTCGCCCAGGGCCACGGGGTGGGCGGTGGGCAGGACGCTGACCGCCGTGCCGACCCGGATGCGGCGGGTGCGGCCCAGCAGCAGGGCGGCCAGGGTGACGGCCGACGGGCAGGTGCCGTACGGCACGAAGTGGTGCTCGGCCAGCCAGACCGTGTCGAGCCCGGCCTCCTCGGCCACCTCGGCCGAGCGGACCGCGCGGTGCAGCGCCTCTCCCTCGCCCTGGCCGGGGAACCGGGCCCCCAGCACGAAACTTCCAACGCGCATTGCTTTCCTGCTTCCTTGGCTCCGACGCGGAGCTCCCCCACAGCGCATAACCGTCCGACACGTGCCGAGGACACGGCCGGGCGGAGTATTTTGCGGATTGTCTGCCGAATGAGCGGCTGCGCGGGGGACCGCGAGCGGTTGCGCGGCGGACCCCGGAGAGCCGCCCGCCGCCTTCGACGGGCGACTTGTGGCGACCGGCGGCGTACGTCCACCGGCCCCCGTGCCGCGTAGGCTGGACGCGGCCCGTGCTTCCTGTATAGCCCCGAGAGGTGTCCCGTGTCCCCGCGTCGCAACCGAGCCAAGGGCGCCGGATCGTCCGGCCGGACCTCCGAGGACGACGGCGGCCGCTACGGCGGCTGGCAGTCCTCCGAGGACTGGCGGGGCGAGAGCTGGAGCGTGCGGCACGTGGCCGGGGCGAGCGCGCAGGGCAAGTCCTACCGCTGCCCGGGCTGCGACCAGCTGATCCCGGACGGGGTGCCGCACGTGGTGGCCTGGTCCGAGCACGCGGGCGTCGACGACCGCCGGCACTGGCACAAGGCCTGCTGGAACGCGCGGGACCGCCGCACCCCGGGGGTGCGGCGGTCCCGTAACGCGCCGAGGTTCTGAACCGGGCTCAGACGTCCCGCTTCTCCAGCAGCGCGAAGGCGGCGGCGAACGCGACGGCCGTGGCGCCCAGCATGATCCACAGCGGGTCCCAGCCGGACGGGCCGGACGAGCTGAGGGAGTTGGCGTAGAAGACGCTGAGCTGGTTCGGGATCGAGTACTCGAACAGGGCGTCGCGCACGCCCTGGAGCGACTCCGAGTACATGAACAGGGCGATCACCAGCGGGGCGAGCACGGCGCCGATCATGATCGTGATGGCACCGGCCGAGTGGCGGATGATCGAGCCGACGGCCAGCGAGAGCAGGCCCAGCAGGGCGACGTAGGCCGCGATGCCGACGGTGGCCTTGAGCCACTCGCCGCCGGAGGGGCTCCGGGCGCCGTCGCCCTCCAGCAGCGCCACGTGCAGCAAGGCCACCAGGGACGCCGAGACCAGCGTCACCACGAACGCGACCAGGAAGAACACCACGCCCTTGGCCGCCAGGACCCGGCCGCGGCTCGGGCAGGCGACCATGGTGGTGCGGATCATCCCCGTGCCGTACTCCGAGGCGGTGGTCAGCACGCCCAGCGTGATGATGCACATGCTGCCCAGAAGCACCCCGAAGAAGCCCAGCCCGAGCGGGCTCTCGCCGCTCAGGGCCGGGTCGGAGCCGGCCACGATCGCTCCGGTCAGCGTGCCGATGCCGACGACGAGCAGGACGAACACGCCGAGCGTCCACAGCGTGGAGCGCACCGACCGGATCTTCGTCCACTCGGAGGCGATCGCGTGCACCAGGTGCGTGCGGACGACCGGGATCGGCGAGGTGTAGCCGGGCTCCGCCGGGCCGGCGGGGAACGGCGTGCCGGGCGCCGCGTGCCAGGCGGGCTCGGCCTGCGGCATCTGGGGCTGGGGGCTGCTCATCGGGCGTCCTCGGGCTTGGTCAGGTCGGTGGTCGGGGCGGCGGCGGGCGCGGACGGAGCCGCCGGCGCGCTGTCCGCGGGGGCCGGTGCCGCGGCGGCCGCCGGGGCGGGCGCCTGCGGGGCCGGGGGCGCGGACGGGGCGCCGGCGGAGGGAGCCTGGCCCGCGGAGGACGGCGGGGTCAGGGGCGCGGCGGGCGCACCCGCGGGCGCCTGCGGGGCCGGCGCGGCGAAGCCCTGCGGCGCGGGCTGGGCGTACGGGTTGACCGCGCCCGGGGCGAAGGCGCCCTGGGGAGCGCCGTAGGGGCCGGAGGGGACCGGCGCGCCCGGCTGGGGCGGCGGCGGGGCGTACCAGCCGGGCTGGCCCTGGCCGGGCACCGGCATGGGCGGCTGCGTGCCGGGCGGCAGCGGCTGCTGGAGTCCTTCCTTCTGGTCGGTGGTCGACCGGTAGTCGACGGCGCCCTGCGTCATCCGCATGTACGCCTCCTCCAGGGACGCCTGGTGCGGCGAGAGCTCCCACAGCCGCACGTCGTGCTCGTGCGCGATGTCGCTGATGCGGGGGAGCGGCAGCCCGGTCACCCGCAGCGCGCCGTCCTGCTCCGGCAGCACGTGGCCGCCCGACTCGGTGAGCGCGGCCGACAGCTTCTCGCGCTGCTGCGGCTCGCTGTCGGGCGTGCGCACCCGGGCGAAGTCGGCGGAGTTCGCCGAGATGAAGGCCGTGACGCTCATGTCGGCGAGCAGCTGGCCGCGGCCGATGACGATGAGGTGGTCGGCGGTCAGCGCCATCTCGCTCATCAGGTGCGAGGAGACGAAGACGGTACGGCCCTCGGCGGCCAGGGCCTTCATCAGGTTGCGCACCCAGAGGATGCCCTCCGGGTCGAGACCGTTGACCGGCTCGTCGAACAGCAGCACCTGCGGGTCGCCGAGCAGCGCCGCCGCGATGCCGAGTCGCTGCCCCATGCCGAGGGAGAAGCCCTTGGACCGCCGCTTGGCCACGTCCTGGAGACCGACGACCCCCAGCACCTCGTCCACCCGGCGGGCCGGGATGCCCGACAGCTGGGCCAGGGACAGCAGGTGGTTGCGGGCGGAGCGGCCGCCGTGCACGGCCTTGGCGTCCAGCAGCGCGCCGACGTGGCGGGCGGCGTTGGGCAGCCTGCGGTAGGGGAAGCCGCCGATCGTCACGTGCCCGGCCGTCGGATTGTCCAGACCGAGGATCATGCGCATGGTCGTCGACTTGCCGGAGCCGTTCGGCCCGAGGAAGCCGGTCACGGCCCCGGGCCGCACCTGGAAGGAAAGGTTGTACACAGCGGTCTTGTCGCCGTAGCGCTTCGTCAGGCCGACTGCTTCGATCATGCTCCGCACCCATCGCAAGGTTCAGGACAGCGGGGCACACGCCCCCGTAAGGGTTAGGAGGATATCCAGGCGCTGACGGTTCCGCCCAAGAGCAGGTAAAAGAGCGGCGGCCTCCGCACCGCTAGGCGTCCCGTTTCCTCAGCAGCAGGTACCCCCCGGCCAGGGCGGCCAGCACCCACAGCGCCATGATCCCGAGCCCGCCCCACGGACCGTACGGCGTGTCGTCGCCGACGGGCGGGACCACCTGCATGATCTTGCTGCCGGCCTGGTCGGGCAGGAACCGGCCGACCTTCTTCGTCGCCTCGACGTTGCCCAGGATGTTGGAGATCAGGAAGAAGAACGGCATCAGGATGCCCAGCGACAGCATCGGCGAGCGCAGCATCGCGGCGACACCCATGGAGAACATGGCGATCAGCGCCATGTAGAGGCCCCCACCGAACACCGCCCGCAGCACCCCCGGATCGCCGATCTCCGCCCGGTGCCCGCCCAGCATCGCCTGGCCGAGGAAGAACGCGGCGAAGCTGGTGACCAGCCCGACCAGCAGGGCGAGTGCCGTGGCCACCGCGATCTTGCTGAACAGGAAGGAGCCCCGCCGGGGCACCGCCGCCAGCGAGGTGCGGATCATGCCGGTGCTGTACTCGTTCGACACCACCAGCACGCCGAACACGATCATCGCCAGCTGCCCGAGGCTCATCCCCGCGAAGCTGATGAACGTCGGGTCGAACTCCGCCCGGTCCTGCGCGCTCATCGAGTCGAACTCGTTCTTCGACAGGGCCGAGATCAGCATGCCGAGGGCGACCGTCACGACCACCACGAGCGACAGCGTCCACACCGTGGACGCCACCGACCGGATCTTGGTCCACTCCGACCGTACGACCTGTGTCACCGCCATGCTCAGCCCCTCTTCCAGCCGTCGCCCCACTGCTGCTGCTGCTGCTGTTGCTGCTGCGGTGGCGCCCCGGCGCCCGCTGCGCCGTGCGCGTGGTACTCCACCGACTCCGCCGTCAGCCGCATGAACGCCTCCTCCAGGGAGGCCTGTTGCGGGCTCAGCTCGTGCAGGGTGATCCGGTGCTGCGCGGCCAGCTCGCCGATCTGCTCGGCCTTGCCGCCGTCCACCTCCAGCACGCCCTCACCGCTCTCCACGGCCACCACCCCGGCTTCGTGCAGCACGTCGAGCAGCCGCTCCCGCTGCGGGCTGCGCACCCGGACGTACGAACGCGAGTTGCGGTCGATGAAGTCGGCCATGGAGGTGTCCGCGAGCAGCCGCCCCTGCCCGATGACGACGAGGTGGTCGGCCGTCAGGGCCATCTCGCTCATCAGGTGGGAGGAGACGAACACGGTCCGGCCCTGTGCGGCGAGCGACTTCATCAGGGTGCGGATCCAGTGGATGCCCTCCGGGTCGAGGCCGTTGACCGGCTCGTCGAACATCAGGATCCGCGGGTCGCCGAGCAGCGCGGCGGCGATGCCGAGCCGCTGGCCCATGCCCATGGAGAAGCCCTTGGTCTTCTTCTTCGCGACGCCGGTCAGCCCGACCGTCTGGAGCACCTCGCCGACCCGGGCGCGCGGGATGCCGTTGCTCTGCGCGAGGCACAGCAGGTGGTTGTAGGCGGTGCGCCCGCCGTGCCAGGCCTTGGCCTCCAGCAGGGCGCCGATACAGGTCAGCGGGTCCTTGAGCTGGTCGTACCGCTTGCCGTCGATCCGGACGCCGCCGGCGGTCGGATGGTCCAGGCCCAGGATCATCCGCATGGTGGTGGACTTGCCCGCGCCGTTCGGCCCGAGGAAGCCGGTGACGATGCCCGGTCTCACGGTGAACGACAGGTTGTTGACCGCCACCTTCTCGCCGTAACGCTTGGTCAGCCCCTCCAGCTCCATCATGACCGCCACGCTAGAGCGCGGCAAAGCCCTCTGCCACCCGAGCGGCAGAGGGCTTTGCGGAGGTTCAGCTTCCGTATGCCGGGCTGTTACCGGGACTGCTGGGCCGGGACCCCACGGGAGATGGGCTCGTCCTCGGCCGGCGTGCCGGCTGCGGCCACCGCGGCGCCGGTGAGCGTCGCGAGCATCTCGCGGACGTTCGTCAGCTGCGCGTTGATGGAGTCGCGACGGTTCGTCAGCGCCGCCAGCTCGCGCTCGGATTCCGAGCGGATGCGGTCGGCCTTGGCGTTGGCGTCGGCCACGATGTCCTCGGCCTGACGCTGGGCCGTCTCGACCGTCTGGCGGGCGCGGCGCTCGGCGTCCGTGCGGAGCTTCTCGGCCTCCAGACGCAGCTGCTCCGCGCGGTGCTCGATCTCGGCGAGGCGCTTCTCGGCCTTGGCCTGACGCGACGCCAGGTCCCGCTCGGACTGCTCGCGGCGCTTGGCGAGGTTCGTCTCGAAGTCGGCGGCGGCCTGCGCGGCCTTGGCGCGGGTCTCCTCGAAGAGGGCGTCCGCCTCCTCGCGCTTGGACTGCGCGTCCTTCTGCGCCTCGGAGCGCAGCTGGGCGGCGTCGCTCTTGGCCTTCTCGACGATCCGCAGGCCCTCGTCCTCGGCCTTGGCCTTGCGGTCGGCCGAGTACGACTCGGCGTCGTTGCGCACCTGCTGGGCCGCCGACTCGGCGAGCTCGCGGTGCTGCTCGGCCGCGCGCCGGGCCTCCTCGCGCAGGTCCTTCGCCTCTTCCTCGGCGAGGCGGAGGATCTTCTCCACGCGCGCACCGAGACCCGCGTACGACGGCTCGGCGTCGGTGATCTGGGCCTGGGCGTTCTGCGTCTCGAGGTGGAGCTCTTCGATGCGCTTTTCCAGAGCGGTGATGCGGGCGAGAGCGCTGTCACGGTCGGAGACGAGCTTGGAGATACGTTCGTCCACCTGAGCGCGGTCGTACCCACGCCGCACAAGCTCGAAGCCGTAGGGGGAAGTGTCGCTCATGGGGTTCCTGTCGAATGAGACCGGTGAGGTGATAGGTGGAATCCTAGGGGCCGGAACGGTGTGTCATCGAGCGGATGCGCGTTTGAACCGGAAAATGAGACCCCTTTTGAGTGGCTAAGCGGCGGATCGCTTGCCAGAACCCGGTCAAAGCCCCTCGATGTCCCCGGAATCAGCCGTTCCGGCTCGCTCCGGACGCCTAGCCGTCCGAGGACTTGCCACCCGATCGGGGCGCGCCGATCGTCGCGCCCGCCTTCACCCCGCTGTCCTTGGCGCCGGCCGGAGCCTCGAAGGACTCCAGCGCCTCCAGCACGTCCTGGACACGGGAGATCTCGGCGTTGATGTCCTCGCGGCGGCGGACCAGCACCTCCAGCTCGCGCTTGCCCTCCTCGACCGTGCGCTTGGCCTCGCGGACCGCCTCGGCCTTGAGCTCCTCGGCCTCCCGGACCAGCGTCGACTTCTTCTGCTCGGCCTCCTTGAGCAGCCCCTCGGCCTTCTTCACCGCGGCGATGCGCACCTTGCCCGCCTCGGAGTTGGCCTCCGACACGATCTCCTTGGCCTTCGCCTGCGCCTTCGCCAGCTGCTCCTCGGCCGCCTTGACCAGGGCGTCGCAGCGGTCGCCCGCCGTCTTCATCGCCTCGGCCGACTCCCGGCGGGCCCGCTCGTGCAGCTCCTCGATCTCCGTCGTGATGCGGTCGCGCAGCTCCTCGGCGCGCTCCCTTATCTGCGTGGCGTCCCGGCGCGCGCCGACCAGCAGCTCGTCCGCGTCCGTACGGGCCTTCTCCACCAGCGAGTTGCCCTCGACCGTCGCCTCGGACACCAGCCGGTCGGCCTCCGTGCGGGCCGCGCCCACCATCGTGTCGGCCTGCGCCTCGGCCTCGGCGGTGGTCTTGTGCGCCTGCTGCTGCGCCTCGGTGAGCAGCTTGTCCGCCTCGGCCGTGGTCTCCGTGATGAGCTTGTCGACCTGCTCGGCCGCCTCCGAGCGCCGCTTGTTGGCGTCCTTGCGGGCCTCGTCCAGCGTGCGGTCGGCCTCCTCGCGCGCGTCGGCGACGACGCGCTCGGCCTCCGCCCGCGCCTGCGACTTGACGCGCTCGGCCTCGGTGCGGATCCGCTCCGCGTGCTGCTGCGCCGAACCGACCGTCTCGGCGGCCTCGGCCCGCAGCCGCTCCGCCTCACCGGTGGCCTCCGCGAGGAGCCGGTCGGCCTCCCCGGCAGCCTCCGCGCCCACCCGCTCGGCCTCGGCGAGCGCCTCGGTGCGCACCCGCTCCGCCTCGGTGACCGTCTCCATGCGCAGCCGGTCGGTCTCCCGGACCGTCTCGGTGGTGAGCCGCTCCGCCTCGCTGCGCGCCTCGGTGATGAGGGTGTCCGCCTGCGTCGCCGCGTCCGAGCGGATGCGGTTGGCGTCCTCGCGGGCGTCGGCCCGGGTGCGCGAGGCGCTCTGCTCCGCCTCGGCGATCGTGTCGGACGCCTCCGTGCGCACCCGCTGGGCGTGCTCGGCGACATCCGCGCGGATCCGCTCCGCCTCGCTGATCGCCTCGGACATCGTCCGCTCGGCGAGCGCCTTGGCGGCCTCGGACTCCTCGTGCGCCTCGCGGCGCAGCCGGCTCGCGTCCTCGCTCGCCCGCTCGCGCTCCGCGTAGGCGTCGGCGCGGACCCGGTCCGCCTCCTCCTCGGCCTCGCGCCGGGTGCGCTCCGCCGCGTGCTCGGCGGCGCTGCGCAGCCCGGTGATCTCCTCCTGGGCCTGCTCGTGCAGCCCCGCGACGGAGTCGCGGACCTGCTGCGCGTGCTGCTCGGCGGCGGACACCATCTCCGTGGCCCGCCGGTCGGCCTCCTCGACCAGCCGGACGGCCTCGGCCTGGGCCTCCTCCACGCGCTTGCGCGCCGAGGCCAGCAGCTCCTCGCTCTGCTCGCGGGCCCGCTCGCGCTCCTGGTCGGCCTCCTGCCGGGCGCTGCCGAGGAGTTCCTCGGCCTCGCGGCGGCGGCGGTTGGCCTCCTCCTGGGCGGCGGCCAGCGTCTCGGACGCCTCCGCGGCCAGCCGCTCCGCGGCGGCCTGCGCCTCCGCGCGCATCCGGTCGGCGCTCTCCTGCGCCTCGGACTTCAGCCGCTCGGCCTCCGTCGCGGCCTCCGTGCGCAGCCGTACGGCGACGGCCTCGCCCTCGGCCCGCGCGGCGGACGCGTCCGAAGCGGCCTCGTCCCGCAGCCGCTCGGCCTCCGTCTCGGCCTGCTGCCGCAGCGTGCGGATGCGCTCGGCGGCCTCGGCCCGCAGCCGCTCGTTCTCCTCGGCGGCCTCGCGGCGGATCCGCGCGGCCTCCTCCCGGGCCTCCGACAGCGCCTGCTCGGCCGCCGTCAGCCGCTCCTCGGCCTCCCGCTGCAGCCGCGTCAGCTCCTCGGCGGCCTCCGCGCGGCGGGCCTCGACGGCCCGCTCGGTCTCCTCGTGCAGCTCCAGCGCCGCGCGCTCGGCTTCCGCCTTGAGGGCCTCGGCCTGCTCGACGACCTCCTCGCGGTGCCGTTCGGCCTCCTGCCGGGTGCGCTGGAGGGTCTCCTCCGCCTGCCGGCGCAGCGTCGTCGCCCGCTCGATGGCCTCGGTGCGGACCTTCTCGCTGTCGGCCTGGGCCGTGGTGCGCAGCTCGTCCGCGTCGGCCTTGGCCTTGGCGAGCAGCTCCTCTGCGGACTTCGCCGCCTCCTCGATCTGCGCCACGGCCTCCTTGCGGGCCTCGGCGCGGATCTTCTCGCCCTCCTCGACGGCGTCCGCCCGGAGCTGCTCGGCCTCGCCGCGCAGCCGGCGGGCCTCCTCCTGCAGCTCGACCGTCTTGGCGCGGTACTCCTTGGTGTCGTCCTTCGCCGCGCCCTTGAGCTCCTCGGCGATGTCGTGCGCCTCGGCCCGCAGCCGGTCCGCCTCGGCCTCGGCCTCCTTGCGGATCCGCTCGGCCTCCTCGGCCGCGGCCTTGGTGGTCTTCTTGGCGTCCTCCGACGCCTTGTTGAGGACCTCCTCGGCCGTACGGGCCGCCTTGGAGAGCTGGGTCGCCGTCTCCTCGGCGGTGAGCGTGCGCGCCTTCTCGGCGGCCTCGGCGACGATCTTCTCGGCCTCGGCGCGGGCGTCCGCGACGATCTGCTCCGCCTCGGACTTGGTGCTCTCGGCCTCCTTCGTGGCCTCCTCGACCAGCCGGGCGACCTGCTCCTTGGCGGTGCGCGTGCGCGTCTCGTTGGCCGACTCGGCGCTCGCCAGGGCCTTGGCGGCGGCCTCCTTGGCCTCCGTGACGAGCTTCTCCGACTCGGACTGCGCCTTGCGCAGCGCCTCCTCGGCCTCGGCCATCCGCTGTTCGGCGGCCTTGGTGAGCTCCTGGGCCTCGCGGCGCGCGGACTCCGACTCCGAGACGGTGGAGGTGCGCAGCTGCTCGGCGTGGTCGGTGGCCTCCTGGGCCTGCGTGGAGGCCGCGTTCAGCAGCCGCTCGGCGTCCGTGCGGGCCCGCCGCAGGATCTGCTCGGCCTCCGCCCGGGCCTCCTCGGCCGCGCTGGTCAGCCGCTGCCGGGCCTCGGTGGCCAGCCGCTCGGCCTCCGCGCGGGCGGCGGCCAGGGACTGCTCGGCCTCCGCGCGGGACTCCTCCAGCAGCCGGCGGGCCTGCTGCTCGGTGCGGGCGCGCAGCTGCTCGGCCCACGCCACGTTCTCGTTGACGTGCGACTCGACCGTCTGGCGGCGCTCGGCCAGTTCCTGGTCCAGCTGCTGGCGGCGGGTGACCGCCTCCTGGTGCAGCTCCGCCTGGAGGCGGGCCGCCTGCTCGGCGTGCTCCTGCAGGATCCGCTGGGTCTGGGCCCGGGCCTCGCTCAGTTCCCGCTCGGCGTCCGTGCGGATCTGGTCGGCCTGCATCTGCGCGTTGCGCAGCAACTGCTCGGCCTGCCAGCCGATGTCGCCCCCGTCGAAGGAGGGCCGGGTCATGATGGTGCGCCGCGCCTCGTGCAGCTTGGCGCGCAGTACCTCGACCTGGTAGCCGAGGTCCTCGGCGTGCTGGATCGCCTTTTCCCGCTCGGTCTTCAGCCGCTTCATCTCGGCTTCGAACCGAGAGAGGTGGTCGACGTCAGCCGCCGGCTCTCGCTCCTGGCTCTCGTAGCCCCGCACTGCGCGGTCCCATCCGTCCCCTGGTCGAAACTCTTTCCGTACGAGCTCCGTCCATCCGCCGAACGGGGCCCCCGGGGAATGGTGTCAGATCATCGGCGGAGCAGAGGCTGCTGCCCCGACGCTCGTCCCCCGAAACCCGGACCCCGGTGGTCCTGCCGTCGCACGGCGGGACCGCGGTCACCCTGGCTGAGCGGCGACCGCACCCAACCCTACCGGCCCCTATGTACGAGGGTCAGTGCTCAGGTGACTCAACGGGCGCCGAAGTGACCAGTTCTGTCAGTACGCCATGACAGTCCTTGGGGTGCAGGAAGGTGATCCGTGACCCCATGGAGCCGCGCCGGGGCTCTTCGTACAGCACGCGCACGCCCTTGTCCTTGATGTCGGCGGCGTCCGCGTCGACGTCCGCGGTGCCGAAGGCGATGTGGTGGACGCCCTCGCCGTTCTTCGCGAGCCACTTCGCGACGGTGGAGTCCTCCCGGGTCGGCTCCAGGAGCTGGAGGTAGGTGGCGCCCCCGTCGGACGTCTCGTTGATCTTGAGCATGGCCTCGCGCACGCCCTGCTCCTCGTTGACCTCGGAGTGGAAGACCTCGAAGCCGTAGGTGGCACGGTAGAACTCGACGGTCTTGTCCAGGTCGAAACAGGCGATCCCGATGTGGTCGATTCGCGTCAGCATGAGTTCAGTGCAGCGCCCCGGAGGTGGTTACGCAACGTGCGCGCGATCACACCGACGGCCCGATGACGGCACGGAGTGCCACTCAGTACATTCGAAGTAAACCCTCGTTCACTCCTCGGCTGTGCAGCCGGTAAGGGGATCGCAGCTCATGTCTTCTGCAACGACCAGCTCGGTGATCGTCTCGGGTGCGCGTACGCCCATGGGACGGCTGCTGGGCTCCCTGAAGTCCTTCTCCGGAGCCGACCTCGGCGGCGTCGCGATCAAGGCCGCCCTCGACCGTGCGGGGATCGGCGGCGACCAGGTGCAGTACGTGATCATGGGCCAGGTGCTCCAGGCCGGGGCGGGGCAGATCCCGGCCCGCCAGGCCGCGGTCAAGGCCGGCATCCCGATGAACGTGCCGGCGCTGACCATCAACAAGGTCTGCCTGTCCGGCCTCGACGCCATCGCGCTCGCCGACCAGCTCATCCGCGCGGGTGAGTTCGACGTGATCGTCGCCGGCGGCCAGGAGTCCATGACCAACGCCCCGCACCTGCTGCCCAAGTCCCGCGAGGGGTACAAGTACGGCGCCATCCAGATGCTGGACTCCATGGCGCACGACGGGCTGACCGACTCCTTCGACGGCGTCGCCATGGGCGAGTCCACCGAGAAGCACAACACCCGCCTCGGCATCGGCCGGGCCGAGCAGGACGAGATCGCCGCGCTGTCGCACCAGCGGGCCGCCGCCGCGCAGAAGAACGGCCTGTTCGAGGCCGAGATCACGCCCGTCGAGATCCCGCAGCGCAAGGGCGACCCGGTGCTGTTCAGCAAGGACGAGGGCATCCGCGGCGACACGACCGCGGAGTCGCTCGGCAAGCTGCGTCCCGCCTTCGCCAAGGACGGCACGATCACGGCCGGTTCCGCCTCGCAGATCTCCGACGGCGCCGCCGCCGTCGTCGTGATGAGCAAGGCCAAGGCGCAGGAGCTCGGCCTGGAGTGGATCGCCGAGATCGGGGCGCACGGCAACGTGGCCGGGCCGGACAACTCGCTGCAGTCGCAGCCGTCCAACGCGATCCTGCACGCGCTGAAGAAGGAAGGGCTGGAGGTTTCCGACCTCGACCTCGTCGAGATCAACGAGGCGTTCGCGGCGGTGGCCGTGCAGTCCATGAAGGACCTCGGAGTGTCCACCGAAAAGGTGAATGTCAACGGCGGTGCCATTGCCCTGGGTCACCCGATCGGGATGTCCGGTGCGCGGCTCGTGCTGCATCTCGCGCTGGAGCTGAAGCGGCGCGGCGGCGGGGTGGGCGCGGCCGCGCTGTGCGGTGGCGGGGGCCAGGGTGACGCGCTGATCGTGCGCGTGCCCAAGGCCTGAGTGTCGGTACGTCCCTGATCTGAACGGAGCTGTGATGCAGGACGTCTCCACGTTGGTGGCCCAGGCCAGGGAAGGTCGGCCCCGGGCCGTGGCCCGGCTGATCTCCCTGGTGGAGGGGGCGTCCCCGCAGCTGCGGGAGGTCATGGAGGCGCTGGCGCCCCTGACCGGCGGCGCGTACGTGGTCGGCCTGACCGGGTCGCCGGGTGTCGGCAAGTCGACGTCGACCTCGGCACTGGTCAGCGCCTACCGCAAGCAGGGCAGGCGGGTCGGCGTGCTCGCCGTCGACCCGTCGTCCCCGTTCTCGGGCGGTGCGCTGCTCGGCGACCGTGTGCGCATGTCGGATCACGCGTCCGACCCGGGCGTGTACATCAGGTCGATGGCGACGCGCGGGCACCTGGGTGGGCTGGCGTGGGCCGCGCCGCAGGCGATCCGGGTGCTGGACGCCGCCGGGTGCGACGTGATCCTCGTCGAGACGGTGGGGGTCGGGCAGTCGGAGGTGGAGATCGCCTCGCAGGCGGACACCTCGGTGGTGCTGCTGGCGCCCGGCATGGGCGACGGCATCCAGGCGGCCAAGGCCGGGATCCTGGAGATCGGCGACGTGTACGTCGTGAACAAGGCGGACCGGGACGGCGCGGACGCCACGGCCCGCGAGCTGAACCACATGCTGGGGCTGGGGGAGTCGCGGGGGCCGGGGGACTGGCGCCCGCCGATCGTGAAGACGGTCGCCGCGCGGGGGGAGGGCGTGGACGAGGTCGTCGAGGCGCTGGAGAAGCACCGGGCCTGGATGGAGGAGCGGGGGGTCCTCGCGGAGCGGCGGACGGCCCGGGCCTCGCGCGAGGTCGAGACGATCGCGGTGACGGCTCTGCGCGAGCGGATCGGGGACCTGCACGGGGACCGGCGCCTGGGGGCCCTGGCGGAGCGGATCGTGGCGGGCGAGCTGGATCCCTACCGGGCGGCCGACGAGTTGGTGGCGGGGCTGACGGAGGGCTGAGCCTGCGCGTTCGGCGGGCACGTTCGGTGCTTCGCCTGGCGCTTGTGGTGGGTCGGGGCCGTGCCGGGGGGTGTCCGTCCTCGGAACGGCGCGATGGGGTGTCACACCGACTCACTGTCCGTCGACGCGCCAACCAGCTGCGGGCGGACACCCCCCGGCACGGCCCCTTCCGTGGCACGGCGGGTGCGGGTGCGGTGCGCTGCGAGGCGCGTCGCGCCCCGGCGCGACTGTGGGCGCCGGGGCGGTTGCGGTGCTGGGTGACGGGTCAGTCCTGGTCGTCATCGGTGTCGTCCTGGGTGTCCGAGCGGTCCGCGGTGACCTTCGCCGTGTCGAGGCCGATCTTCCAGTCCTGCTCGGTGCCGTCCTGCTTGCGGGTCTCGGCCTCCCAGGCCTGGCCCTTGCCGTCGTCGTCGAGGTCGACGGACGTCACCACGCCCTTGCCGGCCGCGGCCTTCGCCGCCTCCTCGGCGGTCACGGCGGAGCCCTTCAGCGCGGCCCGCACCTGCGCCGTGTCGTCCTCGTCGTCCTTGTGCGCGCCGAGGACCTTGCCGCTGGACGGGTCGACGCTCACGCTGCGCCAGGTGTCGTCGCCGGCCAGCACGTCGACCTGCCACACCGTCTTGCCGGAGTCGTCCTCGTCGTCCAGTTCCGCGGAGACGGCCGTGCCCGAGGTGTGCTTCAGCGCGGAGGCGATGGCCTCGGCCGCCGTGACGTCCGCGTCGGCGACCTGCTCGGCGTCGTCCCGGTCGTCGCGGCGGTCGTCGTCCGACACCCGGGTGTTCGCCGTCTGGCGCGCCGGGCCGTCGTCGTCGCCCGTGGTCGCGAGGGCCGTGGCCGTACCGCCTCCGATCAGAGCGGCGGCGGTCACGGCGGCGATCACGATGTTGCGCTTCATGCGGGTTCCTCCCGAGTCGTTTCGTTTTCGATGTCTTCGACTCTGGCCGACGGAGGCTGAGAGGAACCTGAAGCCCCCTGAAGGGATCTTCAGCTTGGCTTTGCCACTCTGGACGCATGCGCCTGTTGATCGTGGAGGACGAGAAGCGGCTGGCCCTGTCGCTCGCCAGAGGCCTGACGGCCGAGGGGTACGCCGTGGACGTCGTCCACGACGGACTGGAGGGGCTGCACCGGGCCTCGGAGGGCGTCCACGACCTGGTGATCCTGGACATCATGCTGCCGGGGCTCAACGGCTACCGGGTCTGCGCCGCCCTGCGCGCCGCCGGCCACGACGTGCCGATCCTGATGCTGACCGCCAAGGACGGCGAGTACGACGAGGCCGAGGGCCTCGACACCGGCGCGGACGACTACCTCACCAAGCCGTTCTCCTACGTCGTGCTGGTCGCCCGTGTGAAGGCGCTGCTGCGCCGGCGCGGGCAGGGCGGCGGGGCGTCGCCCGTGCACGTGCACGGGGATCTGAAGGTCGACACGGCCGCCCGCCGGGTCTTTCTCGGTGACGCCGAGATCGCCCTGACGGCCAAGGAGTTCTCCGTGCTGGAGCAGCTCGTGCTGCGGCCCGGCGAGGTCGTGTCCAAGTCGGAGATCCTGGAGCACGTCTGGGACTTCGCCTACGACGGCGACCCCAACATCGTCGAGGTGTACGTCAGCACGCTGCGGCGCAAGCTGCGCCCGGGGCTGATCCGGACCGTGCGCGGGGCCGGGTACCGGCTGGAGACGGCGCCGTGAGCCGGCTGTTCGGGTCCGTCCGGGCGCGGGCCACGCTGGGAGCCACGCTCGTCGTCGCGGTCGCCCTGGTCGCGGCCGGGACCGCCGTGCTGCTGTCCCTGCGGTCCAACCTGATCGGCGAGGCCGGAACGCAGGCCGAGCGCTCCGCCCGCGCGGTCGCCTCGGAACTGGCCGCCGGCACGCCCTACGACAAGCTGTCCGGGCTGGACGGCGACGACGGGCCGGTGCAGGTGCTCGACGAGGACGGACGGCTGGTCGCGGCCAGCGAAGACCTGGAGCGGATCAGCGGCACCGACAGCACCCGGGTGGAGCCGCAGCCGGCCGCGTCGCCGGACGGGGACGACGAGGACGACTCCGGCGAGAGCCTCGCACCGGGCGAGATCTCCGGGGAGAGCGTCTTCAGCAACGGCTCCGCGACGATCGACGGGGACACCGAGGACTACCGGTTCGCCGCCGTCGAGGTGGAGACCCGGGACCGCGGCCACCTCGAGGTCTACGCGGGCTGGCCGCTGGCCGCCGAGCACGGGGCGGTGCGCACCGCCCTGACCGTGATGCTCATCGGCTTCCCGCTGCTGCTGGCCGTCGTCGCGGGCGTGACGTGGCTGGTGACCCGGCGGGCCCTGCGCCCCGTCGAGGGCATCCGGCGCGAGATGGCCGCGATCACCCGGTCCGAGGACCTCGCGCGCCGGGTGCCCGAGCCGGACACGCACGACGAGATCGCCCGGCTCGCCAGCACCACCAACGAGACGCTCGCGGCGCTGGAGACGTCCGTGGAGCGGCAGCGCCGGTTCGTCGCGGACGCCTCCCACGAGCTGCGCAGCCCGATCGCCTCCCTGCGCACGCAGTTGGAGGTGGCCGCCGCGCACCCCGAGCTGCTGGACCTCGACGGGGCCGTGGAGGACACCGTGCGCCTCCAGCGACTGGCCGCCGACCTGCTGCTGCTCGCCCGGCTCGACGCGGGGGAGCGGCCCGGGGACGCGACGGTCGACCTGGCCGCCCTGGCCCGCGAGGAGGCCACCGGGCGGACCGGCGTGAGCGTGCGGGCGGAGGCCGTGGAGGTGGCCGGGTCGCGGGGGCAGCTGGGGCGGGTGCTCGCCAATCTGCTGGACAACGCCCAGCGGCACGCGCGCTCGGCCGTGACGGTCAGCGTGCGGCGCGAGGGCGACCGGGCCGTGGTCGGGGTGGCCGACGACGGCGACGGGGTGCCCGAGGCGGACCGGGAGCGGATCTTCGAACGGTTCGTCCGGCTCGACGCGGCCCGCAGCCGGGACGACGGAGGCGCCGGACTGGGGCTGGCCATCGCCCGGGACGTCGCCGTCCGGCACGGCGGCACGCTCACCGCCGGGCGGGGACCCGCAGGCGGAGCCCTGTTCGAACTCCGCCTGCCGCTCCGCTAGCGGGTCAGGGGCGCCCGCGCTGGCCGCGCAGGTGCTCGGCGATGGGCTTGAGTGCCTTGTCGAGCTCCGTGAGGGTCTCCGGGGACAGCAGGTCGATGAAGTGCCTGCGCACGGACGCCACGTGGTGCGGCGCGACCTTCTGCATCGTCGCCATGCCGTGGTCGGTGAGGACCGCGTAGAGCCCCCGTCGGTCCGACTCGCAGTTCTCGCGCCTGACCAGGTGCGCGTTCTCCATGCGCGTGATCTGGTGCGACAGGCGGCTCTTGGACTGCATCGTGGCGGAGGCGAGGTCGCTCATCCGCATCCGCAGGTCGTCGGACTCGGAGAGGTTCACGAGGATCTCGTAGTCGTTCATCGTCAGGCCGAACGGCTGCAGGTCCTTCTCGAGCTGGTACGTCAACAGCCTGTTGACCTCCAGGTGGGTGCGCCAAGCGCACTGCTCCGCATCGGTCAGCCAGCGGGTGGCCGTCTCGGTCTCCATGAATGAAGTCTACCTAAAATGTTGAAAGGCGAACTAGTGAGGGGTGGCGTGTGACAGCGCACACCTGGCGAACAACCGTGCGCAGGCGTTCGATGTCACACTCCGCAGACTACCGCTCACAGCCCGAAGCGACGCTGGAGGTCCCCCAGCTGTCCGGGAAGGCGCGGTACGCCCGACTGCCCCGCCTGCGGGCCGTGCGTCCCCGCGCCGGGCACCCCCGCCTGGTGCGGGACCGCCCCCGTCGCCTGCTCCGCCATCAACGTCTCGGACGACTGCAACAGCACCGTGCCGGCGCCCACGAACTCGAACTGGTGCTCCTCGCCGGAGGCGCCCCCGAGGCCCGTCAGTGCACGTAGACCGCCCATCACGCCCGTCATGTAGCCGTGGTCGTAGTGGTGGCAGGGCGAGGGGCAGTCGGCCCAGCCGACCAGCGCCTGGGGGTCGACCCGGATCGGGGGCTCCATGAACACCACCGGGCCGTTGGACGCGGCCACGAACTTCCCCGTCCCGATGAGCGTCAGAAAACCCGGCACGATTGATTGCTTCAGCGACAGACTTGGCTGAAAAGCAAGCAGGTTGCCCGAGCGAATGGTCAGGTTGCCGTCCTCGAGGTCGTACGAATTGACGTCGAAGGCCCGGTCGGCCAGGAGCATCTTGCCCGACCCCTCGGCCACCACCCAGTCGCTCGCGTGCAGTGGCGAATGGAACGAGGTGCGCACGAGACGGTCCAGCCGGCCGTGCCCGACGCCGTTGAAGTCCATCGAGCCGTAGTAGGCGATCATCTTCCCCTTCTGCAGGAACCACTGGCTCCCCTTGAGCTCCACGCAGAAGGTGTACGGATTGACGTTGTCGTCGCAGGGCAGGGTCGCCGGGTCGAAGACCGCGGGGCCGGCGCCCGGGGATGCGTAGGTGCTCACAGCTTCTCCTCCGACGCCTGGACGTACACCGCACCGCTGCCGCTCAGCTCCAGCTGGAACGCCTCGCCGGAGCCGCGGCCCACCATGTCCCGCCAGCCCAGGGCGGTGGACAGCTTGTTGCGGACCTCGCCGTGGTGGGCGACGTAGGCCTGCGGGTCGACGTGCACCGGGTGCTGCGGGGTGATCGGGATCTCGATGACGCCGCCGTGGGCCATGACCGCGACGGACCCGTGCCCCTTCAGCGTCGTCGTGAACAGCCCCTGGCCGCTGACCTGGCCGCGCACCATGCCCATCACGCCGCCCTGCGCACCGAGGAACATCGTGCCCTGCTGGAGCGTGCCCTCGAAGGCCAGCAGGCGGTCCGCCTCGACGTAGAGGGTGTCGCCGGTGAGGCGGATCACCTGGACGTGGTGCCCGCCGTGCCCGAACAGGACCGTGCCGCTGCCCTCGACGGACATCAGGGGGGTGTCCTCGTTCGCGACCCGGCGGCCGATCATCGACATGATCCCGCCCTGGCCGCCCGCCATGTCGGGCGTGAAGGACACCTCGCCCTTGTACGCGAGCATCGCGCCGCGCTGGCTGAACAGCCGCTGCCCGGGCGCGACCGTCGCCTCGACCATCTTCCCGTTGATCTCCCGGAAGCCCATCTCACACGTCTCCCGCGATCGTGTTCCGCTCGCTCGGCTGCACGTACACCAGCCCGTCCCCCTCGAACCGCATCTGGAACGCCTCGCCGCCGCCCTCCCCGAGCAGCGTGCGGAACGTCACACCGGACTGGAAGGACTGCCGCAGGTTCCCCTGGTGCGCCACGTACGCGCCCGGGTCCACGGTCAGCGGGTACTGCGGACTGACCCGGAGCACCACCGCCGGTCCGTCCGACATGATCGCTGCCTGGCCGTGGCCCTCGAGGGTCGTGGTGAACAGCCCGTTCCCCTGGGAGGCGCCGCGCAGGCCGGTGAACTCGGTCCCCGTGCGCAGCCCGCCGTCGGTGGCGAGCAGATTGCTCGACTCCACGTAGAGCTTGTCGCCCTGCACGCGGACCAGGTTGATCTCGGAGGCCCGGTCCGCGAACCAGCAGGTCCCCCGGCCCTTCACCTCCATCAACGTCATCTGCTCGCCGGTCAGGCGCCGGGTCACCATGCCCCGTATGCCCTCGCCGCCGCCGCTGAGTTTCTTGAAGGCCATCTCGCCGTCGTACGCGACCATCGAGCCGTTCTTCGCCTTCACGGCGTCTCCGGTCATGTCGACGGCGAGCACCTTGCTGCTCTGAAGTCGGAACATCGCCACGTACGCGAAGGTATCCGCAGGCCGGGCCCCGCGGACAGGCCCCGTGGGTGGAGAACGTCCCTGAGCGCACCCCTAGGGACCGGACGGCCGGGGCGGTTTGCCACAATGGGCGCGACGCTTGTGCGTGCGTTCACAAACCGATCCCTGCCATCGAAGGTGACCCGTGGACCTCAAGACCGCCACCGCCCTCCGCCGCCTCCGCCTGGTCTCGGCCCCCGAGGCGATCTCGTTCCTGCTCCTGCTGGTCTGCTCGGTGCTGAAGCGGACCACGGACTTCAACGCCGTGCCGGTGATGGGGGCGGTGCACGGTGCGCTGTTCGTCCTCTACGTCGTCTTCTGGGCCGACGCCTGGAACCGGGCCAAGTGGCCGCTGGGGACCGCCGCGCTGTACTTCGTCCTCTCGGTGCTCCCGGCCGGCGGCTTCTTCGCCGAGCGCCGGCTGCGGCGTGAGGCCGAGGACGCGGTCATCGCCTCGCGCGTGCGCAAGGAAGGCGTGGTGAACGCGTGATCGTCGCCTTCTCCGTGACGCCCCTGGGCGTGGGCGAGGACGTGGGGGAGTACGTCGCCGACGCCGTGCGGGTGGTGCGGGAGTCCGGGCTGCCGAACTCCACGGACGCGATGTTCACCTCCGTGGAGGGGGAGTGGGACGAGGTCATGGACGTCGTCCGGCGTGCCGTGGCCGCGGTCGAGCGGCGGGCGCCGCGCGTCTCCCTCGTGCTGAAGGCGGACATCCGCCCCGGTGTGACGGACGGACTGACGTCCAAGGTGGAGACGGTGGAGCGGCACCTCGCGCGGTAGCGCCCTCGCCCTCCCGCCGCCGGGGTGCCCGCGGCGGCGGGTGGACCGAAGGGCGAGACGGAGCTGACCACCATGTGACCGGCCGGTAAGGTCTGGTCCGTGCCGAAGCCGCTCAGTCTCTCCTTCGATCCGATCGCGCGCGCCGACGAACGCTGGAAGCAGCGCTGGGGGAACGTGCCGTCCATGGCCGCGATCACCTCGATCATGCGCGCCCAGCAGATCCTGCTCGCCGAGGTCGACGCGGTGGTCAGGCCGTACGGGCTGACCTTCGCCCGCTACGAGGCCCTGGTGCTGCTCACCTTCTCCAAGTCGGGCGAGCTGCCGATGTCCAAGATCGGCGAGCGGCTGATGGTGCACCCCACGTCCGTGACCAACACCGTCGACCGGCTGGTCCGGTCCGGCCTGGTCGCCAAGCGGCCCAACCCCAACGACGGCCGCGGCACCCTGGCCAGCATCACCGCCAAGGGCCGCGAGGTGGTCGAGTCGGCCACGCGGGACCTGATGGCGATGGACTTCGGGCTCGGCGCGTACGACGCGGAGGAGTGCGCCGAGATCTTCGCGATGCTGCGCCCGCTGCGCGTCGCGGCCGGCGACTTCGAGGAGCAGTGACCCGGGGCAAGATCTCCCGGAACGGGTCGTTACGCTCGACGGCATGAAGAAGAGCGTGCTGACCCGCTACCGGGTCATGGCCTACGTCACCGGTGTGCTGCTCGTCGCGCTGACCCTCGGAATGATCGGCAAGTACGTCCTGGATCTGGGCGGCGCGGCCGACTTCACCCAGGTGGTCAGCATCGCGCACGGCTGGCTGTACGTCGTGTACCTGATCTTCGCCTTCGATCTGGGCTCGAAGGCGAAGTGGCCGGTCAAGAAGCAGCTGTGGGTGCTGCTGGCCGGCACGATCCCCACGGCCGCGTTCTTCGTCGAGCGCCGGATCAGCCGTGAGCTGGACGGCAGGCTCGCCGAGGACGTGCCCGCGCCGGCCAAGGCGTAGCAGAACACCCGGGACCGCCGCCGTACGCGCGCGTACGGCGGCCGGCCTCACCCGTTCGCCAGGTCACTGCCGTCAGCCATCGACATTTACTAGGACGTCCAAGTAAATTCGACGGTATGGACGCTGACGCCATCGAGGAGGGCCGCCGCCGCTGGCAGGCCCGGTACGACGCCGCACGCAAGCGCGAGGCCGACTTCACCACGCTCTCCGGGGACCCCGTGGAGCCGGTGTACGGGCCCCGGCCCGGGGACCGGTACGACGGGTTCGAGCGGATCGGCTGGCCCGGGGAGTACCCCTTCACCCGCGGTCTGTACGCGACGGGCTACCGGGGCCGCACCTGGACCATCCGGCAGTTCGCCGGGTTCGGCAACGCCGAGCAGACCAACGAGCGCTACAAGATGATCCTCCGCAACGGCGGGGGCGGGCTCTCGGTCGCCTTCGACATGCCGACCCTCATGGGCCGCGACTCCGACGACCCGCGCTCGCTGGGCGAGGTCGGGCACTGCGGCGTGGCGATCGACTCGGCGGCCGACATGGAGGTCCTGTTCAAGGACATCCCGCTGGGCGACGTCACCACGTCCATGACCATCAGCGGCCCGGCCGTGCCCGTCTTCTGCATGTACCTGGTCGCCGCCGAGCGGCAGGGCGTCGACCCGTCCGTCCTCAACGGCACGCTCCAGACGGACATCTTCAAGGAGTACATCGCCCAGAAGGAGTGGCTCTTTCAGCCCGAGCCCCACCTGCGGCTCATCGGTGACCTCATGGAGTACTGCGCGGGCGGGATCCCGGCGTACAAGCCGTTGTCCGTCTCCGGCTACCACATCCGCGAGGCCGGGGCCACGGCCGCCCAGGAGCTGGCCTACACCCTCGCGGACGGCTTCGGCTACGTGGAGCTGGGCCTCTCGCGCGGCCTGGACGTCGACGTGTTCGCGCCCGGCCTGTCCTTCTTCTTCGACGCGCACGTCGACTTCTTCGAGGAGATCGCCAAGTTCCGCGCGGCCCGCCGCATCTGGGCCCGCTGGATGCGGGACGTGTACGGCGCGCAGTCGGAGAAGGCCCAGTGGCTGCGCTTCCACACGCAGACCGCGGGTGTCTCCCTCACCGCCCAGCAGCCGTACAACAACGTCGTCCGCACGGCCGTCGAGGCCCTGGCCGCGGTGCTCGGCGGGACGAACTCGCTGCACACCAACGCGCTCGACGAGACCCTGGCCCTGCCGAGCGAGCAGGCCGCGGAGATCGCGCTGCGCACGCAGCAGGTGCTGATGGAGGAGACCGGCGTCGCCAACGTGGCCGACCCGCTGGGCGGTTCCTGGTACATCGAGCAGCTCACCGACCGCATCGAGGCCGACGCCGAGAAGATCTTCGACCAGATCAAGGAGCGCGGTCTGCGGGCCCACCCCGACGGGCAGCACCCCATCGGCCCGATCACCTCCGGCATCCTGCGCGGCATCGAGGACGGCTGGTTCACCGGCGAGATCGCCGAGTCGGCGTTCCGCTACCAGCAGGCGCTGGAGAAGGGCGACAAGAGGGTCGTCGGCGTCAACTGCCATGACGGCTCGGTGACCGGGGACCTGGAGATCCTGCGCGTCAGCCACGAGGTGGAGCGCGAGCAGGTGCGCGTGCTGGCCGGCCGGAAGACGGCGCGGGACGACGCGGCGGTGCGCACCGCCCTGGACGCCATGCTGGCCGCCGCCCGCAGCGGCGCCAACATGATCGAGCCGATGCTGGACGCCGTCCGCGCGGAGGCCACCCTCGGGGAGATCTGCGGGGTGCTCCGCGACGAGTGGGGCGTGTACACGGAGCCGGCCGGCTTCTGACGGCTACGACCCCAGCCCCTGCAACAGCACCCTGGTGAAGCCGCGGACCCACTCCTCGTCGGCGGGTTCCGCGCTCACCAGGGTGCGGTGCACCACCGCGCCCGCCACCATGTCGAAGATCAGGTCCACCGTGCGCGCCGCCGACTCCGGGTCGTCCTCGGCCGGGAGTTCGCCGCGCGCCTGGGCCCGGGCGCGGCCCTCCACGACCAGCCGCTTCTGCCGGTCCACCACGGAGGCGCGGATGCGCTCGCGCAGCGCCTCGTCGCGGGTGGCCTCCGCCACCACCGCCATCAGTCCGCTGCGCGCCTCCGGGAGGGCCAGGATCGCGGCGAACTGCAGCACCACGCCCTCGATGTCCGCGGCCAGCGAGCCGCAGTCGGGCAGCTCCAGCGCGTCGAACAGTTCGGCCACGGCGTCGACGACCAGTTCGTTCTTGCCCGCCCAGCGGCGGTAGAGCGTCGTCTTCGCAACCCCCGCACGCGTCGCCACGTCCCCCAGGGTGAGCTTGGACCAGCCCAGGTCCACCAGCGCCGCACGGGTCGCGGCCAGGATCGCGGCGTCCGCCGCGGCGCTGCGCGGGCGCCCGGAACGGCCGGACGGGCTGCGACGGTGCATGTCCTGACCATAAACCGACGGTTCCCGCACGGCCCCGTGAGGGAGATCACCGGGGGGCGGTGTCCCGAAGACCACGTCTGGCATTACGCTACGACTCGTAGCGAAAGCCCGTGCCGGACGTACACGGGCCTCGACACGCACGGCGTGGGGTGGGGACCCGGCGCCGAAGGGCACCGACCGGCCCGGCTTCCACACCGCGTTTTCACACGCGCGCGCACTACGGGGGAGGATAGGCGCATGCAGCCACGGAACATGTCCATGAGCGGAGTCGTCGACCTCGCCGCGGTGAAGGCGGCCCAGGAGGCCAAGGCGAAGGCGGAGCAGGCGCGGGCCCAGGCGGCCCGCGAGGGCGGCGCGGGGGCCATCTCCCCGGCCGACCTGGTCATCGACGTCGACGAAGCGGGCTTCGAGAACGACGTCCTGCAGCGCTCCGCCGAGGTGCCGGTCGTCATCGACTTCTGGGCCGAGTGGTGTCAGCCCTGCAAGCAGCTGAGCCCCGTCCTGGAGCGGCTGGCCGTCGAGTACAACGGCCGCTTCCTGCTCGCCAAGATCGACGTCGACGCCAACCAGATGCTGATGCAGCAGTTCGGTGTCCAGGGGATCCCCGCGGTGTTCGCGGTGGTCGCCGGGCAGGCGCTGCCGCTCTTCCAGGGTGCCGCGGGCGAGGCGCAGATCCGGCAGACCCTGGACCAGCTGGTGCAGGTCGCCGAGCAGCGCTTCGGCCTGACCGGCCTCGTCGTCGACCCGGAGGCCGAGCCGGGCGGCGCCCCCGCCGCCCCCGAGCGGCCGGCCGGTCCGCACGACGGGCTCCTGGAGGCCGCCGTGCAGGCACTGGACTCGGGCGACCTGGGCGGGGCGATCCAGGCCTACCGCAACGTGCTGAACGAGGACCCGGCCAACGAGGAGGCCAAACTGGGCCTCGCACAGGCCGAGTTGCTCCAGCGGGTGCAGGGCGCCGACCCGCAGCGCGTGCGCCGGGACGCGGCCGAGAAGCCGTCCGACGTGCAGGCGCAGATCGCCGCCGCCGACCTGGACCTGGTGGGCGGTCACGTCGAGGACGCGTTCGGCCGGCTCATCGAGACCGTGGCGCGCACGGCGGGCGACGACCGGGACGCCGTACGCGTGCGGCTGCTGGAGCTGTTCGAGGTCGTCGGCCCCGAGGACCCGCGGGTGATCGCGGCGCGCCGGGCCCTGGCGCGCGCTCTGTTCTGACCAGTCGCTAAACGCCCGGGCCTGTGGTGCCCAGGTGAAAAGTCTGCTGTGGAGTCCTCACTGCGGCCGCGCTTTGCCAAATCTTGGCAATCGCGGCCGCTGTTACTACCAGTAAGTCCGGGGCGTTGATCTGTCGGATTCTGTCCAGCGATCAACAGCTTTGTACCGCCGTCCGGCGCCACCCTGCGTTGCCGTCCGAGACCGTTGGGTCGTTGTTCGGTTATCCCGCCGTTACTAGTGAGTAACGAACCCCCTTGTGCGGGCGGCGAGAATGCACCACGATCGGCCACGCTCGGTCCATTCCCGTACCCCGGCAGCCGGTTGGGTCGCGGGACGATCTGGGTCCCCACCGAGCAGAGCCGGCGGCAGTGGCGCCGGCTCTTGGACAGGGGGGTCTTCGCCCACCGGGTGAAGCCTGTCCAGCAGGGTTGTGCGTGATGCGTGTCAGGCGCGACCAGTGGTTGTCGCTCGGGGGTGATCGCCGGTGATTCGGGCGCAGTTGCGCCGCCGAGTGCAGGCGCTCTCCTTCCCGAGGACGTAGCACTTCTCCCATCCCTGCCCGGCTGAGCCGCAGTTCGCGGCGGGCCAGGACAGGAGATGTACGTCCGAGAAGGAGGAAATATGGAGTCCCAGGTGCGTGGCGGGACCAGATGGAAGCGGTTCGCTGTGGTCATGGTGCCCAGCGTCGCCGCCGCGGCATGTGTGGGTGTCGGACTCGCTCAGGGGGCGCTCGCCGCGTCGTTCAGCGTCTCCGGCCAGCAGTTCAAGGTGTCGGCCGGTCACCTGCACGGTGACGGTTTCGCCCAGTACGGCGGAATCGACACCGTCTACAAGACGACCGAGGGCAAGGAGAAGGTGCCGGTCCCGGTCGCCATCTCCTCGTTCGACACGGCGACCATCAAGAAGATGTGTCAGTCGGTCGCGACGCCGATCCCGCTCATCGGCAAGACGGTGTACCTCCGTCTCGAGGCGGGCAACGACAAGCCGGTCACCGCCGAGAACCTCTACATCGACGTCGCCCAGCTCGACGCCGACGCGAAGTTCAAGAACATCGACATCGGCGTCGCCGTCAAGGACAAGACCCGCGGCCCCGACGTCAAGCAGGGCGAGAACGTCCTGCCGGGCGGCTTCGCCCAGCAGGCCGAGTCGGCCGACCTCACAAAGGTCGAGCAGACGGCGTGGGCGACCTCCGCCGGCACGTTCACGCTGAACGGTCTGTCGATGAAGCTCGGCATGAACAAGGAGATGGAGTGCTTCTGACGGTCTCCGGCCGACAGACACCCCCAGGGCCGAAGCGCCCCTGAAGGGCGGGGAAGCCGTCGCTTCCCCGCCCCGCCGCCCGGCCCGGCCGTACGCCGGGCGCCTCCACAGACTCACCATTTCCGGCTACTGAACGCCTACGGCCGAGCCGGTACGTACCTCCACCGGACCGAGGGAGCTGTTTTCCATGAGTGCCGAGACTCCGGTCCAGAGCGCCGGGACCTTCACCCGGCTGCGTCGGCGATTCCGTGACTGGCGGGGCAACCGGCCGTTCTGGGCGGGGCTGTTCACCATCCTCGGCGGCGTGCCGATCGCCTACTTCCCCTACGCCACCCTGAAGCTGGGAACCATGTCGCTCACCATGGCGACCACCGCGGGTGCCGGCTCCCTCATCATCGGCGTCCTGCTCGTCACGCTGGGCCTGACGATGTGGTTCCAGCAGGCGACGCGCATCTTCGCCGGTGTGGCGGCGATCATCCTGGCCCTGGTGTCGCTGGTGGTCTCCAACATCGGCGGTTTCATCATCGGCTTCCTGCTCGCCATGCTCGGCGGCGCACTGGCGATGGCCTGGGCGCCGGGCCGGCCGGAGGACACCGGGCGCGGCAAGGGGGCGGCGGACCAGGGTCCCGCGGACAAGGCCGCCTGGGAGCCCACCCCCGCCGGCGAGCCCGGGGAGCCGGGGCACCCGCACCCCGCGCCGGGGACCGGTGACGGCGAGGCGGCCGGCGACGTGCGGCCCGAGGCGCACCACGGGGGGCACCGTGTCGGCTGACGCCCGCGACCAGTTCCCCGGGACGCAGGACCGGCCGAGAACGGGTCCCCGTCACGCGGCCCCCAGGAAGCCGCTGTTCACCAGGTTCCAGATGCCGGCCGGCAAGGCGATAGCCATGGCGGCGATGCCCACCGCCGTCCTCATGGGCATGGGCTTCACCCCGACGCTGGCCCTCGCCGACGACCACCCGACGGCGTCCAACAGCCTCAAGGCCGACGAGTACAAGGACTGCGTCGAGGCGCTCGACAAGGACGGCAAGGACGACAAGGACAAGGCCGACGCCTCGCCCTCCCCCTCGCCCTCGGCGAGCGGCAGTGAGGACGACGGCGGCAAGGACATCCCTGCGGCCGAGCCGACTCCCTCGGCGTCGGCGGGCGGTTCGGGCACGGACGCGGACAAGAGCCCGTCGGGTTCCTCCGGTTCGTCAGGTTCGTCGGATTCAGGTTCCGACGACCCGGGCGACAAGGCCGAACCGAAGCCCGCCCCTTCCGCCTCCGGGGACGCCTCGGACGAGAAGGAGGACGAGGCGGCGCCCAGCCCCTCGGAGTCCAGGAGCGGCGGCCTCCTCGAGGGCATCGGCGACGCGATCGGCGGCATCCTCACGGGCGGCAAGTCCACCGAGAGCCCGAGCCCCACGCCGTCGGCGTCCAGCTCGTCCCCGTCCGCGGAGACGAGCACGCCGGAGAAGACCGAGAAGCCCTCGGGCACGGACACGTCCGACGCCGCCGCCAGCGCCGGGAAGACCGCCGGCAAGGCCACCGACGCCGTGAAGGACACCGTCGAGGACACCGCGAAGGACACCACCGACGCGGCGTCGAAGGCGGCCGAGGACGCCGAGGACAAGGCCGAGGAGGCGGCGGACGAGGCCACCGCTTCCCCCAGCCCCTCCGCGAGCCCGTCGGTCGACCCCGAGGACTGCCCGGCCGCCACCGACGCCGAGGGAGGCGTCGACAACCAGATCCTGGTGCCCGACGAACCGTGGTACCTGGAAGCCAGCTCCCTGACGCTCAAGGGCGCCGACTACCAGGGCATCGTCGAGGTCAGGACGGCCAGCGGGACCACCAAGAAGGTGCTGAAGTACGTCATCAGCAACGGCACCGACATCGGGGACCTGCACCAGCTGGTGAAGGACAAGCAGTCCGGGAAGACGCACCACGTCCAGGCCGCGAAGGGATCGACCTCCACGATCGACGACGGCAAGACGGTGATGTACACGGAGAGCATCTCCGGCAACCTGCTCGGACTGATCCCGGTCACCTTCGACCCGGAGCACCCGCCGCCCCTGAACATCCCGCTGATCTACTTCACCAAGGTGAAGGTCACCCAGGCCGCCCAGTTCGGCGGCACGCTGACCGTGCCGGGGCTGCGCCAGTACGTCACGGACTGACGCCGCCTGCGAGGTCTTCCAGGGAGCCGCAACGAGCTGTGCCCCGCCGGATTCGTCCGGCGGGGCACAGCTCGTTGCGCGATGCGTCAGTCGTCCTCTTCCTCGTCCTCGTCGTCGACGAAGCGCGGCAGGACATCGGTGTCCAGGCCGTGTCGGCCGAAGAGGTCGACCAGGGCCGCGGTCATGGCCGGGAGGCCGCCGCTGCGCACGACCACGAGGTCGGGGATCCGCAGACACGGGTCCCCGCCGGTCGAGGAACGCTCGTCCAGCACCTCGGCGATCTTCCGTGCCGTCATGAGTGTCGCGGTCCACCCTGCGCCGTCACCGGTGGTGATGACGGCGTCCACGTCCTCGACAGTGCCTGCGTCGTCGTCCAGGGCCAGTACATAGGTGATGGAGAAGTCGGCCGTCTCCACCGTCACCAGGGGCTCATGAGCCATAGATCTTCAGCAACTCCTTGATGACGTTCGGCTCGTTCGGCTTGTCGGACTTGCCGATGATCTCGAAGCCGCCGTCGACCTCGCGGAAGAACAGCCGCGCGCCGGCGTCGCCCCGAAGGTACCGGATGCCGTGCGACAGCGCCCTGGAACCCTTGCCCGGCTGGTCGTTGCCGCCCATCAGCTTGTTGATGAGCTGGTTCATCTCACGCTGCACGGCCTGGTTCTTCGTGGACTTCTCCGCGAGCTTCGCCAGCCGGCTGTTCTTGCCGAGCGCCGAGGTCACGCAGACCTTCGGGTTCCCCGCGGAGGCGGCAGTGGCGACCCTGCCCGCGTTCGCTGCCGCCTGGTGGGACGGGGCCTGCCGCGCTGCGGCTCCCTCGGCGAGCGGGACGAGGCACGCCACGGCGCTCTGCCCCTTCTTGACCCGGTCGACGACCGTACGCAACCGGTCCAGGGTGTCCTTGGCCTTGTCGAGGCGCTCCCAGAAGCTGTGGATCCCGTTGCCGACCCGGTAGATCGCCTTGCCGACCGCCGGGATCTTGGTGACGGCCGCGCCCACGAGGATCACGTTCACCAGCGTCCACAGGCAGCCCTCGACGTCGCGCTTGGTGAAGCACTTCTTGGCGTCGGTGTAGCCGAGCTCGTCGAGGATGATCTGGCCGCCGTTGGCGACCACCCAGTCCATGACGTCCATGGCCAGGAGTTGCTTGGCCTCGCGGAAATCGTCGACGCAGGTCTGGCCGCACTGGGCCCGGAGCAGGGCCTCCTCGTTCTGGGTCAGGTCCGGCCCCGTCGCCGGCTTGGGACCCTCCAGGGCCGCCTTGCGCTCTTCCTCCAGCTCCTCCAGGAACTCCTTCTCGGCGCGGTCCGCCGCCGCGTCGGCCGCCTTCGCGTCCTCGTCGGCGTTGGCCGCGGACTTCTCCGCGGCGTCGGCGTCCTTCTCGGACCGGGTGGCCGCCGAGTCCGCGGCGCCGGCGTCGCGCGTGGCGGCGTCGGCGGAGGCGCGGGCGTTGACGGCGCTCTTCTCGGCCTCGGTGGCCTCGTCGTTCGCCGCGGCGGCCTCGGTCGACGCCTCGCGGGCCGCGAAGTCCGCGTAGAACCAGTCCGTGCCCGCCTGGGCCACGTACTCGCCGGTCTTGGTGTCGGCCTTCTTGGCGGCCTCGGCGGCCTTGGCCGCTTCCGCGGCCGAAGCGCGGGCGGCGGAGGCGGAGGTGAGCGCGGCCGCCGCGTCGGCCGCGGCTGCGGCTGCCGCCTGGGCGGCGAGCTTGGCGTCACCGGACGCCTTGTCGGCCAGTGCCTTGGCGTCGGCGGCCGCCTTGGCCGCGTCCTTGGCCTTGGCCGCTGCCGCGGCGGCCTGCCGCTCGGCGATCGGCTTCGAGGTCTGTCCGACGAGCACCGCGAACGCGGCCGCGGTGTCGGTCTCCTTGTAGGGAGTCCCGACGGTGATGGCCTCGTTGGCGGGCTTGATGACCTCGGCGGCCGAGTCGCGGGCTGCCGAAGCCGCCAGGCCGGCCGCATAGGCGTGCCCGGCGGTCACGGCCGCCCAAGAGCTGGTCCTGGCCGCCTCGGTGCGGGCCGCTTCGGCCTCCTTGCCCGCCTTCAGGGAGGCGGCTTGGGCCTTCTTGGCCTCCTGCTCCGCCTTGGCGGCGTTCGCCGACGCGGCATCGGAGGCGTCGATGGCCTCGGCGGCTGCGGCATGCGCGGTGGCGCCCGCGGCCACAGCCGTCTGGTAGGCCGACCAGGCCTTGTCCGCGGCCGCGTTCGAGCGCTGGGCCGCGGCCTCGGACCGGGTGGCGGCGGCGCGTGCCTTCTGTGCCGCGGTGCTCGCCTCGCCGGCGGCGGTGTTCGCCCGGGTGGCCGCGCCGGCCGCGTCGTCGGCGGCGGCGCGGGCGACGGTGGCCGCCTCACGGGTCTCGGCCGCGGCACCGGTACCGACGGCCGCGGCGGCGGCCGACTCCAGGGCGGCGGCTCGTGCGGCGGTGGCCTTCTTGTTGCGCTCCGCCTCCTCGGCCTTCTCCCGCGCCGCGGCGGCCTTGCCCTCGGCCGCGAGCGCCACGCCGAGTTGCTCGTCGGCCGTCTTGGCGGCACTCTCCGCCTTGGTGCGGGCGCTTCCGGCCGTCTCGCGTTCCTCGGCCGCGCGCTTCTCGGCCGCTTGTGCCTTGCCGCGTTCACCGGCCGCGGTACGGCGTTCCTTCGCCGCGACGGCCTTCTCCTGCTCGGCCTTGGTGCGCTGCTCCTTGGCGGTCTGCGCCGCCTCGCGGGCGGTCTCCTGTGCCGCCTCGGCCGTGGCCTGGGCGTTCTTCGCCTTCGTGGCGTTGGCCGCGGCCTCCTTGGCCAGCGCGTCCGCGGACACCCGGGCCGCCTTGGCCTGGGCGGCCGCCTCCTGCGCGGCGATCCGGCGGAACTCGGTGTTGATGGCGTGCGCCTGGGTCTTGGACAGCGCGAACAGCGCCTTGCTGTCGGCCACCGTCGCCTTGGCCGCGTTCACCGCGGTCTGCGTGGCCTTCGCCGCGGCCTGGGCGGCGGCGTACGAGGCCTTGGCGACCTGCACCGACTGCTGCGCGTACAGCAGACCCCGGCCGCGCGGCGTCTTGGCGGCGTCGGCGAGGGCGTAGGCGTCGTTCTGGGCCGTGCCCGCCTGCTCGGAGGCCGTCTTGGCCGACGCCACCGCCTTGTTGGCGAGCGTCAGCTGGTCGGCGGCGCGCTTCTGGGCGTTGGCGAGATCCGTCTTCGCCTGGGTGAAGACCGCCGCCTTGGGCCGGTGGATGTTGTCCTTGGGCTGGCCCGCCCAGTACTTCTGCCACAGGAGGATCTGCTCGGCGAGCCACGCCTGCCCGATGGACTCGATCATCGCCTCGGTGGCCTTGCGGGCCTCGGCCGAGGCGGTCGCCTCGGCGGCCATGATGGTCGTCCGGGGCTTGGCCTGGGCGGCGTACTCCTGCTCCCACTCCTGATGGGCGGTCAGGACCACCGGGGTGAGGATCCGGCGGGCGTCGACGGGGTTGAAGCTGTCGCAACCGCCCCAGGCGACCTTGAGCGCCTCGACCTCCAGGCGGTACTCGGCGGAGCCCTCCTCCAGCGGCTTGGTGACGAAGCCGCCGTGGCGCAGGAAGGAGGCGACGTCGCTGGCGGTGGTGGTGTTGTAGGGGCCGCGGACGTCGGTGTCCCCGAGCATGGTGCCGACCGCGAAGTCGTTCCAGTCGTCCTGGCCCTTGATCTCCTCGGCGACCTTCTTCGCCTGGTCGACCGAGGCCTTGGTGGGCACGCTGCGGCCGTCCTGCCCGAGCCTGCCGTAGAGGTCGCGCTGGGGACCCAGGGTGAAGGCGACGATCCCCTTGTCGAACTCCGGAGCGTGGTACTCGGTGCCCGAGTCCCAGCCCGTCTGTGCGTAGATCTTGTTGGCCGTCTCCCAGCGCTCCTTGCGCTTGCGGGACTGGTCCAGGTAGTCGATGACGGCGTCGTTGTCCTTGGAGCGGGCGTCACCGATCGTGCCCAGGCCCAGTTGGTGGCCTTCCAGGGCGGCGGCGAGTTCGGTGTCGGTGCCGTTCAGGGCCTTGGCGGCCGCGGTCTTGAGGGCGGGGCCGCCGATGTGCAGTGCCGTGCCGGCCACGCACCGGTCCGTACGGGCGCGCATCCCGAGACTGATCCGGACACTGCCGGCGTCCGGGTCATCGGCCGGGGGGTCGTCGGCGCGGGCCGGTGTCGCGTACACCAGTCCGGTGAGTACGGCGGAGGCGGCCACCAGAGCGGTGCCGGACAACCCCCGCGAGCGCAGGGCTCTTCGCATGTCGTCGCCTGTCTGCTGTCGGATGATGAGGCCAGGAAGAGAGCAGGCGGACATGGCTGCGCGGCAGCTGGTGTGAAGAGCCGACGGATGTGGTCCGTCGGGTGAGACATGTGCGCTGGTCAGGCGCGTTCCCCCTGTGCCCCCTCCCCGGGAGCGGCACAAGATTTTCACATCTGATCGAATATGGATAGAGGATGATCAGCCATGAACGCCAGCGAGGGCGCCCCCTGTGCGCAGGGGGCGCCCTCGGTCGTCCGGGCGGGTGGGGCGGGGGTCAGCTCGTGGCGTCGCCCAGGTGGTGGACGCGGACCATGTTGGTGGTGCCGGGGACGCCGGGGGGCGAACCGGCGGTGATCACCACGATGTCACCGGTGTTGAAGCGGTTGAGCTTGACCAGCTCCTGCTCGACCAGTTCGACCATCTCGTCGGTGCTGTTCACGAACGGCACGACGTACGGCTCGACGCCCCAGCTGAGCGCCATCTGGTTGCGGGTGCCCTCGTCGGTGGTGAAGGCGATGATCGGCTGCTGGGCGCGGTAGCGGGACAGCCGGCGGGCGGTGTCGCCGGACTGCGTGAAGGCCACCAGGCCGCGGCCGCCGAGGAAGTCGGCGATCTCGCAGGCGGCACGGGCCACCGAACCGCCCTGCGTGCGGGGCTTCTTGCCCGGAACCAGCGGCTGCAGGCCCTTGGACATCAGCTCCTGCTCGGCCGCGGTGACGATCTTCGACATCGTCTTGACGGTCTCGATCGGGTACGCGCCCACGCTCGACTCGGCGGACAGCATGACCGCGTCGGCGCCGTCCAGGATCGCGTTGGCCACGTCGGAGGCCTCGGCGCGGGTCGGACGGGAGTTGGTGATCATCGACTCCATCATCTGGGTCGCCACGATCACCGGCTTGGCGTTGCGGCGGCACAGCTCGATGAGCCGCTTCTGCACCATGGGGACCTTCTCGAGCGGGTACTCGACGGCGAGGTCGCCACGGGCGACCATCACGCCGTCGAACGCCATCACGACGTCCTCCATGTTCTGCACCGCCTGCGGCTTCTCCACCTTGGCGACGACCGGGACGCGGCGGCCCTCCTCGTCCATCACGCGGTGCACGTCCTGGACGTCCTTGGCGTCCCGGACGAACGACAGCGCGACCAGGTCGCAGCCCATGCGGAGGGCGAAGCGCAGGTCCTCGATGTCCTTCTCCGACAGGGCGGGCACGTTGACGGCCGCGCCGGGCAGGTTGATGCCCTTGTGGTCGGAGATGACGCCGCCCTCGATGACGATCGTCTTCACCCGGGGGCCCTCGACCTCGGTGACCTTCAGCTCGACGTTGCCGTCGTTGATGAGGACCTGGTCGCCCTTGTTCACGTCGCCGGGCAGGCCCTTGTAGGTCGTCCCGCAGATCGTCTTGTCGCCGGGGACGTCCTCGGTGGTGATGGTGAACTCGTCACCGCGGACCAGCTCCACGGGACCCTCGGCGAAGGTCTCCAGCCGGATCTTCGGGCCCTGGAGGTCGGCGAGGACACCGATGGCCCGGCCGGTCTCCTTGGCGGCGGCCCGGACCCGGTCGTACCGGCCCTGGTGCTCGGCGTGCGAGCCGTGGCTGAAGTTGAAGCGGGCCACGTTCATGCCGGCTTCGATCAACGCGACAAGCTGCTCGTGGGAGTCGACCGCGGGGCCGAGAGTACAGACGATTTTCGAACGGCGCATGGGGGCGATCCTATCGGTTTGTTTCCCAGCGGAATATTCCGTCTGGCGGAAAATACAAAAGGGCGGGTTGCCGCTCAGGTGTGATTCCCCGAACCAATTACCAGCGCGTAGGTCTGCGTGGCGATCTCCATTTCCTCGTCGGTGGGGACCACGGCCACCGCCACCCGGGCGCCGTCGGGCGAGATCAGCCGCGCCTCGTCCGAGCGCACCCCGTTGCGTCCGGGGTCCACGGCGAGACCCAGCTCCTCCAGACCCGCCACGGCTGCCGCGCGCACGGGCGCCGCGTTCTCGCCGACACCGGCGGTGAAGGCGACCGCGTCCACCCGCCCGAGAACGGCGTAATAGGCGCCGATGTACTTCTTCAGCCGGTGAATGTAGATGTCGAACGCCAGCTCCGCCTGCTCGTCGCCCGCGTCGACGCGACGGCGGATCTCCCGCATGTCGTTGTCACCGCACAGCCCGATCAGCCCGCTCCTCTTGTTGAGAAGAGTGTCGATCTCGTCGGCGGACATTCCGCCGACGCGCATCAAATGGAAGATGACGGCCGGGTCCATGTCTCCCGAGCGCGTACCCATCACGAGTCCCTCCAAAGGGGTCAGCCCCATGGAGGTGTCGACGCACCTGCCGCCCCGCACGGCCGAGGCCGACGCCCCGTTGCCCAGGTGCAGCACGATCACGTTCGTCTCGGACGGGTCCTTGCCCAGCAGCCCGGCGGTGGCCCGGGAGACGTAGGCGTGCGAGGTGCCGTGGAAGCCGTAGCGGCGGATGCGGTGCTCGTCGGCGGTTCTCACGTCGATCGCGTAGCGGGCGGCCGACTCCGGCATCGTGGTGTGGAACGCGGTGTCGAAGACGGCGACCTGCGGCAGATCCGGCCGCAGCGCCTGCGCCGTGCGGATGCCGGTGAGGTTGGCCGGGTTGTGCAGTGGCGCCACCGGGATGAGCCGCTCGATCTCGGCGAGCACGGCGTCGTCGATCACGGTGGGCTCGGTGAAGGACTTGCCCCCGTGCACCACCCGGTGCCCGATGGCGGCCAGTTCGGGGGAGTCCAGTCCCAGGCCGTCCTTGGCGAGCTCCTCCGCCACGGCCTTCAGGGCGGCGTCGTGGTCGGCGATCGCGCCGCCGCGCTCCCGGCTCTCGCCGCCCGCCGGCGTGTGCTTCAGCCGGGAGGACCGCTCGCCGATGCGCTCGACCAGGCCCATCGCCAGGCGGCTGCTGTCGCGCATGTCGAGCAGCTGGTACTTCACCGACGAGGAGCCGGAGTTGAGGACGAGGACACGGGTGGGGCTCACTGGGCGGTCGCCTTCTCGCTCGGGGACGGGGCGGGGGACTGGGCCTGGATCGCCGTGATGGCGACGGTGTTGACGATGTCCTGCACCAGGGCGCCCCGGGACAGGTCGTTGACCGGCTTGCGCAGGCCCTGGAGCACCGGCCCGACGGCGATGGCGCCCGCCGAGCGCTGCACGGCCTTGTAGGTGTTGTTGCCGGTGTTCAGGTCGGGGAAGATCAGCACGCTCGCCTGCCCGGCGACCTCCGAGCCGGGCAGCTTGGTCGCCGCGACGGACGGCTCCACGGCGGCGTCGTACTGGATCGGGCCCTCGATCCGCAGGTCGGGCCGGCGGGCGCGCACCAGCTCGGTGGCCTCGCGGACCTTGTCGACGTCGGCCCCCGAGCCGGAGGTGCCGGTGGAGTACGACAGCATCGCGATGCGGGGCTCCACGCCGAACTGCTCGGCCGTGGTGGCCGACTGGATGGCGATGTCGGCCAGCTGCTCGGCGTCGGGATCCGGGTTGACCGCGCAGTCGCCGTAGACGAGGACCTTGTCGGCCAGGCACATGAAGAACACCGACGAGACGATGTCCGCGTCCGGCTTGGTCTTGATGATCTCGAAGGCCGGGCGGATCGTCGCGGCCGTGGAGTGCACCGATCCCGACACCATGCCGTCGGCGAGACCCTCCTGGACCATCAGTGTGCCGAAGTAGTTCACGTCCGAGACGACGTCGTAGGCCAGCTCCACGGTCACGCCCCGGTGGGCGCGCAGGGCCGCGTACTTCTCGGCGAAGGAGTCCCGCAGCTCGGAGGTGGCCGGGTCGATCAGCCGGGACTCGCCGAGGTCCACACCGAGGTCGGCGGCCTTCTTGCGGATCCGGTCGACCGGGCCCAGCAGCGTCAGGTCGCACACCCCGCGGCGCAGCAGCACCTCCGCGGCGTGCAGCACCCGCTCCTCGGTGCCCTCGGGGAGCACCACCCGGCGCAGGTCGGTGCGGGCCTGCTCCAGCAGCTTGTGCTCGAACATCATCGGCGTGACGCGGTCGCTGCTCGGCGCGGAGACGCGGTGGGCCAGTCCGGCGGTGTCGGCGTACCGCTCGAACAGGCCGAGGGCGCGCTCGGCCTTGCGCGGGGTGGCCGCGTTGAGCTTGCCCTCCAGGGAGAACAGCTGCTCGGCGGTGGGGAAGCTGGTGCCGGCCACCGACAGCACGGGGGTGCCGGGGGCGAGGCGGTCGGCCAGGGTCAGGATGTCCCGGCCGGGCACCTCGTCCAGGGTGAGCAGCACGCCGGCGATCGGCGGTGTCCCGGCGCTGTGGGCGGCCAGCGCGCCGACCACCAGGTCCGCCCGGTCGCCCGGGGTGACGACCAGGCAGCCCGGCGTCAGGGCGGTCAGGAAGTTCGGCAGCATCGCACCGCCGAAGACGAAGCCGAGCACGTCCCGGGCGAGGCCCGAGTCGTCGCCGAGCACCACCCGGGCGCCGAGGGCGTGGCTGATCTGCGAGACGGTCGGGGCGGACAGTGCGGGCTCGTCGGGCAGGACGTAACAGGGCGCGGGGAGCCGGGAGTCCAGCTGGGCGGCGATCGCGTCCCGGTCCTCACGCGCCACCCGGTTGGTGACCATCGCCAGGACGTCGCAGCCGAGGGTGTCGTAGGCGCGGTAGGCGTTGCGCGTCTCGGCGAGCACCGACTCCACGCTCTGCCCGCGCCCGCCGACGACGGGGATCACGGAGGCACCGAACTCGTTGGCCAGCCGGGCGTTGAGCGACAGTTCGTCGGGCAGCTGCGTGTCGGCGTAGTCGGTGCCCAGGACCAGGACCACGTCGTAGTCGCGGGCGACCAGGTGGAAGCGGTCGACCAGAGTGGAGACGAGCTCGTCCGTGCCGGCCTCGGCCTGGAGGGCCGACGCCTCGTGGTAGTCCATGCCGTAGACGGTCGCCGGGTCCTGGGTGAGGCGGTAGCGGGCGCGCAGCAGCTCGAAGAGGCGGTCGGGCCCGTCGTGCACCAGGGGCCGGAAGACGCCGACCCGGTCGACCTGCCGGGTGAGGAGTTCCATGACCCCCAGTTCGACGACCTGGCGGCCGTCGCCGCGGTCGATGCCGGTCACGTACACGCTGCGGGTCACGCGCGCTCTCCGTTTCGTTGCGAAGGGGGGTGCGTCCAGATGGGGGTGCGTCCAAGGGTGGCGGCCCTGCCTCACGGCTGTCCCGCCAGAGGCACAAAAATCGCCCACCGAGGTGAGCAGAACCCTCTTGACAATACCTCTGCCGCTAGATAAGGCGCCCGTCAGAGAGGGGTTCCACAGCGGGGTGCGGGGCGTGAAACAATCGGCAGTGCTCACCGGTGTCTACAGCGAGCAGGAGACAGAGCACGATGCGTATCGGAGTTCTCACCGCAGGCGGCGACTGCCCCGGACTGAACGCCGTGATCCGGTCGGTCGTGCACCGGGCGGTCGACAACTACGGCGACGAGGTCATCGGCTTCGAGGACGGGTACGCGGGGCTGCTCGACGGGCGCTACCGCACCCTCGACCTCGAGTCCGTCAGCGGCATCCTGGCCCGCGGCGGCACCATCCTCGGCTCGTCCCGGCTGGAGCGCGACCGGCTGCGCGAGGCCTGCGAGAACGCCTCCGACATGATCCACCAGTTCGGGATCGACGCGCTCATCCCGATCGGCGGCGAGGGCACGCTCACGGCGGCCCGCATGCTGTCCGACGCGGGCCTGCCCGTCGTGGGTGTGCCGAAGACGATCGACAACGACATCTCCTCCACCGACCGCACCTTCGGCTTCGACACCGCGGTCGGTGTCGCCACCGAGGCGATGGACCGCCTGAAGACCACCGCGGAGTCCCACCAGCGGGTGATGGTGGTCGAGGTCATGGGCCGCCACGCCGGCTGGATCGCCCTGGAGTCCGGCATGGCCGCCGGTGCGCACGGGATCTGCCTGCCGGAGCGCCCGTTCGACCCGGCGGACCTCGTGAAGATGGTCGAGGAGCGCTTCTCCCGCGGCAAGAAGTTCGCCGTGGTCTGCGTCGCCGAGGGCGCCCACCCGGTCGACGGCTCCATGGACTACGGCAAGGGCGCCATAGACAAGTTCGGCCACGAGCGCTTCCAGGGCATCGGCACCGCCCTCGCCCACGAGTTGGAGCGGCGACTGGGCAAGGAGGCCAAGCCGGTCATCCTGGGCCACGTCCAGCGCGGTGGCGTGCCGACCGCCTACGACCGGGTGCTCGCCACGCGGTTCGGCTGGCACGCGGTGGAGGCCGCGCACCAGGGCCGCTTCGGCCGGATGACGGCACTGCGCGGGACGGACATCGTGATGGTGCCGCTCGCGGAGGCCGTGACCGAGCTGAAGACCGTGCCGAAGGACCGCATGGACGAGGCCGAGTCGGTCTTCTAGGACCTCCCGGTCCGGGCGGGGCGCCGGGGGCCGGCGTCAGGCGCCCTCCCGGCCGTCGTCCTCCTGGAGCTTCGTCCAGAAGTGCTCGACGATCCGGTCCAGGAACTCCTGGCCGGCGCCGCCCGCGTCACCGCGGCCACCGCCCCAGCTGAGGGTGGCGGCCATGTGCCCCTGGTAGTCCTCGTGCAGGCCCTGAAGAGTCCTCTCCAGGGACCGCCGGGTCAGCGGCACCACGCGGGCCACCGGGCGCACGTACGCCTGCCAGCGGGTGGTGGCCGCGCTGCGCAGCAGTTCGCCTAGCTTGCGCTCGCGTCCCGTGACGGCGACGAAGTCGGGCAGGTCGAGGCCGAGCACCTCGGCCAGGGCCGTCGCCTGGCGCTCGGTCCCGCGCCAGTGGTCGGTCTCCTCCATCCGCAAGTAGGCGTGCACGTCGTGCCCGACGGCGCGGGCCACGTCCTCGGGCGCGAGGCAGCGCGCGATGCGGTGTTCGCGCAGCGTGCGCGGCCTGCCGATGAGTTCGGCGGGCGAGCACCACAGCACGCCCGCGAGAGCGGTGAGTTCGGAGCCGCTGGGGGCGGTCAGTCCACGCTCCCAGTCGACGACGTGCTCGGGGGTGACGTGGGCGTGCCCGTAGGAGACCCGCATGCCGTAGGCGACATGCTCGGGGGCCATGCCGAGGGCCGCCCGCAGACGGCGGGCCGCGGAGGCGTCGAAGGGCGGGGGAGCGGTCGCGGGAGGGGGATCGCCCGGACGGGGTGTTGGTCGGCGCACGGGCCACAAGCTAGGGGCGCCCGGCGCCGCCGACTACGGTCTGTTCGGCCAGGATCACGGATTGTAGGAACGTACGGCTACCCGTCGGTTCGGGTGGAGCGGGGGAGCGCCTGTCGGGCGGACGGGTGTGCGGCCGGGGCCGGCGCGTGAGCCGGTGCGCGCGGGCGTGCGAGCTCTCAGGGCGCGAGAACGGCAAGCTCAGCGGGCATATGCGTCAATCGCGCGCCACGCCCGGCTCCGCGCGGCTCGCGGCGCCGGGGCGGGCGGCGGCGGGAGCGAGGTCGTCCGTGCGGACGGCAGTCGAAGGCGGGTGCGCCGCCGTCAACCCCTCGCGCACGGACGGAAGGCGGCACTCCGCGGCGCGATCCGTACGCTGCCCGCCCCCTGCCGCCCTCCACGTCGCGTGGTCCGGTCAGCTCGATGCGTGTGCGCGGGTCAGGTCACCGGCTGAGGGGCCGTCACTGGCCGGTGACCCAGCGGTACTGCAGTTCCGGCCGCCCCACCGTGCCGTACTGCGGGCGGCGGGCCGCGCGGCCGGCGTCGACCAGGTGCTCCAGGTAACGGCGCGCGGTGATGCGGGAGATGCCCACGCTCTCGGCGACGCCGGCGGCCGTCAGGCCCTCGGCGCTGTCGCGCAGGGCGAGGGTCACCCGCTCCAGGGTCGGTGCGCTCAGGCCCTTGGGCAGGGCGGCCGGGCCGGGCGCGCGCAGGGCCGCGAGTGCCCGGTCCACCTCGTCCTGCCCGCTCGCCTCGCCGACGGCCGCGTGGAACTCGGCGTAGCGCACCAGCCGGTCGCGCAGGGTGGCGAAGGTGAACGGCTTCAGGACGTACTGCACCACCCCGAGCGAGACGCCCTCGCGGACGACGGCCAGGTCGCGGGCCGACGTCACCGCTATCACGTCGGCCTGGTGCCCGGCCGCCCGCAGGGAACGGGCCAGTTGCAGTCCGTGCACGTCCGGCAGGTGCAGATCGAGCAGGAGCAGGTCGACCGGGGTGCGCTCCAGGATCCGGCGGGCCTCCGCGCCCGTGTGGGCCTTGCCCACGGCGACGAACCCGGGCACACGGCCGACGTAGAGGACGTGGGCGTCGGCGGCGACCGGGTCGTCCTCCACCACCAGGACGCGGATGGCGTGCTCGCTACCGGTCATGCGTCGTCTCCCGCGCCCTGCCGGCGGTGGCCGCGGCGGTCACGCCCCGGTCGGTCCCCGGCTCCCGCAGCGGCAGCCGCACCTCGAACTCGGCCCCGCCCCCGTCGGCCTCCGCCACGGTCAGCGAGCCGCCGTGCCTCCGGGCCGTCTGCCGGACCAGCGCCAGTCCCAGGCCCCGGCCGCCCGGGCCCGCCGGCTTGGTCGAGAAGCCGCGCTCGAAGACCGCCTCGGCATGGGCGGGGTCGACGCCCGGACCCGTGTCCGAGACCCGCAGCACCAGTTCCGGGCCGGCCGCGGGACGCCGGGTGCGGGCCGTGACCGTGACCCGGGCGCGCACGGTGCCCTGGGCCGCGTCCACCGCGTTGTCGATCAGGTTGCCCAGGATGGTGACCAGGTCCCGGGCGGGCAGGGTCTCGGGCAGCAGGCCGTCGTCCAGGCTGCTGTCCGGTGACACCACCAGCTCCACGCCCCGCTCGTTCGCCTGGGCCGTCTTGCCGAGCAGCAGTGCCGCCAGCACCGGCTCGCTCACCGCCGCCACGACCTGGTCGGTCAGGGCCTGCGCCAGCTCCAGCTCGGCCGTGGCGAACTCCACCGCCTCCTGCGCCCGGCCCAGCTCGATCAGGGAGACGACCGTGTGCAGCCGGTTCGCCGCCTCGTGCGCCTGGGAGCGCAGGGCCTGGGTGAAGCCCCGCTCGGAGTCCAGCTCGCCCGTCAGCGACTGAAGTTCCGTCACGTCGCGCAGGGTGGCGACGGTGCCACGCCGCTCCCCGCCCGACACCGGCGAGGTGTTGATCACCAGCACCCGGGACGCCGTCAGGTGCACCTCGTCCACCCGCGGTTCCGATGCCAGCAACGCGCCCGTGAGCGGGGCGGGCAGCCCCAGCTCCGCCACCGATCTGCCCACCACGTCCCCCGCCACGCCGAGCAACTCGCGCCCCCCGTCGTTGATCAGCGCCACACGGTACTGCCCGTCCAGCATCAGCAGCCCCTCACGCACCGCGTGCAGGGCGGCCTGATGGTAGTCGTGCATCCGGCTCAGCTCGGTCGCGTTCATCCCGTGGGTGTGGCGGCGCAGCCGGGCGTTGACGACGTACGTGCCGACCGCGCCCAGCAGCAGCGCGCCGGCCGCGACGCCGAGCAGGGCCGTCAGCTGCTCCTGCACCCGCTGGGTGATCTGCTCGACCCGGATGCCCGCGCTGACCAGTCCGACCACCCGGTCGCCGTCCCGGATCGGGGTGACCGCGCGGACCGAGGGGCCGAGCGTGCCGGTGTAGGTCTCGGTGAAGGTCCGGCCCCGCAGGGCCCGCTCGGTGTGCCCCTGGAAGGTCTGGCCGATCTGCCGGGGATCGGGGTGGGTCCAGCGGATGCCCCGCGGATCCATGATCGTGACGAAGTCGACCTCGGTGTCCCGCATGACCTTCAGCGCGTACGGCTGCAGCTCGGCGGTCGGATCGGCGGTGCGGGCCGCCGCGAGCACGGAGGGGGAGTCCGCGACGGACCGGGCCACCGCCCTGGCCTGGCGTGCCGCCGCCTCCTCGGCCTGGCTGCGGTCGCTGACATAGGTGAACAGCGCATATCCGGCCACGACGACCGCTATCAGCACGGCCTGCATGGCGAAGAGCTGCCCCGCCAGGCTGCGGGGGCGGGGGACGGTGAGGCGCATGCCGTCAGTCTGCACCGTGGCCGATTGTGAACTAAATGAACGGAAGGGTGACCGCGCTCACAGCGCACGACATAGTCACGGCATTCCCCGTAACGCACCTTCGGGAGCCTCGACCTGCTTCCCGGAGTTCCCCGGACGTGAGCCGCACGCCGGTGATGCCGACGACGTCGTCAAGGAGGGCCGCCGTGACCAGCGCAGCCGATACGGCACCTGCCGCACCCCGAGCCAGGCGGGACCGCACGCACTACCTGTACATCGCGGTGATCATCGCGGTCGCCGCCGGTATCGCGGTGGGTCTGGCCGCACCCGACTTCGCGCAGGAGCTCAAGCCGATCGGCACCGGGTTCGTGGCCCTGATCAAGATGATGATCTCGCCGATCATCTTCTGCACGATCGTGCTGGGCATCGGCTCGGTCCGCAAGGCCGCCAAGGTCGGTGCCGTCGGCGGTATCGCCCTCGGCTACTTCATGGTCATGTCGCTGGTCGCGCTGGCCATCGGCCTGGTCGTGGGCAACATCCTGGAGCCGGGCACCGGCCTCGCGGTGACCGACGCGGTCAAGGACGCCGGCCACGCCCAGATCGACTCCGAGGCCAAGGACACCACCGAGTTCCTGCTCGGGATCATCCCGACCACCATCGTGTCGGCCTTCACCAGCGAGTCGGTGCTCCAGACCCTGCTGATCGCCCTGCTCGCGGGCTTCGCCCTGCAGGGCATGGGCGCGGCCGGGCAGCCGATCCTGCGCGGCATCGAGCACATCCAGCGGCTCGTCTTCCGCATCCTGGCCATGGTGATGTGGGCGGCCCCCGTCGGCGCGTTCGGCGCGATCGCCGCCGTCACCGGCTCGGCGGGCGTGGAGGCGCTCAAGAGCCTGGCCGTGCTGATGCTCGGCTTCTACGTGACCTGTTTCCTGTTCGTCTTCCTGGTGCTGGGCACCCTGTTGCGCGTGGTGTCGGGGCTGAACGTCTTCTCGCTGTTCAAGTACCTGGGCCGCGAGTTCCTGCTGATCCTGTCCACGTCCTCCTCCGAGTCCGCGCTGCCGCGCCTCATCGCCAAGATGGAGCACCTGGGCGTCAGCAAGCCGGTGGTCGGCATCACCGTCCCGACCGGCTACTCCTTCAACCTCGACGGCACCATGATCTACATGACCATGGCGTCGCTGTTCATCGCCGACGCCATGGGCACCCCGATGTCCGTCGGCGAGCAGATCCCGCTGCTGCTGTTCCTGCTGGTCGCCTCCAAGGGCGCCGCCGGTGTCACCGGCGCCGGCCTCGCGACCCTGGCCGGCGGGCTCCAGTCGCACAAGCCGGCCCTGGTGGACGGCATCGGCCTCATCGTCGGCATCGACCGCTTCATGAGCGAGGCCCGCGCCCTGACGAACTTCGCGGGCAACGCGGTCGCCACCGTGCTGATCGGCACCTGGACCAAGGAGATCGACCGGGCCCGCGTCGACCAGGTGCTGGCCGGCCGGCTGCCGTTCGACGAGAAGACGCTGCTGGACGACGGGCACGGCGCGCAGGAGGCCCGGCCCGCGGACGACCCGGCCGGGGACGTTCCCGGGCAGGGCGGCGAGAAGGAGCTGGCGAAGGCCTGAGGGCCGCTTCGCCCCGCGGACGCCGGGCGGCCCGGGCGACGACCCCCCCTCGTCGCCCGGCCGCCCGGTCTCACTGCGCGCGGTTCAGTCGTTCAGTTTCGCCACCAGCGCGGTGGCGTCGGAGGCGGGCACGCCCGCCGCAGTCAGGATGGTGACTGCGGCGCAGCGGCCCGCCTCCCGCGCGTCCACCAGCCCGTCGTTCACCGCCTCCATCAGCGCCACCAGCATCTGCTCGTGCACGTACGCCAGGGCCGGCGGGGGCAGCGGTGAACTGAAGACGCCCTGCCCGGCCCCGCGCCGCAGCACTTCGGTGGCCGCCTCCCGGACGGGGGCGAGGCGCTCCCGGATGCCCTGCATGGTGACCGTGCGCTGGGCGAGGGCGATCAGCAGCCGGTAGCGGTCGGCCAGCTCCCAGACCGCCAGCACCGAGCGGGCCACGGCCTCCGCCGGATCCTGCACCCCCTCCCGGCCCGCCGCGTGGGCGGCCGACAGCGCCAGCACCGCCTCGTCGACGAGCGTGCTGATCAGCGCCTCGCGGTTGGGGAAGTGCCCGTACACCGTCCGCCGGACGACGCCGGCGGCGCGGGCGATCTGGTCCATGGACGCGTCGGGGTCGCGCAGCAGCTCGGCCAGGGCGACGTCGAGGATGCGGCGCCGGTTGGCGTCGGCGCGGCTGGAGTGGCCGGGGGCGCGGCCGGGGTGACCGGTGGGCATGCCAGCCATTCTGCCCGTCCCGCCCGGGGGGACGCCTCCGTTGTTTGCACAGTGCTGTGCAACAGGCATACATTGCACAAGACTGAGCAATTGCACAGTGCTGTGCAATCACCGTCGCGCACACCGGAGGAAGGCGACCCCTGCCATGCGACTCGTCGTGACCGAACCGGCCGACAGGACGGACCAGCCCTACGCACGCCGCTGGTGGGCGCTGCTGGTGCTGTGCTTGAGCCTGCTGATCATCGTGATGGCGAACACGGCCCTGACCGTCGCCGCGCCCGACATGACCGCCGACCTCGGCCTGACCAGCGCCGACCTGCAGTGGGTGATCGACGGGTACACCGTCCCCTACGCGGCGCTGATGCTGCTGCTCGGCGCGATCGGCGACAAGTACAGCCGCCGGGGCGCGCTCGTCGCGGGGCTGGCGGTGTTCGGCGGCGGCTCCGTCCTCGGCTTCCTCGCCGACAGCGCCGCGACCGTGATCGCCGCCCGGGCCGTGATGGGCGCGGGCGCGGCGATGATCATGCCGGCCACGCTCTCCCTGCTCGCCGCAACCTTCCCGCGGGCGGAGCGTGCCAAGGCCATCACCCTGTGGACCGCCACCGCCGGACTCGCCATCGCGGCCGGGCCCCTGGTCGCCGGGGCCCTGCTCCAGGGGCACGGCTGGTCGTCGACGTTCCTCATCAACGTGCCCGTCGCGGCCCTCGCCGTGGTCGGCGCGTTCGTCCTCGTCCCGCCGTCCCGGGCCGGGCACCGCGGCCGGATCGACTACGGCGGCGGACTGCTGTCGGTGGTGTGGATCGCCGCGCTCGTCTACATGATCATCGAGGGTCCGCACTTCGGCTGGGGCGTCGAGGCCGTCACGGCGGCCGTCGTCGCCGGCGCCGGCCTGGTGGCCTTCGTGCTGTGGGAGCTGCGTCACCCGCGCCCGATCCTCGACGTCCGCCGCTTCACGGACCGCGGCTTCGCCGGGTCCAACCTCGCCGTCGCGCTGTTCTTCCTGGCCGTCTTCGGCGCCTTCTACTACCTGACCCAGCACCTGCAGTTCGTGCTCGGCTACGACGCCCTGGACACCGGGCTGCGCATGCTGCCGCTGGCCGGTGCGGTCTTCGCCGGTTCCGCGCTGACCGGGTACCTCACCCCCCGGGTCGGCATGAAGTGGACCGTCACGGCCGGTATGGCCGGGGGCACGGCGGCCCTGGCCCTGCTGACCCGGGTCGACTCCACGTCGTCCTACGGCGACTTCGTCGCACCCCTGATCGTCCTCGGCCTCGCGATCGGGCTGGCGCTCTCGCCCTGCACCGACGCGATCATGGGGGCGTTCCCGGAGCCGGAGCTGGGCGTCGGCGGCGCCGTCAACGACACCTCGCTGGAGCTGGGCGGCTCCCTCGGCATCGCCGTCCTGGGCTCGCTGCTGGCGACCTCCTACTCCGGCCACCTGTCCGACGCCACGTCCGGCAGCAAGCTGCCCGCCTCCGCCCTGGACACCGCCCAGGACTCGGTCGGCGCCGGGTACGCCGTCGCCCGGGGCATCGGCGACCGGGCACAGCAGCTGGCCGAGCAGGCGGCCCACACCGGCGACCCCCAGCAGGCGGAGCGGCTGCGCGCCCAGGCCGGGAAACTCGGCGACGGAGCGCGGCAGATGACCGACGCGGTGGGTGCGGCCTTCTCCGACGCCGTCGCGCACACCAGCCTCGTCGGGGCCGTGATCCTGGGCGCGGGCACCCTGCTGGTGGCCCTGCTGCTCCCCGGCCGGGGCAAGCCGGCGGCCGAGTCCGCCGAGGAGAGGGAGCCGGAGACCGCCGGGGCCCGCTAGCGGGCGTCCCGCCGTTGCCTTGACGCCGGGGGCAAGGCTTACGTTCGGCGGTATGCGAATCGGCGAGCTGGCCGCGCGGGCCGGGACCACGACGCGGACGCTGCGGTACTACGAGTCGCGGGGCCTGCTGCCCGCGCGGCGCACCGGGAACGGCTACCGCACCTACGACGAGAGCGATCTGCGGCTGCTGCGGCAGATCCGGACGCTGCAGGACTTCGGGTTCGACCTGGAGGAGACGCGGCCGTTCGTGGAGTGTCTGCGCGCCGGGCACCCCGAGGGGGACTCCTGCCCGGCGTCCCTCGCGGTCTACCGGCGCAAGCTGGACGAACTCGACGCGCTGATCGGCCAGCTGAGCACCGTGCGCGAGACGGTGGCACGGCAGCTGGCCCGCGCCGAGCTGGCCGCCGAGGCGGAGGTTCCGGGTGGTCCGGAACCCGTGTGCGAGCTGGGAGGGAACCCGTGACGAGCAGGGTGAGCGACGGCGTGACCGAGGTGACGGACGCCGATTTCGAGTCCGAGGTGATCGGCGCGGAGCTGCCGGTGCTGGTGGAGTTCACGGCCGACTGGTGCCCGCCCTGCCGGCAGATGGGGCCGGTGCTGAAGGCCCTCGCCGCGGAGGAGGGCGAGCGGCTGAAAGTCGTGCAGCTGGACGTGGACGCCAACCCGGTCACGACGCAGGCCTACAAAGTGCTCTCGATGCCGACCTTCCTGGTGTTCCGCGACGGCGAGCCCGTGAAGGCGATGGTGGGGGCACGGGCCAAGCGGCGGCTGCTCCAGGAACTGGACGAGGTGCTGTAGCCGAGGCGGGCGACCCGCCCGGAAACGGGAAATCCCCCGAGCAATTGCGCTCGGGGGATTTCCTTGCGTATATTTGTCTGTTCGTGACTTCAAGTCTATTGCAGTCACAGTGAAGTTCAGTGAGCACAGTATATCCGGGCGGGAGCGGAATTGTCAAACACCGAGTTTCCGGACGATGAATTGCGACAGGAACAGGAATTCATCGACGGGTTGTACGCGCGCGTGGACGCACTGCGCGGCGACACCGAGACCTCCGTCACGGACGCCCTCGCGCAGGGCGACACGCCCATGCAGGCCCGGCTCGAACGGGACATCCTCGTCGCCGAACGCTCCGGGCTGCTCGCCGCGCTGAACGCGGTGGACGGCTCCCTGTGCTTCGGCCGGATCGACCTCACCTCGGGCGTCAGCCACCACATCGGCCGCATCGGCCTGCGCACCGACGACAGCGAGCGCACCCCCGTCCTGATCGACTGGCGCGCCGAGGTCGCCCGTCCCTTCTACCTGGCCACCGGGCACACCCCGATGGGACTCAGGCGCCGGCGGCACATCGCCACCGAGGGCCGCCGCGTCACCCACCTGCACGACGAGATCCTCGACCTCGGCGACGAGACGCGCACCGGTCACGAGGACCCCACCGGCGACGCGGTCCTGCTCGCCGCGCTCGACTCCGCCCGTACCGGCCGCATGGGCGACATCGTGCGGACCATCCAGGCCGACCAGGACCGCATCATCCGCGCCCCGCACCGCGGTGTCCTCGTCGTGGAGGGCGGGCCGGGCACCGGCAAGACGGCCGTCGCCCTGCACCGTGCCGCCTACCTGCTGTACGAGCACCGGGAGCTGCTCGCCAAGCGGGCCGTGCTGATCGTCGGGCCCAACCCGGCCTTCCTCGGCTACATCGGCGAGGTGCTGCCCTCGCTGGGCGAGACCGGCGTGCTCCTCGCGACCGTCGGCGAGCTGTACCCGGGCGTGCGGGCGACCGCCGTCGACACCCCCGCGGCGGCCGCCGTGAAGGGGCGGGCCGAGATGGCAGACGTGCTCGCCGACGCCGTCCGCAGCCGGCAGGCGCTGCCCGACCCCGTCATCACCGTCGAGCACGAGCGCGAGGTCCTCATGCTCGACGACGGTCTGGTCAACGTCGCCCGCGAGCGCACCCGTGCCGTGCGGCTGCCGCACAACACGGCCCGCGAGCACTTCGAGGGCCACATCCTCAACGCGCTCACCGACCTGTACGCCGAGCGGATCGGCACCGATCCCTTCGACGGGTCCAGCCTGCTCGACCCCAGCGACATCACGCAGATCCGCGACGACCTCGCCGAGAACCCCGAGGTGTGGGCGGCCGTCGACCGGTTGTGGCCGGTGCTCACCCCCGAGCGGCTCGTCGCGGACCTCCTCGCCGCGCCCGAGGAGTTCCTGTCCGCCGAGGACGCCGACGCCGTGCGGCGGCCCGTGACCCGGCACTGGACGGTCGCGGACGTGCCGCTGCTGGACGAGGCCGCCGAACTGCTCGGCGAGGACGACCGGATCGCCCGGGACCGCGCCGCGCGCGAGCGGGAGCGGCAGATCGCCTACGCGCAGGGCGTGCTGGACGTGTCGTACGCCTCCCGGACCTACGAGTTCGAGGACAAGGAGGAGGACGACCCCGAGAGCTCCGAGGTGCTGTCCGCGCACGACATCATCGACGCCGAGCGGTTCGCCGAGCGGCACGAGGAGGACGACCACCGCAGTGCCGCCGAGCGCGCGGCGGCCGACCGCACCTGGGCGTTCGGGCACATCATCGTCGACGAGGCGCAGGAGCTGTCGCCCATGGCGTGGCGGCTGCTGATGCGGCGCAGCCCGACCCGTTCCATGACCCTGGTCGGCGACCCCGCCCAGACGGCGGAGGCGGCCGGGGTCGGCTCCTGGTCCGACATCCTCGCCCCGTACGTGGAGGACCGCTGGGAGCACACCCGGCTGGGCGTCAACTACCGCACCCCCGCGGAGATCATGGACGTCGCGGCGGCCGTGGTGCGGGCCGAGAACCCGCGGTTCGAGCCGCCCGGCTCGGTCCGCTCCACGGGCGTGCGCCCCTGGGCCCGCCCCACCGACGACCTGCCCGGCGCCGTCGCCAAGGCGGTCGGGGAACTCACCCCAGCCGAGGGGCGGCTCGCGGTGATCGCCCCGCGCGACCTGCACCGGGGCATCGCGGCCCGGCTGGACGGCGTGACGGCGGGCGCCGAACCGGACCTCACGCAGACGGTCGTCCTGCTCGACCCGCGGCAGGCCAAGGGGCTGGAGTTCGACTCCGTGCTCGTCGTCGAACCCGGCCGCTACGGCACCAGCGACCTGTACGTGGCGCTGACCCGGGCCACCCAGCGCCTCGGCGTCGTGCACACCGGCCCCCTGCCCGAGGCGCTCGCCGACGCCCTGCCGTGACACACCGCAGCCGTACCCGGCCGCAGCCGTACCCGGCCGTTCCCCGGCCGGGTACGGCACGTCACCGCGGTGGTACCCAGCCGCTCAGGCCGGCCGCAGCCACACCGTCGCCAGTGGGGGCAGGGTCAGGCGGATGCTGGCCGGGCGGCCGTGCCAGGGCTGGGGCTCCGGCTTGACCGGGTCCGGGGCCGTCACGTCGCTGCCGCCGTAGCGGGCCGCGTCGGTGTTGAGGACCTCGTGCCAGGCGGGGATCTCCTCGGGGACGCCGAGCCGGTAGTCGTGGCGGATGACCGGCGCGAAGTTGGAGACCGCCAGCAGCGGGTTGCCCTCCGGGTCCAGCCGCAGGAACGCCACGACGTTGTCGTCGGCGGCGTCCCCGACGATCCACTCGAAGCCCGCCGGGTCGGTGTCCAGCCGCCACAGCGCCGGGGTGGCGCGGTAGACCGCGTTGAGGTCGCGGACCAGGTCGCGCACGCCCCGGTGGTCCGCCTCCGCCCCGTAACCCGGGTCGAGCAGCCACCAGTCCGGGCCGTGCACCTCGGACCACTCCGCGCCCTGCGCGAACTCCTGGCCCATGAACAGCAGTTGCTTGCCCGGGTGGGCCCACATGAAGCCGAGGTAGGAGCGCACCCCGGCCCGCTGCTGCCACCAGTCGCCCGGCATCTTCGACACCAGGGAACCCTTGCCGTGCACGACCTCGTCGTGCGAGATCGGCAGCACGTAGTTCTCGCTGTAGGCGTACACCATGGAGAAGGTCATCTCCCCGTGGTGGTACTTGCGGTACACCGGCTCGTGGCTCATGTACTGCAGCGAGTCGTGCATCCAGCCCATGTTCCACTTCAGCCCGAAGCCGAGCCCACCGAAGCCGCTCGGGCCCTTGTGGTGGGTGGCCCGCGTGACGCCGTCCCACGCGGTGGACTCCTCCGCGACCGTCACCACGCCGGGCACCCTGCGGTACACCGTCGCGTTCATCTCCTGGAGGAACGCCACCGCGTCCAGGTTCTCCCGGCCCCCGTGCTCGTTCGGCGTCCACTGGCCCGGCTCGCGGGAGTAGTCGAGGTAGAGCATCGAGGCGACCGCGTCCACGCGCAGCCCGTCGATGTGGAACTCCTCGCACCAGTACACCGCGTTGGCCACGAGGAAGTTGCGGACCTCGTTGCGCCCGAAGTCGAACTCCAGCGTCCCCCAGTCGGGGTGCGCGGCCCGCAGCGGGTCCTCGTGCTCGTACAGCGGGCGCCCGTCGAACTCGGCCAGCGCCCAGGCGTCCCGCGGGAAGTGGGCGGGCACCCAGTCCATGAGGACGCCGATGCCCGCCTGGTGCAGCTTGTCGACCAGGTACCGGAAGTCGTCCGGCGTGCCCAGCCGGGCCGTCGGCGCGTAGAAGCCGGTGACCTGGTACCCCCAGGACCCGCCGAAGGGGTGCTCGGCGACCGGCATCAGCTCCACGTGCGTGAAACCGAGGTCCTTCACGTACGCGGGCAGCTGTTCGGCGAGCTGACGGTACGTCAGTCCCGGTCGCCAGGAGGGCAGGTGCACCTCGTACACCGAGAACGGCGCCTCGTGCGCCGGGGCCTGCGCGCGGCGCTCCAGCCACTCGGCGTCGCCCCACTCGTAATGCGAGGAGGTGATGACCGACGACGTGGCGGGGGGCACCTCGGTGCGGCGGGCCATCGGGTCGGCGCGCAGCGTCCTCGACCCGTCGGGCCCGGTGATGTCGAACTTGTACAGCTCGCCCTCGCCGACGTCCGGCAGGAACAGCTCCCACACCCCGGACGAACCCAGCGACCGCATGACGTGCCCGGTGCCGTCCCAGAAGTTGAACGTGCCGGCCACGCGCACACCGCGGGCGTTCGGTGCCCACACCGCGAACCGGGTGCCGGTCACGCCCTGGTGCGTCGTCGGGTGGGCGCCCAGCGCCGTCCACAGCTCCTCGTGCCGGCCCTCACCGATCAGGTGCAGGTCGAGATCACCGAGTGTGGGCAGGAAGCGGTAGGCGTCCTCCGTCTCCAGCAGCGTGCCCTCGTAGCGCACCAGCAGCCGGTACTCCGGGACCTCCGTCAGCGGCAGCAGCCCCGAGAAGAACCCCTCGCCATCGTCGTGCAGCTCCGCCCGCACCTCACCGGCGAGCACCGTCACCGCCAGGGCGTACGGACGGAACGCCCGGAAGGCGATGCCGCCGGGCACGGGGTGTGCGCCGAGCACGGAGTGCGGGTCGTGGTGCGTGCCGTCGAGCAGCCGCGCGCGGTCCTGCGGGTCGACGGCGGGGGAGACGGCGACCTCCATCTCCGGAGGAACCACCTGGGCGGCGGCCTCCTGTGCCGGAGCCCCGACGGCCGGTGCCTTCCCGGCCGGTGCCTTCTTGGCCGGAGCCTTCCCGGCCGGTGCCTTCTTGGCCGGAGCCTTTCCGGCCGGTGCCTTCTTGGCCGGAGCCTTTCCGGCCGGTGCCTTCTTGGCCGGAGCCTTTCCGGCCGGGGTCTTCTTGATTGCCTTCCTCGGCGCCGTCGCCTTCTTCTCGGCGGTCTTCCTCGCGGGGGCTCGCTTGGCGGGGGCCTTCGTGGCGGGGGCCTCGGCGGTGGCCGCCGGCGCGGCCGCCGCCTTCACCGCGGCGGCTTCGGTGGCCGCCGCCTTCTTCGTCACGGCCTTCTTCGCCGTGGTCTTCTTGGCGGCGGCCTTCTCCGCCGGGGCCTTCTCGGCCGTGGTCTTCCGTGCGGTGGCCTTCTTCGCGGCGGACTTCACCGCGGCCGTCCCGGCGGCCGTCGCCTTCTTCGCCGTGGTCTTCTTGGCGGTGGTCTTCTTCGCCGCGGTCGTCCTCGCCGCCGTGGCCGGTTCGGCAGCCGTGGCCGCCCCGGCCTCGGCCGGCTGCGCTGCCGGCGTCCTGGTCGCGGCGACCTTCCTGGCCGTGGACTTCGCCGCGGCCGCCTTCTTCGTGACGGCCTTCTTGGCGGCCGCCGCCTTCTCGGGGGCCGCCTTCGCGGCAGTGGCCGTCTTCTTGGCCGCCGCCTTCTTCGCGGCCGCCGTCTTCTTCGCCGCTGCCTGCTTCGGCACCGCCGTCTTCTTCGCGGCGCTCTTTCGCTGCGCGGCCGTGGGCTGCTCGGGGATCTTCTCCCCGGCCGTCCCCTTGGGACGCGGACCGCTGGACTCAGGACGGGGGGTCACGGGCGGAGCCTCCAGGACGAGGGGGTGGGTCAGGTCAGGTGGCCGGACGAGGCCAGCCGCTCTATGGCGGCCAGCGGGACCGGCAGCCAGTCGGGGCGGTGCCGGGCCTCGTACACCACCTCGTAGATCGCCTTGTCCGTCTCGAAGGCGCGCAGCAGCACCGGGTCGGTGCGCGGGTCGCTGCCGGAGGCGTCGGCGTAGCCGGAGCAGAAGGCGGCCCGGCACGTCTCGGCCCAGTCCGGCTGGGCCGGGTCCACCGAGCGCGCCGCGTAGTCGAAGGAACGCAGCATGCCGGCCACGTCCCGCACCGCCGGCTGCGGCATGCGCCGCTCGGACAGCGGACGGGCCGGTTCGCCCTCGAAGTCGATCAGCCACCACTCGCCGGACGGCGAGCGCAGGCACTGCCCCAGGTGGAGATCGCCGTGCACGCGCTGCGCGGTCCAGGTGCGGCCCTCCGAGGCCAGGTCGGCGAGCGCCGTGAACGCCGAGCGCAAGCCGCCGGCGTAGGGGCGCAGCGCGGGCACCGCCTGGACGGCCGTGTCCAGGCGCTCGATCATGCCGTCGACCATCAGCCGCAGCTGCATGTGGCCGAGCGTCACCGTGGGCAGTGCGCGGGCCAGCGCGGTGTGCACCTCGGCGGTGGCCCGCCCCAGGGCCCGTGCCTCGGCGGCGAAGTCCTCGCCCTTCGCCAGTTCGCGCAGCGCCAGCTCCCAGCCGTCGGAGGCACCTTGCAGGAACGGCTGCAAGACGCCCAGCACGTACGGCTGCCCGGCGAGGTCCGCCGGGCCGCCCATGGCGACCGGGTCGGACGCGGGGTCGACGTCCGCGACCATCCAGGCCGTCGGCGCGGGCACCCGGGGGCAGCCCTCGCGGGCCAGCGCCAGCGGCAGCTCCAGATCGGGGTTGATCCCCGGCACGATCCGGCGCAACAGCTTCAGGATGAACGTATCTCCGTAGACGACCGACGAGTTGGACTGCTCGGCGGTCACCACGCGTGGTACCAGCCCCGAGCGGATGTCCTGCTGCGGGTCCCGGTCGAAACGGAGCCCGCCGATACGCGCCCGGGTGCGCAGGGCCTCCAGGAGCAGTTCGGCGGGCCTGGTGTCGTGCAGGGCGTCGTAGACCGTGCGGCCGGCGAGCGGCCCCGTCGACACGTGTCCGATGAGCGCGGGCGCCAGCCGAGGCGGCAGCGCCTCGCGCACGCCTATCAGCAGCTGGTAGCAGTCACCTGGGTGGTCCGGCGCCCCGTGGGACGGCACGAGCGGCTGGTGGGCGCGCACGAGCAGGTGGTACAGACCGAGCTTCGCCGTGCCCGGGAGCAGCTCGGTGGCCCCGACCAGGGTGAAGCCGGTGACCGGCCGTCCTTTGCCCGCGAACCAGCGCTGCCGCGGCAGCCATTCCCGCAGCAGTGGCTCCAGGGATGCGAGAAGGCCGGGCGGGGTGGCGACGGTGCGTGTGACGGCTTCCGACATGGCCTCGCGTCCTTTCACCCATTCTTGATGCGCCCCCTGATGCCTGCAACCGGCCCGGACGGCGCTCCTCCGGCATACGCGGGTGGGCGGGGTGTTACTAGTGCGTGCCCCGGGCGGGGCGGAGGAAACGCCCCGCCACGGGGGTTTGCGGCCCGCCGCGCGGATCAGGCCTCAGCAGGCCTGTCGTTCGGCTTTCACACGGCGTCCTTGCGGAGCCGGAACCAGTAGAAACCGTGCCCGCCGAGGGTCAGCAGGTACGGCAGTTCACCGATCGCGGGGAAGCGGACCCCGCCGAACAGCTCCACCGGGTGCCGGCCCTCGAAGGCGCTCAGATCCAGCTCCGTGGGCTGCGCGAAACGCGAGAAGTTGTTCACGCACAGCACCAGGTCGTCCTCGTACTCCCGCAGGAACGCCAGCACGGCGGGGTTGGACGAGGGCAGCTCGGTGTAGGAGCCGAGTCCGAACGCGGGGTTCTGCTTGCGGATCTCGATCATGCGCCGGGTCCAGTGCAGCAGCGACGATGGCGAGGCCATGGACGCCTCGACGTTGGTCACCTGGTAGCCGTAGACCGGGTCCATGATCGTGGGCAGGAACAGCCGCCCGGGATCGGACGAGGAGAAACCCGCGTTGCGGTCGGGCGTCCACTGCATCGGGGTGCGCACCGCGTCGCGGTCGCCGAGCCAGATGTTGTCGCCCATGCCGATCTCGTCGCCGTAGTACAGGATCGGCGAGCCGGGCAGCGACAGCAGCAGCGCGGTGAACAGCTCGATCTGGTTGCGGTCGTTGTCCAGCAGCGGGGCGAGCCTGCGGCGGATGCCGATGTTGGCCCGCATGCGCGGGTCCTTGGCGTACTCGGCCCACATGTAGTCGCGCTCTTCGTCGGTGACCATCTCGAGCGTCAGCTCGTCGTGGTTGCGCAGGAAGATGCCCCACTGGCAGCGCTCGGGGATGGCCGGGGTCTTGGCCAGGATCTCGGAGACCGGGTAGCGCGACTCGCGCCGCACGGCCATGAAGATGCGCGGCATGACCGGGAAGTGGAACGCCATGTGGCACTCGTCGCCACCGCTCGGGTAGTCGCCGAAGTAGTCGACGACGTCCTCGGGCCACTGGTTGGCCTCCGCCAGCAGCACGGTGTCCGGGTACTGGGCGTCGATCTCCTTGCGCACCCGCTTCAGGAAGGCGTGGGTCGCCGGGAGGTTCTCGCAGTTGGTGCCCTCCTCCTGGTACAGGTACGGCACCGCGTCGAGCCGGAACCCGTCGATGCCCAGGTCCAGCCAGAACTTCAGCGCGGAGATCATCTCCTCCTGCACGGCCGGGTTCTCGTAGTTGAGGTCCGGCTGGTGCGAGAAGAAGCGGTGCCAGTAGTACTGCTTGCGGACCGGGTCGTAGGTCCAGTTGGAGGCCTCGGTGTCGACGAAGATGATCCGCGCGTCCTGGAACTGCTTGTCGTCGTCGGCCCACACGTAGTAGTCGCCGTAGGGGCCGTCGGGGTCCTTCCTGGACTCCTGGAACCACGGGTGCTGGTCGCTGGTGTGGTTCATGACGAAGTCGATGATCACGCGCATGCCGCGCTGGTGGGCGGCGTCGACGAACTCCACGAAGTCGGCGAGGTCGCCGAACTCGGGGAGCACGGCGGTGTAGTCGCTGACGTCGTAGCCGCCGTCACGCAGGGGCGACTTGAAGAACGGCGGCAGCCACAGGCAGTCGACGCCGAGCCACTGGAGGTAGTCCAGCTTGGCGGTCAGGCCCTTGAGGTCGCCGACGCCGTCGCCGTTGCTGTCCTGGAACGAGCGGACCAGCACCTCGTAGAAGACGGCGCGCTTGAACCAGTCGGGGTCGCGGTCCCTGGCCGGGGTGTCCTCGAAGGTGTCCGGCACGGGTTCGTTGACGATCATATTGTGGGTGACCCTCCGATCTGCGGGGTGGACGGTCGCAGCACCGAGAAGACGTGCGCGGGACGCCGGCCCGGCTCGAGGCGCACATAGTTGGACCTGCCCCAGTGATAGGTCTCGCCGGTGAGCTCGTCGCGCACCGGCACCGACTCGTGCCAGTCCAGGCCGAGTTGCGGCATGTCCAACGAGACCGTGGCCTCCTGGGTGTGGTGGGGGTCGAGGTTCACGACCACCAGAACCGTGTTCGAACCCTGCCGCTTCGAGTACACGATCACCGCGTCCTGGTCCGCGTGGTGGAAGTGCAGGTCGCGCAGCTGTCGCAGGGCCGGGTTCTCCCTGCGGACGGTGTTGAGGCGGGTGATCAGCGGGGCGATGCTGCGTCCCTCGCGTTCGGCCGCCTCCCAGTCGCGGGGCCGCAGCTGGTACTTCTCCGAGTCCAGGTACTCCTCGCTGCCCTCCTTCAACGGCGTGTTCTCACACAGCTCGTAGCCGGAGTAGATGCCCCAGGTCGGCGAGAGCGTCGCGGCGAGCACCGCCCGCACCTCGAAGGCCGGCCGGCCGCCGTGCTGGAGGTAGGCGTGCAGGATGTCGGGCGTGTTGGCGAAGAAGTTCGGCCGCATGTAGGAGGCGGCCTCGCCCGACAGCTCCGTCAGGTACTCCGTCAGCTCCTGCTTGGTGTTGCGCCAGGTGAAGTACGTGTACGACTGCTGGAAACCGATCTGCGCCAGGGTGTGCATCATCGCCGGCCGGGTGAACGCCTCGGCCAGGAAGATCACATCCGGGTCGGTGCGGTTGACGTCCGCGATCACCCGCTCCCAGAACACCACCGGCTTGGTGTGCGGATTGTCCACCCGGAAGATCCGCACCCCCGCGTCCATCCAGTGCCGCAGCACCCGGCACGTCTCCGCCACCAGACCGTCCATGTCCGCGTCGAAGGCGATGGGGAAGATGTCCTGGTACTTCTTCGGCGGGTTCTCCGCATACGCGATCGTGCCGTCGGGCCGGTGGTGGAACCACTCCGGGTGCTTGTGCACCCACGGGTGGTCCGGCGAGCACTGCAAGGCGAAGTCCAGCGCGATCTCCAGCCCCAGCTCCCGCGCCCGCTCGACGAACCACACGAAGTCGTCCATCGTGCCCAGATCCGGGTGCACGGCGTCGTGGCCGCCCTCGGGCGAGCCGATCGCCCACGGCACCCCCACGTCGTCCGGACCGGGGGAGAGGGTGTTGTTCTTCCCCTTGCGGAACGTGGTGCCGATGGGGTGGATCGGCGGCAGGTAGACCACGTCGAACCCCATCGCCGCGATCGCCGGCAACCGCCGCGCCGCCGTGCGGAACGTGCCGTGCGGCCGCTCGGCCGTGCCCTCCGAACGCGGGAAGAACTCGTACCACGACCCGTACAGCGCCCGCTCCCGCTCCACCAGCAACGGCAGGGGATCGCTGCTCGTGACGGGGTCGCGCAGCGGGTACCGGGCCAGGACCTCGTCCACCTCGGGTGTCAGCGCCGCGGCCAGCCGCGACGCCGCGGGACGCGTCTCGTCCCGCAGGGCGGCGGCAGCGGCCGTGATCACGTCGCGCGATCCCTCCTGTGCGGGCACCCCGGCGGCCGCTCGCTCGTACAGGCGCGCGCCCTCCTCCAGGACGACGTCCGTGTCGATGCCCGCCGGGATCTTGATCCGGGCGTGGTGGCGCCAGGTGCTGACGGGGTCTCCCCACGCCTCCACCGTGAACGTCCACAGTCCGGGTTCCCCGGCGGTGACGGTCGCACCCCACCGGTCCGTCCCGGGCGCCAGCTCCCGCATCGGCGTCCACGGGCCCGGGCGGCCCTCCGGGTCCTTCAGGACGACATTGGCCGCGACCGCGTCGTGCCCCTCCCGGAACACGGTCGCCGAGACCTCGAAGCTCTCGCCGGTGACGGCCTTCGCCGGACGGCGCCCGCCCAGGACGACGGGGTGGACGTCGAGGACGGGTATGCGCCCGACCGCCGTCTCCCCGCTCCCGGACGGCGGTGGCGGGGCCGGGGGACCGGCGTCCGCCGGGCGCGCGGGGCGTGTGTCACCGCCGGGCGCGCGCGCCCCGGTGGTGCGGCGGTTCGGGGGTGCTGGCGAGTGGTGCTTGGCGGGCATGACCGCTCCTGTCCGCGTCAACGTGGGTGGGCGGATGACTGTGGGGAGGTGGGTCCTGCGTGGTGTTCCCGAGAGGAGTACCCGCTGGAGCCTTCCCACCCTGTTCGGGTGGGCAATCCGGCACTTTGTTAACTACTCACGCGTATGTCGACACACAAGACCGGCCTCCTCCGGGGCACACGGGACCGGCCTTCCGAGTGGCCGCTCCTTCGCCCTACCCCCGTCCTCCGCGCAGTAACTTGTCCGATCAACGTCCGTCGGCGAGCACCTTCCCCGCGGTCGACGCCGCGGCGGCCGCACCCCCGCCGACCTGCGCCCAAGCCGACCTCGACGAGGTCGTCGGTGGATGTGCGACCGTCCTCACGGCATGAACCGGCGCCGGGGCGGTACCCGGTCGGGCTGCTCCCTTGCGGCGGACGGGGACGTGCCGGCGACGCCCCGCGGACCGCCGGGGCAGGCGCCGGACCCCTCGCGCAGAAGTCCGGTTTCCTACCCCTCGCAGCCGGTCGCCCCCTGGTTCGCGCCCCCCCCGGCCGCTCCGGCGCACGACCGACGCGGGGCGGCGCGCGCGGCGGACGGGAGCCGGTGCGACGGCAGCCGCCTCCCGTGGCACGTGCACCACCGGGGGAACGGCCTGGCGAACGGTTCCGGCCACGCCCGCGGACGGTGTCGTTCGGGCCGATCGGGGGTCCGGCCGCAGAGCCTCAGCGGACGCGGCGCCGACGCCGGTAGTGTCGTAGACGACGTCGATGAAGCCCTGTGTCGAAGCCCAGCGTGACGAGGTGGAAAGTGAAGGCGATCCGTCGGTTCACCGTCCGACCCGTGCTCCCCGAACCCCTCAGGCCGCTCAGCGATCTCGCCCGCAACCTGCGCTGGTCGTGGCATGCCGAGACCCGTGACCTGTTCCAGTCCGTCGACCCCGGGCGCTGGTCCGCCTCGGGGAGCGACCCGGTCCGCCTGCTGGGGAGCGTGCCGCCCGCGCGCCTCGCCGAGCTGGCCGGGGACCGCCGCTTCCTGCGCCGCCTCGCCGCGGCCGCGGGCGACCTGCACGACTACACCACCGGCGACCGCTGGTACCAGGCGCAGACCGAGCCCCTGCCCGCCGCCATCGCCTATTTCTCACCCGAGTTCGGCATCACGGCCGCCCTGCCGCAGTACTCCGGCGGACTCGGCATCCTGGCCGGCGACCATCTGAAGGCGGCCAGCGACCTCGGCGTCCCGCTGATCGGCGTCGGCCTGCTCTACCGGCACGGCTACTTCCGCCAGACCCTCTCCCGGGACGGCTGGCAGCAGGAGCACTACCCGGTCCTCGACCCCAACGAGCTGCCCGTCGCCCAGCTCGAGGAGCCCGACGGCACCCCCGCCCAGGTCGCCCTGGCGCTGCCCGGAGGCCGGCAGCTGCACGCCCGGATCTGGCTCGCGCAGGTCGGCCGGGTCCCGCTGCTCCTGCTCGACTCCGACGTCGAGGAGAACGACCTCGGCGAGCGCGGCGTGACCGACCGCCTCTACGGCGGCGGCAGCGAGCACCGGCTGCTTCAGGAGATGCTCCTCGGCATAGGAGGGGTCCGGGCGGTACGGACGTACTGCCGGCTGACCGGCCACCCCGAGCCGGAGGTGTTCCACACCAACGAGGGGCACGCCGGGTTCCTCGGCCTGGAGCGCATCGCCGAACTGTGCGACGGCGGTTCCGACTTCGACTCGGCGCTGGAGGCGGTCCGGGCCGGGACCGTCTTCACCACCCACACGCCCGTGCCGGCCGGCATCGACCGCTTCGACCGGGAGCTGGTCGCCCGGCACTTCGGCCCCGACGCCGAACTGCCCCGCATCGACGTCGACCGCGTCCTGCGGCTGGGCATGGAGTCCTACCCGGGCGGGGAGCCCAACCTGTTCAACATGGCCGTGATGGGCCTGCGCCTGGCCCAGCGCGCCAACGGCGTGTCGCTGCTGCACGGCAACGTCAGCCGCGAGATGTTCTCCGGCCTGTGGCCCGGGTTCGACGCCGACGAGGTGCCGATCACCTCCGTCACCAACGGGGTGCACGCACCCACCTGGGTCGCCCCCGAGGTGTTCCGGCTCGGCGCCCGGCAGATCGGTGTCCAGCGCGCCGAGGACGCCCTGACGGTCGGCGGCTCGGAGCGCTGGGACTCGGTGGCCGACATCCCCGACCAGGACATCTGGGACCTGCGGCGGGTGCTGCGCGAGCAGCTCGTCGAGGAGGTCCGCGAGCGGCTGCGGGCCTCGTGGCGGCAGCGCGGCGCCGGTACGGCCGAACTGGGCTGGATCGACGGTGTGCTCGACCCGGACGTGCTGACCATCGGCTTCGCCCGGCGCGTGCCGTCGTACAAGCGCCTGACGCTGATGCTGCGCGACCGGGACCGGCTGATGGACCTGCTGCTGCACCCCGAGCGGCCGATCCAGATCGTCGTCGCGGGCAAGGCGCACCCCGCCGACGACGGCGGCAAGCGGCTGGTGCAGGAGCTGGTGCGGTTCACGGACGACCCGCGGGTGCGCCACCGGATCGTGTTCCTGCCCGACTACGGCATGGCGATGGCGCAGAAGCTCTACCCAGGCTGCGACATCTGGCTGAACAACCCGCTCAGGCCGCTGGAGGCCTGCGGCACCTCGGGCATGAAGGCCGCGCTCAACGGATGCCTCAACCTTTCCGTCCTGGACGGCTGGTGGGACGAGTGGTTCCAGCCGGACTTCGGCTGGGCCATCCCCACGGCCGACGGCGCCGGGACCGACCCGGACCACCGCGACGACATAGAGGCCGCGGCGCTGTACGACCTGCTGGAGCAGCGGGTGACGCCCCGCTTCTACGAGCGCGGGCGCAGCGGCCTGCCCGACCGCTGGATCGAGATGGTCCGGCACACGCTGGGTTCGCTCGGGCCGAAGGTGCTGGCCGGGCGGATGGTCCGGGAGTACGTCGAGCGCCTCTACGCGCCGGCGGCCGTCGCCCACCGCGCCCTGGGCCCGGACACGGCACGGGAGCTCGCCGAGTGGAAGGCCCGGGTGCGCGCGGCCTGGCCCGGCGTCACCGTCGACCACGTGGAGACGTCGGCCTCCGAGGCCCTGGCCGAGCTGGGCACGACGCTGGGGCTGCGGGTGCGGGTCGGGCTCGGTGAGCTCGGGCCCGACGACGTGGAGGTCCAGGTGGTCTCGGGGCGGGTGGACGAGCAGGACCGGATCGGCGACGCGACGGTCGTGCCGCTGAAGCCGGTGGGGTCTGCCGACCGGGACGGGCGCTGGGTCTACGAAGGGCCCCTGTCGCTGGATCGCACCGGGCCTTTCGGGTACACGGTGCGGATCCTGCCCGCGCATCGGCTGATGGCATCGAGCGCGGAGTTGGGCTTGGTCGCCGGGCCGTCCGAGGAGCTGGTGGCGGCTGCGGGGTTGTTGATGCGTTGAGCGCCGGTGCGGGCGCGTGGGGGTTGCTCGCGCAGTTCCCCGCGCCCCTCAGGGCGACTCACCACCCTGCGTCGCGAGGTCGCGCAGGACGGTGCCGCACCTGCGGGCGTACGCGTGCTGGAAGCCCCGCGTCGCGGGGCCGCCCGCCTTCGCGTACCACTTGGCGGCGCGGCTGAAGGCGTGCACCGTCAGCCACACCGTGCCGTCCCCCGTGCGGTCCACCACGAAGGACTCCTCGCCGCGCTCCGGGTGGCCGGGCAGCGTGCCGTACGCCCAGCCGGCGCGGCGGGGCTCCTCCACGGTCCACACCACGCGGCAGGGGGCCTTGATCATCCCGGCCAGGGTGACGGTGACGTCCACGCCGGGGGCCGCCCGGTCCGCGCTCGCGTCCAGGCCCACCCCCATGGCCCGGTGCATCTCCCAGGTCAGGACGGCTTCCGAGGCCCGGCGGAAGACCTCCTCGCCCTCGCCCAGCCGGGTTCGCACGTGCAGGGTACGGAAGCCCGGCGGGCAGAAGCCCTCGTCACGGGTGGCGCCGACATCGGCGTAGCTGAAGTCCTCGGAAGACATGGTCACCAAGACTAGGGCGGTACCCGGACCGGCGTTCGGTCCGGGTACCGCCCCGGGGTCGTGCTTCGGTCAGCCGACGTTCACGGCGGACCAGGCGGCCGCGACCGCCTTGTACTCGGTGCTGGACGCGCCGTACAGGGCCGACGCGGCGTTCAGGGTCGCCGTGCGGGCCTGCGCGTACTTCGTCGTCGACGTCATGTACGTCGTCAGCGCCTTGTACCAGATCTGCAGCGCCTTGGTGCGGCCGATGCCGGTGACCGTGGAGCCGTTGGACGTGGGGGAGTTGTAGGACACGCCGTTGATGGTCTTCGCGCCGCTGCCCTCGGACAGCAGGTAGAAGAAGTGGTTGGCGGGGCCGGACGAGTAGTGCACGTCCACGCCGCCCAGACCGGAGGACCAGGCGTCCTTGGAGGCCCCGTCCTTGCTGGGCTTGTCCATGTAGCGCAGCGGGGTGCCGTCGCCGTTGATGTCGATCTCCTCGCCGATGAGGTAGTCACCGGTGTCGGAGGAGTTGTTGGCGAAGAACTCCGCGCCCGCGCCGAGGATGTCGCTGGTGGCCTCGTTCAGGCCGCCGGACTCGCCGCTGTAGACCAGGCCCGCGGTGGCCGAGGTCAGGCCGTGGCTCATCTCGTGGGCCGCCACGTCGAGCGAGGTCAGCGGGTTGGCGTTGCCCGAGCCGTCGCCGTAGGTCATGCAGAAGCAGCTGTCGGACCAGAAGGCGTTGACGTAGTTGTTGCCGTAGTGGACGCGGGAGTAGGCCGCCCTGCCGTCGCCCCGGATGCCGCTGCGGCCGAAGGCGCTCTTGTAGAAGTCCCAGGTGACCTGGGCCCCGTAGTGGGCGTCGGCGCCGGCGGTCTCCGCGTTGGAGGGGCTGCCGTTGCCCCAGATGTCGTCGGCGCCGGAGAAGAGCGTGCCGGTGCCGGAGGTGCCGCGGTTGAGGTTGTACGTCTTGTGCCCGCCGCGGGAGGCGTCCGTGAGGTTGTACGAGGTGCCCGACTTGGTGGTGGTCAGGGTGACCTGGCCGCTGTAGGTGGTGTTGCCGGTGCCGGTCTCGATGGCCTGGTACTCGTACAGCTTCTTGCCGGTGGCCGCGTCGGTGATCACGTGCAGCTCGTTCGGGGTGCCGTCCTCCTGGAGTCCGCCGACGACGGTCTCGTAGGCGAGGACCGGCTTGCCGCTCGCGGCCCAGACCACCTTGCGGGGCTCGGACGTGGCCTCGGTCTTCGCCGAGCCGGCCGCCTCGGCCAGGGTCAGGGCCTGCTTCTCGGCCTTGGCGGCGGCGATCGCGGGCTTGAGCGAGGCGACCTTGATCGCGGCCTTGGTGGCTCTCGTGACGCCCTTGGCGGCCCCGGACTTCGAGGTGTGCACCACGAGGTCGCCACCGAGGACGGGCAGTCCGTCGTAGGTGCGCTCGTAGCGGGTGTGGACCGTGCCGTCGGCGTCCTTGACGACGTCCTTGACGACGAGTTCATCCTGGGCGCCGAGGCCTATCGCGTCGGCGGTCCGGGCGGCGCCGGCCTGCTGGTCCTGGATGAGCGCGGTGCGGGCGGGTGCGGAGAGCCGCACGGGCGCGGCGGCCGGGGTGCTCACCGAGTCGGCGGCGACGCTGCTGCCCGAGGCGAGGCCGGTGGTGAGGAGGGCGCCGGAGGCGACGGCGGTGGCGATGGCCAGCGTGGCGCGCCTGCGACGGGTGTAGCGAGGGGTGGACACACAGGCTCCTAGGTGTGGGGGAAGCTGCGGTGCTGTGCGGTGGGTGGGGGAAGAGTGGCACCGAAGACGCGTACATGTCAGGAGTGACGAGTGATGTTGGCCGGAAATCGACGGCGCATGCTTGCCCTCTCCACACGAAACGGGCGCCGCCCCGGGGGATTCGAACCCACCGGGGCGACGCCCTGACTCGGTGCCCGCGACCTGCCGGTCTACGGGAAGGTCAGCTTCCAGCTGTTGATGTAGCCGGTGTCGGCGGCCGCGTTGTCCTGGACCCGCAGCTTCCAGACGCCGTTGGCCACCTCGGAGGAGGCGTTCACCGTGTACGTGGTGTTGATGTTGTCCGCGCTCCCGCCGGTGCCGTAGGCCTTGAGGGTGTAGGCCGAGCCGTCGGGGGCGACCAGCTCCACCTTGAGGTCGCCGATGTAGGTGTGGACGATGTCCACGGCGACCTGGAGGTTGGAGGGCGCGTTGCCCGTTCGTCCGGAGACGGTGATCGAGGACGTGACCGCGGAGCCGCGGTCCGGGATCGCCACGTCGGCGGTGTTCTCGAACGAGGTGCCCCCACCGCCTCCGCCGCCGGAGCGGGTGCCGACGTTGACGCCGGCCCAGGCGTCCTGGACTGCCTTGTACTCGGCGCTGTCCGCGCCGTACAGCTCACCGGTGGCCGCGAGGGTGCCGGTGCGGGCGGCCGCGTAGTTGGTGTTCGAGGTGAACTTCGTGGTGAGCGCGCGGAACCAGATCTTCTCCGCCTTGTCGCGGCCGATGCCGGTGACCGGAAGGCCGTCCGAGGTCGGCGAGTTGTACGTGACACCGTTGATCGTCTTGGTGCCGCTGCCCTCGCTCAGCAGGTAGAAGAAGTGGTTGGCGGGGCCCGACGAGTAGTGCACGTCGATCGAGCCGATGCCCGAGTACCAGGCGTCCTTGGAGGCCCCGTCCTTGCTGGGCTTGTCCATGTAGCGCAGCGGGCTGCCGTCGCCGTTGATGTCGATCTCCTCGCCGATGAGGTAGTCACCGGTGTCGGAGGAGTTGTTGGCGTAGAACTCGACGGTCGAGCCGAAGATGTCGCTGGTGGCCTCGTTCAGGCCGCCGGACTCGCCGCTGTAGACCAGGCCCGCGGTGTTGGAGGTGACGCCGTGCGTCATCTCGTGGGCGGCCACGTCGATCGACGTCAGTGGGTGCGTGTTGCCCGAGCCGTCGCCGTAGGTCATGCAGAAGCAGCTGTCGGACCAGAAGGCGTTGACGTAGTTGTTGCCGTAGTGGACGCGGGAGTAGGCGCCCACGCCGTCACCCCGGATGCCGCTGCGTCCGTGCACGTTCTTGTAGTAGTCCCACGTCAGCGCGGCCCCGTAGTGGGCGTCGGCGCCCGCGGTCTCCGCGTTGGAGGGGCTGCCGTTGCCCCAGACGTCGTCGGGCCCGGAGAAGAGCGTGCCGGTGCCGGAGGTGCCCCGGTTGAGGTTGTACGTCTTGTGCCCGCCGCGCGCGCCGTCGGTCAGGTTGTACGTCGACCCCGACTGGGTGGTGCCGAGCGTCACCGTGCCGCTGTACATGGTGTTGCCCGTGCCGGTCTCGATGCCCTGGTACTCGTAGAGCTTCTCGCCGGTGGCCGCGTCGGTGATCACGTGCAGTTCGTTCGGGGTGCCGTCCTTCTGGAGGCCGCCGACGACGGTCTCGTAGGCGAGGACCGGCTTGCCGCTCGCGGCCCAGACCACCTTGCGCGGCGCCCTGTCGACGTCCGCGCTCCTGGTGTCGTCGGCCTTCGCGGCCGCCAGTGCCTGCTTCTGCGCCTTGGCGGCGGGCAGTGCGGCCGTGGTGGTGGCCGGCTTCACGGCGGCCCGGGTCGCCTTGACGACGTCCCTGGTCGCACCGGACTTCGCCGTCTCGACCACCAGGTCCCCGCCGAGGACGGGCAGTCCGTCGTAGGTGCGCTCGTAGCGGGTGTGGACCGTGCCGTCGCGGTCCTTGACCACGTCCCGGACGACCAGCTTCTCCTTGGCGCCGAGGCCCAGCTGCTTCGCCGTCCGCGCCGTGGCGGCGTCGGCGTCCCGTATCAGCGCGGCGCGCTGGGCGGGGGTCAGCTTGACCGACTCGGAGCCGGGGTTCGCCTTGCTCGCGGCCGACGGTGCCTTCGCCGGTGCCGCGACGGCGCTGCCGCTCTGGACGGCCGCGGCGATCAGCGCGGCGACGCCGGCCAGGGCCACGGCCGCGGTGCGGCGGGTGCGGGCAGCGGGTCTGTGGGAGGTGGCTCTGCGCGAGGAACTGCTTCTCAACACGGACTCCTTCTGCGGGACCGGGGGTCGCCCGGCCTGGGGAGGTGGAGGTGTTGCTGTGGGGTTGCTGTGGAGCAGTCGCCACGGAAGCGTGGCAGGGGACCGCGCTTTCTGTCAGGAGCGCGTCAACACTATGGCCGGAAACGGTTCGTTGACCGGAAGTTCATGTTCGCTATACGAACGCTTCGCCCCTGCGACTTCCGCACGGTCGTCGCGGCAGCGGTCGGCTGCGGCTCCGCCCGCGACCCGCACGACGGGTCTCAGGCGCCGGTCTGCCCGTCGACGAGTTCGCGCACCACGTCGAGGTGGCCGTTGTGGCGGGACGTCTCCTCGATGAGGTGCAGGATCACCCACCGCAGGTCGACGTGGCGGCCGTCACTGATGGGACGCCTGGCCGTCGCGTCCAGGTCGTGGTCGGACACCAGGCGACGGTAGCGGGAGCTCTGCTCCTCGTACTCGGCGAGAAGCCGGGGCAACGGGACGTCGACCGCTGTCCGCATCTCGGGGTCGGGGTCGTCGTCGCCCGCCTCGGCGAGCGGCCCGGCGAGCTCCTCGCCCAGGAACATCACCTGGAACCAGTAGTACTCGACCCACCGCAGATGGCTGATCAGCCCACACAACGTCATCAGCGGTGAACCCGGGGGCGGGGCCCTGCGGGCGTCCTCGGCGGACACGCCCTCGCACTTGGCGCGCGCGGTGTCACGGGCGTAGTCCAGGAAGGTGGCCAGCTGCGTGCGCTCGTCCCAGGTGGGAGGCGTATCGGTTCGTCGCGTCATCGCGAGGAGTTTCCCTCGGTCCGGGACGGGTGTCGACCCCGTCGCGGGAGCCCGACGGGAACGGGCCCCGGGGGGCGCGGGGCGCCGGGGGCCCGCGCCCTCTACGTCAGGCTGTCCCGCCAGGCCCGGTGCAGGTCCGCGAACCTGCCCGTGCCGCCGACGAGTTCGGCCGGGGTGCCGTCCTCGACGACCGCGCCCCGCTCCATCACCAGGACACGGTCCGCGATCTCGACCGTCGACAGCCGGTGCGCGATCACCACCGCCGTACGGCCCTTCAGCACCGTCGCCATCGCCCGCTGCACCGCGCGCTCGCCCGGGACGTCCAGCGAGCTGGTCGCCTCGTCGAGGATCAGCACCGCCGGATCGGCGAGCAACGCCCGTGCGAACGCCACCAGTTGCCGCTGCCCGGCCGAGATGCGCCCACCCCGCTTGCGGACGTCGGTGTCGTAGCCGTCGGGCAGCGCGGCGATGAAGTCGTGCGCACCGATGGCCTTCGCCGCCTGCTCCATCTCCGCGCGGGTCGCGTCGGGGCGGCCGATCGCGATGTTGTCGGCGACCGTGCCCGAGAACAGGAAGGCCTCCTGCGTCACCATGACCACCCCGCGCCGCAGTTCGGGCACGGCCAGGTCGCGCAGATCGACGCCGTCGAGCAGCACCCGGCCCTCGGAGGGGTCGTAGAACCGGGCCAGGAGCTTGGCCAGGGTCGACTTGCCCGCGCCCGTGGAGCCCACGACCGCGACCGTCTGGCCGGCCGGGATCGTCAGGTCGAAACGGGGCAGGATCTCGCCACCCGTGCGGTAGGCGAAGCGCACGCCGTCGAAGACGACCTCGCGGCCCGGGTGCTCGCCCGGCAGCGGCGGCAGCTGCCGCGGGTGCGCCGGCTCGGGCACGGAAGGGGTCTGCGCCAGCAGGCCCGCGATCTTCTCCAGGGACGCCGCCGCCGACTGGTACGAGTTGAGGAACATCCCGAGCCGGTCGATCGGGTCGTACAGCCGCCGCAGGTAGAGCACCGCAGCCGCCAGCACGCCGAGGGCGAGCGTGCCGTCCGCGACCCGGTGCGCGCCCCACAGCACGATCCCCGCCACCGCCGTGTTCGCGATCAGACGCGAGCCGGTGACGTAGCGGGCCATCTCCAGCAGCGCGTCGCCGTTGGTCCGCTCGTGCCGCCGGTTCAGCACGCCGAACTCGGCGTCGTTGACGGCCTCGCGGCGGAAGGCGCGCACCGGCCGGATGCCGTTCATCGTCTCGACGAACCGGACGATGACGGCGGCGATGGCGGTCGAGCGCGCACGGTACACCCGCCCCGCCCGCCGCTGGTACAGCCGCACGAGCGCGTACAGCGGCACCAGCGAGGCCACCGCCACACCCCCGAGGCCGAGATCCAGCCACAGCAGCATCGCCGAGATGTAGACGAACGACAGGACGACCGTCACCAGCTCCTGCAGGCCCTCGTCCAGCAGCTCGCGCAACGACTCCACGTCCGTCGTGGCGCGCGAGATGAGCCGGCCCGAGGTGTAGCGCTCGTGGAAGTCCACACTCAGCGCCTGCGCGTGCCGGAAGATCCGGCCCCGCAGGTCCAGCAGCACGTCCTGGCTGACCCGGGCCGCCGCGGCGACGAAGGCGAACTGCAGCCCGCCCGCCGCCAGCGCACAGGCCAGGTACCCGGCGGCCACCGCGATCAACGGCCCGTGGTCCTGCCCCCGGAAGGCCGGAACGGCCCGGTCGATGGCGTACGCCACGAGCAGCGGACCCGCCTGCACGACCGCCTGCTGCACCAGCAGCAGCAGCGTCGTCACCACGACCCGGGCCCTCAGCGGCGCGAGCAGGGAACGCAGCAGCGCGGCGGTCGCGCCCGGCGGCGTGGGCAGGAGGTCCTGGTCGAAGGGGTCACCGGCGGCCGCCGGGCCCCCGGGCCGCCGGTCGGCCGGTGCGGTGGTGGGCGCCGTCATCGTCCGTCCCCCTCTTCCCCCGCCGGCTCCCCGGCCATCAGATGCGCGTACTCGGCGCTGGTGCGCAGCAGTTCGTGGTGGGTGCCGACCGCGGTGATCCGGCCGCCGGACAGCAGGGCGACACGGTCGGCGAGCAGCACGGTCGACGGGCGGTGCGCCACGATCAGGGCCGTGGTGTCCGCGAGCACCTGCCGCAGGGCCGCCTCCACGGCGGCCTCCGTGTGCACGTCCAGGGCCGACAGCGGATCGTCCAGGACGAGGAACTCCGGCTGCCCGACGACCGCCCGGGCCAGGGCCAGGCGCTGGCGCTGCCCGCCGGACAGGCTCAGGCCCTGCTCGCCGACCCGGGTGTCCGCGCCCTGCGGCAGCGCGTGCACGAAGTCGGCCTGCGCCACGGCCAGGGCGCGCCCCAGGTCGGCCGCCGAGGCGGTGTCACCGGCGCCCATCAGGACGTTCTCGCCCACCGAGGTCGAGAACAGCGTGGGCTCCTCGAACGCCACCGCGACCTTCGCCCGCAGGGCGTCCCTCGACAGCTCGGTGATGTCGGTGCCGTCGAGGGTGATGCGCCCCGAGGTGACCTCGTAGAGCCGCGGCACGAGAGCCGTGAGGGTGGTCTTGCCGCTGCCGGTGGTGCCGACCAGGGCCATGGACTCGCCGGGGCGGATGTGCAGGTCGATGTCGCGCAGGACCGGCGGGGAGCCGGGTGGGGCGTCGGGGTAGCGGAAGGTGACGCCGTGGAAGCGCAGGCCCCTGTCCGCGGGGACCGGTCCGGCGGGGGCGGGACGCGCCGGGAGCACGGCGGACGCGGTTCCCTCGGCCTTCTCGTCCATCACCTCGAAGTACCGCTCGGTGGCGGTCGCGGCCTCCTGGCTCATCGCCAGCAGGAAGCCGATCGACTCCACCGGCCAGCGCAGTGCCAGCGCCGTCGACAGGAACGCCACCAGCGTCCCCGCGGACAGCGCCCCGTCGGCGACCTGCACGACACCCACCACCAGCGCGGCCCCGATCGCCACCTCGGGCAGCGTGACGATCACGCCCCAGATGGCCGCCAGCAGCCGCGCCTTGCGCAGCTCCGTGCCGCGCAGCGTACGCGACAGGTCCCGGAACGCCGTCGCCTGACTGCGGTGGCGGCCGAAACCCTTGATGATGCGGATGCCGAGCACGCTCTCCTCGACGACCGTCGTCAGGTCGCCGACCTGGTCCTGGGCGCGCCGGGCCACCGCCGCGTAGCGCTTCTCGAAGATCACGCACATGACGACGACGGGCACCGCGGGCCCGAGGACGACCAGCCCGAGTGTGGCGTCCTGGAGCAGCATGATGACCACGCCGACCAGAATCGTCACGCCGTTGACCAGCAGGAACGTCAACGGGAAGGCGAGGAACATGCGCAGCAGCATCAGGTCCGTCGTCCCCCGGGACAGCAACTGCCCCGAGGCCCACCGGTCGTGGAAGGCCACCGGCAGCCGCTGGAGGTGGCGGTAGAGATCCGCCCGCATCGACGCCTCGACCCGGGACAGCGGGCGCGCCACCAGCCACCGCCGCAGCCCGAACAGCAGGGCCTCCGCGAACCCGAGGAGCAGCAGGTACAGGGCGCCGAGCCACACGCCGGCCGGGTCCCGGCCGGCGATCGGCCCGTCCACCATCCACTTCAGCACGAGCGGGATGACCAGCCCCACGCAGGAGGCCAGTATCGCGACGAACGCGGCCGTGAACAGCCGCACCCGCACGGGGCGCACGTACGGCCACAGGCGCAGCAGCGAACGCACGGCGGAGCGGTCGGGGGCGGGGGCGGGTGTCGTGGGCATCAGCAGCGAGCCTACGGTTCACCACTGACGCTGCCCACCGGATTTCCGCCCGGTCCGCCTCGGTCCCCGGTCCTACGACCTGCCGGTTCGAGCGGCCGGTCCGGGGCGTCCGGAGGACAGCGGCCGGAGGGTGTCATCCCGCCACGCGCAGAAGCAGCACCGCCCGGGCCGGCATCGTGATCTCCGCCCCGGCCGGGTGCTCGACGCCCGGCGCCCGCCCCTGCTCCTCCAGGCTCGTGTCCACGACCACCTCGTACCGCTCCGCCCACGGCGGCCCCGGCAGCACGAAGCTCACCGGGCCCTCGCCCGCGTGCAGCACGGCCAGGAAGCTGTCGTCGAGGACCTGGTCCCCGTGCTCGTCCCGGCCCGGGATGTCCCGGCCGGACAGGTACATCCCGAGTGTGGCCGCCGGCGCGTACCAGTCCTGCTCGGTCATCTCCGTGCCCCGGGAGGTGAACCAGGCCAGATCGCGCAGCCCGTCGGCGGAGTGCGCCCGGCCGGAGAAGAACGCCCGGCGGCGCAGCACGGGGTGGCGGTGGCGCAGCGCTATCAGCCGGGAGGTCAGCTGGAACAGGGCCTGCCAGCCGGGTTCGTCGAGCAGCCCCCAGTCCAGCCAGCTGATCTCGTTGTCCTGGCAGTAGGCGTTGTTGTTCCCGCGCTGGGTGCGGCCCAGTTCGTCGCCGGCGACCAGCATGGGCACGCCCGTGGACAGCAGCAGCGTGGTGAGCAGGTTGCGCAGCTGCCGGCGGCGCAGGGCGAGGACGTCCTCGTCGCCGGTCTCGCCCTCCGCGCCGCAGTTCCAGGCTCGGTTGTCGTCCGTGCCGTCGCGGTTGCCCTCGCCGTTGGCCTCGTTGTGCTTGCGCTCGTAGGAGACCAGGTCGCGCAGCGTGAACCCGTCGTGCGCGGTGATGAAGTTGACCGACGCGTAGGGCCGGCGCCCGCCCCAGGCGTACAGGTCGCTGGAGCCGGACAGGCGGTAACCCATCTCGCGGACGTCCGGCAGCGCGTGCCGCCAGAAGTCCCGCACGGCGTTGCGGTACCGGTCGTTCCACTCCGTCCACAGCGGCGGGAACGCGCCCACCTGGTAGCCGCCCGACCCCACGTCCCAGGGCTCGGCGATCAGCTTCACCCGGCGCAGCACCGGGTCCTGGGCGATCACCGCCAGGAACGGGGAGAGCATGTCGACGTCGTGCATCGAGCGGGCCAGCGCCGCCGCCAGGTCGAAGCGGAAGCCGTCGACGCCCATCTCGGTGACCCAGTAGCGCAGCGAGTCCGTGATCAGGCGCAGCACGTGCGGCTGGACCACGTGCAGGGTGTTGCCGCAGCCGGTGTAGTCGGCGTAGCGGCGGGCGTCGTCCTGGAGGCGGTAGTAGCCGCGGTTGTCGATGCCCTTCAGCGACAGCGTCGGGCCCAGCTCGCCGGCCTCCGCGGTGTGGTTGTAGACCACGTCCAGGATGACCTCGATGCCGGCCGCGTGCAGGGCGCGCACCATCCGCTTGAACTCGCCGACCTGCTGGCCCCGGGTGCCGGAGGCGGCGTAGGCGGCGTGCGGGGCGAAGTAGCCGACGGAGTTGTAGCCCCAGTAGTTGCGCAGGCTGCGGCGCAGCAGGTGGTCCTCGTGCGCGAACTGGTGCACCGGCAACAGCTCCACCGCCGTCACGCCGAGCTTCACCAGGTGCTCGATCGCGGCCGGGTGGGCGAGGCCGGCGTAGGTGCCGCGCAGCTCCCCGGGGATGTCCGGGTGCAGCTGTGTGAAGCCCTTGACGTGCAGCTCGTAGATCACCGAGTCCGCCCACGGCGTCTTGGGACGCCGGTCGTCCGCCCAGTCGTCGTCGTCGTGCACGACGACGCCCTTCGGTACGTACGGCGCCGAGTCCCGGTCGTCGCGCACGGTGTCGGCGACGTGCTGCTGCGGCCAGTCACGGACGTGCCCGTACACCTCGGGCGGCAGCCCGAAGTCGCCGTCGACCGCCCGGGCGTACGGATCCAGGAGCAGCTTCGCGGGGTTCCAGCGGGCACCGGTCCACGGGTCCCAGCGCCCCTGCACCCGGTAGCCGTAGCGCTGGCCGGGCAGGACGCCCGGCACGAAGCCGTGCCATATCCCGTGGGTCAGTTCGGCCAGACGCACCCGGGACTCCTTGCCCGCCTCGTCGAACAGGCACAGCTCCACCCCCTCGGCCCCGCCCGCCCACAACGCGAAGTTGGTCCCGGCCACTCCTGCCGGGCCGGCCCGGAACCGGGCGCCCAGCGGTGTCGGCGCGCCCGGCCGGGCGGGCACGACGGGCGGCGGCGCGGCCCTCCGCGCCCCGTTCACGGAGGCCTGGCGCCCCTCCTCGGTGGCCCGACGACCGGCCACCGCCTCCTGCTCGGCTGCGCTGGACACCTGTCAGCCTCCCGCGGCTCGTGGAACGACGGGGAACAGGGGGGTGCGGCCCTGGTGCTGCGGCCCGGGTCGCGGCTCCCCTGCGCGCCGTCCTCCCCACTGTTCTGCCCAGAGCATGGGTCGCACTCACGTTTCCCCGGAGGCGGGCATGGTCGTTTCCCGGGGGCGCGGCCGGTCGTTGGGCACCCCGTGAGGCACGTACAAGGGCGCGCGCGGCGCGCGAGGGCCGCGCTGGCCGCCGTAGTGACATGGGCAGGGCTCCTCGCCGGGGCCACCGGCTGTACCTCGGACGACGGCGGCGGCATCGCCGGTGCCTTCGGTGCGCCCCGGGCGCCCGGGGACGTCATCGAGGTCTCGCCCGGCGACGGGAGCAGGGGTGTGCGCCCCGGCAGGAAGCTGCGGGTGCGCGTGTCCGAGGGGCGGCTGGAGTCGGTGAAGGCCGTCCGCTCCCAGGACGCCCAGGACACGCCGGTGCCCGGGCGGATCTCCGCCGACGGCCTGAGCTGGGAGCCGCGGGAGGACCGGCTGGCGCTGGCCGCCAAGTACACGGTCGACGCGGTGGCCGTGGACGCCGGCGGGCGCCGCTCGGCCCGGCACACCACCTTCACCACCTACGTCCCGGGTGAGCGCTTCATCGGCTACGTCGCCCCGGAGCACCGCGCCACGGTCGGCACCGGGATGATCGTCTCGCTGGCGTTCAACCGGGCGATCTCGGACCGGGCCGCCGTGGAGCGCGCGGTGACCGTGACCGCCCGCCCGCCCGTCGAGGTCCGTCCGCACTGGTTCGGCCGCACCCGCCTCGACTTCCGCCCCGAGCACTACTGGAAGCCGGGCACCAAGGTCACCGTCTCGCTGCGCCTGCGGGACGTCGAGGGCGCACCCGGCGTCTACGGCCTGCAGCACAAGGCGTTCGCGTTCACGGTCGGCCGCAGCCAGGTCTCGGTCGTCGACGCCGCCGCCCACTCCATGGAGGTGCGGCGCGACGGCGAGCCGCTGGCCACCGTGCCCGTGACGGCGGGGGCCCCGAGGACGACCACCTACAACGGCAAGATGGTGGTGACCGAGATGCTCGACGTCACCCGGATGAACGGCGCCACGGTCGGCTTCAAGAAGCGCGACGGCAAGGGCGAGTACGACATCCCGGACGTCCCGCACGCCATGCGCCTGACCGACTCGGGCACGTTCCTGCACGGCAACTACTGGGCCCACCGCTCGGTCTTCGGCCGCACCAACGTCAGCCACGGCTGCATCGGACTGCGCGACGTGAAGGGCGGCGGCTCGGACACCCCGGCCGGCTGGTTCTTCGACCGCAGCCTCGTCGGGGACGTGATCGAGGTCGTCAACAGCAATGACAAAAAGGTTGCTCCCGACAATGGGCTCGGAGGATGGAATATGGGCTGGAATGCATGGAAGGCGGGCAGTGCGGTGAAGTAGCCCGACACGGGGGCGGGTTGACCCGGCGGTCCGTTGGGACCGAACAGTGACAATCGCGGGCCGCCGGGGCCGGGCGACCAGTGGTTACTATTCGCCGGTGCGCGGGGGTCACGCGCCGGGGAGCGGGCCTGGTCAGGCCCTGGGAGGGGAGAACCACGTGAACGGGCGACCGATATCGGGGGCGTCGGTTGGGCGCAGGAGGGGACGTCTCGCACTGGCCGTGGGCGCGCTGCTGTTCGCCGTGACGGCGTGCGGGGGCGGGGACACGAACTCGGGTTCCGGCTCGGGTGGCCGCGAGGGCAAGGACTCGGGCAGCGCGCAGAGCAAGCAGTCCGAGGCCGTCGTCGGCATCGCCCCGAAGGACGGCGCGAAGTCCGTCGACACCAGCGGCGCGCTGAAGGTCACCGCCGCCAAGGGCAAGCTGACCGAGGTCCTGGTCAAGGACTCCGAGGGCGAGAGGATCGACGGGAAGATATCCGCCGACGGCGCCACCTGGACGCCGTCCACGCACCTGGCCGGCGCGACCAAGTACACCGTCCACGCGGTCGCCAAGGACTCCGCGGGCCGCACGGCCGCGGAGGACGCCGACTTCACCACGCTGACCCCGCAGAACACCTTCATCGGCACCTTCACCCCGGAGGACGGTTCGAAGGTCGGGGTCGGGATGCCGTTCTCGGTCCGCTTCTCGCGGGGCATCACCCACCCCGACGCCGTCGAGCGGGCCATCCGCATCCGGACCGAGCCCGCCGTCGAGGTGGAGGGCCACTGGTTCGGCAACGACCGCCTCGACTTCCGCCCCGAGAAGTACTGGAAGCCCGGTACCAAGGTGACCGTCGACTTCGCCCTCGACGGCGTCGAGGGCCGGCCCGGCGTCTACGGCGAGCAGGACAAGAAGGTCGAGTTCACCATCGGCCGCAACCAGGTCTCCGTCGTCGACGCCAAGAAGCTCACGATGAAGGTCACCCGCGACGGCCGGACCGTCAAGACGATCCCGGTCACCACCGGCAAGCCCGGCATGGAGACCTGGAACGGCCAGATGGTCGTCAGCGAGATGCTGAAGGTGACCCGGATGAACGGCGAGACCGTCGGCTACGGCGGCGAGTACGACATCAAGGACGTCCCGCACGCCGTGCGCCTGACCACCTCCGGCACCTTCCTGCACGGCAACTACTGGGCGAGCGGCGCCTTCGGCGAATACAACGCGAGCCACGGCTGCATCGGACTGCGCGACGTGCGCGGCGGCTGGGACAAGAAGGTGCCCGCCGCGTGGTTCTTCGACAACTCGATGGTCGGCGACGTCGTGGTCGTCAAGAACTCCGAGGACCGCACCGTGGACCCGGACAACGGACTCAACGGCTGGAACATGTCGTGGGAGAAGTGGAAGAAGTAGCACCCCGCAGCTGACGGCAGGGCCCCGGTGTGACGGACCGCACCGGGGCCCCGCCCGTTAATCCCCGTTAACCTGCTGCCCATGACCGTCTCTCTCGAAGTCGCCGAAGGCGTCGGCACGCTCCGGCTGGACCGACCGCCCATGAACGCGCTGGACATCGCCACGCAGGACCGGCTCAAGGAACTCGCCGAGGAGGCCACGCGCCGCGAGGACGTGCGCGCCGTGGTGATCTACGGCGGCGAGAAGGTGTTCGCGGCCGGCGCGGACATCAAGGAGATGCAGGCGATGGACCACACCGCGATGGTCCTGCGCGCCCGCGCCCTCCAGGACGCGTTCACCGCGGTGGCCCGGATCCCCAAGCCGGTCGTCGCGGCCGTCACCGGCTACGCGCTGGGCGGCGGCTGCGAGCTCGCCCTGTGCGCGGACTTCCGCATCGCCGGGGAGAACGCCAAGCTCGGCCAGCCGGAGATCCTGCTCGGCCTGATCCCCGGCGCGGGCGGCACCCAGCGCCTGGCCCGCCTGGTCGGCCCGTCCAAGGCCAAGGACCTCATCTTCACGGGCCGGATGGTCAAGGCCGACGAGGCCGAGCGGATCGGCCTGGTCGACCGGGTCGTGCCGGCCGACGAGGTGTACACGCAGGCCCACGCCTGGGCGGCCCGGCTGGCGCAGGGTCCCGCCCTGGCGCTGCGCGCGGCCAAGGAGTCGGTCGACACCGGGCTGGAGACGGACATCGACACCGGCCTGGCGGTGGAACGGAACTGGTTCGCCGGCCTGTTCGCCACCGAGGACCGCGAGCGCGGCATGCGCAGCTTCGTCGAGGAGGGACCGGGCAAGGCGAAGTTCCTCTGAACATCCCTCCAGGGGCTTGCAATTGACACGATGTCTGATCCGGGGTCCCTCGAAGGGGCGGTTTATGGCAGCCTTAGCGCAGCCTTAAGCCCGTCTGGCCGAGGGAGCCCGTCGATTGCCCCGCAAAGGGACGTTCCAGCAGGTCGGAGGGGGCGCTGACGACCCCGACGTGCCTCTGGCACATGCCGGGGGACCACCTGGCGGGGGGCCGTCCCCCGGAGTGCGTTGCCCGGGAACGGCCTCCTCAGCCCTGCCCGGCGGCCATGATGGGGGCATGGCGGGGCTGGAGGGTACGGAACAGCCGCGGGGGCACGCTCGTGCGGCCGCGGCACGCTGGTCGCCGGCGGTCGAGGACGAACACGCGACGCGCGCACTGGAGTTGTACGGCAACCCGACGGAGGCGGAGGTCCCGCTGCCGTCCCGCCCCGAGTCCGCGGCCACCGCCCGGCGCCTCGCCCAGGTCGTGATCCTGCGCCAGTGGGGGCTCACCCCCCGGACCACGGAGGACGCCGTGCTGCTCGTCTCCGAACTGGTCGGCAACGCCGTCCGCCACACCGGCGCCCGCGTCTTCGGGCTCCGCATGCACCGGCGCCGGGGCTGGATCCGGGTCGAGGTGCGCGACCCGTCCCGGGGGCTGCCCTGCCTGATGCCGGTCCAGGACCTGGACCTCAGCGGCCGGGGCCTGTTCCTCGTCGACAAGCTGGCCGACCGCTGGGGCGTCGACCTGCTGCCGCGGGGCAAGACCACCTGGTTCGAGATGCGGGTCGCCGAGCGCTGACGGCCGCAGGCCCCGGGGCATGCCTCACCCGGCCGCCGTACGGACGAATCGCCCGTTTCCGGGGCACCAGGCCCTTGAATGGTCCGATGCACCGCCATCTCGCCAAGAGCGCCCTCGTCGCGGGCGCCGTCGCCGCCGTCCTCGCCGCCTGCGGCGCCCCCAGCGGGGAACGGGCCGCCGAGACCCGCGGCACCCGGGCCGCCGTGCCCGCCCCGCCCGAGAAGAGGCCCGTCGACGGCCTGCCCGGCATGCCGCCCGTGCTCGACCCCCGGGACGTGTACGCGGCCGACCGCCCCGGCAGGCTGTCGCCCGTGGTGAAGGACTTCCCCTCCCGGGTGTACGTCCCCAACACCGAGTCCGACACGGTGTCCGTCATCGACCCCGGTACCTACGAGATCGTCGACACGATCAAGGTGGGCCGGCAGCCCCAGCACGTCGTGCCCTCCTGGGACCTCAAGACGCTGTGGGTCAACAACAACCGGGGCCACACCCTCACCCCGATCGACCCGAGGACGGGCAGGGCCGGCAAGGAGGTCGACGTCCACGACCCCTACAACCTCTACTTCACCCCCGACGGCAAGTACGCCGTCGTGATGGCCTCCCTCGACCGCGAACTGGTCTTCCGCGACCCGCACACCATGCGGATCGAGAAGACCGTCCCGGTCTCCTGCTACGGCGTCAACCACGCCGACTTCTCCCTCGACGGCCGCTACTTCATCGTCTCCTGCGAGTTCAGCGGCGAACTCCTCAAGGTCGACACCGCGAGGAGGGAGGTCGTCGCACAGCAGCGGCTGCCGTTCGAGGGCGCCATGCCGCAGGACGTGAAGCTCTCGCCCGACGGCAAGCGGTTCTACATCGCGGACATGAAGGCCGACGGCATGTGGGTCCTCGACGGCGACAGGTTCACCGAACCCACCCTGCTGCCCACCGGCAAGGGCACCCACGGCCTGTACGTCAGCCGGGACTCGCGCGAGATGTACGTGTCCAACCGCGGTGAAGGCACGATCTCCGTCTTCGACTTCCACCGGAACGAGCTGACCAAGAAGTGGAAACTGCCCGGCGGCGGCAGCCCCGACATGGGCGGTGTCTCCGCCGACGGCAAGGTGCTGTGGCTGTCCGGCCGCTACGACGCCGAGGTGTACGCCCTCGACACCCGCACCGGGGCCCGGCTCGCCCGCATCGCGGTCGGCAGCGGCCCGCACGGCCTCGCCGTCTACCCCCAGCCCGGCCGCTACTCCCTCGGCCACACCGGCGTCTTCCGGTGAGGCGCGTCGTCCTCCGGTGAGGCGTGCGAGGTCCGGCGGTGGTCGCCGCGCCGGCGTTCCCGGCGGGCGGATAACCTGACCTCCGTCATACCCGCGTCACGAGGACGCGCAGCACGAGAAGAGGGGCGGATCGGTGGCGGACATCGAGGAAGCACGCAAGCAGTTCGAGCGGATCGATACGGACGGTGACGGCTACATCACCGCTGCCGAGTTCAAGACCGCCCTGGCACAGTCGGGCGACTGGAACGTCACCGAGTCGGTCGCCGAGGTCGTCATCAAGACCCGCGACCTGGACGGCGACAAGCAGCTCAGCTTCGACGAGTTCTGGGCCTACCTGAACAAGTAGGGCCGCCGCGGCGCACGCCGTCCCGGCAGGGGCCCGCTCCATGCCCGGACCGGGCCCTTCGGCGTGCCCGGGGGAGGTCTTCGGCCGTCCGGGCGAGGAGCGGAATAGCCGGCCCGCCGCCGAGGTTGTCGCCGGTCGCAGACCTTTGGCCGGCGTTACCGACCCCCGGAAGGGCGAGGCGAGGACATGAAGATCGGCATCATCGGAGCGGGCAACATCGGCGGCAACCTGACCCGGCGGCTCACCGCACTCGGTCACGACGTGTCCGTCGCCAACTCCCGCGGACCGCACACGCTGACGGCCCTGGCCGAGGAGACCGGCGCGACGCCCGTGCCCGTCGAGGAGGCGGCCCGGGGCGCGGAGGTGGTCGTGGTGACCATCCCGCTGAAGGCCGTCCCCGACCTGCCCTCCGGCGTGCTCGACGGCGCCGCCGAGGGCGCGGCCGTCGTCGACACCGGCAACTACTACCCCCGGCAGCGCGACGGCCGGATCGCCGGGATCGAGGACGAGGGCCTCACCGAGAGCCGCTGGACCGAGCGGCAGCTCGGCCACCCCGTGATCAAGGCGTTCAACGGCACCTACGCCCAGGACATCCTGGACCGCCACCGCCCGGCCGGCGATCCCGGCCGCATGGCCCTGCCGGTGGCCGGCGACGACGAGCGGGCCAAGCGCACGGTGCGGGCCCTGATCGACGAGCTGGGCTTCGACACCGTCGACGCGGGCGGCCTCGACGACTCCTGGCGCCAGCAGCCCGGCACCCCGGTGTACGGACTGCGCGCCGGCACGGACGAGGTCGCCGAGGCGCTCGCGGAGGCGTCCCCGGAGCGCACGGCGGACTTCCGCGGCTAGGGCCCGCTCACGCGCCCTCGGCCCACTCGCGCAGGGCCGCCCTGCTCTCGAAGGCGGCGACGTTCCTGTCCAGGGGGTCGTCGGTGTACTGGTGGAAGCGCCACTTCGCCTTGATCCGGGGCTTGCCCGCGCTCACGTAGTCGGCGATCCACAGACCGTCGCCCGCGTAGGAGCTCGTGTCGACGTTGAGCCAGAAGTCGCGGTTGCAGTAGAGCACCACGCGGTTGTCCGGGCGCAGTTCCTTCAGTTTGCGCAGGAAGCGGTCCTTCTCGGCGTTGCTCGCGCGCGTCCCGTCGCCGGTCCTCTCCCAGTCGACGGCGAGCACGTCGCCCGCCCGGTCCGGTGCCTTGCCGAGGAAGTACTCGGCCTGGTCGGTGAGGTTGCCGGGCCACAGGAAGTGGTAGAAGCCGACGACCAGTCCGGCGTCCCGCGCCCGCTTCGTCTGCGCGGCCAGTCTCGGGTTGACGTAGGAGCGGCCCTCCGTCGCCTTGACGAAGACGAAGGACAGGCCCTCCGTGGAGTAGGACGAGGACTGGTAGGCGCTCACGTCGATTCCGCGCAGCATGGGGGGCTCCCTCGGGTTCCGGTGGGGCGGAAGTGCACTCGGGTGGAGGGTTGTTGTATGCCCGCCGCCGACGGCCGTACGCCGGGCGCGCGGAGGTGCGCGGCCCGGCGGAGGTGCGCGCCGGACGGACTCAGGGAGCGGCGGAGGCGGCGGGTGCCGGGCTCTGCGACGAGGCCGGACCGGGCTCCCCGTCGTCCAGGGAGACGTGCCTGGTCTCCTTGCCGAGCAGGAGCGCGACCAGCGTGAGCAGCGCCATCCCGGACAGGTAGACGCCCACCAGCCACGGCGAGCCGTCCCCGGTCTCCCAGAGCGCCACGGCGATGAACGGGGCGACCGCCGCCCCCAGGATCGAACTGACGTTGTACGAGATGCCCGACCCGGTGTAGCGGACGCTGGTCGGGAACAGCTCGGGCAGCAGCGCGCCCATCGGACCGAAGGTGAGGCCCATCAGGGTGAAGCCCAGCACGAGCCACAGCACCACGCCCGGCGTGCCCAGGCCGATCAGCGGCACCCAGACCAGCCCGAAGACGACGATGGCGGCGGTGATCCAGACGAGGGTGGTGCGCCGCCCGTAGCGGTCCGCGAGGGGGCCGGAGACCAGGGTGAACGCGGCGAAGAACAGCACACCGAAGATCATCATGAGGACGAACGTGGTGTAGTCGTAGCCCAGTCCGGGCACGGCGGCGTCCTCGGGGGTGCGGCCGTAGCTCAGCGAGAACGTCGTCATCAGGTAGAAGAGCACGTAGGTCGCCAGCATGATGAACGTGCCGAGGACCAGCTGCCTGCCGTGGCTGCGCACCACCGTGGCCAGCGGCAGCCGCCGCACCCCGCCCGTGGCGCGGGTCCTGGTGAACACCGCCGACTCGACGAGCCGCGAGCGCACCCACAGCCCGATGGCGACCATCACGGCGGAGAAGAGGAACGGCACCCGCCAGCCCCAGCTGACGAAGGCGTCCGAGGGCTGCGAGGGGTCGGCGCCCGCCGCGGACGGCAGCAGCGCGCCCATGGCCAGGAACAGCCCGTTGCCGATGATGAAGCCGAACGGGGCGCCCAGTTGCGGGAAGGTGCCGTACAGGGCCCGCTTGCCGCGCGGGGCGTTCTCGGTGGCGACCAGGGCCGCGCCGCTCCACTCGCCGCCGAGCGCGAAGCCCTGCGCGAGCCGCATCAGCACCAGCAGCGCGGTGGCCACCCAGCCGGCCTGGGCGTAGGTGGGCAGCACGCCGATGAGGAACGTGGCGATGCCCATGGTCAGCAGCGAGGCGACGAGGGTCTTCTTGCGGCCGAGACGGTCACCGAGGTGCCCGAAGACGACGGCCCCGACCGGCCGGGCGACCATCGCGGCGCCGAAGACGGCGAAGGACGACAGCAGCGCGGTGGTCGGGTCGCTGCTCGGGAAGAACAGCTGCGGGAAGACGAGCACCGCGGCCGTCGCGTAGATGTAGAAGTCGTAGAACTCGATCGTCGTGCCGATGAGGCTGGCGACGAGGACGCGCGAGCGCGGGTTGACGGGTGCCGGGGCTGAACCGGAGGCAGGAGCGGACATCGATCGGTCTTTCACGCGCGAAACATGGCACGTACAACGATGTCAGCCATCTTGTTGCGCGGTACGGCCCTCTCGCGATGTGAGACGCGGTCGGGCCGTGCCGTCCGGCCCGCTCAGCACTCGATGATGTTCACCGCCAGCCCGCCCCGGGCCGTCTCCTTGTACTTGACCGACATGTCGGCGCCGGTGTCCTTCATCGTCTTGATGACCTTGTCCAGGGACACCTTGTGGGAGCCGTCGCCGCGCATCGCCATGCGCGCGGCGGTGACGGCCTTGACCGCCGCCATGCCGTTGCGCTCGATGCACGGGATCTGGACCAGCCCGCCGACCGGATCGCAGGTGAGCCCGAGATTGTGCTCCATGCCGATCTCCGCGGCGTTCTCGACCTGCTCGGGCGAGCCGCCGAGGACCTCCGCGAGGGCTCCCGCGGCCATCGAGCAGGCGGAGCCGACCTCGCCCTGGCAGCCGACCTCGGCGCCGGAGATCGAGGCGTTCTCCTTGAACAGCATGCCGATCGCGCCCGCGGCGAGCAGGAAGCGGACCACGCCCTCCTCGTCGGCGCCGGGCACGAAGTTCACGTAGTAGTGCAGCACCGCCGGGATGATGCCGGCCGCGCCGTTCGTGGGGGCCGTGACGACCCGGCCGCCGGCCGCGTTCTCCTCGTTCACGGCCATCGCGTAGAGGGTGATCCACTCCATGGCCAGGGCCTGCGGGTCGCCCTCGGAGCGCAGCTTGCGGGCGGTGTTGGCGGCCCGGCGGCGCACCTTCAGACCGCCGGGCAGGATCCCCTCACGCGACATACCGCGCGCCACGCACGCCTGCATCACGCGCCAGATCTCCAGCAGCCCCGCGCGGATCTCCTCCTCGGTGCGCCAGGCCCGCTCGTTCTCCAGCATCAGCGCGGAGATGGACAGGCCGGTCTCCTCGGTGAGGCGCAGCAGCTCGTCACCGGTGCGGAAGGGGTACTTCAGCACGGTGTCGTCGAGCTTGATGCGGTCCGCGCCGACGGCGTCCTCGTCGACGACGAACCCGCCGCCCACCGAGTAGTACGTCTTCGTCAGCAGCTCCGCGCCCGAGGCGTCGTACGCCCACAGCGTCATGCCGTTGGCGTGGTACGGCAGGGCCTTGCGGCGGTGCAGGACCATGTCGTCGTCGAAGGAGAAGGCGATCTCGTGCTCGCCGAGCAGGTTCAGCCGGCCGCCGGTCCTGATCGCCTCCACCCGCTCGTCGGCGGTCTCCACGTTCACCGTGCGCGGGGAGTCGCCCTCCAGGCCGAGCAGGACCGCCTTGGGCGTGCCGTGGCCGTGGCCGGTGGCGCCGAGCGAGCCGTACAGCTCCGCGCGGACCGAGGTCACGGACTCGAGGAGCTCCTCGTTGCGCAGCCGCCGGACGAACAGGCCGGCCGCGCGCATCGGGCCGACGGTGTGCGAGCTGGACGGGCCGATGCCGATCGAGAACAGGTCGAAGACCGAGATGGCCACGGGGGAACTCCTGACTACGGGGGTGGTGCCAAGGGGGTGGGCGCCGCGCCCGCTTGTGGCCGGCGCGGCGCCCGAAAGGTTTCTTCGTTACTTGTTCAGACCCGGGTACAGCGGGTGCCGGTCGGCCAGGGCCTTCACCCGGGCCTTGAGGGCCTCCGCGTCGTACGACGGCTTCAGCGCCTCGGCGATGACGTCGGCGACCTCGGTGAAGGCCTCGGCGTCGAAGCCGCGGGTGGCCAGGGCCGGGGTGCCGATCCGCAGACCGGACGTCACCATCGGCGGACGCGGGTCGTTCGGGATCGCGTTGCGGTTGACGGTGATGCCGATCTCGTGGAGCCGGTCCTCGGCCTGCTGCCCGTCCAGCTCGGAGTCGCGCAGGTCGACCAGGACCAGGTGCACGTCCGTGCCGCCGGACAGCACGTCCACGCCCACGGCCCGGACGTCGTCCTTCACCAGACGCTCGGCCAGGATGCGGGCACCCTCCAGCGTACGGCGCTGGCGCTCCTTGAAGTCGTCCGAGGCGGCGACCTTGAAGGCGACGGCCTTGGCGGCGACCACGTGCTCCAGGGGGCCACCCTGCTGACCGGGGAAGACGGCGGAGTTGATCTTCTTGGCCAGCTCGGCCGTGGAGAGGATCACACCGCCGCGCGGGCCGCCGAGGGTCTTGTGCGTCGTGGTGGTGACCACGTGCGCGTGCGGCACCGGGTTGGGGTGCAGCCCGGCCGCGACAAGACCGGCGAAGTGGGCCATGTCGACCATCAGGTACGCGCCGACCTCGTCCGCGATCCGGCGGAACTCGGCGAAGTCCAGCCGGCGCGGGTAGGCCGACCAGCCGGCCACGATCAGCTTCGGACGGGACTCCTTGGCCAGCCGCTCGACCTCGGCCATGTCGACCCGGCCGTCGTCGCCCACGTGGTAGGCGACGACGTCGTAGAGCTTGCCGGAGAAGTTGATCTTCATGCCGTGGGTCAGGTGACCGCCGTGGGCGAGGTTCAGGCCCATGATGGTGTCGCCCGGCTTGAGCAGCGCGAACATGGCGGCCGCGTTGGCCTGGGCGCCGGAGTGCGGCTGCACGTTGGCGTGCTCGGCGCCGAACAGCTCCTTCACGCGGTCGATCGCGATCTGCTCGACCACGTCGACGTGCTCGCAGCCGCCGTAGTAGCGGCGGCCCGGGTAGCCCTCGGCGTACTTGTTGGTCAGGACCGAGCCCTGCGCCTCCATGACCGCGACCGGGGCGAAGTTCTCCGAGGCGATCATCTCGAGCGTGGACTGCTGACGGTGCAGCTCGGCGTCGACCGCGGCGGCCACGGCCGGGTCGAGCTCGTGCAGGGGGGTGTTCAGGACGGACATACGGCTACGACTCCTCAGCCGGCGGAGAACGCGGTGTACTCGTCGGCGGAGAGCAGGTCGCCCGGCTCGTCCGTGACGCGCACCTTGAACAGCCAGCCGCCCTCGAAGGGGGCCGAGTTCACCAGCGAGGGGTCGTTCACGACGTCCTCGTTGACCTCGGTGACCTCACCGGAGACCGGCGAGTACAGGTCGGACACCGACTTGGTCGACTCCAGCTCGCCGCAGGTCTCGCCCGCGGACACCGTGTCACCGACCTCGGGGAGCTGGACGAAGACCACGTCGCCGAGCGCGTTGGCCGCGTGCTCCGTGATGCCGACCGTCGACACGCCGTCCTCGGCGGCCGACAGCCACTCGTGCTCCTTGCTGTAGCGCAGCTGCTGGGGGTTGCTCATGGCCTGAATTCTCCTGTTACGCGCGGGAGTGCTGTGAAAAAGGGGGACGGGAGACTGCTCGTGAACCGGGTGACGGTGGCCGGGCCGCACGGGCGGCCCACGGCCAGTGTCTACTTCTGCCGCTTGTAGAACGGCAGCGCCACGACCTCGTACGGCTCGTGACTGCCCCGGATGTCCACACCCACGCCGGGCGTGCCGGGCGCGGCGTGCGCGGCGTCGACGTAGGCCATGGCGATCGGCTTGCCCAGGGTGGGGGAGGGGGCGCCGGAGGTGACCTCGCCGATCACCTCGCCGCCGGCGACCACGGCGTACCCGGCGCGGGGGACGCGGCGGCCCTCGGCGACCAGGCCGACCAGCACGCGCGGCGGGTTCTGCTCGGCCCGGGCGGCGGCCTCGCGCAGGGCCTCGCGGCCCACGAAGTCGCCCTCCTTCTCGAACTTCACCACGCGGCCGAGACCGGCGTCGAAGGGAGTCAGGGAGGTGGTGAGCTCGTGCCCGTACAGCGGCATGCCCGCCTCCAGGCGGAGCGTGTCGCGGCAGGACAGGCCGCAGGGGACCAGCCCGGCGCCCTCGCCGGCCTCGGTCAGCGCCTGCCACAGCTCGACGGCGTGCTCCGGCTTCACGAACAGCTCGAAGCCGTCCTCGCCGGTGTAGCCGGTGCGGGCGATCAGGGCGGGGACCCCGGCGACGGTGCCCGGCAGACCGGCGTAGTACTTCAGCCCGTCGAGGTCCGCGTCGGTCAGGGACTTCAGGATCCCGGGGGACTCAGGGCCCTGGACGGCGATCAGCGCGTAGGCGTCCCGGTCGTCGCGCACCTCGGCGTCGAAGCCGGCGGCGCGCTCGGTCAGCGCGTCCAGGACGACCTGGGCGTTGGAGGCATTGGCGACGACCATGAACTCGGTCTCGCCCAGCCGGTAGACGATCAGGTCGTCGAGGATGCCGCCGTCGGCCCGGCAGATCATGGTGTAGCGGGCGCGGCCCGGCTTCACACCGCCGATGTTGCCCACCAGGGCGTGGTCGAGGAGGGCGGCGGCCTGCGGGCCGGTGACGGTGATCTCGCCCATGTGGGAGAGGTCGAACAGCCCGGCCCTGGTGCGCACGGCGAGGTGCTCGTCGCGCTCGGAGCCGTAGCGCAGGGGCATGTCCCAGCCGGCGAAGTCGGTCATCGTCGCGCCGAGCGAACGATGCAGGGCATCGAGCGCGGTGTGACGGAGTTCTCCTGTACTGCTCACGGTCGGTCGTCTCCCAAGGCGATGACGGGGGCGAGGTCGTTCCTCCCCATCTGTCATCGGAACCTGAGAGGTTCGCCATGACCGCGCCGGTCCATGGCTTGCACCTTGGGTGGGACCGCCCTGGCAGCGGCCCGCTTTTCAGATGTGCCTCGCCCGCGCGGTAACGGGGCCTGAGAGATTCAAGGGAGGGACTTGCTCCTTCGGCGCCCCAGCGTCAGCGGTGCTGGGAACTCTCCCGCGCGGATTCAAACGGCCGGTATGCAGTTGGCGCGCACATCATTGCACGCATCCTTCCGGCGCGGCAGGGGGACCTTTCTCAGCAAGTGCGCTGTCCCGCGCGCCGGGCCCGGAGAGCTGTGGCAGCCCTGTTGCAGGAACCGGACCGAAATGAGAGGCCTGCGGCATTACCTTCTCTTTACACTCGGCGGGGACGGTACCGGCGTACCTGGCTCCAGGGGAGGACGATCACGGTGAACAGGACCAGGGCGTACGCCGCGACCACGGGCATCGCGTTGCCCGGGCAGCCGGCGGTGCCGGCCCGGGCGGCCCGGGGCACGGTGCCGGCGCCCACCGTCCGTGACCTGCGCGAGCGCGCCGGGCGCGGTCCGCGCACGCTGGTGTTCGGCTCCCGCGACGTCGTCGTGGTCACCGGGCTGCCCGGCAGCGGCAAGTCCACGCTGATGCGGCGCGCCGTCCCGGGCCGGCGCGTCGACTCCCAGGACGCCCGCGACCGCTGGGAGCGCCGCGTACCCCGCTTCCTGCCCTACGGGGTCTACCGCCCGCTGGTCCGCCTCTCCCACTACGCCGGGCTGCGCCGCGCCCTGCGCACCGGCGAAGGACTCGTGGTGCACGACTGCGGCACCCAGGCGTGGGTGCGCCGCTGGCTCGCCCGCGAGGCACGCCGCCGGGGCGGCGCCCTGCACCTGCTCCTCCTCGACGTCACGCCGCAGCAGGCCCTGGCCGGCCAGCGGGACCGGGGCCGCGGCGTCTCCCGCTACGCCTTCCGCCGCCACCGCGCGGCCACGGACCGCCTGCTGCGCGCGGTGGAGAACGGCCGCCTCCCACGAGGCTGCGCCTCGGCCACCCTGACCGACCGCGCCACAGCAGCAACCCTCCACCGCATCACCTTCACCCCCTGACCCCAGCCCCCTCCCGCCCCTCAGCGAGCCAGACCACCGCGCGCACGGCACCCGCCTGTCAGGGGCGCGGGGGACTGCGCGAGCAACCCCCGACAACCCGCACCCACCCACCGACCCCGGCCCTCCAGGGGCGCGGGGAACGGCGCGAACAACCCCCGACAACCCGCACCCACCCACCGGCCCTGCCGGCACCCACGGACAACTGGCCTCGGCCCCCCCAGCGCAGCTACCCCCGCACCCCTGCCCCCCCGGGCACACACCCACCCCCAACCGCCCCACCCCCGGAGGGCCCCGCACGGAGATCCCCCAAACCGTTAGCCTGCTGACGGCACTGGCAGTGGCTCGAGGCAGGCGGTAGGACATGGACGTTCCGGCGGAGTTCCCGGCCGGCTTCCCGGCGCACACGCAGACCCATCCGACCGGAGGATGGCCCGGCAACGAGCTGGAGGAGGTCCTCTCGGCCTCCCTGGGCGCCGGACCCGCGGCCGGCGGCCGGATCGTCGAGGTGCTGGGGCGGAGCTTCGTCTGGGTCCCGCTGCCCAACGGCGGCGGCCCGCACAGCGGCCCCCTCGACCTGCCGGCCGTCGAGATCGACGGCCAGGCGTACGTGCCCGTGTTCAGCTCGGAGGAGCAGTTCCGCCTCGCCGCCGGCGCGCACATGTCATACACGATCGCCCCCGCCGTGGAGTTCGCCCGCGGACTGCCCCCGCACGCCGGCCTCGTGATCAACCCCGGCGGCGTGGTCGGCATACCCCTGCCGCCCCCCGCCGTCGCCGAGCTGTGCCGGGCCGGGCGCACCCCGCTCGACGGGCCCGCGGGCGGCGGCCGCGTCCGCCTCTTCGAACCCGACTGGCAGGACGACCCGGTGGACTTCCTCGCCGCCGCCTCGGCCGAGTTCGGGGCTACCGGTGTCGTCGTCACCGCCCGCCGCTGCCTCGCCGCGATCGAGACCGCCGACCCCGTGATGTTCGTGGGCGTCGAAGTCTCCTCGTGGGAAGGCGACCTGCGCGCCCTGCCCCTGGAGGCGCTCACCCGGGCCGTCACCGCCGTCCCCACCCCCTGGCCGGTCAACCTGGTGCTCCTGGACGTCACGGAGGACCCGGTGGGCACCTGGATGAGAGAGCGGGTCCGGCCCTTCTACCAGCGGTAGCGGCCGGCACGGCGGCCCGGCGTACCACCGCCCGCGCCCGTACCGCCGCGCGCGGGCAAGTCCCGAGCCGGTGGGCGGGCTTAAGCTAGGTCACGGTCGAGGCGTTGTACGAAGGGGCGGTAAAGGTGAGCGCGAGCGGCACGGCCGCGGCCGGACAGGTCGAGCACATGCTGCGCCAGGTCACGCCCGGGCGCTACGACGCCTACGAGGCACTCCTGCGCGCGCTCGCGACCCCGCACACCGGCCAGATCTGGATGCTCCTGTGGCACGGCCAGGCCGGCTCCCCGGACGCCCAGTACGGGAAGATGGAGGTCGACGGCCACGGCTACGCGCCGTGCGTCACCTCCGCCCAGGAGCTGTCCGCCAGCGGCTGGAACCGCTCCTACGAGGTGATCGACGGGCTCGACGTGGCCCGCGCCCTCTACCCCGACCACTACGGCCTCTGGCTCAACCCGCACGCCCCCGGCGGCGGCCTCGGCATCCCCTGGCTCGACCTGCGCCGGATCGCCACGGGCCTGGACCGCCAGCCGGCCGGTCCGCTGCGGCTGTCCGAACCGGCCATCGAGATCCCCCAGTTCTACGCCCTGCTCGCGCAGAACGCCCACCGCACCCCGGCCGTCCGCTCCCTGCGCCGCGCCTGGGTGCAGCCCGCGCTCGGCGCGCCGTACCTCGCCATCGGGCTGGACGTGTACGACACCTCGCCGCCGGCCGTGGACGCCGTACGCGCGATGATGCAGCAGTCCCTCGGCGCCGTGCCGGACGGTCTGCCCGTCTCGACGGTCGCCATGTCGGACGAGCACGACCCGGTCGCCATGTGGCTGCGGGCCAAGGCGCGCCCCTTCTACGACCGCGAGGCGCACGCCACCGCCCCCGCCCAGGCCCCCGCGTCCGGCTACGGCTACCCTCCCGCGCAGGGCAGGTTCTGAGGCCCCGGCGGGCCTGCCGCCGACCCCGTTCAGAAGGTGAAGGAAGCTCACCTCTCCGCGCGTAGATGAGAGCAGTACGGGTGGGTTCGCCCTAAAATCCCCCTACTACGCCGCGTCCGACCCCCGTTACCCGCTGTCCGGATAACGGAACCCCCCAGACAGCATCACGTTTACGCATCCATTCACCGCCAAGTCTGGCAACAGATCGCCAAAGCGTTGAAGACTCCCGGCAAGACACGGACCGGTCGGTCGCGTGTACGAGACAAACAACACCGCTACAGCGGCAGCCAGGGGGTCGGCGATCGCCGGCCCGAGAGGGGTCAATCGCACCGTGACCGCACCGATCGAGACCACCGGGGCGGAAGCCGGAGCACAGCCCGAGGCCGTGCTCTCCGGGGTCAAGAAGAGCCAGATCGAGGGGCGTTCGCTCACCCAGATCGCCTGGATGCGCTTCAAGCGGGACAAGGTGGCGATGGCGGGAGGCGTCGTCGTCATCCTGCTCGTGCTGATGGCGATCCTCTCGAAGCCGATCCAGTGGGTCTTCGGCCTCGATCCCAACAAGTTCAACCAGGACCTCATCGACCCGGCGCTGCTCGCGCCCAAGGGCGGCTGGGGCGGCATGAGTTGGGACCACCCGCTGGGCGTGGACCCCCAGTACGGCCGTGACATGCTCGCGCGCATCATCGACGGCTCCTGGGTCTCCCTGCTGGTCGCGGGCGGCGCCACGCTGCTGTCCGTCTGCATCGGCACCGTGCTCGGTGTCGTCGCCGGGTACTACGGCGGCTGGATCGACAGCGTCATCAGCAGGCTGATGGACACCTTCCTGGCCTTCCCGCTGCTGCTGTTCGCCATCTCGATCTCCGCCTCCGTGCAGGACGGGTTCTTCGGTCTCGACGGCCTGTCCCTGCGCATCAGCGTGCTGATCTTCGTCATCGGCTTCTTCAGCTGGCCGTACATCGGCCGCATCGTGCGGGCCCAGACCATGACCCTGCGCAAGCGGGAGTTCATCGAGGCCTCCACGAGCCTCGGGGCGCGCGGCCCGTACATCCTGTTCCGCGAGCTGCTCCCGAACCTCGTCGCGCCGATCCTCGTCTACGCGACGCTGATCATCCCGACGAACATCCTGTTCGAGGCCGCGCTGAGCTTCCTCGGCGTCGGTATCGCTCCGCCGCAGGCCTCCTGGGGCGGCATGCTCAGCAACGCTGTGGATCTCTACACGGCTGATCCGCAGTACATGTTCGTGCCCGGACTGGCGATCTTCATCACCGTCCTGGCCTTCAACCTGCTGGGTGACGGGCTGCGTGACGCCCTCGACCCTCGCAGCAAGTGATCCATCGAATGAGGGGGCTTCCTCAGGTGAAGACGAGAAGGGTGACCGCCGGCGTTGCGTCGGTCCTGGCACTGTCGCTCGGTGCTGCCGCGTGCGGCGGCGGAGGCGACGACAACGACGGGGGAGGCAGCGGCAAGAAGGACGCCGCGCTGAACTCGATCGTCAACGCGTCCGACAAGAAGGGAGGGACGGTCGCGTACGAGCACTCGGACGTGCCGGACTCCCTCGACCCGGGCAACACGTACTACGGCTGGGTCCAGAACTTCTCGCGGCTCTACGGCAGGACGCTCACCACGTTCAAGCCGGCCGCGGGCAAGGAAGGCCTGGAGGTCGTGCCGGACCTCGCCGAGTCCCTCGGCAAGTCCAGCCCGGACGCCAAGACCTGGACGTACAAGCTGCGTGCGGGTGTGAAGTTCCAGGACGGCACCCCGGTGACGTCCAAGGACGTCAAGTACGCCATCGAGCGCTCCAACTTCGCGCCCGAGGCCCTGTCGAACGGCCCGACGTACTTCAAGGCCTACCTCGAGGGCGGCGACAAGTACAAGGGTCCCTACAAGGACAAGTCCGCCGACGGCATCAAGTCCATCGAGACGCCGGACGACCGGACGATCGTCTTCAAGCTGAAGCAGCCGTTCGCGGACTTCGACTACCTGGCGACCTTCTCCCAGACGGCCCCCGTGCCGCAGGCGAAGGACACCGGCGCGAAGTACGTCCAGGCCATCCAGTCCTCCGGCCCGTACCAGTTCCAGTCCTACGAGGAGGGCCGCGGCGCCACCCTCGTGCGGAACAAGCAGTGGGACGCGAAGACGGACCCGATCCGCAAGGCTCTGCCGGACAAGATCACGATCAAGTTCAAGGTCAACCCGGTCACGGTCGACAACAACCTGCTGTCCGACAAGATCACGGCTGACGCGGCCGGCACCGGTGTGCAGCCGCAGACCCAGCCGAAGGTGCTGCGCGGCAAGTACGCCAACCAGACCGACAGCTCCTACGCGGGTGCCACGCAGTACATCGCGCTCAACGTCAACGTGAAGCCGTTCGACAACGAGCACTGCCGCAAGGCCGTCCAGTGGGGCCTGAACAAGCAGTCCGTCCTGGACGCGATGGGCGGCTCCCCGAAGGGCGACGTGGCGACCACGCTGCTGCCGCCGTCGGTCAACGGCTACACCAAGTTCGACACCTACGCGACCGAGGGTCACAAGGGTGACGTGGCCAAGGCCAAGGCCGAGCTGAAGGAGTGCGGCAAGCCGAACGGCTTCAACACGATCCTGACCGCTCGTTCGGACCGTCCGGCGGAGGTCGCGGCCGCGACCGCCATCCAGGCGTCGCTGAAGAACATCGGCGTCAACATCGAGATCAAGCAGTTCCCCTCCGGCAAGTACTTCTCGAACTTCGCCGGTGTCCCGAGCTACGTGCACGACAACAAGCTCGGCATGCTCTCGATGGCCTGGGGTGCCGACTGGCCGACCGGCTACGGCTTCCTCGACCAGATCATCAACGGTGCCGCCATCAAGCCCTCCGGCGGCAACAACCTGATGGAGCTGGACGACCCGAAGATCAACAAGGCCCTGACGGACGCGATCGCCAACACCGACGACGCGGCCCGCACCAAGGCCTGGGGTGACATCGACAAGATGGTGCTCGACAACGCCTCGGTCGTCCCGCTGGTCTACCGCAAGAACCTGCTGCTCCGGCCGGTGTCCGCCAGCAACGTCACGGTCACGCAGGCCTACCTGGGCATGTACGACTACCTGCTGATGAGCTCCTCGAAGTAACTCAGCAGGCCGGATCCTTTCGAAAGGCAGGTGAAGGCAACGGGTGGCCGCGGCGGACGATCCCGCCGCGGCCACCCGGGGCCGTACAGCTGTGGCTGCGTACATCCTCCGACGCGTCATGGGCGCGGTGCTGTTGCTGCTGGTGGTCAGCGCAGTCACCTTCGCCATCTTCTTCCTCGTTCCCCGCCTCGGGGGGCAGACGGCCGACCAGTTGGCCACCCAGTACGTCGGCAAGGACGCGAACCCCGCCTCCGTCGCCGCGATCAAGCAGAACCTGGGACTGGACCAGCCGGTCTACGTCCAGTACTGGGACTTCATCAAGGGCCTCGTGGTGGGCGCCGACTACAAGTTCGGCCCTGACGCGACGCACTGCAGCGCACCCTGCTTCGGCTACTCCTTCAAGAGCCACATCGAAGTGTGGCCCCAGTTGGAGCAGCGGATCCCGGTGTCCTTCTCGCTGGCCATCGGTGCCGCGGTGATCTGGCTGGTCTCGGGTGTGACGACCGGTGTCATCTCCGCCCTGCGCAAGGGCAAGCCGATCGACCGCATCTCGATGTTCATCGCCCTGGCCGGCGTCTCCCTGCCGATCTTCTTCACCGGCCAGATCCTGCTGGCCCTCTTCGTCTACGAGATCCCCATCTGGGACAGCATCGACTACGTGCCGTTCACCGAGAACCCGGCCGAGTGGGCCTGGCACCTGGTGCTCCCCTGGGTCAGCCTCGCCTTCCTGTTCTCCGCGCTGTACGCCCGGCTCACCCGGGCGGGCATGCTGGAGACGATGAGCGAGGACTACATCCGCACCGCGCGGGCCAAGGGCCTGACGGAGTCCACGGTCGTCGCCAAGCACGGCCTGCGCTCCGCGCTCACCCCGATCGTCACCATCTTCGGCATGGACTTCGGCACCCTGGTCGGCACCGCGGTGCTCACCGAGACGGTGTTCTCCCTCCAGGGCATCGGCGCATACTCGGTCCAGGCCATCAAGGACAACGACCTGCCCATCGTGATGGGCGTGACCCTGGTCGCCGCGTTCTTCATCGTCTTCTGCAACTTGATCGTCGACCTGGTGTACGCCGCCATCGACCCCCGGGTGAGGTACTCGTGAGCAAGCTCGACAAAGCCGCGCTCGGCGAACCGGACGACACCACCGCCCCGTCCGCCCCGGACGACGCGTTCCTGTCCGTCCGCGACCTGCGCATCCACTTCGACACCGACGACGGCCTGGTCAAGTCCGTCGACGGCGTCAGCTTCGACGTGCGCAAGGGTCAGACCCTGGGCATCGTGGGCGAGTCCGGCTCCGGCAAGTCCGTCACCTCGCTCGGCGTGATGGGCCTGCACCGCTCGGCGCGCGCCAAGGTCACCGGCGAGGTCTGGCTGGACGGCCAGGAGCTGATCGCGGCCGACCCCGACGCCGTACGGCGGCTGCGCGGGCGGAAGATGGCCATGATCTTCCAGGACCCGCTGTCCGCGATGCACCCGTACTACACCGTCGGGCACCAGATCGTGGAGGCGTACCGCGTCCACCACGACGTCAGCAAGAAGGCCGCCAAGCAGCGGGCGGTGGACATGCTCGACCGGGTCGGCATCCCCGAGCCCGGCAAGCGCGTCGACAGCTACCCGCACGAGTTCTCCGGCGGTATGCGCCAGCGCGCCATGATCGCCATGGCCCTGGTGAACAACCCCGAGCTGCTGATCGCCGACGAGCCGACCACCGCCCTGGACGTCACCGTCCAGGCGCAGATCCTGGACCTGATCCGGGACCTGCAGAAGGAGTTCGGCTCCGCGGTCATCATGATCACCCACGACCTGGGCGTCGTCGCCGAGATGGCCGACGACCTGCTGGTCATGTACGGCGGCCGGTGCGTGGAGCGCGGCCCCGCCGAGGACGTGTTCTCCGCGCCCCGGCACCCCTACACCTGGGGCCTGCTCGGCTCGATGCCGCGTCTGGACCGGGACGAGACCGACCGGCTCATCCCGATCAAGGGCTCGCCGCCCTCCCTCATCAACCTCCCGTCCGGCTGCGCCTTCCACCCGCGCTGCCCGTACGCGGACATCCCGAAGGACAACGTCACCCGCACGGTCCGTCCCGAGCTGACCGAGGTCGGCGGCTCGCACTGGGCCGCCTGCCACATGACCCAGGAGCAGCGGGAGCGTATCTGGACCGAAGAGATTGCGCCGAAGCTGTGAGCGACGACAAGACGGTGAGCGCACCGGACACCAGCGCACCCACCCTCACCAAGGACACCGCCGACGGCGAGATCCTGCTGAAGGTGAGCGGTCTGGAGAAGCACTTCCCGATCCGCAAGGGCCTGCTCCAGCGGCAGACCGGCGCGGTCCGCGCCGTCGACGGCATCGACTTCGAGGTCCGCAAGGGCGAGACGCTCGGCGTCGTCGGCGAGTCGGGCTGCGGCAAGTCCACCATGGGCCGGCTGATCACCCGGCTGCTCGAACCGACCGGCGGCTCGGTCGAGTTCGAGGGCAAGGACATCACGCACCTGAAGACCGGCGAGCTGCGCCCCATGCGCCGCGACGTGCAGATGATCTTCCAGGACCCGTACTCCTCGCTGAACCCGCGGCACACGATCGGCACGATCGTCGGCGCCCCCTTCCGGCTGCAGGGCGTCGAGCCCGAGGGCGGGGTCAAGAAGGAGGTCCAGCGGCTGCTGTCGGTGGTCGGCCTCAACCCCGAGCACTACAACCGCTACCCGCACGAGTTCTCCGGCGGCCAGCGCCAGCGCATCGGCATCGCCCGGGCCCTCGCGCTCAACCCCAAGCTGGTGGTGGCCGACGAGCCGGTCTCCGCGCTGGACGTGTCGATCCAGGCGCAGGTGGTGAACCTGCTGGACGACCTCCAGGAGGAACTCGGCCTGACGTACGTGATCATCGCGCACGACCTGTCGGTCGTCCGGCACGTCTCGGACCGGATCGCGGTGATGTACCTCGGCAAGATCGTCGAGCTGGCCGACCGCGACAAGCTCTACAAGTCGCCGATGCACCCGTACTCCAAGGCTCTGCTGTCGGCCGTGCCGATACCGGACCCCAAGCGCCGGGGCGTCAAGAGCGAGCGCATCCTGCTCAAGGGCGACGTGCCCTCGCCGATCGCGCCGCCGAGCGGCTGCCGCTTCCACACCCGGTGCTGGAAGGCGACGCAGATCTGCAAGACGACCGAGCCGCCGCTGGTGGAGCTGCGGGCCGGTCAGCGCGTGGCCTGCCACCACCCGGAGAACTTCGAGGACCAGCAGCCGCAGGACACCGAGCTGCTGTCCTCGGCCAAGGAAGTGACCGCGGAGAACACCGCCACCGCCGTGCAGAAGTGACTCCGCCCGAGCCCCCGCACCGTACCCCGGGGCGGGGGCTCACCCGTGGGGGAAAATGCACGGGTGCTCCAGCAACTCTTCAGTCCGTCCGTCCAGCACACGCTCGACCTGATCGGCATCTTCGTCTTCGCGATCTCCGGCGCGCTGCTGGCCGTGCGCAAGAACTTCGACGTCTTCGGCATGGCCGTCCTCGCCGAGGTCACCGCGCTGGGCGGCGGGCTCTTCCGCGACCTGGTCATCGGGGCCGTCCCGCCCGCCGCCTTCACGGACCTGGGGTACTTCCTCACCCCGCTGCTCGCCACGCTCCTGGTGTTCTTCCTGCACCCCCAGGTGGAGCGCATCCAGGTCGCCGTGAACGTCTTCGACGCGGCGGGCCTCGGCCTGTTCTGCGTCGCCGGCACCACCAAGGCGTACGAGTACGGGCTCGGCCTGACCGCCTCCGCCGGCCTGGGGCTCACCACCGCGGTGGGCGGGGGCGTGCTGCGGGACGTCCTCGCCAACGAGGTGCCCTCGCTGCTGCGCTGGGACCGCGACCTCTACGCGGTCCCGGCGATCGTCGGCGCCGCCCTGGTCGCCCTGTGCATCCGCTACGACGCCCTGAACCCGTTCACCAGCTCCCTCGCGGTGATCACCGCCTTCGTGCTGCGCCTGCTGGCGATGCGCTACCACTGGCGCGCCCCGCGGGCCTGGCACCGCAGGTCGACGGTGAGCGAGGAGGAGCAGCCCGTGCTGCCGTGACGGCCGGGGAGCCCCTCGCGCGGAGCGCGGCACAAAAGCTACCGCTTAGTAGCTGATTCTTGTACTGTTCAGCCATGCCAGAAGCAGCCTCCGCCCCGGCCGTCCGGGCCTCGATCGGCGACAGCGAGTTCGACCGCGACACCGCGCTGACCCGCCGCGCGCCCGGCGTGTACGACATCGACCTCTCCGCCGGCTGGACGATCATCAGCGCCGTCAACGGCGGCTACCTGCTCGCGGTCCTCGGCCGCGCCCTCGCGGACGCCCTCCCGCACGCCGACCCCTTCACCGTCTCGGCGCACTACCTGACCGCGTCCCAGCCCGGCCCCGCCGTCGTCCGCACGGACGTCGTCCGCACCGGCCGCACGCTGTCGACGGGCCAGGCCTCGCTCTTCCAGTACGACGACGAGGGCCGCGAGGTCGAGCGCATCCGCGTCCTCGCCTCCTACGGCGACCTGGACGCCCTGCCCGACGACGTGCGCACCACGGCCCGGCCGCCCGCCATCCCGCCGCCGGAGCACTGCTTCGGCCCCGAGGACGGGCCGGCCCCCGTGGACGGCAGTTCCGCGATCACCGAGCGCCTGATGCTCAAGCTCGACCCCTCCACCCTGGGCTGGGCCCTCGGCCAGCCGTCCGGCAAGGGCGAGATGCGGGCCTGGTTCGGCTTGAAGGACGGGCGCGACCCCGACCCGCTCTCGCTGCTGCTCGCGGTGGACGCCCTGCCGCCGACCGCGTTCGAGATGGGGCTGAAGGGCTGGGTGCCGACCGTCGAGCTGACCGTGCACGTCCGGTGCCGCCCGGCCCCCGGCCCGCTGCGGGTGTCGATCACCACGCGCAACCTCGCCGGCGGCTTCCTGGAGGAGGACGCCGAGGTCTGGGACAGCGCGGACCGGCTGGTGGCCCAGTCCCGGCAGCTGGCGCGGGTGCGGCTGGGCTGAGGCCCGGCGGCCTTCACGCCACAGGGGCGGTGCGCTCGTGAACGGGCGCGCCGCCCCCGTGTCGTCTGCGCCGCATCAATCCAGCCAATGCCGGCGGCCCAGGCCGATCAGCCGCATCTGCCGGGCCGCCACCCGGGCGACCTGCCGCTCGCGCTCCTCGCGCTCCTCGCCGGGACTCTCCAGCACCTCCAGGAACAGCGACGCCGTGCTGAGCATCTGGTCCACGTAGAGGTGGGCCAGCATCAGCAGGTCGTCCCCGCTCCAGCCCTGCGACACCGGGTCCTTGGCCAGCTCGTCCCCCACCTCCCGGGCGAACCGGTCCAGTTGCTCGCGTATGGCCTCGCGCACCCGCTGGACACCGCCGTGCCGTTCCCGGGCGATGAACCGGACGTGCGCGGGGTACCCGTCGACGTGACGAGCGATCAGTTCGATGGTGCGCGTGACGCGTTCCTCGTGGTCACCCGTCGTGGACACCGTCGTCCGGATCATCGGGTGCAGGCTGCCCAGCGCCTCCTCGACCAGGGCCACGCCCAGATCCGCCGTGGACCGGAAGTGGCGGTAGAAGGCGGTCGGGGCCACTCCGACGGCGCGGGTGACCTCGCGCAGCCCGAGGCTGCTCAGGCTCTGCTCCTCGAGCAGCGCCAGGGCCGCGTCCAGGAGCGCCTGCCGGGTCTTCTGCTTCTGGGCCTGCCGGATCCCGAGGGTGTGACTCATACCATGCAGTTAACAACTGTTCTCTGGAATTGAAAAGTCATGAGAGGCGCTAGACTGGGAAGTCAGTGAACAACTGTAACTACAACCGTTCACCGAAACTCAGGGAGCTGTTTCCCGTGCTGTTCATCGTCGCCGCGCTGCTGCTGCTGGGTGTCCTGCTGGGCACCGTCGCCCACGCGCCGCTCACCTTCTCCGTCGGCGCGGGCATCGTCATCGCCGTCTGGCTCGCCGTCTTCGCGCTGCGCGAGCGCGGCCGCCGCCGCCACACGCAGGCCCACTGACCGCCGACCGCCGCACGACCGCACCCACCTCGGGAGTCGATCACCATGCAGCTCACCGCTCCGGCCTCGCGCCGCACCGGTCTCCGCGACACCGACGGCATGGCCGTCGCGTCCTTCGTCCTCGGCCTGCTGGGCCTGCTCGTGCTGAACCTCCTGCTCGGCCCCATCGCCATCGTGCTGGCGAGCGTCGCCCTGTGGCGCGGCACCGAGCGCCGCGGCCGCGCGCTGCTCGGCCTGGGTCTCGGCATCGCCGACCTGGTGGTCCTCGCGACCTTCATGCAGTTCGACAGCTCCATCTCCTGGAGCCTGTAGCCCCGCCGGCGGGCCCTCCGCGCCCCGGGGCGGCCGGGGCGAGCCGTAGAATCGGGCTCACCATGGCTTACCTCGACCACGCCGCGACCACCCCGATGCTCCCGGAGGCGGTTGAGGCGTTCAGCGCCCAGCTGGGTGCCACCGGCAACGCGTCGTCCCTCCACGCATCGGGCAGGCAGGCCCGCCGCACCGTCGAGGAGGCCCGCGAGTCCCTCGCCGAGGCCCTCGGCGCCCGCCCCAGCGAGGTCGTCTTCACCTCGGGCGGCACGGAGGCCGACAACCTCGCCGTGAAGGGCCTGTACTGGTCACGCCGGGACGCCGACCCGGCCCGCACCCGCGTCCTCGCCAGCCCCGTCGAGCACCACGCGGTCCTCGACGCCGTGCACTGGCTCGGCGAACACGAGGGCGCCACCGTCGAGTACCTGCCCGTCGACGCGCACGGCCGCGTCCACCCCGGCGCCCTGCGCGAGGCCATCGCCCGCAACCCCGATGACGTGGCCCTCGCCACCGTGATGTGGGCCAACAACGAGATCGGGACGATCCTGCCGATCCGCGAACTGGCCGACGTCGCGGCCGAGTTCGGCGTCCCGCTGCACTCGGATGCCGTCCAGGCCTTCGGCCAGATCCCGGTGGACTTCGCCGCGTCCGGCCTCGCCGCGATGACCGTGTCCGGCCACAAGATCGGCGGCCCGTACGGCATCGGCGCGCTCCTCCTCGGCCGCGAGCACACCCCCGTGCCCGTCCTGCACGGCGGCGGCCAGGAGCGGCACGTGCGCTCCGGCACCCTCGACGTGCCCGCCATCGCGTCCTTCGCGGTCGCCGGACGGCTCGCCGCCGAGCAGCGCGAGTGGTTCGCCCGCGAGATCGGCGCCCTGCGCGACGCCCTCGTGACCGCGGTGCGCCGAGCCGTCCCGGACGCCGTCCTCGGCGGCGACCCGGACCCGGCCGGACGCCTGCCCGCCAACGCGCACTTCACCTTCCCCGGCTGCGAGGGCGACTCCCTGCTGCTGCTCCTCGACGCCCAGGGCATCGAGTGCTCCACCGGCTCCGCCTGCACCGCCGGCGTCGCCCAGCCCAGTCACGTCCTGCTGGCCACCGGCACCGACCCGGACCTGGCCCGCGGCACCCTGCGCTTCTCCCTCGGCCACACCTCCACCGAGGCCGACGTCGAGGCCCTGGCCAAGGCCATCGGCCCGGCCGTGGAACGGGCCCGGGCGGCGGGGCTCACGTAGGTCCGGCGCCGGGTCGCCCGGTCACGCCGGTGCCGTGCGCGCCCGCCGCACCAGCCGCATGTACCGGTCCCAGTCCCAGTGCCGCCCCGGGTCGGTGTGGTCCGTGCCCGGGACCTCCACGTGGCCGATGATGTGCTCGCGGTCGACGGGGATGCCGTAGCGGGCGCATATCCGGGCGGTGAGGCGGGCCGAGGCCGCGTACATCTCGTCCGTGAGGTCCTGCGGGCGGTCCACGAAGCCCTCGTGCTCGATGCCGACACTGCGCTCGTTGTAGGAGCGGTTGCCCGCGTGGTAGGCCACGTCCAGCTCGCGGATCATCTGCGTGACGTGCCCGTCCTGGCGGACGATGTAGTGCGTGGCCGCCTTGTGGCCCGGGTCCTGGAAGGCCTTCACGGCACTGTCGAAACTGCCCTGCGTCACATGGACGATCACCATGTCTATGCCGTAGTCGTCGGGCCGGTCCGCCCGGCGCCAGTTCGCCTCCGACGCGGCCACCCAGCGCGCGCCCGCGAAGTCGACCTCGCCCTCCTTGCGGGGCTTCTCCACCCCGGGGGTGCGCCACCACAGCCGCGCCAGCTCGTCACGGGCCAGCACGGCCGAGCCCGCCGCGGCCACCGTGCCGCCGATCAGCAGCGCGCGGCGGCCCACCCTGCGGTCGCCGTCCTTCGAAGCCTTCCGCTGTCCCATGTGATCGTCAACGGATACCCGGCGGCCCCGGTTCCCGCGCCCCCGTACCCTGGAGGGGTTATGACTGAGACCCCGCAGCGCTCCCGCCCCCTCCGCGTCCTGGCCGCCATGTCCGGCGGCGTCGACTCCGCCGTCGCCGCCGCCCGCGCGGCCGAAGCGGGCCACGACGTGACCGGTGTGCACCTCGCGCTCTCCGCCAACCCCCAGTCCTTCCGGACCGGCGCGCGGGGCTGCTGCACCATCGAGGACTCCCGCGACGCCCGCCGCGCCGCCGACGTCATCGGCATCCCCTTCTACGTGTGGGACCTCGCCGACCGCTTCCGCGAGGACGTCGTCGAGGACTTCGTCGCCGAGTACGAGGCCGGCCGCACGCCCAACCCCTGCCTGCGCTGCAACGAGAAGATCAAGTTCGCCGCCCTTCTCGACAAGGCGCTCGCCCTCGGCTTCGACGCGGTCTGCACCGGTCACTACGCCAAGGTGATCGTCCGCGAGGACGGCACCCGGGAGCTGCACCGCGCCTCCGACATGGCCAAGGACCAGTCCTACGTCCTCGGCGTGCTCGACGACCGGCAGCTCGCCCACGCCCTGTTCCCGCTGGGCGACACCGTCACCACCAAGGACGAGATCCGCGCCGAGGCCGAGCGCCGCGGCCTGGCCGTGGCCAAGAAGCCCGACTCGCACGACATCTGCTTCATCGCCGACGGCGACACCCAGGGCTTCCTGGCGCGGCGGCTGGGCAAGGCCGAGGGCGCCATCGTCGACGAGGCCGGCAACAAGCTGGGCACCCACGAGGGCGCGTACGGATTCACGATCGGCCAGCGCAAGGGACTGCGCATCGGCACGCCCGCCGCCGACGGCAAGCCCCGCTACGTCCTCGACATCTCCCCGGTGGACAACACGGTGACGGTCGGCCCGGCCGGCGCCCTCGACGTCACCGGACTGCGGGCGATCAAGCCGCGCTGGTGCGGCGCCGCCCCCACCGGCCCCGGCACCTACACGGCCCAGCTGCGCGCCCACGGCGGCGAGAGCGAGGTCACCGCCGAACTGGTCGACGGCACCCTGGAGGTCGCCTTCACCGAGCCGGTCCGCGGGGTGGCCCCCGGCCAGGCGATCGTGCTGTACGACGGCACGCGCGTGGTGGGCTCGGCGACGATCGCGTCGACCACGAGGGCCACGGCCGGGGTGGCCTGACCCGCCGACGGCGACCGGCCGGGCCCACGCACGCGTGGCCCGGTCAGTCCCGGCCGAAGAACTCCGTCAGCGCCGGTGCCAGCACGTTCGGCTCCACCATGTGCGTCTGGCCCTGCAAAGCCCGGTAGGCGCCCTGCGGCACGCAGTCCGCGATCGCCCGGGCCGCCTCGCGCAGCCACCCGGGACTTGCCTCGCCGGCGACCGCCAGGACCGGCACCCCGACCTTGCCCAGGCGGTCGCGCGGGACCCGGCCGTCGCGCATCACGGCGTCGTCGTAGGCCAGGCTCGGGGCGATCGCCTCCATGCCGGCCCACATGGGGGACTGGCGGGCGCCCTGGATGACGTTCTCCGCCAGGCCGGTCAGCCGCAGGAACAGCTCCACCGCGTCCCCGCGCCGCCCCTCGCCGAGCGCCTCCGTCAGCCGCCGGGTGTACTCCGCGCGTTCCCCGGCGCCCTCCTCGGACATCGCGAACGGTGTCTCGTACACGGCGACGCGGCGCACCGGCAGCCCGGCGGCCGCCGCCTCCAGTGCCAGCGCCCCGCCCGAGGAGATGCCGTACAGGAACGCCTCGCCGCCCACCGCCTCGATCACCGCCGCCAGGTCCTCGACCTCGCGTTCCACCGCGTAGGGCGCGGTGTCACCGCTGGCGCCGCGGCCCCGGCGGTCGTACACGACGGCCTGGAAACGCTCCGAGAGCGACACGGCCAGCGGCGCGAGCGTGCCGCCCGTCGACATCGCGCCGCTCACCAGCACGACCGCGGGGCCCTGCCCGGTGCTCTCGTAGGCGATGCGGGTGCCGTCGCGCGAAAGGGTCTTCTTGTCCATGCCCATGCAGACTGCCGCACCGCGCGGACTTCATCGGTGAGGCGAGCCGCGCGTCAGCCGATCACACCACTTCGACCTCGTAGAAGCACAGGTGATCCCTGATCCCGGCGACATCCGGCTTGGGGTCGGGATACGCCCAGACGAGGTCGTCCGCGCCCGGCCGCGACCAGTAGGCGGCGGTGCCCTTGAACGGGCAGTACGTCTGCGTGTCCGACGGCGTCAGCAGATCCAGGCGCACGTCCTCCGGGGGGATGTAGTAGCGCTCCGGGCAGCCCGTCTCGCGCAGCACCAGCGCCCGGTCGCTGTCCGCGAGGACGTCCCCGCCCTGCACCACGCGCACGTGCCGGTCGCTCCGCTCGACGGTGATGCGGTGTCCTGTCGTCACGATCGCTCCTCCTCGGGTAGCCGACTCCCCGTGTACAGCGCACGCTGAAGCGGAGTTCTTCCCCCGCCGCTGGAGGCCCCATGCGTGCCACCGACCCGTCCGGCAACCGCTCCAGCCTGCTGCACCAGGTCCGCTACGCCCTGCGCCACCCCGAGCGCGTCCCCGCCCACGCCCGGCGCGCGGCGCGGGACGCCCTGCTGCGGCTGCGCCACCGCGACCACGTCGCCTACTACCGGGCCGTGATGGCCTCCGACGCGGCCCGCAGCGTCGAGGCCGCCGTGGGGCACAACCCGTCGCGCGAGCAGTGGGAGCGCATCGGGCGCCTCCAGTTCGACTACCTCGTCGGCCACGGCCTGCGGCCCCACCACCGGATGCTCGACATCGGCTGCGGAAACCTGCGCGCCGGGCGGCTGTTCATCGAGCACCTCGACACCGGCAACTACTACGGCATCGACATCTCGCCGCACATCCTGCTCGCCGCCCAGGACACCCTGGTGGCCGACCGGCTCCAGGCCAAGCTGCCGCACCTGACCCTCGCCGCCGACCTCACCTTCGCGTTCCTGCCCGAGGGCCACTTCGACGTGGTGCACGCGCACAGCGTCTTCTCCCACTCCCCGCCGGACGTCATCGAGGAGTGCCTCACCCACGTCGGCCGCGTCCTGGCCCCCGGCGGCTTCTTCGACTTCACCTTCGACCGCACGGAGGGCGAGGAGCACCAGGTGCTGCACGAGGACTTCTACTACCGCACCCGCACCCTGACCGAACTCGCCGCGCGGCACGGCCTCGACGCCCGGTTCATGGACGACTGGGAGCGGCTCCCGCACCGGCAGTCCAAGATGCGCCTGACCGTCGCGTCCGGGCGGGCCCGTACCGTGGGCGCATGAACATCTGCGTCTTCCTCTCCGCCGCCGACCTCGACGAGCGCTACACCCGGCCCGCCCGCGAGTTCGCCGAACTGCTGGGCAGGGGCGGCCACACGCTCGTGTGGGGCGGCTCGGACGTCGGCCTGATGAAGGTCGTCGCCGACGGGGTGCAGGAGGCCGGCGGCCGGCTCGCCGGCGTCTCCGTGCGCTTCCTCGCGGCCAAGGTCCGCCCGGGCGTCGACGAGATGGTGATCGCCGAGGACCTGGCCGAGCGCAAGAAGCTGCTGCTGGAGAAGGCCGACGCCGTGGTCGTCATGGTCGGCGGCACGGGCACGCTCGACGAGGCCACCGAGATCCTGGAGCTGAAGAAGCACGGGCACACCGACAAGCCGGTGGTCCTGCTCAACACGGCCGGCTTCTACGACGGCCTGAAGGAGCAGTTCCGCCGCATGGAGGCGGAGGGCTTCCTGCCCCGCCCGCTCACCGAGCTGGTGTTCTTCGCGGAGGAACCGGTCGGCGCCCTGGCCTACCTGGAGGAGAGCCAGGGCATCGACTGACCCGGGGCAGGGGGGCAGGGGGCGCGGCCTGCTGCCCGGCGCCGGCCCCGGCCCCGGGTGATGCGAGCATGGCGCCCATGGCTACTCATGTGATCACCGGAGCCGGCTCCGGCATCGGCGCGGCCGTGGCCCGCCGGCTGCACGCGCGCGGGGACGAACTCGTGCTGCACGCGCGCGACGCGGGCCGCGCCAAGGAACTGGCCGCCGCGTTCCCCGGGGCGAGGACCCTGGTCGGCGACCTCGCCGACCCCGACAAGCTGTCCTGGGCCTTCTCCCACCAGTCGCTGCCGGACCGCGTGGACTCCCTGCTGCACATCGCCGGGGTCGTCGACCTCGGCCCGGTCGGCGAGCTCACCCCGAAGACCTGGCGCCACCAGCTCAACGTCAACCTCGTCGCCCCCGCCGAGCTGACCCGCCACTTCCTGCCGCAGCTGCGCGCCGCCCGCGGCCACGTGCTGTTCGTCAACTCCGGCGCCGGCCTCAGCGCGCACGCCGGCTGGTCCGCCTACGCCGCCTCCAAGCACGGGCTGAAGGCCCTCGCCGACTCCCTGCGCCAGGAGGAGCACGGCAACGGCGTGCGGGTCACCTCCGTCTACCCGGGCCGCACGGCCAGCCCCATGCAGGCCAAGGTCCACCAGCAGGAGGGCAAGGAGTACGACGCCGCGCGCTGGATCGACCCGGAGTCGGTCGCCACCACCCTCGTGATGGCCCTGGACCTGCCGCGGGACGCCGAGGTCAACGACCTGACGGTGCGGCCGGGCGCCTGACCGCGGCGGCCCGTTCACTAGGCTGTCGCGGTGAGCGAAAACAGCCAGTTCAGGTTCGGTGCCGCCACCGGCGTGGGCTCCATGCCCGGCGGCGACGCCCGCGAGGCCGCCAAGACGGTCACCGGGACCTTCGAGGACTTCCCCTTCCTGCCCGAACTGCCCGCCCGGGGCCCCGGCGCGGACATGATCGGGCGGACCGCCGGCATGCTCGTCGAGCTCTACGCGCGCGTGGAGCCCAGCGGCTGGCGGCTGGGGGACCGGCCGGGCCGGGACACCAGGCGGGCCCGCTCCTGGCTCGGCGAGGACCTCGACGCGCTGGAGGAGTTCACCCAGGACTACCGAGGGCCGCTGAAGGTCCAGGCCGTCGGGCCGTGGACCCTCGCGGCCAACCTGGAGCTGCGCGGCGGCGAGGCCGCCCTCTCCGACGCCGGCGCCTGCCGCGACCTGGCCGCCTCGCTCGCCGAAGGGCTGCGGGAGCACCTGGCCGAGGTGCGCCGGCGCGTGCCCGGCGCCCGGCTCGTGCTCCAGCTCGACGAACCGTCCCTCGCCGCCGTGCTGCGCGGGCAGGTGAAGACCGCCAGCGGTTACCGCACGCACCGGGCCGTGGACCGGCAGGTCGCCGAGCAGACGCTGCGCGACCTGGTCGCGGTGCATCCGGACGGCCCGGTCGCCGTCCACTCCTGCGCCCCGGACGTCCCCTTCGCCCTGCTCCGCCGGGCGGGCGCGGCGGCCGTCTCCTTCGACTTCTCCTTGCTCACCGAGCGTGACGACGAGGCGATCGGGGAGGCGGTGGAGGGCGGCACCCGGCTCTTCGCCGGTGTCGTCCCGTCCGCGGAGGGACCATTGTCAGACCCTGCCGGTAGCGTCATGGGTGTCAGGACGCTGTGGCGCAGGCTGGGGCTGTCTCCGGGGCTTCTCGCGGAGGCGGTCACGGTCACCCCGGCGTGCGGGCTCGCGGGGGCCTCCCCGGGGTACGCGCGCACGGCTCTCGCCCACTGCGCCAGGGCGGCGAGATCCCTCGCGGACAACCCAGAGTAACGGGAGGACGACACGGTGGCCGGCGACAAGCAAGCGGAGACGACGACGGTGCCCGCCGAGGCACGGGAGAAGCACGCGCGCCTCGCGGAGCAGATCGAGGAGCACCGCTTCCGCTACTACGTGAAGGACGCTCCCGTCGTCAGCGACGCGGAGTTCGACCAGCTCCTGCGGACCTTGGAGGGTCTGGAGGAGGAGTATCCCGAGCTGCGCACCGCGGACTCGCCGACCCAGAAGGTCTCCGGGTCCTACGAGACGGAGTTCACGGCGGTCGCGCACCGCGAGCGGATGCTCTCCCTGGACAACACGTTCAACGACGACGACCTGGCCGCCTGGTTCGACCGGATCGCCCGCGAACTGGGCGAGCAGACCTACCACTTCCTGTGCGAGCTGAAGGTCGACGGCCTCGCCGTGAACCTCACCTACGAGCACGGCCGCCTGACCCGCGCGGCGACCCGCGGCGACGGCCGCACCGGCGAGGACATCACGCCCAACGTCCGCACGATCGCCGAGATCCCGGACCGCCTCGCCGGCGACGACCTCCCCGACCTGGTGGAGATCCGCGGCGAGGTCTACTTCCCGATGGAGAAGTTCCAGGAGCTGAACGCCCGTCTCGTCGAGGCAGGCGACAAGCCCTTCGCCAACCCGCGCAACGCGGCGGCCGGTTCGCTGCGCCAGAAGGACCCGCGCGTCACCGCCACCCGCCCCCTGCACATGGTCGTCCACGGCATCGGCGCCCTGGAGGGCTTCACCGGACTGACCCGCCTCTCCCAGGCCTACGACCTGCTCAAGACCTGGGGCCTGCCCACCTCCCGGCACAACAGGGTGGTCGACGGGCTCGACGGCGTACGGGAGTTCATCGCCCACTACGGCGAGAACCGCCACTCCGTGGAGCACGAGATCGACGGCGTGGTCGTCAAGCTCGACGAGATCCCCCTCCAGGGCCGCCTCGGCTCCACCTCGCGCGCCCCGCGCTGGGCCATCGCGTACAAGTACGCCCCGGAGGAGGTCAACACCAAGCTGGTCAACATCCGCGTGGGTGTGGGCCGTACGGGCCGGGTCACCCCGTACGCCCAGGTCGAGCCGGTCACGGTCGCCGGCTCCGAGGTCGAGTTCGCCACGCTGCACAACCAGGACGTGGTCAAGGCCAAGGGCGTCCTCATCGGCGACACGGTGGTGCTGCGCAAGGCCGGTGACGTGATCCCGGAGATCCTCGGGCCCGTCGCCGACCTGCGGGACGGCAGCGAGCGCGAGTTCGTCATGCCGAGCGAGTGCCCCGAGTGCGGCACGCCGCTGCGGCCCATGAAGGAGGGCGACGTCGACCTGCGCTGCCCCAACGCGCGCAGCTGCCCCGCCCAGTTGCGCGAGCGCCTGTTCTACCTCGCGGGACGCAAGGCGCTGGACATCGAGCACTTCGGCTACGTCGCCGCCGCCGCCCTGACCGCCCCGCTGGAGCCCGGGACGCCGCCGCTGGTCGACGAGGGCGACCTGTTCGACCTCACCATCGAGCAACTGCTGCCCATCAAGGCCTACGTCCTCGACCCGGACAGCGGTCTGCCCAAGCGCGACCCGAAGACCGGCGAGGAGAAGGTCGCCACGATCTTCGCCAACCAGCACGGCGAACCCCGCAAGAACGCGGTCGCGATGCTGGAGAACATCGCCGCGGCCAAGGAGCGCCCCCTGGCCCGCGTCCTCACCAGCCTGTCGATCCGTCACGTCGGGCCGGTCGCGGCCGAGGCGCTGGCCCGCGAGTTCCGCTCGATCGAGCGGATCGACCAGGCAGGCGAGGAGGAGCTGGCCGTCACCGACGGGGTCGGCCCGACCATCGCGGCCTCCCTGAAGCAGTGGTTCGCCGAGGACTGGCACCGGGAGATCATCCGCAAGTGGAAGGCCGCCGGCGTCCGCATGGAGGAGGAGGGCAGCGGCGGCGACGAAGGCCCGCGCCCCCTCGAAGGACTCACCGTGGTCGTCACCGGCACCCTGGAGAAGTTCACGCGGGACGGCGCCAAGGAGGCGCTGCAGAGCCGCGGGGCGAAGGTCACCGGCTCTGTCTCGAAGAAGACGTCGTTCGTGGTCGTGGGTGACAGTCCCGGGTCCAAGTACGACAAGGCGATGCAGCTGAAGGTTCCGGTTCTGAACGAGGAGGGCTTCGGCGTCCTGCTGGAACAGGGGCCCGAAGCGGCGGCCGAAGTCGCGCTTTCGTCCGAGGAGTAGCGGTTGAAGGCCACCCGTTCGGCGCATACCAGATGCATACGGGTGGCCGGGGCGCATTCGGGCAACCGTCGGCGACCGCCGCCCGAGGAAGCCTTCCGCGGCCTACTGTTGAGATGTGCGCCTGCCGTGCCCAGCTGCGGTCGGGGCATCCTCGTGCTCGGGCAGGGGCGCGGGGAAGGGTTTTCCAGCGCGGGCCGTTGAGGTTGTCGGGCACCGGCCCGCGTGGCGTGGGCACCGCCGGCTGTGAGAGGGACGGGAATGGAACCGACCGAGAGCGCCGTGCCGGGCTCACGGCTGCGCATGCGCCGCATGGCGGTCGCGTGGCGTGCAGTCCGTGGAGCGGGCCGGCCGGCGGGACGTCCGGGCGCGGGAGTGCGTGCCGCCGGACAGTACTCCGCGGACGGGCACACCACGGGGGAGCGAGCCGCCGGGCCGGACGGCCGCGGGACCCCGGGACCGGGCGCCGAGGACCGACCCGCCCTCGGCGCGGCGGACACCGACCGGCACGCCTCCTGGCCCGCCCTGCCCACCACGGTCGTCGCGGCGGCCGGCCTCGTCCTCGGCGCCGGCTTCCAGCGCGCCTTCACCGGCGGCCACGCCCTCTTCCCGTCGGGCACGGCCGGCTGGTCGCTGGCCGTGCTGACCGGCCTGATCGTCGGCCATCTCGTCATGCTCGGCCGCTCCCGCTGGTGGGGCGGCACCGGATCGGGCGCCGCCCTCACCCTCGCCGTGCTGCTGCTGTACGGCTGGGTCCCGGCCGGGATGGTCAGCCTCACCGTCGTCGTCCTGGTCGGGGTCGCCCGGCGCAACCGCTGGCGCCAGGGGGTGCTGCACGGCGCCGTCGACCTGCTCGGCATCGGCGCCGGGGCCCTGGTGCTGGCCGCCTTCGGCACGGTGCCCTCCGTCGAGTCCCCGGCGGATCCCGCCTCCTGGACGCCGGCCACCGGGCCGCAGGTCGCCCTGGTCGCCGTCGCCTACCTGGCCGTCACCCGTGTCCTGCTGTGGTACCTGCACGCCCCGCGCCCCGGCCTGCCCACCGTCGCCCGCACCGCCCTGGTCAGGCAGGGCCTGGTCGCCGTCGCGCTGCTGGGCATCGCACCGCTGGTGTGCGTGGTCGCCGTGGCCAAACCGATCCTGCTGCCGCTGTTCGCCATCCCCCTCGTCGCCCTGGACTCCACCCTGTGGATAGCCCGGGCCCGGGCGGAGGAGCAGTTGCGCGACCCGCTGACCGGGCTCCCCAATCGGCAGTGGCTGCTCGAACGGATCTGGACCGCGCTGGACGACGCGGAGCGGATCGACGCCCGGGCCGCCCTGATGCTGATCGACCTCGACCGTTTCCGGTCGGTCAACGACACCCTCGGTCATCTGGCGGGGGACCGGCTGCTGCTCCAGATCGCCGACCGGCTGCGGGTGGCCCTGCCGCGCGGCGCCGAGGCCGCCCGGCTCGGCGGGGACGAGTTCGCCGTGTTACTGCCGGTCGCCGACTCCACCACCTCCGCGACGCGCGTGGCCCGCACCCTCGTCGCCGCGCTCAGCTCCCCGCTCGACCTCGACGGCCTCACCCTCGTGCTGGAGGCCAGCGCCGGGGTCGCCGTCTTCCCCGACCACGCCCTGGACGCCGAAGGACTGCTGCGCCGCGCGGACGTGGCGATGTACCAGGCCAAGCGGGACCGCACGGGAGTGGAGGTCTACGAGTCCAAGCGCGACTCCAACACCCCCGACCGGCTCGGTCTGCTGGGCGATCTGCGCCGCGCGCTCGACGCGCACGAGGTGCACCTGCACTACCAGCCCAAGGTCCGGTTCGACGGCCAGGTGGCGGGCCTGGAGGCCCTGGTCCGCTGGGTGCACCCGGAGCGGGGCAAGGTCCCGCCGGACGAGTTCATAGCCATCGCCGAGTCCTCCGGACTCATGCCGCACCTCACCGAGTACGTCCTGGAGACCGCGCTCGGCCAGGTCGCCCGCTGGCGCGAGCAGGGCCTGTTCGTGCCGGTCGCGGTGAACGTCTCCCCGCGCGACGTGCACACCCCCGGCTTCGCCGGCTCCGTCGCCGCCCGGCTGGCCCGGCACGGCGTCCCGGCGGGAGCGCTCCAACTGGAGATCACCGAGCACGTCCTGCTGGAGGACCCGCAGCGCGCCGCCGACACCCTCAACGCGCTGACCGGGCACGGCGTGAAGATGTCCCTGGACGACTTCGGCACGGGCTACTCCTCGCTGGTGCACCTGCGCCGGCTGCCGGTCAGCGAACTGAAGATCGACCGCTCGTTCGTGGCCCGGCTCGCGATCGACACCGAGGACGCCGAGATCGTGCGCTGCACGGTCGACCTGGCCCACTCCCTCGGGCTGCTGGTCGTCGCCGAGGGCGTCGAGGACGACGAGACCTGGGAGCGCCTGCGCGACCTCGGCTGCGACGCCGTGCAGGGGTGGCTGGTCGCGGCCGCGATGCCGCCCGAGGAGACCACGGCGTGGCTGCGGGCGCGCGGACCACGGGGGTGGCAGCGGCCGCGCGCCGCGCTGCCGGCGGCCACGGCCGACGAGTAGGGGGCGGCCCGGCCCCCCGCGTCGGTGCCGGGCACGGCAAACCGTTTCACGGTCACCGGCCCCGGACCCATAGGATTGGGCCAAACCCGTTCACTCACCCCAGAGGATCGCTGCATGCCTGGCATCACGCGCGAGGAGGTCGCCCACCTCGCCCGGCTGGCGCGTCTGGAGCTGAAGCCCGAAGAGCTCGACCACTTCGCAGGCCAGCTCGACGACATCATCGGCGCGGTCGCCCGCGTCAGCGAGGTCGCCGACCAAGACGTACCGCCGACCTCGCACCCGCTCCCGCTGACGAACGTCATGCGGGCGGACGAGGTCCGTCCGTCGCTCACCCCCGAGCAGGCGCTCTCCGGCGCCCCGGCCCAGGAGCAGCAGCGTTTCAAGGTGCCGCAGATCCTGGGGGAGGACTAGGAAGTCATGACGGACATCATCAAGCTCACCGCCGCCGAGACCGCCGCGAGGATCGCCTCCGGCGAGCTCACGGCCGTCGAGGTCACCGAGGCCCACCTCGCGCGCATCGAGGCCGTCGACGAGAAGGTGCACGCCTTCCTGCACGTCGACCGCGAAGGCGCCCTCGCCCAAGCCCGCGCCGTCGACGAGAAGCGGCAGCGCGGCGAGAAGCTCGGCCCGCTGGCCGGCGTCCCCCTCGCGCTGAAGGACATCTTCACCACCGAGGGCATCCCGACCACCGTCGGCTCCAAGATCCTCGAAGGCTGGATCCCGCCGTACGACGCGACGCTCACCAAGCGGCTGAAGGCCGCCGACGTCGTCATCCTCGGCAAGACCAACATGGACGAGTTCGCCATGGGGTCCTCCACCGAGAACAGCGCCTACGGCCCGACCGGCAACCCCTGGGACCTGACGAAGATCCCCGGCGGCTCCGGCGGCGGCTCCTCCGCCGCGCTCGCCGCGCACATGGCGCCCCTCGCCATCGGCACCGACACCGGCGGCTCCATCCGCCAGCCCGCCGCCGTCACCGGCACGGTCGGCGTCAAGCCGACCTACGGCGCGGTGTCCCGGTACGGCATGGTCGCCTTCTCGTCCTCCCTGGACCAGGGCGGACCCTGCGCCCGCACCGTCCTCGACGCGGCCCTGCTGCACGAGGTCATCGCCGGGCACGACCCGATGGACTCGACGTCCATCGACGAGCCGGTCCCGCCGGTCGTCGAGGCCGCGCGCAACGGCAGCGTGCGGGGCATGCGGGTCGGCGTCGTCAAGCAGTTCCGCGGCGAGGGCTACCAGGCCGGCGTCATCCAGCGCTTCGACGAGTCCGTCGAGCTGCTCAAGGAACTGGGCGCCGAGATCGTCGAGCTGGACTGCCCGTCCTTCGACCTGGCGCTGTCGGCGTACTACCTGATCGCGCCCTCCGAGTGCTCCTCCAACCTCGCCCGCTTCGACGGCCTGCGCTACGGCCGGCGCGTCGGCGACGACGGCACGCACTCCGCCGAGGAGGTCACCTCGCTGACCCGCGAGGCGGGCTTCGGCGCCGAGGTCAAGCGCCGCATCATGCTCGGCACCTACGCCCTGTCCAGCGGCTACTACGACGCCTACTACGGCAGCGCCCAGAAGGTCCGCACGCTGATCAAGCAGGACTTCGACGCGGCGTTCGAGCAGGTCGACGTGATCGTCTCCCCGACGACCCCGACCACCGCCTTCGCGATCGGCGAGCGTGCCGACGACCCGATGGCGATGTACCTCGCCGACCTGTGCACCATCCCGACCAACCTGGCGGGCAACGCGGCCATGTCGCTGCCGTGCGGCCTCGCCCCGGAGGACAACCTCCCGGTCGGTCTGCAGATCATCGCCCCCGTCATGAAGGACGACCGCCTGTACAAGGTGGGCGCCGCCGTCGAGGCCGCCTTCGTGGAAAAGTGGGGCCACCCGCTGATCGAGGAGGCTCCGTCGCTGTGAGCGCACTGTCCAAGGCCAAGGGCTTCAAGAAGTCCAAGTCCGGTCTGTACGTCTCGATGGCCACGTCGGCGTTCGGCGCCGTCGGTGTCTACAAGCAGATCAAGAAGGCCCGCGGAGACAACGACACGCTGCGGCTGCTCGACGCCGTCGTCACCGGCGCGGCCGTCGTCACCAACCTGGCCATTCTCTACCGCGAGCTGAAGCGGCTGGGCGACGACGACGTCCTGCTGGGCTGAGAGGGAACTTCCACCGTGACCACCACGACCGACCTGGTGTCGTACGAGGACGCACTCGCGTCGTACGACCCCGTCATGGGCCTCGAGGTCCATGTCGAACTCGGCACCAAGACCAAGATGTTCTGCGGTTGCTCGACCGCCCTCGGCCAGGACGCCAACACGCAGACCTGCCCGGTCTGCCTCGGCATGCCCGGCGCGCTCCCGGTCGTCAACGCGACCGGCGTCGAGTCCGCCATCAAGATCGGCCTCGCCCTGAACTGCGAGATCGCCGAGTGGTGCCGCTTCGCCCGGAAGAACTACTTCTATCCGGACATGCCGAAGAACTTCCAGACCTCCCAGTACGACGAGCCGATCGCGTTCGACGGCTACCTCGACGTGCAGCTGGAGGACGGCGAGACCTTCCGCGTGGAGATCGAGCGCGCCCACATGGAGGAGGACACCGGCAAGTCGACGCACGTCGGCGGTGCCACCGGCCGCATCCACGGCGCGTCCCACTCCCTGCTGGACTACAACCGCGCCGGCATCCCCCTCATCGAGATCGTCACCAAGCCGATCGAGGGCGCCGGCGAGCGGGCCCCCGAGGTCGCGCGGGCGTACGTCCGTGAGCTGCGCGAGGTCATCAAGGCGCTCGGCGTCTCCGAGGCCCGCATGGAGATGGGCCAGATGCGCTGCGACGTGAACCTGTCGCTGCGCCCGCACGGCACCGAGAAGTTCGGCACGCGCTCGGAGACCAAGAACGTCAACTCGCTGCGGTCCGTGGAGCGCGCGGCCCGCTTCGAGATCCAGCGGCACGCGGCCGTGCTGTCCTCGGGCGGCACGATCATCCAGGAGACCCGCCACTTCCACGAGGACACCGGGTCGACGACCTCGGGCCGCGTGAAGGAGGAGGCCGAGGACTACCGGTACTTCCCGGAGCCCGACCTCGTCCCGGTGGCCCCGTCCCGTGAGTGGGTCGAGGAGATCCGGGCCGCGCTGCCCGAGCTGCCGCTGGTCCGCCGCAACCGGCTCCGCGAGGAGTGGGGCGTCTCCGGCACCGACATGCAGGCCATCCTCAACGCCGGTGCGCTGGAGCCGATCGTCGCCACCATCGAGGCCGGTGCCGACGCGGCGTCCGCCCGCAAGTGGTGGATGGGCGAGCTGGCCCGCAGCGCCAACGAGTCGGGCAGGGCGCTCGACGAGCTGGCGATCACGCCGGAGCAGGTGGCCCGGGTCACCGAGCTCGTCGCGAAGGGCGACCTGAACGACAAGCTGGCCCGGCAGGTCATCGAAGGTGTCCTCGCGGGCGAGGGCACCCCGGACGAGGTCGTCGACAAGCGCGGTCTGAAGGTCGTCTCCGACGAGGGCGCCCTCACCACCGCCGTCGAGGAGGCCATCGCCGGCAACCCGGGCGTGGCGGACAAGATCCGCGGCGGCAAGGTGGCCGCGGCCGGCGCTCTGGTCGGCGCGGTCATGAAGGCCACCCGCGGCCAGGCGGACGCGGCCCGCGTGAAGGAACTCATCCTGGAGAAGCTGGGCGTCAGCGAGGGCTGACCGCGGCGGACCCGAGGAGGGGGGGATGCACCGGACCCGGTGCATCCCCCCCTCCTCGTCACTTACGGGCGGCGTCCCACGACCCGGACGAAGCCGAGCGTGCGCCCCCGGTCCCGGCGCAGCATCTCGGCGCTGTGCCGGGCCATGCGGACGTGCCATTCGTCGGTGTGCTCGTCGGCCACGATCTCGGACCAGCGCAGCCAGTCGCGCCAGCCGTCCTGAAGCCAGTCCGCGGTCTCCACCTCCACCGCCCCGCTGCGGGTCCAGTGGCGGCGCCACCACGCGGCCGTGTGGAAGCACCAGAACGCCGGCTCCCAGTAGGGCCGCAGGTGCTCCGGAGGCTCGGTGCCGTCGATCTCCTCGCGCAGCGCCGGGACGACGACGCCGATCCGCCCGCCGGGCTTGAGCAGCGGCGTCAACGCGGGCAGGTAGAGATCGTCGGTGCCGAAGTACTGGTAGGCGTCGACGGAGACGATCGCGTCGAAGGTGCCCTCGCCGAACGGCAGGTCGTGCGCCTCGGCCAGCACGGGGACGACGCGGTCCGCGACGCCCGCCTCGGCGATGCGCGCGGCGTTCTCGCCGGGCTTGATCCACAGGTCGGCCGCCGTGACCTGGAGGCCGTACTCCCTGGCCAGGAAGACCGAGGTCATGGCGCGGCCGCAGCCCAGGTCGAGCACGCGCGAGCCGGGGCTCAGCGTGTCGAGCCCCAGGGCCGGGGCCAGCCACTCCAGCAGCCACAGCGCGTGCGGGCCCATCTGGTTGTCGACGGTCCAGCGGGCGTCGTAGCCGTTGCTGCGCGGGAAGCCGGGATGCCTCGCACGGTCAGCGAGGGGGGCGTCCGAAGGAGGGAAGGTGAGGTCGTCGTGCATCGGTGAACGGGCTCCTTGAGTCCTCGAGGAAGAACGGGTGTGCGTCGGAGCTCGGTCGGACCGTCAAACAATGCACCTGCTTCGGCGGGGCGGCGCGGGGCGCCGCGGGCGTACCCGGGACGCGCGGACGCTAGCAGCCGGACCACCGGCCCCGCATCCGGTTTACGCCACCCGGCGCGCTACCGTTCCGGCCATGAGTGGACGCGCTGAATCCGACACCGTTCCCGGGACGGCGGACCCGGAGACGGCCGCGGCCCCGGAGACGGCCGCGGAGCACGATACGGCCGCGGAGCAGGACGGCGACGCCGAGGACCACCACCGTCAGGACGCCCGCCGGGCCCGCTGGACGGCGGCGGGTGCCGGCGCCGCCCTGACACTGGCCGGCCTGGCCGCCGCGCTCCTCCGCCTCGCCCGCTCCACGCCCGCCTTCGTCCCGGCCGCCTACGCCGGCGGAGCCGCGGTCTGCGCCGCGGCCGCCGTGCTCGGATCCCGGGGGCGGACCCGGCGGGCCCTGTGGCTGCTGATAGCCGGAGTGATGGTCATGGCGCTGGGTGACCAGTTCGACTGACCGCTGCCATTGTGAATAAGCCCACGAATGCCGCAATGGATCTTTTTCGCCTGTAAGAGTGGCTTTGCATTGCTCATGCGTTCTTTGCGGGCTGTTCGGTTCCCCGACGACTGATCCCGGTCAAAGATCCACACAAGGCAACTCCGGGAGCACGTTCGTGGCAGCCCTCGCACGCTGGTGTGTCCAGCGCCGTCTGGTCACCGTTCTGCTGTGGCTCCTCGCCTTCGCGGGCGTCGCCACCGGCGCCGCCGTCGCGGGCACGACGTACTCCAACGACTACGAGGTCCCGGGCACCGAGTCCGGCCGGGCCACCCAGCTGCTGCACGAGGGCTTCCCCCAGCTCGGCGGCGACAGCGACACCGTCGTCTGGCACACCCCGTCCGGCAGCGTGCGCGGCACCGACGTCGAGCAGACCATGACCCGCACCCTGGAGCGCATCGAGGACCTGCCCGGCGTGGCCTCGGTCGCCGGCCCCTACGGGCCGGGCACCGGCCGCATCAGCGCCGACGGCCACACCGCCTACGCCACGGTCACCTTCGACGACCGGGCCGAGGACATCGACCGGGGCGAGGCACAGGCGGTCGTCGACACCGCCAAGGCCGCCGAGGGCGACGGGCTCCAGGTGGAGCTCGGCGGCAGCGCCGTGGCCCTCACCCAGTCCTCCGGCGGGCACCTCGCCGAGGTCGTCGGCGTGGCCGTCGCCGCAGCCGTGCTGTTCCTCGCCTTCGGCTCGCTCGCCGCCTCCCTGCTGCCCATCGCCACCGCCCTGGTCGGCGTCGGCACCGCCTACGCCGGGATCGTGCTGCTCGGGCACGCCATGACCGTCGCCGACTTCGCGCCCATGCTCGGCATGCTCATCGGGCTCGGCGTCGGCATCGACTACGCGCTGTTCATCGTCACCAGACACCGGCGCGGGCTCAAGCGCGGACTGTCCGTCCCCGAGGCGGCCACCAACGCCGTCGCGACCACCGGGCGCGCGGTCGTCTTCGCGGGTGCCACCGTTTGCATCGCCCTGCTCGGCATGCTGATCCTGCGGCTGGGCTTCCTCAACGGCGTCGCCATAGCGGCGAGCCTGACGGTGGTCCTCACCGTCGCCGCGTCCGTGACCCTGCTGCCCGCCCTGCTGTCCCTGATCGGCATGCGCGCCCTCAGCCGGCGCGAGCGCCGCCGGCTGGCCGAGCACGGGCCCGAGCCCGAGGTGCCCACCGGCTTCGCGGCCCGCTGGTCGGCGTTCGTCGAGCGCCACCCCAAGCTGCTCGGCGTGATCGCGCTGGCCGTCATGGCCGTCCTCGCGCTGCCCACCTTCTCCCTCCACCTGGGCACCTCCGACCAGGGCAACGACTCCCGGGCCACCACCACGCGCCAGGCCTACGACCTGATCGCCGACGGCTTCGGCCCCGGCGTGAACGGCCCCCTCACCCTCGTCACCGAGGTCGACGGCGCCGCCGACCGGCTCGCCCTGGACAACCTCGACGCCACCCTGCGCACCACCGAGGGCGTCGCCTCGGTCACCCCGGTGACCTTCGACGCCGGCGGCGGCACCGCGTACCTGACCGTCGTACCGGAGTCCTCCCCGCAGTCGCAGCGCACGAGCGACCTCGTCGACCGGCTGCGCGAGGACGTGCTGCCGCGCGCCGAGTCGGGCACCTCGCTCGACGTGCAGGTCGGCGGCATGACGGCCGGCTACGACGACTTCGCCGAGGTCATCGTCTCCAAGCTGCCCGTGTTCGTCGGGGCCGTGATCGGCCTGGGCTGCCTGCTGCTCCTGCTCGCGTTCCGCTCGATCGGCATCCCGCTCAAGGCCGCCGCGATGAACGTCGCCGCCGTGGCCTCCGCGTTCGGCGTGGTCGTCGCGATCTTCCAGTGGGGCTGGGGGAGCGAACTGCTCGGCCTGGGCAGCGCGGGCCCCATCGAGCCGTTCCTGCCCGTGATCATGGTGTCGGTCCTCTTCGGCCTCTCCATGGACTACCAGGTCTTCCTGGTCAGCCGGATGTACGAGGAGTGGCTGGAGACCGGCGACAACCGGCGGGCCGTGCGCGTCGGCCTCGCCGAGACCAGCCGCGTCATCAACTCGGCGGCCGTCATCATGATCTCCGTCTTCCTGGCCTTCGTGCTCAGCGGCGACCGCGTGATCGCCATGTTCGGCATCGCCCTGGCCGCCGCCGTCGCCCTGGACGCCTTCGTCCTGCGCACCCTGCTGGTCCCCGCCCTGATGCACCTGCTCGGCGGCGCCAACTGGTGGCTTCCGCGCTGGCTCGACCGGCGCCTGCCGCGCATCAGCATCGAGCCGCCCGAGACGCGCGCCACCCATGAGAGGCTGGCCGCCGCGACGGACGCCGAGGTGGCGGACGTCCTGGCGGAGGAGGAGCGGCAGCGGGATGTACGCGATATCCCTGGGTGACGACGCAGAGCTGAAGCCCCTGGAGCCCTGGCACGCCGCCGAGTTCCTGGCACATCTGGAGCGCGGACGGGACTTCATCGGCCGGTACATCCCGTTCGGCACGACCGAGACGGACCTGGCCTCGGCGCGGGCGAAGCTCCAGCGGTACGCGGACATGCGGGCCGCCGACACGGGCTCCCTGCACGGACTGTGGCTGGACGGCACGCTCGTGGGCGGGGTGCTGTTCCTCAACTTCGACGCGGCGAGCGGCAACTGCGAGGTCGGCTGCTGGCTGGAGCCGGCCGCCACCGGGCGGGGCCTGGTGACCCGGGCGATGCGGGTGCTGATCGACTGGGCCGTCGAGGAGCGGGGCATCCACCGCGTCGAGTGGGTCGCCGCCGCCGGCAACCGGCCCAGCCTGAACGTGGCGCGCCGGCTCGGCATGAGCCGCGACGGTGTGCGGCGCGAGGCCCACCCCTATGGTGGCGTACGGCACGATCTCGAAGTCTGGTCGCTGCTGGCGCCCGAGTGGCGCGCCGCACGCGCGCGTGCCGCCCACGACGCTCATTAAGAGACTTCTCAGACAGCGACCCTACGGTGCGAGACATGGCAACGAACGCAGTGGACGAGACCGAGGCCGCCGAGGCCACGACCGAGGAGAAGGCGGTGAAGACCACCGAGTCCGACGAGGTGACTCCAGCCGGGGCCCCCGAAGAGACCGAGGCCCCGGACGAGGCCGGGGAGGCGGCGACGGAGCGGGAGCGCCCGTCCGGCGTCGGCCAGGGCGCCGCGGCCGTGGTCTCCGCGGCCTTGGGCCTCGTCTCGCTCACCGGCAGCTGGGTCGGCACCGTGGCCGCCGCGCGCCAGAACCTCATCGGCCAGCTGGAGACCACGCAGAACGCGAGCGTCGCCAAGCAGATCCAGGCCGTCTACGGCGACGCCTGGCAGACCACCGCCCTGTGGGCCGGCCTGTTCGCCCTGACCGCGCTGATCGTCGGCGTCGTCACGCTGGCCCGCCCCGCGTTCGGCACGCCCGGCCGCGTCCAGGCGCCGTGGATCAAGTCGGTCGCGTGGGCGGGCGTCGCCCTCGGCGTCGTCGGCCTGTTCCTGGCCGTGCTGAAGTACACCGACGTCCTGCTCGGACTGCCGTCGGCGAGCTGAACCGCAGCACGTCCTGAGGGGCCTTAGGACGTCCGTGAGCACCTTACGGACGACCCGGGGCCCCTCGGCCGTGTCCTAAGGCCCCTGCCGCGGCGGGAGATGCGGAACTTACCCGATGTGGCCACCCCGCCCGGGGGACGACAGTGGAGTCGTCGCGGAGAAGCCCTCCGTGACCGACACCCACCGAGGACACGCCATGTACGAGTACGAACTCCAGCGCCTGCACACCGCCGACCTCATCCGCCGGGCCGACCACGAGCGCCAGGTCCGCGAGGCCGACCGGGCCCGCCGCGCCCGCCGCGATACGGACCACGACTCCGCCGAGCACGAGAGCCATAGCCGCCGCTTCCGCCGCCCGCGCCCCGCCCGGCCGGCGTGAACGCCGGGCCGGGACCGGCCCCGGGCGGGGCACACGGCGCCCGGCCGGTGACCAGGCACACGAGCACCGCCCCCGAAGCCGGATCCGGGGGCGGTGCGCTCGTGCGTACGGCACCGGCCACCGCTGCCCTCCGCCCGCACGGCGGCCGCCCGACCGCCGCACCGGCGAAAACCGGTGCCGCGCCCTCCGGCGCGCGTGCGATGCTCGGGACCGTGGAGACCAGGTCCGTCAGCCCCGTGTTCGTCGGCCGTGCCGAGGAGTTGGGCACGCTGCACGACGCGCTCGCCCGCTGCCGCGCCGGTGAACCGCAGGCACTGCTCCTCGGCGGCGAGGCCGGAGTCGGCAAGACACGCCTGGTCGAGGAGTTCGCCGCCGCCGCCCGCGAGCGGGGCGCGGTGGTCGCCCTGGGCGGCTGCGTGGAGATCGGCGCCGACGGACTGCCCTTCGCGCCCTTCTCCACGGCCCTGCGCGCCCTGCGCCGGGACCTGCCGGCCGAGCTGACCGACGCGGCCCGGGGCCAGGAGGAGGAGCTGGCCCGGCTGCTGCCCGAACTCGGCGAGTCCGGCACCGGACGGCACGACGAGAACGGCATGGCCCGCCTCTTCGAGCTCACCGCCCGCCTGCTGGAACGCGTGACGGCCGAGCACACCGTCGTCCTCGCCCTGGAGGACCTGCACTGGGCCGACGCCTCCACCCGCCACCTGCTGGCCTACCTCTTCCGCACCCTGCGCACCGGCCGGCTCGTCGTCCTCGCCACCTACCGCTCGGACGACATCCACCGCCGCCACCCCCTGCGCCCGCTGCTCGCCGAGCTCGACCGGCTGCGCACCGTCCGCCGCATCGAACTGCGCCGCTTCACCCGTGAGGAGGTGGGGTGCCAGATCGCCGGCATCCTGGCGCAGGAACCCGACCCCGACCAGGTCGACGCGATCTTCCGACGCTCCGACGGCAACGCCTTCTTCGTGGAGGAGCTCGCCGTCGCCGCCCACGAGGGCTGCCGGACCGGCCTGACCGACTCCCTGCGCGATCTGCTGCTCGTACGGGTCGAGGGGATGCCGGAGCCGGCGCAGCAGATCGCCCGGATCGTCGCCGAGGGCGGCTCCACCGTCGAGTACCGCCTGCTCGCGGCCGTCGCCCGGCTCGCCGAGGACGACCTCATCGAGGCGCTGCGCGCCGCCGTGAACGCCGGCATCCTCGCCCCCGCGCCCGGCGGCGACGGCTACCGCTTCCGGCACTCCCTGGTCCGCGAGGCCGTCAGCGACGACCTGCTCCCGGGTGAGCGCTCCCGCCTCAACCGCCGCTACGCCGAGGCCCTGGAGGCCGACCCGCAACTGGTCCCCGCCGACCAGCGCGCCACCCGCCTGGCCAGCTACTGGTACCACGCCCATGACGCCGCCAAGGCCCTGCCCGCCGTCCTCGAAGCCTCCGTCGAGGCCCGCCGCCGGCACGCCTACGCCGAGCAACTGCGCCTGCTGGAACGGGCGATGGAGCTGTGGGACTCGGCTCCCGAGGATGTGCGCCGCACCCTGCGCCCCGTGGACCACGCCGAGATCTATCCTCCCCCACTGCCTGAATGGCGTGGGGGGACCCCCAGCGGCCGCGACCCGGCCACCACCGCCCTGCGCCACCTCGACCTGCTGGCCGAGGCGGCCGTGGCGGGGCGGCTCTGCGGGGAACGCGAACGGGCCCTGAAGATCACCAAGCGGGCTCTGCGCCTGCTGGAGGAGGACGGCACCGCGCCCTGCGGCGCCGGCCGGGGCCCCGGCGGCGCCGACCCCCAGCGCGCCGCCTGGTTCTGGATCCAGCGCTCCCGCCTGGTGCGGGGCCTCGCCCGCGGCGACGGCTGGCAGGAGATCGCCACCGCACGGGAGCTGGTGCGGGGACTGCCGCCGTCCGGGGTGCACGCCGAGGTGCTGGCGGCCGCCGCCCACTGGTCGATGCTCCACGAACCCGGGCCGCAGGCCCTGACGGCGGCCGAGCGGGCCGTGGAGTACGCGCGCATGGTCGGCGCCGACGACATCGCCTCCCACGCCCGGCTCACCCTCGGCGGTCTCATGGTCGACGCCGGGCAGATCGACGCCGGACTGGCCCACATGTACGACGTGCGCGACGAGGTGGTCGCCCGCGGTCTCGCCGCGATCGTCGGCCGGAGCCATGTGAACCTGCCGTCCGTCCTGGAGGGCGTCGGCCGCTCCGAGGAGGCCGTCGGCATCCTCCAGGAGGGCCTGCGGCTCACCGGCAGGATGGGGCTGCGGGACACCGAGGCCTGGATATGGAGCAACCTGGCCGAGTCGCTCCTGTCGCTGGGGCGCTGGGACGAGGCCGCCGAGGCCGCCGCCAACGCGCAGCGGCGCGGTCACACGGCCGGCCCGCACGGATCGGCCGCCAACAGCCTGGCGTACCTGGCCCTGGCCCGCGGCCGGGTGCCCGAAGCCGCCCGGCACCTCGCCGAGGGCCGGGCCGCCTACGGCCCGCACGACCCCATGCCCCAGCACGACCTGCCGCTCTCGTGCCTCACCATCGCCGTCGCCGTGCGGGAGGGCCGCCCGGCCGACGCCCGCGCCGAACTCGCCCGCACCCTCGCGGCGGGCTTCCCGCCCGGCACCCAGCGCTACGCCTGGCCGCTGCTGCTCGAAGCGGCCGCCGCCGAGGCCGACGCCCGCGCCCTGCCCGCCGCGCGGGAGGGCCGCGACGAGGTCCTCGACAGCGTTTTCGAGGCCGTCCGGCGCCTCACCACCAACGCCCCGGTCTGGCTGGCGCACGAGCAGTGGGTCCGCGCGGAGCTGCACCGCGCGCAGGGCCTGAGCGCCCCGGAGACCTGGTCCCGGGTGGTCACCGCCTTCGAACCGCTGGGGCGGCCCTACGACCTCGCCCGCGTCCGGTACCGCCTCGCCGAGTCCCTCCTCGCCGGCGGCGGCGAGGACGACCGCGCCCGCGCCACGGAACTGCTCCGGCTCACCCACGCCGTCGCACGCCACCTCGGTGCCCGGCCGCTCGCCGACGCCGCCGGGGCGCTCGCCCGCCGGGCCCGGCTCCCCCTGGCGCCCGCCGGTACGGCGGCCGGGGACCCCGCCGGCGCACTCGGCCTGACCAGCCGGGAGCGGGACGTGCTGCGGCTGGTGGCCGCCGGGCACACCAACCGCGGGATAGCGCAGGAGCTGTTCATCTCCCCGAAGACGGCGAGCGTGCACGTCTCCAACATCCTGGCCAAGCTCGGCGTCTCCGGACGGGGCGAGGCGGCGGCGCTGGCGCACCGGCTGGGCCTGTTCCCGGCCGAGACGCTCCTGCCGGGTCCGGCGGGCTGAGGCATACGCTGGAAGAGAGGTCGCGGTCCCCGCGGCTGAGGGAGGCAGAGTTGTTCAACGCGTTCGAGGAACTGTTCTCGCCCGGCCGCAAGCACACCCGGGACGAACAGAACCGGCTGGAACTGACCCGGGAGGACGTCGGGGACGGCGATCCCGGTCGCGGCCCGATAGACCTGGCCTCCGGCAAGGTCGTCGTACGCCCGCCGGACGACCCCGCGGAGTAGGCGCCGGCTGTCCGGGCGCCACCCTGCGGCCGGGGGCAGCGGCTGGCCCGCGCCACATGGCGGCCGAGGGCACCGGCCCGCCGGCCGCCCCGGGGCCGCGCGAGGGCGCCGATCGGCCCGCACCTGCCGACGGTCGAGACGGCACACCGGCCAGGACCGCACACCGGCCAGGACCGCACACAGGCCGAGACCGGACGGGAAATCCCCCCCGGGGCCGCGACCGTCAGCGGACGCCGCTCTGGCCGTCGGCCCCCGCGGCGTGGCTACCGGACCCGCACCTCCAGGATCCTGTCGTCCCCGTCCCCGGGGCTGCCCCGGCCGTCCGTGTTGCTGGTCATGACGTAGAGCCGGTCGCCGCCCGCCGCGACCACCGTGCGCAGCCGGCCGTACTCGTCCTCCAGGAACGGCTGCGGCTCCGCCGCCGCCTTCGTGCCGTCCAGGGGGATGCGCCACAGCCGCTTGCCGCGCAGGCCCGCCATCCAGACCGACCCCTCGGCGTGGGCGATGCCGCTGGGGGACGCCTCGCCCGTAGACCACTGCTCCACCGGGTTGTGGAACCCGGAGTCGTCCGAGGTGCCCTCCGCCTCCGGCCAGCCGTAGTTGTCACCGGGCTTGATCGCGTTCAGCTCGTCCCAGGTGTCCTGCCCGAACTCCGAGGCGAACAGCCGCTGCCGCCCGTCCCAGGCGAGCCCCTGCACGTTGCGGTGGCCGTAGGAGTACACCGGCGAGTCCGGGAACGGGTTGCCGGGGGCGGGCTCGCCCTCCGGGGTGAGGCGGAGGATCTTGCCGCCCAGGGAGTCCTTGTCCTGGGACAGGCCGGTGTCGCCGCTCTCGCCCGTGCCGGCGTACAGCATCCTGTCCGGCCCGAACGCGATCCGGCCGCCGTTGTGGACGAAGCCCTTGGGGATGCCCTTGAAGACGGTGTCGGGGGCGCCGAGCTGCTCCCCGGCGGGCTTGCGGTCGTCGTAGAGCATCCGCACGATGCGGTTGTCCGAGGCCGAGGTGAAGTACGCGTAGATCATGCGGTCCGAGGCGAAGTCGGGGGAGAGGGCGATGCCGAGGAGGCCGCCCTCGCCCGCCGCGGACACCCCGGCCACCTCGCCCAGCTCGGTCTTCTTGCCGGTCTTCTCGTCCACGCGCACGAGCGTCGCCTCGTCGCGCGAGGAGACGAGCAGGCCGCCGCCCGGGACGGCGGCCAGCCCCCAGGGGGAGTCCAGGCCCTCGGCGACGGTGCGCAGCACCTTCACCGAGCCCTTGGCGGGCGGGACCTCGGCGGAAGGCCGCGCCGGGGCGGAGGCTCCCGGCCCGGTCCGGCTCGCGGAGGTGCTGCCGTCCGGAGCGGCGGACCCCTCGTCGCCGGAGGAGCAGCCGGCCGCCAGCAGGAGCGTGGCGGCGGCCAGGACGGCCGGCACGGCTCGACGTCGCACGATCTCGGTCCCTTCGACGGGGCGGGTCCTCTCCCTGTCATACACCGCACGCGCCCGGGAAGTTCCCGATCGGCCGAAGCCGGACCCGCCCGCACCGTCTTCCCCGGGCCGCCGCGGCTCAGTCCCAGGACTCCCGGGCCGGCGGGAGGTGCGCCAGCTCCTGCAGATCGCCGCTGGTCAGACGCAGCTGCGCCGCGGCCGAGTTCTCCGTGACCCACCGTTCGTGCTTGGTGCCCGGCACCGGCACGACGTGCTCGCCCTGGGCCAGGACCCAGGCCAGGGCGACCTGCGCGGGCGTGACGGCCGGCCCGTGCCGGCGGGCCACACGGCGCAGACCGGCGACGATCGGCTGGTTCGCGGCCATCATCTCGCCGGTGAAACGCGGGTGCCGGGCGCGCGGGTCGTCCGCCTCGAACCCGGCGCCGGGCCGCAGCCGGCCGGTCAGGAAGCCGTTGCCCAGCGGCATCGCGGCGAGGAATCCGACGCCCCGGCCCCGGCACCACGGCAGCAGCGTCCGCAGCGCCTCCGGCGACCACACCGACAGCTCCGCCTGCACCGCGCTCACCGGGAACACCTGCTGCACGCGCTCCAGTTGCCGCACGGTCGCGTCGTACGGCCGGACCCGGCCCCTGCGCGAGGACCCGGCACCCACCGCGCACAGGCCCAGCGCCCTCACCTTCCCGGCGTGGACGAGGTCCGCCATCGCGCCCCAGGTCTCCTCGACGGGCACCTCGGGGTCGGCCCGGTGCAGCTGGTAGAGGTCTATGACGTCCGTCTGGAGCCGCCGCAGCGACGCGTCGCACGCCCGTCTCACGTACCCGGGGCGGCCGTTGGCGACGATGTGCTGGTCGCCCACGAGCAGCCCGACCTTCGTCGACACGAACGCGTCGGAGCGCCGCTCCTTCAACACCCGCCCCAGCAGCAGCTCATTGGTGAAGGGGCCGTACATGTCGGCCGTGTCCAGCAGGGAGGCGCCCAGGTCCAGCGCCCGGTGCACCGCCCTGAGCGATTCGTCGCCGCGCCGCCGCGAGGCGCTGTAGGCCCAGCTCATCGGCATGCACCCGAGTCCGACGGCCCCGACCGCGAGTGCCCCCGCGCCGATCGTCCTGCGCTCCACGTGGTCGTGACCCTCCCCTGTTCCGGCCACCCCAACCTAACCTCTGCCGTGGCGCGGCCCTGACATAGCCTCCGGGGCATGACTGCTGACGTGTGGCTGCCCATCCCGCCGGACGAGATCGAGGGACTCCCCGAGGGTCCGGACTACCACTTCTGGGACGGGACGCAGGACTTCCCCGCGGACCCGGCCGACTGCGCCTTCTACGTCGTCCCCTATATGAAGCCCAGTGCGCTGTGCGTACGCCCGCTGCCCGGGATGCGCCGGGTGGAGGTGGTGCAGACGCTGTCCGCCGGGATCGACCACGTCGAGCCGGGCCTTCGGGGCCTGCGGCCCGGGGTGCGGCTGTGCAACGCGCGCGGGGTGCACGAGGCCAGCACGGCGGAACTCACCCTGGCGCTGATCCTGGCCTCGCTGCGCGGGCTGCCCGACTTCGTGCGCGCGCAGGAACGGGGCGAGTGGCTCGGCGGGTTCCGGCCCGCGCTCGCCGACCGGAACATCCTCATCGTCGGCTACGGATCGATCGGCGCCGCCATCGAGGACCGGCTCGTTCTGTTCGAAGTGGCGCGGGTGGCGCGCGTCGCGCGCTCCGCGCGCACGACGGCGCGCGGGCCGGTGCACCCGCTCACCGACCTGCCCGCGCTGCTGCCCGAGGCGGACGTCGTCATCCTCTCCACGCCGCTCACCGAAGCCACCCGCGGCCTGGCGGGAGCCGACTTCCTGGCCCGGATGAAGGACGGCGCCCTGCTGGTCAACGTCGCCCGCGGACCCGTCGTCGACACCAAGGCCCTGCTCGCCGAGGTCGACAGCGGCCGGATCACCGCGGCCCTCGACGTCACCGACCCCGAGCCCCTCCCGCGCGAACACCCCCTGTGGCGTGCGCCGGGGGTACTGATCAGCCCGCACGCGGGCGGACCCACCTCCGCGTTCCTCCCGCGCGCCCGGCGGCTCCTGGTGGACCAGTTGAGCCGTTACGTGAACCGGGAGCCGCTCCGGAACGTGATTCTCACGACGGGTGCACCAACCGACTGACCGACCTTCGGGTACCGTCCGCAACCTTCCAGGTGCGGTGGGTACTCATATATCTGTTGATCGTCACGGAGCGTAGAGAACCTATGTCCCTGCGTGACGAGACTGGTGTATCGTCCCGACAGGGGCTGCGCCGGGGACCGTTCGGCGCCGGGGACGAGCACTTCGGACTGTGAGGGGGGCGACAGGCGATGCACGGCCTATGGACGAGCGATCCGACGGGGCGGGGCGGCCGGCGGCGACCCGGGCGGACGGCCGCGGGCAGCCGCGGCCGGCGCGCCGATCACGGCGGCCACCGCACCCGTCACAGCGACCACCACACCCAGCACAGCCACCACCGCAGGGCCGGCGTCCGCCGACGGCAGGCCCAGCCGGTCCACCGGGGACCGCGGGACCCGGGCGCGGCGCGAACCGGGAGGGCCCGGTGAGCGCGCCCCCGACGACCCCCACGCTGGACGGAACGCTGCGGGCACAGCCTCCGTCCCGGACCGCGCAGCCGCCCCGTGTCCCGGCCCCCGGCCCTCGGCCGGGCCCGGCCCTCCAGCTCGTCCTCGCCCTCGCCTGCGCGGGCTACGCCGTCGGTGCCGCCGTCGGCTGGGGTTCGAGCCGACTGGCCCTGATCATGGGCGACTTCGGGCTCAGCGCGGCGGCTGCCGCCGCGGCGGTCTCGTGCTTCCTGTACGCCCGCAGCCGCCACACCCGCTTCCGGCCCGCCTGGCTGCTGTTCGGCCTCTCCTCGGCCATGGCGTCCCTGGGCAACCTGGTCTGGGGGTGGTACGAGGTGGTCCTGGGACTGCCCGTGCCCAGCCCCAGCTACGCCGACCTGTTCTTCCTCTGCTTCGCGCCGCCGGCCATCGTCGGGCTGCTCGTGCTCGCCAAACGGCCGGTGACCAAGGCCGGCTGGGTCTGCCTCGGGCTCGACGCCTGGCTGATCGGCGGCTCGTTGCTGACGCTGGCCTGGAGCCTCGCCCTCGCCCAGGCCGCGAAATCCGAAGGGCCGGGCGTGGCGCACACCGCGCTCTCGCTGGCGTACCCGCTGCTGGACATCGCCCTGGTCAGCATGGTGCTCGCGCTGCACTTCCGGCGCTCGGCGGTGAACCGCTCGGCGGTCAACACCGCCATCGGCGCCCTCGCGCTCACCGTGATGTGCGACGCCCTGTTCACCTCTCCGCTGCTGCACCACGGCTACCGCTCCGGCCAGTTGCTCGACGCGGGCTGGTTCGCCGGCTCGCTGCTCCTGGCCTACGCCCCCTGGGTCGCGCCCCGCACCGCGGAGGGCGACCGCCCGGGGCCCGACCGGCCCGGCGCCGAGACGCACTCGCGCGTGGTGCACGAGCACGTGCCGGGCCAGCGCGGCGGCGCACACCCCGCCCCGGCGGGACCGGGCCACGAGTCCGTCCGGTACACGGCGGCCCGGCCCATCGCCGGCTCGCTCGCCGCCCTCACGCCGTACCTCGCGGCAGCCGTGTGCACCCTGGGGATCCTCTACAACGTCCTCAACGGCCGCAGTGTCGACCGCGTGGTCCTGCTCACCGGCGGCACGGTCGTGCTCGCGCTCGTCGTGCGCCAGGGCATCATGCTGCTGGACAACATCACCCTCACCCAGGAACTGGCCCAGAAGGAGAACCACTTCCGCTCCCTGGTGCAGGGCTCCAGCGACGTCATCATGATCGCCGCCCCCAGCGGTGTCCTCAGATACGTCTCGCCCGCCGCCGCCGGGGTCTACGGCCGGCCCGCCGAGGACCTGGTGGGCACGGAACTGGCCGGTCTCATCCACCCGGAGGACCTCGGCTGCGTCGTGCACGAGGTGCGGCGCTTCCTCGCCGCCCACCCCGTCGAGGAACCCACCACGCGCATCGAGTGCCGCTTCCGCTCGGGCGAGGGTGGCTGGCTGAACGTCGAGTCGACCGTCAACCGCCATCAGGGCGGCCTGATCTTCAACTGCCGGGACGTGACCGAACGGGTCCGGCTCCAGGCCCAGTTGCAGCACAACGCCGAGCACGACCCGCTCACCGACCTGCCCAACCGCGCCCTGTTCACCAAGCGCGTCCAGCACGCCCTGTCCGGCCGCCGCGCCTCCGACCGGGGCCTGGCCCTGCGCAACACGGCCGTGCTCTTCATCGACCTCGACGGGTTCAAGGCCGTCAACGACACGATCGGGCACCAGGCCGGGGACGAACTCCTCGTCCAGGCCGCGCGCCGGCTCCAGGACTCCGTACGGCAGGGCGACACGGCGTCCCGGCTCGGCGGGGACGAGTTCGCCGCCCTGATCGTCGGGGACCACACCCGCGACCGGGACGCGAGGGAGCGGCACATCCTGGAGCTGGCCGACCGCCTCAGGACCACCCTGTCCCAGCCGTACCTCATCGACGGCAACGATGTCCGGGTCAACGCCTCCATCGGCGTCGCCTTCGCCGAGCCCGGCCTCGGTGCGGGCGAGCTGCTGCGCAACGCCGACCTGGCCATGTACCGGGCCAAGGCCGGAGGCAAGGGGCGCGTGGAGCTGTACCGGCCGCAGATGCAGCAGGACGTGGTGCGCAAGGCCGAACTGGCCACCCGGCTGCGGGCCGCCCTGCACGACGGCGAGTTCGCCCTGCTGCACCAGCCGGTGGTGTGCCTGGAGGACGGCCGGATCACGTCGGTGGCCGCACAGGCGCGCTGGCGCTCCTCCCAGGGGGTGCTCTTCACCCCGGCGGAGTTCCTGCGGGTGGCGGAGGACGGCGGCAGAACGGCCGAACTGGGCCGCTGGATGATCGAGGAGGCGGTCGCGCAGGCCGCCGAGCGGCACGGCACGGGACCGGCCGTACCGGTCGCGGTCCGGATGAGCGCCCGGCGGCTGCTGGACACGTCGATGCCGCTCGGCTCGATCGAGGCCCTGCTCACCCGGCACGGGCTGCCGTCCGGCGCGCTGATCATCGAGCTGTCCGACGCCGACCCGAGGGTCTCCCTGGACGAGCTGGAGCGGCGCCTGGCAGCACTGCGGCGGGTGGGCGTACGGATCGCGCTCGACGGCTTCGGCAGCGGCTACGCGGCGATCACGGCCCTCAGGAGGCTGCCCGTGGACGTGCTCAAGCTCGACCGCGACCTCGTCGACGGCGTGGTCGAGTCGGCTCGCCTGCACAAGATCACCAGTGGGCTGCTGCGGATCGCCGGCGACCTCGGGCTCCAGTCCGTGGCCGAGGGGGTCGATCTGCCCGAGCAGGTGGCCGCCCTGCGCGCGATGGGCTGCACGCACGGACAGGGCATGGCGTTCTCCGGGCCGCTCGACGAGTACCGGCTGCGCCGGGCACTGGCCGGCGGCCGCTACCCGGTGCCCAACGCGCCCGCGGAGCCGGCGTTCGCGGGCGGCACCCCGCGTCTGTACAGCTCCGGCGTGTCCGCCGTCATCGGCGGTGGGACGGCCCTCCGCTCACATAATGAGACTCCCGTCCCACCCACTTGACAGTGAGTGCGTGCCGGGGGGAGGGTCAGTGCCATGCGCACCCGAATTCTCGTACTTGGAAAGCGCGTCGGCTGACGCTGAGCCTCGACCGCTCAGCGACCCCACCCGGCGCGCTCCCCTCGCTTGCCTTACGGCACGAGGGGTTTTTTGTTGCACGAGCACCTGCCGTGCGGCAGGACAGCACCGCCCAAACCTCGCAAAAACCCTCAGCATCTGAGAAGAGATTGCCGATGACCGAGCAGGCCACCGGGGCCCACCACCCGCAGCCCCGGCCCCGATCCGGAGGACAGCACTCCGCCCCCGAGCACGTCACGGGCGCGCAGTCCCTCATCCGCTCTCTCGAGGAGGTCGGCGCCGACACGGTATTCGGCATCCCCGGCGGCTGCATCCTCCCGGCGTACGACCCGCTGATGGACTCCACCAAGGTGCGCCACGTCCTGGTCCGGCACGAGCAGGGCGCCGGCCACGCGGCCGAGGGCTATGCGCAGGCCACCGGCAAGGTCGGCGTCTGCATGGCGACCTCCGGCCCCGGCGCCACCAACCTGGTCACGCCGATCGCCGACGCGCACATGGACTCGGTGCCGCTCGTCGCGATCACCGGCCAGGTGGCGTCCAAGGCGATCGGCACGGACGCCTTCCAGGAGGCGGACATCGTCGGCATCACCATGCCGATCACCAAGCACAACTTCCTCGTCACCAAGGCCGAGGACATCCCGCGGGTCATCGCGCAGGCCTTCCACATCGCCTCCACCGGCCGCCCCGGCCCGGTCCTGGTCGACATCGCCAAGGACGCCCTCCAGGCGAGGACGACCTTCTCCTGGCCGCCGGCCATGGACCTGCCCGGCTACCGCCCGGTGACCAAGCCGCACGCCAAACAGATCCGCGAGGCCGCCAAGCTGATCACCTCCGCCCGCCGGCCCGTGCTGTACGTCGGCGGCGGTGTGCTCAAGGCCAAGGCGACCGCCGAGCTGAAGGTCCTCGCCGAGCTGACCGGCGCACCCGTCACGACCACGCTGATGGCGCTCGGGGCGTTCCCCGACCAGCACCCGCAGCACCTGGGCATGCCGGGCATGCACGGCTCGGTGGCCGCGGTGACGGCCCTGCAGAAGGCCGACCTGATCGTGGCCCTGGGCGCCCGCTTCGACGACCGCGTCACCGGCAAGCTGGACAGCTTCGCCCCGCTCGCCAAGATCGTCCACGCCGACATCGACCCGGCCGAGATCGGTAAGAACCGCGCCGCGGACGTGCCGATCGTCGGGGACGCCCGCGAGGTCATCGCCGACCTGATCCAGGCCGTGCAGAAGGAGCACAGCGAGGGTCACCAGGGCGACTACGGGATGTGGTGGAACGACCTGAACCGCTGGCGCGAGACCTACCCGCTCGGCTACGACCAGCCCGGCGACGGTTCGCTCTCCCCGCAGCAAGTCATCGAGCGCATCGGGCAGCTCGCCCCGGAGGGCACGATCTTCACCGCGGGCGTCGGCCAGCACCAGATGTGGGCCGCCCACTTCATCCAGTACGACAAGCCCGGCACCTGGCTCAACTCCGGCGGCGCCGGGACCATGGGCTACGCCGTCCCGGCCGCCATGGGCGCCAAGGCCGGGGCGCCGGACAAGGCCGTCTGGGCCATCGACGGCGACGGCTGCTTCCAGATGACCAACCAGGAACTGGCCACCTGCGCCCTGAACAACATCCCGATCAAGGTCGCCATCATCAACAACGGCGCCCTCGGGATGGTCCGCCAGTGGCAGACCCTCTTCTACAACCAGCGGTACTCCAACACCGTGCTGCACTCCGGCCCGGACGACGTCAACCCCGGGGCTCGCGGCACCCGCGTCCCCGACTTCGTCAAGCTGTCGGAGGCCATGGGCTGCTACGCCATCCGCTGCGAGGACCCGGCCGACCTGGACAAGGTCATCGAGGAGGCGAACTCCATCAACGACCGCCCGGTCGTCGTGGACTTCGTCGTCCACGAGGACGCGATGGTGTGGCCGATGGTCGCCGCCGGCACCTCCAACGACGAGATCATGGCCGCCCGGGACGTCCGCCCCGACTTCGGCGACAACGAAGACGACTGAGCGAGAGAGACGTAAAAGACCATGTCCAAGCACACGCTCTCCGTCCTGGTGGAGAACACCCCCGGCATCCTGGCCCGGATCGCCGCCCTGTTCTCCCGCCGCGGCTTCAACATCGACTCGCTCGCGGTGGGCGTCACCGAGCACCCCGACATCTCCCGCATCACCATCGTCGTCGGCGTGGAGGACCTGCCGCTGGAGCAGGTCACCAAGCAGCTCAACAAGCTCGTCAACGTGCTGAAGATCGTCGAGCTGGAGCCGTCGCAGGCCGTCCAGCGCGAACTCGTCCTGGTGAAGGTGCGCGCCGACAACGAGACGCGCTCCCAGATCGTCGAGATCGTCCAGTTGTTCCGCGCCAAGACCGTCGACGTCTCCCCGGAGGCCGTCACCATCGAGGCCACCGGCTCCGGCGAGAAGCTCTCCGCGATGCTCAAGATGCTGGAGCCGTACGGCATCAAGGAGCTCGTGCAGTCCGGCACGATCGCGATCGGCCGCGGTGCCCGTTCCATCACGGACCGGTCGCTGCGCGCTCTGGACCGATCGGCCTGAGCACCGAAGCGGGCGGTCGGCGCACCGCCGCCCGCCCGCATCCCGAGACCCTCACGCTTCCCTTCCGCCCCCCGTCATACGGTGGGACGCAACACCTGCACTCCCGAGGAGAGAACCCAAAGTGGCCGAGCTGTTCTACGACGCCGACGCCGACCTGTCCATCATCCAGGGCCGCAAGGTCGCGGTCATCGGATACGGCAGCCAGGGCCACGCCCACGCGCTGTCGCTCCGTGACTCGGGTGTCGACGTCCGCGTCGGTCTGCACGAGGGCTCCACGTCCAAGGCCAAGGCCGAGGAGCAGGGCCTGCGCGTGGTGAGCCCGTCGGAGGCCGCCGCCGAGGCCGACGTCATCATGATCCTGGTCCCGGACCCGATCCAGGCGCAGGTCTACGAGGAGCACATCGCCCCGAACCTGAACGACGGCGACGCCCTGTTCTTCGGCCACGGCCTGAACATCCGCTACGGCTTCATCAAGCCCCCGGCCGGCGTCGACGTCTGCATGGTCGCCCCGAAGGGCCCGGGCCACCTGGTCCGCCGCCAGTACGAGGAGGGCCGCGGCGTTCCGTGCATCGCCGCCGTCGAGCAGGACGCCACGGGCAACGGCTTCCAGCTGGCCCTGTCCTACGCCAAGGGCATCGGCGGCACCCGTGCCGGCGTCATCAAGACGACCTTCACCGAGGAGACCGAGACCGACCTGTTCGGTGAGCAGGCCGTCCTGTGCGGTGGCACCGCGGCCCTGGTCAAGGCGGGCTTCGAGACCCTGACGGAGGCCGGCTACCAGCCGGAGATCGCCTACTTCGAGTGCCTGCACGAGCTGAAGCTGATCGTGGACCTCATGTACGAGGGCGGCCTGGAGAAGATGCGCTGGTCGATCTCCGAGACCGCCGAGTGGGGCGACTACGTCACCGGCCCGCGCATCATCACCGACGCCACCAAGGCCGAGATGAAGCAGGTCCTCGCCGAGATCCAGGACGGCACCTTCGCCAAGAACTGGATGGACGAGTACCACGGCGGTCTGAAGAAGTACAACGAGTACAAGAAGCAGGACAGCGAGCATCTGCTGGAGACCACCGGCAAGGAGCTGCGCAAGCTCATGTCGTGGGTGAACGAGGAGGCGTGACCTCCGGGTCCTGTGGCGGTGGCCCCCGGCAGGGGGCGCCGCCACAGGGCTTCGCCCGGACCGCTCCACTTCGGCGTCTCTCGTCCGGGTGATCCTTCCGCAGGGGCGCGAGACGACGCCCCCGGCGCCACTAGACTGCAGCACTACATACGCGTCAGGCCCACAGCGTCGTGCGTCTTCCACGCGGCAAGCACCCCTCCACCGCCTGCGGCCGTCGGGACGGCCGTCCGCAGCACTGGACTTGTGAGGACTCACGTGAGCTCGAAACCCGTCGTACTCATCGCTGAAGAGCTGTCGCCCGCCACCGTCGACGCCCTGGGCCCGGACTTCGAGATCCGGCACTGCAACGGCGCGGACCGCACCGAGCTGCTCCCCGCCATCGCCGACGTCGACGCGATCCTGATCCGCTCGGCCACCAAGGTCGACGCCGAGGCGATCGCGGCCGCGAACAGGCTCAAGGTCGTCGCACGAGCCGGCGTCGGCCTGGACAACGTGGACGTCTCCGCCGCCACCAAGGCCGGCGTGATGGTCGTCAACGCCCCCACCTCGAACATCGTGACCGCCGCCGAGCTGGCCTGCGGTCTCCTCGTCGCCACCGCCCGCCACATCCCGCAGGCCAACGCCGCGCTGAAGAACGGCGAGTGGAAGCGCAGCAAGTACACGGGCGTCGAGCTCGCGGAGAAGACCCTCGGCGTCGTCGGTCTCGGCCGCATCGGCGCGCTGGTCGCCCAGCGCATGTCCGGGTTCGGCATGAAGGTCGTCGCCTACGACCCCTACATCCAGCCCGCCCGCGCCGCCCAGATGGGCGTGAAGGTGCTGTCGCTGGACGAGCTGCTGGAGGTCTCCGACTTCATCACCGTCCACCTCCCCAAGACCCCCGAGACCGTGGGCCTCATCGGCGACGAGGCGCTGCGCAAGGTCAAGCCGAGCGTGCGCATCGTCAACGCCGCGCGCGGCGGCATCGTCGACGAGGAGGCGCTGTACTCGGCGCTGAAGGAGGGCCGGGTCGCCGGCGCCGGTCTCGACGTGTACGCGAAGGAGCCCTGCACGGACTCCCCGCTGTTCGAGTTCGACCAGGTCGTCGCGACCCCGCACCTCGGTGCCTCCACCGACGAGGCGCAGGAGAAGGCCGGTATCGCCGTGGCCCGCTCGGTGCGCCTGGCGCTGGCCGGCGAGCTCGTGCCGGACGCGGTGAACGTGCAGGGCGGTGTCATCGCCGAGGACGTCAAGCCGGGCCTGCCGCTCGCCGAGCGCCTCGGCCGCATCTTCACCGCGCTCGCCGGTGAGGTCGCGGTCCGCCTGGACGTCGAGGTGTACGGCGAGATCACCCAGCACGACGTGAAGGTGCTGGAGCTGTCCGCCCTCAAGGGCGTCTTCGAGGACGTCGTCGACGAGACGGTGTCCTACGTCAACGCCCCGCTGTTCGCGCAGGAGCGCGGGGTCGAGGTGCGCCTGACGACCAGCTCCGAGGCGAGCGACCACCGCAACGTCGTCACGGTGCGCGGCACCCTCGCCGACGGCGAGGAGGTGTCGGTCTCCGGCACGCTGGCCGGTCCCAAGCACCTGCAGAAGATCGTCGCCGTCGGCGAGTACGACGTCGACCTCGCGCTCGCCGACCACATGCTGGTCCTGCGGTACGAGGACCGGCCGGGCGTCGTCGGCACGGTGGGCCGCATCCTCGGTGAGGCGGGCCTCAACATCGCGGGCATGCAGGTGTCGCGTGCGGTGGCCGGCGGCGAGGCGCTGGCGGTGCTGACCGTGGACGACACGGTGACGTCCGCGGTGCTGGCCGAGGTGGCGGCGGAGATCGGCGCGACGTCGGCCCGCTCCGTGAACCTGGTCTGACCCTTCCGGGTGAACCGGGGGCCGGGGCCCCCGGGACCCTTCCCCGGCAGCGGGATGCGCTCCTGGACGCCGGACGGGCCGAGTCGATCGGCCTGTCCGGCGTCTTCCCGTACCCGCGGGGAGCCGGCGCCCCGGCTCAGAGGCGGTGCGCCTTCAGGGCCATGTGCAACAGCAGGCGGTCCTCGCCGTCGTCGAGGTCGAGGCCGGTGAGCTTCTCGATCCGGGACAGGCGGTAGTACAAGGTCTGCCGGTGGACGCCCAGTTCTGCGGCGGCCCGGGCGGCCTGGCCGGCGCAGTCGAGGTAGACCTCGGCCGTCCGGGCGAGCTCCCGGTGGACGGGGGCGAGCAGGGTGCGGGCGACGGGGTCGTGGACGACCTCCGGGGGCAGGGAGGTCAGCAGCCGGTACGGCCCGATCGACGCCCACTCCGCGACCGGCCCCAGCCGGGGCTCGGCCAGTGCCGCCCGGGCCGCCGCCGACGCCTCCCACCAGGCGGTGCCCAGCTCGGCGAGACCGGCGCGGGGGGCGGCCACCCCGGCCGCGTGCCCGTCCGCGGCGGCCGGGCCCGCCGGGGCGGGGCCCTTCGCCGGCCGCGCCGGTCCCTGGACCGGCCCCCCGGAACCGCCTCCCGTGCGGGCCCGGTCGAGCAGCCGTGCCGCCGCGGTGGCCGCCGGGGTCAGCACCTCGGGGGAACGCAGCCGGATCAGTACGGCCAGGCACTGCGAGGCGGCGCCCCACGGCAGGGTGCACAGCGCCGTCGCCCCCGGGACGGCACGCACCGAGGGCGCGTCGTCCGGGTCCGCCGACGGCCAGGGGGCGACGCACACCACCGTGTGCAGGGCGTCGGCGCGGGCGCCGAGGGCGGTGCGCAGCTCGGCCACGGCCATGTCCCGGGGCCAGCCGTGCTCGGCGGTGAGGACCGCCCTCAGCTCGCGGCTGAGGTCGGCGCCGTGCTGGGCCTCGTCCGCGAGCAGGGCGCCGATGCGGGCCGTCACCTCCATGGCGGCGGACAGCTGCCGCGCGCCGGGGCCGGGGTCGTCGTCCAGCAGCCAGACGTAGCCGTGCACCACGCCCCGGTGGCGGACCGGGAGGCAGATCCGGCCCCGGTAGACGCCGGCCTCCGGGGTGGGCGGGATGCGGACCGGCCGGGTCGCACGGGTGATGCCGAAGCCCTCGAACCAGGCCCGGACCGCGGCCGTCGAGCGGCGGGTGAGGATCGAGCGGGTGCGCACCGGGTCCAGCGCCGAGGGGTCGAGGTCGCCCTCGCTGTCGTAGGCGCCGAAGGCGATCAGCTCGAAATCGCGGTTCTCCAGCGTCGCGGGCGCCCCCAGCAGCTCCGAGATCTCGTCGACCAGCTCCTGGTAGTCACCCCTGTGTTCCGGTGTCACCCGGGCATTGTCCCTCATCACGGCCGACCCTTCATACAACTGTCTGAGATCTGCGGCACGGATGCGTGACAGCTGTCGATGGCAGACGATCGGAGGGATCCTTAGGTTTCACGGTGGTTCTCCGTGCCGTACCCGACGCGTCGCCCGCGAGGGGTCCGGCCTTCACGTTGCTTGTGCTCCTGGAGGTGCCCCGTGCTGGGTCCCGTGATTCTCGCCGCGTCTCGCAGCGACCGGATGCGACGCCTGATCTCGGCGGCCCCGGTGACCAAGCAGGTCGTCGACCGCTTCATCCCGGGCGAGGACGTCGACGACATCGTCCCGGTGATCCGCGAGATGTCCGAGCGGGGCCTGGAGCTGACGATGGACGTCGTCGGCGAGGACATCACCACCCCGGAGCAGGCCGCCGCCGCCCGGGACGCCTACCTGGAGCTGATCGACCGCCTCAAGCCGCTGGAGCTCGGCACCCGCGCCGAGATGTCGGTCAAGCTGTCGATGTTCGGCCAGGCCCTGGACGGCGGCCACGAGCTGGCCCTGGAGAACGTCCGTCCCGTCGTCGAGGCCGCCGCCGAGATCGGCACCACGGTCACCCTGGACGCCGAGGACCACACCACCCTCGACTCGATGTTCGCCATCCACGAGGAGCTGCGGAAGGACTTCCCGCAGACGGGCTGCGTCATCCAGGCCTACCTGTTCCGCACCGAGGACGACGCCCGCCGCCTCGCCGCGAGCGGCAGCCGGGTCCGCCTGGTCAAGGGCGCGTACAAGGAGCCCGCCTCGGTCGCCTACCAGGACAGGCACGAGATCGACCGGGCATACGTGCGCATCCTGCGGACGTTGATGGAGGGGGAGGGGTACCCGATGATCGGGTCCCACGACCCGCGCCTGATCGCCATCGCCCAGGAGCTGGCCCACCAGGCCGGGCGCAAGCCCGGCGACTACGAGTTCCAGATGCTCTACGGCATCCGCGCCGAGGAGCACGTCCGGCTGGCCGCCGAGGGACACCGCATGCGCGTCTACACCGCGTACGGCACCGACTGGTACGGCTACTTCATGCGGCGCCTCGCGGAGAAGCCGGCCAACCTGCGCTTCTTCGCGCGTTCGATGCTCACCAAGGGCTGACAGCTCGACCCGGGCTGAGACCGCCACACCGCTCAGTAAGGAGTTACGGAAAACATGGACGCTGTGACCCAGGTCCCCACCCCCGTCAACGAGCCGGTGCACGGCTATGCCCCCGGCTCGCCCGAGCGGGCCCGGCTGGAGGCCAAGCTGAAGGAGCTGGCCGACAACCCGGTCGACCTGCCCTGCACCATCGGCGGCGAGAAGCGGATGGGCGGCGGCGAGGCCTTCCAGGTCGTCCAGCCGCACAACCACAAGGCCGTGCTCGGCACGTACCGCAACGCCACGCAGGCGGACGCCCAGGACGCCATCGACGCGGCCCTGGCCGCCGCGCCCGCCTGGCGCGCGATGTCCTTCGACGACCGCGCGGCGATCATCCTGCGCGCCGCCGAGCTGCTGTCCGGGCCCTGGCGCGAGACGCTCGCCGCCTCCACCATGCTCGGCCAGTCCAAGACCGCCCAGCAGGCCGAGATCGACACGCCCTGCGAGCTGGTCGACTTCTGGCGCTTCAACGTCTCCTACGCCCGTCAGCTGCTCGCCGAGCAGCCGCCGGCCAACGCCCCGGGCGTGTGGAACCGTCTGGACCACCGTCCGCTGGAGGGCTTCGTCTACGCGATCACGCCCTTCAACTTCACGGCCATCGCCGGCAACCTGCCGACCGCCCCGGCCCTGATGGGCAACGTCGTCGTCTGGAAGCCGTCCCCGACGCAGACCCACGCCGCCGTGCTGCTGATGCAGCTGCTGGAGGAGGCCGGTCTGCCCAAGGGCGTCATCAACCTCGTCACCGGCGACGGCATCGAGGTCTCCAAGGTCGCCCTGGAGCACCGCGACCTCGCCGGCATCCACTTCACCGGCTCGACCCCCACCTTCCAGTACCTGTGGAAGACGGTCGGCAACAACATCGAGAAGTACCGCACCTACCCGCGCCTCGTCGGCGAGACCGGCGGCAAGGACTTCCTCGTCGCGCACCCCTCGGCCGACCGGGCCGTCCTGAAGACGGCGTTCACCCGCGGCGCCTTCGAGTTCCAGGGCCAGAAGTGCAGCGCCACCTCCCGGGCGTACATCCCCGCCTCGATCTGGAACTCCGGCTTCAAGGAGGAGCTGGCCGCCGAGGTCGACGGCATCAAGATGGGTGACGTCACCGACCTGTCGAACTTCATCGGCGCCGTCATCGACGAGCGTGCCTTCGCCAAGAACAAGGCCGCCATCGACCGCGCCAAGCAGGACCCGACCTGCACGATCGTCGCGGGCGGCACCTACGACGACTCGGTCGGCTACTTCGTCCGCCCGACCGTCATCGAGTGCACCGACCCGGAGAACGAGGTCTTCCGCACCGAGTACTTCGGCCCGATCATCGCCGTGCACGTCTACGAGGACGAGAAGTACGACGAGATGCTGACCCAGATGGAGTCCGTCTCCGACTACGCCCTGACCGGCTCGGTCATCGCCAACGACCGCGCGGCGGCGGCCTACACGGCCGACAAGCTCCGCTACGCGGCCGGCAACTTCTACATCAACGACAAGTCCACCGGCGCCGTCGTCGGCCAGCAGCCCTTCGGCGGCGGCCGTGCCTCCGGCACCAACGACAAGGCCGGCGCCCCGCAGAACCTGATGCGGTGGACCCTGACCCGCGCCATCAAGGAGACGCTGGTCCCGCCGACCGACTACACCTACCCGCACATGGGCTGACACCCCGCCGCACCGACGGGCCGGGTCGTGGGAAACGACCTGGCCCGTCGGCATGTCCGCAGGGAAGACTGGCCCGATGACCCCGAGCGTGCGCACCGCCCACACCGCCGACCTCGCCCCGGCCGACCTCGACGCCGTACGGGCCCTCCTCGACGCCGCGTTCGACGGCGACTTCGGCGAGGACGACTGGGACCACGGGCTCGGCGGCATCCACGTCCTCGTGCACGACGCCGCGGGCCTCGCCGCGCACGGGGCGATCGTGATGCGCCGCGTGCGCCACCGCGGCCGGTGGCTGCGCACCGGGTACGTCGAGAACGTCGCCGTCCGCGCCGACGCCCGCCGCCGGGGTCTGGGCGGACGGGTCATGGCCGGACTGGAACGCGTCGCGGAGCGCGCCTACGACCTCGCGGCCCTCTCCGCCAGCGACGACGGCGCCGCGCTGTACACCGCCCGCGGCTGGCGGGTGTGGCGCGGCGAGGTGCACGCCCTCAGCCCGCTGCACGGTGACGTCCGGCTGCCCGAGGAGGAGGGGAGCACCTATGTGCGCGCCGCCCGCGCCGCCCTTCTGGACCCCACGCACCCCCTGCTGTTCGACTGGCGGGACGGGGACGTCCTGTAGGCGTCACCCCAGGTCGGAGGGGTGTGACCCGACGCGCCGTCTCAGATAGTAGGAAGCCCGAGTAATTGTGGAGACAGACGCTCCGCCCTCCCTTAGCTTTGTAGGAGCCGAACGTCTCGCTCGACCAAGCGAATGGCGGTCGTGAGCCGGGCCCCCGTGCAGGCAATCCCTGCGGCCGTGCTCCCCGCCCCCTTCCGGCGTCTCGAATCCCCTTTCCTGCGCACTCCGTGGTGCTTTTCGAAGGAGTCGATGTCCCATGGCCGAGACGACCGTCCGCCGCCGAGTCCGCCACCTCTCCCGTACGAGCGAGTCCGACCGCAAGAACGCCGCCGCCGCGCTCCAGCGCGCCCTCGACCGCAGGGACAACGGCGGATCCACCGGCCACTGAGCCGCAGCCCGACCGGGAGCCGCCCGACGGGGCGCGGTGCGGGGCCTCAGGTCCCGCGCCGCACCTCGAAGTGGTCGATGCGCTCGCCGCCGGAGGCCAGCGCCTCCACCTTCAGCCGGGGACGGGCACCGCTGATCGCCTCCACCGAGAGGAACGAGAAGCCGCGGTAGCGCACCCGCGACCACCGCACCGACTCCGCCTCGGTGTCCCGGGACTTGGTCCAGCGGAACGTGGCGACCGGCTCGTCCTTCGCCGGCCGGCCCTCGTGGCTCTCCTGCACACCGCCGGGGAAGCCGTACAGCTCCTTGCCGCCGCCGCCCGCGGTGACGTACACGATCCCGTCCCGGCGCGGGTCCGTCGTGCCGCCGACCGGCACCGGCCGGCCCACCTCACCGTTCTTCACGGCGTCGGTCCGCTCGTAGACGTGGTTGTGCCCGTTGATCACCAGGTCCACCTCGTGCCGGGCGAACAGCGGCAGCCACGCCGCGCGCACCCCGCCGTCGGAGGCGTGCGTCGACGTCGAGTACGCGCAGTGGTGGAAGAAGACCACGACGAAGTCGACCGCCGCGTCGGCGCGCAGTCCGCCGAGCGTGCGGTCCAGCCAGCGCGTCTGCCGGCCCTCGCTGTAGCCGAAGTTGGCGGGGATCTCGTAGGAGACGTCGTTGGCGTCCAGGGCCACCACGCCCACGTTGCCGTAGGTGAAGGCGTACACGCCCGGTGCCGTGCGCGGGTCGAAGCCGCTGTCCGGCAGGGAGAAGCGGGCGAGCTGGCCGCCGTAGCCGTCGGGGGAGTACCAGGCCTCCATGTCGTGGTTGCCGGTCGTCACCATCCACGGCACCGACCGGGCGACCGGCTCGGTCTGCCGCAGGAACCGGTCCCACTGGCTCGCGTCGAAGACGTCCGAGTCCTTGCCCTTGCCGGTCGGGTCGGCGTAGCAGATGTCTCCCGCGTGCAGGTGGAACGCCGGGTCCCGGCGCAGCAGCGCCGCGTCGATCCGGGCGGCCTCCGGGCCCACGCCCTGGTCGCCGAAGGCGGTGAAGACGAACCGCTCGGGCCCGCGCGCCGGGGCCGTGCGGAAGGAGGCGACGGTGGGGCGGTGGCCCGGCGACGCCGGGTCGAACCCGTCGTGGCCCACGCCGTAGTAGTACGTGGTGCCCGGCAGCAGGCCGTCCAGGGCCGCGTGCAGGTAGTACTGCTCCACCGGTGCCCGGACGCCCTTCAGCCCCGGGGTGTGCAGGTCGCGCAGCTCCGCCTCGACCTTGCGGCCGAGGTCGTCCGGGCGCAGCCCGACGCGGACGTACGGCTTGCGCACCGCGAACGGCACCTGCCAGGAGATCCGCATCTGCGTCCGCGGGTCGGCGCCGAAGGCGAGATGCCGGCCGAACGGGGTGACGTGGGCGCCGGGTGCCGTCGACGTCACGGCCGACGGGGCCCGGGTCGCGGACGCGCCGCCCTGCCCGGCGCCGGTGCGCCCGCCCGAGCAGCCGGTCAGCAGCCCGCTCGCGACCGCGCCCGCGGTGGCCAGCGTGCGCCGCCGCGACAACCGGGCGCGCAGGTACGCGTGCTGCTCCGCCATGCTCATCCGGCCGGCGAGTTCGGGCGGGATGCCGAAGTGGGGGATCTCCATGTCCGACGAATGTCCCGGTACGAGCCGACGGCCGCCCCACATACGGGTGAACGGAGCCTGACGGACCAGTGCCGTCCCCCGGTCGGACGCGGCGCCGGTCTGCCGGGTGTCCGCATCCCGGACACCGCATGTCATCCCATGGGACGAGGAGTAGGGTGCTCGCATGTCGGCAAGCTCTCGCATCATCGATCTCGCAGTGATCCCCGGTGACGGCATCGGCCAGGAAGTGGTGGCCGAAGGCCTGAAGGTCCTCTCCGCCGTCCTTCCGCAGGATGTGAAGCTGGAGACCAAGGAGTACGACTTCGGCGCCCGGCGCTACCACGCCACCGGTGAGACCCTCACCGACGCCGACCTCGACGCCCTGAAGCAGCACGACGCCATCCTGCTCGGCGCGATCGGCGACCCGTCCGTGCCGTCCGGCGTCCTGGAGCGCGGCTTCCTGCTGAAGCTGCGCTTCGCCTTCGACCACCACGTGAACCTGCGCCCGTCGAAGCTGCTGCCGGGTGTGGACACGCCCCTCAAGGGTGAGCCGGCCATCGACTTCGTCGTGGTCCGCGAGGGCACCGAGGGCCCGTACACCGGCAACGGCGGCACCATCCGCAAGGGCACCGAGCACGAGGTCGCCACCGAGGTGTCGGTCAACACGGCCTTCGGTGTGGAGCGCGTGGTCCGCGACGCCTTCGCCCGTGCCCAGGCCCGCCCCCGCAAGAAGCTGGCGCTGATCCACAAGAACAACGTGCTGACCTTCGCGGGTCACCTGTGGACCGACGTCTTCAACAAGGTGGCCGAGGAGTTCCCCGAGGTCACCACGGAGTACATGCACGTGGACGCGGCGACGATCTACCTCGTCACGCAGCCCGAGCGCTTCGACGTGATCGTCACCGACAACCTCTTCGGCGACATCGTCACGGACCTCGCCGCGGCCGTCTCCGGCGGCATCGGCGTCGCCGCGAGCGGCAACATCAACCCCTCCGGCGCGTTCCCCTCGATGTTCGAGCCCGTGCACGGCTCCGCCCCGGACATCGCCGGGCAGGGCAAGGCCGACCCGACCGCGACCGTGCTGTCCGTCGCCCTGCTGCTGCGCCACCTCGGCCACGAGGCCGAGGCCGACCGCATCGACGAGGCGGTGGCCGCCGACCTCGCCGAGCGCACCGGCAGGCCCGCCCGCTCCACCTCGGAGATCGGCGACGCGCTCGCCGTACGAGTAGCCGGCTGACCCGCCGCTGCTTTTCCGCAAGCCGCCGGGTCGCATCCGCACCCGGCGGCTTCCGCATGCCCCCGCCGGGTGTCACCATCGACCACCGGGTCGGAATCACCCCGTTCCTTCCGCCTCCGCCCACGGGCGATAATCGAACGTGAGGCCGCGGAATGAGGGAATGCTCGGACGTCCTAGCACTGGTCCTCACCAGAGCGGTACCGAGCGCGGCCCGTCACTACAACCGGTGAAGGACATCAACCCATGACGACGCCCACGATCGAGCTCAAGCCCTCCGCCAACCCGCTCTCCGCAAGCGAGCGCGAGGCGATCCTGGCCAACCCCGGGTTCGGCCGGCACTTCACCGACCACATGGTGACGATCAAGTGGACGGAAGGCCGCGGCTGGCACGACGGCCAGCTCGTGCCGTACGCCCCCATCTCCCTCGACCCGGCCACCACGGTCCTGCACTACGCGCAGGAGATCTTCGAGGGCCTCAAGGCCTACCGTCGCCCCGACGGTTCGGTCGCCACCTTCCGGCCGGAGAAGAACGCCGAGCGCTTCCAGCGGTCCGCGCGCCGGCTGGCGATGCCCGAGCTGCCGGTGGAGACGTTCATCGAGGCGTGCGACGCGCTGGTCGCGCAGGACCGCGCGTGGGTCCCGGCGCACGGTGGCGAGGAGTCGCTCTACCTGCGTCCGTTCATGATCGCGACCGAGGTCGGGCTGGGCGTGAAGCCGGCCAACGAGTACCTGTTCCTGGTGATCGCCTCCCCGGCCGGCGCCTACTTCCCGGGCGGCGTGAAGCCGGTGTCCATCTGGGTCTCCGAGGACCGCGTGCGTGCCGTCCCGGGCGGCATGGGCGACGCCAAGACCGGCGGCAACTACGCCGCGTCCCTGCTCGCGCAGGCCGAGGCGGCGGCCAAGGGCTGCGACCAGGTCTGCTACCTCGACGCGGTGGAGCACACCTGGGTCGAGGAGCTCGGCGGCATGAACCTGTACTTCGTGTACGGCAACAAGATCGTCACGCCGTCCCTGACCGGGTCGATCCTGGAGGGCGTCACCCGCGACTCCCTGCTCACCGTCGCCCGCGACCTCGGCTACGAGGCCGAGGAGGGCCGTGTCTCGGCCGACCAGTGGCAGCGGGACTCGGAGAACGGCACGCTCACCGAGGTGTTCGCCTGCGGTACGGCCGCAGTCATCACGCCGGTCGGCACGGTCAAGCGGGCCGGGGCGGAGTGGCAGCAGAGCGGGGGTGAGCCGGGCGAGGTCACGGTGCGGCTGCGCCAGGCGCTGCTCGACATCCAGCGGGGCACGGCCGAGGACAAGCACGGCTGGATGCACCGGCTGGCCTGAGTGTCCTGGCCCGGTCCTTCGCCCGGCCCCTCGCCCGAAGCTGTCGGGCGAGGGGCCGGGCTCGTCTTGCCGGGGGGCCGGTCGTGGGGTGTGCGTGGGGGAGACCGGCGGAGGGGAAGCAGGCGGCCGGGCTCGCGTCCGGCCCTGCCAGCGAGGGCGGGTCGGTCGCGGTCCGGCCCGTCTCCCGGGTGCCGGTCGGGTGGGCGCCCGGGCCTTTGCCCCCCCGGCCGCCCGAAGCCGGCGGGCCGAGGGGCCGGGCTCGCCTCGCCGGCGGCCGGTCGCGGGGTGCGGGTGGGTGACGCGGACGGGCGGGAGACCGGGCGGTTCGACGCGCCCGGCCCCGTTCAGCGAGCGGGCCCGGGCTCGTTCAGCCGGTTTCCCGTCACCGCCCCGGGGCGGTGGGTCAGTGGGTGGGGTTCGGCGCGGTCTCCGGGGACGGCTGCTGCGGCGAGTGTGGCCCGGCGGACGGGCGGGCCGCCTTCGGCGCCGACAGCACGTAGGCCGCTCCGCCCACCAGCCCCGACAGCAGGAAGCTGCAGTCCACCCCGCCGGTCAGGGCCAGCAGGGGTCCCTCGTAGGACGGCAGGGAGACCGCCAGGACGCCCACCGTCGCCCCGGCCGCCCAGGACGCCGTCGCCGGGACGTTCCAGCCCGCGCGGTACCAGTAGACCCCGCCCCGGGAGCGGCGGTTGAACACCTGGAGGGCGTCCGCGTCGTAGACCCCGCCGCAGCGGGCGAAACCGATCAGGGTGATGACCGCCCACGGTGTGCCGATCGCCGTCAGCAGCAGCACGAAGGACGTCATGGCGTCCTGGGTGGTCGAGTGGTAGTGCCCGGCGAAGACGGCGGCGGTGGCCACCACGGCGACCGTGTAGGTCGCCCGGGCCCGCGAGGCGCGCGGCAGGATCGCGTCCAGGTCCAGGCCCATGGAGTACAGCATCAACCCCGCGTTGCCGACCGAGCCCGCCGAGGCCGCCAGCAGCAGCGGGACCAGGTACCAGCCGGGCGCGGCGCCGACCAGCGGACCCGCGTAGTCGAGGGCGGCCCGGGCCGCGTAGGCCGTGAACGTGCCGAACAGCTGCGGTACCAGCAGGCCCAGCATCAGCCCCAGCCAGGTCGCGTGGAGCACCCGGCGCGAGGAGTGCCGGGCCGGGGAGATGTAGCGGGTGTAGTCACCGAGCAGGGTGATGAAGGCGACGGGCCCGGACAGCCCGGCCGCCACGGCCGCCAGCAGCCAGGTCGGCCAGAACCCGCCCAGCAGGTAGCCGCCCGCCCCGGGCAGCGCGGCGGTGGTGAAGTGCGGGGCGTAGGCGATCACGCCGAGCGCCAGCAGGGCCGTCATGCCGAAGGCGAGGACCCGGGACATCGCGAGCAGCACCCGGTAGCCGTAGACGGCGCCCGCGACGGTGGCGGCGGCGAGCAGGCCGTAGAGGACCGCGTAGGAGGTGCCGCCCTGGGGAAGTCCGACGAGCCGGCCCAGTACGCCCACCATCACGTCCCCGCCGATCCAGACGGTCAGCGCGGTGTAGCCGAGGGCCAGCAGCAGGCCGACGACCGAGCCGACCAGCCGTCCGCGCACCCCGAACTGGGCGCCGGAGGAGGTCGACAGGTTGGTGCCCGTGCGCAGCGAGACCAGGGCGAGCGGGGCTGTGAACACCACCCCGACGACGGTGCCCGCGACCACCGCCGCGACGGACGACCACCAGTCGAGGCCGAAGGACGGCGGCAGCCAGCCGAAGACGATCACGCCGAGGCAGAGGTTGGAGCCGAGCAGGATCGAGACGAGGTCCCGTGGGCCGCTGGTGCGTTCCTCCTCGGGGATGGTGTCGACTCCGCGCTGTTCGATCGGCATGGGCTGGTCTCCTTCGACGCCACCGAGTGTTAGAGCGACGCTCAATGTGGTGCAGTGCTTCCTGTTTCGTCAATAACTGGGTTGCGGAAACCCACGGTTTAGAGTGATGCTCTAAGTCCTTGACGGCAAGGAGGTGCCGAGGCGTGAGACTGACTCCCACGGAACGTGACCGGCTGCTGCTCTTCTCCGCCGCGGAGCTGGCCCGGGCCCGCCGGGCACGCGGGCTGCGGCTGAACGTGCCGGAGGCCACCGCGCTGATCGCGGACACCGTGTGCGAGGCGGCCCGGGACGGCGCCCGGCTCGCCGAGGCCGTCGAACGGGCCCGGGCGGTGCTCGGCCCCGGCGACGTGCTGCCCGGTGTCGCCGACGTCGTCACCGAGGTGCACGTCGAGGCCGTCTTCGACGACGGCTCACGGCTCGCCGTCGTCTCCGACCCGCTCGGCCCCGGCTCCGGCCCCGACGCCCCCGGCGCGCTGCTGCCCGGCCCGGAGCACCCCGAGCCCGAACCGGCCGACCGGCTCACGGTCACCAACACGGCGTCCGTGCCCGTCTCGGTCACCTCGCACTTCCACTTCTTCGAGGCCAACCCCCGCCTCGACTTCCCCCGCGCCCGGGCCTACGGCATGCGCCTGGCCGTGCCCGCTGGGTCCTCCGTGCGGTTCGGACCCGGGGAGAGCGTCGACATCGCCCTGGTGCCGATCGGCGGCGACCGCGTCGCCATCGGGTTCGCCGGACTGGTCGACGGACCGCTGGACGCCCCGGGCGCCCGCGAGGAGGCGCTGCGCCGCGCCGCCGCCTGCGGCTACCTCGGCGTGACGGACACCGACGGACAGGAGGACGGGCGATGAGCCGCCCGGGAGGACACCCCGCCGAGGCCCGCCGCCTCACCCCGCACGAGTACGCCGCCACCCACGGCCCACGCGCCGGTGACCGCATCCGCCTCGGCGACTCGGGCCTCACCGTCCGCGTCGAGTCCGACTCCCAGCGGCCCGGCGACGAGTTCCTCGCCGGGTTCGGCAAGACCGCCCGCGACGGACTGCACCTGAAGGCCGCCGCGGTCCGCGAGACCTGCGACGTCGTCGTCAGCAACGTCGTGGTGATCGACGCCGTCCAGGGCGTGCGCAAGGTCTCCCTCGGCATCCGCGAGGGGCGGATCTGCTCGATCGGGCGGGCCGGGAACCCCGACACCCTGGACGGGGTCGACGTCGTCGTCGGCACGGGCACCTCGATCGTCTCCGGCGAGGGGCTCATCGCCACGGCCGGGGCGGTCGACACCCACGTCCACCTGCTGTCGCCGCGGGTCATGGAAGCCTCGCTCGCCTCCGGCGTGACCACGATCATCGGGCAGGAGTTCGGGCCCGTGTGGGGCGTCGGGGTCAACTCGCCCTGGGCACTGCGCCACGCCTTCGGCGCCTTCGACGCCTGGCCGGTCAACATCGGCTTCCTGGGCCGCGGTTCGTCGTCCTCGCCCGCGCCCCTGGTCGAGGCCCTCGCCGAGGGCGGGGCGTCCGGCTTCAAGGTGCACGAGGACATGGGCGCCCACACTCGCGCCCTGGACACCGCGCTGCGCGTCGCCGAGGAGCACGACGTCCAGGTCGCCCTGCACAGCGACGGGCTGAACGAGTGCCTGTCCGTCGAGGACACCCTGCGCGTGCTGGAGGGCCGCACCATCCACGCCTTCCACATCGAGGGCTGCGGCGGCGGGCACGTCCCCAACGTCCTGAAGATGGCGGGCGTCCCGAACGTCATCGGCTCCTCCACCAACCCGACCCTGCCCTTCGGCCGGGACGCCGTCGCCGAGCACTACGGCATGATCGTGTCCGTCCACGACCTCAAGACCGACCTGCCGGGCGACGCCGCCATGGCCCGCGACCGCATCCGGGCCGGGACCATGGGCGCCGAGGACGTGCTGCACGACCTGGGCGCCATCGGCATCACCTCCTCCGACGCGCAGGGCATGGGCCGGGCCGGCGAGACCGTCCGCCGCACCTTCGCCATGGCCGGGAAGATGAAGGCCGAGCTGGGCGACCCCGGAGCCGGGCACGACAACGAGCGCGTCCTGCGCTACATCGCGAAGCTGACCATCAACCCGGCCGTCGCGCACGGCCTCTCGCACGAGGTCGGGTCCCTGGAGACCGGCAAGCTCGCCGACATCGTGCTGTGGCGCCCGGAGTACTTCGGGGCCAAGCCGCAGCTCGTGCTGAAGGCCGGCTTCCCGGCGTACGGGGTGACCGGCGACCCGAACGCGGCGACCGACACCTGCGAACCCCTCGTCCTGGGACCGCAGTTCGGCGCGCACGGGGCCACACCGGCCGACATCTCCGTGGCGTTCGTCGCGCAGGCCGCCCTGGACCAGGGGCACGACACCCTGCCCACCCGGCGGCGCCGGGTCGCCGTGCGCGGCACCCGGGGCATCGGACCGGCCGACCTGCGCCTCAACTCCCGCACCGGCGCCGTCGACGTGGACCAGCGCACCGGGCTGGTCACCCTCGACGGCGAGCCACTGCGCTCCGCACCGGCCGACTCCGTCTCCCTCAACCGTCTCTACTTCCTCTGAGGATCCACGATGTCCGCAGCCGCCGACGGCTTCCGCATGCCCGCCGAATGGGCCCCGCACGAGCGCACCTGGATGGCCTGGCCCGGCCCCAACCCCACCTTCGAGTCCCCCGACGACCTGGCCGCCGCCCAGGCCGCCTGGGCGGCGGTCGCCCGGGCGGTCCGCCGCTTCGAGCCGGTGACCGTGGTGTGCGGCCCGGGCCGGTCGGCGCAGGCGCGGACCCTGCTGGGCGACGGGATCGACACGGTCGAACGGGACCTCGACGACGCCTGGATGCGCGACATCGGGCCGACCTTCCTGACCGACGGCAAGGGCCGGCTGGCCGCCGTCGACTGGACGTTCAACGGCTGGGGCGCGCAGGAGTGGGCGAGCTGGGAGCACGACGCGAAGATCGCCGCGCACGTCGCCGACCTGGCCGGGGCGCGCACGTACTCCTCGGAGCTGGTCAACGAGGGCGGCGGGATCCACGTCGACGGGGAGGGCACGGTCCTGCTGACCGAGACGGTCCAGCTCGGACCCGAGCGCAACCCGGGCTGGAGCCGCGAGCGGGTCGAGGCCGAGATCCACGCCCGGCTCGGCACCCGCAAGGCGATCTGGCTGCCGCGCGGCCTGACCGGCGACTACCCTCCCCACGGCTTCGGCACCCTCGGGCACGTCGACATCGTCGCCGCCTTCGCCCGCCCCGGTGTCGTCGTGGCCCACTCCCAGCCCGACCCCGCCCACCCCGACCACGAGGTCACGCGGGAGGTCATCGGCCTGCTGAAGGCGCAGACCGACGCCCGGGGCCGCCGCCTGGAGGTCGTCGAGGTCCCCGCCCCGACGGTCCTGGAGGCCGACGGCCACTGGGCCGACTACTCCTACATCAACCACTACCTGTGCAACGGCGGCGTCGTGCTGTGCGGCTTCGACGATCCCCGCGACGAGATCGCGGCCGGCATCTTCCGCCGCCTGTTCCCCGAGCGGACCGTGACCCTGGTGGACGCCCGTACGATCTTCGCGGGCGGTGGCGGCATCCACTGCATCACCCAGCAGCAGCCGAGAACCTAGGAGCGCACATGGCCGGTGGGCGAAAGCAGGCCCCGCCCCGCGAGGACGTGCTCGCCGCCGCCATGGAGATGATCGCCGAGCGCGGCCTGGAGAAGCTGACCATGGCGGCGCTCGGCCGCGAGGTCGGCATGAGCAGCGGTCACCTGCTCTACTACTTCGGCTCCAAGGACGAACTGCTGCTGCGCACCCTGGAGTGGAGCGAGGGCCGCCTCGGCGCCGAGCGCGCCCGGCTGCTGACCCGGGCCGCCCCCGCCGGCGAACGCCTGCGCGCCTACGTCGACCTGTACGTCCCCGACGGCCACCGCGATCCGCACTGGACGCTGTGGCTGGAGGTCTGGAACCGGTCGCAGAACGCCGCCGTCGAGTCCGACGCCCGGGACCGGCAGGCCGCCATCGAGGGCGCCTGGCACCGCGACCTGGTCGCCCTGCTCGCCGAGGGCATCTCGCGCGGCGAGTTCCGCCGCGTCGACCCGGACCGCTTCGCCGCCCGCCTGCGCGCGCTGCTGGACGGACTGTCCATCCACGTCGCCATCGGCCTGCGCGGCACCGACCGGGCCGGGGTGCTGCAGCACGTGGCCGAGTTCCTCGCCGACGGGCTCCTCGCGGACGGCTGAGCGGCGCGGCGGGACTCCGCACGGGCGGCATGTCCGCCACCCGGAGCCGATCGACCGCATGCTGAGACGCCGGTGAGCCGGGCCCGGGGACTGTGCCAGACTTCCCGCGTGCTCTCGTTCGCCATGATTATTGGCAGCAGGCGCGCCGGTCCGCAGTGACCGCACGTACGACCAGGTACGGGCGGACACCGTCGTCCTCGACCCGCGCGCAGACCTCTCGCACCCGCGAGGGGTTTTTCGCATTTCTGGCCCACCCGCAGCCGGAAGGCGAGAGCGCGAGGAAGTATGTGAGGGCGGTGGAGCCGGTCATTCCGGTACGACCGAGATCCCATCCTCAGGAGCCTTTGAGACCATGACCGAGACCAGCGAGCCCGACGACTCGTTCCACGTCTTCGACACGACCCTGCGCGACGGCGCCCAGCGGGAGGGCATCAACCTCACCGTCGCCGACAAGCTCGCCATCGCCCGGCACCTGGACGACTTCGGCGTGGGCTTCATCGAGGGCGGCTGGCCCGGCGCCAACCCGCGGGACACCGAGTTCTTCGCCCGGGCCCGGCAGGAGGTCGACTTCCGGCACGCCCAGCTGGTCGCCTTCGGCTCCACCCGCCGCGCCGGCACCACCGCGGCCGAGGACCCCCAGGTCAGGGCCCTGCTGGAGTCCGGTGCCCCGGTGATCACCCTGGTCGCCAAGTCGCACGACCGCCATGTCGAGCTCGCCCTGCGCACCACCCTCGACGAGAACCTCGCGATGGTCGCCGACACCGTGTCCTTCCTGAAGGAGCAGGGGCGCCGGGTCTTCGTCGACTGCGAGCACTTCTTCGACGGCTACCGCGCCGCCCCGGAGTACGCCAAGGCGGTCGTGCGCACCGCGTCCGACGCCGGCGCCGACGTCGTCGTCCTGTGCGACACCAACGGCGGCTTCCTCCCGGCGCAGATCCAGGCGGTCGTCGGCACCGTCCTCGCCGACACCGGCGCCCGGCTCGGCATCCACGCCCAGGACGACACCGGCTGCGCGGTCGCCAACACCCTGGCCGCCGTCGACGCCGGCGCCACCCACGTGCAGTGCACCGCCAACGGCTACGGCGAGCGCGTCGGCAACGCCAACCTCTTCCCGGTCGTGGCGGCCCTGGAGCTGAAGTACGGCAAGCGGGTCCTGCCCGAGGGGCACCTGCGCGAGATGACCCGCATCTCCCACGCCATCGCCGAGGTCGTCAACCTCACGCCCTCCACGCACCAGCCCTACGTGGGCCTGTCCGCCTTCGCCCACAAGGCCGGCCTGCACGCCTCCGCGATCAAGGTCGACCCGGACCTGTACCAGCACATCGACCCCGAGCGGGTCGGCAACACCATGCGGATGCTCGTCTCCGACATGGCCGGGCGGGCCTCCGTCGAGCTCAAGGGCAAGGAGCTCGGCGTCGACCTCGGCGGCGACCGCGAGCTGGTCGGCCGGGTGGTCGAGCGGGTCAAGGAGCGCGAGCTCAAGGGCTACACCTACGAGGCCGCCGACGCGAGCTTCGAGATCCTGCTGCGCACCGAGGTCCAGGGCAAGCCCCTGCGCTACTTCCAGGTCGAGTCCTGGCGGGCCATCGTCGAGGACCGGCCCGACGGGTCCCACGCCAACGAAGCCACGGTCAAGCTGTGGGCCAAGGGCGAGCGCATCGTCGCCACGGCGGAGGGCAACGGCCCGGTCAACGCCCTCGACCGGGCCCTGCGCGTCGGCCTGGAGAAGATCTACCCCCAGCTGGCCAAGCTGGAGCTGGTCGACTACAAGGTCCGCATCCTGGAGGGCAAGCACGGCACCAACTCCACGACCCGCGTGCTGATCTCCACGTCGGACGGCTCGGGGGAGTGGTCCACGGTGGGCGTCGCCGACAACGTCATCGCGGCGAGCTGGCAGGCCCTGGAGGACGCGTACACCTACGGCCTCCTGCGGGCCGGGGTGGTCCCGGCCGAGTAGGACGGGCGGGGCGGGCCGTTCCGGGCCCGGATCACATCGCCGTGTCCCTGGACCGCGGGCCCGGAACCTCGCCGCCCCGGGCGCCGCCGGGCGCCCGGTCCAGCCGGAACAGACCCGCGCCGTGTGGGCGCTGGCCGGTGACCTGGGAGGTCGAGCGGGTCAGTTCCTCGACGCCGTCGGCGAGGTAGCCGACCCAGGCCGACCCCTCCTCCTCGACGATCCGGTGGGCGTCCGTGCGCAGCCGCTCGATCACGCCCAGCAGGGCGGCCTGCTCCTTGTCGCTCGGGGAGTCGGTGGTCCGCAGGTACGCCTGCGCCCACTCCGCCTGCGCCTTCTTCAGCAACTGCTGCAACGCCAGCTGCGAGCGGATGTACCGGGTCCAGGACGCCGAGAAGCCGAAGATCCGGTCGAACAGCACGCAGCCGGCGCCGGCCGCCAGGAACACGAAGCCCCACTCGGGCTGCACGGCGGTGGGCGCGGCCGCGTGCACCAGGGGCGTCAGCGTGCCGACGATGCCCAACAGCGCCGCGAGCGCCCGCAGCGAACGCGACCAGAGCGCCGGTCCGCGCCGCCGCGCCAGATACCAGTCGATCGCCGCCAGCACCTCGGCCTCGGCGTGCCGGAACAGCTCCCACAGCAGATCGGCCCGGGTCCGCGACCGGTCCAGCTCGCTCAGTCCGGACACGGTCATGTCCTGGGCCCTGCGTCGTCCGAGCATGCCTTCGTCCCCCCGCCTCCCGCTGCGGCCGGCGGGCCAGGGCGGCCCACGGCACTGCGTGCACAGGCATCGTAGGGCCCGGGGCGGGCCAAGAACCGGGTCCCGGACGATCTCCCTTTCTGTGCTGATTCGGGTAGCTTCGAACATATGAAGGCCCACTTGGTGCGTACCGTCATACGCCTGCTGATCGTGCCGGTCGCCGCCGTGCTGGCGGTACTGGTGGCGGGTGCGCCGGGTGCGCACGCGGCCACCGACCTGTCGAAAGTCGCCGCGGAGCTGCGCGAGAGCCCCGTCTACGTGGACCCGGCCGCCTCCGACCTGCTCTCCGCGTCGGACGCCGAGGCGCTCGCCGACAAGATCAAGGACGCCGACAGGCCGATCTTCGTGGCGGTCCTGCCGGCCGGCTACCCCACGCAGGACCTGTTCCGGAACCTGCGCACCGAGACCGGCGTCACGGGCCTGTACGGCATCCGCCTCGGCGACCGGTTCGACGCCCGCGCCGACCGCGCGGTGATGAGCCGCCCGGCGGTGTCCAACCTCGTGTCGGCCGCCCAGGGCGCGGGTGACACCAAGGCCCAGCTGAACGACTTCGTCGACGACGCCCTGCGCAGTATGCGCGGTACGGCGCCGAGCAGCTGGGGCGGCGGCTCCGGCGGCGACGTGCCGGTCGGCGGGCTGATCACGGTCGGTGCCCTGGTCGCGGCCGGCGGCGCCGGCACCTACGCGCTGGTCCGGCGCAACCGCCGCCGCCACGAGGAGGAGCAGCGGGCCGCGCTGGAGAGGCTGCGCGTCGTGGTCGACGAGGACATCACCGCCTTCGGCGAGGAACTCGACCGCCTCGACTTCCGCCCCGGGGAGCCCGGCGCCGACGACGCCATGCGCGCCGACTACGAGCGGGCCCTGGACTCCTACGACCGGGCCAAGTCCCTGATGGCGGCCGCGGCGAAGCCGGAGGACGTGCGGGCCGTGACCGAGACCGTGGAGGACGGCCGGTTCTCCCTGGCCTCCCTCGCCGCCCGCCGCGAGGGCCGGGTCCTCCCGGAGCGCCGCCCGCCGTGCTTCTTCGACCCGCGCCACGGCCCCTCGGTGGCCGACGCGAGCTGGACGCCGCCCGGTGGCACCACGCGCGAGGTCCCGGTGTGCGCGGCCGACCAGGTGCGGCTCGCGGAGGGCCGCGATCCGGCGGTGCGCGAGGTCGACACCGACCACGGCCGCCGCCCGTACTGGGAGGCGGGCCCGGCCTACGGCCCCTGGGCCGGCGGCTACTTCGGCGGCGGCCTGCTGCCCGGCCTCCTGGTCGGCACGGCACTCGGCAGCATGATGGCCGGCCCCGCCTACGCGGCCGACTACGGCTCCGGTTACGGCGACTTCAGCGGCTACGAGGGCGGCGACGTCTCCGGCGCGGACTTCGACGCCGGCGACTTCGGCGGGGGGTTCGGCGGCGGTGACTTCGGCGGAGGCGGCGATTTCGGAGGCGGCGGCGACTTCGGGGGCGGTTTCTGACCCGGGCCGCGCCACGGACCCGGCCGCCCCACCGGCCCGGTTCCGACCCGGGCCGCCCGTCCGCCCGCGCCCCTGAAGCCGACGCCCGGGTACGGGCATGATGCCGGGCCCTCGGACACGCACGGGCCGACGGGACGGTGTCTAGCGGCGGGCGTGCTCGGGCGTGGCCCAGCGGCGCCCGGCGTCGCGGCCGTCCCCGGCGGCAGCCGTGGCACTGTCCCGGCCGTCCCCGGCGGCAGTCGCGGCAGTGTTCCGCCCGCCCTCGCCGCGCCCCACGACGACGACGGCCAGGAGGCAGACGGCCAGCCCCAGGGCGGTCCGCACGCCGAACGGCTCACCGAACATCAGCGCTCCCCACACGGCCGTGACCGGCGCCATGAGGAACATCAGCGTGTTGACGGCGGTGACGCCGGAGCGCCGGAGCAGGAGCCAGTACAGCCCGTACCCGCCGACGGTGGACAGGACCACGAGCCAGACCACCGCCAGCCAGAAGGCGCCCTCGGCGGGCGGCGCCGCTGCCCCGGCCGCGACGGCCAGCACGGAGAACAGGACGGCACTGGTGACGCAGTGGACCGTCAGGGACACCTGCGGTGCGACGCGTGCGCGGGACCGGCTCTCCAGGAACGTCGCCGCGATCAGCGAGAACATCCCGAGCAGCGGGACGGCGTAGGCCCACCGGGGCACACCGGCACCCGCCGTCGCGTCGGCCAGGGTGACCAGGGTGACGCCGCCCAGGCCCAGGACCAGGCCGATCCACTGCCGGCCCGACACGTACTGCCCCAGCAGCGGCCCGGCGAGGGCACCCGCGACCAGCGGCTGCACCCCGTCGATCAGGGCCGTCGTCCCGCTGGAGACGCCGAGCTGGATGGCGTGGTACACGCTCAGCAGGTAGCCGCTCTGCGACAGCAGGCCGATGACGGCCTGGCGGGTCAGGTCCCGCGCGGTCAGCCCCCGCCAGGCGCCGCGCGCGACGGCGGCGACGGCCACGAGGACGACGGCCGGCGGCAGGAACCGCCACATCAGGACGGTGATCGCGGACGCGCTGCCCGCGCCGAGCTTGGCGCCGATGAAGCCGGAGCTCCAGCACAGCACGAAGGCGAGCGACAGGAGGATCTTCACGGCGTCACCCCAGCCAGTAGACAGATCTGTTTACCCGTTCCGGCTCACTATACAGATCGGTATAGTGAGGAGCATGAGCACGACCGGGACCCCGCGCCGCATCACCATGACGCCCGCCGCCCGCCGCGCGCTGCTGGCGGCCGGCCGGCTCTTCTACGAGCGCGGCATCCACGCGGTGGGGGTCGACCTCATCGCGGCCGAGGCCGGGGTGACGAAGAAGACGCTCTATGACCGGTTCGGCTCCAAGGAGCAGATCGTCGTCGAGTACCTGGCCGACCGCGACGACCGCTGGCGGGCCTTCCTCGCCGAACGGCTGGACGCGGCGGGGCCGGACCCGCGCGCCCGGGTCCTGGCCGTCTTCGACGCCACGGGCGCCTGGGCCGCGGACCTCAGTCCGAAGGGGTGCAGCATGGTCAACGCCCATGCGGAGATCAGCGACCCCGCCCACCCGGCCCACCGGGTCATCACCGGGCAGAAGCGGTGGATGCTCGACCTGTTCACCCGCCTCGTCGAGGACATCGCCCCCGAGCGGTCCGGCGAGCTGGCCAGGACGCTGATGCTGCTGCACGAGGGCGCCCTGGTCGCGCACGGGCTCGGCATCTTCCCGGACGCGGCGGCGTCGGCGCGCGAACAGGCCCGCGCCCTGCTCCCGTAGCGGACGGCGTCCGCCCCGCCGCCTCCGTACGGTGGTGCCATGAGCGCCACCGACGACACCGGCCCTCTCGCCTTCGCGACCGCCGCCGGGCTGGACTCCTGGCTCACCGCCCATCCGGCCCCGCACCCGGGACTGTGGGTGGAGGTGGCCAAGAAGGGCTCGGGCATTCCCTCCGTCAGCGCCGCCGACGTCAACGACGTGGCCCTGTGCCACGGCTGGATCACCGGGCAGCGCAAAGGGCTCGACGCCGCGCGCTACCTCCAGCGATCACCCCGCGGCGGCCCGGCAGTCTCTGGTCCGCGGTCAGCGTCCGGCGGGTGGGGGAGCTGACCGCCGAGGGCCGGATGCGCCCGGGCGGACTCGCGGAGGTGGCGGCCGCGCGGGCCGACGGGCGGTGGGACGCGGCGTACGCGTCGCAGAAGGAGGCCGAGGTCCCCGACGACCTGGCGGCGGCGCTGGAGCGGAGCCCGCGGGCCGCGGCGGCCTTCCGGGCGCTCGGCCGCACGGACCGCTACCTGGCGATGCTCGGCGTCCTGCGCGCCCGGACGCCGGCCGCGCGTGCGGATCGAGTGGCGGCGGCCGTGGCGGCGTTGGAGTCCCGCGGGGGACCGGACCGCTGAGGGCCCGCGGCCGCGGGAAGAAACGAGTCTGCCGTCGCCTGGGACGCTCCGGGCCGTTCGCCGACCGGGACGGCCGGGGCGACCGGGCGACCGAGGCGACCGGGGCGACCGGGGCCACCGGGATGACCGGGACGGTTGGGAGGACCGGGATCACCGAGACGGTCGGGAGGACCGGGAGGACCGGGACCGCCGGGACGACCGGGAGGACCGGGACCGCCGGGACGACCGGGAGGACCGGGACCGCCGGGAGGGTGAGGCGCGGGAAGCGGACCGGCACGCAGACGCCGGTGTCACCGGCCCCGGGTCCCCGCGTGTGACGGCCTGTGTGACGGCCCGGCGCCGCCGCGGCGCCGGGCCCGGGACAATCGGTCAGAGCGTGGACGCCGCCGAGGCGATGGCGGAGGCGAAGGTCGAGACCTCCGTGTAGACGCCGGGCGCCTGGGGCCGGGCGCAGCCCTCACCCCAGCTGACGATGCCGACCTGGATCCAGTCGCCGACGTTGTCCTTGCGGAACATCGGGCCGCCGGAGTCGCCCTGGCAGGTGTCGACACCGCCCGCGTCGAAGCCGGCGCAGATCTCCTCGTTCGCCACGAGACCGCTGTACGAGCCGCCGTAGGCCCGGCACGCGGCGTCGCTGACGAACGGCACGGTGGCCTTCAGCAGGTAGCGCTGCTGGGCACCGCCCTCGCGGTTCGCGCCCCACCCGGCGACCGTGAAGTCGCCGGTGTTGTACTGCGCCGTGGTGGCGATCTTGAGGGTCGGCAGGTTGATGGGCTGGGCGAGCTTGATCAGCGCCCAGTCCTTGCCGGTGCCGTTGTAGCCGGGGGCGCGCAGCACCTTCGTGGAACGCACCTGCACGCGGCCGCTGGTCGACTGGAGGTCCACGACCCCGGCGGTCGCGGTGATGCTCGTGTTGTTGCCGGAGCGGCCCACGCAGTGCGCGGCCGTGAGCACGATCTGCTGGGTGTAGAGCGCGCCGCCGCAGCCCATGGAGAGCCGGACCATGAACGGGAACTCGCCCTGTGCGGCACGCGTCCCGCCGACCACGGGCGAGGGGGCGGCCTGCGCGGCGGAGACGGGCTGGAGGCTGGCGATCGCGAGCGCGGCGGCGCCGAGGACGGCGCATCTCTTCAAGGCCGTGAGGAGTCTCTTCAACGTGATGCCTTCCGTGGGGGGTTGACTGGGGAGGTGCAACCGGAGCATCAGATTGACGAGCGCATGACAGCAGCATGGGCAAAAAGAACGTCCATGGACTGGCATGGACTGGTCAAAATTCTGCTGCTGGATTATGAGAACGCCGACGGTCCTTCCACAAGGGGCGCGTTCCGGCCAGACCGGTCCGGTGGCGTGGGGCCACCGGACCGGCCGCGCGGGCTCACGCGTTCCTGACGGCCGAGATGTCGAAGGTGAGCTTGATCTTGTCGGACACCAGGACACCGCCGGTCTCCAGCGCGGCGTTCCAGGTCAGGCCCCACTCGGAGCGCAGGATCTCCGCCTTGCCCTCGAAGCCGGCGCGCTCGTTGCCGAACGGGTCCTTCGCGACGCCGTTGAACTCGAGGTCGATCGTCAGCGGGCGGGTCGTGCCGAGGATCGTCAGGTCGCCGGTGATGCGGTAGTCGTCACCGCCGAGCGCCTCCGCGTGGGTGGAGCGGAACGTCATGGCCGGGAACTCGTCCGCCTTGAAGAAGTCGGCGCTCTTGAGGTGGCCGTCGCGGTCCGCGTTGCCCGTGTCGATGCTGTCCATGACGACGTCGAGGGAGGCCGTGGAGCGCGAGGGGTCGCTGCCGTCGAGGTGCAGGGTGCCCGTGAAGTCCTTGAAGCTGCCCTTGACGTTGGTGACCATGGCGTGCCGGGCCGTGAAGCCGATCGTGGAGTGCGCGGGGTCGATCGTGTAGTCACCGGTCAGGGCGGCGAGGTCCGGGCTGACGGCACCGTCGGTGGTGGTGGTGGTGGCGGTGGTGGTGGTGCTGCGGCTGAAGATGCTCATGGTGTACGCCTCCTGCGTTTATGTTGAACGTTGAACTATCTCGACGGGTCCCACCGTAGACCCATTCCGTTCAACATTCAACATCTTCGGCGGGTGTGTTTCCGTCCCGTCCCGATCCGGCGCGTCCCGTACACCCGGATGGCCGCATCGAGCGGTGCGCCGCGGGGGCGACGCGGGATTCCGGTGGAGACGCCACGGACCGTGCGCCGCCCGGGAACGGAGCAGCGGGGAACCCGCCGGGCGGGCGCGGGGCCACGGCTGTGTGCGGTGGCGGGGTCCCGGGAGACGGGGTTCGGTTGCAAGGAACCGTATGGAGACGCGACAGACGAGACCACGGCGGACGCACAGCGCAGGGGAGAGCGACTCGTGACACTCACCGGCTCCGGCTCGGCCCACGACCCCCGGACGGACTCAGCCCCACGCCACCCGGCGGCCTCCGCCCCGGACCGGCCCGGCGCCTACGGCCCGGCGCGGGGACTCGACCGGCGCGTAGCCCTGGTCACCGGGGCTTCCTCGGGCATCGGGGCCGCCACGGCACGCCGTTTCGCCCTGGACGGCTGGCACCTGCTGCTCAGCGGGCGCGACCGGCACGGTCTGGAGCGGACGGCCTCGGGCACGTCGGCCGTCGTGCTCCCCGCCGACCTCGCGGCCCCCGACGGGCCCCGCCTGCTGGCCCGGTCCGCCCTGCACACGACCGGCCGCATCGACGCCCTGGTCGCCGGGGCGGGGCTCGGCTGGACCGGGCCCTTCGCGGCCATGCCCCACACCGACATCGACCGGGTGCTCACCCTGGACCTCAACGCCACGCTCCACCTCGTGCGCGAGGTGCTGCCGTCCATGATCGCCGCCGGGCGCGGCCGGGTGGTGCTGCTCGGCGCGGGGGCGGGCGGCGGGGGAGTGCCGCAGGAGGCGGTCCACTCCGCCGCCCGGGCCGGACTGGCCGCCTTCGCCAAGGCGTTGCGCCGGGAACTGCGCGGCACGGGCGTGGGCGTGACGCTCGTCGAACCCGGCCCCGTGGGCGCCGCGTTCCCCGCACGCGAGGGCGACCACGCGGGCCGTCTGTCACCGGGCCACGTGGCCGCCCGGATCTGGGAGGCCGTGTCCCAGGACCGCGACGAGACCGGTGCACCCGCCCGGCCGAGCCTGCCCGACCGCGTCCGCGAGCTGGCGCCGGGCCTCTACCGCAGATGGACGAACGGCCCGAACCGACCCGGATGAGCCGGGGCCCCCAGCGCCCGGTCGGCTTGCGGTGACCCGGGTGAGGGTGGGCCCTTCGCGTGTCTGCTCGTGACCCCGGGTGAGGGTGGGCCCTTCGCGGGTCTGCTCGTGACCCCGGGTGAGGGTGGGCCCTTCGCGGGTCTGCTCGTGACTCCGGGTGAGCGGCACGGCCCAGTCCCCCACCCGGCCACGAGACGGCTGGCAGGGCCCGGACTCCGCCGTCCCCCGTCCGGTTGATCCGGGCGATCCGGCCGGTTCCGGCGTTCAGGGCGAGCCCCCGCGCGTGGTAGGGCATGGGCATGACCTCCCCGCGCCGCGCCCTGCCCGGGGGCCGCCACCGGCCCACCCGTCGCGCCCTGCTGCTGACGGCCGCCGCCCTCGCGGCGACCGGCGGCGCCCCGCCCGCCACCGCGAGCGCCGCCTCCGGCCCCACCGGTGCCGGTGACCCGTACGACGCCCTGCGCCACCGCTGGCTGGAGCTCGCCCTGGGCAGCGGGTACGACCCGGCAGCCGAGCCCTACGCCGGACGGCTCGCCCGGACCGGCGCCCTCGCGCGGGAGCTGAGCGGCACCATGGCCCCGGCCGCCGGCTCCCTCTGGCCCGGCCACCCCTTCGACCCCCCGGCCGGCATCACCCTCAGCTACGGCCGGCTGTGGACCATGACCCAGGCCTACGTCCAGCAGGGCACCGGCTCCACCGCCGATCCCGACCTGCTGACCGGCGTCCTGCGCGGCCTCGACCACCTCGCCACCACCGTCTACCACCCGGCCACCACCCCCTACGGCAACTGGTGGGAGTGGCAGATCGGCAGCCCCCGCCTGCTGATGGACATCACGGCCGCCCTCCACGACCAACTGGGCGACGCCCGGGTGCGCGCCGCCTGCGCGGCCGTCGACCACTTCGTCCCCGACTCCGCGATCGGCGACTACAGCGGCACCTCCACCGGCGCCAACCGCGTCGACCTGTGCCGCTCCGTCGCCCTGCGCGGCGTCCTCGGCCGCGACCCGGCCAAGATCGCCCTCGCCCGGGACGCACTCTCCCCGGTCTTCCCGTACGTCACCCGGGGCGACGGCCTCCACGCCGACGGCTCGTTCGTCCAGCACACCTGGGTCGCCTACTCGGGCACGTACGGCCAGGTCCTGCTCGACGGCCTGGGCCGCCTGTTCGCCCTGCTCGCCGGATCCGACTGGGAGGTCACCGACCCGAACCGGCAGATCGTCCTCGACAGCGTCGAGCACGCCTTCGTGCCGCTCGTCCACGACGGCCTCGTCATGGACGCCGTCAACGGCCGCGCCATCAGCCGCGGGCTCCTCGCCACCGACGACCGCCGGGTCATGCGCAGCGACCACTACCACGGCCAGCAGCTCATCGCGGCCATCGCCCTCCTCGCGGCCGGCGCGAGCCCCGCCGAACGCGACCGCTGGCACGCCCGCGTCAAGGGGTGGATCGAACGGAACACCGTCAGCCCCGTTCTGACGGCCCCTCAGTACGGCGTCGCCGACCTCGCCCGGCTGCACGCGATCGCCGCCTCACCCGTGCCCGCGGCGCCCGAACCCGCCGGCCACCGCCTGTTCGCCGCCATGGACCGCGCCGTCCACCGCGGCCCCGGCTTCACCATGAGCGTCGCCATGGCCAGCGACCGCATCGCCCACTACGAGTGCGGCAACGGCGAGAACCCGCGCGGCTGGCACACCGGCGCCGGCATGGTGAGCTGGTGGTCCGGCACCGGCGACCAGTACACCGACTGGTACTGGCCGACCGTCGACTGGTACCGCCTGCCCGGCACCACCGTGTCCACCAGGCGGCTCGCGGACCGGGAGGGCGGCGAATGGGGCACCGCCCGCCCCACCGCCCGCTGGGTCGGCGGCACCACCGACGGCCGGTACGCGGCCCTCGGCCAGGACCTCAGGGGCCTCGGCTCCACCCTCCGGGCCCACAAGTCCTGGTTCTTCGCCCACGACGCGGTGATCTGCCTGGGCGCCGGGATCAGCTGCTCCGACGGCGTCCCCGTGGAGACGGTCGTCGACAACCGCAACCTGGGGGAGTCCGGCACCCAGCGCTTCACCCGGGGCCCGCACTGGGCCCACCTGGAGGAGCACGGCGGCTGGGTGCTCCTCGACGGCGAGGCGCGGGCGCTGCGCGAGGACCGCGCCGGCGCCTGGTCCGACATCAACACCGGCGGCACGGCCGAGCGCCGCACCCGCCGCTGGCAGACCCTCTGGCTCGACCACGGCACCGACCCGCACGACGCCACGTACGCCTACCTGCTGATGCCCGGGGCGTCCCGCCGCGCCGTCGCCCACCGGGCCGCCGACCGCCCCTGGCTGTCGGTCCTCGCCAACGACGCCGGGCGCCAGGCGGTCGCGGTGCCCTCCCTGGGCCTCACGGCGGCGAACTTCTGGCAGGCGGGCACGGCGGGAGCGCTCACCGCGTCCGCGGCAGCGAGCGTGCTGACCGTCCGCAGCGGCCGCGGCGCTACGCTCTGCGTGAGCGAACCGCCCCGCACGGGCGAGCCCCTGGAGATCGTCTGGGACCGTCCGGTGCGCCGGGTGATCCGCGCCGACGACTCGGTCCGCGTCCTCGCCACGGGCACCCGTCTGCGCGTCCGCGTCACTCCGGGGGAGGCATGCGCCACCCACGTCTGTGAGGTGGCTCTCGCCTGACGACTTTGTGCGACCCCTACAAGCGACATGCCCTCTGAGCAGTCGGAAAGGCTGCACCCGGCCCTGGTTCTGTTCAGGGGTACCAGGAAAACACGTCGGAGACTGTGAGGAGTCGACGGCCCCCATTCCTCGGTCGGCTTCGTAAGGTCGCTACATGACCGTTTTGGATGAGGCGCCGGGTGAGCCGACCGACGCGCGCGGACGCGTGGCCGAACTGCACGAGATCCGTGCGCAGGCGGTGGCCGGACCGAGCGAGAAGGCGACCGAGGCGCAGCACGCCAAGGGCAAGCTGACCGCGCGCGAGCGCATCGAACTTCTCCTGGACCCGGAGTCCTTCCGTGAGGTCGAGCAGCTGCGCCGGCACCGGGCGACGGGCTTCGGGCTGGAGACGAAGAAGCCCTACACCGACGGTGTGATCACCGGCTGGGGCGCGGTCGAGGGCCGCACGGTCTTCGTCTACGCGCACGACTTCCGCATCTTCGGCGGCGCGCTGGGCGAGGCCCACGCCACGAAGATCCACAAGATCATGGACATGGCCATCGCGGCCGGTGCGCCCCTGGTCTCGCTGAACGACGGCGCGGGCGCCCGTATCCAGGAGGGCGTCTCGGCGCTGGCCGGTTACGGCGGCATCTTCCAGCGCAACACCAAGGCCTCGGGTGTCATCCCGCAGATCTCGGTGATGCTCGGTCCGTGCGCGGGCGGTGCGGCCTACAGCCCCGCCCTGACCGACTTCGTGTTCATGGTCCGCGACACCTCGCAGATGTTCATCACCGGCCCCGACGTGGTCAAGGCGGTCACCGGCGAGGAGATCACCCAGAACGGCCTGGGCGGCGCCGACGTCCACGCCGAGACCTCCGGCGTCTGCCACTTCGCCTACGACGACGAAGAGACCTGCATCGCCGAGGTCCGCTACCTCCTCTCCCTGCTCCCGCAGAACAACCGCGAGAACCCGCCCCGCGCCGAGTCCTCCGATCCGGTCGACCGCCGCTCGGACGTCCTGCTGGACCTCGTCCCGGCGGACGGCAACCGGCCCTACGACATGACCAAGGTCATCGAGGAGATCGTCGACGAGGGCGAGTACCTCGAGGTCCACGAGCGCTGGGCCCGCAACATCATCTGCGCCCTGGGCCGGATGGACGGCCGGGTCGTCGGCATCGTCGCCAACCAGCCGCAGGCGCTGGCGGGCGTCCTGGACATCGAGGCGTCCGAGAAGGCCGCCCGCTTCGTGCAGATGTGCGACGCCTTCAACATCCCGATCATCACCCTTCTGGACGTCCCCGGCTTCCTGCCCGGCGTCGACCAGGAGCACGGTGGCATCATCCGCCACGGCGCGAAGCTCCTCTACGCCTACTGCAACGCGACCGTGCCGAGGATCTCCCTGATCCTGCGCAAGGCCTACGGAGGTGCGTACATCGTCATGGACAGCCAGTCCATCGGTGCCGACCTCACCTACGCCTGGCCGACGAACGAGATCGCGGTCATGGGCGCCGAGGGCGCGGCCAACGTCATCTTCCGGCGCCGGATCGCCGAGGCCGAGGACCCCGAGGCCATGCGGGCCCGCATGGTCAAGGAGTACAAGTCCGAGCTGATGCACCCCTACTACGCGGCCGAACGCGGCCTGGTCGACGACGTCATCGACCCCGCGGAAACCCGCGAGGTGCTGATCAGGTCCCTCGCGATGCTCCAGAGCAAGCACGCCGATCTGCCGTCGCGCAAGCACGGCAACCCGCCGCAGTAACCCGGCGGACATCTCAGCCACGGAGACTGACACCCATGGACACTCCTGACATCCGCGTCGAGAAGGGCCACGCCGAGCCCGAGGAGGTCGCCGCGATCACGGCCATCCTCCTGGCCCGTGCGGCCGCCCGCCCCACGGACCCGGTCCCGACCCACCGCGGCCGTGTGAAGGCCGGCTGGCGCCGCCTGGAGCGCGAGCCCGGCTTCCGCGCCCCGCACAGCTGGCGCTGACCCCAGCTCATGCAAGAAGGCCCCTCACCGAGGGGCCTTCTTGTGCTTGGAGGCGCGGGGAACTGCGCGACCGACCACCGGCAACCCGCACCCGGCAACGCGACAGCCCCCGGCGGCCCGAAGGCCGCCGGGGGCTGCCCCACAGCGAGAGAACTACCGCAGACGAGCCATCAGCGCGTGCTCGACCAGCGTGATCAGGGCACTCTTCGCATCGGCCCGATGCCGGGCGTCCGTCGTGATGATCGGGGTGTCGGGGCCGATCTGGAGCGCCTCGCGGACCTCGTCCGGCGTGTACGGCTGCTGGCCGTCGAAGCCGTTGAGCGCGATGACGAACGGCAGACCGCTGTTCTCGAAGTAGTCGACGGCGGGGAAGCAGTCGGCGAGCCTCCGCGTGTCGACCAGCACGATCGCGCCGATGGCGCCGCGCACCAGGTCGTCCCACATGAACCAGAAGCGGTCCTGGCCCGGCGTACCGAACAGGTACAGGATCAGGTCCTGGTCCAGGGTGATACGGCCGAAGTCCATGGCCACCGTGGTGGTGGTCTTGTCCCCGGTGTGGGTCAGGTCGTCGATGCCCGCGGACGCGGACGTCATGACGGCCTCGGTGCGCAGCGGGTTGATCTCCGAGACGGCGCCGACGAACGTGGTCTTGCCCACGCCGAAGCCGCCAGCCACCACGATCTTCGCGGAGGTGGTGGAGCGGGAAGGCCCTCCGCTAGAGCTTGCGAAGTCCACTGAGCACCCTTTCGAGCAGTGTCACGTCTGGCTGGCCGCCGGCGTTCTCGTCGCCGCCGGGCTGATGGATGGCGACCAGTCCCGCCTCCGCCAAGTCGGCGACGAGGATCCTGGCCACGCCGAGAGGGATCGTGAGGAGCGCCGAGATCTCGGCGACCGACTTGATCTCCCGGCAGAGGTTGCAGATCCGCTGATGCTCGGGCAACTGGCCCTGCATCTGGTGCGGCTGCGCAGTAGTGTGCACCAGCGCCTCGATGGCGAGCTGGTAACGCGGGCGGGTCCGGCCACCGGTCATGGCGTACGGACGCACCAGCGGGTTGTTCGACGCGCCGGCGGGCGCCGGCTCGGGGGCGCGGCGTTGCGGCTGCACCGGCTGGATGCGCGGGGCGTGCGGCTGGTCGTACGGCGACGGGCCGGGGCCTTGCGGCGCGTACGGCTGCCGGTGGCTGGGTGCGGAGGGGAAGTTGTAACGGTTCGGGTTCTGACCACCGTCGCCCTGACCCTGGGCAGGGCCGTACGACCAATTGCCCGACGAACCGCCTGGGGGTGTTGCCACTTTCTCCTCCTCCGACTGTGCCCGGCATCCAACGCTGTGGAGCCGCGTCCCAAGACCTTACGGCCAAGGGACGCCAAAACGCACCGTTCGTCTGTTAGTTGAGCAGGCTCCCCTGGAGCTCCGCACGAAGGTCCGGTGTCAGGACCGTACCGGCTCGGTCGACCAGCAGGGCCATCTCGTACCCGATGAGGCCGATGTCCGCCTCGGGATGTGCGAGCACCGCGAGCGACGAGCCGTCGGAGATGGACATGATGAACAGGAATCCCCGCTCCATCTCCACGACCGTCTGGTTCACACTGCCGCCCTCGAAGATGCGGGAGGCGCCTGCCGTCAGAGACGTCAGACCGGAGGCGACGGCCGCGAGCTGGTCGGCGCGGTCGCGGGGGAAGCCTTCGGACATCGCCAGAAGGAGTCCGTCGGCGGAGACCACCACCGTGTGGGACACCCCCGGGGTGTTGTCCACGAAGTTGGTGATCAACCAGTTCAGGTTCTGTGCCGCCTGGCTCATCGGGCTCACACTAACGCTCCTGGTTGTAGGTGCTGTCAGGACCGAAGCCCTGGCCGTTCGTTTCACTGCCTGCGCTGCGTCCGCGCTGGACGCCCCGACGCAGGTTGCTCAGCCTGCCCCGGACGTCCTCCGGGGCGCGGGAGACCTGTGGGCCTCCCTGGGGGGTGCTCTCGGCGGCGCCCTCGATCAGGTTGGCCTTGGGCACCCGCCGCGGCAGGCCGGAGGAGGTGACCCCGCCCGCCTTGGGCTTCCGGAGCTGCGAGGCCTGCTGCCACCGCTCGTCGTTGGCCGAGCGCCAGTCGTCGTCGCCGTTGCTCTCCTGGGAGGAGGCCGGCTGCTCCTGGCTCACGTGCCGTGCGCCGCCGGTGCCGTTCGCACCGCCGGCGGTGGCTCCGCGGCGGGGAAGCCCGGCGTCGGTCAGCGCCTGCGCGGCGGAGGGGGCCTGTCCCGGACGGTCGAAGCCTACGCGGTCGCGCTCACTCGCGTCAGCGGCCTGCGCAGATTCCGTTTCCGGGGCCTGAGCAGGGTACTGGTTCGGGTAGCCGTTGCGGTAACCGTCCTGCTGCGGCCAGTCGTCCTGGTGACGCCGCTGCTCGAAGGCCGGGAAGCTCTCGGACCCACCCGCGCCCTGCGCCGGGGACTCCTCCCGGGCCGGCTCCGCATAGGAGGGCTCCGGGTAGCCGCCGCCCGCCGGGAAGGTGTCGTTCTGCGGCAGTCCGCCGCCCGGCGCGTAGTACTGGTCGTCGTACGCGGACCGCTGCTGGTCGTCGTAGCCCGCCTGCTGCTGCTCGTACGACCCCTGCGGCTGCTCCTCGTAGGCCGCCTGCTGCTGCTCCTCGTACGGTGCCTGGCGGTCGTACGCGGACTGCTGCTGGTCGGGGTAGCCGTGCGAACCCGTCTCGTAGCCCTGGCCGGTGTCGTAGCCCTGCTGCCCGGTGTACTCGTCGGAGTACGTCCCGGCGCCCTCCTGCGCACCCTGCCCGGGCAGGGCGGGCGGCTGGTGCGACTGGGCCTCCAGGGCCGCCCGGCGCTCCTCGCGCATCAGGGAGCGGCCGACGGGGTCCAGCTCGCGTATGTCGTCGGGGACGTCCGTGTAGCGGCTGTCGTCGAAGCCGAGCTCCGCGGCCGTGCGCATCGGCTGCTGGTGGAAGTTCTCGCCGCCGCCGAAGTTCTGCTCCGGGATGATCTGCGAGACGGTGAACTCGTCGCGGTCCACGTGGCTCTCGCCGCCACCACCGTGGGTGATCGCGTCGGGCAGCATGACGAGCGAGGTCGTGCCGGCCTGCTCGCCCGAGGGGCGCAGCTGGACGCGGATGCCGTGCCGGTCGGACAGCCGGCCGACCACGAACAGGCCCATGCGCTGCGAGATCGCGGCGTCCACGGTCGGCGGGTTGGCCAGCTTGTGGTTGATGTCCGCGAAGTCCTCGGCGGTCAGGCCGATGCCCTTGTCGTGGATCTCGATCATCACGCGGCCGTCGGGCAGCCGGGTCGCGGTGACGCGGACCTTGGTCTGCGGGGAGGAGAACGTGGTGGCGTTCTCCAGCAGCTCGGCGAGCAGGTGCACGAGGTCGGTCACGGCCCGGCCGTGGATCTCCGCCTCGGGCACGCCCGACAGCTCGATGCGCTCGTACTGCTCCACCTCGGAGGAGGCGGCGCGCAGCACGTCGACCAGCGGCACCGGCTGGTCCCAGCGGCGGCCGGGCTCCTCGCCGGCGAGGACGAGGAGGTTCTCGCCGTTGCGGCGCATACGGGTCGCCAGGTGGTCCAGGCGGAAGAGGTTCTCCAGCTGGTCCGGGTCGGCCTCGTTGTTCTCCAGGTCGGTGATCAGGGTCAGCTGGCCCTCGATCAGCGACTGGTTGCGGCGCGAGAGGTTGGTGAAGATCGCGTTGATGTTGCCCCGCAGCAGGGCCTGCTCGGCGGCGAGCCGGACGGCCTCGCGGTGGACCTGGTCGAAGGCGCGGGCGACCTCGCCGATCTCGTCGGTGGTGGTGATCGGGATGGGCGCGACCCGGGTGTCGACCCGGCCGGGGTCGGTGCGCGAGAGCTGGTCGACCAGCATCGGCAGGCGCTGCTCGGCGATGCCGAAGGCGGCGTTGCGCAGCTGGCGCATCGAGCGGCTCATCTGGCGGGCGACCGCACCGGCCAGGATGAAGGCGAGGAGCAGGGCGACGACGACGGCGGCACCGGTGATGTAGGCGTCGCGCTGGGCGTCGGCGGCGATGTCCGAGGCCTCGCTCACGGCCTTGTCGGCCATGTCCGCCTCGATCTTCTCGTACGCGTTGAACTTGAGCGTGTTGACCGCCCACCAGTTCTCCGCGGTGATGCCCTTCGTGGCGAGCGCGGCGCGGGCGCTCGGGTCCGTGCTCGGCAGCGTCGCGATGCCGGCGACCATCGTCTCGGGCCTGGACGGCGGCGGGACGTAGTCCGGGTTCTGCGCCTTGGCCTCGCGGGCCATGGCGGCGCCCTCGGCCTTGATGTCGGCCTCGGCCGTCTTGAGCTTGGCCGCGTCCTGCTCGGTGCCGCCGCCGATGTATTCGCCGATGGCGATGCGCTCGAGGTAGGCGTACGAGGACAGGGCGATGCGCTGGCTGGCCAGGTTGCCGTCGTCCGGGCCGGGCTTGATCAGGATGTGCATGCCGATGGAGCGCTGCAGCGACAGGGCCGCCTTGGTCAGCTCCATGGCGTACACGGTCCGGCCGTAGCTGGTGATGTTGCCGGTGCCCAGGCCCAGCTCGTTGGCGAACTCGGTGAGGGGGTGGGCGATCTCGACGTAGCCCTCCTCCGTCTGCACGCCCTTGAGCTTGGAGGTGTACGCGGCCTGGCGCAGGGTGGCCAGCTTCGGCTCCACGTCGTGGAACAGGTCCAGCCGGCGCACCAGGCCGGGCTTGGACGGCATGTCCTGCGCCGCGGCGTCGAACTCGTCGGCCGCCTTGTCGGTGAGCCTGCGGGCCTCGACGACGGTCTTGTCGTTCTTGCCCTTGCCCTGGAGCAGCGGTGCGGCGGTGATGTCGCGCTCGTTGTAGAGGGCGTTGGCGTACAGCAGGGAGGCCCGCACCAGACGCGCGGTGCTCTCCGCGTCCTCGGCCTCCTGCCAGGTGTCGATCGAGCTCTTCACCTGGAAGCCGCCCATGACGAGGCCGACCACCACCGGGATGAGCAGGATCGCGTTCAGCCGGGTCGCCACGCGCCAGTTGCGCGGGGAGAAGCGGCCTCCGCTCTGGGCGGGGGCGGCCGTCGGCTCCGAACCCTGCACGGGGGCGGGCGCCGCTGTCCGCGGCGGCGGGGTGAAGTTGCCCCGGGCCGACGGCTCGGGACTGTTCTTGCTTCGCCTCACTCGACCAACAACCTCTCGGCGGTCGGCACCAACGTTGTGCCGCAGTTTCTCAGAGCCCCACGCACCATCTACGGACGAGTACGTCATTGACTATTGGGCAGTTCAGGCATTCCAGCACGACGACCTGCGCTCTTCCAAACAGTCCGAGGGGGCGAATCCCCGCGATGTAAGGCCCAGATAAAACGGTCATAAAGAGCGAGCCCCGCCAAAAGGCGGGGCGGTTGTGCGCGCAGTGAGACCGGGTGTGCGCGTCGAGTGGCGGTACCACCCGATTCCTCTGCCGAAACGTTATGAACACCTTGGCCGACCGTGTCAAAGGACACAGCCGGCTCCGGCGCATCTACGACAACTGCCGTATGTCGCTTTTGATTTGGGTGCTACCGCAGTCGTGCCATCAAAGCGTGCTCGACCAGCGTGATCAGGGCACTCTTCGCATCGGCCCGATGCCGGGCGTCCGTCGTGATGATCGGGGTGTCGGGGCCGATCTGGAGCGCCTCGCGGACCTCGTCCGGCGTGTACGGCTGCTGGCCGTCGAAGCCGTTGAGCGCGATGACGAACGGCAGGCCGCTGTTCTCGAAGTAGTCGACGGCCGGGAAGCAGTCCGCCAGCCGCCGGGTGTCCACCAGGACCACGGCGCCGATGGCGCCGCGCACCAGGTCGTCCCACATGAACCAGAAGCGGTCCTGGCCCGGCGTACCGAACAGGTACAGGATCAGGTCCTGGTCCAGGGTGATACGGCCGAAGTCCATGGCCACCGTGGTGGTGGTCTTGTCCCCGGTGTGGGTCAGGTCGTCGATGCCCGCGGACGCGGACGTCATGACGGCCTCGGTGCGCAGCGGGTTGATCTCCGAGACGGCGCCGACGAACGTGGTCTTGCCCACGCCGAAGCCGCCCGCCACCACGATCTTCGCGGAGGTGGTGGAACGACCCGTGTCAGAGCTTGCGAAGTCCACTGAGCACCCTTTCGAGCAGTGTCACGTCCGGTGCGCCGGTGGTCTCGTCGCCGCCCGGCTGGTGGATCGCGACGAGGCCGGCCTCGGCGAGGTCCGCGACCAGGATCCGGGCCACGCCCAGCGGCATGTTGAGCAGGGCCGAGACCTCGGCGACCGACTTCACCTCACGGCAGAGGTGGCAGATGCGCTGGTGCTCGGGAAGCAGCCCCATGAGCGCGGCGGGGTCCGCCGTCGTGCTGATCAGTGCCTCGATGGCCAGCTGGTAGCGCGGCCGCGTCCGGCCACCGGTCATGGCGTACGGCCTTACCAGTGGCTGGTCGCCCTCGTCCTCGTACGGCTCCGCGTACGGATCATGAGAGGCGGTGGGCGGGGTCATGAGTCCTCCGGGCGGGACAGCAAGTCGGTCGGTCGAGCCGTCTGTAGAGGCCTGTGTGGGGGATGTGGCGGCCGGACGGTGATGTGGTGAGACGGGTGGTGCCGGGGCCGATCAGTGGAGCAGACTGCCTTGGAGCTCGGCTCGCAGGTCCGGGGTGAGGACCGCGCCCGCGCGGTCGACCAGGAGCGCCATCTCGTAGCCGACGAGGCCGATGTCGCACTCGGGGTGCGCGAGGACGGCCAGCGACGAGCCGTCGGAGACGGACATGAGGAAGAGGAATCCCCGCTCCATCTCCACGACCGTCTGGGCCACCTCGCCGCCCTCGAAGATCCGGGAGGCGCCCGCCGTGAGGGACGTCAGACCCGAGGCGACGGCCGCGAGCTGGTCCGCGCGGTCGCGCGGGAAGCCCTCCGACATCGCCAGGAGGAGGCCGTCGGCGGACACGACGACGGTGTGGGACACCCCGGGGGTGTTGTCCACGAAGTTGGTGATCAACCAGTTGAGGTTCTGTGCCGCCTGGCTCATCGGACTCAACTAACGCTCCTGCTGGTGAGTGGGCCGTGGGTGGCTGCCGGTCTGGGTGGACCCGGCCTGACGACCCTGTGCGATTCCCCGACGGAGATTGGTCAGCCGGCCGCGCACGTCATCGGGCGCGCGCGAGACCTGCGGACCGCTCTGGTGGGACTGCTGCTGCGCCGTGCCCGGGACGAGGTTGGCCCGGGGGACCCGGCGCGGCAGGCCGGAGGTGGTGATACCGCCGGCGGCGGGCTGGCGGACGCGCTCGGCCTGGCGGACGAGGTCGTCGTTGGGCGAGGTGCGCCAGCCTGCGGAGGCGGACCGCTGCGGACCGGTGGGTTGCTGCGGCGCTTGGGGGGCGGCCGGAGCGGAGCCGTTGTTCTGCTGCTGCTCCTGCTGCCCGTGGAACCAGTTGGTCTCCAGCGTGTCGTACAGCGGCGTACGGCCGTCGCCCGGGCCGGTCGCCGGCGGCAGGGCCTCGGGCTCCTGCCGGACGGGCCGGGCCTGCGGGGCGGGCGGGCGCGGGGCGCCGAAGTCGGCCCCGTTCCGGCCGCCGTCGGCCTGCGGACGCTCGAACTGGCCCGTGCCCGCCGGGTCGGCCGGGGTGGCCGGACCCGGGAGGGTCGGCCGGCCGTCGCCGTTGCCCTGGTGGGGCACCGGGTACTGACCGGTGGAGCCGTTGTCCTGGCGCGGCGCCGGATACTGTCCGGTCGAGCCGTTGCCGTAGGGCTGCGGGGCCTGCGGCGCCGGGTACTGGCCCGTCGAGCCGTTGCCGTGGTCGTACGACTGCTGCGGGACCTGGTACTGGCCCGGCGCGGGCGACGCCTCGCGGCGGCCCTGCTGGGTGCCGTAGACGTCCGGGCGGACGAACTGGCCCGGCCCCTGCTGGGCGTTCGCGTCGTGGGCGTACGGGTCCTGCTGCTGGGGGGCGGTGTAGTCGGCGGGCCCGCCGGCGTTCTGCCGGCCGGCGTCGCGCGGCACGGCCGGGATCTCCGCCGTGGCGGCCGGGCCCTGCCGGTCGTCGATCCGCGGCAGCGCGGCCGTACGGGGGCCGTCCGCGTCCTCGTGACCGCGCGGGGCGTCCAGCGAGGCACGGGGCACCGGCGGCTGGGCGTTCTCGTCGCTCCAGCTGGGCTGGCGCGGCTGCTGCGCGTCACCGCCGGGAAGCTCGGCACGCGCGCCACCGCCGCGCGGCGGCAGCTGCGGCCTGCGGCCACGTCCGCGGCCCTTGCCCTGCTGGGCGTCGCCGCCCTGCTGCGGCCGGCCGCGGCCACCGCCGAAGGCGTCCTGGCCCTGCGGCTTCTCGGTGCCCGCGGCCTGCAGGCCCTGCGGGGCGCCCGGGGCCTGACCGAACCCGGCACCGGCCGGGGCCTGGTTCGGACGGCCCTGCTCGAACATGGAGTTGCCCTGACCCTGCGGTCCGCGCGGTGCACCCGGACCGGCCGGGCGGCCGGCGTCGCCGTCCCGCCCGGGCAGCGCGGCGCGCGAGCCCTGGCCGACCGCCGGCCGGCCACCGCCGAAGGCACCCGCGATACCGGGGGTGCCGGCACCCTGGCCGGGCGGGACGGCCCGCCGGGCCGCGGCCGCGCCCGCCGCCGCCTGCGCGGCGGCCGGACCGCCACCGCCGGCGGGCGGCTGACCGCCCTGCTTGGGCTGGGGCTTCTTGCCGCCCTGGGCGACGTCGACGGGCAGCATGACCAGCGCGGTCGTACCACCGGAGTCGGACGGGCGGAGCTGGATGCGGATGCCGTGCCGCTGGGACAGCCGGCCGACCACGAACAGACCCATGCGGCGGGAGACGGACACGTCCACCGTCGGGGGAGAGGCGAGGCGCTCGTTGATCGCCGCGAGGTCCTCGGGCGAGAGGCCGATGCCGGTGTCGTGGATCTCGATCAGCACCCGGCCGTCGGGCAGGGCGTGACCGGTGACCTTCACCTTCGTCTGCGGGGAGGAGAACGATGTCGCGTTCTCCAGCAGCTCGGCGAGCAGGTGCACGAGGTCGTTGACCACGCGGCCGGCCACCTCGGTGGTCGGCACGGAGGCCAGCTCGATGCGCTCGTACTGCTCCACCTCGGACGCGGCGGCGCGGAGCACGTCGACCAGCGGGACCGGGCGGGTCCAGCGGCGGCCGGGCTCCTCACCCGCGAGGACGAGGAGGTTCTCACCGTTACGGCGCATGCGGGTGGCGAGGTGGTCGAGCTTGAACAGCGACGACAGCTGGTCCGGGTCGGCCTCGCGGGACTCCAGCTCGGAGATCAGCGACAGCTGGCGCTGGATCAGGCCCTGGGAGCGGCGCGAGAGGTTGGTGAACATCGCGTTGACGTTGCCCCGCAGCAGGGCCTGCTCGGCGGCGAGGCGGACCGCCTCGCGGTGCACGTCGTCGAAGGCCGCGGCCACCCGGCCGATCTCGTCCCGGGAGTGCACGCCGACCGACTCCACGGACGTGTCGACGTCCTGCGGGTCGGACTCGGACAGCTGCTTGACCAGCTCGGGCAGGCGGTCGGAGGCGACCTTGGTGGCGGTGTCCTCCAGGCGCCGCAGCGAACGGATCATGGAGCGGGCCACGACGAAGGCGCCGACCAGCGACACACCGAGCACGAGCAGGATCAGGGCACCGGAGATGATCGCGTCGCGCTCGGTGGCGCTGCGCAGCTCGCGGGCCTTCTGCTCCATCTCCTCGAGCAGCGTGTGCTCGATCTTCGTCATCTGCAGGATCTTGGTGGAGCTGTCGTCCAGCCAGTCGCGGTAGGACCGCTTGTCCTGCTGGGCCAGACCGCTCGCGGAGATCAGCACGCGGTCCGCGTAGGTGTCGGTGGCTTTGATCGTGCTGTTGCCGCCGTCCTCGATCGGCTTCAGCAGTTCTGCGGCGGCCTCCTCGCCGTAGATGCTCTTGAAGCTGCGGATCTCGGACTTCTGGCTCTCCGAGGCCGACTGCGCGTACAGCCGGTCGTTCGGCGAGAGCTTGCCGGTCGTGGTGTCGTTCGCGGGCAGCGCCGCCGCGAGGGCCGCGCGCTGGATGGAGGAGTACTCCTTGGCCGCGGAGAACGACGCGAGCGCACGCGTGCGCTGGATCATGTCCGGGTTGCTGGTCGCCTCGGCCATGTCCTGGGAGAGGTCGATCAGGCTCTCGATCAGACGGTGGTAGGCCTCGACCGTCTGGGTGGAGTTGCCCTTGGTCTCGTAGGCGCCCTTGCGGATCTGCTCCAGGTTGCCGAGCTCGCTGGCCAGCTGGACGAGGTACTCGCGGACGCCGGCGAGGTTGCCGTCCTTGCTGGCGCTGTCGATCTCCTCGGAGCTGTCGAGGAAGTTCTTCTTCGCCCGGTCCGTCTTCTCGCGCAGGCCCTTGACCGTGAAGTCGGTGGCCTTGCCGCCGTGTGCGAGCGGGCCGGCCGACTGGTCGCGCTCGTCCTGGAGGGCGGCGGACAGCTCGGTGGCCTGCTTGGTGATGTCCGTCAGCAGCTTCATGTTGTCGAGCTGCTGGATGTCGTCCATCGACTGGTTGATGCGCAGCGCGCCGAGCGAGGTGGCCGCGACCACCGGCAGCGCGAGCAGCGACACCAGTCGCGTGGAGATGCGCCAGTTGCGCAGGGCTATTCGCGGACCGGGGCCGGTGGGGCCCGTCGGCGGCTTCAGCGCCGCGGCCTGGCCCGTGGCCCCCGAAGGAGCCGGCGCACCGGGACGCTCACCGCCGTTGCCCGAAAGGCCCGGGTTCTGGGCGTGCTGGGGCGAGGGGCCGCCATTCATGGGGCCAGTCCCGCCGTGCGGCTCCGGCTCCGCCGAAGCGTTGCCATCCCTCTTGAAACGTCCCTGCACTAGCGTCGCAACCTCTGGACCAGGCACCCCGTCGTGTGAGCGGCGGAGCACGGTGTCGGCGTTCTGGGGACGCCCTGAATTACGCCCCCGTGATGGTCGTGGGTGACCGGCGCTGGCTCCCCCTTCTCACCCGCCGCACGGCGCGTCGGTGCGCCCCCTGTGCGCCGGCTCGATCCTGCGGCGGTCCGTGAGATTCCAGCACAGCACAGGATCTCCAACAAGGCCCGTAAGCCGAGCCGTGACCTAGGTGACACCACGTGAGGGCCGGATCACCGGACGTAGAAAGGGAGTTCGTCCATATCGGGCGTATGCCCGCGAGTCGCCGAGCCGCCGTGGGTGTCCCAGTCGCCATGATCAGGAGCGGAATGATGGCTTCAGGGGTGCAATGTCCGCTTCGTCGCCCCGAGGTGGCCGTCCGGATTGACCGATTCGCCCCCTGGCTGGTGAGCAAACTCACACGGCAAAGATGAACACCCGACGGTTGAGCCGGGAATCAGGTGTTTAGCCTGACGCTTTACAGACATGGCAAAACCGACAACCCGCGCCCGCGTGGGGGCTCGCACGCGCCCTCCCGGCGCCCGTCACAGGACAGGGTCAAGTAAACAGTGAAGACGACGACGATGTTCCACAAGATCGCCAACCCGCGGCGCACGACGCTGGCGCACCTCGCTGGTGCCGACGAACTGCAGACGCCGGAGCAGCCGGAGCACTCTGTCGAACTCCCGACCCAGACCGCCAATCCCAGGCGCACCGTCCTCATGGAGATCCCGGTGGCGGCCGGCGCGGCCGCCGAGTGACACCAGGAAGTACGCGCGCCGGCCGCCGGATGCTCACGGCGGCGGCACACGGATCGCGAAGGGGCGCCCCCACGACGGGGAGCGCCCCTTGTGCACGTGCGGCGTCCCGCCGGTGTGCGCGGGGCCCGGCGCCCTCCCCGCGTTAGCCTGGAGCGTCAGACTCCAGCCGCTTCAGTCAAGGGGCCAAGCATCCCGTGCGCATCGCCAGATTCTCCATCGACGGGAACGTCGCCTTCGGCGCCATCGAGGGCGAGAAGCAGGACGAACTCGTCCTGGACATCATCAAGGGCATCCCGTTCGCGGACTACGAGCTGTCCGGCACGAAGGTGCCGGTCGGCAAGGTGAGGCTGCTGCCGCCGGTGCTGCCCAACAAGGTCGTGGCCTTCGGCCGCAACTACGCGGAGCACGCGCGCGAACTGGGCAACGAGGTCCCCGAGGCGCCCTTCGCCTTCTTCAAGCCGTCCACCTCGGTGGTCGGCCCCGGCGACGAGATCCAGTACCCCTCCTTCTCGTCCGAGGTGCACCACGAGGCCGAGCTGGCCGTGGTCATCGGCCGGATGTGCCGCGAGGTCCCGCGCGAGCGCGTCAAGGACGTGGTCTTCGGCTACACCTGCGCCAACGACATCACCGCCCGCGACGTCCAGAAGCGCGAGAAGCAGTGGGCCCGGGCCAAGGGCTTCGACACCTCCTGCCCGCTCGGCCCCTGGGTGGAGACCGACCTCGACCCCTCCGACCTGACCATCCAGCTCACGGTCAACGGACAGCAGCGCCAGCTCGGCCGCACCAGCGAGATGATCCACTCGGTCGAGGACCTGATCGTCAACATCTCCGAGGCCATGACGCTGCTCCCCGGCGACGTGATCCTCACGGGCACCCCGGCTGGGGTCGGCCCCCTCACCGTCGGCGACGAGGTCGCCGTCACCATCGAAGGCATCGGCACTCTCACCAACAAGGTTGTCAAGCGTGGCTAGCGCATCCGCCCCAGCAGTCCGTGTCCGTTTCTGCCCCTCGCCCACCGGCAACCCCCATGTGGGTCTGGTGCGCACCGCCCTGTTCAACTGGGCGTTCGCCAAGCACCACCAGGGCACCCTGGTCTTCCGCATCGAGGACACCGACGCCGCCCGCGACTCCGAGGAGTCGTACAACCAGCTGCTCGACTCGATGCGCTGGCTCGGCTTCGACTGGGACGAGGGCCCCGAGGTCGGCGGCCCGCACGCGCCCTACCGGCAGTCCCAGCGGATGGACCTCTACAAGGAGGTCGCCCAGAAGCTGCTCGACGCCGGCCACGCCTACCGCTGCTACTGCTCCCAGGAGGAGCTGGACACCCGCCGCGAGGCAGCCCGCGCCGCCGGCAGGCCCTCCGGCTACGACGGCCACTGCCGCGAGCTGACCGACGCCCAGGTCGAGGAGTACACGGCGCAGGGCCGCGAGCCGATCGTCCGCTTCCGGATGCCCGACGAGACGATCACCTTCACCGACCTGGTCCGCGGCGAGCTGACCTTCACCGCCGAGAACGTCCCGGACTACGGCATCGTCCGCGCCAACGGCGCCCCGCTGTACACCCTGGTCAACCCGGTCGACGACGCCCTGATGGAGATCACCCACGTCCTGCGCGGCGAGGACCTGCTCTCCTCCACCCCCCGCCAGATCGCCCTGTACAAGGCGCTGATCGAGCTGGGCGTGGCCAAGGAGATCCCGTCCTTCGGCCACCTGCCGTACGTGATGGGGGAGGGCAACAAGAAGCTCTCCAAGCGCGACCCGCAGTCCTCCCTCAACCTCTACCGGGAGCGCGGCTTCCTCCCCGAGGGCCTGCTCAACTACCTCTCGCTGCTCGGCTGGTCCCTCTCCGCCGACCAGGACGTCTTCTCGATCGAGGAGATGGTCGCCGCGTTCGAGATCTCCGACGTGAACCCCAACCCGGCGCGCTTCGACCTCAAGAAGTGCGAGGCGATCAACGGCGACCACATCCGCATGCTGGACGTGAAGGACTTCACCGAGCGCTGCCGCCCGTGGCTCCAGGCGCCGTTCGCCCCCTGGGCCCCGGAGGCCTTCGACGAGGCGAAGTGGCAGGCCGTCGCGCCGCACGCGCAGACCCGGCTGAAGGTGCTCTCGGAGATCACCGACAACGTCGACTTCCTGTTCCTGCCGCAGCCGGTGGAGGACGAGGCCAGCTGGGCCAAGGCCATGAAGGAGGGCTCGGACGCCCTGCTGCGCACGGCCCGCGAGAAGCTGGAAGCCGCCGACTGGACCTCCGCCGAGTCGCTCAAGGAGGCCGTCCTGGCCGCCGGTGAGGCCCACGGCCTCAAGCTCGGCAAGGCCCAGGCGCCCGTCCGCGTCGCCGTCACCGGCCGCACGGTCGGCCTCCCGCTCTTCGAGTCCCTGGAGATCCTGGGCAAGGAGACCACCCTCGCCCGGATCGACGCGGCGCTGGCCAGGCTGGCCGCGTAGCACCCGAGCACGACCCCACGAGGGCGGCGCCCATTCCGGGCGCCGCCCTCGCCGTGTCCGCCCGGCCGCCACCCGGAGTTCACCGTTCCGGCGAACTCCCGTCTGTCGGAGGGACGTTGGATGCCCCCGTGCGCACGAATCGCGTGTGCGCCCTGGTGCAGGGGGAGAGGAACTTGAGCCGTTCACGAAGACTCGTCCGCGGGGCCGCCGGCGGGCTGCTGGCACTGGCCTGCCTCGTCCCGGCCGCGTCCGCCCGAGCCGCTCCGGCGGCGGGCGACCCGGTCGGCACCGTACGGCTCGTCACCGAGAAGCGGGTGACCGTCGACTACCCGTGGGCGGGGGCGTCCGGCTTCCGGTACCGGCCCGGGACCACCACGGTCACCACGGTCGACCTCCCCGGCACGGTCCCGCCGCCCCACGCCGGCCCCGACGACCTGGCGAGCGGCACCGACGTCATCAACACGCTCGACGACCGGACGGTGGCGCAGCAGCACCGCTCCACCGGGGTGAGCGCCACCGTCGCGCTTCCCTCCGGCCAGGCCTACCGGGCCGCCGCCGGCTGGAGCGTGCTGACCCTGGACTCGACCGCCGCCCTGCACGTCCTGCGCGCCGACGGCACCGGCACCGCGGACACCCCGGTCACCGGCTTCCCCGCGGGCGCCCGCCCCGTCCTCTACCGCACCGGCGGCTCGGTGGCCCACCTGGCCGTCGTCTACGTCCTGGACGGCACGACCTCCGTGGGCCTGGTCGACCTCGCCGACGGCACCTTCCGCACCTACGTCACCGCCGCCGACGCCGCCCCGGAGATCGCCTTCAACGACCGCTGGCTGGTCGCCGACTGGAAGGCGATCCGGGTCGACTCCGAGCCCGGCACCGAACCCACCGCCCTCACCAGGGCCGACGCGCGGTTGCAGGCGGTCGTGGGAGATCGCCTCCTGCTCGGCAACCCGATGTTCCTGGCGGGCGGCACCGACCCGGCACTGACCGCCCGCTCCCTCACCACCGGCGCCACGAGCACCGTACTGACCTCGTCGTTCGGCGGGATCGGCCCGACCCTGGACGGCGGCGCCCTCGCCACCGCCGGTCCCTCCAGCCTCGACTGGAACATCCACCGCATCGGCCTCGACGGCGACGGCGGCCTCACCACCACCGAGGTGGCCCGGGTCCCCGCCGCCGCGACCGCCGTCCAGGGACTGGCCCTCGCCGGCGGCGAGTTGCTCCTGTACGGCGCGACCCCGGGTGCCTCGCTGCGGCACAACGGCTTCCCGCTCGACGCCACCGGCCGCCCCACCGGCCCCCAGACCCCGCGCAGCCCCGCTCTGACCGCCCCCACCTGCCTCGGCGGCGACGCCGCCTGCCCCCAGCTGGAAGCCCTGGGCGACGGCCGGGTCGGCCAGCTGCACACCGGCACGACCGGCGCGGAATCCGTGCTGAACACGGACGGCACCACCCTGCTCACCGCCCCCACGGACGGCGACACCGGCGGCCGCATCGCCGGCAGCACCGGCCGTTACGTGCTGTACAACGGCGGCTCCGGCAAGCAGCGGGTCGTCGACTTCCCGCGCGGTGCCGCGACCGGCACGACCGTCCTCACCCGCGACCGCACCGCCGCCGCGATCTGGGGACAGACCCTGTGGACCCCGGGCACCACCCCGGGCACGGCCACCGGCCGCAACCTCAAGACCGGCACGTCGACCACCGTCACCACCGGGGCCCCCTGCACCCCGACCGACCTCCAGGCCGTCAACACCTGGCTCTACTGGACCTGCGGCGGCACCGCCGGCGTCCTCGACCGTGCCACGAACCGCAGGATCACGGTCCCGGCCGACCTGGGCCCGGCCCGCCTCGCCGACGGCTTCCTGCTCCGCGAGAACCGCACCACCCACGAGCTGCTGCTCACCGACTTCCACACCGGCACCGCCACCACCCGCACCCTCGCCGAGCTCCCGGCCACCGACCGGAACACCGGCGGCAGCAACGGCCGCTGGGCCGTCGACCGCTTCGGCGGCCCCGTCGCCCGCCTCGACGACGCGCACGGCGAGGTGTCGCTCTTCCCGAGCGGCGTGCCCACCTCGCCCCTGGCGCAGATGGAAGCCCAGGTGTACTCGCCGTCCGTGATCGGCAAGGCGTTCCCGTGGGCCCCCGTGTGGCAGCTCAACAAGCCCTCCACCTGGACGCTCACCCTCACCGACGCCTCCGGCAAGGCCGTCCGCACGCTCACCGGCGCGTCCACCGCGGCCGCCGTACGCCCCGCCTGGGACGGCACCACCGACACCGGAGGCACGGTCCGCAGCGGCACCCACACCTGGAGGCTCACCGCGCAGCCCCGCGACGGGCAGGGCCCGGACCTCACCCTCACCGGCACGACGACCCTGGGCTGAGGGCGCACCGGGGCGGGTACGGTCGGAGCATGAGCATCCGCGCCGTGGTCTGGGACGTCGACGACACCCTCTTCGACTACACCAGCGCCGACCGCATCGGCATGCGCGCCCACCTCCTGGCCGAGGGCCTGCTCGACGACTACGGCACGGCCGAGCAGGCCCTCGCCCAGTGGCGGGACATCACCGACCGGCAGTGGGCCCGCTTCGCCGCCGGCGAGGCCGGCTTCGAGGACCAGCGCCGCGACCGCGTGCGGGTGTTCCTGGACCGTGAGCTGACCGACGAGGAGGCCGACGCCTGGTTCCGGCGCTACCTCACCCACTACGAGGCCGCCTGGTCCCTCTTCCCGGACGTCCTGCCCGTCCTCGACGCCCTCGCCGCCACCCACCGGCACGCGGTGCTCTCCAACTCCAGCCTCCACGTCCAGGACCGCAAACTGCGTGCCCTCGGCGTCCACGACCGCTTCGAGAGCATCCTGTGCGCCGCCGAGCTGGGCGTCTCCAAGCCGGACGCCGGAGCGTTCCTCGCCGCCTGCGACGCCCTGGCCCTGCCGCCGCACGAGGTCGCCTACGTCGGCGACCACCCGGAGATCGACGGCCGCGGTGCCGCCGACGCCGGACTGCTGTCGGTGTGGATCGACCGCGGCGGCCGGTACGCCACGATCGACCCGCCCGCCGGGCCACACCGCATCGCGTCCCTGGCCGAACTGCCCTCCGTGCTGGGCGCCGATACTCGTTTTGGAGCCCCGTCCACCTTCGGGTAATGTTCTTCCTGCGCCGCGGGGAGCGGGCCGGAAGGCCGGAACCCCAGGGCGCACAGCTAGAACACGAACCCCCCAGGGGCTTGCGTTCCAGTGGCCTATGGTGTAATTGGCAGCACGACTGATTCTGGTTCAGTTAGTCTTGGTTCGAGTCCAGGTAGGCCAGCTCGCAGAGCTCATCTGCAAAGCCCCCGTTGTGTAGCGGCCTAGCACGCTGCCCTCTCAAGGCAGTAGCGCCGGTTCGAATCCGGTCGGGGGTACTGGTTCCGGAGATCGGCAGATCGACGATCATCCCGGGACTGCTAGGGCCCCCGTTGTGTAGCGGCCTAGCACGCCGCCCTCTCAAGGCGGTAGCGCCGGTTCGAATCCGGTCGGGGGTACTGACTGGTCTAAACCACATTGGTCTATGGTGTAATTGGCAGCACGACTGATTCTGGTTCAGTTAGTCTTGGTTCGAGTCCAGGTAGACCAGCTCGGGCCTGCGGAAACGCAGTGTCCAGGCCCCCGTTGTGTAGCGGCCTAGCACGCCGCCCTCTCAAGGCGGTAGCGCCGGTTCGAATCCGGTCGGGGGTACAACAGAGAAGGCCCTCCACTTCGGTGGAGGGCCTTCTTGGCTTGTGAGGGCGCGAGGAACCGCGCGAACAGCCACTACCGGCCCGCCGGCGACGATCACTACCGCCCCGCAAGCGACGATCGACCGTGCGTGCCCTGGCGCGTGGTCGGGAAAGGTCTGCCGCGGCGTTGAGGCCGACCTTCCCCGATACGCTCCGTTCGCTCAGCCGGTACGCCGCAACGCCTCGGAGAGGCGCCCGGCGGCGTCGATCACAGCCTGTGCGTGCATCCGGCCGGGGTGCCGAGTGAGACGCTCGATGGGGCCCGACACGGACACCGCGGCCACCACCCGGTTCGACGGCCCCCGCACCGGCGCGGACACGGACGCGACGCCCGGCTCCCGCTCGCCGATCGACTGGGCCCAGCCCCGCCGCCGGACGCCCGACAGGGCCGTCGCGGTGAAGCGGGCGCCCTGCAAGCCGCGGTGCAGCCGCTCCGGCTCCTCCCAGGCCATCAGGATCTGCGCCGAGGAGCCGGCCTTCATCGTGAGCGTCGAACCGACCGGGACGGTGTCCCGCAGTCCGGACAGCCGCTCCGCCGCGGCGACGCAGATGCGCATGTCGCCCTGGCGGCGGTAGAGCTGCGCGCTCTCGCCCGTGACGTCCCGCAGATGCGTGAGCACCGGGCCCGCCGTGGCGAGGAGACGGTCCTCACCCGCTGCCGCGGCCAGCTCGGCCAGCCGAGGGCCGAGAATGAAACGGCCCTGCATGTCCCGCGCCACCATACGGTGGTGTTCCAGCGCCACGGCCAGGCGGTGGGCCGTGGGTCGTGCCAGTCCGGTGGCGCCGACCAGACCCGCGAGGGTGGCCGGACCGGACTCCAGAGCGCTCAGGACGAGGGCCGCCTTGTCCAGAACGCCGACGCCGCTACTGTTGTCCATGCAACGATACTCCCGTCTCACTCTGTGAAACGCAAGTTCAATTTTCTCCCGAACCCGCCACCCTGGAATCACGAAGTCACAACGGGCCCGTGACGTAAGGGCCTGGCGGTGCGCGCCCGGAACCAGGGGAACGGGCGCCGCCTCCTCAAGATCTCTAGTTGGGTCGGCGGACGGTCGCCGGCCGGAGGGAACAGCGATGGGTAGGACACTCGCGGAGAAAGTCTGGGACGACCATGTCGTCCGGCGCGCGGAGGGCGAGCCCGACCTTCTCTTCATCGATCTGCACCTGCTGCACGAGGTGACCAGCCCGCAGGCCTTCGACGGCCTCCGCAAGAGCGGCCGCACCGTGCGCCGCCTCGACCTCACCATCGCCACCGAGGACCACAACACCCCCACCCTCGACATCGACAAGCCGATCGCCGACCCGGTCTCCCGGGTGCAGCTGGAGACGCTGCGCAAGAACGCCGCCGAGTTCGGGGTGCGCCTGCACCCGCTGGGCGACGTCGAGCAGGGCGTGGTCCACGTCGTGGGCCCGCAGCTGGGCCTGACCCAGCCGGGCACCACCGTCGTCTGCGGCGACTCCCACACCTCGACCCACGGCGCCTTCGGCGCGCTGGCGTTCGGCATCGGCACCTCGCAGGTCGAGCACGTGCTGGCCACCCAGACGCTGCCGATGACCCGCCCCAAGACCATGGCGATCACGGTCGACGGCGAACTGCCCGAGGGCGTCACCGCCAAGGACCTGATCCTGGCGATCATCGCGAGGATCGGCACGGGCGGCGGCCAGGGCTACGTCCTGGAGTACCGCGGCGAGGCCATCGAGAAGCTCTCGATGGAGGCCCGCATGACCATCTGCAACATGTCGATCGAGGCCGGCGCCCGCGCGGGCATGATCGCCCCGGACGAGACCACGTTCGCCTACCTCCAGGGCCGTCCGCACGCCCCCGAGGGCGAGGACTGGGACGCGGCCGTCGCCTACTGGAAGACGCTGAGGACGGACGAGGACGCCGAGTTCGACGCCGAGGTCGTCATCGACGCGGCCGAGCTGTCCCCGTTCGTCACCTGGGGCACCAACCCCGGGCAGGGCGCACCGCTTTCGGCGTCCGTCCCCGATCCCGCTTCGTACGAAGACGCATCGGAGCGCCACGCCGCCGAAAAGGCCCTGGAGTACATGGGGTTGGGGGCCGGGCAGCCACTGCGCTCCATCAAGGTCGACACCGTCTTCGTAGGCTCCTGCACCAACGGCCGCATCGAGGACCTGCGCGCGGCCGCCGAGCTGCTCCAGGGCCGCAAAGTCGCCGACGGGGTACGGATGCTGGTCGTCCCGGGCTCGGCGCGGGTCGGTCTGCAGGCCGTCTCCGAGGGTCTGGACGTCGTCTTCAAGGAGGCCGGCGCCGAATGGCGGCACGCGGGCTGCTCGATGTGCCTGGGCATGAACCCGGACCAGCTCGCCCCCGGTGAGCGCTCCGCGTCCACCTCCAACCGCAACTTCGAGGGACGGCAGGGCAAGGGCGGCCGTACGCACCTGGTGTCACCGCAGGTTGCGGCGGCGACCGCCGTGCTGGGCCACCTGGCCTCCCCGGCCGACCTGTCCGAGGCCGACGTCCCCACGCCCGCTGGAGTCTGATCAGTCATGGAAGCATTCACCACCCACACCGGCCGGGCCGTCCCGCTGCGCCGCAGCAACGTCGACACCGACCAGATCATCCCCGCCCACTGGCTCAAGAAGGTGACGCGGGACGGCTTCGAGGACGGACTGTTCGAGGCCTGGCGCAAGGACCCCGAGTTCGTCCTCAACCGCCCCGAGCGGCAGGGCGCGACCGTCCTGGTCGCCGGGCCCGACTTCGGCACCGGATCCTCGCGTGAGCACGCCGTCTGGGCGCTGCAGAACTACGGCTTCAAGGCCGTGATCTCCTCCCGCTTCGCCGACATCTTCCGCGGCAACTCGCTGAAGAACGGCCTGCTCACGGTGGTGCTGGACCAGCAGACCGTGGACGCGCTGTGGGAGCTCACCGAACGGGACCCGCAGGTCGAGATCACGGTCGACCTGGAGCGCCGCGAGGTGCGCGCCGAGGGCGTCACCGCCTCCTTCGAGCTGGACGAGAACTCCCGCTGGCGGCTGCTGAACGGCCTCGACGACATCTCGATCACCCTCCAGAACGAGGGGGACATCGCCGCCTACGAGGCGAAGCGCCCGTCGTTCAAGCCCCGGACCCTGCCGGTCTGATCCACAGCACGGCCCCGGCGCCCCGAGCAAGGCGACTTTCGGCCACCGCAACACCCCGCCCGTACCCCCGATCAGCCCGATCGGGGGTACGGGCGTTTCTGCACCCGAACGGCCCTGCATGCCCCCCGGAGCGAGGGCAACTTCCCACGTTATGCAGGTGGTTGCCGGGGTAGGCGGGAGTCACAGCCGTGACTTCCACAGGTGCCTGGAAGACCGTCCAGGGCCGCAGTTGTGCCCTGCGCAGGCGACAACTCGCCCCAGATGGCACAATCTGTGCATGGAACACGACGGCCAACTCGAGCTCTATGCGGCGGTCGCGGACCAACTCAAAGAAGCGCATGCAAGGGTGCGCGCACTGCAAGTCCCGGAGGGCGTACGGATGGCGCTGACCCGGAAGCTGCTGGTCATTACGGCCGCGGCCAAGCACGATCTCGCCGACGCGGCAAGGCGGCTGGAGCGGTTCACCGCGGATCTCGACGAGGGACGTCTCCCCGTCGAGGAACGCTGAACCGTACGGCACCGTCGAGTTCGTTGCGGCACAAGGGTGATAAGCCCGTTTCGTGTTTGATTTGCGGTATATATCTGCCTAACGTGCGAAAAAGCTTGAACACTTTCGTTCTGGCGATGTCTCCGAAGGGGAAGACGTGAACAAGGCGCAGCTCGTAGAAGCGATTGCCGACAAGATGGGCGGCCGCCAGCAGGCCGCCGATGCTGTCGACCATGTACTGGACGCCATCGTCCGCGCGGTGGTCGCGGGTGACCGGGTCTCGGTCACCGGCTTCGGTTCCTTCGAGAAGGTCGACCGTCCGGCCCGCTACGCCCGTAACCCCCAGACGGGCGAGCGGGTTCGGGTCAAGAAGACCTCCGTGCCGCGCTTCCGCGCGGGCCAGGGCTTCAAGGACCTGGTCAGCGGCTCGAAGAAGCTCCCCAAGGGTGACATCGCCGTCAAGAAGGCCCCCAAGGGCAGCCTCTCCGGCCCGCCCCCCACCATCGCCAAGTCCGCGGGCAAGAAGGCCGCGGCGAAGAAGACGGCGGGAGCGGCGAAGACCACCACGGCGCGCAAGACGGCCGCCAAGAAGACGGCTGCCACCTCCAAGACGGCCGCCGCGAAGAAGACCACGGCGAAGAAGGCGCCCGCCAAGAAGACGGCGGCCACCTCCAAGACCACCGCGGCGAAGAAGACCACCGCGAAGACGGCCCCCGCCACGAAGAAGGCCACGGCCAAGAAGGCGCCGGCGAAGAAGTCCACGGCGCGCAAGACCACCGCCAAGAAGACCACCGCCCGCAAGAAGTAAGGGCGCCGGGTACTCACACGCCGGGCCGGACTCCCCTGGGGAGTCCGGCCCGCGGCGTGTCCGGCGTGTGGTCGCTGGTGGTCAGAGGGTCTGCAGGGTCACCAGAGTGATCCTGAGGTTCTCCCTCGCGCCCTCCACCTCGATGCGCACCCGCTGCCCCGGACGCAGCAGGAGCAGGCCGCCCGCGTCGAACGCCGCCGCGTCGAAGGGCACCGGGGTGCCGTCGTCCAGGAGCACCTGCCCGCTGCGGCTCTCGGGGTCGTACGTGTACGCGGTCGCCTGCATGGCCGCAGCCTACTGCCCGGGTATCAGCAACCGCGCGGCGGCCGCGGCCGTATGAGGGCCGACCCCCAGGGCCAGCGCGGTGCGCAGGTCGTCGCCGGTGTCCACGTCCCGGCGGACCGAGTCGACGCCGGCGAGGGCCAGTTCCACCGCCCCGGACGCCCGGTGCCGGGCGCGGGAATCAACCCCGAACGCCGGGCGCAATTCCCGGCCCGGGGCCGCGGCCAGCAGCGTCGTGCCGATTGCGGCGGCGTCCGCGAGGAATGCACGCGGGAATTCCCCGGCGGCGTCGAGCACCCGGGACAATTCGCCGGGGCGCAGGGCCGGCAGATCGGCGTTGAGCGCCGCCACCCGGGCCGCCGGGCGACCCGCCCGTACGGCGGCCGCCCCGTGGGCCAGGGCGGCGTTGAGACCGCTCGCCGGTTCGTCGGCGACGATCGCGGCGCCCAGCGCGGCCAGCTCGCGGACCGCCCGGCCGTCGTCCGTGACGACTGCCACATCCCGCACCGCCGGGCAGGCCAGCGCGGCCGCCACGGTGTCCTGGGCGAAGGCGAGCGCCAGATCCGGCCGCAGCCCGTCGTCCGCGGTGTCCGCGAGCCTGCTCTTGGCCCGGGCCAAGGGCTTCAGGGGTACGACCAGGGTCCACTGCACGGGGGTCCGTCCTCCTCTTGTCGCGGTCATTGTCACCCGGGGCCTGAGGGGCGCGGCGTGCCGGGGCGTACGGTGTTCTCGACAGACCGGCGGCCTGGGGCGACACTTGTGCGGCCCCCCGAGGCCCTCGCTCCAGGCCCTAGAGGAAGGTGTCCGCGTGTCCCGCCGCAGAATCGGCTTCTGGTACCGCTTCGCTGCGGTGATCTGCAAACCGCCGCTGGTGGTTCTGCTCAAGCGGGACTGGCGCGGAATGGAGAACATTCCGGCCGAGGGTGGATTTATCACCGCGGTGAACCACAATTCGCACATCGATCCCTTCGCTTACGCGCATTTCCAGTACAACACCGGACGCGTCCCGCGATTCCTCGCGAAGAGCGGTCTTTTCAAGAAGGGATTCGTCGGGGCCGCGATGCGCGGCACCGGCCAGATCCCCGTCTACCGGGAGAGCACGGACGCGCTGAGCGCCTTCCGGGCCGCGATCGACGCGGTGAACCGCGGGGAATGCGTCGCCTTCTACCCCGAGGGCACCCTCACCCGTGACCCGGACGGCTGGCCCATGACCGCCAAGACCGGGGCCGCCCGCGTCGCCCTGCAGACCAAGTGCCCCGTGATCCCGGTGGCGCAGTGGGGCTGCAACGAACTGCTGCCGCCGTACACGAAGAAGCCGCACCTGCTGCCGCGCAAGACGCACCGCGTGCTGGCCGGGCCCGCGGTGGACCTCTCCCGCTTCTACGACCGGGAGATGACCGCGGACCTGCTGAAGGAGGCCACCGAGGTCATCATGGCCGCCGTCACCGCCCAGCTGGAGCAGATCCGCGGCGAGAAGGCGCCCGAGACGCCCTACGACCCGCGCCGGGAGCGGATCGAGCAGCGGCGCCGCACGCAGGCGCAGGCGCAGCGGGCCGAGCAGCGGCCGGAGCGCACGGTGCCCTCGGCGCCGTCGTCGCAGACCTCGCAGTCGACGCAGGAAGAGGGGCTGGGCACGTGAGCAAGCCGGTCAAGGCGGCGGTCCTGAGCGCCGGTTCGTGGGGCACGGCCTTCGGCATGGTGCTGGCCGACGCCGGGTGCGAGGTCACCCTGTGGGGACGCCGCCCGGAACTCGTGGAGGCGATCAACTCCACCCGCACCAACCCCGACTACTTCCCGGGCGTCGAGCTGCCCGAGCGCGTCCGCGCCACCACCGATCCCGCCGAGGCCGCGGCCGGCGCCGACTTCACCGTCCTGTCGGTCCCCTCGCAGACCCTGCGCGGCAACCTCGCCGAGTGGACCCCGCTGCTCGCCTCGGACACGGTCCTGGTGTCGCTGATGAAGGGCGTCGAACTCGGCTCCGCCATGCGGATGAGCGAGGTCATCGACGACGTGGCCAAGGTCGGCCAGGACCGGATCGCCGTGGTCACGGGCCCGAACCTGGCCCGGGAGATCGCCGCGCGGATGCCGGCCGCTGCCGTGGTCGCCTGCACCGACGAGGCCGTCGCCCAGCGGCTCCAGGCCGCCTGCCACACCCCGTACTTCCGCCCGTACACCAACACGGACGTGGTGGGGTGCGAGCTGGGCGGGGCCGTGAAGAACGTCATCGGCCTCGCCGTCGGCATCGCGGACGGCATGGGGCTCGGCGACAACGCCAAGGGCTCGCTGATCACCCGCGGCCTCGCCGAGACCACCCGGCTCGGCATGGCACTGGGCGCCGACCCGCTGACCTTCTCCGGACTCGCGGGCCTGGGCGACCTGGTGGCCACCTGCTCCTCGCCGCTGTCGCGCAACCACACCTTCGGCACCAACCTCGGCAAGGGCATGACCCTCCAGGAGACCATCGCGGTCACCAGGCAGACCGCCGAGGGCGTCAAGTCCTGCGAGTCGGTGCTGGATCTGGCCCGGCGGCACGGCGTCGACATGCCGATCACGGAGACGGTCGTCGGCATCGTGCACGAGGGCAAGCCTCCGGTGGTCGCTCTCAAGGAGCTGATGTCGCGCAGCGCGAAGCCCGAACGACGCTGAGCGACGCGGCCCCGCGGCGCTGTCTCCGGGCCCTACCACCGGGTACTCTCATCGCGATATGAGCACCGAGAACCTCCCCCAGAGCCCCGAGCAGCCGCCTCGCAAGCCGCGTGTGGCCGTCGTGTTCGGCGGGCGCAGCTCCGAACACGGGATCTCCGTGGTCACCGCCGGCGCCGTCCTGAAGGCCATCGACCGGACCAGGTACGACGTCCTGCCGATCGGCATCACCCAGGACGGCCGTTGGGCGCTCACGGCGGACGAACCGGAGCGGATGGCGATCGTGGACCGGCGTCCCCCGAGCGTGGACGCCATCGCCGAGTCCGCCGAGGGCGGGGTCATCCTCCCGGTCGACCCGGCCAGCCGCGAAGTCGTGTACAGCGAGCCGGGTTCGGTGCCCAAGGCGCTCGGCGAGGTCGACGTGGTCTTCCCGGTGCTGCACGGCCCCTACGGCGAGGACGGCACCCTCCAGGGCCTGCTGGAGCTCTCCGGTGTCCCGTACGTGGGCTCGGGCGTGCTCGCCTCGGCCGTCGGCCAGGACAAGGAGTACATGAAGCGGGTGTTCACCTCCTTCGGGCTCAAGGTCGGCCCGTACGTGGTGATCCGGCCGCGCGAGTGGGAGGGCGACCGGGCCGCCGCCCGCAAGAAGATCGTGGACTTCGCCGGTGAACACGGCTGGCCGCTCTTCGTGAAGCCCTCGCGGGCGGGTTCCTCCATCGGCATCACCAAGGTCGAGGACCTCTCCGGCCTGGACGAGGCCGTCGCCGAGGCCCAGCGGCACGACCCGAAGATCATCGTCGAGGCGGCCCTGCGCGGCCGTGAGATCGAGTGCGGGGTCCTGGAGTTCGAGGACGGCCCCCGTGCCTCGCTGCCCGCCGAGATCCCCCCGCCCCAGGCGCAGGCGTACTACGACTTCGAGGCCAAGTACATCGACTCCACGCCCGGCATCGTGCCGGCGCCGCTGACGCCCGAGGAGACGGCCGAGGTGCAGCGCCTGGCGGTCGACGCCTTCGAGGCGGCGTCCTGCGAGGGACTGGTGCGCGCGGACTTCTTCCTCACCGAGGACGGCGAGTTCGTGATCAACGAGATCAACACCATGCCCGGCTTCACGCCCATCTCGATGTACCCGCAGATGTGGCAGGCGAGCGGCGTGAGCTACCCCGAGCTCATCGACCTGCTCGTGCGGGCGGCCCTGCGCCGCCCGACCGGTCTGCGCTGAACAGGCCCGGCCGGGCGCCCGCCCGGCCGCTCTCAGGAGGCGATCCCTGCGGGGATCGCCTTCTTCACGGCCGGGGCCAGGTCGATCAGGGCGGCGGAGCTGTCGACCCCCTCCGGCACCTGGACCTCGACGTACGCCTCGCGGTTGGCGGTGGTGAACCGGTGGCCGTCACCCTGGCGTTCCATGAGCCAGTCGACGCCGTTCACCCCGCCGGCCACCGCGTCGGAGTCCCGCCCCTCGGCCACCTTCGGATCGACCATCTTCGGCGGCTGCGGCACACCGCAGCGCAGTATGATCGCCGGGCTGCCCCAGGCCGCCGTCAGCGCGGACGCGGGCTCGGGATCCCCGCGGCGCTCACCGCCCACCTTCGCGGGCAGTGCCTTGTCCAGGTTCCGGCACAGTTCCGCGACCTTCGCGTCCGGGCTGGGAACCGCCGCCGACGCGCTGTCGTCTGCTGAGGAGCAGCCCGCCGCGGTGATCAACAGCGCGAGAGCGGGCAGGCGGGACAGGCGGAGCACACGACGGTGCCGGTGAGTGAAGGAGTTCACCGGCCCAGGGTAGACGGGGGCTACAGATGGACGACCGGGCAGGTCAGGGTGCGGGTGATCCCGTCCACCTGCTGGACCTTGGCGACCACCATGCGGCCCAGGTCGTCGACGGTGTCGGCCTGCGCCCGCACGATCACGTCGTACGGTCCGGTCACGTCCTCGGCCTGGATGACTCCAGGGATCTTGGCGATCGTCTCGGCGACGGTCGACGCCTTGCCGACCTCCGTCTGGATCAGGATGTACGCCTGTACCACGGAACCTCCAGGGCGGCCACGAGGATCATGTGGGGAAAAGGAACGCCACGGTATCGCGTCGCCGCTCGCCGCGGGGAGACCCGAGGGACCCGGGTCTTGCGCGCCGGGGCCGGTGTCCGGCAGAACAGGACCGTCACCTCGACGGTAGCGAGGGCCGCAACGCCCCGCGACCGGGCACGGACAGGGACAGAAGGGGAGCAAGGGCAATGAAGGGCACTGTTGGTGAGCTCGGTGAGTTCGGGCTCATCAGGGAGCTCACCTCCCGTCTGACCACCACACCGGCCGTCCGGGTCGGCCCCGGCGACGACGCCGCCGTGGTGGCCGCGCCCGACCGCAGGGTCGTGGCCAGCACGGACATCCTGGTGGAGGGCCGGCACTTCCGCCGCGACTGGTCGACGGCCTACGACGTGGGCCGCAAGGCGGCCGCGCAGAACCTCGCCGACATCGCCGCCATGGGCGCCGTCCCGACCGCGCTGCTGCTGGGCCTGGTCGTCCCGGCCGAACTGCCGGTGACCTGGCCGAGCGAGCTGATGGACGGCCTGCGCGACGAGTGCCAGGTCGCGGGCGCCGCGGTCGTCGGCGGTGACGTCGTGCGCGGCGACTCGATCATGGTGTCGATCACCGCGCTCGGCGACCTGCGCAACCAGGAGCCGGTGACCCGGGCGGGCGCCCAGCCCGGCGACCTCGTCGCGGTGACCGGCTGGCTCGGCTGGTCGGCGGCCGGGTACGCGGTGCTCTCCCGCGGCTTCCGCTCGCCCCGGGCGTTCGTGGAGGCCCACCGGCGTCCGGAACCCCCGTATCACGCCGGTCCGGCCGCCGCCGGGCTCGGGGCGACCGCCATGTGCGACGTGAGCGACGGGCTGATCGCCGACCTCGGGCACATCGCCGAGGCCAGCAAGGTGCGCATCGACGTCCGCTCCCAGGCGATCGACATCCCCTCGCAGATGAACGACATCGGGCAGGCCGTCGGCGTCGACCCGATGCAGTGGGTGCTGACCGGGGGAGAGGACCACGCCATCGTGGCGACCTTCCCGCCGGACGTGAAGCTGCCCGCCCGCTGGAAGGTCATCGGCGAGGTCCTCAACCCCTCGGCGCTGCCCCAGGTGACGGTCGACGGCGCGCCGTGGACCAGCAAGGGCGGCTGGGACCACTTCGGGGACCTCGACTCATGATCCCCAACGTCCTCACGGTGGCGGGCTCCGACTCCGGCGGAGGCGCCGGCATCCAGGCCGACCTCAAGACGATGCTGGCGCTCGGCGTGCACGGCATGAGCGTCCTCACGGCCGTGACCGCGCAGAACTCCCTGGGCGTGCAGGGCGCCTGGGAACTGCCGGTGGAGGCCGTCCGGGCCCAGTACCGCAGCGTCGTCGACGACATCGGCGTACGGGCCGTCAAGACCGGCATGCTCGCCTCGGCGGAACTGGTCGAGGCGGTCGCCGAGTTGCTCGCGGGGACGGACGCCCCGGCGGTCGTCGACCCGGTCGGGGTCTCCAAGCACGGCGACTCCCTGCTCGCCGCGTCCGCGCTGGACTCGGTGCGCACGAAGCTGCTGCCGGTCGCGACGGTGGCGACCCCCAACCTCGACGAGGTGGCGCAGCTGACCGGTGTGCGCGTGGAGTCGGAGGCGCAGTTGCGTGACGCCGCGTCGGCCGTGCTGGAGCACGGCCCGCGCTGGGTGCTGATCAAGGGGGGTCATCTGTCCGGGGACGCCGTGGACCTGCTCACGGACGGTTCCGAGGAGCACTGGCTGCGGGCGCCGCGGCACGACAACCGCCACACCCACGGCACCGGCTGCACCCTGGCCTCCGCGATCGCCGCGCAGCTCGCCAAGGGCGACACCGTCCCCGAGGCGGTGGCGACCGCGAAGGACTACGTCACCGGGGCGATCGCGGCCGGCTTCGCGCTCGGCGGCGGCATCGGGCCGGTGGACCACGGCTGGCGCTTCCGCGGCGGTTCGTGACCGCCCGCCGCCCGGGCCGGCTGCCGCGCGGCCGCCGCAGGCGCGCCGAAGAGCCGGTCCACCGCTGCGGGTACGCCAAAGAGCCGGTCCACCTGGGTGGACCGGCTCTACAGCGAACCAGCAGTGGCCGCGCGCTAGCGGAGCGTCAGCGCGAGACCTTGCCGGCCTTGATGCACGAGGTGCAAGCGTTCACGCGCTTCGGCGTCCCGCCCACCACGGTACGCACACGCTGGATGTTCGGGTTCCAGCGACGGGACGTACGGCGGTGCGAGTGCGAGATGTTGTTGCCGAAGCCCGGCCCCTTGCCGCAGACGTCGCAGTTGGCAGCCACGGGTCACTCCAAAGACTTCAGATGCACTTACGGTTGATCCCGGCATGCCGGGATCGAGATCCTTGGACTCGGAAGCCTGCTGGATCTGAGTGGCGCTGCCAGGGGGAAGGCCCGATCGGATCGGGCAACCGGAGCAGCATACAACGGCTGCACCCGTGAAGCGAAACTACCATGGCAGCTCAGGGGCCCGCCCCGGCCCTCTTCCGGTGGACGGCGCCCCCGGGGTCTACGCTGCCTGCCACGTCCAGCAGCTCAGGGAGGCGCAGTGGCGCAGGTGCCGCAGACATTCTTCGATGCTCTCGCGGTGCGCACCTGGTGCGGCCTCGCGCTGGAGACCCTGGGACGGGCCCGCGAGGAGATCGACGCGATCAACGTCTACCCGGTGGCGGACGGGGACACCGGCACGAACCTGTACCTCACCGTGGAGTCCGCCGCCGGTGCCGTGGAGGCCGTCTTCGCCGGGCACGCCGCGGGCGCGCCCCCGCCCGCGAGGAGCGGTCCCGCCGGCCCGGCCCCCGCCGACGCCGGCCCGACCCTCGCCGACGCCGTCCGGGCGATGGCGCACGGTGCGCTCATCGGCGCCCGCGGGAACTCCGGCACGATCCTCGCCCAGCTGCTGCGCGGCATGGCCCAGGTGCTGGCCGGCTGCGAGAGCGCGCAGGCGGGCGGCCACGACCTGCGCCTCGCCCTGCGGCACGCGGCCGACTCGGCCCGTGAGGCCGTCGCCCACCCCGTCGAGGGCACCGTGCTCACGGTCGCCTCGGCCGCCGCCGACTCCGCCGCGTCCACCGAGGGCGACTGCGGGACGGTGGCCCGGGCGGCCTACGCGGGCGCCCGCACGGCCCTCGCCGAGACCCCCTCGCGGCTGCCCGTCCTGGAACGCGCCGGGGTGGTCGACGCCGGCGGGCGGGGGCTGGTCGCGGTGCTCGGGGCGCTGGTGGAGACCTTCACGGGGGAGCGGCCGCGCGGACCGGTGGCGCACGCGGGGCGCGTTCCGGAGGCCCGGGGGGCCGGGCACGGGGCCGCTGAGGCGGCGGGGGCGGCGGGGGCGGCCGAGCGCGTCCGGGTCGTCGAAGCCTCGCGGGCGGCGGAGGCGGTGGGCACCGGCGGGACCCACGCGCGCGTGGGGGCCCGGCCGCACCCCGGTGGCCGGCAGTCGCCCGACGGCGGCGGGCACGGGGAGGAGCCCGGTGCGTCCGGCGCGGCGGCCGGTGCCGGCCGGGGCGGGCAGGACGTACCGGCCGGCGGAGACGACCCGCACGCGCGCGTGGTGTCGCCGGCGGACACCGTCGCGGCGTGCGCCGAGCCGGGCGAGAGCCCCGGCGGCGCCACGGCGCACGGCCCGGACGGGCCCGCCTTCGAGGTCGTCTACCTCCTGGAGGCCGAGGACGCGGCGGTCGCGCGGCTGCGCGGGCGGCTCGACGCCCTCGGGGACTCGCTCGTCGTCGTCGGCGGTGACGGGCTGTGGAACGTCCACGTCCACGTCGACGACCCGGGCGCCGCCGTCGAGGCCGGCATCGAGGCCGGACGGCCGCACCGCATCCGGATCACCCACTTCGGTGCCGGTGACGTGCACACCACCGGTGCCGAGCGGCCGCCCCGCGAGCGTGCCCAGCGGGCCGTCGTGGCCGTCGTGCCCGGTGAGGGCCTGGCCGGGCTGTACGCCGAGGCCGGGGCGACGACCGTGCTCGCCCGCCCCGGGGAACCGCCGGCCAGCGGAGAGCTCGTCCAGGCGCTGCGGCGGGCCCACGCGCGCGAGGTCGTACTGCTGCCCAACGACGCCGAGCTGCGGCACACCGCCGCGGCGGCCGCGGAGCAGGTCCGTACGGAGGGCGTCCGCGTGGCCCTCATCCCGACCCGGTCGGCGATCCAGGGCATCGCCGCGCTCGCGGTGCACGAGCCGGAGCGGCGCTTCGACGAGGACGTCGTCTCGATGACCTCGGCGGCCGGTGCCACCCGGTACGCCGAGGTCACGGTCGCCGAGCACGAGTCCTGGACGATGGCGGGCATCTGCCAGGCCGGTGACGTCCTCGGCCTGATCGACGGGGACGTGGCCGTGATCGGCCCGGACCTCACCACGACCGCCGAGACCGTCCTGGAACGGATGCTCGCCGCCGGGGGCGAGATGGTCACCCTGGTGCTCGGCGAGGACGTCCCCGACGCCGTCGCCCGGTACCTGGAGGACCGGGTCCGCGAGGGGTACCTCGCCGTCGACACCGTCGTGTACCGGGGCGGGCGGCAGGGTGCCCTGCTCCTCATCGGCGTGGAGTAGGCGGCGCGGTCAGTCCGGCCGGTCCGCCAGCAGGCGGAGCAGCTGCTCGGCCTCCGTCCGCCGGGCCGCCACCGTCTCCCGCTCACTCTCGGAGCCGTCGAGGCCGTCGAGGCCGTCGAGGCCGTCCCCGTCGCCGCAGCCGCCGTAGGCGTCGTACCCGTCGTACGCGGCGAGCACCCCCCGCGCGCGTGCCCGCGCCTCGGCGGTGCGGGCGAGGCCCGCCTCCAGCCGCCCCGCCGCGAGTTCGGCGCCCGTGCGGTCGTGCAGGGCGGCCGGCCCGAGGGAGACGAACACCCCGACCGACCGCATCAGGTGGGCGTGCGCCTCCTCCAAGACGGGCCGGGCGGCGCCGCCTTCGGGCTCCTCGTCGGCCGCCGCGGCCAGCAGGTCGCCGAACTGGCGGTGTGTGTCGCCCAGTTCGGCGGTGAGCCGCCGCCGCGTCTCCTCGTCCGCCGCGGCGTCCCGCGCCCGCTCGCACTCCCGGACCGCGCTCGTCATGAGCTCCCGTGCCCGGGACGGGTCCTCGCCCGCGTCGACGACCAGCCAGGCGCGGGCGCGCAGGGCGCGGACCACGCCGGGGGTGTCGCCGAGAGCGCGCCAGAGGCCGCCCGCGCGCGTGTAGGCCCGGTCCGCCTCGGCGGTCAGTCCCGCCTGCCCGAACGCCTCCCCGGCCAGGTGGGTCAGCGTCGCGTGGTCGTGCTGCTCCGGCCAGGCGCGGGCGATCCCGGCGGCCCGCAGGCGCCGTTCGGCGGCGGCCCGGTGCTCGCCGAGCTCACCCAGGCAGTCGCCGAGCCACCACAGCGTCTGCACGACCACCTCGTCGCCGTGCGTCTCGGCGTTCAGGTCGGGCAGCGCGCACTCCAGCACCTCCGCGGCCTCGGCCCACCGGCCCTGCATCAGCAGGAGACCGCCGAGCTGCTGCCGGGCCCAGGCGCCCAGCGACGCGCTCTCCCCGGCCTCGTCGGCCCAGTGTGCGGCCCGGAGGGCGTGCGCCGCGGCCTCCACGGCGTCGCCCCGGCCCCCCGTCACCTCGGCGAGCTGTAGGTGCAGCCGGGCCCGTCCGGGCGGCTCGAGCTGGTCCCCGCCGTGCTCCAGGGCGGCCCGCAGCGCGCGCTCCGTCTCCCGCGCGTCGCCGAGCTCGTGCGCCAGGGTGGCGAGCCGGGCCTCGTACTCGACCGCGAACCAGGGCAGTCCCGCCGCGACGAACGCCGCCGCCCCCTGCGCGAACAGCTCGGCCGACGTCCGCAGGTCCCCGGCCAGTCGGGCCAGTTCACCGAGCATCGCCCGCGCCTCGGCGACCCGGGCGGCCAGCCGCACGTCCTCGCCGCCGCGCTCCCCGACGAGCGCCGGCACCTCGCGGACGGCGGCCTCCGCGTCGGCCCGCGCCGCCGCGGCGCCGGGGCCTGCGGCCGCGTGCGCCGCGCGCATCAGCACCCGCGCCCGGGACATCAGGACCGACGCCGTCTGCCGCAGACCCGTGCCGCCCGCCGCGTACAGCGCCAGCACCTCCTCGTACGGACCGGCGACGCGGGCCGTCGCAGCGGCGACCTCCCCGGTCAGGGCCCGTACGTACGCGGCACGCGCGCGGGCCGCCAGGGCCTCTCCCGGATCGCCCGCCGCTGCGTACAACTCCGCTGCCTGCTCGAACAGTTCGGCACCCGCCGCGCCGAGGTCCGTCGCCGCGTGCTCGGCGATCTCGGCCCGGTCGCGGGCCGCCAATTCGGCGCCCACGGCTTCGGCGGCCCGCGCGGCGGCGGCCCACGCCTCCACGGCGCCGGGCCGCAGGGTGTCCGAGAGCCGCCGCGCTTCGGCCAGCAGGGCGGGCAGGTCCGGCGGCGAGGCGGCGGGAGCGGGGGCCGGCGGGGGAGCGGGCGCGGGAAGCGGCCGGGCCGCGCGCACGCCCAGCGGCAGCCGCTCCACCAGCGGCTCCTGCGCCATCCGCGCGCGGGCGCGCTCACCCACGTACGCCGTGCCGTTGCGCGCGTCGAAGCGGGCGGCCAGGGCGAGAGCCTCCGCACGCGCGTGTGCGGCGAGGACGTCCACGGTCCACTCCCGGCCGGCCGGACCCGGCACTCGGAGGCCGCCGAGTCCGCGCACCACCAGACGGTCCATGAGCAGGGTGGCCGCGCTCAGGAACTCCAGTCTGCTGCGGGGGTTCCCGTCGTCCGTGAAGTACGCCGGCCGCTCGGCGAGCAGCTCCAGCCCCCGCGCCTCGTTGCCGGTCAGCGCGCAGAACTCCACGTGCTCCGCGTGGGCGCCCCGCATGCTTTCGCGGCCCCGGACGAGCCGGAAGCCCCGCAGGTGCCCGGCGCCGGCCTCGTCCGCGCGGCCCAGCCGCAACAGCGGCAGCAGGGACGACGCCAGGACCGTGTCGGGTTCGCGGGCGCAGGCGTGTGCGCCCTCCAGCACGGGCCGCCACAGCCGAAGCGCCTGCGCGTCCCGGCCCCGCTCGGCCTGCCACCGGCCCTGCCCGTGCAGGTCGCACGCCGGGCAGTCCGCCGTGCCGTCCCGGTCGGCGGCCAGCCACGCGGTGTACGCCCGCCCGGCCCGCCCCAGGTCCCCGACGTGGGCCGCGACCCGGTGCTCGGCGCTGCGCACGGCCCGCTCGGAGTACCCGGCGAGCCGGTAGCGGCGCTCCATGTCGCCCAGGCACTCCTCGACCGAGGCGAGCGGCACGTCCGGCTGGTCGAGCAGGCCGACGCAGACCCACGCGAACATCCCGTGCAGCGACCGGGCCTCGTGCGCCTCGAAGTCCCCGGGCCGCTCGTCCCACATGTGCAGCAGACGCGAGAACGGGGCGAACGCCCCGCCCCTCTCGCCGCTGTGGTGGCAGACCCTCACCTGGTGCCCGAGCGCCTCGATCACGGCCCGCGGCCCGGCTAGGCCCTCGGCCGCCGCCACCAGCTCCCGCGCGCGCGTGTTGCGGGCCGGTCCCTCCGGTTGCCCGGCGTTGTCCGCCAGGGCCCGGCGCAGGTCGTCGATGTCCTGGATCCCGCTCATGCGTGGTCGTCCTCACGGCGGGCGGGCGCCGCCGGCAGGCCGGCCCGGACGGCGGGAGGGAGGAGGTGCGAGGGGGAGGCCGGCGACGGCAGTGATCTCTGGGAATCCATCTTCACGGCGCCGGCGCGGGACTCGCCGCGGCGCGGGGTCGGGCGGCCCGGGACGAGACGGTGACCGCGGGAGGAAGATCCGGTGGCCCGTCATCCTAGGGCCCGGGTCATCCGCCTGAGCAGCAGTTTCCCGGATCTTTACGTCAGCGGAGTCCGGGGCCTTGCAGGCCGATGTCAGTGACGTGGTGTGCAATGGATCTCGTGCCCGCACCTGATGAACCCCTGCGCCAACCGCTGAAGTCGGTGCTCGGCCCCGCCACCGCGAAGGTGATGGCCGAGCACCTCGGCCTGCACACCGTCGGAGACCTGCTCCACCACTACCCGCGCCGCTATGAGGAGCGCGGGCAGCTCACCCACCTCGCGGACCTCCCGCTGGACGAGCACGTCACGGTGGTCGCCCAGGTCGCCGACGCCCGGCTGCACACCTTCGCCTCCGCCAAGGCCCCGCGCGGCAAGGGCCAGCGCCTGGAGGTCACGATCACCGACGGCAGCGGCCGGCTCCAACTGGTCTTCTTCGGCCACGGCGTTCACAAGCCCCACAAGGAGCTCCTGCCGGGCACCCGCGCGATGTTCGCCGGCAAGGTCTCCCTCTTCAACCGCCGTCTGCAACTCGCCCACCCTGCCTACGAGTTGCTGCGCGGCGACCCCGACGAGCCCAGCGCGTCCGTCGAGTCCTGGGCGGGCGCCCTGATCCCGATCTACCCGGCCACCGCGAAACTCGAGTCCTGGAAGATCGGCAAGGCGGTCCAGACCGTCCTGCCCACCGCCCAGCAGGCCGCCGACCCGCTCCCGGACTCGCTGCGCGAGGGCCGCGGTCTGGTCCCCCTGCCCGAGGCCCTGCTGAAGATCCACCGCCCGCAGACCAAGGCCGACATCGAGGACGCCCGCTCCCGCCTCAAGTGGGACGAGGCCTTCGTCCTCCAGGTCGCCCTCGCCCGCCGCCGCCATGCGGACGCCCAACTCCCCGCCGTCCCCCGCAGACCCGCTCCGGACGGCCTCCTCACCGCTTTCGACGCCCGTCTCCCCTTCACCCTCACCGACGGCCAGCAGCGCGTCTCCCGGGAGATCTTCGACGACCTGGCCACCTCCCACCCGATGCACCGGCTGCTGCAGGGGGAAGTGGGCAGCGGCAAGACGATGGTGGCCCTGCGGGCCATGCTCGCCGTCGTCGACGCGGGCGGGCAGGCCGCCATGCTCGCGCCCACCGAGGTGCTCGCCCAGCAGCACCACCGGTCCATCGTGGAGATGATGGGCGAACTCGCCGAGGGCGGCATGCTCGGCGGCTCCGAGCAGGGCACCAAGGTCGTGCTGCTGACCGGGTCCATGGGCGCCGCCGCCCGCCGCCACGCCCTGCTCGACCTCGCCACCGGCGAGGCCGGCATCGTCATCGGCACCCACGCGCTCATCGAGGACAAGGTGCAGTTCCACGACCTCGGCCTGGTCGTCGTCGACGAACAGCACCGCTTCGGCGTCGAGCAGCGCGACGCCCTGCGCGGCAAGGGCAAGCAGCCCCCGCACCTGCTGGTCATGACGGCCACGCCCATTCCGCGCACGGTCGCGATGACGGTCTTCGGCGACCTGGAGACCTCCGTCCTCGATCAGCTCCCCGCCGGCCGCTCGCCGATCGCCAGCCATGTCGTCCCGGCCGCCGACAAGCCGCATTTCCTCGCCCGCGCCTGGGAACGGGTCCGCGAGGAGGTGAGCAACGGCCACCAGGCCTACGTCGTCTGCCCCCGCATCGGCGACGAGGAGGACGCCCCGGGCAGGGCCGGCCGCAAGAAGGCCCAGCAGCCCCCCGAGGAGACGGCGGACAAGCGCCCCCCGCTCGCGGTGCTCGACGTGGCGGACCAACTGGCCAAGGGGCCCCTCCAGGGGCTGACCGTCGAGGTCCTGCACGGCCGGATGCACCCGGACGACAAGGACGCCGTCATGCGCCGCTTCGCCGCCGGCGAGACCGACGTCCTGGTCGCCACGACGGTCATCGAGGTCGGCGTCAACGTCCCCAACGCCACCGCCATGGTCATCATGGACGCCGACCGCTTCGGCGTCTCCCAGCTCCACCAGCTGCGCGGCCGCGTGGGCCGCGGCTCCGCCCCGGGCCTGTGCCTGCTGGTCACCGAGATGCCCGAGGCGAGCCCGGCCCGCCAGCGCCTGGGTGCGGTCGCCGCCACGCTCGACGGCTTCGAACTCTCCCGCATCGACCTGGAACAGCGCCGCGAGGGCGACGTCCTCGGCCAGGCCCAGTCGGGCGCCAGGACCTCCCTGAAGGTCCTCGCGGTCATCGAGGACGAGGAGATCATCGCGGAGGCGAGGGAGGAGGCGACGGCGGTGGTGGCCGCCGACCCGGAGCTGACCCGCCTGCCCGCACTGCGGACGGCCCTGGACGCCCTCCTGGACGAGGAGAGGGAGCAGTACCTGGAGAAGGGGTGAGGTGGACTGACCCTCTTTCAGGGGCGCGGGGAACTGCGACCAGCCACAATGGACCCGAAGCCGCCCACGACCAAGGACCGAAGATGACCCGCGTGATCGCCGGCGCAGCCGGTGGACGTCGCCTGGCGGTACCCCCAGGCACCGGCACCCGCCCCACTTCCGACCGCGCGCGCGAGGGCCTCTTCTCCACCTGGCAGTCCCTGCTCGGCGGCCCCCTGGACGGCGAACGCGTCCTCGACCTCTACGCGGGATCGGGAGCGGTGGGCCTGGAGGCGCTCTCCCGGGGCGCCGGCCACACCCTCCTCGTCGAAGCCGACGCCAGGGCCGTCCGCACGGTCCGCGAGAACGTGAAGAACCTCGGGCTTCCCGGCGCCGAGGTCAGATCGGGCAAAGCCGAGCAGATCATCCGTGCCGCGCCCCCGGCGGAGCCGTACGACCTGGTGTTCCTGGACCCGCCGTACGCCGTCACGGACGACGATCTTCGGGAGATCCTCCTCACACTCCGCTCGGAGGGCTGGCTCGCCGCGGAAGCCCTCGTCACCGTGGAGCGCAGCACCCGAGGCGGGGAATTCCGGTGGCCCGAGGGCTTCGCACCTCTGCGGGCCCGTCGCTACGGCGAGGGAACGTTTTGGTACGGTCGCGCCGCCTCTACGTGCGAAGACGCACGATGACCGGACCGGAGAGCGAGGGATCACAAGTGCGCCGCGCCGTCTGTCCCGGGTCGTTCGACCCGATCACCAACGGACACCTCGACATCATCTCGCGCGCCTCCAGGCTGTACGACGAGGTCTACGTCGCGGTGATGATCAACCAGTCCAAGAAGGGGCTGTTCGAGATCGAGGAGCGGATCGACCTGATCCGCCGGGTCACCGCCGAGTACGGAAACGTCCGCGTGGAGGCCTTCCACGGCCTGCTCGTCGACTTCTGCAAGCAGCGCGACATCCCCGCCATCGTCAAGGGCCTGCGCGCCGTCAGCGACTTCGACTACGAGCTGCAGATGGCCCAGATGAACAACGGCCTGTCCGGGGTGGAGACCCTCTTCATCCCCACCAACCCCACCTACAGCTTCCTGTCGTCCTCCCTGGTCAAGGAGGTCGCGACCTGGGGCGGCGACGTCTCCCACCTGGTGCCCGCGGAGGTCCTCGGGGAGCTCACCGAGCGGCTGCGGAAGGACTGACGCGCCCCCGGTGCACCGCCGGGGACCTGACGACCCGTCACCCGGTGTTCCCCGGCGCCCCGTGGCCGTACAGTCGTCCCGTCCGTCTCCAACGCATCTGTAGAGAGTGGCGAGCACACGGTGGACGTGCAGAAGAAGCTCGACGAGATCGTCACCGCGGTCTCCGGCGCCCGGTCCATGCCCATGTCGGCCTCGTGCGTGGTCAACCGCGCCGAGCTGCTCGCGATGCTGGAGGAGCTGCGCGCGGCGCTGCCCGACTCCCTCGCCGAGGCCCGGGAGCTGATCGGCGACCGTGAGCAGATGGTCGAGCAGGCCCGCCAGGAGGCCCAGCGGATCATCGACAGCGCGCACGCCGAGCGCGGCTCGCTCGTCTCCGGCACCGAGATCGCCCGCCGCTCGCAGGCCGAGGCCGACCGGATCCTCGCCGAGGCCCGCCAGGAGGCCGAAGAGGTCCGCGCCGAGGCCGACGAGTACGTCGACTCCAAGCTCGCCAACTTCGAGGTCGTCCTCACCAAGACGCTCGGCTCCGTCGGCCGCGGCCGCGAGAAGCTCCTCGGCACCGGCCCGGGCACCGACGAGCAGGGCTACGAGGACGAGGACGCCCCCGAGCGCAGCCACGACCCGGACACCCAGCGCCGCACTGCCGACGCGTACGTCGACGCCAAGCTCGGCGCCTTCGAGGCGGTCCTCGCCAAGACCCTGGAGGCCGTCGGCCGGGGCCGGCAGAAGCTGCACGGCCGGATCGCCACCGACGACCTCGGCGCCCTCGCCGACGACGCGAGCACGATCCAGCACTCCAGCGACGCCGACTACCTCGCCGACCTGGCGGCCCTGGCCGCCGAGCCCCCGGCCGAGCGCCCGGCCGCCGCACCGCAGGAGGAGTACGCCCCGCCGCAGCCCGCGTACGGCTACGGGCAGCAACCCGAGCCCTACGGGGACTACGCCCAGCAGTCCTACGCCGCCCAGCCCGACCCGTACGGCTACCCGCAGGCCGATCCCTACGCGGCCGCCGGCTACGCCCCGGCGGCAGACGGCCACTTCCCGGGCTACGACCCCCAGCAGGCGGCCTACGACCCGCACCAGGCCCAGCAGCAGGCGCAGCACGCCCAGCAGCAGGTGCACCAGGCGCAGCAGGCCCAGGGGTACGCCCTCGACGAGACCAGCCTCTTCGACACCGGCATGATCAGCGCCGAGCAGCTGCGGGCCTACGAGCAGGGGCGCGGCCAGGGCTGAGCACCGGATTGGGCCGACGGCGAAAGGTCCAGTATCCTGGCTCTTCGGTCGCGCGTACGTCCGCGATCCACGCTGCCCGAAGAACACCGAGGGCGGCGTCCCCCCTGAGCTCGAAAGACCGAAAGCAGGAATGGCCCTGAACGCCCGCCTCGACCACCGCAACCCCCTCGTGTTCGACACACACGAGCTGGGCCGGCGGCCTGGTGCGCTGCAGCGCCTGACCCGCACGGTCGACGCTCCCAAGGACTTCGGTATCAAGGGAGTCATCGGAGTGCCGGAAGGCGCCCCGGTGGAGCTCGAACTCCGTCTGGAGTCGGTCATGGAAGGGGTGCTCGTCACAGGCACCGCCCGTGCCGCGGCCGAGGGGGAGTGCGTAAGGTGTCTGGAGCCGCTCGAGCAGGAGCTCGAAGCGGACTTCCAGGAGATGTTCTCGTACCCTGACGCCGACGACCGGGGCCGCGTGATCGCGGAACCGGGCGACGACGCCGAGGACGACGAGGACAGGCTCTTCCTCGAGGACGGCCTGTTCGACCTCGAGCCCGTGCTGCGTGATGCGGTGGTGCTCGCACTGCCGATGCAGCCGGTGTGCCAGGAAGACTGCCCTGGTCTGTGCGCCGAGTGCGGCGCGCGGCTGGCGGACGACCCGGACCACCACCATGACGCCGTCGACATCCGTTGGGCGGCACTGCAGGGACTCGCCGACACCATGTCGGACGGCGAGAAGGACGAGATGAGCGGCGGCGCGCCTCAGTCAGCACGCGCCGACGAGAAGCAGGAGAAGTAGCCGTGGCTGTTCCGAAGCGGAAGATGTCGCGCAGCAACACGCGCCACCGCCGGTCGCAGTGGAAGGCTGCGGTCCCCACCCTGGTTGCGTGCGAGCGCTGCCACGAGCCCAAGCAGCAGCACATCGCGTGCCCGTCTTGCGGCACCTACAACAAGCGCCAGGTCCTCGAGGTCTGAGCGGCTGGTGAGAGGCACTGTGTCCACGCCTAAGAACAAGTCTTCCCGTGCGAGCGGGAGTGCTCCGGCGGACAACCAGGCCTCGTCCCACACGCTTCTGGAAGGGCGGCTCGGCTACCAGGTCGAGTCCGCCCTTCTGGTGCGCGCACTGACCCACCGGTCGTACGCATACGAGAACGGCGGTCTGCCGACCAACGAGCGCCTGGAGTTCCTCGGGGACTCCGTCCTCGGCCTCGTGGTCACGGACACGCTGTACCGCACCCACCCGGACCTGCCAGAAGGCCAGCTGGCCAAACTGCGGGCCGCGGTGGTGAACTCGCGTGCGCTCGCCGAGGTGGGCCGCGGGCTCGACCTGGGCTCCTTCATCCGGCTCGGCCGCGGTGAAGAGGGCACGGGCGGGCGGGACAAGGCGTCCATCCTGGCCGACACCCTCGAAGCGGTGATCGGCGCGGTCTACCTCGACCAGGGACTGGACTCGGCGGCGGAGCTGGTGCACCGCCTGTTCGACCCCCTGATCGAGAAGTCCTCGAACCTCGGAGCCGGCCTGGACTGGAAGACCAGTCTCCAGGAGCTCACCGCGACCGAAGGACTCGGTGTTCCCGAGTACCTGGTCACGGAGACCGGCCCCGACCACGAGAAGACCTTCACTGCTGCCGCCCGCGTCGGAGGCGTCTCGTACGGCACCGGCACCGGCCGCAGCAAGAAGGAGGCGGAGCAGCAGGCCGCCGAGTCCGCGTGGCGGTCCATCCGGGCCGCGGCGGACGAACGCGCCAAGGCGGCCGAGGCCGCCGAGGCGACGCAGGCGGCAGCGGCTCAGGCCGCCCACGCCACCGTCGACGGCAGCGGCGTCGACGGCTGACGCACCGGCCGCCCCTCGAGCGGGCGTCCGGCCACAGCACAGCGCATCCGAGCGCCCGCCCCTGCCGGGGTGGGCGCTCGGGTCGTCCGCACGTACGTGACGGGGGAGTCCCATGCCCGAGTTGCCCGAGGTCGAGGTCGTGCGGCGCGGACTCGAGCGGTGGGTCGCCCACCGCACCGTCGCCGACGCCGAGGTGCTGCACCCGCGCGCGGTGCGCCGCCACCTCGCGGGCGCCGAGGACTTCGCACACCGGCTGGCGGGCCACCGCGTCGGCGTCCCCAGCCGCCGCGGCAAGTACCTGTGGCTGCCCCTGGAGGACACCGACCAGTCGGTCCTGGCCCACCTCGGCATGAGCGGCCAGCTGCTGGTGCAGCCGCGTACCGCCCCGGACGAGAAGCACCTGCGCATCCGGGTCCGCTTCACCGACACCGCGGACACCGAGCTGCGCTTCGTCGACCAGCGCACCTTCGGCGGCCTGTCGCTGCACGAGACCACCCCGGACGGGCTGCCCGACGTCATCGCGCACATCGCCCGCGATCCGCTGGACCCGCTCTTCGACGACGAGGCCTTCCACCAGGCCCTGCGCCGCAAGCGGACCACGATCAAGCGGGCGCTGCTGGACCAGTCGCTCATCAGCGGAGTCGGCAACATCTACGCGGACGAGGCCCTGTGGCGCTCCCGCCTCCACTACGAGCGCCCGACCGCGACCCTCACCCGCCCGCGCACGCTGCAACTGCTCGGCCATGTGCGGGACGTGATGAACGCGGCCCTCGCCGTGGGCGGCACCAGCTTCGACAGCCTGTACGTCAACGTCAACGGCGAGTCGGGCTACTTCGACCGGTCCCTCGACGCGTACGGCCGGGAGGGCCTGCCGTGCCGGCGCTGCGCGACGCCCATGCGGCGGCGGCCCTGGATGAACCGGTCGAGCTACTTCTGCCCGAAGTGTCAGCCGGTACCGCGCGTCTCGTCGTAACGCCGGCGGGCCTCCAGCACGTCGTCCATGCGCCCCTCCACGAAGTGGATGAGGGTCAGCAGGCGCTCGGCGACCCCGCGTCCCAGGGGCGTCAGCTCGTAGTCCACACGCGGCGGGTTGGTGGGCTGCGCCTCGCGGTGCACCAGGCCGTCCCGCTCCAGGGCGTGCAGCGTCTGGGACAGCATCTTCTCGCTGACGCCGTCGACGCGGCGGCGCAGCTCGTTGAAGCGCAGCGAGCCCTCGTACAGGGCGCCCAGCGTCAGTCCGCCCCAGCGGCCCGTGACGTGCTCCAGCGTGCCGCGCGAGGGGCAGGCCCTGGCGAACACGTTGTACGGGAGGCCGTCCAGCCCCTCCGCGGGCTCCTGGGTGGTGGTCATGCAGTCAGCCTACGCCAATGCAGCGCTAACCGACAGGTTGCACTAACCAAAAGTTAGTGCTTTCCTTTGGTCATCGTCAGCGACCTGCTCAAGCGAGGAGCCCTGCCCATGACCACCCCTGTCGTCTCCCTGGCCTACCACTCCGGATTCGGCCACACGGCCGTCATCGCCGAGGCGGTCCGCACCGGCGCCCTGGAGGCCGGCGCCGACGTGCATCTGATCAAGGTGGACGAGATCAACGACGAGCAGTGGGCGGTGCTGGACCGCTCCGACGTCATCGTCTTCGGCTCGCCGACCTACATGGGCACGGCGTCCGGTGCCTTCCACGTCTTCGCGGAGGCCACGTCCAAGCGCTGGGCCACGCAGGCCTGGAGCGGCAAGCTGGCCGCCGGCTTCACCAACTCGGCCTCCAAGAGCGGCGACAAGCTGCACACCCTGCAGTTCTTCCAGATCCTGGCCGCGCAGCTCGGCATGCACTGGGTCAACCTCGGCCTGCTGCCCGGCTGGAACAGCACGACCGGTTCGGAGAACGACCTGAACCGCCTCGGCGTCTTCGCGGGCGCGGCCGCCCAGACCAACGCGGACGAGGGCCCCGAGGCCGTCCACAAGGCCGACATCGCCACGGCGGAACACCTGGGCCGCCGCGTGACGGAAACGGCGAGGGTGTTCCTCCGGGGGCTCGCCGCCGCCTGAGCGGGCGGTGACGGGCAGGGCGGGGCCGGCTGTGCGGTTCGTCAACCGCGGGGCAGGGCGTCGCCTGTCCCCCGGCGCACGCAGCGGGGGCCGTCCGACCGGACGGCCCCCGAGAGCGAGTCGATCACCCGCGGCTGCTCAGTAGCCGAAGTTCTGCGTCCACCAAGGGCCGCCCGAGCCGAGCTCGACGCCGACGCCCAGGGTCTTGAAGTCGCAGTTCAGTATGTTCGCGCGGTGGCCGGGGCTGTTCATCCAGGCGTCCATCACGGCCGCCGCGTCGGCCTGGCCGCGGGCTATGTTCTCGCCGCCGAGGTTGGATATCCCGGCCTTCTCCGCCCGGTCCCACGGCGTGCGGCCGTCGGGGTCGGTGTGGTCGAAGAAGCCCCGCGCCGCCATGTCCTCGCTGTAGCTCTGCGCGAGCCCCGTCAGCGCGCTGTTCGCGGCGACCGGGCGGCAGCCCACCTTGGCCCGCTCCTCGTTCACCAGGGCGAGCACCTGGGCCGCGGCCGAGGACTCCCCGGACAGCGACGCGGAGCCACCGGGCTTCTTCGGCGCGCTCGTGGCCGTACGGGAGGGCGTGTCGTCCGGCTTCTCGCTGGGCGTGGCCGCCGGCTTCTTCTTCTCCGGCTTCGCGGCCTTCTCGTCCCGCGTCTTCTCCGTCTTCTCGGGCGTCTTGCTCGGCGCCGGAGAGGACTTCGAGGCGGAGGGCGACGGAGACACGGTGCGCTCGGCGTCCCGGCTGGCCGGCGCGCTCTCGCGGCTGTCGGCGCTGCCGGACGTGCCGCCCTGCTCGACCGGCGTGTTCGTCGGCGTGTCGCCGGCCTGCACCTTGTCGGCGCCGCCGGTGCCGCCCAGCTTGTAGTTGTCCAGGCCGGGCACCGCACCGGTGGCGACCGCCACCGTGCCGAGGGCCACGGCCGCGGAGACGCCCAGCAGCCCGGTGCGCACCGGGCGGGCGGCCTTCTTGCGGCGGCGGTGCGTACCGGCGCGGCGGGCACCGCTGTCGGGCGTGAAGCCGTCGCCGCCGAAGCCGTCGCCCCGGTAGGCGTCACCGGCGAAGGCGGTCGTCTCCACGAAGCGGTCGTCCGCCCCGGATCCATCCGCCGCGGGCCCGTCCGCCCCGAACAGGTAGGCCTCGGTGCTGGCGTAGGTGCCCGCGTACGCCTCCGGGTTCAGGTAGGGCGCGATGCCCATCGTCGGAGCGTCGTCCGTGGTGGAGTACAGCGGGTCGTGGCCCTCCGCGAAGCCGTCGGCGTGGGTGAACCCCGTGGCGCGGCCCTCGGCGGCGCGGCCGTCGGCGGAGCGTCGGTGGCGTCCCATGTCCTGGCCTTCCTCGTCCTGGCGGTCGACTCGTCCTCGAGATCAACACGAAACTCACTCGATCGTGTGAGTTTCATATGAGATGCGTTGAGGGGGGACGGTACCGCATGGCGCGTGGGGACGATGTGCCCGGAGCGAATCAGGGCGGTTAGGTTGCACCCATGAGCGAGGATGTACGACTGGTCGCCTGGGTGCGGGGACGCGTCCAAGGTGTGGGTTTCCGCTGGTTCACGCGGGCCAAGGCCCTGGAGATCGGCGGCCTGAGTGGCTTTGCTCTCAATTTGGGCGACGGACGCGTCCAGGTGGTCGCCGAGGGCGCCCGCGAGGCCTGCGAGGGTCTGCTCGCCTGGCTCCAGGGCGACGACACGCCCGGACGCGTGGACGGTGTCACCGAGATGTGGGACACACCGCGCGGCGGCTACGAGGGCTTCGCCATCCGCTGACCGGGGTCGCCCCCGACGGGCCCCGACCGGGTGGGCGGCGCGCCGCCGGCCGCCGTCGGCAACGGAAACTCGCTGGTGGTTGCCGAGAACCCCTTGCGTCCGAAGGCTCCGGCGGCAAGGATGATCGCCACGCCCCCGGGGCCCGCAGAAGCCGCCGCGCCGCCGTCGAAGGCCGTGTGCGCCCGGGTCGTCCGCCAATACGGGGCGTGATCGTGTTGACCGTCAAACTTTTTGGTGAGACGCTGAAAGCACCCCGCGCACCTTAGCTGTTTGGCATGGCTGAACGGCAGCACAACTCCAGGCCCTGCCAAGACTGCGGGTGCGAATCCCTCACGACCCACACCGCATCGGTCGGTCACTCATTGTGGAGGACCATCCATCATGGCAAAGGCGCTTCTCGGTTACGTCGGCGGCTCCGACCCGCGACTCCTCGCCGAGATGCGACGGCTCCAGCAGCGCGTCCAGGACCTGGAATCCGAGCTCGTACGGATCCAGGCGGAGAACGAGGCGCTGACGGCTGCCGCTTCTCACGACAGGATCATGGAGAGCGTTGACGCACACCAGGCGGAGCCTGCGCTGACCTGATCACTGCACCGCTCCACATCGGCACGCAGTGGTCGGGCCGCCCGTCACAACCGCCACGCTGTCAGAAGTGCAAGGGACGCCACCGGCGTCCCTTCTTTCTTCCCCCCGTGCATCCCTCACTGTCTTCAACGTCTGGTCTGCCCTCCGCGTTCAACGGCGAAACCGCGGGTTCATGGAGTGAGACGAAACCGGGCGGTAGAGTCCGGCGGCGTGCACCTCAAGGCCCTGACCCTCCGCGGGTTCAAATCCTTCGCCTCCGCGACCACCCTCCGGTTCGAGCCCGGGATCACGTGCGTCGTCGGACCGAACGGCTCGGGCAAGTCCAACGTCGTCGACGCGCTCAGCTGGGTCATGGGCGAGCAGGGCGCCAAGTCGCTGCGCGGCGGCAAGATGGAGGACGTCATCTTCGCCGGCACCACCGGCCGCCCGCCGCTGGGCCGCGCCGAGGTGTCGCTGACCATCGACAACTCCGACGGGGCACTGCCCATCGAGTACGCCGAGGTCACCATCACGCGGATCATGTTCCGCAACGGCGGCAGCGAGTACCAGATCAACGGCGACACCTGCCGTCTCCTCGACATCCAGGACCTGCTCTCCGACTCCGGCATCGGCCGGGAGATGCACGTCATCGTCGGCCAGGGCCAGCTCGACTCCGTCCTGCACGCCGACCCCATGGGGCGCCGGGCCTTCATCGAGGAGGCTGCCGGCGTCCTGAAGCACCGCAAGCGCAAGGAGAAGGCGCTGCGGAAGCTGGACGCGATGCAGGCCAACCTCGCGCGCGTGCAGGACCTGACGGACGAGCTGCGCCGCCAGCTCAAGCCGCTGGGCCGGCAGGCGGCGGTGGCGCGACGGGCCGCCGTCATCCAGGCCGACCTGCGCGACGCCCGGCTGCGCCTGCTCGCCGACGACCTCGTACGGCTCCGGGAGGCACTCGACGCCGAGCTCGCCGACGAGGCCGCGCTGAAGGAGCGCAAGGAGACCGCAGAGCAGGAGCTGCACAGGGCCCAGCAGCGCGAGGCCCTCCTGGAGGACGAGGTCCGCCGGCTGACTCCGCGGCTGCAGCGCGCCCAGCAGACCTGGTACGAACTCTCCCAGCTCGCCGAGCGCGTGCGCGGCACCGTCTCGCTCGCCGACGCCCGCGTGAAGAGCGCCACCTCCGCGCCCCCCGAGGAGCGGCGCGGCCGCGATCCCGAGGACATGGAGCGCGAGGCCGCCCGCATCCGGGAGCAGGAGGCCGAGCTGGAGGCGGCGCTGGAAGCGGCCGAGCGCGCCCTGGAGGACACGGTCGCCCACCGCGCCGAGCTGGAGCGCGCGCTGACCCAGGAGGAACGGCGGCTCAAGGACGTGGCCCGGGCCATCGCCGACCGCCGGGAGGGACTGGCCCGGCTCAGCGGCCAGGTCAACGCGGCCCGTTCCCGCGCGGCCTCCGCCCGGGCCGAGATCGAACGGCTGGCCGCGGCCCGCGACGAGGCGCAGGAACGTGCCGTCACCGCCCAGGAGGAGTACGAGGCCCTCAAGGCCGAGGTCGACGGCCTCGACGCCGGGGACGCGGAACTCGCCGAGCAGCACGAGGCGGCCAGGCAGCGGCTCACCGACGCCGAGGCCGCCCTCACGGCCGCCCGCGAGGAACTCACCGCGGCCGAACGCAGGCGCGCCGCCACCCAGGCCCGGCACGAGACACTCGCCCTCGGCCTGCGCCGCAAGGACGGCACCGGCATACTGCTCGCCGCCCGGGACCGTCTCTCCGGCCTGCTCGGCCCGGCGGCGGAACTGCTGACGGTGACGCCGGGCCATGAGGTCGCCCTGGCCGCCGCGCTCGGGGCGGCCGCGGACGCCGTCGCGGTCACGTCCCCCGCATCCGCCGCCGACGCGATCCGGCTCCTGCGCAAACAGGACGGCGGCAGGGCCACCCTGCTCCTGGCGGGGGACGACGCCCTCGGAGGCGCGGGAGACCGCGCGGGCGGCCACGACCGCGCCGCCGCGGACACCCGCCACACCTACGCCGCCGACCTGGTCCAGGGACCGATGGACCTCATGCCCGCCGTCAGGCGGCTCCTCGACGGCATCGTCGTGGTCGCCACCCTCGAGGACGCCGAGAGCCTCGTCCACACCCACCCGCACCTCACCGCCGTCACCGCCGAGGGCGACCTCCTCGGCGCCCACGTCGCCCACGGTGGCTCCGCCGGCGCCCCCAGCCTCCTCGAGGTGCAGGCGTCGGTCGACGAGGCCGCCGCCGAGCTGGAGGAGCTGGCCGTCCGCTGCGCCGAACTGAGCGACGCGCAGCAGGCCGCTGCGGCGCGGCGCATGGACTGCGCCGCGTCGGTCGAGGAGCTGGGGGAGCGGCGCCGGGCCGCAGACCGGGAGAAGTCCGCCGTCGCCCAGCAGCTGGGACGGCTCGCGGGCCAGGCCCGCGGCGCGACCGGTGAGGCCGAACGCGCCACCGCCGCCGCGGCCCGTGCGCAGGACGCGCTCGACCGGGCGCTGGAGGAGGTCGAGGAACTCGCCGAGCGGCTGGCCGTGGCGGAGGAGATGCCGATCGAGGAGGAGCCGGACACGGCGGTGCGCGACCGGCTCGCCGCCGACGGCGCCAACGCCCGCCAGACCGAGATGGAGGCCCGGCTCCAGGTGCGTACGCACGAGGAGCGGGTCAAGGGACTGGCCGGGCGTGCCGACGCGCTGGACCGGGCCGCGCGAGCGGAGCGCGAGGCACGCGCGCGTGCCGAGCAGCGACGGGCCCGGCTGCGGCACGAGGCGGCCGTGGCCGGCGCCGTCGGGTCCGGCGCCCGGCAGCTGCTCGCGCACGTCGAGGTCTCCCTGGCCCGCGCCGAGGCGGAGCGCACCGCGGCCGAGGCCGCCAAGGCCCGCCGCGAGCAGGAACTGGCCCGCGCCCGCACCGAGGGGCGCGATCTCAAGGCGGAACTCGACAAGTTGACGGATTCGGTTCACCGCGGCGAGGTACTCGGTGCCGAGAAGCGGCTGCGGATCGAGCAGCTGGAGACCAGGGCACTGGAGGAGCTGGGTGTCGAACCGGCCGGGCTGGTGGCGGAGTACGGTCCGCGTCAGCTCGTGCCGCCCTCGCCCCCCGCCGAGGGCGAGGAGCTGCCGGAGGACCCGGAGCACCCCCGCAACCGGCCCAGGCCCTTCGTCCGGCCCGAGCAGGAGAAACGGCTGAAGGCCGCCGAGCGCGCCTACCAGCAGCTCGGCAAGGTCAACCCGCTCGCCCTGGAGGAGTTCGCGGCACTGGAGGAACGCCACCAGTTCCTCAGCGAACAGCTCGAGGACCTGAAGAAGACGCGGGCCGACCTGCTGCAGGTGGTGAAGGAGGTCGACGAGCGCGTCGAGCAGGTCTTCACCGAGGCCTTCCGCGACACGGCCCGTGAGTTCGAGGGCGTCTTCAGCCGGCTGTTTCCCGGAGGCGAGGGGCGGCTGGTGCTGACCGATCCCGGCAGCATGCTCACCACGGGCGTGGACGTCGAGGCCCGGCCGCCGGGCAAGAAGGTCAAGCGGCTGTCGCTGCTCTCGGGCGGGGAGCGGTCGCTGACCGCCGTGGCGATGCTCGTGTCGATCTTCAAGGCGCGCCCGAGCCCGTTCTACGTCATGGACGAGGTAGAGGCCGCCCTGGACGACACCAACCTCCAGCGGCTCATCCGGATCATGCAGGAGCTCCAGGAAGCCTCGCAGCTGATCGTGATCACGCACCAGAAGCGCACGATGGAGGTCGCCGACGCGCTCTACGGCGTCTCCATGCAGGGCGACGGTGTGTCGAAGGTCATCTCCCAGCGCCTGCGCTAGGCAGATGTGGTCTACACCTTTCTCACCTGGGCCTCCGTGCGGGTTCATTTCTTGAACACATCACCGCCACACTCCTGCGCCGGATTCACGACCGCTGCCCTATTGACTTCGAAACTTGAAGGCATAGTCTCGGCAACGTTCCTTTTACCTTCAGGTACCTTCAGGTGGCACCTCGAAGGGCAGACCCGCTCCGGCAGCGTTGCCGGTGGCCCGAGGAGTACACGTGACCAGCACAGCGCAGGCACCCAAGTCAGGAGCCGGAACGGCTCATCCCGATCATCTCGGGCACGTCATCTTCATCGCGGCGGCGGCCGCGATGGGCGGTTTCCTCTTCGGTTACGACAGCTCCGTGATCAACGGCGCCGTCGAGGCCATCCGTGACCGCTACGACGTCGGGTCCGCGGCCCTCGCCCAGGTCATCGCCATCGCCCTCATCGGCTGCGCCATCGGCGCCGCGACCGCCGGACGCATAGCCGACCGCATCGGCCGCATCCGGTGCATGCAGATCGCCGCGGTCCTGTTCACCATCAGCGCCGTCGGCTCCGCGCTGCCGTTCGCGCTGTGGGACCTCGCCTTCTGGCGGGTCGTCGGCGGATTCGCCATCGGCATGGCCTCGGTGATCGGCCCGGCCTACATCGCCGAGGTCGCCCCGCCCGCCTATCGCGGCCGGCTCGGCTCCTTCCAGCAGGCCGCGATCGTCATCGGCATCGCCGTGTCGCAGCTGGTCAACTGGGGTCTGCTCAACGCGGCGGACGGCGACCAGCGCGGCAAGCTGATGGGCCTGGAGGCCTGGCAGGTCATGCTGGGCGTCATGGTCGTCCCGGCGATCCTGTACGGCCTGCTCTCCTTCGCCATCCCCGAGTCGCCGCGCTTCCTGATCTCCGTCGGCAAGCACGAGCGCGCCCGCGAGATCCTCACCGAGGTCGAGGGCAAGGACGTCGACCTGAACGCCCGTGTCGCCGAGATCGAGGGCGCCATGAGGAGCGAGCACAAGTCGAGCTTCAAGGACCTGCTCGGCGGCAGCTTCTTCTTCAAGCCGATCGTCTGGATCGGCATCGGCCTGTCGGTCTTCCAGCAGTTCGTCGGCATCAACGTTGCGTTCTACTACTCCGCGACGCTGTGGCAGTCCGTCGGCGTCGACCCCGCGGACTCGTTCTTCTACTCCTTCACCACGTCGATCATCAACATCCTCGGCACCGTCATCGCGATGATCTTCGTCGACCGCATCGGCCGGCGGCCGCTGGCGATCATCGGCTCGGTCGGCATGGTCGTCGGCCTGGCGCTGGAGGCCTGGGCGTTCTCCTACCACCTCGTCGACGGCAAGCTGCCGGCCACGCAGGGCTGGATCGCCCTGATCGCCGCGCACGTCTTCGTCCTCTTCTTCGCCCTGTCCTGGGGCGTGGTCGTCTGGGTCATGCTCGGCGAGATGTTCCCCAACCGGCTCCGCGCCGCCGCCCTGGGTGTGGCCGCGGCCGCGCAGTGGATCGCCAACTGGGCCATCACCGCGAGCTTCCCGTCGCTGGCCGACTGGAACCTCTCCGCGACGTACGTGATCTACACGGCCTTCGCCGCGCTCTCGATCCCGTTCGTCCTCAAGTTCGTCAAGGAGACGAAGGGCAAGTCCCTGGAGGAGATGGGCTGAGCAGCCCGTCCCACCCGCTCGGGGAGAAGGGCCACAGACCCCGCTGCCCCTCTCCCCGTAACCCGCCGCCGCCCCGGTTCGGCCACTGCCCGAGCCGGGGCGGCGGTCTGCCCGGACCCGGACCCGGCCGGGTCGTCGCGCTCCGCGGGCCGGCGGGCGGACGAGAGCCGGCGGGCGAGGCATCCAGAGGTGTGGAGATCCGGCGGCCGCGGCCCTCCGGTGCGGTGCGAGCGGGGTGACCGGGGGACCCATGACTGATACTGGACGCGTTATGGACATCGTCATCCTTGCTGTAGTCATCGCCGTGGTCGTGCTCGGCGCGCTCGGCGGGCTCATCGTCGGCAGCCGGCGCAAGAAGCAGCTGCCGCCGCCCCCGCCCGCGGCGCCCGACATCACCGCCCCACCGGCCGAGCCGCACGTCGGCGACGAGGCCGAGACGCCGCGGGAGGAACCGCGGCGCACGATAGAGGAGGTGGATCTTCCGGACGGCTCGGCTCCGGTCGTCGTCGAGGAGCCGCCCGCCCCCGAGATCGAGATCCCGGAACCCACCGCCGGCCGTCTGGTCCGGCTGCGGTCCCGGCTCTCCCGCTCGCAGAACGCCCTGGGCAAGGGCCTGCTCACCCTGCTGTCCCGCGAGCACCTCGACGAGGACACCTGGGAGGAGATCGAGGACACGCTGCTCACCGCCGACGTCGGCGTGCAGCCCACCCAGGAACTCGTCGAGCGCCTGCGCGAGCGGGTCAGGGTGCTCGGCACCCGCACCCCCGAGGAACTGCGCACCCTGCTGCGCGAGGAACTGATCACCCTGGTCGGCCGCGACCTGGACCGCGCGGTGAAGACCGAGCCGGAGGACCGCAAGCCCGGCATCGTGATGGTCGTCGGCGTCAACGGCACCGGCAAGACCACCACCACCGGCAAGCTCGCCCGCGTCCTGGTCGCCGACGGCCGGAGCGTCGTCCTGGGTGCGGCCGACACCTTCCGGGCCGCCGCCGCCGACCAGCTCCAGACCTGGGGCGAGCGCGTCGGCGCCTACACCGTGCGCGGACCGGAGGGCGGCGACCCCGCCTCCGTGGCCTTCGACGCGGTCAAGGAGGGCAAGGAGATGGGCGCGAACGTCGTGCTCATCGACACCGCCGGCCGGCTGCACACCAAGACCGGCCTGATGGACGAGCTGGGCAAGGTCAAGCGCGTCGTCGAGAAGCAGGCCCCGGTCGACGAGGTGCTGCTGGTCCTGGACGCCACCACCGGCCAGAACGGCCTCGTCCAGGCCCGGGTCTTCTCCGAGGTCGTGAAGATCACCGGCATCGTGCTCACCAAGCTGGACGGCACGGCCAAGGGCGGCATCGTGGTCGCGGTCCAGCGTGAGCTGGGTGTCCCGGTCAAGCTCATCGGGCTCGGCGAGGGCGCGGACGACCTCGCGCCGTTCGAGCCGGAGGCGTTCGTTGACGCCCTTATCGGGGAGTGACCTCGGCCCGGACCGAGGAACCACCCGCGAGAAACCCTGTGTGCGTGAGAAGCGCCCGCCCCCGAGGTGCAGTCGGGGACGGGCGCTTCGCTCTGTGTCCGGGCCCTAGGCGCGGGAGCGGTGCGCCACGTACGCCAGGGTGCCCAGCACCAGCCGGGCCTCCGGCGGCCGGGACGCCGAGTCCAGGGCGGGGGAGCGGAGCCAGCGGACCGGGCCGAGGCCGCCGCGGTCGGACGGGGGTGCCGTGATGTGGGTGCCGGGGCCCAGGCCGCGCAGGTCGAGGGCGGCCGGGTCGTCCCACCCCATGCGGTAGAGCAGACCCGGCAGGTCCGCCGCGGCACCGGGGGCGACGAAGAACTGGGCCCTGCCGTCCGGGGTGGCCGCCACCGGGCCGACGGGCAGGCCCATGCGCTCCAGCCGGGCCAGCGCACGGCAGCCGGCGGGCTCGGCCACCTCGACGACGTCGAACGCGCGGCCCACCGGCAGCATCACCGACGCGCCGGGATGCTCGCCCCACACCTCGCTCACCTCGTCCAGCGTCGCCCCGGCCGGCAGCACGGGCGCGAAGTCCAACGGGTGCGCCCCCGGAGCGGAGCAGTCGCGGCGGCCGCAGGAGCAGGCGCCCGCCGAGGCGCGGGCACCCGGCACCACGTCCCAGCCCCACAGGCCGGTGAACTCGGCGACGGCCGTGCCGTCCGAGGTGCGGCCGCGGCGGCGCGAGCCGGTCCGGATGTCGCGCATGCCCCGGCTGATGCCGATCGTGAAGCCCATGCCCCCTCCAACGGGTGCGACGCAGCGGTGGTTACGCAGCGGACGCGGCGCGTGACTCTCTGTTTCCGGCTTCCCGGGCCCCGGCCGTTTCACTCGGCGCCCGGGGGTGCCCGGGGTGGTGTGTCCGGCGACGCGCGCCCTCCAGCGCATCGCTGCACCCACTCGTGGTTGTGCTGTGTCAAGTGAATCGTGCGTAGCCGTACGGGAGTTCATTCGATGGGGTGGCGAATGGTGGCGTTTCCGTGTGAGCCGTGGCTGGACGGGTGATCGTAGGATTACTGTGTGTGCACGAGCCCTGGGGGCACATGCACTCATGGGTATGCCGGAGGCAAGTCGTCATTCCGTTCGAAGGGTGACAAGGGCCGGACGGAGGGCCGTACGAACCGGCATGCTGTTAGGGCTTGGCGCACTCGGCGACAAGTGGTCCAGGGAGTGGGGGCGTTCCAGTGAGCGGCAACGGCGGAGGCGGGACGAACGCTGCGAGCGCGACGCACACTGAGAAGCGCCCGAACGAGCTGCTCACCTCCTGGTTCGTGCGCAGCGGCTGGTCCAAGGGCGAGCTGGCCCGCCAGGTCAACCGCCGGGCACGGCAGTTGGGCGCCAACCACATCTCCACCGACACCTCCCGCGTGCGCCGCTGGCTCGACGGCGAGAACCCCCGCGAGCCCATCCCCAAGATCCTGTCCGAGCTGTTCTCGGAGCGCTTCGGGGTCGTCGTCTCCGTCGAGGACCTGGGGCTGCGCACCGCACGCCAGTCACCCTCCGCGACCGGCGTCGACCTGCCGTGGACGGCCCCGCAGACCGTGGCGCAGCTCAGCGAGTTCTCGCGCAGCGACCTGATGCTGGCGCGGCGCGGCTTCCTCGGGAGCTCGCTGGCCCTGTCCGCGGGCCCGGCCCTCATCGAGCCCATGCAGCGCTGGCTCGTCCCCTCGCCCGCGGCCCCGCGCACCGAGCCCGACCCCGCGACCGGACCCGGGCGGGCCCGCGGCCGGCTCTCCAAGCCCGAGCTGGACCTGCTGGAGTCCACGACGGTCATGTTCCGCCAGTGGGACGCCCAGTGCGGCGGCGGACTGCGCCGCAAGGCGGTCGTCGGCCAGCTGCACGAGGTGACCGACCTCCTCCAGGAGCCGCAACCGGAGTCCACCACCCGCCGGTTGTTCAAGGTCGCGGCCGAACTCGCCGAGCTGGCCGGGTGGATGTCGTACGACATCGGGCTCCAGCCCACCGCGCAGAAGTACTTCGTGCTCGCGCTGCACGCCGCCAAGGAAGCAGGGGACCGGCCCCTCGGGTCGTACGTGCTGTCCAGCATGAGCCGGCAGATGATCCACCTGGGCCGGCCCGACGACGCGCTGGAGCTGATCCATCTCGCGCAGTACGGCAGCCGCGACTGCGCCAGCCCGCGCACCCAGTCCATGCTGTATGCGATGGAGGCCCGCGCCTACGCCAACATGGGGCAGCCCGGCAAGTGCAAGCGGGCCGTCCGGATGGCCGAGGACACCTTCGCCGACGCCGACGAGTGGGACGAGCCGGACCCCGACTGGATCCGCTTCTTCTCCGAGGCCGAGCTGCACGGGGAGAACAGCCACTCCTACCGCGACCTCGCCTACGTGGCGGGCCGCAGCCCCGCCTACGCCTCGCTGGCCGAACCGCTGATGAAACGGGCCGTGGAGCTGTTCGCCGAGGACGGCGAGCACCAGCGGTCCTACGCGCTGAACCTGATCGGCATGGCCACGGTGCACCTGCTCCGGCGCGAGCCCGAACAGAGCACGGTCTTCGCCTCCGACGCCATGCGGGTCGCCAAGAAGGTCCGCTCCGAGCGGGTCAACACCCGCATCCGCAAGACGGTCGACACGGCCGCACGCGACTTCGGCGACCTCGGTGAGGTCGTCGACCTCACCGAACGGCTCGCCGCCGAACTGCCCGAGACCGCCGAAGCGGTCTGACCAGCCGCACGACCCCAGAACCCCGGCCGCGGCCGGCCCTCCCGAACTGCCCGACTCGGCTCCCCCATGCCAGGTCATCGGAAGGCCGGACGCGGCCGGCCCGCGTTCCCGGAAGGCCGTGCGGGCCCGAGGATGCGCCCCGGCGGCGACCGGCGCATCCCGGGTCCGGCAGTTCACCGACGCGTAACACGCCACGCGCCTTCGTCACGGCGGCGAAACAACGAGGGGCCCCCACCGAAACCGCGCTGCGCCAATCTCGTGGCGCATAACCGGCCCACCCCTCAATCCGCTCGAGGCTTCGCCCGCACGGGGCCGTACCAAGACGAGGAGACGCCGATGGCACCAGCCATCACCCTGGCCGCAGAGGCGCCCAAGCTCTCTGCCGCGAACACAGGGTTCATGCTCATCTGTTCCGCCCTGGTGATGCTCATGACCCCGGGCCTGGCCTTCTTCTACGGAGGCATGGTCCGCGTCAAGAGCACCCTGAACATGCTGATGATGAGCTTCATCAGCCTGGGGATCGTCACCGTCCTGTGGGTGCTGTACGGCTTCTCCCTGGCGTTCGGCACCGACTCGGGCAGCCTCATCGGCTGGAACTCCGACTGGGTGGGCCTGAGCGACATCGGCCTGACCGAGCTGTGGGACGGCTACACCATCCCGGTCTTCGTGTTCCTGGTCTTCCAGCTGATGTTCGCGATCATCACCCCGGCGCTGATCAGCGGCGCCCTCGCCGATCGCGTGAAGTTCAGCGCCTGGGCGCTGTTCATCACCCTGTGGGCCACCGTCGTCTACTTCCCGGTCGCGCACTGGGTGTGGGGCGCCGGCGGCTGGGCCTTCGAGCTGGGTGTCATCGACTTCGCCGGCGGGACGGCCGTGCACATCAACGCCGGTGCCGCGGCCCTCGGCGTGATCCTGGTCATCGGCAAGCGCGTCGGTTTCAAGAAGGACCCGATGCGCCCGCACAGCCTGCCGCTGGTCATGCTCGGCGCCGGTCTGCTGTGGTTCGGCTGGTTCGGCTTCAACGCCGGCTCGTGGCTCGGCAACGACGACGGCGTGGGCGCGCTGATGTTCGTCAACACGCAGGTCGCCACCGCCGCGGCCATGCTGGCCTGGCTCGCCTACGAGAAGATCCGCCACGGCGCGTTCACCACCCTCGGTGCCGCCTCCGGCGCGGTCGCGGGCCTGGTCGCCATCACCCCGGCCGGCGGCGCGGTCACCCCGCTCGGCGCCATCGCGGTCGGCGCCATCGCCGGTGTGCTGTGCGCCATGGCCGTCGGACTGAAGTACAGGTTCGGCTACGACGACTCCCTCGACGTCGTCGGCGTCCACCTGGTCGGCGGCATCGCCGGATCCCTGCTGATCGGCCTCTTCGCCAGCGGCAAGGGCCAGTCCACCGTCGAGGGCCTCTTCTACGGTGGCGGCCTCACCCAGTTCTGGAAGCAGTGCGCCGGTGTCTTCGCGGTGCTCGCCTACTCCCTGGTGGTCTCCGCCATCCTGGCCTTCGTCCTCGACCGGACCATCGGCATGCGGGTGCCGGAGGACGACGAGATCACCGGCATCGACCAGGCGGAGCACGCCGAGACCGCATACGACTTCAGCGGCGCCGGGGGCGGCGCCGCCAAGACGGCCGTCACGGCCCCCGTGGCCGCGGCCGCGAGCAAGAAGGTGGACGCATGAAGCTCATCACCGCAGTGGTCAAGCCGCACCGGCTCGACGAGATCAAGGAGGCCCTGCAGGCCTTCGGAGTGCACGGCCTGACGGTCACCGAGGCCAGCGGCTACGGCCGCCAGCGGGGCCACACCGAGGTCTACCGGGGCGCGGAGTACACCGTCGACCTCGTCCCCAAGATCCGCATCGAGGTCCTGGTCGAGGACGAGGACGCCGAGCAGCTCATCGAGGTCGTGGTCAAGGCCGCCCGCACCGGCAAGATCGGTGACGGGAAGGTCTGGTCCGTCCCGGTCGACACGGCCGTACGGGTCCGGACCGGCGAGCGCGGTCCCGACGCGCTCTGACGGCCTTCAGGCAGGCACACGAACAGGAGTCGCCGGGTGACGGGTACGGACGTGCGCAACGAAGCAGAGGACGCGGGACCCGGCGGTTACGCGGCGGCCCGGCTGCGTCTCCTCACCGAGGAGACGCGGTCCGGGCCGCCGCGCCGTGCCGCCCTGGCCGAACTCACGGACCGCTGGCTCGCGGACCTGTTCACCGCGGGTGCCGGCGGGCTGCGCGGCGCCTCCCTGGTCGCCGTCGGCGGCTACGGACGCGGCGAGCTGTCCCCACGCAGCGACCTCGACCTGCTCCTGCTGCACGACGGCGGGGACACCGGGGCCGTCGCCGCCCTGGCCGACCGGCTCTGGTACCCCGTCTGGGACCTGGGCCTGGACCTCGACCACTCCGTGCGCACCCCCGCCGAGGCCCGCAGGACCGCCGGTGAGGACCTCAAGGTGCAGCTCGGCCTGCTCGACGCCCGGCACATCGCCGGCGACCTCGGCCTCACCGCGGGTCTGCGCACCGCCGTCCTCGCCGACTGGCGCAACCAGGCCCCCAAGCGCCTCCCCGAACTCCAGGAACTGTGCGCCGAACGCGCCGAGCGGCAGGGCGAGCTGCAGTACCTGCTGGAACCCGACCTCAAGGAAGCCCGCGGTGGGCTGCGGGACGCCACCGCCCTGCGGGCCGTCGCCGCCTCCTGGCTCGCCGACGCCCCGCGCGAGGGCCTCGCCGACGCCCGGCGCCGCCTCCTCGACGTGCGGGACGCCCTGCACCTGGCCACCGGGCGCGCCACCGACCGGCTCGCCCTGCAGGAACAGGACCAGGTGGCCGCGGAACTCGGCCTGCTCGACGCGGACACCCTGCTGCGCCAGGTCTACGAGGCGGCCCGGCTCGTCTCCTACGCGAGCGACGTCACCTGGCGCGAGGTGGGACGCGTCCTGCGCTCGCGGGCCGTGCGGCCCCGGCTGCGCGCCATGCTCGGCGGCGGGAAGCCGACCGCCGAGCGGTCCCCGCTGGCCGAGGGCGTGGTCGAGCAGGACGGCGAGGTGGTGCTCGCCCGGGCCGCGCGCCCGGAGCGCGACCCCGTCCTGCCGCTGCGCGCCGCGGCCGCCGCCGCGCAGGCCGGGCTCCCGCTGTCCCTGCACGCCGTGCGGCGCCTGGCGGCCACCGTGCGCCCGCTGCCCACGCCCTGGCCCGCCGAGGCGCGCGAGCAGCTCGTCACCCTGCTCGGCTCCGGCCGCCCCACCGTCGAGGTCTGGGAGGCGCTGGAGGCGGAAGGGCTGATCACCCGGCTGCTGCCGGACTGGGAGCGGGTCCGCTGCCGCCCGCAGCGCAACGCCGTGCACCTGTGGACCGTCGACCGGCACCTGATCGAGACCGCCGTGCGCGCCTCCGCGTTCACCCGCCGGGTCAGCCGGCCCGACCTGCTGCTGGTCGCCGCGCTGCTGCACGACATCGGCAAGGGCTGGCCGGGCGACCACTCGGTGGCCGGCGAGATCATCGCCAAGGACGTCACCGCCCGCATCGGCTTCGACCACCACGACGTGACGGTCGTCGCCACCCTCGTCCGCCACCACCTGCTGCTCGTCGACACAGCCACCCGGCGCGACCTGGACGACCCGGCCACCGTCCGCTCGGTCGCCGCGGCCGTGGGCACGCAGGGCACCCTGGAGCTGCTGCACGCGCTGACCGAGGCCGACGCCCTCGCGACCGGGCCGGCCGCGTGGTCGTCCTGGCGCGGCTCCCTCGTCGCCGACCTGGTGAAACGCGTCTCGGCGGTGCTCGCCGGGGACGCTCCGGCCGAGCCCGAGGAGGCCGCCCCGACCGCCGGGCAGGAGCGGCTCGCGCTGGAGGCGGCCGCCACCGGCGGCCCCGTGCTGGCCCTGCGCGCCCAGGCCGAGCCGCCCGCCGGGCAGGAACCCGCCGGCGATCCCGAGCCGCTCGGCGTCGAACTGCTCATCGCCGTCCCCGACCAGCCCGGGGTGCTGCCCGCGGTGGCCGGCGTCCTTGCCGTGCACCGGCTGACCGTACGCACCGCGGAGCTGCGCTCCCTGTCGCTGCCGGACGGCGTCGACGGCTCCGTGCTGCTGCTGGACTGGCGGGTCGCCGCCGAGTACGGCTCGCTGCCGCAGGCCGCCCGGCTGCGCGCGGACCTGGTCCGGGCCCTGGACGGCTCACTGGACATCGCCGCCCGCCTCGCCGAACGGGACGCCGCCTATCCGCGCCGCCGGGGCGTGGTCGCGCCGCCGCCTAGGGTGTCGGTCCACCCCGCCGCCTCCCGGCTGGCCACGGTCATCGAGGTCCGCTCCCAGGACGCCCCCGGCCTGCTGTTCCGCATCGGGCGGGCCCTGGAGGACGCGGGGGTGCGGGTGCGCAGCGCGCACGTGTCGACCCTGGGCGCCAACGCCGTGGACGCCTTCTACGTCACCGGTCCGGAGGGCGCGCCGCTGCCCGGCGACGAGGCGGCCGCGGTGGCCCGGAAGCTGGAGGAGACACTGAGGGGGTGAGGGCGACCCGGCGACTTGTCACGCCGGGATACCCTGGAGGGCGATTCCCCAGTCTGTCTCCGACCCCGAGGACCGCGAGCGCCGTGTTCGATACTCTTTCCGATCGCCTCTCAGCGACCTTCAAGAACCTGCGCGGCAAGGGACGGCTCTCCGAGGCGGACATCGACGCCACGGCGCGCGAGATCCGCATCGCGCTGCTCGAGGCGGACGTGGCGCTTCCGGTCGTCCGGACGTTCATCAAGAGCGTCAAGGAGCGCGCCCTGGGCGCCGAGGTCTCCCGGGCGCTGAACCCGGCCCAGCAGGTCCTCAAGATCGTCAACGAGGAACTGGTCACCATCCTCGGCGGCGAGACCCGGCGCCTGCGCTTCGCCAAGCAGCCGCCCACCGTGATCATGCTGGCGGGTCTGCAGGGTGCCGGTAAGACCACCCTCGCGGGCAAGCTCGGCCGCTGGCTGAAGGAGCAGGGCCACTCGCCGCTGCTCGTCGCCTGCGACCTCCAGCGCCCCAACGCCGTGAACCAGCTCAGTGTCGTCGCCGAGCGCGCCGGTGTCGCGGTCTACGCCCCGGAGCCGGGCAACGGCGTCGGTGACCCGGTCAAGGTCGCCAAGGACTCCATCGACTTCGCCAAGGCCAAGGTCCACGACCTCGTGATCGTGGACACCGCCGGCCGTCTCGGCATCGACCAGGAGATGATGCAGCAGGCCGCGGACATCCGCGACGCCGTCTCCCCGGACGAGATCCTCTTCGTCGTCGACGCGATGATCGGCCAGGACGCGGTCAACACCGCCGAGGCCTTCCGCGACGGCGTCGGCTTCGACGGCGTGGTGCTCTCCAAGCTCGACGGCGACGCCCGCGGTGGTGCCGCCCTGTCGATCCGGCAGATCACCGGCAAGCCGATCATGTTCGCCTCCAACGGCGAGAAGCTCGACGACTTCGACGCCTTCCACCCGGACCGGATGGCCTCCCGCATCCTCGACATGGGTGACCTGCTCACCCTGATCGAGCAGGCGGAGAAGACGTTCAGCCAGGAAGAGGCCGAGAAGATGGCCTCCAAGCTGGCGTCCAAGAAGGGCCAGGACTTCACCCTGGACGACTTCCTGGCCCAGATGGAGCAGGTCCGCAAGATGGGCTCCATCTCCAAGCTGCTCGGCATGCTGCCCGGCATGGGCCAGATGAAGGAGCAGATCCAGAACCTCGACGAGCGGGACGTCGACCGCACCGCGGCCATCATCAAGTCGATGACCCCGGGCGAGCGCCAGGACCCGACGATCATCAACGGCTCGCGCCGCGCCCGTATCGCCCGCGGTTCCGGTGTCGAGGTCAGCGCGGTGAAGAACCTGGTCGAGCGGTTCTTCGAGGCCCGCAAGATGATGTCCCGCATGGCGCAGGGCGGCATGCCGGGCATGCCCGGCATGCCCGGGATGCCGGGCATGGGCGGCGGTCCCGGCCGGGCGAAGAAGAAGCAGAAGCAGGCCAAGGGCAAGCAGCGCTCCGGCAACCCGATGAAGCGCAAGCAGCAGGAGCAGGAGGCCGCCGCCCGCCGCGCGGCCGCGGCCGAGAGCGGCGGCGCGCTCGGCCTGCCGCAGCAGGGCGGCAAGGACTTCGAACTGCCCGACGAGTTCAAGAAGTTCATGGGCTGACGGCCCGTTCCCGTCCCCACGCCGAGGGCGCCCCTTCCTCCGAAGGGGCGCCCTCTCGGCCTTCCGGTGGGGCGCCGTGCGTCAGGGCGTCCGGGCGATCAGGTAGCGGAACACGTTCGGCATCCACACCGTGCCGTCCCGCCGTTGGTGCGGATGCAGCGCCTCGGTCAGCTCCTTGTCCACCTGCACCTGGTCCGTCGCCGCCGTCGCCGCGTCGAACAGGCCCGTCGACCTCAGCCCGCGCACCGCGCTGTCCATGTCGGCGTAGCCGAAGGGGCAGGCCACCCGGCCCGAGCCGTCCGGCCGCAGCCCGGCCCGCCGGGCGACGTCCTCCAGATCGTCGCGCAGGGCCGGACGCCAGCCGCCCCGGGTGCGCTCCGGCTCCGCCGGCTTCGCGGCCACCCGCACCACCGACGCCGTGGCGCAGCGCTCGGGCGGGCCCCAGCCGGCCAGCACCACGGCCGCGCCCCGCTCGGCGAGCGGCCTCGCCTCCACGAGTTGTCCGCTCAGCCCCTCCGAGTCGCCCGCCAGGCACCCGATCGGCTCGAACGCCGTCACCAGGGTGTAGCCCGCGGTGGCGGGCCCGCCGGCGTCCCGGGCCGATCCGTCGACCAGCCGCGGGCCCGTACGCCCCCGCGTGCCCGGCGCCTCGGGGAGCAGCCGCTCCCGGGCCAGAGCCATTCTTTCGGGGGATGCGTCGACACCGGTGACCGCCGCTCCCCGGGCGGCGGCCATCAGCAGGGCGAGTCCGGAACCGCAGCCGAGGCCGAGCAGCCGCGTGGCGGGACCCACGTCCAGTCGCTCGTAGACGGCCTCGTAGAGCGGCACCAGCATCCGCTCCTGGATCTCGGACCAGTCACGCGCGCGTGCACTCCGGTCCACGCGGGGTGCGGCCCCCGCGTGAGGCAGGTGCTGCCGCACGAGCGTAGGTGTCATAAGTAAGCGCCCCAATCCGCAGCGAGTTTCCTCTTGCCCGATTCCTTGGCCCCCGTGACAGTGCGCTCGCACTCCCCCCGTATGCCAGGAAACTCCCCCCTCGACCCGTCGTCCAGTGGGATGCGGCAGGGGGTGCGAGATGTCATGTGCCGGTGGCGAGATTTCACATTCCGGCAACCCGGGCCCGTACGATCGCGCCATGGCCAAGGCACCCGTTCTCACGCCCCGGGCGGTCGACTTCCCGCGCTGGTACCAGGACTTGATCGCCAAGGCGGAGCTCGCCGACAACGGTCCGGTGCGCGGCACCATGGTCATCCGGCCGTACGGCTACGGGCTGTGGGAGCGGATGCAGGCGGAGATGGACGCCCGCATCAAGGCGACCGGCACGCAGAACGCCTACTTCCCCCTGCTGATCCCGCAGTCCTACCTCACCAAGGAGGCCGACCACGTCGAGGGCTTCGCGCCCGAGCTCGCGGTCGTCACGCACGGCGGTGGCAAGGAGCTCGAGGAGCCCGCGGTGGTCCGCCCCACCTCCGAGATGATCGTCAACGCCTCCTTCTCCAAGTGGGTGCAGAGCTACCGGGACCTGCCGCTGCTCATCAACCAGTGGGCGAACGTGGTGCGCTGGGAGCTGCGGCCCCGGCTGTTCCTGCGGACCAGCGAGTTCCTCTGGCAGGAGGGCCACACCGCGCACGCCACGTACGAGGAGGCGCGCGACTTCGCCGCGCACATCCACCGCCGGGTCTACGAGGACTTCATGCGGAACGTCCTCGCGATGGACGTCGTCCCCGGCCGCAAGACCGTCAAGGAGCGCTTCGCGGGCGCCGTCAACACCCTCACGCTGGAAGGGATGATGGGCGACGGCAAGGCCCTGCAGATGGCGACCAGCCACGAACTGGGCCAGAACTTCGCCAAGGCCTTCCACACGCGGTTCCTGTCCAAGGAGGGCAGGCAGGAACTGGTCTGGCAGACCTCCTGGGGCTCCACCACCCGCATGATCGGCGCCCTGGTGATGATGCACGGCGACGACGGCGGGCTGCGCGTCCCGCCGCGGCTGGCGCAGATCCAGGCCGTGGTGCTCGCGATCAAGGACGACGAGCCGGTTCTGGCCAAGGTCCGCGAGCTCGGCGACCGGCTGGAGGCGGCCGGTGTCCGCGTCCACGTCGACGACCGCACCGACACCCCCTTCGGGCGCCGCGCCGTCGACTGGGAGCTGAAGGGCGTCCCCGTCCCCATCGAGATCGGGCCGCGCGATCTGGAGAACGGCACCGCGATGCTGGCCCGCCGGATCCCCGGGGGCAAGGAGCCGGTGTCCCTGGACGCCCTGCCGGAGCTGCTCCCGAAGGTCCTTGAGGAGGACCAGGCGCTGCTGCTCGGGCAGTCCCGGGAGCGCCGGGAGTCGCGCACCGCCGAGGTCTCCACGATCGAGGAGGCCGTCGAGGCGGCCACGGCCGGTGGCTGGGCCCGCATCCCGTGGTCGGTGCTCGGCGAGGAGGGCGAGGCCGAGCTGGCCGATCACGCGGTGACCGTACGGTGCCTGGTCGCCGAGGACGGGTCGGTGCCGGACGACGGGGACGCGCCCGGTAACGTCGCGGTCGTCGCACGCGCTTACTGAAGCACGCACACGCCGTCCGGGCGGGCGCAAGGCGGCCGGAACGCCCCTTGCGCCCCGTCGGACTCCCGCGATCCCGGCGTGCGCAGGTGCCCTACGCGCGGGGGCGTAGCGAGAAGTACGCACCAGCTTGTGGTGAGCTGCGAGGCTTCTCCGCAGATCAGCGCACCCGCCCTCGTCGGGACGCATCAGAGGCAACTGACGGGTACGTGCAAAATATTTGGGATGCCCCGGAATCGGAACACTGGGGCACCCCGGCTCGTTGTCATTACGTGAGCACGACACAGACACCACCTGTTCTCGCCGCAGAGCTGGCACAGGCGTGGGCCGACATTCAGCGGTACCACCCCGAGCTGCCCGACCTTGCCGCGCCAGAGTCCCTGATCGGGGAGTCGTCGTCCGCGTGCGGTCACGAGCTCTCCTTCGAGCGACTGCTCCATGAGGCAGTCCATGGCATCGCCGCAGCCCGCGGCGTACGCGACACCTCCCGTGCGGGCCGCTACCACAACCGCAGATTCCTCGCGATCGCCGAGGAGATGGGCCTGGACCACCCCGAGGAACCGCATCCCAGCAGCGGCTTCTCGCTGGTCACGCTCACCCCCGAGGCCAAGCGGCGCTACCGCCCGACCATGGAGCGCCTCCAGCGCGCCCTGAAGGCGCACACGGCGGCCACCTCCTCCGACACCTCCCGCACCTTCCGGGGCCCGGCCGCCCGGCACGGCTCCTCCGGCGGCGGCGTCCGCGTCAAGGCGGTCTGCGACTGCGGCCGCAACGTCCGGGTCGTCCCCTCGGTCCTCGCCCAGGCCCCCATCGTCTGCGGCGGCTGCGGCAAGCCGTTCCGCATCCCGGACGTCGTGGGAGCGGTGGCCGGCTGACGTCTCCCACCGGCAACTCGTGGCTGCCGGTCGGACCGACGCCGGACCGTGGCCGGCACCCGACGTGTCCCACCTCCACGCCGGGTGCCGCTCAGGCGTGCCCGCAGGCGGCGGCCTCTGCCCCCGGCCGGAGCGGCCCGCCGGGTGTGGCACAATGGCTAGCTGTACTCGACAGCCGCACAGGACCCCTCTCTCCTCCGGCTGACGCGTCCATCGGGCACTCGGGTACCGCAACCCCACGCGGCGTCTCGCCGTGCCCAACCACGTCAAATCCAGGAGATTCCACTCCCGTGGCAGTCAAGATCAAGCTGAAGCGTCTGGGCAAGATCCGTTCGCCTCACTACCGCATCGTCGTCGCCGACTCCCGTACCCGTCGTGACGGCCGTGCGATCGAGGAGATCGGCAAGTACCACCCGACGTACAACCCGTCGGTCATCGAGGTCGACGCGGACCGTGTCGCGTACTGGCTGGGTGTCGGCGCGCAGCCGACCGAGCCCGTGCTCGCCATCCTGAAGAAGACCGGCGACTGGCAGAAGTTCAAGGGCGAGCCGGCCCCGGCGCCGCTCCTGACGCAGCCCGAGAAGGCCGCGCGCCCGTCGTTCGAGGCTCTCGGCGGTGACGACGAGGGCAAGGGTGAGGCGATCACCCAGAAGAAGAAGGCTGAGAAGAAGGACGAGGCCGCCGCCGACTCCGCTTCGACCGAGGCCTGATCATGCTCGAGGAGGCTCTCGAGCACCTCGTGAAGGGCATCGTCGACAACCCCGACGATGTGCAGGTCGCCTCGCGCAACCTGCGCCGCGGGCAAGTGCTCGAGGTCCGGGTCCACCCGGACGACCTCGGCAAGGTGATCGGCCGCAACGGCCGCACCGCTCGCGCCCTGCGCACCGTAGTGGGCGCCATCGGCGGTCGCGGTGTCCGCGTCGACCTCGTCGACGTGGACCACGTCCGCTGACGCTGAACGCAACCGGCTCGGGCCGGGGAAGGCCTGAGGGCCGTCCCCGGCCCGTAGTCGTACGACAGGAGATCGCACACGTGCAGCTGGTAGTCGCACGGATCGGCCGTGCCCATGGGATCAAGGGCGAGGTCACCGTCGAGGTACGGACCGACGAGCCCGAGCTGAGGCTCGCCCCCGGCGCCGTGCTCGCCACCGACCCCGCCTCCGCGGGACCCCTCACCATCGAGACGGGCCGCGTCCACAGCGGCCGCCTCCTGCTGCGCTTCGAGGGCGTCGGCGACCGCACCGGCGCCGAGGCCCTGCGCAACACCCTCCTCATCGCGGAGATCGACCCGGAGGAACTGCCCGAGGGCGAGGACGAGTACTACGACCACCAGCTCATGGACCTGGACGTGGTCACCGCCGACGGCACCGAGGTCGGCCGCATCACGGAGATCTCCCACCTGCCCACCCAGGACCTGTTCATCGTGGAGCGCCCCGACGGCAGCGAGGTGATGATCCCCTTCGTCGAGGAGATCGTCGCCGAGATCGACCTGGAGGAGCAGCGGGCCGTCATCACCCCGCCCCCGGGCCTGATCGACGACCGCGCGGAGATCGCCTCCAGCCGGGACGAGTCCTGATGCGCCTCGACGTCGTCACGATCTTCCCCGAGTACCTCGAACCGCTGAACGTCTCCCTCGTCGGCAAGGCACGCGCGCGGGGACAGCTCGACGTCCACGTCCACGACCTGCGCGCGTGGACCTACGACCGGCACAACACCGTCGACGACACCCCCTACGGCGGCGGCCCCGGCATGGTCATGAAGACCGGGCCCTGGGGGGACGCACTGGACTCCGTCCTCGCCGACGGCTACGAGGCCGGCTCCCGCGAGCCCGCCCTCGTCGTGCCCACTCCCAGCGGCCGCCCCTTCACCCAGGAACTCGCCGTCCGCCTCTCCGAGCGCCCCTGGCTGATCTTCACCCCGGCCCGCTACGAGGGCATCGACCGCCGCGTCGTCGACGAGTACGCGACCCGCATGCCGGTGTACGAGGTGTCCATCGGCGACTACGTCCTGGCCGGAGGAGAGGCGGCCGTCCTGGTCGTCACCGAGGCCGTGGCGCGCCTGCTGCCGGGCGTCCTCGGCAACGCGGAGTCCCACCGCGACGACTCCTTCGCGCCCGGTGCGATGGCCAACCTGCTGGAAGGCCCCGTCTACACCAAGCCGCCCGAGTGGCGCGGCCGGGACATCCCCGAGGTGCTCCTGAGCGGCCACCACGGGAAGATCGCCCGCTGGCGGCGTGACGAGGCCCTCAAGCGCACCACCGCGCACCGGCCCGACCTCATCGAGCGCTGCGACCCCGGGGCCTTCGACAAGAAGGACCGCGAGATGCTCTCCATCCTCGGCTGGGCACCGGACCCGGCGGGCAGGCCGTACGGCCGATTTTGGCGCAGGACCGACGGCGTGGAAGAATAGCCAGCTGTTGTGCCCAGGTCCGGCGCGCGCCCCTGCCACAGGGGGAGACGACGCCCGTCCGACCGGCACGGCCCCGATCCCGAAACACCTAGTTTCCGTTGATGACCTGTGGCATCAGCGAGGAAAGCAGACGAAATGTCTCACCTGCTCGACACCGTCGACTCCGCGTCGCTGCGCAGCGACGTCCCCGCCTTCCGCCCGGGCGACACGGTCAACGTGCACGTCCGCGTCATCGAGGGCAACCGCTCCCGTGTGCAGCAGTTCAAGGGCGTCGTGATCCGCCGCCAGGGCTCCGGCGTCCGCGAGACCTTCACGGTCCGCAAGGTCTCCTTCTCCGTCGGCGTCGAGCGCACGTTCCCGGTGCACACCCCGATCGTGGAGAAGATCGAGCTCGTCACCAAGGGTGACGTCCGCCGCGCCAAGCTGTACTACCTGCGCGAGCTGCGCGGCAAGGCCGCCAAGATCAAGGAGAAGCGCGAGAACTGAGCGCTCTCCGGGGTCCGCGCCGGAGCCGGATAGCATCTGGCTCCGATGGACACCGAAGCACAGCACCCGGAGCGCGACCGCTCCTCCCGCCCTTCCGACGCCGGTCAGCCGGCCTCGGACTCCGCAGGGCCGGAGGGACGGTCGCGTTTCGCGTTGCTGTCGAGGCCCGGCTCCTGGTTCCCCGGCGGCCGGACCACCCTCACCCTGCTGCTCTGCCTGCTGTTCCTGCTGCTGGTCAGCACCTTCGTGCTGCGCCCCTTCCAGATTCCCAGCGGGTCCATGGAGCGGGGATTGAGGATCGGCGACCGCGTTCTCGTAAACAAGTTGGCGTACCGTTTCGGTGCCGCGCCGCAACGGGGAGACATCGTCGTGTTCGACGGCACCGGGTACTTCGGGCACGCCGACTACGTGAAGCGCGTTGTCGGTGTGGGCGGGGACCATGTGGTCTGCTGCGACGAGGAGGGGAGGATCCAGGTGAACGGCCGGCCGGTCGACGAGTCGGGCTTCCTGTACCCCGGCGACAGCCCCTCCGCGGTGCCCTTCGACGTCGTCGTGCCCCGGGGCAGGCTGTTCCTCCTCGGCGACCACCGCAGCCGCTCCAGCGACTCGCGCGACCACCTCGGCTCGCCCGGCGGCGGCATGATCCCGGTCGACGACGTCATCGGGCGCGCCGACTGGATCGTCTGGCCCTTCGGCCACGCCACCGGGCTCGACCGCCCCGGCGCCTACGCGCGCGTGCCCGCCGCCAGGGCGGACGCCCATGGGTAACCGCGGCAAACCGCGTGGCGTCCCCGCCGGCCCCGCGGAGAACCTCCTGCCCACCGGCGCCCGGCGCGCCTCCGCGCCCTCCAGCGGCCGCAGCCGCGCCGAGCGGCGCCGGCTCCAGCGCAAGGTCAAGCGGCGCCGCAGGCGCAGTGCCGTCAAGGAGATACCCCTCCTCGTCGGCGTCGCCGTGCTGATCGCCCTGGTGCTGAAGACGTTCCTCGTCCAGGCCTTCGTCATCCCGTCGGGCTCCATGGAGCAGACGATCCAGATCGGCGACCGCGTCCTGGTCGACAAGCTCACCCCGTGGTTCGGCTCCAGGCCCGAGCGCGGGGACGTCGTGGTGTTCAAGGATCCCGGCGGCTGGCTCCGCGACGAGCAGACGGGTCCCAAGAAGGAGGACCCCGTCGTCGTCAAGCAGGTCAAGGAGGGGCTCACCTTCATCGGCCTGCTGCCGTCGGAAAACGAGAAGGACCTCATCAAGAGGGTCGTCGGCGTCGGCGGCGACCGCGTCAAGTGCTGCGACGCACAGGGGCGGGTGACCGTCAACGGCGTTCCCCTGATCGAGGACTACCTGTACCCGGGGGCCGCGCCGTCCGACACCCCGTTCGACGTCACCGTGCCCCAAGGGCGGCTGTGGGTGATGGGCGACCACCGCAACGACTCCGCGGACTCCCGCGTCCACCAGAACACCGACTACGGCGGCACCGTCTCCGAGGACGAGGTCGTCGGCCGAGCCATGGTGATCGCCTGGCCCTTCGGGCACTGGACCACCCTGGACGAACCGAACACCTATGCCTCCGTGTCCGACTCGGCCACCGGGTCGACCGCCGGTCCCGAACTGTCGCATAGGGTTGCCCCCTACGATGCGAACGGATCGATCCAGCTCCCGACTCCTGCGGAACTCCCGCTCGTTATGGGAGTGGTGGGCCTGCGCCGAATCTGGCGCGGGCGGCGGCACAGAGTGAGGAGTTGGCGTGGGGGATGTGGCGGTCGGCGCACGGTCCGGACACGACGGCGAGGAACACCGCGGACGCCCCGCGCAATCCGCCGCCCCGGCAGCGGACAGCGCCGTGACCTCCGGGAATGACGCCGGGGCAACAGCCGAGGACGACAGGGTGACGGGCGAGCACACGACAGCCGATGACCAGGGGCCGGGCGGTACGCCGCGGGCGCCGAAGAAGCAGCGCTCCTTCTGGAAGGAGCTGCCGATCCTGATCGGCATCGCGCTCGTCCTGGCGCTGCTCATCAAGACCTTCCTGGTGCAGGCGTTCTCCATCCCCTCCGACTCGATGCAGAACACCCTCCAGCAGGGCGACCGCGTCCTGGTCGACAAGCTCACCCCGTGGTTCGGCTCAGAGCCCGAGCGCGGCGAGGTCGTCGTCTTCCACGACCCGGACAACTGGCTGGCGGGCGAGCCCACCACCGATCCGAACGCGCTGCAGACGTTCCTCAGCTGGATCGGCCTCATGCCGTCCTCGGAGGAGAAGGACCTCATCAAGCGCGTCATCGGCGTCGGCGGCGACACGGTCGAGTGCAACGGCACCGGCCCGCTGAAGGTCAACGGCAAGGCGCTGGACGAGGTGCCCTACGTCTACGCGGGCAACACCCCGTGCAGCCAGGACGACCAGGGCGGCCAGTTCAAGGTGAAGGTCCCCGAGGGCTTCATCTGGGTCATGGGCGACCACCGGCAGAACTCCCGGGACTCCCGCTACAACCAGGCCGACAAGCACGACGGCATGGTCCCCGTGAAGGACGTCGTGGGCCGCGCCGTCGTCATCGCCTGGCCGGTGAACCGCTGGGACACCCTGCCGGTGCCGGACACCTTCGACCAGAGCGGTCTGAACGCCCAGCCGGCCGCCGCGGGCTGGACGGTCGCGCCGCAGGGCCTGGCACTGGCCGGCGTGCTGCCCGTGGTGTGGTGGCGCCGCCGCAAGCAGTGAGGCCGGGGCGGCGGGGACGCGCCCGAGAGGAACCGGTCCGGCCGGGCCGGCCGGGAGCGGCCGGTGAAGGTGACGCCGGTCATGGGCTGACCGCGGACCGTACCCCCGGGTAGGGTGCGGACCCATGGGTGGCGAGAGCATGACGCACACGGCCGCGCGCAGCGGCGGCTCGGGTACGGGCCCGGTGGGCAGCCGGACCGGACAGCGGTTGTCCGGGCTGGCCGTCGCGCTGGGCCTGGTGCTTTTCCTCGGCGGTTTCGCCTGGGGAGCGGTGGTCTACCTGCCGTACACCGTGCCCACGAGCTCCATGACCCCGACGATCGACGCGGGTGACCGCATCATGGCGCAGCGTGTCGACGGCGACGACGTGCGCCGCGGGGACGTCGTGGTCTTCAAGGACACGAACTGGGGCAACGCCCCCATGGTCAAGCGCGTGGTCGCCGTCGGCGGCGACACGGTCTCCTGCTGCCAGGACGGCAAGCTCAAGGTCAACGGCAAGGAGATCGACGAACCGTATCTGCCGGACGGCGCACCCGCGGAGGTCACCAACTTCCCGACGGTGACCGTCCCGGAAGGACGCCTCTTCCTGCTCGGCGACGAGCGCGGCAGTTCACTGGACTCCACCGCCCATCTGACCGACGCCGCCAGCGGCACGGTGGCCCGTTCCAGCGTGGACGCCCGGGTGGACGCCGTCGTCTGGCCCATGAAGGGCATGCTGGAGCGCCCCACCGGCTTCGAGCAGCTCGGCTCCCTCTCCTCGCCCGGTCCGCTGCGCACGATGGTGCTGCTCGTGATCGTCGGCGCCGTGCTCGTGCTGGGCGGTGGCGCGTACGGGCCGATCGCCAAGCGCACGGGCGCGGCCCGGCGCGCGGACGCGGAGCCCGCGCGTGCCCGCTGAGACCGCGGGCGCGGGCCAGGACACCTACGAGGGCGGGCTGCGCAAGGTGGCCCGGGTCGTGCTGCTCGACCCGCGGGACCGCATCCTGCTGCTGCACGGGCACGAGCCGGACGATCCGGCCGACGACTGGTGGTTCACCCCCGGCGGCGGTGTGGAGGGAGACGAGACCCGTGAGGAGGCCGCCCTGCGGGAACTCGCCGAGGAGACCGGCATCACCGACGTCGACCTCGGACCGGTGCTGTGGCAGCGGCGCTGCTCCTTCCCGTTCGCGGGGCGCCGCTGGGACCAGGACGAGTGGTACTTCCTGGCCCGCACGGACCGTACGGCGGTCGCCGCCGCCGGACTGACCGAGCTGGAACGGCGCAGCGTCGCCGGAGCGCGCTGGTGGACGTGTCCGGAACTGAGCCGGGCACATGAGACGGTGTATCCGACCAGACTCGCCGGGCTGCTGCGCACGCTGCTCGACGAGGGTCCCCCGGCCAGGCCTGTGATCCTCGACCCGGAAATCGTCTAGGGGCGCACGGGACTGGCGCACAATGGGGGGATCGCACGGCTGAAGGGGAACATGCCATGAGCGCCGAGGACCTCGAGAAGTACGAGACCGAGATGGAGCTGAAGCTCTACCGGGAGTACCGCGATGTCGTCGGTCTGTTCAAATACGTGATCGAGACCGAACGGCGCTTCTACCTCACGAACGACTACGAGATGCAGGTGCACTCGGTCCAGGGCGAGGTGTTCTTCGAGGTGTCCATGGCGGACGCCTGGGTGTGGGACATGTACCGGCCGGCGCGCTTCGTGAAGCAGGTCCGGGTACTCACGTTCAAGGACGTGAACATCGAGGAGCTCAACAAGAGCGACCTGGAGCTGCCCAGCAGCTGAGCGGCCCGCTCGCCGGAGGCTGCCGGGGACGTCGGGCTGCCGGGGACGTCGGCTCACTCGTGTGAGTGACGCGGTTGTCCACATCCGCTGATCCGTCCACCAAGATCCACTCCGGCGGCCCGGCCGCGTGATCGTTGGCGCCGGAGGTGGTGCCGACATGAACGCACGCGGTGCGATGGGCAAGTACGGAGAGACGCTGGCGGCCCGGCGGCTGGCGGAGACGGGCCTGACGGTCCTGGCGCGCAACTGGCGCGCAGGCCGCAGCGGAGAGATCGACATCGTGGCCCGGGACGGGGACGTCCTGGTCGTCTGCGAGGTGAAGACCCGCAGGGAGGGCCCCTTCGAGCACCCGATGGCGGCCGTGACGCGGCAGAAGGCGGAGCGGCTGCGGGATCTCGCCGAACGCTGGATCCAGGCCCACGGGGGAGCCCCGCCCGGCGGCGTCCGCATCGACCTGGTCGGAGTGCTCCTGCCGGCGCGCGGCGCCGCCGTGGTCGAACACGTGCGGGGGGTGGCCTGAATGGCGTTCGCCCGTACGTGTTCGGTGGCGCTCGTGGGCGTCGAGGGCGTGGTCGTCGAGGTCCAGGCCGACCTGGAACCGGGAGTCGCCGCCTTCACCCTCGTCGGGCTGCCCGACAAGAGCCTCACGGAGAGCCGGGACCGGGTCCGCGCGGCGGTGGTCAACAGCGGAGCGGCCTGGCCGCAGAAGAAGCTCACGGTGGGGCTCAGCCCCGCCTCCGTGCCCAAGTCCGGCAGCGGTTTCGACCTGGCCGTCGCGGCAGCGGTCCTCGGCGCTGCGGAGCGCATCGACCCCCGGGTCCTCGCCGACATCGTCATGATCGGGGAACTGGGGCTGGACGGACGGGTCCGGCCGGTCCGCGGAGTCCTGCCGGCCGTCCTCGCTGCGGCGGACGCGGGCTACGAGCAGGTGGTGGTCCCGGAGTGCGCGGCAGCGGAGGCGTCACTGGTGCCGGGGGTGTCGGTGCTGGGGGTGCGCAGCCTGCGGCAGCTGATCGCGGTGCTGGCCGACGAGCCCGTGCCCGACGAGGAACAGGACGAGCCGGGCCGCCCGGACCCGCTCCTGGCCGGCTTGCGCGTACCGGGCACGGGCGCGGCCACCGGCATGCACAGCGCGGGAGCCGCCCACCACGATCACGGCCACGACCTGGCGGACGTCGTCGGTCAGACCTCGGCGCGCACGGCCGTGGAGGTGGCCGCGGCAGGAGGGCACCACCTGTTCCTCGAGGGGCCTCCCGGCGCAGGCAAGACGATGCTCGCCGAGCGCCTGCCGGCCATCCTGCCCAGGCTCGGCCGGCAGGAGTCCCTGGAGGTCACGGCGGTGCACTCGGTGGCGGGGCTGCTGCCCCCCGGCAAGCCGCTGATCGACGTCGCCCCCTACTGCGCCCCGCACCACTCGGCCACGATGCAGGCCCTCGTCGGCGGTGGTGCGGGGGTCGCACGCCCCGGCGCGGTGTCGTTGTCCCACCGCGGGGTGCTGTTCCTGGACGAGACGCCGGAGTTCCGCAGCCAGGCCCTCGACGCGCTGCGGCAGCCCCTGGAGGCCGGGCACGTTGTGATCGCCCGGAGCGCGGGCGTGGTGCGCTTCCCGGCCAAGTTCCTGATGGTGCTCGCGGCCAATCCGTGCCCGTGCGGCCGGTTCTCGCTGCGGGACGACCTGTGCGAGTGCCCGCCCTCGGCGATCCGCCGCTACCAGGCCAGGCTCTCCGGCCCGCTGCTCGACCGCGTCGACCTCCGGGTGGAGGTCGATCGCGTCACCCGGACCGAGCTGACCGCCCGCGGCGCCCGCGGGGAGTCCACCGCGACGGTCGCCGACCGGGTGCGCGAGGCACGTGACCGGGCGGCGGAGCGCCTCGCGGGCACCCCCTGGCGCACCAACAGCGAGATGCCCGGCCGTGAGCTGCGCAGCCGCTGGTACGCAGCGCCGGGGGCGATGGACGAGGCCGAGCGCAACCTGGAGCGGGGCGTCCTGACCGCGCGTGGCCTGGACCGGGTGCTCAGAGTCGCCTGGACGGTCGCCGATCTCGTCGGTCACGACCGCCCCGACGCGACGGACGTCGCCCTGGCCCTCCAGCTGCGCACGGGCGTGCCACGCGGCGTGCCCATGGCCATCGGGGCGCTGACATGAGGGACACCGCCGAACGGAACGACGACCTGCTCCACCGCGTGCTCCTCACCCGCGTCGTCGAACCGGGTGACGAGGCCGCCGGCCGGTGGGTGCGGGAGTTCGGGGCCGGGGAGGTGGCGCGGCGGCTGACGGAGGGCGGGCCGGTGCTGCCGGGGGTGAGCGGGAAGCGCTGGGCCGGGATGGCGGCCCGGGCCGCCCTGGCTCGGCCGGGTCGGGACCTGGCCGTCGCCCGGGAGGCCGGCGTGCGGTTCGTGTGCCCCGGGGACGCGGAGTGGCCGGGGCAGCTCGACGACCTCGGCGACGCCCGGCCCCTCGGACTGTGGGTCCGCGGCCCGGCCGGCCTGCGCCTGTGGGCACTCAGGTCGGTGGCCGTCGTCGGCGCCCGCGCCTGCACGGAGTACGGCGCCCACATGGCCGCCACCCTCGCCGCCGGCCTCGCGGAGCAGGGCTGGGTCGTGGTGTCCGGCGGCGCCTACGGCATCGACGGCGCCGCCCACCGCGGCGCGCTCGGGGCCGGGGGCGCCACCGTCGCCGTCCTGGCCTGCGGTGTCGACCGGCCCTACCCCCGCGGGCACACCCAGCTCATCGGCAGGATCGCCGAGCAGGGCCTGGTCGTCGGCGAGCTGCCGCCCGGCGACCACCCGACGCCCACCCGGTTCGTCCTGCGCAACCGGGTGATCGCGGCGCTCACCCGCGGCACCGTGGTCGTCGAGGCCGCCCACCGCAGCGGTTCGCTCGTCACCGCGCGGGCCGCGCAGCGCCTCGGCCGGCTCACGATGGGCGTGCCGGGCCCCGCCACCAGCGCGCTGTCCGCCGGCGTCCACGAACTGCTGCGCGGCGAGGCCGTCCTGGTCACCGACGCCGCCGACGTCCTCGAACTGGTCGGCGACATGGGGCAGCTGGCGCCCGAACGCCGGGGGCCCGTGCTGCCCCGGGACCTACTGGAACCAGCCACCCGGCAGGTCCTCGCCGCACTCCCGGCCCGGGGGACCGCCCGGCCGGACGAGATCGCACGCCGTGCCCTGACCGCACCGGACGACGCGATCGCGAGACTGTACGAACTCCGAGCACTCGGTTACGTCGAACGACACGGCGACGGCTGGAAGTTGACACGCCAGGCGGTGATGTCGGTCCGGGACGGGCGGGCGCCGGGCTGACGCGCGCGGTTCGGCCGTCCGGGGGAACCCCCAGAGCCCTTGCAAATGCGCCCAGTTGGGCTTCTCGGTTTGTCACACCGACCGGATCGGAGGGCGCTGCGGGGCGCCCCGAGGAACGTCTCTGCGCCTGCTCGCGCCCTCACCACTCGCGCACCGCGACTCCACAGTCACGCTACGCTCACGAGGATCCCGACACGGACAGGCAACTCGACATCAGACAGACAGCCCATCTCAGCAGCACCCCTGCGCAGCAGAACGGCACAAGGCGACGAATGCCCCAGCACACCTCCGGGTCCGACCGGGCGGCGATCCCCCCAGCCGCCCGTGACGGTGGCAGCGTGCGGCCGCCCGCTCCCTCGACGCTCGACGAGCTGTGGCGGTCGTACAAGGCGACGGGGGACGAGCGGCTGCGGGAGCAACTGATCCTGCACTACTCGCCGCTGGTGAAGTACGTCGCCGGACGGGTCAGCGTGGGTCTGCCGTCCAACGTGGAGCAGGCGGACTTCGTCTCGTCCGGGGTGTTCGGGCTGATCGACGCGATCGAGAAGTTCGACATCGACCGGGAGATCAAGTTCGAGACGTACGCGATCACCCGTATCCGCGGCGCCATGATCGACGAACTGCGCGCGCTGGACTGGATCCCCCGCTCGGTGCGGCAGAAGGCGCGCAACGTGGAGCGCGCGTACGCCACGCTCGAGGCGCGGCTGCGGCGGACGCCGACGGAGGGTGAGGTGGCCGGCGAGATGGGCATCGCCGTCGAGGACCTTCACGCGGTGTTCAGCCAGCTGTCCCTGGCCAACGTCGTGGCGCTGGACGAACTGCTGCACATCGGCGGCGAGGGCGGCGACGGGCTGAGCGTGCTGGACACGCTGGAGGACACCACCGCCGACGACCCGGTGGAGGTCGCCGAGGACCGGGAGCTGCGCAGGTTCCTGGCCCGGGCGATCAACACCCTGCCCGACCGGGAGAAGACCGTGGTCACGCTGTACTACTACGAGGGTCTCACCCTCGCCGAGATCGGCAACGTGCTGGGCGTGACGGAGAGCCGGGTCAGTCAGATCCACACCAAGTCGGTGCTCCAGCTGCGAGCGAAACTGGCGAGCTTCGGCCGCTGACCCGGCCTGATGTCACCGGCTGGGCAGGAGGTACTCCCGTCGGGCGGGGCGCGTCCGTAGAGTGGTCGACGTGCCAAGGATTCGAGCGGCCTCCGTGGCCGAGCACCGGTCGATGCAGCGAGCCGCCCTGCTGGACGCGGCTCGTTCCTTGTTGTCGGAGGGCGGTACGGAGGCGTTGACCTTCCCCGCCCTCGCCGAGCGCACGGGACTCGCGCGGTCGAGCGTCTACGAGTACTTCCGGTCGCGGGCCGCCGTCGTCGAGGAGCTGTGCGAGGTCGACTTCCCGGTCTGGGCGGCCGAGGTGGCGGCGGCGATGGAGCAGGCCCCGACGCCCGGTGCCAAGGTCGAGGCGTACGTGCGCCGGCAGCTCCTGCTGGTCGGCGACCGGCGGCACCGGGCCGTGGTGGCGATCTCGGCGAGCGAGCTGGACGCCGGGGCCCGGGAGAAGATCCGCGCGGCCCACGGGGGCCTGGTCGCCATGATCGTCGAGGCGCTGGGGGAGCTCGGGCACGAGCAGCCGCGGCTCGCGGCGATGCTGGTCCAGGGCGTCGTGGACGCGGCCGTACGCCGGATCGAGCTGGGGGCGGCCGAGGAGCCCGAGGCGATCACGGACGCGGCGGTGTCGATGGCCCTGCGGGGTGTGGGGGGCTGAGCCCCGCGCGGACCGGTGCGACCCGGGCCGTCCAGCCGGCGTCGGGAGCATCGGGGGTATCGGGGCAGCGGGGTAGGCACGGCGTCACTCCGGCGGTCGGCCGCCGGCCGCTGTGACCGGCCGCTGTGACCGGCCGCCGGCGGTCAGCCGGGCGCCGCCGCTACCGGCCCGAGCGGCCAGCCGGGCCGCCGCTACCGGCATCGAGCGGCCAGCCGGGCACCGTCTGTACCGGCACCGAGTGGTCAGCCGGGCGCCGCCGGTACCGGCAGCAGCCGGGAGGGTCCTCTGTGCAGGAGCCACGGCGGGAGCAGGGACAGCGGGTCCAGGTACGTCTCGCCCCGGCGCAGGCCCCAGTGCACGCAGGTGGCCGTGCAGTGCGACCCCGTCCTCGCCACCGTGCCGATCACCTGGCCCGCCGCCACCTGCTCGCCCTTCTCCACCGCCGCCGTCACCGGTTCGTAGGTCGTGCGCAGCGGGGGATCGCCCGTCCCGGTGAGTTCCACCGAGATCACGCCTCTGCCCGCCACCCCGCCCGCGAAGGACACCCGCCCGGCGGCCACCGCCCGTACCGGTGCGCCCGTCGGTGCCGTCAGGTCCACGCCCCGATGGCCCGCCGCGTACACCGTCGCCGGCGGTTCCCAGCCGCGCAGGACCGGCGGGCGGGAACCGACGGGCCACACGCGGCCGACGGCCGGCACGGCCGGCACGGCCGGCACGGCGGGCTCGGCGGGCTCGGCGTATTCGGCGGGGTCCGCGGCGGGGGTGGCCGCCGCGAACAGGGGCGGCGGAGGGGCCAGCAGGGCCGTCGCCGTCAGGGCCACCAGCAGGACCAGCCGCGTGATCACGCGCACACATCGCTTCGCTCGCATGCGGAGAATCGTCGCGGAACACCCCCGTCGCCGCCCGGGCCTGTGGACCGCCGTCCGCTTGTGGACATCGGCGTCACCCGGGGCCTCCCGGGTCCCGTACACTTCTGGTGGCGATCCGGGTCACCGGGTCGACTTCGCACGCCCCGATACGACGGCCGGAGACGGTCCGTATCTGCGCCCCTCGGTCCCTCGTGGCACGGCGCGCAGCGGGCGTCAGGCGCGGGAGCCGTCCGGCACCCGCGGCACAACCGAGAAAATCAAGGAGATACGGCCATGGCCGTCGTCACGATGCGGGAGCTGCTGGAGAGCGGCGTCCACTTCGGTCACCAGACCCGTCGCTGGAACCCGAAGATGAAGCGCTTCATCTTCACCGAGCGCAACGGCATCTACATCATCGACCTGCTCCAGTCGCTGTCGTACATCGACCGCGCCTACGAGTTCGTCAAGGAGACCGTCGCCCACGGCGGCACGGTCATGTTCGTCGGCACGAAGAAGCAGGCGCAGGAGGCCATCGCCGAGCAGGCCACCCGCGTCGGCATGCCCTTCGTCAACCAGCGCTGGCTGGGCGGCATGCTCACCAACTTCTCGACCGTCTACAAGCGTCTGCAGCGCCTCAAGGAGCTCGAGCAGATCGACTTCGAGGACGTCGCCGCGTCGGGTCTGACCAAGAAGGAGCTTCTCGTGCTCTCGCGCGAGAAGGCCAAGCTGGAGAAGACCCTCGGTGGTATCCGCGAGATGCAGAAGGTGCCCAGCGCCGTCTGGATCGTGGACACCAAGAAGGAGCACATCGCCGTTGGTGAGGCCCGGAAGCTGAACATCCCGGTCGTCGCGATCCTCGACACCAACTGCGACCCCGACGAGGTCGACTACAAGATCCCGGGCAACGACGACGCGATCCGCTCCGTCACCCTGCTCACCCGCGTCATCGCCGACGCCGTCGCCGAGGGCCTCATCGCCCGCAGCGGTGTCGCCACCGAGGGCAAGGGCGAGAAGGCCGCGGGCGAGCCGCTGGCCGAGTGGGAGCGCGACCTGCTCGAGGGCGAGAAGAAGGCCGACGAGGCTGCTCCGGCCGCCGAGGCCGCCCCGGCCACCGAGGCTGCTCCGGCCGCCGAGGCCGAGAAGCCGGCCGAGGGCGAGAAGCCGGCCGAGGCCGAGCAGGCCTGACCCGTCAGTCCGAGGTGACGGCGGGAGCGGCACCGCACCCAGCGCCCACCGGCGCGGTGAAGTCCGCTCCCGCCGTTCACCCGTAGGTCAGCGGTAGGACAGCGCGCTCCTGCTCCATGGAGCGCACCGCAGATCTTCGATCTTCCAGACTTCGAGAGAGATTCACAGACTCATGGCGAACTACACCGCCGCCGACGTCAAGAAGCTCCGTGAGCTCACGGGCGCCGGCATGATGGACTGCAAGAAGGCGCTGGACGAGGCCGAGGGCAACGTCGAGAAGGCCGTCGAGGCGCTCCGCATCAAGGGCCAGAAGGGCGTCGCCAAGCGCGAGGGCCGCTCCGCCGAGAACGGTGCCGTCGTCTCGATCATCGCCGACGACAACTCCTCCGGTGTCCTCGTCGAGCTGAAGTGCGAGACGGACTTCGTCGCCAAGGGCGAGAAGTTCCAGGCCGTGGCCCGGACCATCGCCGAGCACGTCGCCAAGACCTCCCCGGCCGACCTCGAGGCCCTGCTCGCCTCCGAGATCGAGTCCGGCAAGACCGTCCAGGCGTTCGTCGACGAGGCCAACGCCAACCTGGGCGAGAAGATCGTCCTGGACCGCTTCGCGCAGTACGCCGACGGCTACGTCACGGCCTACATGCACCGCACGATGCCCGACCTGCCCCCGCAGATCGGTGTCCTCGTCGAGCTGGACAAGCCGAACGCGGAGATCGCCAAGGGCGTCGCGCAGCACATCGCCGCCTTCGCGCCGAAGTACCTCTCCAAGGAGGACGTGCCGGCCGAGGTCGTCGAGTCCGAGCGCCGCGTCGCCGAGGAGACCACCCGCGCCGAGGGCAAGCCCGAGGCCGCGCTGCCGAAGATCGTCGAGGGCCGTCTCAACGGCTTCTTCAAGGACGCCACGCTGCTCGGCCAGCCGTACGCGCTCGACAACAAGAAGTCCGTCCAGAAGGTCCTGGACGAGGCCGGTGTCACCCTGAAGCGCTTCACGCGCATCAAGGTCGGCATCTGAGTCCGTACCGCGATCGGCGCCCGGCCCCGATAGGGTCGGAGCAGTCGTCCGCGTACGCCGTCACATGAGTGGCGGACGACAGCAGATCTGACGAGGAGGCCATTGCCGTATGGGATGCGAATCACGCCCCACCGGCAATGGCCTTCTTCGCATGTGCACCACGTGAAAGAGGCGGGATCCCCCATGACGACCAAGGCCCAGAAGAGCGACGACGGCAAAGTACCCGGCCGGTTCCTGCTGAAGCTGTCCGGAGAGGCCTTCTCCGGCGGCGGGGGCCTGGGCGTCGACCCCGACGTGGTGCACAAGATCGCCCGCGAGATCGCGGCCGTCGTGCGCGACGGAGCGCAGATCGCCGTCGTCATCGGCGGCGGCAACTTCTTCCGCGGCGCCGAACTCCAGCAGCGCGGCATGGACCGGGCGCGCTCCGACTACATGGGCATGCTCGGCACGGTCATGAACTGCCTGGCCCTGCAGGACTTCCTGGAGAAGGTCGGCGTGGACTGCCGTGTGCAGACCGCCATCACCATGGGCCAGGTCGCCGAGCCCTACATCCCGCTGCGCGCCGTGCGCCACCTGGAGAAGGGCCGCGTGGTCATCTTCGGCGCCGGTATGGGCATGCCGTACTTCTCCACCGACACCACCGCCGCCCAGCGCGCGCTGGAGATCGACGCCGAGGCGCTGCTCATGGGCAAGAACGGCGTGGACGGGGTCTACGACTCCGACCCGAAGACCAACCCGGACGCGGTGAAGTTCGACCACCTCGGGTACGGCGAGGTCATCACCCGCGACCTCAAGGTCGCCGACGCCACGGCCGTGACGCTGTGCCGCGACAACAGGCTCCCGATCGTGGTCTTCGAGCTGCTCGCGGAGGGCAACATCGCGCGGGCCGTCAAGGGTGAGAAGATCGGCACGCTGGTGGGGGACGCCGGCAGCCGGGACTGAGGTCCCCGAGAACAACCCCGTCCGGGGGACGGACGGGACGGAGCCGGGCCGGGGGATGGACAATGTCCCGCCGGTCGGGAACCGTGCAGAAGAAGACGCGACGCAGCCGGCCGCCGCCCCTGAGGAAACGCAGCCGGGCCTACTCACACGCAGGAGCAAGTGGTGATCGAAGAGACCCTCCTCGAGGCCGAGGAGAAGATGGAGAAGGCCGTCGTGGTCGCCAAGGAGGACTTCGCCGCGATCCGCACCGGCCGTGCGCACCCGGCGATGTTCAACAAGATCGTGGCCGACTACTACGGCGCGCCGACCCCGATCAACCAGCTGGCCTCGTTCTCGGTGCCGGAGCCGCGCATGGCCGTGGTGACCCCGTTCGACAAGAGCGCGCTGCGCAACATCGAGCAGGCGATCCGCGACTCCGACCTCGGCGTCAACCCGAGCAACGACGGCAACATCATCCGTGTGGTGTTCCCCGAGCTGACCGAGGAGCGCCGCCGCGAGTACATCAAGGTCGCCAAGGGCAAGGGCGAGGACGCGAAGATCTCGATCCGCTCCGTGCGCCGCAAGGCGAAGGAAGCCATCGACAAGCTGATCAAGGACGGCGAGGTCGGCGAGGACGAGGGCCGCCGTGCGGAGAAGGAGCTCGACGACACCACCGCGAAGTACGTCGCGCAGGTGGACGAGCTCCTGAAGCACAAGGAAGCGGAGCTGCTCGAGGTCTGATGAACGACTCTTCCTGGGGGGCGCCGCCACAGGCCGGGTACTGGGGACCCACCGACCGGGGCCAGGGCCACGGGCCCGTGCAGGGCCCCGGTCATGGGTACGCCTACGGTCCCGGCCACGGACACGCCCCGGGGGCCGCTCCGGCGGGTCCCGCATACGATGCGTATGAAGCGCCTCAGACTCGCCCCATGCCCATCGTTCCCGGCGTGACCGAATCCGGCGGAAACCAGGACGACGACCGGGGGATCGCTCGGCCGAGCGGCCTCCCGGTCCGCGACGAGACCCATCCGGAGCCCATGCCCGACGCCTCGCAGCCGGCCCCCAAGCCGCAGAAGAAGAGCGCGGGTCGCGACCTGAGTGCCGCGATAGGGGTCGGGGTCGGTCTCGGAGCGGTGATCGTCGCGTCGCTGTTCATCGTGAAGGCCGTCTTCGTCGGCGTCGTCGCGGTCGCCGTCGTGGTGGGCCTGTGGGAGCTGACCAAGCGCCTCGACGAACGCAAGGGCATCCGGGCACCCCTCGTGCCGCTCGCGCTCGGCGGGGCCGCGATGGTCGTCGCCGGGTACGTCCGGGGCGCCGAGGGTGCCTGGGTCGCCATGGCGCTCACGGCGCTGGCGGTACTGGTCTGGCGCATGACGGAACCGCCGGAGAACTACCTCCGGGACGTCACAGCCGGTGTCTTCGCGGCGTTCTACGTGCCGTTCCTGGCGACGTTCGTGACGATGATGCTCACCGCGGACGACGGTCCGCAGCGGGTGCTCACCTTCCTGCTGCTCACCGTCGTCAGCGACACGGGCGCCTACGCCGTCGGCTGGCGGTTCGGCCGGCACAAGCTCGCGCCGCGCATCAGCCCCGGCAAGACCCGCGAGGGTCTGCTCGGCGCGGTCTCCTTCGCCATGGTGGCGGGCGCGCTGTGCCTGCAGTTCCTCATCGACGACGGGGCGTGGTGGCAGGGACTGGTCCTCGGCCTCGCGGTCGCCGTCAGCGCCACGCTGGGCGACCTCGGTGAGTCCATGATCAAGCGGGACCTCGGCATCAAGGACATGGGCACGCTGCTGCCGGGGCACGGCGGCATCATGGACCGGCTCGACTCGCTGCTGCCGACCGCTCCGGTGGTGTGGCTGCTGCTGGTGCTCTTCGTGGGTTCCGGCTGAGGCGAGCGGTACGACTCGGTGGGCCTCCGTCCGGCAGGGCGGGGGCCCACCGCCGTTCCGGGCGACTTCGCGGACCCGAGGTGGGACGATGCACCTGTACCTCCCGAAGGAGGCCGCCATGGCCGTCATCCGAGAGAGCATCGACGTGGACCGCCGTCCCGAGGAGGTGTACGCCTACGTCACGGACGCCCCGCGCATGCCGGAGTGGCAGCTGAGCGCCGTGTCCGCCGAGTGGCTGGACGAGGGGCCGGTGGGGGTGGGGACCCGGGTCCGGGTCAGGCGGCACGTCGGCCGCGACCGGATCGTGCCGATGACCATGGAGGTCACCGAGTACGACCCTCCGCACAGCTGGGGCATGCGCACGGTGGACGGCCCGGTCCGGGCCCGCGTGCACGGCGAGGTCGAGCCGCTCGACGAGGGGCGCCGCTCCCACGTCACGATCGACGTCGACTTCGAGGGCCACGGCATGGGCAAGGTCCTGGTCCCGCTCGTCGTCCGCGCCCAGGCCCGCAAGGAACTCCCGCGCAACGAACGGCTGCTCAAGGACCGGCTGGAGCGGCCCGGGGCGTGAGACGTCCCACGGCCCCGGCACCGCCGTGACCGCTCGCCGGGCGGGGCCGGGGACGCCCGTGCCCGGCCCTGGGCCGTCACCGGGCCGCCCGGGCCGTCCGGACCGCCCGGGCCGGCCGCCACCGGCGGTCGCCACCTGCGGATGAGTGCCCCCAGCCCGCTCGGGCCCGGCAACGGGAATCGATCTGCGACACTGGGGGAGTTATGCCTGCACCCGGAGAACTCACTTTCGTCGCCCCCCGCGGAGCCAAGAAGCCGCCGCGGCATCTCGCCGATCTCACTCCTGCCGAGCGCAAGGAGGCCGTCGCCGCGGTCGGGGAGAAGCCGTTCCGTGCCAAGCAGCTGTCGCAGCACTACTTCGCGCGGTACGCGCACGACCCGGAGCAGTGGACCGACATCCCCGCCGGCAGCCGTGACCGGCTGCGGGAGGCGCTGCTGCCCGAGCTGATGACCGTCGTGCGGCACCTGTCCACCGACGAGGGCACCACCCGCAAGACCCTGTGGCGGCTGTTCGACGGGACGCTCGTCGAGTCCGTGCTGATGCGCTACCCGGACCGGGTGACCATGTGCATCAGCTCCCAGGCCGGGTGCGGGATGAACTGCCCGTTCTGCGCGACCGGGCAGGCCGGTCTCGACCGGAACCTGTCCACCGCCGAGATCGTGCACCAGATCGTCGACGGCATGCGCGCCCTGCGGGACGGGGAGGTCCCCGGCGGTCCCGCCCGGCTCAGCAACATCGTGTTCATGGGCATGGGCGAGCCGCTCGCGAACTACAACCGGGTCGTCGGCGCCATCCGCCGCCTCACCGACCCCGAGCCGGACGGGCTCGGGCTGTCGCAGCGCGGCATCACCGTCTCCACCGTCGGCCTCGTCCCGGCCATCCACCGCTTCGCCGACGAGGGCTTCAAGTGCCGGCTGGCGATCTCCCTGCACGCCCCGGACGACGAGCTGCGCGACACGCTGGTGCCGGTCAACACCCGGTGGAAGGTGCGCGAGGTGCTGGACGCCGGGTTCGAGTACAGCGCCAGGTCCGGGCGGCGGCTGTCCATCGAGTACGCGCTGATCCGGGACATCAACGACCAGGCCTGGCGTGGTGACCGGCTCGGCCGGCTCCTTCGGGGCAAGCCGGTGCACGTCAACCTGATCCCGCTGAACCCCACGCCGGGCTCCAAGTGGACCGCCTCCCGGCCCGAGGACGAGAAGGCGTTCGTGGAGGCCATCGCCGCCCACGGTGTGCCGGTGACGATCCGGGACACCCGGGGTCAGGAGATCGACGGGGCGTGTGGTCAGCTCGCGGCCACCGAACGGTAGTCTGATCGCCGTATCCACATCTGCATATTCCGACAGGGGAGCGCCACAGCGCTGAGAGTGCGGCACGGCCGCAGACCCTCCGAACCTGGCCCAGGTCATTCTGGGTAGGGAGATCGGTCACCACTCGAGCTGTTGCGCCCTGCCCGGGACCACGGAAGTCCCGGGCAGGGCCGCGTCTTCTCCTGGTCACTCCAGGAGGAATGAAGTGAGCATCAACGCGAAGCGCCTGACGGCCGCGGTCGTCGGGCTCGGCCTGGCCGGCACGCTCGTGGCGTGCGGGTCCTCGGACGGGGGTCAGGGGTCGGGCGACTCCAGGACCGTCACGCTCGTCAGCCACGACTCGTGGGCCGCCTCCAAGGACGTCCTCGCGGCCTTCGAGAAGCAGTCCGGCTACCGGGTCAGGGTCCTGAAGGACGGCGACGCCGGGCAGGCCGTCAACAAGGCCATCCTCACCAAGGACAACCCGCAGGGCGACGTCTTCTTCGGCGTCGACAACACCCTGCTCTCCCGCGCCCTCGACAACGGCCTGTTCCAGCCGTACGAACCGAAGGGCTCGGACCGCATCGCTCCCGAGTACCGCGTCGACCGGGACGAGCACCGGGTCACCCCCGTCGACACCGGCGACGTCTGCGTCAACTACGACAAGAAGTACTTCGCCGAGCACGACCTCCGGCCGCCGCGGACCCTCGACGACCTGGCCGACCCCCGGTACAAGGACCTGCTGGTCACCGAGAACGCCTCGTCGTCCTCGCCCGGCCTCGGCTTCCTGCTCGGCACCGCCGCGAAGTACGGCGACCGGGGCTGGGAGGGCTACTGGAAGAAGCTCAAGGCCAACGGCGTGAAGGTCGTCGACGGCTGGGAGCAGGCCTACAACGAGGAGTTCTCCGGCTCGGCCGGCGGCCGGAAGGCCAAGGGCGACCGGCCGCTCGTCGTCTCCTACGCCTCCTCCCCGCCCGCCGAGGTCGTCTTCGCCGACCCGAAGCCGGACACCGCCCCGACCGGCGTCGCCGAGGGCACCTGCTTCCGGCAGGTCGAGTACGCGGGCCTGCTCGGCAACGCGCGGAACGCCGAGGGCGGCAAGGCGTTCCTCGACTTCCTCGTCGGCAAGCGGTTCCAGGAGGACATGCCGCTCAACATGTTCGTCCACCCGGTGCGCGAGGACGCCCAGGTGCCGCCGGAGTTCGAGAAGTACGGGCCGCAGGCGAAGGACCCGCAGACCATGGACCCGGCGAAGATCGCCGACCACCGTGACCAGTGGGTCAAGTCGTGGACCTCGCTCGTACTGAAGTAGCCGCCCGCAGGCGGGGCGCGGCGGCACGGTTCGGTCTGCTGGCCGTGCCCGTCGCGTTCTTCGCGGTCTTCTTCGCCTACCCCGTCGCCGCGATCGTCGCGCGCGGTCTGAAGACCGGCGGGGCCTGGCACCCGGCGCGGATCGGGGAGGTGCTCGGGCAGTCCGACGTGCGGCACGTGCTGTGGTTCACCACCTGGCAGGCGCTCGTCTCCACCGCGCTCACGCTGCTGATCGCGCTCCCCGGCGCGTACGTCTTCGCGCGCTTCGACTTCCCGGGCAAGCAGGTGCTGCGGGCGGTGGTGACCGTGCCGTTCGTGCTGCCGACGGTCGTCGTCGGGACGGCGTTCCTGGCGCTGGCCGGGCGCGGCGGGCTGCTCGACGAGCTGTGGGGCGTGCGGCTGGACACCACGGTGTGGGCGATCCTGCTCGCCCACGTCTTCTTCAACTACGCCGTCGTCGTGCGGACGGTGGGCGGGCTCTGGGCGCAGCTCGACCCGCGGCAGGAGGAGGCCGCGCGGATGCTCGGCGCCTCCCCGGCGACCGCCTGGCGGAAGGTGACCCTGCCCGCCCTCGCCCCGGCGGTGGCCGCCGCCGCGTTGATGGTCTTCCTGTTCACCTTCACCTCCTTCGGTGTCGTCCAGATCCTCGGCGGGCCCACCTTCTCCACCCTGGAGGTGGAGATCTACCGGCAGACGTCCGAGATCTTCGACCTGTCCACGGCGGCCGTGCTCACCCTGATCCAGTTCGCCGCGGTGGGCGCGGTCCTCGCCCTGCACGCCTGGACGGTGCGGCGGCGGGAGACGGCCCTGCGGCTCGTGGACGCGGCGGTGACCGCGCGCCGCCCGCGCGGGGCCGGGCAGTGGTCGCTGCTGGCCGGGGCGCTGGCCACCGTCGCCGTACTGATCGTGCTGCCGCTGGCCGTGCTGGTGCAGCGCTCCCTCGGCACCCCCGGGTTCGGCTACTACCGGGCGCTGACCCGCCAGGACGGCGGCATGTTCCTGGTCCCGCCGATCGAGGCGGTCGGCAACTCGCTGTCCTACGCCGTCGCCGCCACCGCCATCGCCGTGCTGGTCGGTTCGCTGGCCGCCGGCGCGCTGACCCGCCGGGACGCCGGGCGGTTCGTGCGCGGCTTCGACGCGCTGCTGATGCTGCCGCTCGGGGTGTCCGCGGTGACCGTCGGCTTCGGGTTCCTGATCTCCCTCGACGAGCCGCCGCTGGACCTGCGGTCCTCGTGGATCCTGGTGCCGCTCGCGCAGGCGCTGGTCGGGGTGCCGTTCGTGGTGCGCACCATGCTGCCGGTGCTGCGGGCGGTGGACGTGCGGCTGCGGGAGGCGGCCTCGGTGCTGGGGGCCTCGCCGTGGCGGGTGTGGCGGGAGGTGGACCTGCCCATCGTGCGGCGGGCCCTGCTGATCGCGGCCGGCTTCGCCTTCGCCGTCTCCCTCGGGGAGTTCGGGGCGACGGTCTTCATCGCGCGGCCCGACAACCCGACCCTGCCGGTGGCGGTGGCGCGACTGCTGGGACGGCCCGGTGACCTCAACTACGGCCAGGCGATGGCCCTTTCGACGATTCTGATGGTGGTGTGCGCCGTGGCCCTGCTGGTGCTGGAGAGGCTGCGCACCGATCGGACCGGGGAGTTCTGATGCTGCTGGCTCTGCACGAGGCGACGGTCCGTTTCGGCGGGCGGGCCGTGCTGGACGCGGTCGGCCTGGGGGTCGCCGAGCACGAGGTCGTGTGCGTGCTCGGGCCCAGCGGCAGCGGCAAGTCGACGCTGCTGAGGGCGGTCGCCGGGTTGCAGCCGCTGGACGCCGGGCGGATCCTGCTCGACGGGCGGGACCAGGCGGGGGTGCCGGCGCACCGGCGGGGCGTCGGGCTGATGTTCCAGGACCACCAGCTGTTCCCGCAGCGGGACGTCGGTGGGAACGTGGCGTTCGGTCTGCGGATGCACGGTGTGTCGAAGGCGCAGCAGGCCGAGCGGGTAAGGGAGTTGCTCGACCTCGTCGGTCTGCCGGGCGCGGCCCGGCGGTCCGTTGCCGCGCTGTCCGGCGGGGAGCAGCAGCGGGTGGCCCTGGCCCGGGCGCTGGCGCCCAACCCCCGGCTGCTGATGCTGGACGAGCCGCTGGGGCAGCTCGACCGGTCGCTCCGCGAGCGGCTCGTCGTCGAACTGAGGGAGCTGTTCGGCCGGTTGGGCACGACCGTGCTCGCCGTGACGCACGACCAGGGGGAGGCCTTCGCGCTGGCCGACCGGGTCGTGGTGATGCGGGACGGGCGGATCGCCCAGTCCGGTACGCCGCTGGAGGTGTGGCAGCGGCCGGCCGACGCGTTCGTGGCCCGCTTCCTGGGCTTCGAGAACGTCGTCGCGGCCACCGTCGGCGCCGAGGCCGCCGACACGCCGTGGGGCAAGGTGCCGGTGCCGCCGGACGCACCGCAGGGCAGCCGGACGCTGCTGGTGCGGCCCGCCGGTGTGCGGCTGGTGCCCGCCGGCCAGGGCCTGCCCTGCACGGTGGCCGCCCGTACCTTCCGGGGGACCCATGTCGCCGTCCACCTCCAGCCCGAGGACGCCCCGCGTCTGGAGGCGGCGTGCGCGCTGCGGGCGGCGCCCGCCGTGGGGGAGCGGGTCGGGGTGGAGTTCGACGGGGCGGAAATCGTGGTGCTCGACTGAACGCCGGCGCCTAGGGTCGTGGGCATGACGCCACTTCCGCACGAGCGCTACTGCGACGAAATCGCCTGTCAGGTGGGCCTGTTGAGGTCGGTGGTGACCTCCGGTACCGACCTGTCCGCCGCCGTGCCGACCTGTCCCGACTGGTCGCTGGAGGACCTGGTGCGGCACACCGGAGGCGCCCTGCGCTGGGCGGAGCTGCTGGTGCGCACCCGGGCCGAGGACGACGTCCCCGAGGAGCGGGTGCAGGGCGGCGGCGGACCCGGGCCGGCGGGGGACACCGCCGCGCTGGACGCCTGGCTGGCGGAATCCGGGGAGCGGCTCGTCGCCACCCTGCGCGAGGCCGGGCCCGACGCCAAGGTCTGGGGCTGGGCGGGGATCCTCACCTCGGGGTTCTGGGCCCGTCGCATGACCCACGAGATCACGGTGCACCGGGCGGACGCGGCCCTCGCGGCCGGGCTGCCCTACGAGGTCGCCCCCGACGTGGCGGCCGACGCGATCGACGAGTGGCTGGAGATCCTGCGCCACGCTCAGCGGACGCAGCCGGACGACCAGGTGGCCGACCTGCGCGGCGGAGGCCGGAGCATCCATCTGCACGCCACCGACACCGGGCCGGAGCTGAACGCCGAGTGGCTGATCGAACTCGCCGGGGACGGCGTCCGCTGGCGTCGGGGCCACGCGAAGGCCACGGTCGCCCTGCGCGGGCCCCTCACCTCCGTGCTGCTGGCCTTCTACCGCCGGCTTCCGCTCGACACACCGGAGGTGGAGGTGCTCGGCGACCGGGCGCTGCTGGAGTTCTGGCTGGAGCGGGCGAGCTTCCGCTGAACGGGCCGTGGCCCGCCCCCGGTCGGGGACGGGCCACGGCGTCGCGGTCTGCGGGCGTCAGCTGTCGCTCTTGGCCCGGCGGCGCATGCCGAGGAACACCGCGCCACCACCCACGACGACCAGGGCCGCCGCGATGCCGGCGATGAGGCCGGTGTGGGAGTCGGCGCCGGTCTCGGCGAGGTTGGACTCACCGGCCGGGGCGGGCGCGTTGCCCGCGGGCACGGGGCTGTCGCTCTCCGAGGGGTTCGGAGCCGGAGCCTCGGACTCCTCGGCCGGCTTCGAGGGGGAGGCCGACGGGGCCGACGGGCTCGGAGTGGCCGTGGCCGGCGTGGTCGCCGGGGGCTTCTCCTCCTCCTTCTTGCAGGCGGTGGCCGGGGTCACGAGGTTGGGCTCGATGTCCTCGTCGACGTAGGAAGCCGCCTTGACGTGGATGCGGTACTCGGCGTTCGGCTTCCACTCCTCGGCGAAGGTGATCGTGGTGCCCTTGCGGGTGCCCTTGACCACCTGCTCGCCGACCTTCTTCGCGTCGGCGCCGTTGTTCTGCAGGTACACGGTGACCGTGGCCGGTATGCCGGCGGGGTCGACGTCGGTGACGGCGATGACGCCCTTGTCACCGTCGCACTTGGCCTCGGCCGAGAACTCGTTGATGTTGCAGGCCAGCGCGTTGCCGGCGGCGCCGAACGCGAGCGTGGCGGAGGCCGAGACGACACCGAGGACACGCACGGTGCGTGCGCGGCGCGGGGACGTACGGCGGGATACGGACAGAACTGCCACGTTTGTCCTTTACAGGGTGCGTAAAGAGGGGGGTGGTGGGCGGTGTTGACTGAGCATCAGCACCACCGGGAGGCTCACAGGTCTATAAGCGGCTCATCAGCAGTGTCAACGCATATGCCACGTGCGGGGACCGGCTTTGCCTTCTTATTAACCGCCCAGACGTTTCAACGCCTCGGGTGCCTCCTCGATCCGCTCCACCAGAGCGATCCGCGACTCCATCGAGCGGCCCTCGGCCAGCGTGCGCAGCAGGGGCCAGGCGGGCAGCCTCCGCGTCCAGTGGTCCCGGTCGACGAGCACCATGGGCGTGGGCTCGCCGCGCGACTCGTAGTAGTTGGGCGTCGCGTTGTCGAAGATCTCCTGAAGGGTCCCGGCGGCGCCGGGCAGGAACACCACGCCCGCGTTCGAGCGGGCCAGCAGCCCGTCCTCCCGGGTGGCATTGGCGAAGTACTTGGCGATGTGGGAGGCGAACGCGTTCGGCGGTTCATGGCCGTAGAACCACGTCGGGATGCCGACGGAGCGGCCGCCGCGCGGGTGGCGGGAGCGGACCTCGAAGGCGGCCGTCGCCCATCGGGTGATCGACGGAGTGAAGTGCGGTTCCTTGCCGAGGAGTTCGAGCGACTCGGTGAGCATGCCGTCGTCGAACGGGGCGGCGTACGCACCGAGGTTGGCCGCCTCCATGGCGCCGGGGCCGCCGCCGGTGGCGACGGTGAACCCGGCCCGGGCCAGCTCCCGGCCGAGCCGCGCGGCGCCCGCGTACCTCTCGGTGCCGCGGGCCATCGCGTGGCCGCCCATCACGCCCACCACCCGGGCGCCGGTGAGGAGTTCGTCGAGCGCGTCCGAGACGGAGTCGTCGTGGACGGCGCGCAGCATCGAGGCGTGGATGTCCCGGTCGGCCCTCGTCCGCTGGAACCAGGCGTAGGCGAGGGCGTCGGGCGTGGCCTCGTAGCCGTCGGCCAGGGACGCGAACAGTTCCTCCGGCGAGTACAGCAGGCCGCGGTAGGGGTCGAAGGGCAGGCCCGGGACCGGCGGGAAGACCAGGGCGCCGTCCGCGCGGACCTTCGCCGCGGCGTCCTCGCGCATCGCGCAGCCGAGGAACACGGCCCCCGTCGTGTCCGTGCCGAGCAGTTCGCGCGTACGGTCCGTCAGGTCCACGGCCTGCACGCGGTGTCCCGCGAGGGTGCCGCGCGCCGAGACGGTCGCGTCGAACTCCTCGAGGGTCTCTATCTCACGGTCGTCGTGGTGGGCCGCATGGGCGGGCATCGTCTGCACCCTGCCCATGCTGGCACAGCCCCGGTCAGCCCTGGACGGCCGCCGTCAGCCCTGGACGGCCGCCGTCAGCCCTGGACGGCCGCCGTCAGCCCTGGACGGCCGCCGGATCCATCCACACGACCTCGAAGGTGTGGCCGTCCGGGTCGTCGAAGGCCCGGCCGTACATGAACCCGTGGTCCTGGGTCTCGCCGGAGACCGAACCGCCCGCCGCGACCGCCTTGTCGACCAGTTCGTCGACCTTCGCGCGGCTCTCGGCGCTCAGCGCGATCAGCACCTCGCTGGTCCGGGTCGCGTCCGCGATCTCCTTCTGGGTGAACTGGGCGTACTTCTCCTTGGTGTGCACCATCACGACGATGGTGTCGCTGATGACGACCGAGGCGGTCGAGTCGTCGCTGAACTGCTCGTTGATCGCGTAGCCGAGCTCGGTGAAGAACTTCTTGGAGGCGCCGAGGTCGGCGACGCACAGGTTCACGAAGATCATCTGCTGGTACATGCGAAGTCTCTCCCCGCGGGTTCGGTGGGTCGTTACGCGGGGATAGACCGGGGCCCGGTGCCGAACTCATCGCCGCGCGGAGACCTTTTTTCACGGGTTCTGCGACCGGCGCCCCCCGCGGCGGTCAGTGCGCCAGAGGCAGGGCCGCGAGCTCCGCGACCGTGAGGGTGAGCGGGCCGAACAGGGCGAGCAGGGCGCCGGCCCGCACCGCGGCGGCGCTGCGCAGCGTCGAGGCGGAGGCACCCAGCCGTTGCAGGGCCGCGGTGGTCTCGGCCCGGTCCTGCCGGGCCTCGACCGCGGCGGTCATGAGCGTGGCCAGTGTGCAGCCGGTCACCAGGGCCACGCCGAGGAGCGTCAGCGGACCGAGCGACAGCCCGTCCGGGGCGTGCAGCAGGGCCATGGCCCACAGGGCGGACATGACCGCGCAGACGACGCCGAGGGGACGGCCGATGCGGCCGGCCTCCGCCATGAGGATGCGCCCGGCCAACAGCCGCAGGGCGCCGGGGCGGGCCGACTGGAGGAGCCGTCCGCACAGGTGCGTCAGGCCGGGACCGGCCAGGGCCAGCCCCACGGCGGCCAGCACCCAGCCCGCCAGGACGCCGGGGGAGGCACCGGAGAAGGTGAGGTCGGGGGGCGCCGGGGCGGTACGGCTCGTGTAGGTCTCCACGGCCAGACCCGCGGCCAGCACGGTGATGCCCCAGGGCAGCCCCGAGGGCGCGGCGGTCGCCGGGCGCACGGGAGCGGGACGGTCCGGCAGGACCGCGTCGAGCGCGGCGCCGCCGGCGGCGGCCGCGGCCGGGGCGGCGGCCGGGTGCTGCACGGTGATGTCGCCGGCCGGCACGGCCGGCTGCGGGGGCTCGGCCAGCGCGCTCACCGCGCCGCCGCCGTTGCTCGCGGCGGCCGCCGCGACGGCCGGCTCGCCCGACCGGGCGGCGGGCGGGCCGCTCGGGGCGGCGGACCCGGGTGTGGAGGGGCGCGTGGGCCGGACGATCTGCCGGCCGAACCGGCCGTAGGCGCCGAAGGTCTCCCGTGCGGCGGTGCGGCGGTACGCGCCGAAGCGGCCGTAGGTCCGGGCCGCCCGGGTCCCCTCGGGCGGCGGGGTCTCGCGCGGGCGCAGCGTCAGCGCCGCCGCCACCGAGGCCGCGACGGGCACGATCGCCAGCAGGGTGAGGGTGCCCGGCAGGGGCAGCGGCCGGTTCCCGCCGAGGGACGCGGTGGCGGCGCCGTCGAAGGGCATGCCCGACAGGTCGCCCCGCAGGTGCAGGAAGACCAGCAGCGCCAGCATCGAGCCGAGGGTGCACGACAGGGCGGTGGTCGCCGTCGACACGGCCATCAGGCGCAGCGGGCCGAGGCCGATCGCGGAGAGGCCGGTGCGGGGCCGGGTGCCGGGGTCGGTGCGGGCCACGGCGACCGCGAAGTACACCGTCGAGGCCAGCGGGGCCGCGCACCAGGCCAGGCGCATCACCGAGTCACCGGTGGCCCCGGGGTGGGCCAGCGCGTGGCCCAGCGCGCACAGCAGCAGGAAGCCCGTGCCCGCCGAGGCGGCCGCGACCAGCAGACGGCGCAGTTGCAGGGCCGGGCGGGCGCCGCGGCTCAGACGGAGAGCGAGCACGCCGCCCGGCCTCCCGGCTCGGCACCCTCGCCCACGGGCGGCAGGTGCACGGTCTGGACCCGCCGCCCGTCGAGCAGGGAGACGGTGCGGTCGGCGAGGGCCGCGGTGTCCGGGTCGTGGGTGGCCAGCACCACGGTGATGCGGTGGGAGCGGGCCGCCGTGGTCAGGGTGCGCAGGACGTGCGCGCGGTCGGCGCGGTGCAGGGGCGCCGTGGGCTCGTCGGCGAACAGGACCGAGGGTGCGGGCGCCAGGGCGCGGGCGATGCAGACCCGCTGCCGCTCGGCGTGCACCAGCTGGTGCGGGCGCTTGCGGGCGCCGTGCCCGATGTCCAGGCGCTCCAGCCACTCCAGGGCGGCGGTCTTGGCCCGGCGCCGGCTGACGCCGCGCAGCATCAGGGGCAGGGCGGTGTTCTCCCAGGCGTTGAGCTCCGGGACCAGGGAGGGAAAGGGGTCGATCCAGGTGAAGCGGTCGCGGCGCAGCCGCTCCCGGGTGAGGGGACCCATGGTGTGCACGGGCACGCTGTTGAACCAGACCTCGCCGCGCCGGACGGGCACCAGTCCGGACAGGCACCGCAGCAGGGTGGTCTTGCCGCTGCCGCGCGGGCCGCCGACGGCGAGGATCTCGCCCTCCCGGACGCCGAGCGAGACACCGCAGAGCGCGGGTGAGCCGTCGTCGTGCTGGAAGTGCAGGGCACGTGCCCAGAGCACGTCGTTGTCCGGCGGGGCCTCCATGGGCGTACACCTCGGTTCAGATCCGTAGTTCCCGTGCCATCCCCCGTGCGGGGGAACGAAGGCAGGGCCGATCGGTCACTGGGCACGCTAGGCAGAAGGCGGCGGGACGCCGGACAGCACGCGGCCCCGGGCCGCCGTTTCTCACTCGAACGGGCGGCACCGGGGCCGGTGTTGATCATCCAGGCAGACGATCGGAGCGACGGGTCAGAGCTTGGTCCACGCCTCCGTGAGGGTGGCGCGCAGGATCTGCTCGATCTCGTCGAACGTCGACTGGTCCGAGATCAGCGGCGGGGCGAGCTGCACGACCGGGTCGCCGCGGTCGTCGGCACGGCAGTACAGGCCGTTGTCGTACAGCGCCTTGGAGAGGAAGCCGTACAGGACGCGCTCGGTCTCCTCGTCGTTGAAGGACTCCTTGGTGTTCTTGTCCTTCACCAGCTCGATGCCGTAGAAGAAGCCGTTGCCGCGGACGTCGCCGACGATCGGCAGGTCGTGCAGCTTCTCCAGGGTGGAGCGGAACGCGCCCTCGTTGTCCAGGACGTGCTGGTTGAGGTTCTCGCGCTCGAACAGGTCGAGGTTGGCCAGGCCCACGGCCGCGGAGACCGGGTGGCCGCCGAAGGTGTAGCCGTGCAGGAAGGTGTTGTCGCCCTTGTAGAACGGCTCGGCCAGGCGGTCGGAGATGATGCACGCGCCGATCGGGGAGTAGCCCGAGGTCATGCCCTTGGCGCAGGTGATCATGTCCGGCACGTAGTCGAACTTGTCGCAGGCGAAGTAGGTGCCCAGGCGGCCGAAGGCGCAGATGACCTCGTCGGAGACGAGCAGCACGTCATACTGGTCGCAGATCTCGCGCACGCGCTGGAAGTAGCCGGGCGGGGGCGGGAAGCAGCCGCCGGCGTTCTGCACGGGCTCCAGGAAGACCGCGGCGACGGTGTCCGGGCCCTCGAAGAGGATCTGCTGCTCGATCTGGTCGGCGGCCCAGCGGCCGAACGCCTCCGGGTCGTCGCCGAAGATCGGGGCGCGGTAGATGTTGGTGTTCGGCACCTTGTGCGCGCCCGGCACCAGCGGCTCGAAGGGGGCCTTCAGGCCCGGCAGGCCGGTGATGGACAGGGCGCCCTGCGGGGTGCCGTGGTAGGCGACCGCGCGGGAGATCACCTTGTGCTTGGTGGGCTTGCCGACCAGCTTGAAGTACTGCTTGGCGAGCTTCCAGGCGGTCTCGACGGCCTCACCGCCGCCGGTGGTGAAGAAGACCTTGTTCAGGTCGCCCGGGGCGTGGTGGGCGAGGCGCTCGGCCAGCTCGACGGCCTTGGGGTGGGCGTAGGACCACACGGGGAAGAACGCGAGCTCCTGCGCCTGCTTGAACGCGGTCTCGGCGAGCTCCACGCGGCCGTGCCCGGCCTGCACCACGAACAGCCCGGCGAGGCCGTCCAGGTAGCGCTTGCCCTGGTCGTCGTAGATGTAGGTGCCCTCGCCCCGGACGATGGTGGGGACGGGGGCCTTCTCGTACGACGACATGCGCGTGAAGTGCATCCACAGGTGGTCGTACGCGGACTGGGAGAGGTCCTTGCTCACGGCTATCGGGTCCTCACGATTATCGGGTTCCCCACATGTAGGTCTGCTTCTTGAGCTTGAGGTAGACGAAGCTCTCGGTGGAGCGCACTCCGGGCACCGCCCGGATGCGTTTGTTGATGACGTCCAGCAGGTGGTCGTCGTCCTCGCAGACGATCTCCACCATCAGGTCGAAGGACCCCGCGGTCATCACCACGTACTCGCACTCGGACATGGCCGACAGCGCGTCCGCGACCGACTCCACGTCGCCCTCGACGTTCACGCCGACCATCGCCTGCCTGCGGAAGCCCACGGTGAGCGGGTCCGTGACGGCGACGATCTGCATCACGCCCTGGTCGAGCAGCTTCTGGACGCGCTGGCGCACGGCCGCCTCGGACAGGCCCACGGCCTTGCCGATGGCGGCGTACGGCCGGCGGCCGTCCTCCTGGAGCTGCTCGATGATGGCGAGGGAGACGGCGTCCAGCTGCGGCGAGCTGCCGTTCCTGGACTCGCGGGAGGGCTCGCGGTGCTCCCGCGACCCCTTCTGGTCTGCGCTTCGACTGGCCACGAGGTCACTGTGCACGAGGTATCGACACTTCCGCAAGCCTGGATCGATGAAATCCGTTGTTTGAGTCCCCGAGTCCTGCGGATTCCGCACGAACGACGGGAGTGGGGGTGTTGAAAACGTGGGTCCGCCGACTAGGGTGGTGTCTCAATCAATGGACATCCGAACTGGAGGGCCGGCAGTGAGCACCGAGCTGCGTCGTCTGCGCAACTACATCGGCGGTGAGTTCCGGGACGCCGCCGACGGACGGACCACCGAGGTGGTCAACCCCGCGACGGGCGAGGCGTACGCGACCGCTCCGCTGTCCGGGCAGGCCGACGTGGACGCCGCGATGGCGGCGGCCGCCGAGGCGTTCCCCGGCTGGCGCGACACCACGCCCGCCGAGCGCCAGAAGGCCCTGCTGAAGATCGCGGACGCCTTCGAGGAGCGCGCCGAGGAGCTGATCGCGGCCGAGGTGGAGAACACGGGCAAGCCCGTCGGGCTGACCCGCTCCGAGGAGATCCCTCCGATGGTCGACCAGATCCGCTTCTTCGCGGGTGCGGCGCGGATGCTGGAGGGCCGCTCGGCCGGCGAGTACATGGAGGGCCTCACCTCCATCGTGCGCCGCGAGCCGGTCGGCGTCTGCGCGCAGGTCGCGCCGTGGAACTACCCGATGATGATGGCCGTGTGGAAGTTCGCCCCGGCCCTCGCCGCGGGCAACACGGTCGTGCTGAAGCCGTCCGACACGACCCCGGCCTCGACGGTCCTCATCGCCGAGATCATCGGCTCGATCGTCCCCAAGGGTGTCTTCAACGTCATCTGCGGCGACCGCGAGACCGGCCGCATGATGGTCGAGCACCCGGTCCCGGCGATGGCCTCCATCACCGGCTCGGTGCGCGCCGGCATCCAGGTGGCCGAGTCCGCCTCCAAGGACGTCAAGCGCGTCCACCTGGAGCTGGGCGGCAAGGCCCCCGTCCTGGTCTTCGAGGACACCGACATCCCCAAGGCCGTCGAGGACATCTCCGTCGCCGGCTTCTTCAACGCCGGCCAGGACTGCACCGCCGCGACGCGCGTGCTCGTCCACGAGTCCATCCACGACGAGTTCGTGTCCGCCCTGGCCAAGGCCGCGTCCGAGACGAAGACCGGGCAGCCGGACGACGAGGACGTGCTCTTCGGCCCGCTCAACAACCCCAACCAGCTCAAGCAGGTCGAGGGCTTCATCGACCGGCTCCCGGCGCACGCGCGCGTGGAGGCCGGTGGCAAGCGGGTCGGCGACAAGGGCTACTTCTACGCGCCGACCGTCGTCTCGGGCCTGAAGCAGGACGACGAGATCGTGCAGAACGAGGTCTTCGGCCCGGTCATCACCGTGCAGTCCTTCCGCGACGAGGACCAGGCGGTCGAGTGGGCCAACGGCGTCGAGTACGCGCTGGCCTCCTCGGTGTGGACCAAGGACCACGGCCGGGCCATGCGGATGTCGAAGAAGCTCGACTTCGGCTGCGTGTGGATCAACACCCACATCCCGCTGGTCGCCGAGATGCCGCACGGCGGCTTCAAGAAGTCCGGCTACGGCAAGGACCTCTCCTCGTACGGCTTCGACGACTACACCCGCATCAAGCACGTCATGACGTCGCTGGACGCGTAGGCACGCGGTACTCCCTCACGGCCCCGGGCGGCACGCGGCCTCGCCCGGGGCCGTTCCGCTGCCCGGAGACCTGTTTTTGAACATGTTCAACACAGGCGTAGAGTGCGGTCATGAGCGACAGAGCCGCCCTGGTGAGGGGCATCCGTGCCTGGTTGGTGTTCTTCGTCGTGTGCCTGGTGCTGAGCGGCGCCACGGCCTTCCCCCTGGTGCACGAACTGCGCTGGACCGAGGACCTGCTGCACGCGCTGTCCGTGGACCGGTACCTGCCCGGGCTGACGGACTGGATCGAGCGCGTGCGCGCCGGCCTGGACCGGGCCGACGCCGAGTACCCCTTCCTGCTCTACGGCACGGACTGGCTGGCCTTCGCGCACCTGGTGATCGCGGTCGCCTTCTACGGGCCCTACCGCGACCCGGTCCGCAACATCTGGGTCGTGGAGTTCGGGATGATCGCCTGCGCGGGCATCGTCCCGCTCGCCCTGATCTGCGGCCCGGTGCGCGGGATCCCGGTGTGGTGGTCGGTGATCGACATGGCCTTCGGGGTGTTCGGGGTCGTTCCGCTGTACGTCGTGCGGCGCAGGATCAAGCGGCTGGAGGCACTGACCGCTCCGGCGGCCACCCCGGTGCCCGCCGTCTGACGCCCGCCGGCCCGCCCCGGCTTTCCGGCCCTGGCCGGAAAGGCCCGGGCCGGGCCTACGACGGTGCGGTGGCCTCCGCGCGGGCGGCGCACAGGACGTCGACGCGGTTGGTCGTGATGGAGTCGACGCCCACCGCGAGCAGCCGCCGCATCGCACGGCGGGTGTCGGGCGTCCAGACGGACAGCAGACGGCCGTCGCGGTGGACCCGCTCGGCGAGTGGCCGGTCCACCAGCGTGAAGCGGTAGTTGAGCCAGCGCGGGCGGATCGCCTCCAGCAGGACGGGCCGGGGCGGGGCCAGGGTCGTCCGGGTGAGGGCGATCTCCGCGTCCGGGTCCGCCGCGCGCACCGCGAGCATGGCGTCGGCGCCCGCGCAGTAGTACACGCGCTCCGCCGCCCCCGCCTCCCGCACGACCCCCATGACGCGGCGCACCGCCCGGACGTCAGGCGAGCCGGGCAGGTCGATCATGACCCGGTGCCCCTCGGTCGCGGCCAGCGCCTCGGCCAGGTCCGGCACCCCGCCGCCGGTCAGCCCGTGCACCTCCTCCCACGACAGCGCGTGGACGGGCCGCTCGTGCCTCCAGAGCCTGCGCAGCGTCGCGTCGTGCAGCAGCACGGGCACGCCGTCGCGGGTGAGCCGCACGTCGATCTCCACGGCGTCCGCGCCCCGCCGGAGAGCGGAACGCAGCGAGGCCACGGTGTTCTCGCGCACCCGGTACGGGTCGCCGCGGTGGGCCACGGCGACCGGAGCGGGCGTCACCGCGTGAGCCACTGCGCGGTGTACGTGTCGATCTCGCCGGCGATCCGGGCCTTGCCCGCCGCGTCCAGGAAGGACGCCTCGACGGCGTTCTTCGCGAGCTCGGCCAGGCCCCGCTCGTCGAGGTCGAGGAGCCGGGCGGCGACCGCGTACTCGTTGTCGAGGTCGGTGCCGAACATCGGCGGGTCGTCGGAGTTGACGGTGACGACGACGCCCGCCCGCACGAACTCCCTGATCGGGTGCTCGTCGAGGGTGGCGACCGCGCGGGTGGCGATGTTCGAGGTCGGGCACACCTCCAGCGGGATGCGGTGCTCGGCCAGGTGCGCGAGCAGCTCGGGGTCCCGGGCGGACGACGTGCCGTGGCCGATGCGCTCGGCCCGCAGGTGCGTCAGCGCGTCCCACACCGTCTGCGGCCCGGTGGTCTCGCCGGCGTGCGGCACCGAGTGCAGACCGGCCGCGATCGCCCGGTCGAAGTAGGGCTTGAACTGCGGGCGCGGCACGCCGATCTCGGGGCCGCCCAGGCCGAAGGAGACCAGGCCCTCCGGCCGCAGCCGGTCGTCGGTCGCCAGCCGGGTCGTCTCCTCGGCGGCCTCCAGTCCCGCCTCGCCGGGGATGTCGAAGCACCAGCGCAGCACGGTCCCGAACTCCGCCTCGGCCGCCTTGCGGGCGTCCTCGATCGCCTCCATGAACGCCCGTTCGTCGATCCCGCGGCGCGTGGAGGAGAACGGCGTGATGGTCAGCTCCGCGTAGCGCACCTGCTGCCGGGCCAGGTCCCGTGCCACCTCGTAGGTCAGCAGCCGGACGTCCTCCGGGGTGCGGATCAGGTCGACGACCGACAGGTACACCTCGATGAAGTGGGCGAAGTCGGTGAAGGTGAAGTACTCGGCCAGGGCCCCGGGGTCGACCGGCACCTTCGAGTCGGGGTGCCGCGCGGCCAGTTCGGACACGATCCGGGGGGAGGCGGAGCCGACGTGGTGCACGTGCAGTTCGGCCTTGGGCAGTCCGGCGACGAACGCCGTGAGGTCGCGCGGGGCCTGGGGATCGACGAGGTGCTCGGTCAAGGGTTCCTCCCGGAACGGCGCCCCTGCCGGCGCGTGGCGCGGGCGGGCGCGGGTGATCGGCTGATCGGTGACGCGGACATCATCCTAGGCGGTGGCCCCGCGCCCCCGAGGAGCGCACGGACCCGGCGGCCGGCCGGTGCGGACCCGCACGGCGGCCCGCTCGGGGCGGCCCGTAGCATGGCGGGACGAACGACCCAGGGGGGATGCACAGATGACGGACCCGACGCAGCCCGGCGGCCACGACCCGTGGGCGCCCCCGGAGAGCAAGCCGTCGCTCGACAAGAACCAGCCGCCCGCCCAGGGGCCCGGCTCCGTGCACGACCAGGCGACGGTCACCTCGATGCCCGGATTCACCCCGCCCGCCGGCACGCCGCAGTACGACACCTCCGGCGCGGGAGCGGTCCCGCCGCCGCCCGTGGCCCCCACCGGCCCGGGCACCGCCGGGGGCTACGGCTACCCCGGCTACGGCCAGCCGGGACCCGACCAGTCCGCCTACGGCTCCCCGGGGTACGGCCAGTCGGGATACGGCTGGCCCGGCATGCCCCCGGCCCCGCAGAACGGCATGGGCGTCGCCGCGATGGTGCTCGGCATCGTCTCCTGCACGCTGTTCTGCCTGTACGGCGTGGTCTCCCTGGTGACCGGCATCCTGGCGATCGTCTTCGGCATCAAGGGCCGCAGGCGCGCCGAGGCCGGCGTGGCCACCAACCACGGGCAGGCCCAGGCCGGCCTGATCATGGGCATCATCGGGATCATCCTCGGCATCGCCGTCATCGTGCTGATCGCCGTCGGCATCACGGCCGCGATCAACAGCGACGAGCCGTACGACGACCCCTACTACGGTGCCGGGGTGCCCGCGGCCACCGCGCCGTTCCAGGGCTGAAACTCCCGCACGCCGGGCCTGACTCGGCCACTACGATTCCCTGGTCTGACAACGGAGGGGAGATCGTCCATGTCCAACACCAATCCCGCGCCCGGTGGCTTCGGCCCGCCGTCCCAGCCCCCGCAGCAGCCGGCGCCCGGCTACGGCTTCCCCCAGCAGACCGGCCCGGGTTACGGCTACCCGCAGGGCGGCCCCGGATACCCGGCCGCCCCGCCCGTGGGCTACCCCCAGGCGCCGGGCTATGCGATGCCCGCGCAGCCGAGCAACGGCATGGGCACCACGGCTCTGGTGCTGGGCATCATCGGCGTGGTGTGCAGCGTGACCTTCCTGCTGTGGTTCTTCGGCGTGATCCTGGGCATCCTGGCGATCATCTTCGGCGCGATCGGCCGCGGGAAGGCCACCCGCGGCGAGGCCACCAACAAGGGCGCGGCGACCGGCGGTCTGGTCTGCGGCATCATCGCCACGGTCATCCTGCCGCTGTTGGGCTTCCTGCTCTTCGCGAGCATCATGGGCGGGCTCGGCGCGGCCTCCTGAGCCAGGCGCGGCCTCCTGAGCCAGGCCCTGTTTTCCCCGTGGAGGGGCCGGTCCGCGGACCGGCCCCTCCCTCATGCCCCGGCCGAGCGCAGCCGCTCGCGCGCCTGCATGAGGGCGAAGCCCAACAGGTTCGGCCCACGCCACCGCTGCGGATCCAGTGCCGCGTCGTCGTCCGCGGCCAGGCCGATGCCCCACACCCGGTCCACGGGGCTCGCCTCCACCAGCACCCGGTCCCCGGTGCCCAGCAGGTATCCGCGCAGCTCGGGGTGGGCCGCGAACTTGTGGACACTGCCCTCGACGACGATCCGGAACCGTTCGCGGGCCCAGGTCGCCTCGTCGAAGGCACGCACCAGCCGCCCCGCCTTCTTGGCCTCGGCGGGATGCCCGGCGGCCAGGGCGGCGCGCTCCGCGTCCTCGTCGCCGAACAGGCGGGCCTTGGCCGCCATCATCCAGTGCTCGGCCGTCGCGTACTCCACGCCGTCCACCGTGAACGGCGCGGGCCACCACTGACTCAGGCAGCTCGGCCCGACCCGCCCGTCGGGACGGGGGCGGTGACCCCAGAAGAGCAGGTACTTCACCTGCGCCCCGGCGGCGACCGCCCTGATCAGGGCGTCCTGCGAGTCGAGCGTCCCCGTGATCTCCTTCATGCACGCGAGTCTGGCACGCACCACGGACACAGCGTCCTGCCTTTTCCCGGTGGACTCGACACCTGGTCGACAGATTCCGTCGCGTAACCAAAAATCAACAACGGAATCACTTGTTGGCGTGCCGTCCCTCTGTCAGGATCGGCACTCAAATCGAGCCTGAGCCACGCCGGCCCCCTTCGCGGGACACGGAGGAGAGCGACATGCACAATCCGGGCACTGCCCCCCCGGACCGATTCCCGGCCGAGGAGCGCTTCGCGCAGGGCGCGCAGTTCGTCGCGGGGCGCCTGACCCACGGCACCTCCGGCCGCACGCACACCGTCGTCGACCCGGCGTCGGGCGAAGAGGTCCTCACCTACGAGCTCGCGGGGACGGCCGACGTCGACCGGGCGGTCGCCGCCGCAGCAGCCGCCTTCCCGGGCTGGGCGGGAGCCACCCCGGGCGAGCGGTCCGACGCCCTGCACCGGTTCGCCGCGGTCCTGGCCGACCGGGCCGAGGACTTCGCCCGCGCGGAGTCGCTCCAGTGCGGCAAGCCGCTGAAGCTCACCCGCGAGTTCGACGTCCCGGGCACCATCGACAACACGGCCTTCTTCGCCGGGGCCGCACGCCACCTCCAGGGGCAGTCCGCGGGCGAGTACTCCGGGGACCACACCTCCTACGTCCGGCGCGAGCCCATCGGCGTCGTCGGGTCGATCGCACCCTGGAACTACCCGCTGCAGATGGCCGCCTGGAAGATCCTCCCGGCGATCGCCGCGGGCAACACCATCGTCCTCAAGCCCGCCGAACTCACCCCGCTGACCTCCCTGCTGTTCGCGCAGGCGGCCACCGACGCCGGGATCCCCGACGGTGTGGTCAACATCGTCACGGGCACCGGCCGGGAGGCGGGTGAGCACCTCGTCGGCCACCCCGACGTGGCGATGACCTCCTTCACCGGCTCCACCGCCGTCGGCAAGCGCGTCGCCGAGGTCGCCACCGCCACCGTCAAGCGCCTCCATCTGGAGCTGGGCGGCAAGGCGCCCTTCGTCGTGTTCGACGACGCCGACCCCGAGGCCGCCGCCCAGGGCGCGGTCGCCGGCGCCCTCATCAACACGGGGCAGGACTGCACGGCCGCCACGCGCGCGTACGTGCAACGACCGCTGTACGACGCCTTCGTCGAGCGGACCGCCGCACTCATGGAGACGGTCCGGCTCGGCGACCCCTTCGCCGCCGGCACCGACCTCGGCCCGCTGATCTCGCACGTGCAGCGCGACCGCGTGGCCGGGTTCGTCGACCGGGCACGGGCCTACGCGCGCGTGGTCACCGGCGGCGAGGCACCCGGGGGCGAACTCGCCAAGGGCGCCTACTACCGGCCGACGCTCATCGCGGACGCCGCCCAGGACAGCGAGGTCGTCCAGTCGGAGATCTTCGGCCCGGTCCTGGTCGTGCTGCCGTTCGACTCCGACGACGAGGGCATCGCCCTGGCCAACGACACCCCCTACGGCCTCGCCGCCTCCGCGTGGAGCCGCGACGTGTACCGGGCGAACCGGGCCACGCGCGAGATCAAGGCCGGCTGCGTGTGGGTCAACGACCACATCCCGATCATCAGCGAGATGCCGCACGGCGGCCACAAGTCCTCCGGCTACGGCAAGGACATGTCCGCGTACTCCTTCGAGGAGTACACCCAGATCAAGCACGTCATGTTCGACAACACCGCGGTGGCCGCCAAGGACTGGCACCGCACCGTCTTCGGGGACCGATAGCCGCACCCTCAGGCCGCCCGACCAACGGCCGCCCACCCCTCGAAAGGGCACCACGCGCATGGAGCAGTACGAGCCCGACCGCCTGTCCGCGGCCCAAGTGGCCGCCATGCGGCGCAGTCTCACCAACGGCAGGGCCGCCCTCACCCGGCGGTCCCTGCTGCGCGCCTCCACGGGCGGCGCGCTGGCGATCGGCGGACTGGGGACGCTGAGCGCCTGCGGCATCCCGGCGGCGGGTCGGTCGCAGGGCGGCGTCTCCGCCGAGGACCACTCGGCCAAGGAGAAGACGGTGAACTTCTCCAACTGGACCGAGTACATGGACGTCGACGACAGCGGCAAGCACCACCCGACCCTGGAGCAGTTCGCCCGGCGGACCGGCATCAAGGTCAAGTACAGCGAGGACATCAACGACAACAACGAGTTCTTCGGCAAGATCAAGCCGCAGCTCGCCGCGGCCCAGGACACCGGCCGCGACCTGATCGTCCTCACCGACTGGCTGGCCGCCCGCCTGATCCGCCTGGGCTGGGTGCAGAAGCTCGACCCGAGCAACCTGCCGCACGCCTACGCCAACCTGTCCGCCCAGTTCCGCAACCCCGACTGGGACCCGGGCCGCGCCTACTCCTACGTGTGGCAGGGCATCTCGACCGTCATCGCGTACAACAAGAAGGCCCTCGACGGCGTCGAGGTGAAGTCGGTCTCCGACCTGCTGGACAACCCCAGACTCAAAGGCAGGGTCGGCTTCCTGTCGGAGATGCGCGACAGCGTCGGCATGACCCTGCTCGACATGGGCAAGGACCCGGCCGACTTCACCGCCGACGACTACGACGCCGCCATCGCCCGGCTGCAGAAGGCCGTCGACAAGGGCCAGATCCGCCGCTTCACCGGCAACGACTACACCTCTGACCTCACCAGCGGCGACTTCGCCGCCTGCGTCGCCTGGGCCGGGGACGTCGTCCAGCTCAAGGCGGACAGCCCCGACATCGACTTCCTCATCCCGGACAGCGGCTACGTCACCTCGACCGACAACCTGCTGATCCCCAACAAGGCCCGTCACAAGACGAACGCCGAACGGCTCATCGACTTCTACTACGAGCCGAAGGCGGCCGCCGAACTCGCCGCGTACATCAACTACGTGTGCCCGGTCGACGGCGTGAAGACCGAACTCGCGAAGATCGACGAGGACGCGGCGAACAACCCGCTGATCCTCCCCGACAAGGCCATGGCCGCCAAGTCGCATGCCTTCCGCTCGCTGAGCTCGAAGGAAGAGACCGAGTTCGAGGCGAAGTTCGCGAAGCTGACGGGGGCGTGACCACCATGACGAACAGGAAAGACCCCAGCGGCGACGTCCGGCTCACCGGCATCGCCAAAAGCTACGGCTCCTTCACCGCCGTCCACCCGCTGGACCTGACCGTGCCGCAGGGCTCCTTCTTCGCCCTGCTCGGCGCGTCCGGCTGCGGCAAGACCACCACCCTGCGCATGATCGCCGGCCTGGAGGAACCCTCCGCCGGCACGGTGTTCCTCGGCGACCAGGACGTCACCGCGCTGCCGCCCTACAAGCGCCCGGTCAACACCGTCTTCCAGTCCTACGCGCTCTTCCCGCACCTGGACATCTTCGAGAACGTGGCCTTCGGGCTGCGCCGGCGCGGCCTGAAATCGGTGAAGAAGCAGGTCGACGAGATGCTGGAGCTCGTCCAGCTCGGCGAGCAGGCCCGCAAGAAGCCGCACCAGCTCTCCGGCGGCCAGCAGCAGCGCGTCGCCGTCGCCCGCGCGCTCATCAACCACCCGCAGGTGCTGCTCCTCGACGAGCCGCTCGGCGCCCTGGACCTGAAGCTGCGCCGCCAGATGCAACTGGAGCTCAAGCGCATCCAGACCGAGGTCGGCATCACCTTCGTCCACGTCACGCACGACCAGGAGGAGGCCATGACCATGGCCGACACCGTCGCCGTGATGAACGGGGGCCGCGTGGAGCAACTCGGCTCCCCGGCCGAGCTGTACGAGAACCCGCGCACCACCTTCGTCGCCAACTTCCTGGGCACCTCGAACTTCATCGAGGCCGAGGTCGACTCCAGGAGCGGAGGCGAGATCGTGCTGCGGGCGGGCGGCGGCAAGCTCGTGCTGCCCGAGAGCCGGTGCTCCGCGCCCGCGGACACCGGCGGCAAGGTGCTGGCCGGCGTCCGCCCGGAGAAGATATCCCTCACCCACGCGGACGACGCCGGCGAGATACCCACGGGCCGCAACCGCATCACCGGCCGCATCGCCGACTCCAGCTTCATCGGCGTCTCGACGCAGTACGTCGTCGACAGCCCGGTCTGCTCCGACTTCGAGGTCTACGCCCAGAACATCGACCGCGACCCCAGGCTGGTGCCCGGCGCCGAGGTCGTCCTGCACTGGAACCCGGCACACACCTTCGGCCTGGACGCCGCCCAGGACGCCGGCGCGGGCGTGGAAGAGGCGGCCTGATGCCGACACTCACCGAGGCGCCACCGCCCCTCGCGCCCCCCGCGCCCGAGGCCGCACCCCGCAGGCGCCGGGGCCGCTGGACGCCGTACTGGCTGCTGCTGCCCGGCATGCTGTGGCTGGTCGTCTTCTTCGCGCTGCCGATGGTCTACCAGGCCTCCACGTCCGTGCAGACGGGCTCCCTGGAGGAGGGCTACAAGGTCACCTGGCACTTCGCGGCCTACTGGGACGCCCTGTCCGCGTACTGGCCGCAGTTCGTCCGCTCGGTGCTCTACGCCGGCACGGCGACGATCCTGTGCCTGCTGCTCGGCTACCCGCTGGCCTATCTGATCGCCTTCCGCGCGGGCCGCTGGAAGAACCTGATCATGATCCTGGTGATCGCGCCGTTCTTCACCAGCTTCCTGATCCGCACCCTGGCCTGGAAGACGATCCTCGCCGACGGCGGGCCCGTCGTCGGCGCGCTCAACACGCTGCACGTCCTGGACGTCACCACCTGGCTCGGCATGACCGCCGGCGACCGCGTCCTCGCCACCCCCCTCGCGGTGGTGTGCGGTCTGACGTACAACTTCCTGCCGTTCATGATCCTGCCGCTCTACACCTCCCTGGAGCGCATCGACGGCCGGCTGCACGAGGCGGCCGGGGACCTGTACGCCCGGCCCTGGACGACCTTCCGCAAGGTCACCTTCCCGCTGTCGATGCCCGGGGTCGTCTCCGGGACGCTGCTCACCTTCATCCCGGCGGCCGGCGACTACGTCAACGCCGACCTGCTCGGCTCGACCGACACCCGCATGGTCGGCAACGTCATCCAGACGCAGTTCCTCAGGGTGCTCGACTACCCGACGGCAGCCGCGCTCTCCTTCATCCTCATGGCGGCCATCCTCGCCATGGTCACCCTCTACATCCGCAGGTCCGGGACGGAGGATCTGGTCTGAATGCCCTTCGTCAACTGGCTCAAGAGAAACCTCGTCGTCATCGCGGGACTTCTGACCCTCGGCTATCTTCTCCTGCCGAACGTCGTCGTCACCGTCTTCTCCTTCAACAAGCCCAAGGGCCGCTTCAACTACGAGTGGCAGCAGTTCTCCCTGGACGCCTGGAAGGACCCGTGCGGGGTCTCCGGGCTCTGCGGCTCGCTGTCCCTGAGCCTGCAGATCGCCTTCTGGGCGACGCTGGGGGCCACCCTCCTGGGCACCCTGATCGCCTTCGCCCTGGTCCGCTACCGCTTCCGCGCCCGTGGGGCCGTGAACTCGCTGATCTTCCTGCCGATGGCGATGCCCGAGGTCGTCATGGCCGCCTCGCTGCTCACCCTGTTCCTCAACATGGGCGCGCAGCTGGGCTTCTGGACGATCCTCATCGCGCACATCATGTTCTGCCTGAGTTTCGTGGTCACGGCCGTCAAGGCACGGGTGATGTCGATGGACCCGAAGCTGGAGGAGGCGGCGCGGGACCTGTACGCGGGCCCGTTCCAGACCTTCGTCCGGGTCACCCTGCCCATCGCGGCGCCGGGCATCGCCGCCGGCGCGCTGCTCGCCTTCGCCCTGTCCTTCGACGACTTCATCATCACGAACTTCAACGCCGGCTCGACCGTCACCTTCCCCATGTTCGTGTGGGGATCGGCCCAGCGCGGCACGCCCGTCCAGATCAATGTCATCGGCACGACGATGTTCGCCGTCGCCGTCCTGTTCGTCCTGGTCTCCATGGTGGTCGGAAACCGTCGCAACAGGCAGAAGGCACACCCGTAGGGAGTTGACATCATGGCCGCTGGAGCCATGAACCGGTTCACCCGCTCACTGTCCGACGCCCAGCCGGTCCCGTACTGGCTGGACGACCCCGGCCGGCCCCGTCCCGAACCCGCCCTCACCACCGCCGAGAGCTGCGACCTGCTGGTCGTCGGCGGCGGGTACAGCGGACTGTGGACCGCGCTGATCGCCAAGGAACGCGACCCGCAGCGCGACGTGGTGCTCGTGGAGGGCCGCGAGGTGGGCTGGGCCGCCTCCGGCCGCAACGGCGGATTCTGCGCCGCCTCCCTCACCCACGGCCTGCCCAACGGCCTGACGCGCTGGCCCGACGAGATCCACCGGCTCCAGCAGCTGGGCGACCGCAACCTCGACGAGATCGAGGCGGCGGTCGCCCGGCACGGCATCGACTGCGACTTCGAGCGCACCGGCGAGATCGATGTCGCCACCGAGCCGTACCAGGCCCGGGAACTGCGCGAGTGGCACGAGGAGACGACCCGCCTCGGGCTGGCCGAGGGCGTCGAGTTCCTGGACGCCGACGCCGTGCGCGAGCAGGTCGACTCACCCACCTTCCAGGCCGGCCTGTGGGACCGCCGGGGCGTGGCCATGCTGAACCCCGCCAAGCTCGCCTGGGGCCTGAAGCGGGCCTGCCGGGAGCTGGGTGTGCGCGTGCACGAGAACACGCCCGCGCTCGACCTCAAGCCCTACGGCGCGGGCATGGCCGTGCGCACCCCCTACGGCCGGATCCGCGCCCGCCGGGTCGCCCTCGGCACCAACATCTTCCCGAACCTGGTCAGACGGGTCCGCTCGTACACCGTCCCGGTCTACGACTACGCGCTGATGACCGAGCCGCTGACCGCCGATCAACTGGCCTCGATCGGCTGGAAGAACCGCCAAGGCCTCGGCGACAGCGCCAACCAGTTCCACTACTTCCGCCTGTCCGCCGACAACCGCATCCTGTGGGGCGGCTACGACGCGATCTACCCCTACGGCGGCCGCGTCCGCGCGGAGTACGACGACCGGCCGGAGACCTACGCCAAGCTCGCCGGGCACTTCTTCGGCTGCTTCCCGCAGCTGGAGGGCGTGCGCTTCTCCCACGCCTGGGGCGGCGCGATCGACACCTGCTCCCGCTTCTCGGCGTTCTTCGGCACCGCCCACCAGGGCAAGGTGGCCTACGCGGCCGGGTACACCGGGCTGGGGGTGGGCGCCACCCGGTTCGGCGCCGAGGTGATGCTGGACCTGCTGGCGGGGCAGCGCACCGAGCGGACCGAGCTGGAGATGGTCCGCAGGAAGCCGCTGCCGTTCCCGCCCGAGCCGTTCGCCTGGACCGGCATCGCCCTCACCAAGTGGTCCCTGGCCCGGGCGGACGCGCGGGGCGGGCGGCGCAACCTGTGGCTGCGGACGATGGACCGGCTCGGCCTCGGCTTCGACAGCTGACCCGCGGGTGTGAGCCGGTTCACTCCAACGGGGTGCCGGAACCCGCGTAATGACCCCCGGGAGTCCCCCTTCTCCCTCGTGACGTGCCGCGCGTGCGCGAGGCGCACGAGACAGAAGGGGGACTTCTTCGATGACAGGGGCGAAGACGGCGGTCGAATGGCTCGCGTCCGTGGCACCGGACCCGGAGGCCTGCCGCTGGGAGTGGGAGCGCAACCCGCTGGGTGTCGCACTGCTCCCGGCCGGCAGCGCCTGGGACGTGCTCATCCTGCCCGGCGACCTCGGGTACGCCACGCTGGACGTGCTCAGCCGCTTCCTGGACCAGCCCGGGCCCGTGCTCGTGGACTTCGGCGACGCGCGCATGGGCTTCTTCGTGCCGCCGGGCACCGCGGCCCGCTGGCTCGGCACGGGCATCCGCACGGCGGGCGCCGGCACCTGGATCGTCGTGCCGTACCCGGGGCGCGCCTCACCGGGCGGGGTGCGCTGGCTGGTTCCCCCGGACGGTACGGGCCTGCTGACCGACCCCGCCCTGCTGGAGCTCGCGATGCACGAGGCGGCCGCGGGCCTGGCGACGGAGCGCGGTGACTAGGAGCGCGGCCGGGCCGGTGACCGCGAGTCCTGGCGGGCCCTGCCCGCTGCGGGCCTGCCCCGCTGGAACAGCCACAGCGACGCCAGCAGCACCGCGCACAGGCACCAGCTGGCCACCACGTCCAGCGGCCAGTGGTAGCCGCGTCGGACCAGGCCGTAGCTCGCGCCGAGCACCAGCGCGGCGCAGACCCCGGCCAGGGCGCGGCGGGCGAGTGCGGTGGCCAGGCGGGGGAGGAGCAGCAGGGTGGCCGAGCCGTAGGCGACGGCGGCCGTGGCGGTGTGGCCCGAGGGGTAGTAGCCGGTGCCGGGCGGGACGGCCGCGGTGCCCGGGCGGTCGGTGAGTTCCTTGAGCGGCACGATCAGCGCCGGGACCAGGGCCATCAGCAGCACCGCCGCGGCCACCGGCGGCCACCGTCGCCCGTCACCGCCCGTGCGCACGACGACGTACCCGAGGACGAGGGCCAGGACCGGGACGGCGACCTGGACGTTGCCCAGATCGGCCAGGACCTCGGAGAGCCGGTCCGGGTGGACGAGCGCACGGCTGACGTCCTCGTCGAGCCCGACGAGCGGACCGTCGGTGACGACCTGCCAGGTGATCAGGGCGAAGAGCGCCGCGGGCAGGCCGAGCAGGAGGGCGGGCAGACCCGGGCCCGTCCGCCGCCGGCCCCGGACGGCGGGCTCGGTGGGTTCCTGGTGCGCGGGGATCGGCATGGGCCACAGCCTGCCACGGACGCGGACGCCCCCGGTCCCGCGGAGTGGCCGCACGGGAGGCGAGGGCGTGGAGAGAGGTCGGCCGCCCCGGAACAGGGGGGGTGGTTCCGGGGCGGCCGGCCGGACCGGAACGTCGCGCGCCCCGGGGGGTTTGGGGCGGGCGACCGTCCGATCGGTGAGGAGATCCGGAGCTCAGGCTCCGGTGGTGTGCGCGAGGGCACGACCAGGTCGAAGCCGGGGAAGCCGCGGCCTGGTGTCACCCACAGTCCCCTGCGGGCGGGGTGTATCTCTCATCTGGGTAGAACCTACGGCAGCAGCCGGGCGGAGGACAGGCCGCGGGGCCCGCTGTCATCCACCTCGCACACCTTCTTCACACGCTCTGCGAGCCGCAGGTGCGGACCGGAACCGGGGCGCGCGCCCCGCCCGACGGGAGCCGGACGCGCGCCCGGGCGGCTCAGATGCGGGAGAAGGCCTGCTCGATGATGTCGAGGCCCTCGTTCAGGAGGTCCTCACCGATCACCAGCGGGGGCAGGAAGCGGAGGACGTTGCCGTAGGTGCCACAGGTCAGGACCAGCAGGCCCTCGGCGTGACAGGCCTTGGCGAGCGCGCCGGTCGCCTCCGGGTGGGGCTCCTTGGTGGCGCGGTCCTTGACCAGCTCGATGGCGATCATCGCGCCGCGGCCGCGGACGTCGCCGATGATCTCGAACTTCTCCGCCATGGCGCCGAGGCGGGCCTTCATGATCGCCTCGATGTTCTTCGCCTTGGCGTTGAGGTCGAGCTCCTTCATCGTCTCGATGGAGCCGAGCGCGCCCGCGCAGGCGACAGGGTTGCCGCCGTAGGTGCCGCCCAGGCCGCCCGCGTGCGCGGCGTCCATGATCTCGGCGCGGCCGGTGACGGCGGCGAGCGGCAGACCGCCGGCGATGCCCTTGGCCGTCGTGATGAGGTCCGGGACGATGCCCTCGTCCTCGCAGGCGAACCACTGGCCGGTGCGGCAGAAGCCGGACTGGATCTCGTCGGCGACGAAGACGATGCCGTTGTCGTTGGCGAACTTCACGATCGCCGGCAGGAAGCCCTTGGCGGGCTCGATGAAGCCGCCCTCGCCGAGGACCGGCTCGATGATGATCGCGGCGACGTTGTCGGCACCGACCTGCTTGGTGATCATGTCGATCGCCTGCTGCGCGGCCTCGGGGCCGGCGTTCTCGGCGCCGGTCGGCCAGCGGTAGCCGTAGGCCACCGGCACCCGGTAGACCTCGGGGGCGAACGGGCCGAAGCCGTGCTTGTACGGCATGTTCTTCGCCGTCAGCGCCATGGTGAGGTTGGTGCGGCCGTGGTAGCCGTGGTCGAAGACGACGACGGCCTGGCGCTTGGTGTACGCGCGGGCGATCTTGACCGCGTTCTCCACGGCCTCGGCGCCCGAGTTGAACAGCGCGCTCTTCTTGGCGTGGTCGCCGGGGGTCAGCTCGGCGAGCGCCTCGGCGACCTCGACGTAGCCCTCGTACGGCGTGACCATGAAACAGGTGTGGGTGAAGTCGGCGAGCTGCGCGGACGCGCGGCGGACGACGGCCTCGGCGGAGGCGCCGACGGACGTCACGGCGATGCCCGAGCCGAAGTCGATCAGTCGGTTGCCGTCGACGTCCTCGATGATCCCGCCGCCGGCGCGCGCCGTGAACACGGGCAGCACGGAGCCCACGCCCTGCGCGACCGCGGCGGTGCGGCGGGCCTGCAGCTCCTGCGACTTCGGGCCGGGGATGGCGGTGACGACGCGACGCTCCTGCGGCAGTGCGCTCATGCGGGGCTCCTGGGGGGTGGTGCGGAGGGACTTGTACCGACCGTTGACTTCTTCTCTCGCAGGCTAGGGCGGGCGGAGGGGGGTGGGCATGCTCCATGTGGGCGTTGTCGGCGTGTCGTGTTGTCCGTGGTGGACATGGCGATGCGGGTGCGGCTCGAAGGAACAGGCGCGGACTGAGGAACGCCAGTCCGCGTCGGCCAGTGCCGCTTCCTGGCGGACGAGCAACGCGGCAATACCGGCTCTGCCTTCATCACGGCCGCGTAAGCGGTGAACTCCCCTTGCCTGCGCGTTAGATTGGCTGGCTGATGGTGGACGGAACGGCTGGTCAGGGGAAGAGGGCGATGAACAGCGACGGCACTCAGGACGCGAGGGGCACGCACGCCACTCCAGTGCCGCGCCCGGCGGCACCGCCGGACGCGCCCGCGGCACCGCCACGGCCCGCACACGCTCCGGGCATGTCCGTGGCCGACTGGCTCAACGTGGACCGGCCGGAGACCAGGCCCGGTATCTGGCGTTTCGGATACACGACGCCGAAGGCCGCGTCCGAGGGGGAGCGGATCCGTCCCGCGACCATCGTCGGCATGTTGATTCCCCTGGCCCTGGCTTTGGTGGTCTGGTCGTTCTGGCGGCGGGGCGCCATCCCGTATCAGTTCACGCTGCTGCGGCTCTTCACCCCGAATGACTGGTGGTGGGGCGGCACCCTTGCCAACCCCGCAAGGTTCGAGGGCCAGGCCATCGAGCAGCCAGGCAGCGAGGCTTTGGAGGTATACAGCGGCCTCTTCTTCGCTGCGCTCGTCTACACGGTCGGTCGGCTGGGGGGTTGGCCTGCTGTCATCCGCCACTTCCTGCACCGGAAACCTCAGCCCGCGCGTGCCCTGTATGCCGCAGTCGGCAGTCTCGTCACTCTGAGTTTCGTCTTCCCGGATGCGTTCCCCGGTGTCCACTGGGACGCCCTGCCCGTGGTGCAGCCGTTGTTCTCCCTTATCGCGCTGATGAGTGGGGGATACGAGATTTATGAATCCGCCTGGGCCACGAACCTGCTTTATGCCCTCGTGACCGCTCTTGTGCTCTGGCCCTTCACCCGGGTGGGAGGCTGGTGGGGCATCGCCAGAAGCCGGCTCGCCTCCCACGGCGGCGCAGTGCAGCCCGGGGGTGCTCAGCCCGTCGTCGCTCAGCTTCGGGCGCACTGGCCGGCGCTGCGCGAGGTGGGGCAGCAGCAGGTGGCGGACCTGCTCACCGGGGAAGTTCTTGCGCGGCGGATGAATGATGTGGATTGTGCACGCATCGAAGACAGCTGGAAACGGGCCCGTGCCAAGAATTGCGTCTCCGAGTTCGCCGACACGGTGCTGCGTCAGGGCGCCGCGGCCTTCCTCCACCCTTCCGGTTCCCGGGACCTGGAACGCCGCACCGTTCGTCATGACCTGCTCACTGGCCAGGTGCGCATCGGGCAGTGGGCTGCCGCTGAGCGCACACCGCCCGCATACGGCGGCGCCGGCGCGGCAATCGGACCGGAAACGCTGGCCACCTCGTTGCTAGTCGTCGGACCGTCGGGCTCCGGCAAGACCCGGCACGTGATCACTCCCGCGGCCGAGTCACTCACGCTGCAAGCCCTGACCAACAGGTGTGCCGTGGTCGTGGTGTGCAGCGCGGGTGCGGAGGTCGGGGAGGACTCGTCGTACGACGTGATCGTGCGCCTCGGCAATTCCGCGTCCGCCCATGATCTCGACCCCTATGCCGACTCCGACGATCCGGACGAGGTGGCGGGCTTCCTCGCCGAGGCACTGGCCGGTGACCTCGACACGGTGGGGTCCGAGCGCGCGACCACGACCCTGGCCCAACTGCTCGGTCCCTACAAAGCCGCGTACGGCCGCTTCCCCACCTTGCCCGTCCTGCGGAAGCTCCTGGAAGGGGACTCATCAGCACTTTCCGACCTGCGCGAGCGGCTCGTGGACGACAGGCATTCGGTATGGCGCCGCGAACTGGACGCCCGTACGCGGCACACCGGTACCCCCGGTGACGCCGCTCCGGTGCTCGCCGACCGGCTTGCACTGCTCGACCGGCCTGCCTTCTCCGACTTCTTCGGCGTGAACAGCGAGACCGTCCGCCCGTTCTCGCTCCGCGCCGTCTCCAGCCACCCCCTGCGTGTCCGCATCGACCTGCCGGAGCGTGCCCACGAGGAGGCATCTCGCCTCCTCTCGCGCTTGGTGCTGGCCCAGTTCACCGCGATCGTGCGGGACAGACCGCGAGCCCACTTCGCCAGCCTCGTCCTCGACGATGCCACGGGCACGGTTACCCAGGAATCCGTACGTCGCATCCAGCGGCTGCGTTCGCACAACGCCGGTGTCGTTCTCGCCCTGCGCACGGTGGCTGATGTTCCCGAGCCCCTCCACGGGCCCCTGTACGGAGCTGTCGGCTGCCGGATGGCCATGTCGGGAGTGACGACCTGGGACGGCAGCCGCTTCGCTGACACGTGGGGTACCGAGTGGGTGGAGATCAAGGACTTCGCTCAGCACACGGTGTTCGCTGATCAGCCCATGACCAGGGCAATGCATGCACTTCGGAAGTTGGTGACCGGCAAAGCGGCGACCACGGAGGCCGTCACCGTGCGGCAGGTGGAGCGCGAGCGGTGGTCCGCTTCCGAGCTGGCGCACGGGGTGCCGGCCGGGCACGCGGTGCTGTCCCTGACCACCGTGCAGGGCGAGCACGCGCCCCCGCTGCTGGTCGATCTGCGCAGCTGAGGGCGCCGGGGGCGGGGGCGGCCGGGCCCGCGCCCTCGTCGGGGCTGCCGGGGCACGCCGGTTCCGGTACGCCGGGACCGTACGGTGAGGCAGAATCGTCACAGGTCGTTCATACGCGGCGGCCAAATGACCACAGTGATCACACCGCCCCGACGCAGAAGGCCCCATGCCCCCGACGCTCGCCTCGCTCGTCCACCACTCCGCGCTGAAGCTGACCGTGCGGGCCGGCGGCGACCGCCTCGACGTGCCGGTGCGCTGGGCCCACGTCAGCGAGCTCGCCGACCCCGTCCCCTACATGGAGGGCGGGGAACTGCTGCTGATCACCGCCCTCAAACTGGACGCCGAGGACCCGGAGGCGATGCGGCGCTACGTGCGGCGGCTGGCCGGGGCCGGAGTGGTCGGGCTGGGCTTCGCCGTGGGCGTGAACTACGAGGAGATCCCCGAGGCGCTCGTCGACGCGGCGCGGGAAGAGGGCCTGCCGCTGCTGGAGGTGCCGCGCCGGACGCCGTTCCTCGCCATCAGCAAGGCCGTGTCCGCCGCGATCGCCGCCGACCAGTACCGGGCCGTCACGGCCGGTTTCGCCGCCCAGCGGGAGCTGACCCGCCAGGCCCAGACCGGCGGCCCGGAGGGGCTGCTGGCCGCCCTGGCCGCCCAGGTCGACGGCTGGGCGGCGCTGTACGACGCCTCCGGCGCCGTCGTCGCCACCGCACCCGAGTGGGCCGGCCGGCGTGCCGCGCGGCTCACCGGCGACGTGCAGCGGCTGCGGGACCGTCCCGCGCCCGCCTCGTCCGTGGTCGGCGGCCCGGAGAACGAGGACCGCGTCGAACTGCACACCATCGGCACCGGCCGGCGGCCCCGGGCGGCCCTCGCCGTGGGCACCGCCGCGGCCCTGGGCACCGCCGAGCGGTACGCCGTGCACGCGGCCATCGCGCTGCTGACCCTGACCACGGAACGCTCCCGCTCCCTGCAGGCCGCCGAGCAGCGGGTCGGCGCGGCCGTGCTGCGCATGCTGCTGGCCGGGGAGCCGGACCACGCCCGCGCCGTCGCCGGGGACCTGTACGGCGGGCTGCTGGACGCGCCGTTCCGGATGATGGTCGCCGAGCGGGCGCCGGTGTCGGCGTCGGCCGCCCTGGCCCGTGCCGAGGCCCGGCCTGCCGCCCCCGCCGACCGGCCGTCGGCCGCTGCGCTCGCCACGGCCGACACCGCCGGCGACCCGCTCGCGGCGCTCGCCGACGTCGTGGAGTCCGCCGCCGCCCGGGCCGGCGAGGCCGTGCTCGTTGTGCCGGAGGGGGAGCGGCTGGTGGTGCTGGCCGCGGACGGCGGCGCCGCCGCGGCCGCCTGCGCGCGGTACGCGGCCGCCCTGGAGGCGGCCCGCTCGGGTGCTCGCGAGAAGACGCCCGGCGGCGACGAGGACGACCTGGTCGTCGGCCTGTCGGCACCGGCCGGGCCGATCGCCGCGTCCGCCGCGTACAAGCAGGCCGAGCAGGCCCTGTCGGTGGCACGGCGCCGGGGGCGGGTGCTCGTGGAGCACGAGCAGATGGCGGCCGGTTCCGTGCTGCCGCTGCTCGCGGACGACGCCGTGCGGGCGTTCGCCGACGGCATGCTGCGCCCGCTGTACGAGCACGACGCCACGGGCCGCGGCGACCTGGTCGCCTCCCTGCGCGCCTGGCTGTCCAAGCACGGCCAGTGGGACGCGGCGGCGGCCGACCTCGGCGTCCACCGGCACACCCTGCGCTACCGCATGCGCCGCGTCGAGGAGATCCTCGGCCGCTCCCTGGACGATCCGGACGCCCGGATGGAGCTGTGGCTGGCTCTCAAGGCGACCGCCTCGGAATAGCCAATCCGTAGTGTCCCGGTCCGCCACTGCTACGTGCCGGACAAACACCGTCGGGCCGTGCCGCGCCTACCGTTGATCCGTCACACAGGATCACCCCCGACGCCGAAGGGCCGGAACCCACATGACCTCCACCCACGCCTTCTGGCTCGCCGGCCGCCAGGCCACCGGCGAGGACACCTTCGACGTCAGCTCCCCGTGGGACGGGCGGCTCGTCGGCAAGGTGAGCGTGCCGACGGACGCGCAGGTCGAGGAGGCCGTCGCCGCCGCGTACGCCGTGCGGGACGAGTTCGCCGCCACCCCCGCGCACGTGCGGGCCGCCGCCCTCGACCACGTCAGCAGGCGCCTCGCGGAGCGCACCGAGGAGATCGCGCTGCTGATCTCCGCCGAGAACGGCAAGCCCATGAAGTGGGCGCGCGGCGAGGTCGGCCGTGCCGTGTCGGTCTTCCGCTTCGCGGCCGAGGAGGCCCGGCGGTTCAACGGCGGCGAGGCCCAGCGCCTGGACACCGACCTCGGCGGCCAGGGCCGGCTCGCCCTCACGCGCCGCTTCCCCAAGGGCGTCGTGCTGGGCATCGCGCCCTTCAACTTCCCGCTGAACCTCTGCGCCCACAAGGTCGCCCCGGCCATCGCCGCCGGCGCCCCGATCATCCTCAAGCCGGCCCCCGCGACCCCGCTGTCCGGCCTGATCATCGGCGACCTGCTGGCCGAGACCGAGCTGCCCGCCGGCTCCTGGAGCATCCTGCCGGTCGCCAACGACAAGATGCCCGCCCTCGTGCAGGACGAGCGCCTGCCCGTGATCTCCTTCACCGGCTCCGAGAAGGTCGGCTACGCGATCATGGACTCGGTGCCGCGCAAGCACTGCACCCTGGAGCTGGGCGGCAACGGCGCGGCCGTCGTCCTCGCCGACTGGGCGAGCGAGGAGGACCTGGACTGGGCGGCGAACCGCATCGCCACCTTCTCCAACTACCAGGGCGGCCAGTCCTGCATCTCCGTCCAGCGGGTCATCGCCGACGCCTCGGTGTACGACCGGCTGCTGCCGCGCATCGTCGCCGCGGTCGAGGCCCAGGTCACCGGTGACCCGAGCGACGACAAGACGGACGTCGGCCCGCTGGTCAGCGAGGAGGCCGCCCGGCGCGTCGAGACGTGGGTCCGCGAGGCCGTCGACGCCGGAGCCCGGCTGCTCACGGGCGGCGAGCGTGACGGCGCCACCTACGCGCCGACCGTCCTGGCCGAGGTTCCGGCCGAGGTGACGATCTCCTGCGAGGAGGTCTTCGGGCCGGTCCTCACCGTGCAGAAGGTGGACGGCGAGGCCGCGGCCTTCGCCGCCGTCAACGACTCCAAGTACGGCCTCCAGGCGGGCGTGTTCACGCACGACCTGCAGACCGCCTTCCGGGCCCACCGGGCTCTGGAGGTCGGCGGCGTGGTCGTCGGCGACGTCCCCTCCTACCGTGCCGACCAGATGCCCTACGGCGGCGTCAAGCAGTCCGGTGTGGGCCGCGAGGGCGTGCGCTTCGCCATGGAGGACTACACCTACGAGCGCGTGATGGTCCTCACCGGCCTCAGCCTCTAGCCCGTTCCGGCTCCCCTCTGGCTCATGGGAACCATTTTCATATAGGGTCCGTGGAGAGGTCCGGCACCGATGCCTTCCGGAGCCGGGCCTCTTCCGTGCGCCCGGCCGCCCCGGACCCCCGGCCGGAGAAGCCGACGCGCGCGAGCCGCAGCGGACCGCGCAGCCTCAGGTGCACGTCGTGCACGCCCTGTGCCGCGACGGGCGCGCCGAGGCGGACGTAGTCGTACGGGCCCGCGGTGGGCTCCGTCGTCGACAGCACCGCGACGGCCGGACCGTCGTCCAGGCGCAGTTCGACCGTGCCCGCCCCGGACACCTCCACCGTCACCCCGGACGCCCCCGGCCCGAAGTCGCAGTCCCGGTAGAGCAGTTCGGCCGTACGGCCGCCCGCCGGCGTCACGGCGTCGCCGGACCGCTTCGTGCGGTCGACGATCTCGGCACCGCGCTGCTCGTCGAACGCGGCCGCGGCCAGCCCCCGCGCGAGGACCGCGCGGGGCAGGGCGGGCTCGCCGGCCGGCGTGAGCGTCGTCCGCAGCCGCACGTCCTCGCTGGAGGCGCCGGCCAGCAGCTCGTACGGGCCCGGCTCCACCCGCCACCGGTCCCGGGAGACGTCCCAGAACGCGAGGGCGGACAGCGGGACGCGGAAGTCCAGTCGTGCCGTCTCGCCCGGGGCGAGCGTGATCCGCCGGTGGCTCAGCAGCTCCCGGCGCGGCCGGGGCCGGGACGGGGCGACGGCCCGGCCGTAGAGCTGGGCGACCTCGTCGGCCGTGACCGCCCCGGTGTTGGTGACCGAGAAGGAGACCCGCACCTCCTCGCCCTCGGCCACCGCGCTCAGGCCGGTGTAGGAGAACGAGGCGTAGGACAGGCCGTGCCCGAAGGGGAACAGCGGGGTGCCCGCGAAGTAGAGGTAGGTCTGGCGGCTGCCGATGACGTCGTAGTCCAGCAGGTCCGGCAGGTCGGCGTCGGTGGCGTACCAGGTCTGCGGCAGGCGCCCGGCCGGGGAGACGTCGCCGGCCAGGACCCGGGCCAGCGCGGTACCGGCCGCCTGCCCGCCGTGCGCGCTCCACAGCACGGCGGGCAGCTCGTGCGGGTCGACGGCGTACGGATAGGCCGAGACCAGCGCAAGGACGGTGGCCGGATTGGCCGCGCGGGCGGCCCGCAGCAGCCGCTCCTGGTGCTCCGGCAGGCGCAGCGTCGTGCGGTCCTCGGTCTCGCGGCCGTTGATGTGCGGGTCGTTGCCCGCGACGACCACCACCACGTCGGCCGCGGCGGCGGCACGCGCCACTGCCTCCTCGCCGCGCTCGGCGACGACCAGGTCGAACACCTCGGGGTCCTCGTCGGCGACCTTCACGCCGTCGGCGCAGACACACACATGGCGACCCGTCCCGAGGTGCTTCAGGAGGTGCCCGTCCCCGTGCGGTTCCAGCCGGAACGTCTCCTGCACGACCCAGCCGCCGGGCCGGTCCGCGGAGGCGCGGAGGTACCCGTCGCCGACGACCGAGAGGTAGCGGCCGTCCGGGGCGCGCAGCGTGAGCACACCACCGCCCCAGTCGGTCAGGGCCAGTTCGGTGCCGGTGCCGGTGGCGTCGGCGGTCAGCGCGGGCAGGTCGGTGCGGCCCGTGAGCAGCGCCGGGTCGAGCGCGCCAGCGGCGTCCGGACCCCCGTACGCGGTGTCCCCGGCCGCCGGCACGCTCAGGAACGCGCCCCGGGAGGTTCTCAGCCGGACCCGGTCCACGCCCTCGGCGAAGGTGACCCGCTCCGCGCCGAACCGCTCGTGCAGCCCTTCCAGCGGGGTCGAGCGGTGCAGCAGTGTGCCGCTGTACCAGTCGAGCTTGCACTCGTCGGCGAGCAGCCCCACCACCGCGATCCGGGTGCCGGACGCCAGCGGCAGGACACCGTCGTTCTTCAGCAGCACGATCGCCTGCTCGGCGGCCTCCCGCGCGAGCTCCCGGTGCGCCGGGGTGTCGAACGCGGCCGTCGCACCGGCCTGTTCGTCCTCCGGGTCGAACTCGCCGAGCCGGAAGCGCACCGACAGCTGGCGGCGGACCGCCGTGTCGAGGTCGGCCTCCGTCAGCAGACCCTGCTCCAGGGCGCCGCGCAGCCGTGCGGTGATCGGCGAGGAATCCGTGCCGTGGTCGGTGAAGCTGTCGACGCCCGCGCGCAGGGAGGCGGCGACGGCCTCCTCGTGGGTGGCGAAGTAGTGCTCGGAGTCGACCAGGTTGCTCGGCGCGCCCGCGTCCGAGCAGACCAGCAGCTCCTGGTCCGTCCAGGTCCGCAGGTGCTCGGCCAGGTACGGGGAGACGTGGTTGGGGCGGCCGTTGACCAGGTTGTACGCCGGCATCACCCCGGCCACCGCACCCGCCTCGACGGTGGCGCGGAACGCCTTCAGGTCGTACTCGTGCAGCACGCGGGGACGCACCGAACTCGACGTCGTGGAGCGGTCGGTCTCGTTGTTGTGGGCCAGCCAGTGCTTCAGCACGGGCGCGGTGCGCCAGCGCGCGGGGTGGTCGCCGCGCAGACCGCGGGTGTAGGCGGTGGCGAGGGCCGAGGTGAGCACCGGGTCCTCGGAGTAGCCCTCCTCGTTGCGTCCCCACAGGGGGTGGCGCAGCAGATTGACCGTCGGGGCCCAGACGTTGAGGCCGACCCGGTCGTCCCGGGTGCGCATCGCGCGGGCCTCCCGGGAGACCGCGTCGCCGACCCGACGCACCAACTCCGGGTTCCAGGTGGCCCCGAGGCCGACCGCCTGCGGGAACACCGTGGCCGGGCCCATCCACGCCACCCCGTGCAGCGCCTCCTGGCCGGTGCGGAACGCGGCGATGCCGAGCCGTTCGACAGCGGGGGTGAACTGGTGCAGGAACGCCACCTTCTCGTCGAGGGTGAGCCGTCCCAGCAGGTCGTCGACGCGCTTCGCGAGCGGCAGCCGCGGGTCGCGGAACGGTGCGGCGGACAGCGGATCTGCGGTCACGTGGGGATCCCCCTGCACTTGATCGGCGCGGCGCTTTCGAAGCGCTTCGATGCTGGGATGAGGTCCGGTCGGGTGTCAAGGGAACGGTCCGCAATGCTCAAGCAGTGCACGCGGAAAGGCGCCCGCCTCGGCGCTGAGGAACTTCGGTGACGACCCTTGTGCGCCTTGGGGTGTTCACCTAACCTCGCAGCAACATCGAAGCGCTTCGACTAGGCACTGCACCGCCCGGCCGCCCGGGTTCGACAGCTCGCTTCCGCTCAGCCAGTTCCACTCGAGACACCGCAGCCGACGGCCTTCCGCCGGGTGTCCTGGTGCGCCATGAAGGGTTGACGCAATGACGCCGAACGCCGCCTCCGCCTCCTCGGGACAGAGCCGGAGAAGTTTCCTCGCCGCCACGGGCCTCGCCACCGCGGCCGTGGCCGGCGGGATGCCGCTGCTCACCGCCTGCGGCGGGTCGGACAGCGGCTCGAAGGACGGCACGACGTCCGGCAGGAGCGCCAGGAAGTTGCTGCCGGCCTACGTCGCGAGCAACGTGGTCTCCCCGGACATCCCGTCCAGGAACGGCTCGGCCATGGGCTTCACCGGCAGGCTCGACCTGGCCGACCTCAAGACCTCGGTCCCGAGGAAGCTCGGCAAGGGCAGCCGCATCAGGATCATGTCGCCGTTCTGGGGGACACCGCCGAAGGGCGACAACGCCTACTACCGGGCCATGAACGACCTGATCGGCGTCGACATCGCCTGGCAGAACCAGGACGGCAACACCTACGACGAGAAGCTGGGCGCGGTGCTCGCCTCCAGCGACCTGCCCGACGTCGTGGTCATCCCCAGCTGGAACATGGGCGGCAAGATACCCAGCGCCATCATCAGCAAGTTCGCCGACCTCGGCCCGTACCTGTCCGGGGACGCGATCAAGACGTACCCGAACCTCGCGGCCGTCCCGAGCGGGGCCTGGCAGTACTCCATCTTCGGCGGCAAGCTGCGCGGCCTGCCCCAGCCCGCCCCCGCCGTCCCCGGCATCGTGCCCTTCTACCGCAAGGACGTCTTCGACAAGGAGGGCTACGAACTCCCCAAGTCCCCGGACGAGTTCCTCGCCCTCGCCAAGGAGATCAGCCGGCCCAAGGCCAAGGTGTGGGCCTGCGACGACATGAAGTGGTCCGCCTTCCAGTTCTTCGGCGTGCTCTCCGGCAGCGAGAAGCCGCTCGGCTGGAACCTGGCCGGCGGGAGGATGGTCTACCGGGTCGAGACCGAGGAGTACCTCGAAGCGCTGGAGTGGGTACGCAAGCTGTACGCGGCGGGTGTGGTCCACCCCGACGCGAGGGCGGTCCAGGGCACCGCGGCGGACCGGTTCACCGCCGGCCAGGTGCTGATCTACAACGACAACATCTCGTCCTGGTGGGGCAAGATGGCCGAACAGGCGGGCCAGAAGACCGACTTCCGCATCTCCGGCATGGACATCTTCGGCGCCGACGGCGGCGACCCCGTCCTCTGGGCCGGCTCACCCGCGGGCATCTTCGCCTTCGTCAACAAGAAGGCCTCCAAGGCCGTCGTCGAGGACGTCCTGGCCGCGGCCAACGTCACCGCCGCCCCGTACGGCACCAAGGAGTACATGCTCACCAACTACGGGGTGGAGGGCACGCACTACACCGTCGAGGACGGGGTGCCCACCAAGAACGACAAGGGCAACCAGGAGGTCATCAACGCCTATGTGATGCTCGCCAGCCCCGCCCCGACCATCGCGCACCCGGACCTGCCGGACATCGCGAAGGAGCAGGTGGAGTGGCAGCAGCGGATGGGCGCCTTCACCAAGAAGTCCACCTTCTGGGGCATGCAGATCACCGAACCGGCGCGCTACACCAACCTCTCCAACGACTTCGAGCAGCTGGAGGACGACACCGTCCGCGGCCGCAAGAAGATCAGCGAGGTGCAGCAGGCCGTCTCCGACTGGAAGAAGCAGGGCGGCGACAAGCTGCGGGACTGGTACCGGAAGCTGCACGACACCAACGGTTCGGCGCAGTGACCCGGCGCTGAGGCAAGGAGAAATCCGTGTCCAACAGCACGGTGCCGCGCAGCAGGGCCGAGGCGGAGACCACCGAGACGGCTTCCCGGGCGGCGGACGCCACGGGGGAGCGGCCGGGCAAGAGCAAACTCTCCGGCAAGCTCAGCCTCCGGCTGCGGTTCCGCCGCGACCGCACGCTGATCCTGATGACCCTGCCGGCCGTCGCGCTGGTCCTGGTCTTCAACTACATACCGATCCTGGGCAACGTCGTCGCCTTCCAGGAGTACGACCCCTACGTCAGCGACAACGGCTTCGTCGCGATGCTGGAGAGCCCCTGGGTGGGCGTCGAGCAGTTCGAGCGGATCTTCGCGGACTCGGCGTTCTGGGACGCCGTACGGAACACGCTCGTGCTGTTCGGCCTCCAGCTGGTGCTGTTCTTCCCCATCCCGATCGTGCTCGCGCTGCTCATCAACAGCGTGCTCAGGCCCCGGATCCGGGCGGTGTCGCAGGCGATCCTCTACCTGCCGCACTTCTTCTCCTGGGTGCTGGTGATCACTGTCTTCCAGCAGATCTTCGGCGGGGCGGGCATCATCGCGCAGACCCTCCGACAGCACGGCTACGAGGGCTTCGACCTCATGACCGACCCGGGGATCTTCAAGTTCCTGGTGACGTCGGAGGGCGTCTGGAAGGACGCGGGCTGGGGCATCATCGTCTTCCTCGCCGCGCTCGCCTCCGTGAGCCCCGACCTCTACGAGGCGGCGGCCATGGACGGGGCCGGGCGCCGGCGCCGGATGTGGCACGTCACGCTGCCCGCGCTGCGGCCCGTGATCGCCCTGCTGCTGGTGCTGCGGGTCGGTGACGCGCTGACCGTCGGCTTCGAGCAGATCCTGCTGCAACGCGACGCGGTGGGACCGGGGGCGGCGGAGGTCCTCGACACCTATGTGTGGTGGAACGGCGTCCGCAACCAGGACTTCAGCTATGCGGCGGCGGCCGGCCTGATCAAGGGCCTGGTGAGCGTGGCGCTCGTCCTCGCCGCGAACAAGGTGGCCCACTTCATGGGCGAGCAGGGGGTGTACAGGAAGTGACCGCCGTCATCGACAGGGCCGCCCGCGACGCGGCGGCGCGCGCACCCCGCTTCTGGGAGGCCCCGCCGCGGCCCGTGTGGGAGGAGGAGCCCAGCAGGGCCGGGGTCGCGGGCAAGGGCATCGTCCTGGCCGGCGCCTGCCTCGCGGTGCTCTTCCCGCTGTGGATCGTCATCGTCACCAGCCTGTCCTCGAAACAGACCATCAACGCGGCCGGCGGCCTCGTGGTGATCCCGAAGGGCATCACCTTCGTCGCCTACCAGGAGCTGCTGAGCGGCGGGCAGGTGACCCGGGCCGCCGTCGTCAGTGTGTGCGTCACCCTCGTCGGCACGGTGTTCTCCATGACGGTGTCGGTGCTGGCCGCCTACGGTCTGTCCCGCAGCGGGTCGCTGGGGCACCGCTGGCTGCTGATGACCCTGCTCGCGACGATGTTCTTCGGGGCCGGTCTCATCCCGACGTATCTGCTGGTGCAGTCGCTGGGGCTGACCGACACCTATCTCGCGCTGATCCTGCCGAGTGCGGTCAGCGTCTTCAACATCCTGGTGCTGCGGGCATTCTTCATGGGGATCTCGCCGGAGCTGGTCGACAGCGCGCGGATCGACGGGGCGGGGGACTGGCGGATCCTCCGGCAGATCGTCCTGCCGCTCTCGCGCGCCGTCATCGCGGTGATCACGCTGTTCTACGCGGTGGGGTACTGGAGCGCCTGGTTCAACGCGTCGATCTACCTGAGCGACCAGGACATGATGCCGCTGCAGAACGTCATGATCCAGCTGGTGCAGAAGCAGGAGGCGCCGGTGGGCGTCAGCCAGGCGATCAAGAAGGGGCAGATCTCCGGGCTCGCGATCCAGATGGCCGTGATGGTGATGGCGCTGCTGCCGGTCGCCGTGGTCTCGCCGTTCGTCCAGAAGCACTTCAAGAAGGGCATGCTCACGGGCGCGGTGAAGGGCTGACCGCAGGCCGGCGCCCGCGCGCTGCGCTCCGTCGCCCGCCGCACGGTCCTCCCGCCCCGGAGGGCACCCACCCACCCCCGCGCAGGAACCGAGGAAACCGAGGTATGTCATGAGCACGTTCGGTTTGAGCAGGCGTTCCGTCCTCGCCGGGACCGTGGTCGCCGCAGCGGCCGCCTCCCTGCCGGCGGCGCAGGGGCGGGCGCACGCCGCCGCGCCCGACGCCCGCGGCGGATATCGCTGGCGCAACGTCGTCCAGGGCGGCACCGGATTCGTCACGGGCGTGCTGTTCCACCCCTCCGTCCGCGGACTGGCCTACCTGCGCACGGACATCGGCGGCGCCTACCGGTGGGAGGACCGGTCCGGCCGGTGGATCCCGCTGACCGACCACCTCGGCTGGGACGACTGGAACCTGCTCGGGGTGGAGGCCATGGCCGTCGACCCGGCCCACCCGGACCGGCTGTACCTCGCGCTCGGCGCCTACACGCAGCCCTGGGCCGGCAACGGGGCCGTGCTGCGCTCCGGGGACCGGGGCGCCACCTGGCAGCGCACCGACCTGACCGTCAGGCTCGGCGCGAACGAGGACGGGCGCGGCTGCGGGGAGCGACTGCTCGTCGACCCGCGCGACAGCGACACCCTCTGGCTCGGGACCCGGCACGACGGCCTGCTCAAGTCGACCGACCGAGGCGCAAGTTGGGCTCCTGCCGGTTTCCCGGCCACCCCCGGTGCCGCCGGGCAGGGCATCACCCTCCTCGTCGCCGCGGGCCGCACGGTCTACGCCGGCTGGGGCGACTCCGACGGCACGGCCGGCCGACCCGCCCTGTACCGCAGCTCCGACGGCACGACCTGGGAGGCCGTCCCCGGACAGCCCACCGGCGCGGCCGCCCGGGTACCGGTCCGGGCCGCGTACGACCGGCACACCCGCGAGCTGTACGTGACCTACGCCGACGCCCCCGGCCCCAACGGCCAGTCGGACGGCAGCGTGCACAAACTGCGCACGACGGACGGGAGATGGACCGAGGTCACGCCGGTCCGGCCCGGAGGCCGCACGGACGACGGGGGCAGGGACACCTTCGGCTACGGCGGCGCCGCCGTCGACGCCCGCCGCCCCGGCACCGTGGTCGTGTCCACCAACAACCGCTGGGCCCTGGTCGACACCGTCTTCCGCACCACCGACGGCGGCCGGACCTGGACGTCCCTGAAGGACCGGGCCGTCCTCGACGTCTCGGAGACGCCCTACCTCGAGTGGGGCGGTGCCGCGCCCAAGTTCGGCTGGTGGATCCAGGCCCTCGGACTCGACCCGTTCGACTCCGGGCACGTCGTCTACGGCACCGGGGCGACCCTCTACGGCACCCGCGACCTCAGGCACTGGGCCCCGCAGATCCGCGGCGTGGAGGAAGCGTCCGTCCGGCAGCTGCTCTCCCCGCCCGCCGGTGAGGCCCATCTGCTCAGCGGCTGCGGGGACGTCGGCGTCATGTACCACGAGCGGCTCACGGCCTCACCGTCCCGCGGCATGGCCACCGACCCGGTGTTCGCCACCTCGACCGGGCTCGCCCTGGCCCCGGCTCGGCCCTCCTACGTGGTCCGGGCCGGGTGGGGCGACCACGGCAACGGCGCCTTCTCGCACGACGGCGGGCAGACGTGGGCGCCCTTCGCCTCCCAGCCGGACGCGGCCCGGACCGCGCCCGGCCCGATCGCCACCGGGGCCGACGGCGGCGTGCTGCTGTGGTCCTTCGGCACCGCCCACCCCGCCCACCGCTCGGCGGACAACGGCCGCACCTGGGCCGAGGTGCCCACCTTCCCCCGGGGCGCCACACCGGTAGCCGACCCGGTCGACCCGGCCCGCTTCTACGCCTTCGACACCACCACCGGCACCCTGCACGCCAGCACCGACGGCGGCCTGACGTTCTCCGCCCGGGCGTCCGCACCGAGCGCCGGCGACAGCGAGTACCAGCTGGCAGCCGCCCCGGGCCGCTCCGGCGACCTGTGGCTGAGCCTGAAGTGGAACGGGCTGTACCGCTCGACCGACGGCGGCACGAGCCTGCGCAAGGTGGACAGCTGCTGGGCCGCCTACACCCTGGGCTTCGGCAAGGCGGCCGAGGGCGCCTCCTACCCGGCGCTCTACCTCGTCGGCGCCACCGGGACGACCACCGCGGTGCACCGCTCGGACGACGAGGCGAGGACCTGGGTGCGCGTCAACGACGACCGGCACCAGTGGGGCTGGATCGGCGCCACCGTCACCGGCGACCCGCGCGTGTACGGCCGGGTCTACGTGGCGACCAACGGGCGGGGCGTGCAGTACGGGGAGCCCGTCTGATGCCCGGCCTGGAGGACGTCACCCGGGGCCGCCTGCTGTTCGGCGGCGACTACAACCCGGAGCAGTGGCCCGAGGAGACCTGGCGCGAGGACGTCCGGCTGATGAAGGCCGCCCGCGTCAACTCGGTCACGCTCGGCGTCTTCTCCTGGTCGAAGCTGGAACCCGAGCCGGGCGCACGGGAGTTCGGCTGGCTGGACACACTGATGGACCTGATGCACGAGCACGGCATCGGTGTCGTCCTCGCCACCCCGACCTCCTCGCCCCCGCCCTGGCTGGGCCGGCTGCACCCCGACACCCTGCCCGTCACCGAGGACGGGCGCACCGAGTGGTGGGGCGGCCGGCAGCACTTCTCGCACTCCAGCGCCACCTACCGCCGTCACGCGGCCGCCATCACCGAGGACCTGGCCGCCCGCTACGGCGGCCACCCGGCCCTCACCCTGTGGCACATCAACAACGAGTACTGCACGGCCGACCACGGCGACCAGGCAGCCGCCGCCTTCCGGCGGTGGCTGCGCGCGCGGTACGGCACCCTCGACGCCCTCAACGAGACCTGGGGCACCGCCTTCTGGGGCCAGCACTACGACACCTGGGACGGCATCCTGCCGCCCCGCCTGCCGCACTACCTGCGCAACCCCGGCCAGGTGCTGGACTTCCGCCGCTTCACCTCCGACATGCTCTTGGAGTGCTGCACCGCGGAGCGGGACATCGTCCGGCGGCACTCCCCGCACGTGCCGGTCACCACCAACTTCATGCCGCTGTGGTCCGGGGTGGACGCCTGGCGCTGGGCCCGGGAGGAGGACGTCGTCTCCGTCGACCTCTACCCCGACCCGCGCGACCCGCTCGGCGCCCAGCACGGCGCGCTGGTGCAGGACATGACCCGCTCCCAGGCGCGCGGGCCGTGGGTGCTGATGGAGCAGGCCGCGGGCCCGGTCAACTGGCGCGGGGTGAACCACCCCAAGCCCCGGGGCCTGAACCGGCTGTGGTCGCTCCAGGCGGTCGCCCGGGGCGCCGACGCGGTCTGCTACTTCCAGTGGCGGCAGTCCCGGCAGGGCGCCGAGAAGTTCCACTCCGGGATGCTCGGCCACGCCGGTGAGGAGGGCCGCACCTTCCAGGAGATCACGCGGCTCGGCGCCGACCTGGAGCGGATCGCGCCCGCCGTGACCGGACGGCCCGTCCCCGCGCGGGTGGCCGTCCTGCACGACTGGCACGCCTGGTGGGCCGGCGACCAGGACGGCCGCCCGTCCGGCCGGGTGGAGTACCCGGACGTGCTGAGCGCCTGGCACCGGGCCCTGTGGCAGGCCCACCTGACGACCGACTTCGCCCACCCCGAACACGACCTGACGCCGTACGCGCTGGTCGTCGTGCCCCAGTTGTACGCGCTCACCGACGCGGCCGTCGGCAACCTCCTGGCCTACACGCGGCAGGGCGGCACCCTGGTCTGCGGCTTCCTCACCGGGGTCGCCGACCAGGACGACCGGGTGCGACCCGGCGGGATGGACGCCCGGCTGCGGCGGCTGTTCGGCATCCGCACCCTGCACGAGTGGTGGCCGCTGGAGGCGGGGGAGACCGTGGCCTGCGAGGGCTTCCGGGGCACCCTGTGGTCCGAGGAACTGGAGGGCGACGGCACCGCCGAGGAGACCGTGCCCTACCGGGGCGGTGAGCTCGACGGGCTCCCCGCGGTCCTGCGCAGGGGCCGGGCCTGGTACTTCTCCACGCTCCCGGAGCCCGGGCCGCTGCGGGACCTGCTGGCGTCCGTCGCGCGGGAGGCGGGTGTGCGCCCGGTGCTGGACGGGCTGCCCGACCGGGTCGAGGCCGTGCGCCGGGGCGAGCTGCTGTTCGTGCTGAACCACGGCCGCGAGCCGGTGACGGTCGAGGTGCCGGGCACCCACCACGACCTGCTGACCGGCGCGGACGTCACCGGCCGGGTCACCCTCGGCCGCTACGGGGCGGCGGTGCTCCGGCCATGACCCACGCAGCCCCCGTGCACGGCACCTGGGAGCCGCGGCCCGCCGCCCGCTGGGAGGACGGCTTCCTGAGCGGCAACGGCCATCACGGCGCCCTCGTGTTCGGTGAACCGGACGCCGAACGGGTCGTCGTCACCCATCACACCCTGGTCCGGCCGGGCGAGGGCGGCACCCGGCCGCCCGAGCTGGCCGCGGCCCTGCCCGGGGTGCAGGACCGGCTGCTGGCCGGCGACAGCGGCGCGGCCGAGGGCTTCACCGACGGCCGTCCCCTCCGGTGGGTACGGGCGTTCCACCCCGCGTTCCAGATCCGGCTGGACCGGCCGGCCGGCGCCGGGCAGGGCTACCGCCGTGAGGTCGACTTCGCCACCGGCACCGTCCGTACGTCCTGCGACGGCTGGACCAGCCGGGTCTTCGTCTCACGCGCCGACGACGTGATCGTCCAGCACGTCACCGGGCCGGGCACCGCCCTCCGCGTCGACCTGGACCACCGGCTGCCCGGCGCCCCGGTCGCCCTGGCCGTCGGGCACGGAGCCGTCCTGACCGCCGACGGTGCCCTGCTGAGCGTGCATCTGCGTCATCCGGGCAGCGACCTCGCCTGCACCGGCGTCACCCGGATTGCCGTCACGGGCGGCCGGACGACGCTCGTGGCGCCGGGCGTGCGCGTCGAGGGCGCCGCCTCGGTGCTGCTCCTGACCCGGGTGCGACGGCACACCGGTGAGCTGGACGTGGTCGACGAGGGCCGGGCCCTGCGCGACCTGCCCGCCGACCCGGACGCACTCCTCGACCGCCACCTCGACCGGCACCGCACCGCCTACGAGCGCGTCACCCTCGACCTCGCCGCCGACCCCGCCGAACGCGCCCTGCCCGGCTCGGCGTTGCTGAAGCGGCCCCGCAGCGCGGCCCTGCTGGAGCGGCTGTTCGCCGCCGGCCGCTACCACCTGCTCAGTGCGAGCGGCCTGTTCCCGCCGCGCCTGACCGGACTGTGGACCGGCGACTGGAACATCGCCTGGTCGGGCGCGTTCACGCACGACGCCAACCTCAACCTCCAGATCGCCTCCGCCGCCGCGGCCGCCCTGCCCGAGGTCACCGAGGCCCATGCCCGCCTGGTCCACGGCCAGTTGCCCGACTGGCGCGACAACGCCCGCGCGATCTTCGGCGCCCGGGGTGTGGTGGCCCCCGCCCACAGCGACGGGGAGTGCGGGCACGCGTACCACTTCAGCCGCGAGTACCCCCTGCACCTGTGGACCGCCGGCGCCGACTGGCTGCTCAAGCCGCTCGTCGACCACGACGAGACCCACGGCACCCGCGACCCGCGCACGGCCGCCGCACTGGCCGAAGTCGCCCTCTTCTACGAGGACTTCCTGACCCGCACCGACGGCGACGGCCACCTCGTCGTCGTCCCGTCGTACTCGCCGGAGAACCGCCCCGCCAACGCGAGTTGGGGCACCCTCAACGCCGCCATGGACCTCTCGGCGGCCCGCCACGCCCTGCGCACGGCCGCCGCCCTCCACCCCGGCACCGCGCGGGCCAGCCGCTGGACGGCCCTGGCCGACCGGCTCCCGCCGCACAGGATCAACGCGGACGGGGCGCTGGCCGAATGGGCCTGGCCGGGGCTGGAGGACACCTACGACCACCGCCACCTCAGTCACCTCTACGGCGTCTGGCCGCTGGAGGAGATCACCCCCTACGACACCCCCGCACTGGCGGCGGCGGCCCACCGCGCGCTGGAACTGCGCGGCGTCGGCAACGCCTCCGCGCACGGCCACCTGCACCACGCGCTCGTGGCGGCCCGGCTGCGGGACGCGGTCGGCGTCGCCCGTGCTCTCGGCCGCATCCTGGAGGGCGACTTCTTCCACGCCTCCCTGATGAGCGCGCACTACCCCGGCCGGGACGTCTACAACGCCGACGCGGCGCACACCCTGCCCGCGGTGCTGATCGAGACGCTCGTGCAGTCCACCCCCGGCCGGCTGGTGCTGTTCCCGGCACTGCCGGCGCACCTCACGGCCGGCGCGCTGCGCGGCGTGCGCACCCGGTTCGGGGCCGGTCTCGACCTCGTCTGGCACCCGGACGGCGAGGCCAGGGCCGTGCTCCGGCCGGACCGCACCGTCCGCGTCGACCTCAGGACTTCCTCCGGTGCCGAGCTCCTCGACCTCGTCGCCGGGGAGGACCGCGTCCTCACCCTGAGAGCGCGGTGATCCCCCTCCCGCGCATCCCCCCACCCATGGAAGGGACACCATGGCATCACGCATCCCGAGCAGGATCATCAAGGCGCTGACGGCCCCGGCCCTCGCGCTCGGCGTCACCGTCGGCCTCGCCGCCGCCCCCGCCTCCGCGGCCGTCTGGAACTCCTGCGACCAGTGGGGCAACACCGGCCTGAACGGCTACACGCTCTACAACAACATCTGGGGGTCCGGCGCCGGCCGCCAGTGCGTCTGGGCCAACTCCGGCACCAACTGGGGCGTCTGGGCCGACCACCCCGGCACCGGCGGCATCAAGTCCTACCCCAACTCCAAGAAGGTGATCAACAGGACGATCACCTCCCTGTCCTCGCTCAGCAGCTCCTACGACGTCACCGTCCCGGCGGCCGGCGCGTACAACTCCTCGTACGACATCTGGGACACCGACCACGACTACGAGATCATGCTCTGGGTGAACCACCACGGTGCCGTCGGGCCGCTGGGGACCTCCCAGGGCACCGTCGGCCTCGGCGGCCACACCTGGAACGTCTACAAGGGCAGCAACGGCGCCAACGAGGTCTTCTCGTTCCTGCGCACGTCCGACTCCACCGCCGGCAGCGTGAACATCCTGCCGATCCTGAAGTGGATCAAGGACACCAAGAAGTGGATGGGCAACGAGACCATCGGCGACGTGCAGTTCGGCTACGAGATCACCTCGTCGTCCGGCGGGCTGGACTTCACCACCAACAACCTCACGGTCAGCAGCAGCTGATCGCGCGGCCGGTGCGGTGGGCCGGCCTCCCCGCCCGGGGAGGCCGGCCCTTCAGCCCGCCTGCTCCGCGATCGGCAGCCGCGCGCCGTCCCGCAGGAACAGCGGGATGCGGTCCAGCGGGGCGTCGACGGTGACGGCCTCACCGCCCTGGTACGTCTCACCGGTCCACGCGTCGGTCCAGGCGGCGCCCGCCGGGAGGTACGCCGTCCAGGCGGTGGCGCCCGGCTCCAGCACCGGCGCGACCAGCAGGTCGGCCCCGAGGAGGTAGGCGGTGGAGACCTGCCAGGCGAGCGGGTCCCGCGGGAACTCCAGGAACAGCGGCCGCATCACCGGCAGCCCCTCCTCGTGCGCCGCGCGCATGACCTGCATGACGTACGGCCTCAGCCGCTCCCGCAGCCGCAGGTACTTCTCCAGGACCGCACCGGCCTCCTCGCCGTAGGACCACACCTCGTTGGGGCCGCCGGTCATGTCCGGCCCCAGGGGCATCCCCGGGTCGCGGAAGCCGTGCAGGCGCATCAGCGGGGACAGCGCGCCGAACTGGAACCAGCGGACCATCACCTCCCGGTAGGCCGGGTCGTCCGGGTCGCCGCCGTGGAAGCCGCCGATGTCGGTGTTCCACCACGGGATGCCGGACAGGGCCGTGCTGAGCCCGGCCGCGATCTGCCGGCGCAGGGTCGGGAAGTCCGTGCCGATGTCACCCGACCACAGGGCGGCCCCGTAGCGCTGACTGCCCGCCCAGGCCGAGCGGTTGAGGGTGACGATCTCCTCCTCGCCGGTGGCGGCCAGACCCTCGTGAAAGGTGCGGGCGTTCTCCGCCGGGTACAGGTTGCCGACCTCCAGGCCCGGGCCCGCCCAGTAGCGCAGGTTCTCCTGGAAGCCCGGCTTCAGCTCCGGCTCGCAGGCGTCCAGCCAGAACGCCGTGATGCCGTACGGGTCCAGGTAGTTCTCCTTGATCCGCGACCACACGAACGCCCGGGCCTCGGGGTGGGTGGCGTCGTAGAAGGCGACCTGGACCGTGGAGGCGACCTCCTTGTCGGGCCAGTCGGCGTGCGCCACCGGGCCGTACTGGGTGCCGATGAACCAGCCGCGCTGCTCGAGCACCGGGTGGTTCTCGCTCAGCGGTGACACCGACGGCCAGACGCTCACCACCAGCTTGACGCCCAGGTCCGCCAGCTCGCGCACCATCGCCGCCGGGTCCGGCCACTCCTTCGGGTCGAACTTCCAGTCGCCGAGGTGTGTCCAGTGGAAGAAGTCGCACACGATCGCCGACAGGGGCAGGCCCCGGCGCCTGTACTCCCGTGCCACCGCCAGGAGTTCGTCCTGGGTGCGGTAGCGCAGCTTGCACTGCCAGAAGCCGGCCGCCCACTCGGGCAGCATCGGGGACCGTCCGGTCACCGCGCTGTAGCGGCGCTGGCCGTCGGCCGGACTCCCGGCGGTGATCCAGTAGTCGATCTGCCGGGCGGAGTCGGCGACCCACCGGGTGCCGTTGTGCGCCAGCTCCACCCGGCCGATCGCCGGGTTGTTCCACAGCAGGGTGTAGCCCCGGCTGGAGGTCAGCACCGGGATGGTGACCTCGGCGTTGCGCTGCACGAGGTCCAGCACCAGGCCCTTGTGGTCGAGCCGCCCGTGCTGGTGCTGGCCGAGGCCGTACAGCTGCTCGTCGTCGTAGGCGGCGAAGCGCTGCTCCAGCCGGTGGTGGCCGTTGCCGACGGCGGTGTAGAGGCGCGGGCCGGGCCACCAGAAGTGGGCCCGCTCCTCGGCGAGCAGCTCGCCGCGGTCCTCGGTCCGCAGGAAGCGGACCAGGCCCTCGCCGTTCACCTCGGCGGTGAGCGAGCCGACCGTGAGCCGCCCGGTGCCGTCCTCGATCTTCACGGTGGACGCCGTGGCCGGCGCCTCGTCGAGCAGGGCGCCCGGCAGCCGGTCGAGGACCGGGCCGCCGAGTCGGGCCCGCACCCGCACGGCGTCCGGGCCCCACGGTTCGATCCGCAGGGTCTCCTGGCGGCCGCTCCACTCCAGCGCGCCGTCCCGCTCGCGGAAGACGCCGACGGTGGGGGAGGACTGCGCCAGGCTCACCTGGGGCTGGGTTTCGGCAGACTGGTTCACGCGGGCTCCTGTGCTCCTGGAGGAGTGCGGACATGGCGGCCCCCCCCGGGAGGAGGCGGGCTGCTGAGGGCGGCGAGAACGGGGGCGGGTGCGCCTAGGCGCGGCTCGGCGCCGGTCCCGTGCTCGCGCGGACGGTCAGTTCCGGAGGGAGCAGCACGACCTCGTCGCCGTCCTGCCCGCCGAGCTTGGCGACCAGGTGCTCCACCGCGCGCCGGCCCATCTCCTGGGCGGGGACGGCGACCGACGTCAGCCGCACCGAGGACTGCGTGGCCACCTGGTCGGGGCAGATCGCGACCACCGACATGTCCTCGGGCACGGCCCGGCCCTGCTGGCGCAGCAGGGCGAGCAGCGGTTCGACCGCGGACTCGTTCTGCACGACGAGCCCGGAGGTGCCCGGGCGCTCGTCGAGGATCCGGGCGAGCGTCACGGCCACCGCGTCGTACCCGCCCTGGCACGGCCGGTGCAGCAGCCGGACGTCCAGTTCCCGGGCGCGCGAGCGCAGTCCGTCCAGCGTGCGCTCGGCGAAGCCGGTGTGGCGTTCGTAGACGGCCGGAGCCTCCCCGATGACAGCGATGTCACGGTGCCCCTGTGCGGCCAGGTGCTCCACGCACAGCGCGCCCGTCGCCCGGAAGTCCAGGTCGACGCAGGTCAGCCCGGCCGTCTCGGCGGGCAGCCCGATGAGCACCGACGGCTGGTCCGCCGCCTGGAGCAGCGGCAGCCGCTCGTCGTCGAGCTCGACGTCCATGAGGATCATCCCGTCGGCGAGCCCGCTCCCGGCGACCCGGCGCACCGCGTCCGGGCCCTCCTCGCCGGTGAGCAGCAGCACGTCGTAGCCGTGGGTGCGCGCCGAGGTCGCCACGGCGATGGCGATCTCCATCATCACGGGCACGTACAGGTCGGTGCGCAGCGGGATCATCAGCGCGATGATGTTCGACCTGCTGCTGGCCAGGGCACGCGCGCCGGCGTTCGGGTGGTACCCGAGCTCGCGGATGCTCAGCTCCACCCGGTGCCGGGTGGCCGCGGAGATGGACCGCTTGCCGCTGAGCACATAGCTCACCGTGCTCGCCGAGACTCCGGCGTGCTGGGCGACCTCGGCGAGGGTGACCATCCGGCTCTCCAGGGTTGTGAAGCGCTTCGACAGTGCGCCGGGCCGGCGCGGGCAGGTGAGGGTGGTTCGACAGTAGCTGCGGCGGGAGTGGGTGTCCATAGGTTGTCGAAGCGCTTCGATGAAGGGTTTCCCGGAGCGCTCCGCGTCCCGGTCCACCCGGCGACGCCACACGGGCGGCGCACGCCCGGTCGGGGCGGCGTCCGCCCCGGGGCCGCTTCGGCCGAACGGACGCGCGAGGACTGGTGGGGGCGTCCGCTTTCGGGTACCAACGATCCCGTAGCACCGGTCGGTAACGAAACGATCCTTCCTCCACCTACATGCGGCGAGGTGCCCCTCATGTCCGCTTCCACCACCCCCTCCTCCCGTCCCGCCGTCACCGAGCGCGAGGCCCGCGCGGTGGCGGAGGCCGCCCGGGAACAGCACTGGCGCAAGCCCAGCTTCGCCAAGGAGCTGTTCCTCGGCCGCTTCCGTCTCGACCTCATCCACCCCCACCCCGTGCCCGAGGAGGAAGCGGCCCAGCGCGGCGAGCAGTTCCTCGCCAAGCTCCGCGACTTCGTCGAGACGAAGGTCGACGGCGCCCTCATCGAACGCGAGGCCCGCATCCCCGACGAGGTGATCGACGGCCTCAAGGAGCTCGGCGCCTTCGGCATGAAGATCGGCACCAAGTACGGCGGCCTCGGCCTCGGGCAGGTCTACTACAACAAGGCCCTCGCGCTCGCGGGCTCCGCCAGCCCCGCCATCGGCGTGCTGCTCTCCGCGCACCAGTCGATCGGCGTGCCGCAGCCGCTGAAGCTGTTCGGCACCGAGGAGCAGCGCGAGCGCTTCCTGCCGCGCTGCGCCCGCACCGACATCAGCGCCTTCCTGCTCACCGAGCCCGACGTCGGCTCCGACCCGGCCCGCCTCGCCACCACCGCGATCCCGGACGGCGACGACTACGTCCTGGACGGCGTGAAGCTGTGGACCACCAACGGCGTCGTCGCCGACCTGCTGGTCGTCATGGCCCGGGTGCCGAGGAGCGAGGGGCACCGCGGCGGCATCACCGCCTTCGTCGTCGAGACCAACGCGCCGGGCGTCACGGTCGAGAACCGCAACGCCTTCATGGGCCTGCGCGGCATCGAGAACGGCGTCACCCGCTTCCACCAGGTGCGCGTCCCCGCCGCCGACCGGGTCGGCGAGGAGGGTCAGGGCCTGAAGATCGCCCTGACCACCCTCAACACCGGGCGGCTGTCGCTGCCCGCGTCCTGCGTGGCGGCCGGCAAGTGGTGCCTGAAGATCGCCCGGGAGTGGTCGGCGGCCCGCGAGCAGTGGGGCAAGCCCGTCGCCCACCACGAGGCGGTCGGCTCCAAGATCTCCTTCATCGCGGCGACCACCTTCGCCCTGGAGGCCGTGACGGACCTGGCCGCGCAGATGGCCGACGAGGACCGCAACGACATCCGCATCGAAGGCGCCCTCGCCAAGCTCTACGCCTCCGAGATGGCCTGGACGATGGCCGACGAACTCGTCCAGATCCGCGGCGGACGCGGCTTCGAGACGGCCGACTCGCTCCGGGCGCGCGGCGAGCGCGGTGTCCCGGCCGAGCAGTTGCTGCGCGACCTGCGCATCAACCGCATCTTCGAGGGCTCGACCGAGATCATGCACCTGCTGATCGCACGCGAGGCCGTCGACGCCCACCTCTCCGTCGCCGGTGACCTCATCGACCCGGAGAAGTCCCTGGGCGACAAGGCGAAGGCCGGCGCGAACGCGGGCGCCTTCTACGCCAAGTGGCTGCCGAAGCTGGTCGTGGGCCCGGGCCGGCTCCCCACCTCCTATGCCGAGTTCAAGCACGGCGTGGACCTCTCCGGGCACCTGCGCTACGTCGAGCGCACCTCCCGCAAACTGGCCCGCTCCACCTTCTACGCCATGTCCCGCTGGCAGGGCCGCATGGAGTCCAAGCAGGGCTTCCTCGGCCGGATCGTCGACATCGGCGCCGAGCTGTTCGCCATGAGTGCGGCCTGCGTGCGCGCCGAGCACCTGCGCGCCCGGGGCGAGAACGGCCGCGAGGCCTACCAGCTCGCCGACGTCTTCTGCCGCCAGGCCCGCATCCGCGTCGAGGAACTGTTCACCCGGCTGTGGACCAACACCGACGACCTCGACCGCAAGGTCGTCAAGGGCGTGCTGTCCGGCACCTACGAGTGGCTCGAGCAGGGCATCGTCGACCCGTCGACCGACGGGCCCTGGATCGCGGACGCGACCGCGGGGCCCTCGCAGCGGGAGAACGTCCACCGGCCGATCCGCTGACCCTGACCCGGACCCCATGGGGGCGCGAACCAATACGGCGCGCGCCCCCATGGAGGGGATGCGCCGTCCTCACACGCGGCGCTTACGGCAACAATGGAGGGATGAGCGACAGTCCAGCCCCTCTCGCCGACCCGCACCTCGTCTACGACCCCGTCGCCGGCGACGGCCCCAAGGACGTGGTGATCCTCGGCTCCACCGGGTCCATCGGCACCCAGGCCATCGACCTCGTGCTGCGCAACCCCGGCCGCTTCCGGGTCACCGCCCTCTCGGCCAACGGCGGCCGGGTCGCCCTCCTCGCCGAGCAGGCCCACCGGCTGCGGGTGCGCACCGTCGCCGTGGCCCGCGAGGACGTCGTACCGGCCCTGCGCGAGGCGCTCTCCGCGCAGTACGGCCCGGGCGAGCCCCTCCCCGAGATCCTCGCCGGCCCCGACGCGGCCACCTCGGTGGCCGCCTCCGACTGCCACACCGTGCTGAACGGCATCACCGGCTCCATCGGACTGGCCCCCACCCTCGCCGCCCTGGAGGCGGGCCGCACCCTCGCGCTCGCCAACAAGGAGTCGCTCATCGTCGGCGGCCCCCTGGTCAAGGCCCTGGCCAAGCCCGGCCAGATCATCCCGGTCGACTCCGAGCACGCCGCCCTCTTCCAGGCCCTGGCCGCCGGCACCCGCGCCGACGTCCGCAAACTCGTCGTCACCGCCTCCGGCGGTCCCTTCCGCGGCCGCACCAAGGCCGAGCTGGCCGGCGTCACCGTCGAGGACGCCCTGGCCCACCCCACCTGGGCCATGGGCCCGGTCATCACGATCAACTCCGCGACCCTCGTCAACAAGGGCCTGGAGGTCATCGAGGCGCACCTGCTCTACGACATTCCCTTCGACCGCATTGAGGTCGTCGTGCATCCCCAGTCGTATGTGCACTCGATGGTTGAGTTCACGGATGGATCGACACTGGCCCAGGCGACCCCGCCCGACATGCGCGGGCCCATCGCCATCGGTCTCGGCTGGCCCGAGCGCGTCCCCGACGCCGCCCCGGCCTTCGATTGGAGCAAGGCCTCCACCTGGGAGTTCTTCCCGCTCGACAACGAGGCCTTCCCCTCGGTGAACCTCGCCCGGCACGTCGGCGGGCTCGCGGGCACCGCCCCGGCGGTGTTCAATGCCGCCAACGAGGAGTGCGTGGAGGCGTTCCGCCGGGGCGCACTGCCGTTCAACGGGATCATGGACACCGTCACCCGGGTCGTCGAGGAGCACGGCACCCCGCGGACGGGAACCTCGCTCACCGTGTCGGACGTCCTCGAAGCGGAGACCTGGGCGCGGGCCCGGGCCCGGGAACTGGCGGCACAGACGGCGGAGGCCCGTGCATGACGACCCTGATGTTCATCCTCGGCATAGTCCTCTTCGCGGTCGGCCTGCTGTTCTCGATCGCGTGGCACGAGCTGGGGCACCTGTCCACCGCCAAGCTCTTCGGCATCCGCGTCCCGCAGTACATGGTCGGCTTCGGCCCGACGCTCTTCTCCCGCCGCAAGGGCGAGACCGAGTACGGCGTCAAGGCCATCCCGTTCGGCGGCTACATCCGCATGATCGGCATGTTCCCGCCCGGCCCCGACGGCCGCCTGGAGTCCCGCTCCACCTCCCCGTGGCGCGGCATGATCGAGGACGCCCGCTCCGCCGCCTACGAGGAGCTCCAGCCGGGCGACGAGAAGCGGATGTTCTACACGCGCGCCCCCTGGAAGCGCGTGATCGTGATGTTCGCCGGGCCCTTCATGAACCTGATCCTGGCGGTGGTGCTGTTCCTCACCGTCCTGATGGGCTTCGGCATCACCCAGCAGACCACCACCGTCGGCTCCGTCTCCCAGTGCGTCATCGCCCAGAGCGAGAACCGCGACAAGTGCGAGAAGGGCGATCCGGCCGCCCCGGCCGCCGCCGCCGGCCTCAAGGCGGGCGACAAGATCGTCTCCTTCGCCGGCACCCGCACCGACGAGTGGAACGAGCTGTCCGACCTGATCCGCGCCAACCCCGGCAAGGACGTGCCGATCGTCGTCGAGCGGGACGGCCGCGAGGTCACCCTCCACGCGGAGATCGCCACCAACCAGGTCGCCAAGAAGGACTCCGGCGGCCGGATCGTCGAGGGCGAGTACGTCCAGGCGGGCTTCCTCGGCTTCAGCGCCGCCACCGGCGTGGTCAAGCAGGACTTCGGCCAGTCCGTGACCTGGATGGGCGACCGGATCGGCGAGGCCGTCGACTCCCTCGCCGCGCTCCCCGGCAAGATCCCGGCCCTGTGGAACGCGGCCTTCGACGGCGCCGAACGCGAGGCCGACTCCCCGATGGGCGTGGTCGGCGCGGCCCGCGTCGGCGGCGAGATCTTCACCCTCGACATCCCGCCCACCCAGCAGCTGGCCATGGCCCTGATGCTGGTCGCCGGCTTCAACCTCTCCCTGTTCCTGTTCAACATGCTGCCGCTGCTGCCGCTCGACGGCGGCCACATCGCGGGCGCCCTGTGGGAGTCGCTGCGCCGCAACCTCGCCCGGCTGCTGCGCCGCCCCGACCCGGGCCCCTTCGACGTCGCCAAGCTCATGCCGGTCGCGTACGTCGTCGCCGGGATCTTCATCTGCTTCACGATCCTCGTCCTGATCGCGGACGTGGTGAACCCGGTGAGGATCTCCTAGCCGCACGGAGTTCCGGGCGGCCCGGAGGTTTTCCCGCCGGGCCGCCCCCCATCGGGTGGTGCCGCGGGTGGGATGTGCCCGCGCCCGCGCCGGTGCCGTAATCTCGAAGCTCGGGGCCCGCTGCTCACGGGACCGGACCTTGATCCACGACTTGGGGTTGCACAGCAGATGACTGCGATTTCTCTCGGCATGCCGTCCGTTCCGACCAGGCTCGCCGAGCGCCGCAAGAGCCGGCAGATCCAGGTCGGGTCCGTGGCGGTCGGCGGGGACGCCCCCGTCTCCGTGCAGTCGATGACCACGACCCGCACCTCCGACATCGGCGCCACCCTCCAGCAGATCGCCGAACTGACCGCCTCCGGCTGCCAGATCGTGCGCGTCGCGTGCCCGACTCAGGACGACGCCGACGCCCTCGCCACCATCGCCCGCAAGTCCCAGATCCCCGTCATCGCCGACATCCACTTCCAGCCCAAGTACGTCTTCGCGGCGATCGAGGCCGGCTGCGCGGCGGTCCGCGTCAACCCGGGCAACATCAAGCAGTTCGACGACAAGGTCAAGGAGATCGCCAAGGCGGCCCGCGACCACGGCACCCCGATCCGCATCGGTGTCAACGCCGGCTCCCTCGACCGCCGCCTGCTGCAGAAGTACGGCAAGGCCACCCCCGAGGCCCTGGTCGAGTCGGCTCTGTGGGAGGCGTCCCTCTTCGAGGAGCACGACTTCCGCGACATCAAGATCTCCGTCAAGCACAACGACCCGGTCGTCATGATCGAGGCCTACAAGCAGCTCGCCGAGCAGTGCGACTACCCGCTGCACCTCGGCGTCACCGAGGCCGGCCCCGCCTTCCAGGGCACCATCAAGTCGGCCGTCGCCTTCGGCGCCCTGCTCTCCCAGGGCATCGGCGACACGATCCGGGTGTCCCTGAGCGCGCCGCCCGCCGAGGAAGTCAAGGTCGGCATCCAGATCCTGGAGTCCCTGAACCTCAAGCAGCGCGGCCTGGAGATCGTCTCCTGCCCGTCCTGCGGCCGCGCCCAGGTCGACGTCTACAAGCTGGCCGAAGAGGTCACCGCCGGCCTCACCGGCATGGAGGTCCCGCTGCGCGTCGCCGTCATGGGCTGTGTCGTCAACGGCCCCGGCGAGGCCCGCGAGGCCGACCTCGGCGTCGCCTCCGGCAACGGCAAGGGCCAGATCTTCGTCAAGGGCGAGGTCATCAAGACCGTCCCCGAGTCCAAGATCGTGGAGACCCTCATCGAGGAGGCCATGAAGCTGGCCGAGCAGATGGAGAAGGACGGCGTGACCTCGGGCGAGCCGTCGGTGGCCGTCGCGGGCTGAGGACGGGACCCCGCCGCGCCCCGCAGCGGGCGCGGCGCCGGGCCGGCATGCGGCTGCGCCGCACAGGGGCGGCACGCCGCGGACGTCCCGCGCCCCCCGGCGACGCAAGCCCCCGGCTCCCAGACGCCCCGCCCCGGCAGCGCAGCTATAGTGCGGGGACAGCCGACCCCAGTGTGTGAGGCCCCGCACGTGTTGACCCAGACCACCTCACGGGTCCTCGAACCGAGCGACCTGGACGCCGCGCTCGCCGTACTCGACCGCGAGCCGGTCGCGAACGCCTTCGTGACGTCCCGGGTGCAGATCGCCGGACTCGACCCGTGGCGGCTCGGCGGCGAGATGTGGGGCTGGTACGAGGACGGCGTCCTGACCTCCCTGTGCTACGCCGGCGCCAACCTCGTGCCGATCTGCGCCACCCCCCGCGCCGTCCGCGCCTTCGCCGACCGCGCCCGCCGGGCCGGCCGCCGCTGCTCCTCCCTCGTCGGACCGGCCGACGCCACCGCCGACCTGTGGCGGCTGCTGGAACCCCACTGGGGACCGGCCCGCGAGGTCCGCCGCCACCAGCCTCTCATGGTCGCCGACCGCCTCCCGGCCGACGTCACGCCCGACCCGTACGTCCGCCGCGTCCGCAAGGACGAGATGGAGACGATCATGCCGGCGTGCGTGGCGATGTTCACCGAGGAGGTCGGCGTCTCCCCGCTGGCCGGCGACGGCGGCCTGCTCTACCAGGCCCGCGTCGCCGAACTCGTCGGGTCCGGCCGCGCCTTCGCCCGCTTCGGCCCGGACGGCAAGGTGGTCTTCAAGGCCGAGATCGGCGCCGCGACGGACCGCGCCTGCCAGATCCAGGGAGTGTGGGTGGCCCCCGAGTACCGCGGGACCGGCCGGGCGGCCCCCGGCATGGCGGCCGTCCTGCGCTACGCCCTGGCGGACGTCGCCCCCGTCGTCAGCCTCTACGTCAACGACTTCAACACCGCCGCCCGCCGCACCTACCGCCGGGTGGGCTTCGAAGAGGTCGGCGCCTTCATGAGCGTGCTGTTCTGACCCGCCCCGCCGGGCGCCCCCACCGGTGCGCCCCGCAGCCACCCGGACGGCGACCGGCGACCCCCTGTAGGCTCCCCGCCATGGACCTGGTGATCGGCCCCCTCGACCTGTCCGCCCACGTGGACGAGGCCCTGGCTGTCCAAGCCGTGGCCTTCGGCCTCGGCCCCGACGAAGTCGCCGTCCGCCGCCAGATCGTCCTGCGCCACATGACCTACCCCGGCGCCCGCGCCCTGGGCGCCACCGCCGACGGCGCCCTCGTCGGATTCGTCTACGGCATGCCCAACGACCGCACCCACTGGTGGTCCACCGTCGTCGAGCCCTACCTCCGCGCGAACGGCCACGACCACTGGCTCGACGACTCCTTCGTCATCACCGAGCTGCACGTCCACCCCGCCCACCAGAACCGCGGACTGGGCCGCTCCCTGATCACCACGATCACCGACGGCGCCGACGAACCCCGCTCGATCCTCTCCGCGATCGACACCGACAGCCCCGCCCGCGCCCTGTACCGCTCCCTCGGCTACCAGGACCTGGCCCGCCAGGTCCTCTTCCCGAGCGCGCCCAAGCCGTACGCCGTCATGGGCGCCCCGCTCCCGCTGCGCCGCCGTTAACCGATTTCCACCGCCCCCTGCCGCCCGGCTAACCTCCTGCCATCACCCTCTCCCGCAGCCGGGCCCGCCCGGGCGGGGGAACCCACGTCAGCAGGAGCAGAAGAACCATGGCGAACGCACCGGTCCAGCGCATGTCCCAGTTGATGGCGAAGACGTTGCGCGACGACCCGGCGGACGCCGAGGTCCTCAGCCACAAGCTGCTCGTACGCGCCGGGTACGTGCGCCGCACCGCCGCCGGTGTCTGGAGCTGGCTGCCGCTCGGCAAGCGCGTCCTGGCCAACGTCGAGCGCATCGTCCGCGAGGAGATGGACGCCATCGGCGCCCAGGAGGTCCTGCTCCCCGCCATCCTGCCCCGCGAGCCCTACGAGGCGACCGGCCGCTGGGAGGAGTACGGCCCCGAGCTGTTCCGGCTCCAGGACCGCAAGGGCGGCGACTACCTCCTCGGCCCCACCCACGAGGAGATCTTCACCCTGCTGGTGAAGGACCAGGCGTCCTCCTACAAGGACCTGCCGGTCATCCTCTACCAGATCCAGAACAAGTACCGCGACGAGGCCCGCCCCCGCGCCGGCATCCTGCGCGGCCGCGAGTTCCTGATGAAGGACTCCTACTCCTTCGACACCGAGGACGAGGGCCTCGCGAAGTCCTACGCCCTGCACCGCGAGGCCTACCAGCGGATCTTCGCCCGCCTGGGTCTCGACTACCGCATCTGCGCCGCGACCGCCGGCGCCATGGGCGGCTCCAAGTCCGAGGAGTTCCTCGCCCCGGCCGAGGCCGGCGAGGACACCTTCGCCGACTGCCCGAACTGCGACTTCGCCGCCAACACCGAGGCGATCACGTACGAGCTGAAGCCCGTCGACGGCGCGGACGTGCCGGCCGCCGAGGACATCCCCACCCCCGACACCCCGACCATCGAGACCCTCGCCGCCCACCTCGGCGTCCCGGCCTCCGCCACGCTGAAGAACCTCCTCGTGAAGGTCGACGGGGAGATCGTCGCCGTCGGCGTCCCCGGCGACCGCGAGGTCGACCTGGACAAGGTCGAGGCGCACTTCGCCCCGGCCGCCGTCGAGCTGGTCACGGAGACGGACTTCGCGGCCCGCCCCGACCTGGTCCGCGGCTACGTCGGGCCGCAGGGCCTGGACAAGGTCACCTACATCGCCGACCCGCGCGTCGCCCCGGGCACGGCCTGGATCACCGGCGCCAACAAGCCCGGCACGCACGCGAAGAACGTCGTGGCGGGCCGCGACTTCGAGGTCGACCGGTACGTCGACGTCGTGGTCGTCCAGGAGGGCGACCCCTGCCCCAAGTGCGGCACGGGCCTCGTCCTCGACCGCGCCATCGAGATCGGCCACATCTTCCAGCTGGGCCGCAAGTACGCCGACGCCCTCAAGCTCGACGTCCTCGGCCAGAACGGCAAGCCGGTCCGCGTCACCATGGGCTCCTACGGCATCGGCGTCTCCCGCGCGGTGGCCGCCCTGGCCGAGCAGACCGCCGACGACAAGGGCCTGTGCTGGCCCGCCGAGGTCGCCCCGGCCGACGTCCACGTGGTCGCCGCCGGCAAGGCCCTCCAGACCGAACTGGCCCTGGAGATCTCCGGGAAGCTGGCCGCGGCCGGTGTCCGCGTCCTCGTCGACGACCGCCCCGGCGTCTCCCCGGGCGTGAAGTTCACCGACTCCGAGCTGATCGGCGTGCCGCAGATCCTGGTGGCCGGGCGCCGCGCGGCCGACGGCGTGGTCGAGCTGAAGGACCGCCGCACCGGCGAGCGCGAGGAGCTCACGGTCGAGGAGGCCGTCGCCCGCCTCACCGCGTAGGGCCCGCGGCGGCTGTGAGCGCCCGGGCCGGGGCGCTCACAGCCAGCTCGCGAACTCCAGCAGCAGCTCCGCGTCGCGCGGCCGGCCCACACGGCCGGCCCGCACACCCGACTCCACGGCCCGGAACAGCGTCCAGCCGCGCAGCCGGTCCTGGTCCACCTCCAGCGACTCCGCCAGCCGCTTCACCCGGCGCCGGGTCGTGGCCGCCCCGGACGGCTGGGCGACCAGGTCCTCCACCCGGTCGCGGACCAGCCGGGCCAGGTCGAAGGCCCCCTCGCCGACCACCGGGTCGGGCCCCACGGCCAGCCACGGCATCCGCTCCCCGGCCAGCACCTTGCTCTGCCGGAACGTCCCGTGCAGCAGCAGGTGCTCGGGCGGCGCGGCCAGCAGCTCCTCGCGCGCCGCGAGCGCGGTGTCCACCAGCGGGGCCACCTCGGCGTCCACCCGGGCACGCGCCCGCATCGCCTCGGCCTGCCGCCCGGTGCGCTCGGCCACCGTCTCGAAGGGGAAGCCCGCCGGTGCCTCGACCCACAGCCGCCGCAGCGTCCCCGCGGCCTCCAGCAGCGCCTTCGCCTCCGGCAGCGACCGCACCGACACGTCCGGGTGCAGCCGCTCCAGCAGCAGCACCCCCTCGGCCGACGGGGGAGGTTCGAGCAGCTGGACCGCGCCCCGCCCGCCCCAGTGCGCCAGCGCGGCCCGCTCCGCCTCCGGCCGGGCCCGCCCGGGCGCCAGCTTGAGCACGGCCGGTGTGCCGTCGGCCGTGCGCACCAGCACCACCAGGCTGCTGCGGCCGCCCGGCAACTGGACCCGCTCCACGGTCAACTCGCGTAGCGCGACGGCCTGCCGAGCCGCCTCCGGCAGCTTCTCCAGCCAGTCGTCACCGTCCGGTGCCGTCTCGCCGAGCGCTCTGACCAGGCGCTGCGGCGGTTCGAAAACCATGCGCGAGTCGTTCCCTTCCTGCTGTCCGCGGTGCGCGCCCTCCCGGGTCACGCCGTGGGCGCCGCCGAGGGCGAGGCCTGTCCGGCCCGCTCGGCGAGCCCAGGGAAGGCTACGCTCTCGCCGCGCCAGCGCACCGCCCGCACCGCCGCCTCCCGCAGCGCCCCGGCGGCCAGGGCGCGCCGCCCGCCGTCGCCCGCGCGCACCAGGTCGGCGTAGACCGCGGCCACCCGGTCCTCCAGCTCGGCGGCCAGCCGGACGGCGGCCGCCGCGTCCGGCACCTGGAACGGCAGCGCGTAGCCGGCCGCCGCGGCCACCGGCCTGCCGCCCAGGTCCCTCACCTCGCGCGCCAGCGCGTCCCGGCGGGACCGGTGCGCGTCGTACGCCGTCCGCGCCTCCGCGCGCAGGTCGTCGCCGATCCGCCCGCCCACGACGCCGTAGCCGTACACCGCCGCGTGCTCGGCCGCCAGCGCCGCCTGCACCGCCCGCAGCTCGCGGTCCTCCGCCTCGCTCACGCCTTGCCCTCCGTCAGCAGGTACACGTGCGCCGCTCCCGACGCGGCCACCGACGCCAGCAGCCGTGCCAGCTCGCCGGGCACGCCGAGCAGTGCCTTGGTCCGCCGGTCGGCCAGCTCCCGCTCCGCGGTCGCGAGGGCGGCCAGGGCGTCCTTGTCGTTGCCGGGCACCCCGGGACCGGGGGAGGCGCTCGCCGTGCCCGCCGACGCGGACGGGGAGGCGGGCGAGGCCGACGCGGACGGGGAGGCGGGCGAGGCCGACGCGGACGGGGAGGCGGGCGAGGCCGACGGGGACGCCCCGCGGCCGCCGCCGAAGGCCCGTGCGTGCCGGACGGTCTCCTCGCGCAGCGGCCGCAGCCGCTCCGCGAGCGCCGGGCGGGCGGTGATCACCGCGTCGTAGCGCGCCGCCAGCTCCTCGCTGTCGCGGGCCGCACGCACGCGTGCGGCGCGCTCGGCCGCCGTGGTGCCGTCGCCGGCGCCGGTCCCGTCACCGGAGCCGGTGGTGCATCCCGCGAGGGCGAGGGCCGCCGGAGCGGCGGCGAGCAGGCTCCTTCTGCGCGGCCCCGAGCGGGCGCGCGGCGATGAGGGGAACGGCACGTCAGACGTCCTCGGGGGGCTCGTGGCGAGAAAGAAGCGGCTTCCAGGGCTGCACGCCCGTGATCACGGTACCCGGGCCCCGGGCCCCGACCACTCAGCGGCACCGTTCGTGACCGGGTGGACGGCAACACTCCCTGCGACCGGATACCCTTTGACCAGACACGCGACCCATCCCACAACAGCACACGCGGCCGAGGAGTCACCCGGATGAGCACCACCCAGAGCGAGAGGCTGCGAGAGCTACTGGAACCGCTCGTCGCCTCCCAGGGCCTGGATCTCGAAGAGATCGAAGTGGACTCCGTCGGCCGCAAGCGTGTGCTGCGCGTCGTCGTCGACTCGGACACGGGTGCGGACCTGGACCAGATCGCCGATGTGAGCCGCGCGCTCTCGGCGAAGCTCGACGAGGACGACGCGATGGGCGAGGGCGAGTACACCCTCGAGGTCGGCACCCCGGGCGCGGAGCGCCTCCTCACGGAACACCGGCACTACGTCCGCGCCACGGGCCGGCTGGTGAAATTCCAGCTGGCCGAGGACGGCGAGCTGGTCGCCAGGATCCTGACGGTCGACGACGAGGGCGTCGACACCGAGGTGCCCGGGGTCAAGGGCCGCAAGCCCACCGCGCGCAGGCTCGCCTTCGACGAGATCGTCAGGGCCCGCGTGCAGGTCGAGTTCAGCCGCAAGGACAAGAAGGAAGAGGAGGCGTAGCCGTGGACATCGACATGAGTGCCCTGCGGGGCTTGGTTCGGGAGAAGGAGATCTCCTTCGACCTGCTGGTCGAGGCGATCGAGTCGGCCCTCCTCATCGCCTACCACCGCACCGAGGGAAGCCGCCGCCACGCGCGCGTGCAGCTCGACCGGGAGACCGGCCATGTGACCGTGTGGGCGAAGGAGGACCCGGACGACCTCGAGGAGGGGCAGGAGCCCCGCGAGTTCGACGACACCCCGTCCGGCTTCGGCCGTATCGCCGCCACCACGGCCAAGCAGGTCATCCTGCAGCGCCTGCGCGACGCCGAGGACGACGCGACGCTCGGCGAGTACGCCGGCCGCGAGGGCGACATCGTCACCGGAGTGGTCCAGCAGGGCCGCGACCCGAAGAACGTGCTGGTCGACATCGGCAAGCTCGAGGCCATCCTGCCCGTGCAGGAGCAGGTGCCGGGCGAGACCTACCCGCACGGCATGCGGCTGCGCTCCTACGTCGTCCGGGTGGCCAAGGGCGTCCGCGGCCCGTCCGTGACGCTGTCGCGCACCCACCCCGCCCTGGTGAAGAAGCTCTTCGCCCTGGAGGTGCCGGAGATCGCCGACGGGTCCGTGGAGATCGCCGCGATCGCCCGCGAGGCCGGTCACCGCACCAAGATCGCCGTACGGTCCACCCGGTCCGGGCTGAACGCCAAGGGCGCCTGCATCGGTCCGATGGGCGGCCGGGTCCGCAACGTGATGGGCGAGCTGAACGGTGAGAAGATCGACATCGTCGACTGGTCGGAGGACCCGGCCGACATGGTGGCGAACGCGCTCTCCCCGGCCCGTGTCTCCAAGGTCGAGATCGTCGACATGGCGACCCGCTCGGCCCGGGTGACGGTGCCCGACTACCAGCTGTCCCTGGCCATCGGCAAGGAGGGGCAGAACGCCCGCCTCGCGGCCCGGCTGACCGGCTGGCGGATCGACATCCGGCCGGACACCGAACCCGCCGGTGAGGGCTCCGGGGAATAGATCCGGACCGCGCGCCGTTCAGTTCACGACAGGTTTGTGCGCGGCAACTGTTCGAATCCTGCCCCAAAGGGGTGAGGAGCGTACGGGGAGGTAGACTTAGCAGTGTCTGGCCGGACGCGCGCCCGCGCATGCCCTGAACGCACCTGTGTGGGGTGTCGGGAGCGAGCGGCCAAGGCCGAACTGCTGCGGATCGTGGCGATCGAGGGTGAATGCGTCCCCGATCATCGCGGTACGCTGCCCGGCCGGGGTGCGTACGTTCACCCCGCGACGGTCTGTCTCGACCAGGCGGTACGCCGCCGGGCGTTCACGAGGGCACTGCGCGCCCCGGGAGCGCTCGACACAAAGGCGTTGCGCCACTACGTCGAGCAGACGACAGTTGCCGAGCAGGCAACACCGTAAGACGTGCCGTACGGAACCCCGTGCGGCTAGGTACCTCGCGAGTCGAAAGCAGGTCGAGATTGCGATGAGCACTCGATGAGTACGCGATGAGTACGCCCATGAACTAGCGACGGTCCGGACGCAACCCGGACCTCAAAGGAGCGAAGTGGCTAAGGTCCGGGTCTACGAACTCGCCAAGGAGTTCGGTGTCGAGAGCAAGGTCGTCATGGCCAAGCTCCAGGAACTCGGTGAATTCGTCCGTTCGGCGTCTTCGACCATCGAAGCGCCCGTTGTACGCAAGCTGACGGACGCCCTCCAGCAGGGCAACGGCGGCAAGTCCGCCCCCGCCCGCAAGGCTGCCCCGGCGAAGCCGGCAGCCCCCTCCCCGGCGCAGGCAGCCCGTCCGGCCGCCCCGCGCCCGCCGGCGCCCAAGCCGGCCGCCGCCGAGAAGCCCGCGGCCCCCGCCGCGCCGGCCTCTTCCGGCCCCCGTCCCACCCCGGGCCCGAAGCCCGCGCCGCGGCCCGCCCCGGCGTCCCCGGCTCCGGCCGCGCCCGAGTTCACCGCGCCGCCGTCGGCCCCCGCCGCTCCGGCCCAGGGCTCCGGCCCGCGTCCGGGCGCCCCGCGTCCGGCCGGCCAGTCGCCGCGTCCGGGTGCTCCGCGTCCGGCCGGTTCCGGCCAGGGCGGCCAGGGCCGTGGCGACCGTCCCGGCGCTCCGCGTCCGGGCGGCGGCGCTCCGCGTCCCGGCGCCCGTCCGGCGGGTCCCCGTCCGGGCAACAACCCCTTCACCTCCGGTGGCTCCACCGGCATGGCGCGCCCGCAGGCGCCCCGTCCCGGCGGCGCCCCGCGTCCGGGCGGCCCCGGTGCCCCCGGCGGCGCCCCGCGCCCGCAGGGCCAGGGCCAGGGCGGTCCCCGTCCCCAGGGTGCGGCGGGCGGTCCCCGTCCGCAGGCTCCGGGCGGCGCGCGTCCGACCCCGGGCGGCATGCCCCGTCCGCAGGGCGGTCCGCGTCCCGGCGGCGGCCCCGGCGGCCCGCGTCCCAACCCCGGCATGATGCCGCAGCGTCCGGCTGCCGGCCCGCGTCCCGGCGGCGGTGGCCCCGGCGGCCGCGGTCCCGGCGGCGGCGGTCGTCCCGGTGGCGGCGGCGGTCGTCCGGGTGGCGGCGGCTTCGCCGGCCGTCCCGGCGGTGGCGGCGGCGGTTTCGCCGGTCGTCCCGGTGGCGGCGGTGGCGGTGGCGGTTTCGCCGGTCGTCCGGGTGGTCCCGGCGGCGGTGGCCGTCCCGGCTTCGGTGGCCGTCCCGGCGGTCCCGGTGGCCGTGGTGGCACGCAGGGTGCGTTCGGCCGTCCCGGCGGTCCGGCGCGTCGTGGCCGCAAGTCGAAGCGGCAGAGGCGCCAGGAGTACGAGGCCATGCAGGCCCCGTCGGTCGGCGGTGTGATGCTGCCTCGCGGCAACGGCGAGACCATTCGCCTGTCGCGCGGTGCCTCGCTCACCGACTTCGCCGAGAAGATCAACGCCAATCCGGCGTCGCTCGTCGCGGTCATGATGAACCTCGGCGAGATGGTCACGGCCACGCAGTCCGTCTCCGACGAGACGCTGCAGCTCCTCGCCGACGAGATGAACTACACGGTTCAGATCGTCAGCCCCGAGGAGGAGGACCGCGAGCTGCTCGAGTCCTTCGACCTGGAGTTCGGCGAGGACGAGGGCACCGAGGAAGACCTCGTGGTCCGTCCGCCGGTGGTGACCGTCATGGGTCACGTCGACCACGGTAAGACCCGACTGCTCGACGCCATCCGCAAGACGAACGTCATCGCGGGCGAGGCCGGCGGCATCACCCAGCACATCGGTGCCTACCAGGTCGCGACCGAGGTCAACGAGGAAGAGCGCAAGATCACCTTCATCGACACCCCGGGTCACGAGGCGTTCACCGCCATGCGTGCCCGTGGTGCGAGGTCGACCGACATCGCGATCCTGGTGGTCGCGGCCAACGACGGTGTCATGCCGCAGACGGTCGAGGCGCTCAACCACGCCAAGGCGGCCGACGTCCCGATCGTCGTCGCGGTCAACAAGATCGACGTCGAGGGCGCCGACCCGACCAAGGTGCGCGGTCAGCTCACCGAGTACGGGCTGGTGGCCGAGGAGTACGGCGGCGACACCATGTTCGTCGACATCTCCGCCAAGCAGGGTCTGCACATCGACTCCCTGCTGGAGGCCGTGATCCTCACGGCCGACGCCTCGCTCGACCTGCGGGCCAACCCGAACCAGGACGCGCAGGGCATCTCGATCGAGTCCCGCCTCGACCGCGGCCGTGGTGCCGTGTCGACGGTCCTCGTCCAGCGAGGCACCCTGCGGGTCGGCGACACCATGGTGGTCGGCGACGCGTACGGCCGCGTCCGGGCGATGCACGACGACAACGGCAACAGCGTCGCCGAGGCAGGCCCCTCGACGCCGGTCCAGGTCCTGGGCCTGACCAACGTCCCGGGTGCCGGCGACAACTTCATCGTGGTGGACGAGGACCGTACGGCCCGTCAGATCGCGGAGAAGCGTGCCGCCCGCGAGCGCAACGCGGCCTTCGCCAAGCGCACGCGCCGTGTCTCGCTCGAGGACCTGGACAAGGTGCTCAAGGCCGGCGAGGTCCAGCAGCTCAACCTCATCATCAAGGGTGACGCTTCCGGATCCGTCGAGGCCCTGGAGTCCTCCCTGCTCCAGCTGGACGTCGGCGAAGAGGTCGACATCCGCGTCCTGCACCGCGGCGTCGGTGCGGTCACGGAGTCCGACATCGACCTGGCCATGGGCTCGGACGCCATCGTCATCGGCTTCAACGTGCGCGCCGCCGGGCGTGCGCAGCAGATGGCCGAGCGCGAGGGTGTCGACGTCCGGTACTACTCGGTCATCTACCAGGCGATCGAGGAGATCGAGGCGGCCCTCAAGGGCATGCTCAAGCCGGAGTACGAAGAGGTCGAGCTCGGTACGGCGGAGATCCGCGAGGTCTTCAAGTCGTCCAAGCTGGGCAACATCGCGGGTGTTCTCATCCGCTCCGGCGAGGTCAAGCGGAACACCAAGGCCCGCCTCATCCGCGACGGCAAGGTGGTCGCGGAGAACCTCAACATCGAGGGCCTGCGTCGCTTCAAGGACGACGTCACCGAGATCCGCGAAGGGTTCGAGGGCGGTATCAACCTCGGCAACTTCAACGACATCAAGGTCGACGACGTCATCGCGACGTACGAGATGCGCGAGAAGCCGCGGGCGTAACGCCCACGGTGTCCTGACCGGCCGACGCGGCACCGCCGCGTCGGCCGGCTGGCCGTTGGGGCGGTGTGCGCACCGGGAAAACCCGATCGAGCCCCCGGGCCGTTCGCGGTAACGTTCCTGGTGTCCCTGCCGTCCCGACGGCGCAGGGCCATCCGATCCCGTACCGGCGGGTCATCCGGACACACATGTACGTGGGGACTCTGTCCTTCGACCTGCTTCTCGGCGACGTACGGTCGCTGAAGGAGAAGCGCTCCGTCGTCCGCCCCATCGTCGCCGAGCTCCAGCGCAAGTACGCGGTGAGCGCGGCCGAGGTGGACCACATGGACCTCCATCGCAGAGCCGCCATCGGCCTCGCGCTGGTGTCCGGCGACGCAGGGCACCTCAGCGACGTGCTCGACCGGTGCGAACGGCTGGTGGCCGGGCACCCCGAGGTGGAGTTGCTGTCCGTCAGGCGGCGCTTCCACGGCGAAGACGACTGACGAACCGAGAACGAACCGGACAGGAAAGAACGGGAGACGGACCAGTGGCCGACAACGCGCGTGCCAAGAGGCTGGCGGACCTCATCCGAGAGGTGGTGGCCCAGAAGCTGCAGCGCGGGATCAAGGACCCGCGGCTCGGCTCGCACGTCACCATCACGGACACCCGGGTCACGGGTGACCTTCGGGAGGCGACCGTCTTCTACACGGTGTACGGGGACGACGAGGAGCGCGCGGCGGCCGCCGCCGGCCTGGAGAGCGCCAAGGGCGTGCTGCGCTCCGAGGTCGGCCGGGCCGCCGGTGTGAAGTTCACGCCGACCCTCACCTTCGTCATGGACGCCCTCCCGGACACCGCCCGGAACATCGAGGACCTCCTCGACAAGGCGCGCCAGTCCGACGAGAAGGTGCGCGAGGCGTCTGCCGGGGCGACGTACGCCGGTGGCGCGGACCCGTACCGCAAGCCGGACGAGGACGACGAGACGGACGACACCGCCGAATGACCCAGAAGCACACCACGCCCGACGGCCTCGTCATCGTCGACAAGCCGTCGGGCTTCACCTCGCACGACGTGGTGGCCAAGATGCGCGGCATCGCCCGGACGCGACGCGTCGGGCATGCCGGCACCCTGGACCCGATGGCCACGGGCGTCCTCGTCCTCGGCGTCGAGAAGGCCACCAAGCTCCTCGGCCACCTCGCACTGACCGAGAAGGAGTACCTGGGCACCATCCGGCTCGGGCAGAACACCCTCACCGACGACGCCGAGGGGGAGCTCACCTCCTCCACCGACGCCTCCGGCATCACCCGCGAGGCGATCGACGCCGGCATCGCCGAGCTGACCGGCGACATCATGCAGGTGCCGTCCAAGGTCAGCGCCATCAAGATCAACGGCGTGCGGTCGTACAAGCGCGCCCGGGAGGGCGAGGAGTTCGAGATCCCCGCCCGCCCGGTGCGGGTGTCCTCCTTCGGCGTGCACGACGTGCGGGACGCCGTCGCGGAGGACGGCACGCCCGTGCTCGACCTGGTCGTCTCCGTCGTCTGCTCCTCCGGCACCTACATCCGGGCCCTGGCCCGCGACCTGGGCGCCGGGCTCGGCGTCGGAGGGCACCTCACCGCCCTGCGCCGCACTCGCGTCGGCCCCTACAAGCTGGACGCCGCGCGCACGCTCGACCAGCTCCAGCAGGAGCTGACCGTGATGCCGGTGGCCGAGGCCGCCGCGGCCGCCTTCCCGCGCTGGGACGTCGACGCCCGGCGCGCCAAGCTGCTCGGCAACGGCGTGCGGCTGGAGATGCCCGACGAGTACGCCGGTCGCGGTCCCGTCGCCGTCTTCGACCCGGAGGGCCGCTTCCTCGTCCTCGTCGAGGAGCAGCGCGGCAAGGCCCGGAGCCTGGCCGCCTTCGGCTGACGGACGCCGGGAGACACCCGTCCGTGGAGCGGCGGCCACGGGGTACCTCCACCTCCGCCGCTCCACGGTCCCCCTCGGTTCCCCCACCCCTAGGGTGTATCCACCCGCCCTCCTCCATTCACCCGTCCGTGCCAGCGCTCGGAGTGAACCGGGGGAGCGGAAGGGGGCGCTTTCGCAAGGTGATCTGTCCCGCCGATCTTCGCCGCCCTACTGTCGAACACAAGGGCACGGGTGTACGGCGGGGAGGCTCGGACGATGGCGTCGCGAAACCGGTCCCGGGAGGCGGAGGACGGCTCACGGGACTCGCGGGAGCAGCCCGGCGCAGCCGGGCACGACGACCGGGCGTTCCCCCGGAACGCCCTGGTCCGCATCCACGACCTCGCCGGCCGCCCGCGCGGCACCGGCTTCCTGGCCGACCACCACGGCACGCTGATCACCAGCCACGAGGCCGTCGACGGTCTGCCCCGGCTCGTCCTGCACGGCGCCGGGGACCGCCGCCGGGTCGTCGACGCCGACGCCGTCACGCCCCTGCCCGCACGGAACCTGGCCCTGGTGCGCACCGAGGGGCTCGGGGTGCCGCCGCTGCCCGTCACCGTGCGGGAGGAGATCGGCACCGGCGCCTATGTGCACATCCCCGCCGGCGGCTGGCGCGAGGCCCGGGTCCTGGGCCGCACCCCCGTGACGTACGCGGCGACCGACCGCTTCCACCGGCTGGACGACGCCCTGGAGCTCGCCGTCGGGACGGCGGGGCGCGACGCGCTGCGCCTGGGCGGGGGAGCGGCCGGCGGCCCGGTCCTCGACGCCGCCACCGGAGCCGTGGTCGGCGTGCTCGGCACCGCGCTCAGCTCCGGCCACAGCGAGGTGGGGTTCGCCGTGCCGCTGCACACCGGTGTCGCCGACCGGACGGGACCGCTCGGCGCGCTGCTGGCCGAGAACGCGGCGACGGTGCCCGCCTACGGCGCCGACCTCAACCTGGCCGGTGTGCTGGCCCTGACGACGACCTCCGCGGGCCTGGACGGCCCGCCGCCCGGCGGCACCGACGCCCCGGACCCTGTCGAACGGCCGGACGTCGCGGCCGCGCTCGGCGCCTCCACGGCCCGACGGACGCCCGTCCTCGGGCTCGTCGGGCCGCCCGGCAGCGGCCGGACCACGGAACTCGCCGCCCTCGCCGCCCGCCGCCGGGCCGACCGGCACCCCACGCTCCTGCTGCGCGGCTGCGACCTGCACGACGAGGACACCTCGGTCGCGGAGGCCGCCCGCCGGGCGCTCGCCCGCTCCGCCCCGGTCCTGGCCGCGGCCCGGGACCCGCTCCCGGCCGATCCCGCGGACAGCACACCCGAACGGCTCGCCCGGATCGCCGCCGGGCTCGGCCGGCCCCTGCTGCTGGTGCTCGACGACCCTCAGGAGATGCCGCCCGCCCTGGCCCGCCGGACGGCCGGCTGGGCGGAGGCGACGGTGCGGTGGCTGCGCGACACCGGGGCACGGCTCGTGGTCGCCTGCCGGGAGGAGTACTGGGAGCAGGCCGCACCCCTGCTGGACTCGTCCGGCTGCGTCCGCCTCGGCGACCTCACCGAGGCGCAGGCCCGGGAGGCCCGCCTGCGGCACGGCATCGCCGACGGTGCCCTCGCCGCGGCCGACGCCCGGCACCCCCTGACCCTGCGGCTGCTCGCCGAGGTCCACGGCGCCCTGCCCGGCGGCCCGGACCTCACCGGGGCCGCCCTCGACCGGCACGAGGTCCTCTCCGCCCACCTCGACCTGATGTCCCTGCGCGTCGCCACCCGCCTGGCCGCCCCCGGCGGCCTGCACGGCACCGCGGTGCGCCGGCTGGCCGCGCGGGTCGCCGGACGGGTGCACGAGGCCGCCCGGCGCAGCCTCGGCCCCGGCCACGGTGACCTGGACCGGGAGGCGTTCGAGGCGGTGTTCCCCTGGGGGCCCGCGCCCGCCCCGCCCGGCGGCACCGGCTGGGCGCCGGCCGTGCTCGCCGAGGGCCTGCTGGTCCCCGCCGGATCCGGCTACCGCTTCGCGCACGAGGAGTTCGCCGACTGGCTCCAGGGCCTGCACCTCGATCTCGACGAGGCGCTGCACGCCCTCGTCCACCGGGGTGGGCGGACAGCGCCCGAACCGGTCCCGCACCACCGCGCCGGACCCGTCGTCCAGGCCCTGCTGCACCTGGCCCGGCAGCAGGGCGGCGCCCGGCTCGCCTCCCGACTGGCCGACCTCGTGCACGCCCTGGACGCCGACCCGGGCTCCTGGTGGGCCGCCCGGCTCCTCACCGGCACGCTCGCGGCCGTGCCCGACGCGACGCCGTACACCGAGGTGCTGCGGCTGCTCGCCGACCGGATCGTGGCCTGGCGGCGCCAGGAGCGTCCGCTGCCCGCGGAGGCCGGCCCCGCCTTCTGGACCGGCCTGCGGCTGCCGCAGGACGTGCGGTGCGCCCTGCTCCGACGGCTGGTGCACGCCGACGGGCCGCCGTGCGAGGCCGGACCGCGCTTCCTCGACGCCGTGGCCGCACTGCTCGAGGCCGACCCGGTCGCCGTGCAACCGCAGCTCACCCGCTGGTTCGACGACGAGCAGCCGCTGCCCGCCACCCCGCACGCGACCGTCGCCACGGCCGCCCAGGCCCTGCTGCACACCCACCGCCACCGCGCCCCGGACGAGTTGGCGGACGCCCTCGCCGACCGCGGCCACCCCCGGGCCGACGAACTGCTCGCCGTCCTGGCCGAGGAGGAACCCTCGGCGATCTGCCGGGCCGTCGAGCGCTGGGCCCGCGACGAGCGGCCCGAACGCAGGATCGCCGCGGTCGAGCACGGCCTGCGCGTCGCACCCCGGGCCGGCAAGTCGGGTGACCGCGCCCTGCTGCGCTTCACCGCCCTCACCCTCCTCGCCCGCCCCGCGGACGCCGCCCTGCACGGTGGCGCCCTCGCCCTGCTCGTCCAGGACCCGCAGACCCGACCCCGCCATTTGCCGCGGGCACTGGAGCACTTCGCCGCGGGCGACCCCCGGTTCCCGCCGGACGCGCTGACCGGCGCCCTGGCCAGTCACCCCGAGCCGGTGCTCGACGCCTTCGCCCGGCGGCTGGAGCGCCCCGACGCCGAGGAACCGCTGCGGGCCCTGGCCGACGCCACCCCGCCCGGCCTCGCCCACCGGGTCGCCGCCCTCCTCGGGGAAGCCGCCGAGCGCCGCCCGGACCTCGCCGGGCCGGTCGCCGCCTGCGTGGACCGGCGGCTCGACCGGGGCGCCGCCGCCCGGGCCGTGCTCCTGCCCCTGGTCACCGGCCTGCTGGAGACCGGCGGCGTACGGCTGCGCTGCGCCCTGGCCGCCGTCCTCACCCCACCCGGCATCCCCGCCTCCCGGCCCGTGCGCCGCGAGCTGCGCGACGCGCTCCTCGCCCGCGAGCAGGACACCGACGTCCTGGACGCGCTGCTGCACGCGGCGGCCCGGGACGCGGGCGAGGACCTGCGCGACCTCGCCCACCGGATCGGCCTGCGCCTGGCCCGCACCCCGGAGGGCGCCACCCGCTTCGACCGCGCTCTGGTCGACCTCGGCCGGCACGTGCCGGGTTTCGCCGCACGCGTGGCGGGCTGGCTCACCGACGAGCCGGGGGAGTGGGCCGCCCTCGTCGGACCCAGTGCGCGCCGCACGATCGAGGGCCTGGCGGGCCTGCGCGTGCCCGCCTGAGCGGCGGGCCGGTCACCGGGACGTGCCGCCGTGCCGTGCGCCCTGTCACAGCGCCCATGCCGATGCGGGCAGGCGGCACCCGGCATGGCACCCTTAGACCTGCGCACGAGGCAATCACGGACGACCGACCGACACGGGTTCGACGAGCTTTCGACAAGGAGCAGGCACAGTGCAGCGCTGGCGTGGCTTGGAGGACATCCCCCAGGACTGGGGGCGTAGCGTCGTCACCATCGGCTCCTACGACGGAGTCCACCGCGGACACCAGCTGATCATCCGGCATGCCGTCGACCGGGCCCGGGAGCTCGGCGTGCCCGCCGTCGTCGTCACCTTCGACCCGCACCCCAGCGAGGTCGTCCGCCCCGGCAGCCACCCCCCGCTCCTCGCCCCCCACCACCGCCGTGCCGAACTCATGGCCGAGCTGGGTGTGGACGCGGTGCTCATCCTCCCCTTCACCACCGAGTTCTCGAAGCTGTCGCCGGCCGAGTTCGTCGTCAAGGTGCTCGTCGACAAGCTGCACGCCAGGGCCGTCGTCGAGGGCCCCAACTTCCGCTTCGGCCACAAGGCCGCGGGCAACGTGGAGTTCCTGGCCACCCAGGGCAAGACCTACGACTTCGAGGTCGAGGTCGTCGACCTGTACGTGACGGGTGAGGCGGGCGGCGGCGAGCCGTTCTCCTCGACGCTGACCCGGCGCCTGGTCGCCGAGGGCGACGTCCGGGGCGCCGCGGAGATCCTCGGCCGTCCGCACCGGGTCGAGGGCGTCGTCGTCCGGGGCGCCCAGCGCGGGCGCGAGCTCGGCTTCCCCACCGCGAACGTCGAGACCCTGCCCCACACCGCGATCCCGGCGGACGGCGTGTACGCCGGCTGGCTGCACGCCCAGGGCGAGGCCATGCCCGCGGCCATCTCGGTCGGCACCAACCCCCAGTTCGAGGGCACCGAGCGGACGGTGGAGGCGTACGCCATCGACCGTGTCGGGCTCGACCTGTACGGGCTGCACGTCGCGGTCGACTTCCTGGCGTTCGTGCGGGGGCAGGCCACGTTCGACACGCTGGACGCCCTGCTCGAGCAGATGGGGCGGGACGTGCAGAGGTGCCGGGAGCTGGTGGCGGCCGAAGAGGCCGGTCCGTCCGCCTGAGGGCCGTCCGCCTGAGGTCCGTCCGCGGCACCGCGGGGGCCTAGTCCCGCGGTTCCCCGCGCCCCTGGAGGGTCGTCGCCCAGTGGCAGGCGACCTGCGACTGCCCGCTGCCGCTCAGCACCTCCGGGTCCCGGCCCCGGCACGCGTCCGACACGCCCGCCCGGTCCGCCTCGCCGCTCGCCAGGACCTGGCAGCGCGCGTGGAAGCGGCAGCCCGGCGGGACCCGTGAGGGGTCCGGGGGTTCCCCCGTGAGCACCACCGGGTCGCCCGGGGCCTCCGGGAGGACGGACAGGAGGGCCTGGGTGTAGGGGTGCCGCGGCGCCGTCAGGACCTGCTCCACCGGGCCCGTCTCCACGATCCGGCCCAGGTACATCACCGCGACCCGGTCGGCGATGTTCCACGCCAGGCCCAGATCGTGCGTCACGACCAGGGCGGACAGGCCGAGTTCGGTGCGCAGGCGCAGCAGCAGCGAGAGGATCTCGCCGCGCACGGAGGCGTCGAGCGAGGCCACCGGCTCGTCGGCGACGAGGAGTTCGGGCTGGAGGACCAGCGCGCCCGCGATGACCACGCGCTGACGCTGCCCGCCGGACAGTTCGTGCGGGTAGCGCAGGAAGAAGCGCTCCGGTGGCCGCAGGCCGGCGCGGGAGAGCGCCTCGGCCACGGCCGCCCGCTCGTCGCCGCCGTGGCCGTGGATGCGCAGCCCTTCGGCGACCGCGTCGTACACCGTGTGCCGCGGGTTGAGGGAGCCGCTCGGGTCCTGGAGGACCAGCTGGACGCGCTTGCGGTACGCCTTCAGGGAGCGGCCCGAGTACCGCAGCGGGCGGCCGTCGAAGGAGACCTGCCCCGACGTCGGCTCGACCAGGCCCAGCAGGCTGCGGGCCAGGGTCGTCTTGCCGCAGCCGGACTCGCCGACCAGCGCGACGATCTCGCCGGGCCGGATGTCCAGGTCGACGCCGTCCACCGCGCGCGCCGGCGGTCCGCCGTGCCGGCCGGGGAAGGTGACGTACAGGTCCCGGGCGCTCAGCAGGGGTGCCATGGTGACCCCGGGGGCCGTGGGGGAGAGGGTCATGGTGTGCCGGGCCTCGCTTCCTCCAGGGCTTCCGGGTCCCCGGCCGGTTCGCCGGGCGCCCCCGGGGGCCGCCCGGTGCGGCCCTCGGACCGCTCCCGGCCGGTCGCCGCTTCCGGCGGGCCGGCCAGCACGCAGGCCGCCCTGCGGTCGGGAGCCGTCGCGCGCAGCGCCGGGTCCTGCTCGGTGCACGAGTCCAGGGCCACGGGGCAGCGCGGATGGAACGTGCACCCGGTCGGCAGCGCGGCCGGGTCGGGCGGGTCGCCCGCCAGGCCCCGGGGCGCGAACCGGGACGCGGGGTCGCCGATCCGCGGGAACGCCGCCGACAGGGCCCGGGCGTAGGGGTGCCGGGCGTCCCCGTACACCTGGGCGGCCGGGCCCTCCTCCACCACGCGGCCCGCGTACATCACCGCGAGCCGGTCGCAGGTGTCCGCCAGGACCGCCAGGTCGTGGCTGATCATGATCAGGCCGAGGTCCTGGTCCGCGACCGACTGCTCGATGAGGCGCAGGATCTGCGCCTGGATCATCACGTCCAGGGCGGTGGTCGGCTCGTCCGCGATGACCAGCCGCGGGTCGCACGCCAGCGCCATGGCGATCATCACCCGCTGGCGCTGCCCGCCGGACAGCTCGTGCGGGTAGGCGTGCGCGCGGGCCGCGGGCAGGCCGACCTGCTCCAGCAGCTCGCCGGTCCTCTTCCTCGCCCCGGCCGGTGTGGCCTTGCGGTGCAGCAGGATCGGCTCGGCGATCTGGTCGCCGACGCGGTGCACGGCGTTCAGGGAGTGCATCGCGCCCTGGAAGACGATCGAGGCGCCGGCCCAGCGGACCGCCCGGACCCGGCCCCACTTCATGGTCAGCACGTCCTCGCCGTCGAGGAGCACCTCCCCGGTGATGCGGGTGCCCGCGGGCAGCAGCCGCAGCAGGGCCAGCGCCAGGGTGGACTTGCCGCAGCCCGACTCACCGGCGATGCCGAGTTTGCGGCCGGCCTCCAGGCGCAGGTCCACCCCGCGCACGGCGGCCGATCCGCCCGGGTACGTGACCGTCAGGTTCCTGACGTCGAGCAGACTCAACGCGACACCCCCAGCCTGGGGTTGAGGACGGACTCCACGGCCCGCCCGCACAGTGTGAAGGCCAGCGCCACCACGGCGATGGCGATGCCCGGCGGCACCAGGTACCACCAGTCGCCCGCGCTGACCGCACCCGCCTCGCGGGCGTCCTGCAGCAGTCCGCCCCACGACACGACCGTGGGATCGCCGAGGCCGAGGAAGGCGAGGGTCGCCTCGGCGAGGATGGCCGAGGAGATGATCAGGGTCGTCTGGGCGAGCACCAGCGGCATCACGTTGGGCAGGACGTGCCGGGACATGACGTGCCAGTGCCCGCCGCCGAGCGCCCGCGCCCGCTCGATGTACGGCCGGGTCTCCACCGCCAGGGTCTGCGCCCGCACCAGACGGGCCGTGGTCGGCCAGGTGGTGACGCCGATGGCGACGACGGTCGTGGTGAGCGAGCGGGACATCACGGTCGCCAGCGCGATGGCCAGCACCAGCGTCGGCATCACGAGGAACCAGTCGGTGATCCGCATCGTCACCGTCGCGTACCAGCCCTTGAAGTGCCCGGCCGTCACGCCGATCAGCGTGCCGATGGCCACCGACAGCACGGCCGCGAGCAGTCCGACCAGCAGCGACACCCGCGAGCCCCAGATCACCAGGCCCAGCAGGTCCCGCCCGAACTGGTCCGTGCCGAGCGGGAACGCGGTGCTCGGGCTCTGCATCGGACGCCCCGGAGCCTGCGTCACGCTGCTCACGTCGGAGCCGACGAACAGCGGGGCGAACAGGGCCAGCAGCGCGCACAGGGCCAGTACGGCCAGTCCGTACAGGCCCGCCCTCTCGGCACGGTAGCTCCGCCAGAAGCGGGCGGCGGAGGCCCGGCGGCGCTGCCGGGCGAGGGCGCGCGGGTCCGGAGCCGGCTGGGTCGTCGTCATCGTGCCACCCGGGGGTCCAGCAGGGGATAGACCAGATCGGCGAGGGTGTTCATCACGATCACCGCGGCGGCGAACACGAAGAACAGTCCCTGCACCAGCGGCAGGTCGGGCACGCTCAGCGCCTGGTAGAACAGGCCGCCGAGACCCGGCCAGGAGAACACCGTCTCCACCAGGATCACGCCTGCCACCGTCCGGCCCAGGTTGATGAAGATCAGGGTCACGGTCGGCAGCAGCGCGTTCGGCACGGCGTGCCGGCGGCGCACGAGGTCGTCGCGCAGGCCCTTGGCCCGTGCGGTCGTCAGGTAGTCGCTGCCCATCTCGTCCAGCAGCGCGGACCGGGTGACCAGCAGCGTCTGCCCGTACTCCACGGCCACCAGCGTCACCACCGGCAGCACCAGGTGGTGGGCCACGTCGAGGACGTGGGCGAAGCCCTCCTCGCCACCCGACTCCATGCCGCCGGTGGGGAACATGCCGGGGATCGGCCCGATCCCCACCGACAGCACGATGATCAGCAGCAGCCCGAGCCAGAAGGACGGGATGGAGTACAGCGTCAGCGCCAGGCCGGTGTTGACCCGGTCACCGGTCCCGCCCCGCCGCCAGGCCGAGCGGGTACCCAGGAGGATCCCGAGCGCCGTGTACAGCACGAACGCGGTCACCGTCAGCAGCAGCGTGTTCGGCAGCGCCTCGGTGATCTTGTCGACGACGGGGGCGCGGAACTGGTACGACGTCCCGAGGTCGCCGGTGAGCGCCTTGCCGCAGTAGTCGGTGAACTGCCGCCACAACGGCAGGTCGAGCCCGAACTCCGCACGGTAGGCGGCCAGTTGCTCCTCGGAGACCTGGCGGCCGCCCGTCATGGTCTTCACCGGGTCGCCCGGGATCAGCCGGAAGAGGAAGAAGCTGGTCACGAGGACGGCCAGCAGCGAGACCAGCGCACCGGCCACCTTGCCGGCCAGGTACCGCGGGTACGCCGAGCCCCTGCGTACCCGCGGCCCGGCCGCCGTCTGCCTGTCCTCGACCAGCGCGGGGGTCGCGTCAGCGGTCATGAGTGCCCGTTCGCCCGTCTACTCGCGGTCCTCGGCGGTGGCCCGCCGGCGCATCGCCGCGAAACCGCCGAGCGCGGCGAGGACCACCACACCCGCGACGATCCCGACCACGACGCCGGTGGAGGACGCGTTGTCCGAGGACCCGCCCGCATCGGCGGGGACCGCCGACCACCAGCTCCAGTAGCCGTCCTGGCCGTAGATGTTGCCCGCCTTCGCGGGCATCGTCGTGATCGACTCGATGTGGTCCGTCCGGTAGGCCTCGACCGCGTTCGGATACGCCATGACGTTCATGTACCCGAGGTCGTACAGCCGCGACTCCATCTGCTGGACGATGTCCGCCCGTTTGGCGGGGTCGTACTCGGCGCGCTGCCGGGCGTAGAGCTCGTCGTACTTCTTGTCGCAGATGAAGTTGTCCGTCGCGCCGGTGTCCTTCGGGGTCGCCGGGAGCGCGCCGCAGGTGTGGATCGACAGCACGAAGTCCGGGTCGGGGTTGACCGACCAGCCGTCGAAGGCCAGGTCGTACTTTCCGGCGAGCCAGGGGTCGGTCACGTTGTCCAGGCAGTCGAGGCGGACGCCGATGCCGAGGTCGCCCCACCACTCCTGGAGGTACTTGCCGACCGCCTTGTCGTTCGGGTCGGTGGCGTGGCACAGGACGCGGTAGGTGAGGGGCTTGCCGTCCTTGCCGACGCGTTTGCCGTCGCCGTTCTTCCTGTAGCCGGCCTCGTCGAGCAGCCGGGCCGCCTTCGCCGGGTCGTACGCCAGCTTCTGGCGCGCGGACGGCTTCCAGAAGTAGTCCTGGAAACGGGGCGGGATGTAGCCCTCGCCCTCGACGGCGTGGCCGCGGAACACCTTGTCGATGACGGCCTCGCGGTCGACCGCCATGAACAGGGCGTTGCGCACCCGCTGGTCGAGCAGGGAGGGGTGGCCGTCGCCGAACTTCTCGCCGTTCTTCGCCCGGGCGCCCGGGTTGGTGGCCAGGGCGTAGAAGCGGCGGCCGGGAGCGTCGTTGACCTGGATGTTCTCCGCGCCCTTGAGCGACTCCGCCTGAGCGGGTGTCAGGGACGGCGACCCGGCGACGAAGGACACCTCGCCCTTGCGCAGCGCCGACACGGCCGCGTCCTGGTCCTTGTAGTAGCGGAACACCAGTTCGTCGAACTTGGGCGCCCCGCGCCAGAAGTCCTTGTTGGCCTTCAGCCGTACGTAGCTGTCGGCCTTGTACCCGGTCAGCACGAACGGGCCGTTGCCGACCACGGGGAAGGTCTTGTCGTTGTTGAACTCGGAGAAGTCCGAGACCTTCTCCCACACGTGCTTCGGCACGATCGGCACGTCCAGCGCCGTCATCGTGGCCTGCGGCTTCTTCAGCTCGATGACCAGCTTCGTGGGGCTCGGGGCGGTCACCTTCCGGAAGTTCCCCACGTAGCTGCCGTTGGCCGTGGCGGCGCCGTCGTCGGTCATCATCTTGTGGAACGTCCACGCCGCGTCCTCGGCGGTCGCCCGCCGCCCGTCCGACCACGTGGAGTTCGAGCGGATCGTGTACGTCCAGGTCAGCTTGTCCGGCGAGGACTCCCACTTGGTGGCCAGGCCGGGGATGGCCCGGTTGTCCTTGGGGTCGTAGGTGGTCAGGTACTCGTACATGAGCCGGTGGATGCTCGTGCTGAGCAGCCGGACCGCGAGGAAGGGGCTGAGCGAGTCCACGCTCTGCGCCACCGCGACGGTCAGCACCTGCTTGCCGTCGCCGGCCGCCCGGGCCTGCCGGGGTGCCGGGTCGAGCGGGGTCGCGAGACCGGCGGTGAGGGTGAGCGCGGCCGCCCCGGCGACGGCGACGAGCCGGAGGCCGCGCGGGAGGCTGCGTTTCTGATCGTTCGTGCCCATGGACGGACCTCGCGTCATCGCTCGGACGGGAAGGACGGGTTGATCAGCTGTCAGGGGGTTGATGTGTGTGTATCAGCGGCCGTCTCCGCCCGTCAACGGCGCGTTCACCCCTTGTGGCCTGCGGAAATAACGAATTGACGAGCGTTTTACGCCCATTGGTCGAGACCACTGACGCGCCGCTGGCCAGGGCCTGGCAACGGATTTCACCCCGGAACGCGCCGGGGCCCGCGCCGGGTGGGAACGGCACGGGCCCGACAGGCGAACGGCCCCTCGAAAGGGGCCGATCGGGTGAGGCGGTTACTGCGCGGGGGGTGGCGGGGTCCGGTCCTCCGGGTGACCGGGCTGGGGCTGCGGCCCGGGGGCGCCGGGGTGTCCCTGTCCTGCTCGGTCCGGCTGCGGGTAGCCGTAGCCGGGCTGCGGGGGAGCGGCGGGCGGCTGGCCGGGGTGGCCCGGCTGGCCCTGGTGCGGGTAGGGCTGGGCGGGCTGTCCGGGCTGGGGCTGCTGGCCCGGGTGGCTCGGGTGCGCTGGCTGTCCCGGCAGTCCGGGTTGTGCCGGCTGTCCCGGCTGGCCCGGCTGGGCGTAGGGCTGCTGATGTGCGGCCTGCGGGTAGGGGTGGCCGGGCTGGGCCGGGGGCTGTCCCGGGTGGGCGTAGGGCTGGCCGGGGTGCGGATACGGCTGCCCGGGGTGGGGCTGCGGCTGTTGCTGCGGGTACGGGCCAGGCTGGCCCGGGGCCTGCTGGCCGGGGAAGGGCTGCTGCGGCTGCCCGGGGTGGGGCGCCTGAGCCGGGACCTGGCCGGGGATCTGCTGGTGCGGCGGCATCTGGTGGCCCGGCGGCATCTGGTGGCCGGGCGGCATCTGGTGGCCGGGCAGCGGAGGGGCGGCGACCGGCGGCGGGTTGCCGTCGGAGGTCCACAGCCCGTGCGACTGCTGGTGCCGGACGAAGTCCTCGGCGACCATCGCGGCCAGGTTGAAGTACGCCTCGCGCACCTTCGGCCGCATCATGTCGAGGTCGACCTCGGCCCCGGCGGCGAGGTGCTCGTCGAACGGCACGACGATGACGCCCCGGCAGCGCGTCTCGAAGTGCGACACGATGTCGTCGACCTTGATCATCTTGCCGGTCTCGCGCACCCCGGAGATGACGGTGATGGACCGCGAGACCAGGTCGGCGTAGCCGTGCGCGGACAGCCAGTCCAGGGTCGTGCTCGCGCTGCTCGCGCCGTCCACCGACGGCGTGGAGATGATGATGAGCTGGTCGGCGAGGTCGAGCACACCGCGCATGGCGCTGTACAGCAGGCCCGTCCCCGAGTCCGTGAGGATCACCGGGTACTGCTTGCCGAGCACGTCGATCGCGCGCCGGTAGTCCTCGTCGTTGAACGTCGTGGACACGGCCGGGTCGACGTCGTTGGCGATGATCTCCAGCCCCGACGGGGCCTGCGAGGTGAACCGCCGGATGTCCATGTACGAGTTGAGGTACGGGATCGCCTGGACGAGGTCGCGGATGGTCGCCCCGGTCTCCCGCCGCACGCGGCGCCCGAGGGTGCCCGCGTCCGGGTTGGCGTCGATCGCCAGGATCTTGTCCTGCCGCTCGGTGGCCAGGGTCGAGCCGAGGGCCGTGGTGGTGGTCGTCTTGCCGACACCGCCCTTGAGGCTGATCACCGCGATCCGGTAGCAGGACAGCACGGGCGTACGGATCAGCTCGAGCTTGCGCTGCCGCTCGGCCTCCTCCTTCTTCCCGCCGAGCTTGAAGCGGCCGCCGCCGCCCACCGGACGGCTGCTCTTCGCCTTCTGCCGCTTGCTGTTGAGCAGCCGGTCGGACGACAGCTCGACGGCGGCGGTGTAACCGAGCGGCGCGGCCCCGGGGTTGGTCGGCTGCCGCTGGTCGTGCTGGATCGGCTGCGGCCAGGCGGCGCCCGTGCGCGGGTCGACGGGGGGCTGCGGCTGCCCGGCGCCTTCCTGCCGCTGCGGCGGCTGGGCCTGCGGCGGGACGCCCGGCTGGGGGAAGCCGTAGCCGCCCTGCGGATCGGGGGCGGGTGCGGCGGGGGCGCCCTGCTGCGGGAAGCCGTAACCGCCGGGCTGCGGTGCGGGCTGCGCCGACGGCTGGTGCGGCGGCGCGGGAGCGGGCTGCTGGTTCCAGGCGGCGGGCGCCGGCTGCGGAGCCTGCGGCTGGAACGGCGGCTGGACCTGAGCCGCCCCGGGCTGGGGCTGGGCGTGCGGGTCCACCGGCTGGGCCGGAGGCTGGACGGGCGGCTGGGGCTGGGCCGACGGCTGGTACTCCGACTGCTGTGACTGCTGCGACTGCGCGGGCCACTGGCTCGCAGGCGCGGGAGCGGCCGGCTGGTACGACGGCGGCAGGGGCGGCACGCCCTGGGGGGCCGGGGGTGTCCAGGCCGGCTGCCCGTCCGTGGCACCGGCGTCGGCGGGAACGGGCTGAGCGGCGTCGCGCTCCGGGGCGTCGGGCTGAGCCTCATTCTGGGGCGCGCCACTCCCGGGGCGGTCCTCGGACGGCGCGGCGTCGGACGGCACCTCGTCGGCGGGCTCGGCGGCGGGCACAGCAGGACGGGCCTGTGCGCCGGCGTCCCCGACAGGGCCGTCAACGGGCCCGTTCGCCGCTGAGGCCGCGTCGGCCGTGACGGGGTCCGCGTCGTCCGTCGCACCGCCGTCCGTGGCCGGTGTCCCCGCCGCGGATGCGGCGTCCAAGGAGTCACCGTCCTGCGGGGCACCCGGCTCGGGGTCGGCCCCGGGCGTCCGGTCCGCCGGGACCGGCTCACTGCCCCGGCCGGTGCCCGTGGCATCCGCGTCCGGGGTCTCTCCGTCTCCGTCACCGGACGAGGTGACGCCCTCGGGCGCGGTCGTCCCCGAGGTCCTGGCGGCTCCGTCAGCGGACGGGCCGGCGCTGTCACCCTCGCTCGCGCCATGCGTCACACCGGCGTCACCCGCACCCGCGTCATGCACGTCACCCGCGTCGGCGGAAGGCGTGGCGTCCGCGCTCGCACGGTCGCTCCGGTGCTCCTCCGGGCCCCGGTCCGCCGAGCCGGGGGACCGGTCGTCCGCCGCGGAGGCACGCTCGGCCGCGATCTCCCGCTTCAGAGCGACCGCGGAGAAGCGCATGGTGGCGCCGCTCTCCAGATCACCGTTGCCGGGCTCCTCCTCGGCGGAGGCAGTGGGCGCGGCGGGTGGTGAGGTGGGCGATGCCGGAGCGGTCGTCGGGACGGCCGGTGCCGCCTCAGGTGCGCTCTGGGGCGGCCACTGCCCCTGCGGCGGCACACCCGGCTGCGCGCCCTGCGGCTCGAACCCGCTGCCCGTCGGGAGCTTGGGGACCCCGGGGGAGGCCTCGGCGTCGACGGGCGGCCCCGGCGGTGCCGCCGGCGTGAAGGGCGCGCTCGGCGGAGGAGCAGGAGGAGAGAATGGGGCAGAGGGCGGCGTGAAGGGAGCGGGCGGCTGCCCAGCAGGCGTGAAAGGCACGCCGGGCGCTGGTACCTGCCCCGATGCGGCGGCGGGGGGAGTGGCCTGCCCGAACGGCTCGGCTGCGGGGGGAGAGCTCTGCCCGAACGGCTCGGCGACATGCGGAGCGGCATGTCCGTACGGCTCGGCGGTCCCGTGCGCAGGAAGGGGACCGGCCTGCGGCGGTACAGACCCCTCCGGCGCTGTGTGCGTCCCCGGGCCCGAAGTGCCACCGGGCACTCCGGGTCCGTGCGGCGGCGCCGCGAGGCCACCGGGAACCGCGGGCTCCTCGGGCTCCTCGGGCGCCACCGGGGCACCGGCCCCACCGGACGTCTCCGGGCCCTGCCCGGACCCGGAACTCCCCGAGGCGTTCTGCGTGTACCAGGCGGGCGGCGCGTAGTCGATGGTGAACTCGCCCGTCATCTCCACTGCGGACTCCGCGTCGGGCTGGTCATCGCCGGGTGTCGCCCAGCCCCCGCGGTTCCCGTCCCGATCGCTGCTCACAGTGTTCCTCCTGGTGTGGTCGAGCACCCTCATGCCGTGCTGGGGCGACCCTTGCTTCTGTCTGCTGTGTCGTCCGCAGTGGTTCGAACGACTCCGCGGCCGTCCGGGGCAGCACGGTGCATCGGCTCCCCCGCTCTTCCCTCGCAACACCGCCGCCGGGCCACGGGTCGTGACGTCGTGCCCGTCCCCAGCCTAATCACCACATGCCCCGCCCCGGCAGCCCCGCCCGTCCGCCGCCTCGGGCCCCGCGGGTCACAAAACACACGGAACCGGAGGACTTTCCCATCACGCCGACAACCCCATCAGCCGACGACGGCGACGAAACGGTCGGAAAGCCGCTTCGAGCCCCACGGGCTTGACACTTGGACGGAACCGGCCCTGGCCCTCTCAGTCCATCCGGCGAGGGTTGCCCAGGAGCCCGATCTCGGCGTCCGTGGGCCGGGTCAGCACGTAGCGGCGGTCCCGGTCGGCGCACCACAGGGTCATCCCGTCGGCGAGGGTGGGCAGCGACTCCACCTGCTCGGCCGTCAGAGCCATGCTGCGGCCCAGTTCGGCGGCCTCGTCCGGCGAGACGCGCTGGATGCCGACGAGCCGCGCCTGCCGGAGGAGGCGGGGCGCCACCGGGCTCAGGTACGGCAGGAGCGTCAGCACCGACTGCCACGGCCCGGAGACGACCCGTCCGCGCGGAGGCCGCATGCCGCAGTCGCGCACGACCAGCACCGGGGTGCCGGCGGAGGCGCCCTGCGGCGGTACCCGCCCCACTTCGTGCACGGACAGGCCGTTCTGCGCACCTCCCATGGCGTGCACCATCTGCTGCCAGGCCTGCGGGCGGCCCGTCTCCACCGCGACGTGCGCGCCGGTGGCCGTGGCCCGCAACGCCAGCACCTGCGCGGTCCACAGGCCCCCGATGAGCACCACGTCGTACGGCGTCGGCCGGTTGACCCCGAGGACCGCCGGCTGCCCCGCGCCGTCCACACCGGCCACCACGCCGTCGTCCCCGAGGGGCAGGGCGAGGGCGTCCAGATGCTCGGCGCTGAGCGTGTGCCGTCCGTGGCGGGGCCCGGCCAGGCCGAAGCCCTTGCGCAAGCGCTCGATGACCTGGCCGGCCGCCGAGGGCGTGCCCCCGGACCGGCCGGGGGCACCGGCGGCGGCGCGCGCGCCTCCGGTGACACCGGCCGCCGTGCCGCTGGACACCGGCGTACCGGCAAGCGTCGGTGTACCGGTGGGCGTCGCCGTACCGGCGGGTGTCGGAGCCGGATGCGTCACCGGGCACCTCCGAGGGGGAGCGTGGCGAGTACGCCGGGCAACTGCTCACGGTCCAGTCTGGTCAGTCCGGCACCGGCTTCCCGCGCGGACTCCTCCAAGGCCCGGCGTGCGGCCACGAGTTCGTCGTCGCTGCGGCCCGTCACCCGTACGTGTCCCGTCAACGACAGCTCCTGACCGTCGTGGTGGGCCAAGGTGAGACTGAAGGTCGTGGCCAGAGCGGGCACGGCCGTGAGCCGGGCGACGAACTGCGGCAGCGTCGGGCCACCGGTGCCCGAGAGCCGCGGCCAGGAGCGGACCCAGTAGGTGGTGTGCCGGCGGTTGTCGCAACGCCAGTTGCGCGGTGACTCCATGGTCCGCCGCTGACGCGCCTCGGTCCGTCCCGCCTCCGCCGTGACCAGTGGGTTGGCGCACACGGACGTGGCCAGCGCGGCCACCAGCTCGTCCTCGTCCAGCACGGTGACGCGGAAACCGGCACCCGTCAGCCGGCTCGCCAGGTGGTGCGCCGCACGGACGACGCACCGCTGCGCCCCCACCGCCCCGCCCCCGCGCGCGGCCACGGCCTCCGGACACAGCTCCGGGTCGAGCTTCAGCGCGACCCAGGTGATGCGCACCGCGGGTGTGCCCGTCTGGGCTTGCAGCGGCGCGTAGTTGGCCACGGCCACCGACTGCTGCGGCAGATGCAGAGCGGGGGCGGGCTGGGTGTGCGACACGACCTGGGCCGACTCCAGCGTGATCCCGTCCAGCTCGAGGGCGTCGCGGATCAGCCCGAGCGGCAGCGGCTGACGGCCCCGCTCGGCACGCAGCGCCGACGGGGCGGCCTCCACCTGCACCACCGCCGTCACGAACGTGCCGTCCCCGACGATGCCGACCGGACGCCCGTCGCGCACGCTGTACGACCCGGTGCGCAGGGCCGGTTCGCACTCCAGGGCCGGCACCAGACCCGGCTCGGTCCCCGGCGGTATCTCCAGGGCGGCGGCACGCTTCTGCCGGTTCCGCAGCGCCCACGCGGTGGCGCACCAGTCGGGCACGGAACGCCCCCGACGCCGTACGAAAGCGAGCGCCAGCAGTCCCGCCGCGAGCACGGCGGCCACGACCAGACCGACGGTCCCGACGACCCAGCCCACCAGCACCACCGCGGCGGCCAGTTCGACCAGGACGACCCGTTGCAGCCGGGACGAACCCCCGGGACCGCGGCGCAGGCGGAGCTGCGGTGCACCCGGCGCAGGAGCGGGCGCCACCGTCGCGCGCGCGTCCGGTTCGGGCGCCGCGCCCGTCGCCCGGGAAGCCTGGGGGCGGGCGCGGCCACGCGCGCGCACCCGTGTTGTGGAAGCCATCCCCGAGTCCCCCGATTCCCCCGCGTCGGCAGCAATGACGGCACCGCGCCGGGCTCTTGACGGTCCGGCTACCGTACCCGCTCCGGCAGCCCGCGCGATCACCAGGCATAGTAGGGGGCCGGTCTGACAGCGCAGGGCGGGGGACGACGACCTCCGAGGCCGACACGGGGAGAGACGGTCACTGATGGCATCACGGCGGGACGAGCTCAACGCCTACACGTTCGCGAAGCGGCGCCTGCTGGCGGCCTTCCTCCAGCCCTCCCCGACCGGGACGGAAGAGGGAGCTCCGAAGCCGCTGAGAGCGGTCGTGCCGAGCCTGGTCGCCGGAGCCCTGACCCTGGCGGTCTTCGGCGCCTGGGGCATGTTCCAGCCCACAGCGCCCTCCGGCTGGGACAAGCCCGGCACCCGGGTGATCGTGGGCAAGCAGTCGACCACCCGCTACGTCGTCCTGAAGACGGACGGGACCACCCGGCTGCACCCCGTCCTGAACCTGGCCTCCGCCCGGCTGCTCATGAACGACGCGAGCTACCAGGTCATCCAGGTGAGTGACGACATCCTCGACGCCGGGAAACCCCCGCGCGGACCGATCCTCGGCATCCCCTACGCGCCCGACCGGCTGCCCTCCGCCGAGGAGGCCGGCAAGGCCAAGCGCTGGGCGGTCTGCGAGCAGCCCGGCGGCAAGGGCGACACCGTCCAGGAGGCGACGTTCGTCCTGGCGTCCGGGGAGGCGGCGAAGACGGACGGCCGCAACCGGCTGACCGGCGGGGACGCGCTGTACGTGAAGACCCGGACCGGCCGGCGGTACGTGGTCGCCTCCGGGGGGAGCGCCTACCCCGTGACGGGCACCGAGTCCGACCCGCTCACCGAGACGCTCGTCGGGTCGCGCGAGCCGCAGCTCGTCACCAAGGAGTGGCTGGCGACCCTGCACGCGGGCGACGCGATCGCCTTCCCGCGGCTGCCCTCCGGCGTAGGGTCCCCGGCGAACGTCCCGGGCGCCCTGTCGGACGACGAGAACCGCGTCGGGATGGTGCTGGAGACCGAGACGGGCGAGGGCACCAGGTTCTACGTCGTACTGCCCGGCAAGGTGCAGCCCGTCAGCGAGTTCACCGCCTGGCTGCTGATCAACTCGCCCGAGACCGCCCGCCTGGACATGAACGGCAAGGCCCGCAGCGTCGGTCTCCAGGACTTCACGGCCGACCCCGAGCCCTTCGAGGGCCAGCGCGCGAACTGGCCGGACCGCCGCCTCCACCAGGTCAACTCCGCCGCCGGGACCGGCCGCGACACGGTGTGCAGCGTCCTGCGCGCGGTGGGCGAGGACGGCGGCACCACGCTGAGCACCTGGGCCGGCGAGGACTACCCGGCCCGCATCACCTCCGACGGCACCAGCACCTATGCCACGCCTGGAACGGGCCTGCTCTACACCCAGATCCAGGGCTCCGCGACGGACGCGGGCGCACTCTTCCTCGTCACCGACACGGGTCTGCGCTACGCGGTGCAGGCCAACGGCGACAGTGACGCGGACAAGTCGGAGATCGGCGCCGACCGTGACCGCAAGCCGTCGGACGGCAGCCCCGAGCCGAGCGAGGCCCAGGTCAAACTCGGTTACCAGAACGTCCGGCCCGCCAAGGTGCCGCTGGTGTGGTCGGAGTTCCTCGCCAAGGGCCCCCGGCTCGACACCAACAGCGCCCGCCAGCCGCAGGGTTCGTGACCCGTGCCGTCCCGCCTCGACGGCGTGCCCTCCCGCCGGACACCGACGAACAGGAGCTCCGAACCGGTGCGGCCCACCAAGTCCCTGCTGCTCACCGCGGCGCTCGCGCTCACCGCCCTGAGCGGCTGCACACCCGCACCCGACCCCGTCGCCCTCGCGCAGGACGGGTTCCGCGTGCCCACGAAGCTGACGGGCAGCGGTGCGTGCACGTTCCCCAGCGAGCAGCAGTTCAAGGCGCGCCCCTGGTCGTTGCAGCGCGTGCTGCTGGACGAGCTGTGGGAGGGCACCGAGAAGGGGAAGGGGGTGCGGGTCGCCGTCATCGACACCGGAGTCGACGACAGGAACCGGCAGTTGGCCGGCGCCGTCGACAAGGCGGCCGGGCGGGACCTGCTGGGCAAGGGCGGGGACCCCACCAAGGACGAGGTGGGGCACGGCACCAAGGTGGCCGGCATCATCGCCGCCCGTCCGGCCGAGGGCACCGGCTTCGTCGGCCTCGCCCCGGCGGCCACCATCATCCCCATCCGGCAGAACGACGCCGACAGCAACGGCGACTCGGACACGATGGCCAGGGCCATCGCCCACGCGGTCGCCCAGGGCGCCGACGTCATCAACATCTCCCAGGACACCACCAAGCCGCTGTCCGGGGACTCCACGCTGGCCCGGGCCGTGCGCAAGGCCCTCGCCGCGAAAGTGGTCGTGGTCGCGTCCGCGGGCAACGACGGCCTCGACGGCAAGCCCAAGGAGACCTACCCGGCCGCCTTCGACGGCGTCCTCGCCGTCGCGTCCTCGGACCGGAACAACGAACGCGCGGCCTTCTCCCAGTCCGGCAGCTTCGTCGGGGTCGCCGCACCGGGCGTCGACATCGTCTCCACGGTCCCCGGCGGCGGGCAGTGCACCGACAGCGGTACGAGCTTCTCGGCGCCGTTCGTCGCCGGGGTGGCGGCCCTGCTGAAGGAGAAGCACCCGGCATGGTCACCGGCGCAGATCGTCACGCAGATCGAGCGCACCGCCGAGCGGTCCGTCAACGGCCATGACGACTTCGTCGGCTGGGGCGTGGTCGACCCCGTCCGCGCCGTCCAGGAGTCCGACCTCGCCGACCCGCCGTCGTCCCCGGCCCCCGACCCGGGCATGGCCAGGGCCGAGGCGCCGGACGTGGCACCCTTCTCCCTGGCCGAGACCCCGGCGGAACGCGACGAGCGGTACGCCACCTACGCCCTGGGCGTCGCCGTGACCCTGGTCGTGGTGGTCACGGGCGCGGCCGTCGTCCTGCGCGATCTGCGCCGGCGCCGCCGCGGCGGTCCCTGACGCGGGGCGCAGGGCCGGTACGCGCCGTCAGGAGGCGGTGACGCCGCCGCCCGGCGCCGACTCCAGGTCGAACTCGCCGTCGCGGGCCCCGAGCACGAAGGCCCGCCACTCGGCCTCCGTGTACCGCAGCACCGTGTCCGGGTCGAGCGACGAGCGCATGGCCACGGCGCCGTGGGGGAGATACGCGATCTCCACACGTTCCTCGTGCGCCTCCGTTCCCGGAGCGCAATGCCACTCCACACCGGAGATGTCGAGCCCGTACAGCTCGTCCCGCTCCCGCTCCTTGCGTGCTTTGACGTCCTCGTCCGGCACACCGACCATGGCGGAGATCCCTTCGACTGCTCAGCAACGATCGCCAGTCACCTTACTGGCCACGAACTGGCCCTGGCCTGCTTTGCAGTTGGAACCCTCGAACCGAGTGACTAGAGTGCTTCCAGGTGCCACATGTGTGGTACTGCACGGGGGCGGTGCGACGCTGCGACCACGCGTCGCGCGGGAGTCGGAGCGGTTCTTGCCCGCCAGGCGGTGTTTCTACAGGAGGGCAAGAGACCATGAGCGTCGATTACAGCGACCAGGATCTGACAGACCTCGCCGACAAGATCCGAGACTTCCACCGGGACGTGAGCAGCCGCGTGACCTCGCTCAACACCGTGGTGGACATGATCCAGGCGGGCTGGCAGGGCGCCGCGGGCAAGGAGTTCGACGCCGTGCAGCGCGGTGTGAACCAGCACCTGAGGAAGCTGCAGGACAACCTCGTCGACCTCGAGGACGTCATGCGGATGAGCGTCAAGGGCTTCAGCGAGCACGAGCAGTCGCGCGTCTCGGAGATCCGCAAGGTGGACAACTCGTACCAGGTCTCCAGCCGCATCACCGACCTCGCCTGACGACCACGCCTCAACGCCACCAAGGAGCCCGCACCATGAGCGTCAACTACGACCGCACCGCCGTCAATTACGACACGGTCACCCATGCCGCGATCGACGTCCGCAAGACCGCGCGCGAGCTGAACGAGGGCCTCGAGACCCTGATGCGCAAGGTCAAGGCCGTCGCCGAGACCTGGGAGGGCGAGGCGAAGACCGCCTACGGCGAGATCCAGCGCAGCAGCAGCACGGAGATGGACCAGATGTGCCAGAAGCTGGCCCGCATCGCCCAGCTCCTGGACGACTCGGTCCTCGGCTACCAGGACACGGACAAGGGCAACGCGGCCCGCTTCCGCATGCTGATGAGCTGACCCGGGGCACATCGCGCCGAACGGCGAAGGGCGGCCGGCCTCGGGCGGCCGCCCCTCCCGCACATGCGCTCGACCCAGGCCCTGGCGGACGGCCCTGCGCAGAGACATATACATCGCTCGGCGGCTCATCAAAGGTGATGCTTGGTGAAGGACCAAGGGCTGCAGCCATTCTTTGGAAGTCCGCTGACTGTCGACACCGTGATTACCCGGCGATGACTGCTGCCCTCTTGCCGTAACCCGCTGCTGCGCATATCACAGCGGCACCGCACATGACGACCGACCGTCTACACCGTCCCGCCCCACGCCCGCCGCAGTCCAGGCCCCTAGGTGTGAGGACTATGGACGCATCACCGAGCGGGCCGGGCGACCACTGCCCACCGACGCTTTCATAAACTCGACCGGACGACGGGGGCGATCATTCGTTCCTCTACCGAGGTCTTGCATTTGAGAGGTCCGCCGGAAGGGATAGACGTTCCCGGCACTCACCAGCTCGATACGCATGCTTAGTGATGGCGTACGCGAAATCGGTAACGGCTCGACGCAGGTCGTCTCCCATTGCACGAGTCTCCCCGATCGTCCGCGCCTCGGTGATGAGGGCATAGGCCTGAGTTGCCTTGTCGGAACCAAGCTGCGGAGGGGTGCAGGGCACATATACGCTTACCAACCCGTCAGGCAGGGACATGGCCTGCACTGGCCCCTTCTTGACTCGTACCAGCTCATCACCCCCGCGCTTCTCCTCGTAGAACTTGACCCAGGCGGTCACAGAGGAATCGGCGGCGTGGGATTCACCGGACAGAGTGGATTCATCTCCTGCGTAGACGTAGCACGAGAAGAAGAAGTGCCGGCCGGGGCTGCCGCTCCTGTCTCCTTCTTCTGCTTTTGAAGCAGGTGGGAGCGCCCGAATGGCGATTTCCCTATCTACTGCGCCGGAGCACACTTTCTGCGGGAGTTGCTCCAACCCGTTCGTGAAGAGGTAACGGTATCCGGCTACTCCTCCCACGAGAAGGAGGCATCCCGTACCAACGGACAGCAGTACTCTGGCATTCCTTTTCATACTTCCATCACCGTCGCAGCTCAGGCGCTGGGGCGCGCGTGTGTGTCTTCCAGTGCGCTATCGCTGCGATTCCATCCGTCGTTCACCGAGGCGCGGATCAAATCTTTGGTGGAGCCCTCGGGAAGTGACGAATTGTGTGCTGCGACAGCATCGAGCGCGGACCACTGCGTCTGCTGCACGACAGAATCCTGAGCCCTGTTGAGATCTGTTCCTGTTCGATAGAGGGAGTCATCCAGCGCCCCATCGAGCTGCTTACCATCGTAGAAGCGATCGATCGCCATACCGGAAACGCCGGAGAAGAAGCCACCCGCAGTGGCAGCGACTAGCGGGGAGACGGTCGGGAACGAACTCGCACCAACTCCGATTCCGGTGGCCACGATGGTCTTGATCAGGTCTCCCTGTTTCTTGATAGCATCGTTGTATTCTTTTTCGGTGCCGACGGCACTCCCAATCCCGGCGTCTGCTGTCGAGTGAGCCACAATCCCTTGGATTTGGCCCGCGTTATAGGCAACGGTTCTGATCGCATTTTCTGTGTTGCCGTCGTACAGGGAGGGATCGGCTACATGCGCCTCAAGAAGGCTAGCAGTGTAGATGCTTTCACCGTACTGGATTGCCGCTTTCCCGTCGGGGTCCCGGGAGACTTCGTAAAGGAAGCGCGTGACGTCCGTCCGGTCGAGCCCTCCGGGCGCGGCGCTGGTCGTCAGAAGAGCCGATTCGGCTCCGGGACCAGCCAGAGAGTGACTTATTTCCGGCATGTACGCCGAGGCAATGTGGCCGAAGCTCTCACCCAAGCCCGCCTTGGAAACGAAGCTCTCCCCGCCACCGGGTTGCGCGACCGCATGAACGACGTTCTGAACGATCTCCACTTGTTCCCGACTATGACGCGGAGCTTCGCGGACCGGCTCGCCTGGTGCAACCCCAGTCACTGCAGATTCCAAGGCCTTCCCCAAGGATTCACCCCGGTCTGTGAACTTGCTGCTCTCGAGCAAGTGGGTGAGATCCGACTTACTCGAAAGGGTGTGTACAGCAGCCTCTGGATTATGGGACAGGGCGTCCAGATAGCCGTTCAGCGGGTCTCGGCCGGTTTCCTTCCCGAAAACGAGATCAGCGCCTCTTCGCCATACCTCGTCCGTGTACTTTCCTTCGCCTGTCGGGGCCTTATCTACTGTGAGAAGAGATTTCCCGTAGTCGTCAAGAAAGTCGGTATCATACCTTCCGTTGCTCATCAGGCTGCTCATCACCTGGAAGCCGACGGCCCCTGGAGGACGATAAATGGGGTCCTTGGAGGACGGGTGGAAACTGATGTTTCCCGCGTCGATCACTCCCTGCTTCCACTGCTGCATGGCCCGAGAATCGGAGTGAGTCGCGTTGGCCAAATTGGTGCTGATTTGGTCCTGAAACCCTTTCAGGTCTTTCAGGTCTGCCCCTTGCGCCCCGGCATGCGCTTCCGACAGGTCGACCCAGAACTGCAGCGTTCCTTTTGCGCCGAGGGAAGTCGCGAACTTCTCATTGAACAGTGGATCTCCCTCGTGCTCCGCGAAGACGCCCCGCATACGTCGCACCTGGGCCACGGAGAGGTCACTCCCGCTGCGGGCGAGTTCGACCATCGCCTTCGCGTCCTGGAGAGCCTCCTTCCTTCGCTGTTTCGCGTCTTTCAGCGAGCTCGCGACATCGGTATTGAAACCGCGGGCATCTCCGTTGGGATCCGAAGTCAACGCGTAGTGCAAAGCCAAGTCGGCGTCGTCGGCGTCCTTGAGGGCCGATTCGATCTTTTTGTTGCAGTCCTGTACGACGTTGAAGTAGCCCTTACTCACTGATTCACGGTGCTCCTGCGGCGCGGCGGAAGTATCGCACGAGACGCGCCCGTCGGAGGTGATTTTGAGATATTTGTCTTCAGCTACGTACTTCTCGATCTTCTTCAGTTCATTCTTGGCTGCCTGAAAGGCTTCCAGTGTGCTACGCAACAGGGTGTGGACATCGTGAGCCTCATCCGAAGCCGCCTTCATCTGTTTCTCGATAAGGTCGAACTTCTCAAGAGCTTCGGTGGCTGTCTCACCCTTCCAGTCCGAGTCTCTGAGCCCTTTGGTGACAGTACTGCCGAAGGAACGGGCGATGATGTCGAACTGTCCTGGCAAGCGCCGCCACGCGTCCACTGCGTCCGACAGCGACGAAAGATCGGCGGTGCGCAACTGTTGATAGGTGATAGCCATGTCAGTTTCTCCCCCCGCCGTTTCCTGTCCGCTTCACGTCGCTTAGTCGTTTAGCCTCTTCGGCTTTAAATTCTGCGGCTGACGCCTGCAGGTTCCCCTTGACCCCTTTTTCAAGCAGGTTCTCCAAATGCTGCATCTGAGAACGCCAACGCTTCTGGAATACGGCCAGAGCCGAGTCGGACTTGAACCCTTTAAGGCTGATGCCACTTGTTGCGCTCATCGCTTTGTCGTCGGCATCCATGAGGTTCTTGCGAACGGTCTCCGCGTTCTTCGCTCTTCCTTCGAGTACGGAGGCGTCCACGTGCAGGTGAGGTTGGGCCGAACCGCCCGCGGCGGGCAACTGGTTCAGCTGCATGCTGCTCTGCTGCCGGGCCGCGGCGGTGTTGCGGGCCTGCCCCCACATTTCATCGAACGACACGTTGGTTCCTTGATCCGTCGGCTGACTGGCCGGCTCGCGCCGTTTCAGCCGTGCTGGTCCGGGCCGTGGGCTCCACCGCGAGGGAAGAGTTCGGCGGCATGACCCGGGGGCGGGTTGTAGGGCGGGTACTGCTGCGGATGGTGACCGTATGGGGAGTACGGCGGCAGTGGCGGCAGTGGCGGCGCTGTCAGGGTCGCTCGCCGGCGGCGTGTGCGCAGGACGGCGAGGGTGACCGCTATGCCGATGACGACGGCTGCTGCGGCTCCCGCAGCGACCCACCACGTGACGTTCTTGTCGTCGCCCTCCCCGGAAGCGGCCCTTTCCGTGTCACCCGCACCCGCGGGCGGCGTCGTGGAATTGCTGGGGGCGGAAGCTTCCGCTGAGGGAGACGCGGCGGACGCGGCAAGGTCGGGCAAGGGGTACTCGTCCGCCGGACCTGGGTCACCCGGAGTCTTGAGAGCCACGCGAGGCCGCACAGTGCCGTAGCCGATGGAATCGGTGCGCTCGTCGCCGTTCTTGGGCTTGCCCGCCGTGTTCAGCAGGACTCGGAGCACCTGATGGTTGGTCCAGTCGGGGTGCATGGACCAGACGAGGGCTGCGGAAGCAGAGACCAGGGCTGAAGCTGCACTCGTACCGCTCCCGATACAGATCTGAGTGCCACCGGCACAAGCATTGACGATGTCACCCCCGGGAGCCATCAGGTCGACCTGTGGCCCCCTTTGCGAGATGGGAAGCGCCTTGGCTTCCTTGTCGGAGGCACCCACACCTACGACGCCGGGAGTTGCAGCAGGGTATTCGAAAAAGTTGGATGTATTGCCCGTGTTGCCGACAGCCGCAAAGATCAATTTGCCTTGGTCGATGGCGTACTTGACTGCCGCTGACAGCTCCGGTGTTGAGACGTTGCGGCGGCCGGAGGAATTGGGTGCGCCCATGGAGATGTTGATGATCTGGGCGTCGGAGTCAGCCGCGTAACGGATCGCCTTGGTCAAGACGCGTGAGTACTCTGCTCCGCCGTCGACCTGCCCGAATTTCTCCGTCCAGTATCTCATGCGGATGGGGAGGATCTTGGCGCCTGGAGCCAGACCGAATGACCCGTTCAGCGATCCACGCGCACCAGTTGCTGCGATGAGCGCCGCCATCCCCGTGCCGTGCCCCTCCAAGTCGGTGTGCTCGTCGCCGCGCAGCTCGGAGTAGTCCCTGCCGTCCAGCACCTGCCCCCTCAGGTCGGCCACCGAGTCGTCGACACCAGAGTCGATGACTGCAACGGTGACGCCGCGGCCGGTGCTCACCTTCCACATCTCTTGCGCACGCATGGCATCCAGGTGCCACTGCTTGGCGCGGACCGACTCAGCGTGGGCCGGCATCGCGGAGATACCCACCAGCAGCATGCCGAGGACGGTTGCTGCGGCCGAACGCCCTGAACGCGTACCGCTGGTGGGCATAGAGCTTCCTTAACGCGGGGGAGTGAACTGATCAGTCGACGACACGGGGTACAGGGCGAGCATCGGACCGTACCCAAGTCTCAAGCTCTTCGGTCACGTAGTCCGGCCGCTGGCTGCGTTCTTCGCCTTGAAGGTCTCTGCGCGGGGTCGAAGGCTGGCCGACACGTGTGCCGATGGCAGCGCGGCTTGACGTTGATCCCCTGTGAGGTTCGTCGGATGCCGTCGTGCGTACCAAACCCGACCCGCCGGGCGTGAATGGCCGAGCGCCCCCGTGGCCAGGCTGAAGCGGGCGGCTGCCGACTACGCCGCCGGTTTCCGAGGTCAGACGCCTACCCCCCGCGAGACCGTTCTGGCCGGTAACGGCGTTACCGCCTGTCGCTACGCCAGGGGAACCAACTCGGCCCGTGGGCGTTTGGTTCTGACCACTCCGTCCTTGGGCGTTCTCGGTACCGATGACTGTCCCCCGAGGCACGCCAGGCTTCGTGGCGTTGGAGCCGGGCGACACCGGGCGCCCCCCCACGATCCCGGCGCTCGGCGTTCTTGTGGTGCCGCCCAGCCCGCCTGTGCCGCCTTGCCCAAGCCCTTGCCCCGGCAAGTGCGCACCGCGCGCTGCTGAGGAGCCAGAGGGCGGTGGCAGGAGCACTTGCGTTCGCAGCCCCGGGCGGCCTGCAGGGGCCGAAGCAGGTGGTACCGGCAAGGTGGGAAGGAACGATTCCGGACGGGAGACGCTAGCGGCGGGTGGCATTGCTGTGGTGTTACCTGCGTGAGGCGTTTCCGGCGCGAGCGTTGCGGCATCAATATTCATTGACACAGGACGTGAGGCAACGGACTGATCGGCTTCCCACGGAGAGGTGGCCGGTTCTGTGCCTGCAAGGGCAGCTCCCCCAGGGGCACGGCGCGCATGGGACACCCCTCCCTCGGCCGGTGGTTCGTAGGAAGGACCGGCCGCGGTCGACCCTGATCCGGTCGGTGAACTGCCGGAGAGATAGGTGCCGGGGAGCCGCCATTCCGGGCCCTCGAGGTGCCGCGCCGGCGGCGAGAACGTAGGCGGTTCCACCCCATTCACCTGCTGCGCCGAATACTCATACGTCTGCGCCAGCTTCCGCAGCTGCTGGATCGCCTCCGCCCGCGCCGCCTCCATGCGCTGCTGCGCCGCCGTCGCGTCGGACTGGGCCGTCCGCGCGAGCTTGCGGGCGTCGGGGTCGTTGCGTGCGCCCGGCTCCTGCGTCGTGGCGAACGCCTTCCGCGCGTCGGCCAGGTCCGCCTTGGCCTGGGTGGTCTCGGACGTGGCCGGCATGGCCGCCTTGGCCTCGGCCACCGCCTGGGCCACCGTGGCCATCCAGCGGGAGGCGACCTCCGCGTACTGGCCCAGGCGCAGGGTCGCGGCCGCGCTCTGCCCGCCCCAGTCGCGGAAGGCGTCGCCGCCCTCGCCCTGCCACTCCAGTCCCTTGACGTACGTCATGAGGTCGTCGCCGATCTTCGTGATCGTCGACGAGGCCTTGGCGAGCTTCGTCGCGAGCTGGGACGCGCCCGCCGAACTTGCCGATTCCAGCAGCGCCGCCAACTGCTCGTGCGTCATGGACTCGAAGTCCGTACGCCCCGGCTGCGGCGTCCCGCGGCCCGTCTGCCCAGCCATCAGTACTCTCCCCCCTCGGTGGTGGAGGGCTCCGGCGTGCCGGCCGCGCCACCCGTACCGGTCCCGCCGGTACTACCGGCCCCATCGGCCGCGCCACCCGTACCGGCCGGTCGTTCCGCGTAGGGGTCCCGCCCCGCCACGTAGTACTTCTCCGCCTCCGCGTTGACCGCCCTCATCCGTGCCTTGATGTCCGCGTCGAGGTTCTCGTAGCCCACCCGCGACGCGTGCACCGCCAGGCCCATGCTCTCGATCTGCGTGCCCAGGGCCTTGGACAGCTTCTCCAGTTCGTCGTGGACGACGGCGTACGAGTCGTAGAGGAACTGTGCCTCCTTGAACTCGGCGGCGCCCAGCTGGGCGCGCTGCAGGCGGTCCTGGCCGACCTTGGCCGGTGCCGCCTCCGACTCGTCCAGTTCCCGCAGCAGGGCGTCGACGCGCTTCTTGAAGCCCGCCATCGCCTTGTGCTGGATGTCCAGCGCCATCGCGGGGTTCACCCCGGACAGCGTGTCGAACGCCTGGCCCGTGTCCGGCGCCCCGCCCGTGCCGCCGCCCCCGTGCGAACTCACCTCTGCAACCTCCCCGTTCCCTTCCGGACGCCCCCGTCTCCGCGCCCGGACCCGATCACCCTAGTGCCGTTGCGGTAGCAAGCCCACTTGAATCAGCGGCGTCCCGCGCTTGCGTGACACGAACACGCCACGTCCGGGAGGCATGGGACGCGCTCGCACGTTGCCCAGGATGTCGCCCTCGCTCGGATCACCCGAAAGGATCACGCCCTGCGCGCCGAGCTCCTTCAGCCGCTGCAGGAAGGACTCGTACATCGCCCGCGAGGCGCCCGCCGAGCTGCGCGCGACGATGAACTTGACGCCCACGTCACGGGCGAACGGCAGGTGCTCCACGAGCTGCGCCATCGGGTTGCCGGAGCCCGCGGCGACGAGTTCGTAGTCGTCGACGACGACGAACAGCTGGGGGCCGCTCCACCAGCTGCGGTCCCGCAGCTGCTGCGGCGTGATGTCCGGCTTGGGCGCGCGCCGCTCCATGAACTGGCCGATGGCGTCCATGTGCACCTGCATGGCCGACGCCATCGGCGCGTACTCCAGCAGGTGTTCCTCCGACACCGCCTCCAGCATGGTGCGCCGGTAGTCCCCGACGACGATGCGCGCCTCGGCCGGGGTGTAGCGCTCGGCGATCTGCTTGGCGATCAGGCGCAGCAGGTTGGTCTTGCCGGACTCGCTGTCACCGAACACGAGCAGGAACGGGTCCGTGTCGAAGTCGACGAAGACCGGTTCCAGGCCGGCCTCGTCGATGCCGATCGCAATGCCGTGCTGCGGGAACTCGAACCCCTTGGGCAGCTGGTCGGCGGGCAGCTTGCGCGGCAGCAGCCGTACCGCCGGGGCCGGCGGCCCCTGCCAGCCGCCGCGCACCGTCCGCACGAGATGAGCCGTCGCCTCGGTCAGGCTGTCGGCCTCGGACAGCGAGTCGATGCGCGGCAGTGCGGTCATGAAGTGCAGCTTCTGCGGGACCTGGCCGCGTCCCGGCACGCCCGCCGGCACGTTCAGCGCGACCTTGCGGTCGAACTCGGAGTCCATGGCGTCGCCCAGCCGCAGCTCCAGCCGGCCCAGGATCTGGTCCTTCAGGGCCGCGCGCACCTCCATGTAGCGCGAGGCGGACAGCACGACGTGCACGCCGTAGCCCAGGCCGCGCCCGGCGATGTCGTGGACGACGCCTTCCAGGCCTTCGTAGTCGTTGCGGAAGGCGCCCCAGCCGTCGACGACCAGGAAGACGTCGCCCCAGGTCTCGCCGGGCAGTTCACCGGCCGCGCGGCGGCGCCGGTAGGTGGCGATCGAGTCGATGCCGTTGCTGCGGAAGAACCGCTCGCGCCGGTTGAGGATGCCCGCGACCTCCGCGACCGTCCGCCGCACCCGCTCGGGATCGAGCCGGGACGCCACACCGCCCACGTGCGGCAAGTCGTTCACCGCGGTGAGGCCGCCCCCGCCGAAGTCCAGGCAGTAGAACTGCACTTCGTGCGGTGTGTGGGTGAGCGCGAACGACGAGATCAGCGTGCGCAGCAGGGTGGACTTGCCCGACTGGGGGCCGCCCACCACCATCATGTGCCCCGCCGCACCGGAGAAGTCCTGGAACAGCACGTCGCGTCGCTGCTCGTACGGCTTGTCGATCAGTCCCAGCGGAACCGTCAGCCCGCCCAATCGCGTGTACTCGGCGGCGTGCGCGCCGCGTTCGTGGGTCACGGCCAGCGCGGGCAGCAGGTCGTTCAGCGCCGGTGCCCGCTCCAGCGGTGGCAGCCACACCTGGTGCGCCGGCACGCCCTGCCCCTCCAGGCGCTGCACGATCACGTCGAGCACGGTGTCGGCGAGGGCGTCGTCCTCCCCGCGCGGCTGCGGGTCCTGCCCCGGTTCGGGCGCCGCGTACGTCACCGGCACGGCAGCCGCCGTGAACAGCGCGGGCCGCCGCTCCACGGGCAGCCGGCCGGCCGAGGCCTCCGGGCCGCCCGTGCGGTACACGCCGGACACGTAGGCGGCCTTGAACCGCACCATCTCGTCCGTGCCGAACTTGAGGTAGCCGGAGCCGGGCACGGACGGCAGGTGGTAGGCGTCCGGCACACCTAGCGCGGCACGGGACTCCGCGGCCGAGAAGGTGCGCAGGCCGACGCGGTACGACAGGTAGGTGTCCAGGCCGCGCAACCGGCCTTCCTCCAGCCGCTGGGAAGCCAGCAGCAGATGGACTCCCAGCGACCGCCCGATGCGGCCGATCTGGATGAACATGTCGATGAAGTCGGGCTTGGCGGTGAGTAGTTCGCTGAACTCGTCGATCACCAGGACGAGGGACGCGAGCGGCTCGAGCGGGGCTCCGGCGGCGCGTGCCTTCTCGTAGTCGTGGAGGTTCGCGTAGTTGCCGGCCGACCGCAACAGCTCCTGCCGGCGCTGCAGTTCGCCGCGGATGGCGTCGCCCATGCGGTCGACCAGGGTCAGGTCGTCGGCCAGGTTGGTGATGACCGCGGCGACGTGCGGCATCTGGGCCATGCCGGCGAAGGTCGCGCCGCCCTTGAAGTCCGCCAGCACGAAGTTGAGCGTCTCGGACGAGTGCGTGACCGCCAGTCCCAGGACGAGGGTGCGCAGGAGCTCCGACTTGCCGGAACCCGTGGCGCCCACGCACAGTCCGTGCGGCCCCATGCCGTCCTGGGCGGCCTCCTTCAGGTCCAGCATCACGGGCCGGCCGTCCTCGCCCACACCGATCGGCACGCGCAGCCGCTCCGGCGTGGACCGGGGCCGCCAGGTGCGCTGGACGTCCACGGAGGCGGCGTCGCCCAGTCCGAGCAGGTCCGTGAAGTCCAGGTTGGACAGCAGGGGTTCGTCGTCGTCACCGCCGCCCATGCGCAGGGGGGCGAGCTGGCGGGCCAGCGCCTCGGCGGCGGCCGGCGACAGCGTGTCCGGCGTGCCCTCGTAGGCGATGCCGCCACCGGAGTCCAGCCACAGGCGGTCCGGGCGCACCACGACGGAGAGGTCACCGCGCGGCTGGTCCAGGTCACCGGCGACGACCTCCACCACGGTGACGCCCTGGAGACCCTCGGCGGCGGCGAAGGCCGAGGTGGGCGGCACCATGCCGCCGTCCAGCACCACCAGCACGTGCGGTTGGTCCAGGAGCGGGCGGCCGTCCCTGCTGAACCTCGGACGGCCCTCCAGCCGGGGTGCGAGCAGCGCCTCCAGCTCTCCGAGGTCGTCGCCGAACAGCCGCCGGGTGCCCGCCCCGTCCACCTGCCCGGCCACCTGGTTGTGCGGCAGCCACTTGGTCCAGTCCCAACGCTCCACCGCCGCGGGCGCGGCGACCACGGCGACCAGCAGGTCGTCAGGGGAGTGCAGGGTGACCGCCTGCGCCACCAGCGCGCGGGCCGTGGACCGGGCGCTCTCCGGTTCACCCGACACCGTGACGTGGTAGAAGGCGCGCAGCGACACCGCCACCGGCAGGGCGTCCAACTGGCCGTGCACGGTGAGGAACCGCTGCATGGCCCCCGCGCACAGCGGCTCCAGTTCGTCGACCGGCGCGGTGTCCGGCGCGACCAGGGGCGTGGCCAGTTGCTGCGGCCCCAGGCCGAGCCGCACCTGTCCGAAGTCGGCGTCACCGACGCGTCGTTCCCACACCCGGCTGCCCTCGGCGACCACGGCCCACAACTGGTCGGGGGCGGGGTGCAGGTACAACTGGGCGTCGCGCTGGCGCAGTGCGGTCCGCCGGATCCGGCGGCGCGTCTGGGCCAGGTACCGCAGGTAGTCCCGCCGCACGTCGGCCATTTGCCCCTGCGTACCGCGGCGGTAGCGGACGATCTGCGCGACCACCATGGCGGCCGTCGACACCAGCATCACCACGCCCATGATCCGCATGAACGGATGGGCGTTGGGGGAGGCGAAGTAGAACACCACCGACGAGCCCATGCCCAGCGTCGGCAGCACCTGCATGAGCACGCCCTCCTGCTGCCCGCGCGGCAACTCGGGAGGAGCTTCCAGTTGCAGTTCTTCCGAGGGCACTTCGGGCGGCAGCGCACGAGGCGGACGCTTGACGACGATCTGGCTCACCGAGGCCAATCCCCCTGCTCCGACGGGCGATTGCCCACCGGCACCCCCGTGGTACCGGCCGTCCCGCGCTGCCCGGTGATCCTACTCGGCACGACCGACGGCGCTTGTCGGTAGGGTGGCGCACCGCAGCGTACGCATCCGCGAAGCAGGGGGTCAGTGAAGGTGAGTACGACCACGGCAACAGGGTTCTGCCGAGTCACCGTCGTCGCGCCCGACAGTCGCATCGACGTGGCGCTTCCGGTGGACCTGGCCGTGGCCGAGGTCTACCCGGAGATCCTGCGTCTGACGGGCCAGACCCAGCCCGCCGGCACGCCGACGGGCTATCACCTGGTCCGCCGCGACGGCCGGGTGCTGGACGGGGCGCGCACCCTGGCCGACGAACGCGTCCTGGACGGTGAGGTGCTGAGCCTGCGCCCCTTCGCCGAGTCGCTGCCGCCGGCCGTCTACGACGACGTCTCGGACGCCGTCGCCTCGGCCGTGGTCCGCGACCGCCACCTGTGGAGCGACGACCTGCTGCGCGCGGCCGGGCTGGCCGGCGGCGCACTGCTGGTGCTGCTGTGCGGGTTCGTCCTCTGGTACGCCGACCCGGTGCGCCACGACATGAGCGGACTGCCCGGCATCCTCGCCGGTGGCGTCGGCCTGCTCCTCACCGCGTTCGCCGGCGTCCGCACCCGCGTCTACGCGGACCGGGCCTCGGCGGCGGCCCTGGGACTCTCGGCGCTGCCGCTGCTGATGATCGCCGGCACCGGCATCGTCGGCCCGCAGGCCGGCCACGGACCGGGCAAGCTCCAGTTCATGCTGGGCTGCGTGACCGTGCTGGTGGCGTCCGTGGTGCTGGCCGCGCTGTCCCCGGCCTCGGACGCGCCCTTCGTGGCGGCCACCTTCCTCGCGGCGGTCGGGTCGCTGGTCACGTTCGTCGCCATCGTCGCCGGCGCCTCGGCCACGGCGGCCGCCGCCGTGTGCGCGCCCGCCGCGATCGGCCTGGTGGCCTTCCTGCCCGGCATGTCGGCGCGGTTCGCGCGCCTGCCCATCGGCTACGCCTCACCCCGCTCGGCCGCACAGGACGACTTCGACCCGGACCCCGGGCAGGGCCCCGACGAGGAGCCGCTGGACGCGGAGCGGATCGCGGCGCAGGCCAGGCGCGGGCACGAGATGCTGCTGGGACTGGTGGCCGGCACGGCGGCCGTCGTCATCGCCTCCGCGGCGGTCCTGGGCTTCTCGGACGACGTCTGGGGCCAGCTGCTGGCGCTGGCCGCCGGCCTCGCCATGCTGATCCGGGCACGGCTGTTCCGCTACACCTCCCAGGTGGTGTGCGTGTTGGTGGCGGGCATCGCGGCGATCGCCCTGCTGCTGCTCGGCCTCGCCCTGAACCCCCCGGCGGCGGCCCTGACCGAGTTCGTGCTCCACGGCGACCGCGGGGCGCTGGACGCCCGTACGGTCTGGCTGACCGCGGCCGTCGCGGCGGGCGCCGCACTCGTCACCGCCGTCGGGCTCGTCGTCCCCCGCAAGGGCCTGTCCCCGTTCTGGGGCCGGTTCCTCGACCTGGCGGAGGGGGCCGTACTGCTCTCCCTGGTCCCGCTGTGCCTCGCCGTCCTGGGCGTCCTCACCGACGTCCGGTCCATGACCGGCTGACCTGAGACGATGTGCCGGGCGGCGGCCGGGGCCGCCCGGGGGGTCCGCCACTGGTCCGCCGGGCCTTGCGGGAAGGCGCCCGGCCCACCCCGGCCACCTGCCCGGCCCCGGCCACCCGCCCGGCCCCGGTCACCTGCACGCACCCGGCCACCTGCCCGGCAAAGCCGCCCCTCACCGCCTGCTACCCTGGTCGACGGCCGTTTGTGTACGCACCCCCGGAGCGATCCCTCGCCCTGGAGGCCGCGCCCAGCGGATCCCCGCCTTCCGAGTCACGGAAGCTCCCCCGAGATGCAGACCGGGGGCACTCGGTGGCCCATCACAGACCTAATGAGGAGTACGCGTGCCGCTCGACGCCGCTACGAAGAAGCAGATCATCACCGAGTTCGGCCAGAAGGAGGGCGACACCGGCTCCCCCGAGGTCCAGGTCGCCATGCTCTCGCGCCGCATCTCGGACCTGACCGAGCACCTCAAGACCCACAAGCACGACCACCACTCGCGTCGTGGCCTGCTGATCCTGGTCGGTCAGCGTCGCCGCCTCCTGCAGTACCTGGCGAAGAAGGACATCCAGCGCTTCCGTGCGCTGGTCGAGCGCCTCGGCATCCGCCGCGGTGCGGCGGGCGCCAAGTAAGACGCCGTGAGGGGAGCGGTTCCCGGCAGGAAAAGGGAACCGCTCCCTTTGCCGTACGTGCGCAGTGTCACCCCTGCTTTGTAGTGTGGTAGCACGACGCAAGATGCGACACAGCGTGATACGTCCTCACCTCGGTGGGTACGGCGTATCACGTAAGACGAACGAGGAGAGGCGCACCGAGCCGCCGCCGGTCCTCGGTAGTGGCCCCCGGGAGAAGAGATCCCCGGGTGCTTCGATCGAAGACCGGCCCGCACAGCACCGTGCGCTTCTCCGCAACCGTCCCCCTGCCACACGGGCAGCCGGGACGAAGACGAGGAGACATCACTAGTGGAGAACGAGACCCACTACGCCGAGGCCGTCATCGACAACGGCGCATTCGGCACCCGCACCATCCGCTTCGAGACGGGCCGCCTGGCCAAGCAGGCCGCCGGCTCCGCCGTGGCGTACCTGGACGACGACACCATGGTGCTGTCGGCCACCACCGCCTCCAAGAACCCCAAGGACCAGCTCGACTTCTTCCCCCTCACGGTGGACGTCGAGGAGCGGATGTACGCCGCCGGCAAGATCCCCGGCAGCTTCTTCCGCCGTGAGGGCCGTCCCTCCGAGGACGCCATCCTCACCTGCCGTCTGATCGACCGCCCGCTGCGCCCGTCCTTCAAGAAGGGCCTGCGCAACGAGATCCAGGTCGTCGCCACGATCATGGCGCTCAACCCCGACCACCTGTACGACGTCGTCGCGATCAACGCGGCCTCGGCGTCCACGCAGCTGGCCGGCCTGCCCTTCTCCGGCCCGATCGGCGGCGTCCGCGTCGCGCTGATCCGCGGCCAGTGGGTGGCCTTCCCGACGCACACCGAGCTCGAGGACGCCGTCTTCGACATGGTCGTCGCGGGCCGCGTCCTGGAGGACGGCGACGTCGCGATCATGATGGTCGAGGCCGAGGCCACCGAGAAGACCATCAAGCTGGTCGAGGGCGGCGCCGACGCGCCGACCGAGGAGGTCGTCGCGGCCGGTCTGGACGCCGCGAAGCCCTTCATCAAGGTCCTGTGCAAGGCGCAGTCGGACCTCGCCGCCAAGGCCGCCAAGCCCACCGGCGAGTTCCCGATCTTCCTGGACTACCAGGACGACGTCCTCGAGGCGCTCACCGCCGCCGTCCGCCCCGAGCTGGCCCAGGCGCTCACCATCGCCGGCAAGCAGGAGCGCGAGGCCGAGCTCGACCGCGTCAAGCAGCTCGCCGCCGAGAAGCTGCTGCCGGAGTTCGAGGGCCGCGAGAAGGAGATCTCCGCCGCGTACCGCTCGCTGACCAAGACCCTGGTCCGTGAGCGCGTCATCAAGGAGAAGAAGCGCATCGACGGCCGCGGTGTCACCGACATCCGCACCCTGGCCGCCGAGGTCGAGGCCATCCCGCGGGTCCACGGCTCCGCCGTGTTCGAGCGCGGCGAGACGCAGATCCTGGGCGTCACCACGCTGAACATGCTCCGCATGGAGCAGCAGCTGGACACGCTGTCGCCGGTGACGCGCAAGCGCTACATGCACAACTACAACTTCCCGCCGTACTCCACCGGCGAGACCGGCCGCGTCGGCTCCCCGAAGCGCCGCGAGATCGGCCACGGCGCCCTCGCCGAGCGCGCCCTGGTCCCGGTCCTGCCGACGCGCGAGGAGTTCCCCTACGCGATCCGCCAGGTCTCCGAGGCGCTGAGCTCCAACGGCTCGACGTCCATGGGCTCGGTCTGCGCCTCCACCATGTCGCTGCTGAACGCCGGTGTGCCGCTGAAGGCCCCCGTCGCCGGTATCGCCATGGGCCTGATCTCCCAGGAGATCGAGGGCGAGACCCACTACGTCACCCTCACCGACATCCTCGGTGCGGAGGACGCCTTCGGCGACATGGACTTCAAGGTCGCCGGCACCAAGGACTTCGTGACCGCCCTCCAGCTCGACACCAAGCTGGACGGCATCCCGGCCTCCGTCCTGGCCGCGGCCCTGAAGCAGGCCCGTGACGCCCGCCTCCACATCCTCGACGTGATGATGGAAGCGATCGACACCCCGGACGAGATGTCCCCGAACGCCCCGCGGATCATCACCGTCAAGATCCCTGTGGACAAGATCGGCGAGGTCATCGGCCCCAAGGGCAAGATGATCAACCAGATCCAGGAGGACACCGGCGCCGAGATCACGATCGAGGACGACGGCACCATCTACATCGGTGCCGCCGACGGCCCGGCCGCCGAGGCCGCCCGCGCCACGATCAACGGCATCGCCAACCCGACGATGCCCGAGGTCGGCGAGCGCTACCTGGGCACGGTCGTGAAGACGACCACCTTCGGCGCCTTCGTCTCCCTGCTCCCCGGCAAGGACGGTCTGCTGCACATCTCGCAGATCCGCAAGCTCGCCGGCGGCAAGCGCGTGGAGAACGTCGAGGACGTCCTCGGCGTGGGCCAGAAGGTCCAGGTCGAGATCGCCGAGATCGACTCCCGCGGCAAGCTCTCCCTGATCCCCGTGATCGAGGGCGAGGAAGGCGACGAGACGAAGAAGGACGACGCCGACCAGTGACGTCCCGTGGCTCCCAGGCGACGGCCCGCACCACCTCGGAGGCGCGGGCCGTCGCCCGTACCCAAACCCTCATCAAGGGCGAGAACGGCATCGGCACCGTGCGCAAGACCACCCTCCCCGGTGGCCTGCGCATCGTCACCGAGACGCTGCCCTCGGTCCGCTCCGCGACCTTCGGCATCTGGGCGCACGTCGGCTCCCGCGACGAGACCCCGGCGCTGAACGGCGCCACCCACTACCTCGAGCACCTCCTCTTCAAGGGCACCCGCAAGCGCAGCGCCCTCGACATCTCCTCCGCCCTCGACGCGGTCGGCGGCGAGATGAACGCGTTCACGGCGAAGGAGTACACGTGCTACTACGCGCGCGTGCTCGACACCGACCTGCCGCTCGCGATCGACGTCGTCTGCGACATGCTGACCGGCTCGCTCATCCGCGAGGAGGACGTCGACGTCGAGCGCGGCGCCATCCTCGAAGAGATCGCCATGACCGAGGACGACCCGGGCGACTGCGTGCACGACCTGTTCGCGCACACGATGTTCGGCGACAACGCCCTCGGCCGCCCGGTCCTCGGCACGGTCGACACGGTCAACGCCCTCACCGCCGACCGCATCCGCCGCTTCTACAAGAAGCACTACGACCCGACCCACCTGGTCGTCGCCTGCGCCGGCAACGTCGACCACGCCAAGGTCGTCCGCCAGGTACGCGCCGCCTTCGACAAGGCCGGGGCCTTCCGGGACCTCGCAGCCGAGCCCGTCGCCCCGCGCGGCGGCAGTCGCGCGCTGCGCACCGCCGGCCGGGTCGAGCTGGTCGGCCGCAAGACCGAGCAGGCGCACGTCGTGCTGGGCATGCCGGGCCTGTCCCGCACCGACGAGCGGCGCTGGGCCCTCGGCGTGCTGAACACCGCCCTCGGCGGCGGCATGTCCTCCCGCCTGTTCCAAGAGGTCCGCGAGAAGCGCGGCCTGGCCTACAGCGTGTACTCGTACACCTCGGGCTTCGCCGACTGCGGCCTGTTCGGCGTCTACGCCGGCTGCCGGCCCTCCCAGGTCCACGACGTGCTGAAGATCTGCCGCGACGAGCTCGACCAGGTCGCCGAGCACGGCCTCCCGGACGACGAGATCGCACGTGCCGTCGGCCAGCTGCGCGGCTCCACGGTCCTCGGTCTGGAGGACACCGGTGCGCTGATGAACCGCATCGGCAAGAGCGAGCTGTGCTGGGGCGAGCAGATGTCGGTCGACGACATGCTCGCGCACATCGCGTCGGTCACCCCGGACGACGTGCGCGCGGTCGCCCGCGAGATCCTGGGACGGCGGCCCTCCCTGTCGGTCATCGGCCCGCTGAAGGACAAACAGGCGGCCCGCCTGCACGACGCCGTCGCCTGACCCTCCCCCTGGTGAAAGAAGCACAAGAGATGAGCAAGCTGCGCGTGGCGGTCCTCGGCGCCAAGGGCCGGATCGGTTCGGAGGCCGTCCGGGCCGTCGAAGCCGCCGAGGACATGGAACTGGCCGCCGCCCTCGGCCGGGGCGACGCACTGGAGGCGCTCACCGACTCCGGCGCCCAGGTCGCGGTGGAACTGACCACCCCCGACTCGGTCATGGCCAACCTGGAGTTCTGCGTCGGCCACGGCATCCACGCCGTCGTCGGCACCACGGGCTGGAACGACGAGCGCCTCGCGCAGCTGAACGGCCTGCTGGAGAAGTCCCCGGGGACGGGCGTGCTCATCGCGCCCAACTTCTCCATCGGGGCCGTGCTGACCATGAAGTTCGCCCAGCTCGCCGCGCCGTACTTCGAGTCGGTCGAGGTCGTCGAGCTGCACCACCCGAACAAGGTGGACGCCCCCTCCGGCACCGCCACGCGCACCGCGCAGCTCATCGCCGAGGCCCGCCGGGCGGCCGGCACCGCCCCGGCACCCGACGCCACGGCCACCGCCCTGGACGGCGCCCGCGGCGCCGACGTCGACGGCGTCCCGGTGCACGCCGTACGGCTGCGCGGCCTGCTCGCCCACCAGGAGGTCCTGCTGGGCGGCGAGGGCGAGACCCTCACCGTCCGGCACGACTCGCTCCACCACAGCAGCTTCATGCCGGGCATCCTGCTCGGCGCCCGCCGCGTGGTGACCACTCCGGGCCTGACCTTCGGCCTGGAACACTTCCTGGACCTGAACTGAGCCCCTGACCCTCATGCGCGCGAAGCTCACCTACGCCCTCACGGCCGCCGTCCTGGTCGTCTACTTCGTCCTGGTCGGGAGCCGCGGCGTCCTGCTCATCGAGACCGGCACGCCCCTCACCGTCACCTTCGGGGTGGCGGTGCTGATCCTGCCGGGCATCGGCCTGTGGTTCCTGTGGAAGAACACGCAGTTCGTCCGCCGGGCCAACGCCCTGGCGGCCGAACTCGACGCCGAGGGCGGGCTGCCCGTCGACGAGCTGAGGCGGACCCCCAGCGGGCGCGTCGACCGGGACTCGGCCGACGAGGTCTTCGCCCGGCGCAAGGCGGAGACCGAGGCCGCGCCCGAGGACTGGCGCACCTGGTTCCGTCTCGCCGTCGCCTACCACGACGCCCGCGACACCCCGCGGGCCCGCAAGGCGATGCAGCGCGCGATCGCGCTGCACGACGGCAAGCAGCCGGAAGCGGCCTGACCGCCACACCCCCCACATGCCGACACACCCCCCACACGCCGGCGGGGGGGGGCCCCCCCCCCGCCCCGGCCCCCCCGCCCGGCAAGGGGGGGGCGGGCGGGCCGGGCGCGGCGGGCCCGGCCCCCCCCGGGGGCGCCCCCCCGGC
>NZ_JBIRHH010000001.1:0-5258 GCF_044328425.1 Streptomyces sp. NPDC017943 | reverse complement strand
CTGGGGGGGCCGGCCGGGGGGCGCCCTCCCGGCGGCCACCGCGCGGGCGGCGCCCCCCCCCCCCCCCCCCCCCCCCCCCCCCCCCCCCCCCCCCCGGGGGGGGGCCCCCCCCCCGGGGGGGCCCCCCCCCGCCGGCATGACAAGGGGGGTCAGTGCGGCCGGTACTCGTCGGCCCAGGCCTCCACGGTGTCCGCCGCCCGGTCGAAGGCCTCCGCGCGGCCCAGGAAGTCCGCGTCGTGGGTGCTCATCAACGGCGGCACGGCGTCCGCACCGGAACCCTGCCGCGCGAGCAGCAGGGCCTGGCCCTGCACCGTACGCGGCAGCCCCAGCCACCGCACCGGCTGCTGCACCGTACGGACCGAGGAGACCTGCGCCCAGGGCGTCGTCCGCGTCGTGAAGAACGCGACGTGCCGCAGCCCCCGGGCGCTCACCCACACACCCATGCGCAACAGCCGCACGGCCGTGGCGATGACGAGCAGGGCGAGGCCGAACACCACGAGCGCCGCGGTGAGTTCGGCCGTCGCCGCGATGACGACCGCCGCGAACAGCACGAACGAGGCGAGCAGCAGCGCCAGCGCCGCCGTGCCCACCCGCCAGGGTCCGGGCCGGTACGGCCTCCGCCAGTGGTCACGGTCCTCGTAGGGGAGCGGAACGTCGTCCGTCGCCTCGAAAACGCGGTCGGCCGTCAGGAAGGGCAGGGGCACGGCGGGTCCTCACTCGATCCATGCGTGGGCTGTGCCCGGTGAGGCTACCGATCTGTGTCCCCGGTCACCACTGGCGGGGGGCCGGATGGGGGTGCGCGGCCCCGCGGGGCGGTTCAGCGCCGCTCGGAGGCCTGCGACTGCTGGGGCCGGTCGGCCGGGTGGCCGGGCGACAGTGCGGGGGTCCCGATGACCAGGGACCCCACGAGCCCCGCGACGATCGTCAGGCCGAGCAGCCAGCGCCCGGCCAGCTCACCCGCCGACGGCCGCTCGGGCGGTGGGGGAGTGACATTGCTGCGGAACCTGTCGGCCTCGGCGACGAAGGCAAACGGTACGGGTTCACGCCGACCGAACATGGGGGGTGCGTCTCCTCTTCGGGGGTGCGATGGACAGCTGTCGTCAAGAGAGACGAACGAGCTCCCCCGCAGGTGCCCTGTTTCACCGACTTCATTGCGGCACGCCCCCGATCGCGCCCCTTCCGGCGAGCCGTAGAGTGGCGACGCCGAATGACGAGATGGGAAGGCCCTGCCGATCGTGACCGACACCCCCGCCGACGACCTCAAGCCCAGCTACCGCAGCGACGTCACCGTCGAGCTGGTCAAGCACACCGCGTCCGACGCGGACGTCCTGTTCGCCGCCCGCGTCTCCACCCAGGGCGAGCAGTCCCTGGACGAGCTGAGCAAGGACCCGGAGCGCTCCAAGGGCCTGATCAACTACCTGATGCGGGACCGGCACGGCAGTCCCTTCGAGCACAACTCGATGACTTTCCTGATCAGCGCCCCGATCTTCGTCTTCCGCGAGTTCATGCGGCACCGCGTGGGCTGGTCCTACAACGAGGAGAGCGGCCGCTACCGCGAGCTCCAGCCCGTCTTCTACGTCCCGGACGCGTCCCGCAAGCTCGTCCAGGAGGGCCGTCCCGGCAAGTACGTCTTCGTCGAGGGCACCCAGGCGCAGCAGGAGCTGGTCGGCCGGGTGATGGAGGACTCCTACCGGCAGGCGTACGAGGCGTACCAGGAGATGCTCGCCGCCGGCGTCGCCCGCGAGGTCGCCCGCGCGGTCCTGCCCGTCGGCCTCTACTCCTCGATGTACGCCACCTGCAACGCCCGCTCCCTGATGCACTTCCTCGGCCTGCGCACCCAGCACGAGCTGGCGAAGGTCCCCTCCTTCCCACAGCGCGAGATCGAGATGGTCGGCGAGAAGATGGAGGCCGAGTGGGCCCGGCTCATGCCGCTCACGTACGCCGCCTTCAACGCCAACGGACGCGTGGCGCCGTAACGCGCCCCGGTTCGCCGAGCAGGGACAGATGTACGGTTCAGCCGTGCGAAGTGTCCCGATTGCGGCATTTCGCGAAGTTCGCCTAGCCTGATCGAACGGGTCCGGCACTGCTTGAACCCCCGAGCAAGCAGTGCCGGGCTCCCCTTTGTCCGAACTTGTCGGCCGACCCGCGGGCAGACCCGGTCCTGAGCAACGAGTAGCGTGTAACCCATGGCTCCGACCTCGACTCCGCAGACCCCCTTCGGGCGGGTCCTCACCGCCATGGTCACGCCCTTCACGGCGGACGGCGCACTCGACCTCGACGGCGCTCAGCGACTCGCCACCCACCTGGTGGACGCAGGCAACGACGGCCTGATCATCAACGGCACCACCGGCGAGTCCCCGACCACCAGCGACGCGGAGAAAGCGGACCTCGTACGAGCGGTCCTGGAAGCCGTGGGCGACCGCGCCCACGTCGTGGCCGGAGTGGGCACCAACGACACCCACCACAGCATCGAGCTCGCCCGCACGGCGGAGCGCACCGGCGCCCACGGCCTGCTCGTCGTGACGCCGTACTACAACAAGCCCCCGCAGGAGGGCCTCTACCGGCACTTCACGGCCGTCGCCGACGCGACCGCCCTGCCGGTCATGCTCTACGACATCCCCGGCCGCAGCGGTGTCCCCATCAACACGGAGACCCTCGTCCGGCTCGCCGAGCACCCGCGCATCGTCGCCAACAAGGACGCCAAGGGCGACCTCGGCCGCGCGAGCTGGGCCATCGCCCGCTCCGGCCTCGCCTGGTACTCCGGCGACGACATGCTCAACCTCCCCCTGCTCTCCGTCGGCGCCGTCGGCTTCGTCTCGGTCGTCGGCCACGTGGTCACGCCCGAGCTGCGCGCCCTGGTCGAGGCGTACACCTCGGGCGACGTGCAGAAGGCCACCGAGATCCACCAGAAGCTGCTCCCCGTCTACACCGGCATGTTCCGCACCCAGGGAGTGATGACCACCAAGGCGGCGCTCGCCCTGCGGGGGCTCCCCGCCGGGCCGCTGCGCGCCCCCATGGTCGAGTGCGCGCCGGAGGAGATCGAGCAGCTCAAGCTCGATCTCGCCGCCGGCGGGGTACAGCTCTGACACCAGACTTCGCGCGGCCTCCGCGCACCTGCTTCACAACTGAATACGCGGGCCACCGGTGCCCGCACACCCCATACGACAACTGCTCATGCACGAACGTCACGCGCGCCACGTGCCACACCGGTACGTGGCGCGCGTGGTGAGGAGAGTCTTTTGAGTCATCCGCACCCCGAACTCCGCACGCCCCCGCCGCTTGCCGAAGGCGGCCTGCGTGTCACCCCGCTCGGCGGCCTCGGCGAGATCGGCCGCAACATGACGGTCTTCGAGTACGGCGGCCGCCTGCTGATCGTCGACTGCGGAGTGCTCTTCCCCGAGGAGGAGCAGCCCGGAATCGACCTGATCCTGCCGGACTTCTCGTCCATCAGGGACCGCCTGGACGACATCGAGGGCATCGTCCTCACCCACGGCCACGAGGACCACATCGGCGGCGTCCCCTTCCTCCTGCGCGAGAAGCCGGACATCCCGCTGATCGGCTCCAAGCTGACCCTGGCCCTGATCGAGGCCAAGCTCCAGGAGCACCGCATCCGTCCGTACACCCTGGAGGTGGCGGAGGGGCACCGCGAGCGCATCGGCCCGTTCGACTGCGAGTTCGTCGCCGTCAACCACTCCATCCCCGACGCGCTGGCCGTCGCCATCCGCACCCCCGCGGGCATGGTCGTCCACACCGGCGACTTCAAGATGGACCAGCTGCCGCTGGACGGCCGCCTCACGGACCTGCACGCGTTCGCCCGGCTCAGCGAGGAGGGCATCGACCTGCTCCTCGCCGACTCGACCAACGCCGAGGTCCCGGGCTTCGTCCCGCCCGAGCGGGACATCTCGAACGTCCTGCGCCAGGTCTTCGCCGGTGCCCGCAAGCGCATCATCGTCGCGAGCTTCGCCAGCCACGTCCACCGCATCCAGCAGATCCTGGACGCGGCGCACGAGTACGGCCGCCGGGTCGCCTTCGTCGGCCGCTCCATGGTCCGCAACATGGGCATCGCGAGAGACCTCGGCTACCTCAAGGTCCCGCCGGGCCTCGTGGTGGACGTCAAGACGCTCGACGACCTGCCCGACAACGAGGTCGTCCTGGTCTGCACCGGTTCTCAGGGCGAACCGATGGCGGCCCTGTCCCGCATGGCGAACCGCGACCACCAGATCCGCATCGTCAACGGCGACACCGTCATCCTGGCCTCGTCCCTGATCCCCGGCAACGAGAACGCGGTCTACCGCGTCATCAACGGCCTGACCCGCTGGGGAGCCAACGTCGTCCACAAGGGCAACGCCAAGGTGCACGTCTCCGGCCACGCCTCCGCGGGCGAGCTGCTGTACTTCTACAACATCTGCCGGCCGAAGAACCTGATGCCGGTGCACGGCGAGTGGCGCCACCTGCGGGCCAACGCCGAGCTGGGCGCCATGACCGGCGTCCCGCACGACCGCATCGTCATCGCCGAGGACGGCGTCGCCGTCGACCTCGTCGAGGGCAAGGCCAAGATCTCCGGCAAGGTCCAGGCCGGATACGTCTACGTCGACGGACTCTCCGTGGGCGACGTGGGCGAGCCGGCTCTGAAGGACCGCAAGATCCTCGGCGACGAGGGCATCATCTCGGTCTTCGTGGTCATCGACTCGTCGACCGGGAAGATCACCGGCGGTCCGCATGTCCACGCCCGCGGCTCGGGCATCGAGGACTCCGCCTTCGGCGACGTGATCCCCCGGATCACGGAGGTCCTCGAGCGCTCCGCCCAGGACGGCGTGGTCGAGCCGCACCAGCTCCAGCAGCTCGTGCGTCGCACGCTGGGCAAGTGGGTCTCGGACAACTACCGGCGCCGGCCGATGATCCTGCCCGTCGTGGTGGAGGTCTGACGGCCCGTCGGGCCTGAACCCGGGCCAACTGGGAGCGGGGCGCCTCGATTTGCATCGAGGCGCCCCGCTCCAGTACGTTTACAACTCCTCCCGACGGGGCACCCAACTCAGCTCAGGCTCAGCGGCTGCTTCCGACCGGGAAGGGAAATCCGGCTCAGAAACTTCTGATAAAGTCGGAACCGCCGGAAAGGAAACCGCGAGAGCGGAAACCTGGAAAGCACCGAGGAAATCGGATCGGAAAGATCTGATAGAGTCGGAAACGCAAGACCGAAGGGAAGCGCCCGGAGGAAAGCCCGAGAGGGTGAGTACAAAGGAAGCGACCGTTCCTTGAGA